>JBFMHG010000004.1:0-230884 GCA_040752955.1 Pseudomonadota bacterium
CTTTTTGCCGTTGTCGGGCCAGTTCAAGATCCGCTTTTGGCGTTTTTTGTGACTTTTTGATAAAGGCATGTAATACGACTATATGTTTGCCCTGCAAATAACAAAACAGTCCGCGGCCTATACCTTCCGCTGCTTTCGCTCTGATCTCAAACAAGCCGCCACCCATTGCCTCTGTATGTGGTGGCCCTAAGTTTGCGCCATGTTTCTCCATCAATTCAAGCAACTTCAGTATTCTTGCCTGCATCTTTGGCGGCATGGCCAGGATCTGTTCATCTACACCTTGGTAAAAGTCGATTTTCCAGCTCATATATCGCCCGCAGGTTGCTTTATATGATAACCCGCTGATCGCGGGTTGTCGAATTCTTGTTCGATTAACCCAGCAACGGCTTTAGGTAATGCCCGGTATAAGACTTTTCACAGGCGGCTACCTGCTCTGGTGTGCCGGCGATCAGTATTTCACCGCCACCACTACCGCCTTCGGGGCCTAAGTCGATAATCCAGTCGGCAGTTTTAATCACATCCAGGTTATGCTCGATCACTACGATGGTATTGCCGTGATCGCGCAGCCGGTGCAGTACGTTTAGCAGCTGCTGAATATCGTAAAAATGCAGGCCGGTGGTGGGCTCATCCAGAATATACAGCGTTTTACCGGTATCGCGTTTGCTTAGCTCGCGCGCCAGTTTTACCCTTTGGGCTTCACCGCCAGATAAGGTGGTGGCCGACTGGCCCAGCTTAATGTAAGACAGGCCTACATCCATCAGGGTTTGTACTTTACGCTTAATCGCCGGTATGGCGTCAAAAAAGTCCAGCGCGTCTTCGACGGTCATATCCAGTACTTC
This sequence comes from Pseudomonadota bacterium, assembly GCA_040752955.1. GTDB lineage: Bacteria > Pseudomonadota > Gammaproteobacteria > Enterobacterales > Alteromonadaceae > Alishewanella. The sequence continues at coordinate 840 of JBFMHG010000004.1, forward strand.
GTGGATATTCTTGCCTTTGTACTTAATCTCCAGCGTTTCACGGTTATAGCGCTTACCTTTACACACATCGCACGGCACATAGACATCGGGTAAAAAGTGCATTTCTACTTTGATTACGCCATCACCCTGACAGGCTTCACAGCGGCCGCCTTTAACGTTAAAGCTAAAGCGGCCCACCTGATAACCACGTGAGCGCGCTTCCTGAGTACCGGCAAACAGCTCACGCACGGCGGTAAAAATGCCGGTGTAGGTGGCGGCATTGGAGCGCGGCGTGCGGCCGATCGGGCTCTGATCGATGTCAATCACTTTATCAAAGTGATCCAGGCCTTTTATCTCGCGGTGCGGCGCGGCGTCATCGCCCTCGCCTTTATTTAACACCTTATGTGCGACGCGAAACAGGGTGTCGTTAATCAGCGTTGATTTGCCTGAGCCGGATACACCGGTAACACAGGTCATCAGGCCAAACGGAATGGCAATATCGACATTCTTTAAGTTATTGCCACTGGCGCCCAACACTTCTAGCCATTTCTTACCGGGTTTGTGGCGTTTTTGCGGTACCTCAATTTTGCGCGTACCGGCCAAATACTGGCCGGTTAATGAGTCCGGTGCCGCCATGACCTGATCCAGCGTACCCTGCGCAACAATATTACCGCCGTGTACACCGGCACCCGGGCCAATATCGATAATATGATCGGCCATCCGTACTGCGTCTTCATCGTGCTCGACCACAATCACAGTGTTACCTAAATCACGCAGGTGGGTTAAGGTGCCAAGCAGGCGATCGTTATCGCGCTGGTGCAGGCCAATCGACGGCTCATCCAGTACATACATCACGCCAACTAAACCGGCACCAATCTGACTGGCTAAGCGAATGCGCTGTGCTTCACCGCCGGAGAGGGTTTCGGCGCTGCGCGACAGGTTCAGGTAGTTCAAGCCAACGTTAACCAGAAAACTTAACCGGTCTTGGATTTCTTTTAATACTTTCTCGGCAATTTGTGCTTTTTGGCCGGTCAGTGTTAACTGCTGAAAAAACGCCATACAGTCGCCAATCGACAATTCAACCACCTGTGGCAGATTAGTCTGGCCGATAAACACATGGCGGGCTTCTTCGCGCAAGCGGGTGCCATGACAGCTGGGGCAGGCCTGATGCGCCAGGTACTTACTCAGCTCTTCGCGCACCGCATTGGATTCGGTTTCGCGATAACGCCGCTCCATATTAGGTAAAATGCCCTCAAATGGATGGCTGCGCTGCACGATATCGCCGCGATCGTTGAGGTATTTGAAATCGATTACTGTATGGCCGCTGCCGTGTAAAATGGCGTCCTGCTGTTTTTTGCTCAGGCTGTTAAAGGGCACATCCAGCGCGAAGCCGTAGTGATCGGCTAACGACTTTAACATCTGAAAATAATAGAAATTACGTTTATCCCAACCGCGAATGGCACCACCGGCAAGGCTAAGCTCGTCGCTGACAATGACTTTATTCGGGTCAAAATACTGCTTTACGCCCAGGCCATCACAGCTGGGGCAGGCACCGGCCGGGTTGTTAAACGAAAATAGCCGTGGCTCCAGCTCGACCATCGAATAACCGCAGCTGGGGCAGGCAAAATTGGCCGAGAACACCAGCTCGTCAGCGTTTGGATCGTCCATCAGCGCTACCCTTGCCACGCCGCCGGACAAACTGAGCGCGGTTTCAAAGGATTCGGCCAGCCGCGTTTTAATGTCGTCGCGCACTTTAATACGGTCGATCACCACTTCAATGGTGTGCTTTTTGTGTAGGTCGAGCTTAGGCGGGTCAGATAAATCACACACTTCGCCGTCGATGCGGGCGCGGATATAACCCTGGGCGGCTAGGGTTTCCAGCGTTTTCACATGCTCGCCTTTGCGCTCTTGCACCACCGGGGCCAGCACCATCAGTTTAGTGCCCTCGGGGAAGGTGGTGACCTTGTCGACCATTTCGCTGATAGTTTGCGCCGCCAGCGGTAAATCATGCGTCGGGCAGCGCGGCTCGCCTACCCGGGCAAACAACAGGCGCAGGTAGTCGTAAATTTCGGTAATGGTACCCACAGTAGAGCGTGGGTTATGGGAGGTAGATTTTTGTTCAATGGAAATAGCCGGTGATAAGCCCTCGATATGGTCAACATCGGGCTTTTCCATCAGACTTAAAAACTGCCGGGCGTAGGCGGATAACGATTCGACATAGCGGCGCTGGCCCTCAGCGTACAGCGTATCAAATGCCAGCGATGATTTGCCCGAGCCGGACAAGCCGGTGATCACAATCAGTTTATCGCGCGGTATGGTCAGCGAGATGTTTTTCAGGTTGTGGGTGCGGGCACCGCGAATGTCGATTTTATCCATAATGGTTTCCGGTTGGGCAATAAAGGCAGCAAAACTGTACAAATATACACTAGATGGGCAGAAAAAAAAGCCTCCGCACTAAGCGGAGGCAATACGGTTAACACCGGGGAGAGGATCTTAAAAGCTGTAGCTGATATTAAAATCGATACTGCGCGGCATAATATAGCGGCCGTTCGGGCTGCCGGCGCTGCGCGGATCGCCTTCAGTAATACCGTCTTTATCGGTCAGGTTAGCCACCGACAACTGCGCTTTTAGCCGCTCGGTGACATCCAGCTGTACACCTAAGTCAATTTTGCTGTAACCGTCCAGCGTCACGCTGTTACCGTTATCACCAAAGCGGTCGGCCACTGAGGATAAAGTGCCGTAGACCGTAGCGTACATATTGCCCAGGTCAAAGCCGTAGCTTGGTGTGACGCGCAGCATCCAGTCGGGCTGACGGATAGCCTGGTTACCCACCACTAGCGGATCCGGGTGGTTGGTAATCTCGGTGTCCTGCACAGTGGCATTAAGGTTAACGGCAAAACCGTTGTCGGCGCGGTAGTTAGCGTCAAACTCAATACCCATAGCCTCTGTAGTTAACACTTCGGCCGGGGCACCGGGGCGGGTAACAAAAAGCTCGCCATCCACTTCGTTGTAGAACGAGGTTAAGTAGATACTGTAATTCTGCTCGGCCCATTTGTAGCCGAGCTCGTACTGGGTCACTTCTTTAATCAGCTTATCGCCGTTTTCAAAAGCGCCGTAGTTATCGCGGAAGTCGTCAAAAAACGGCATTTTGTTGCCTTTATTAACGCGGGCAAACACACCCATATTGCGCTGCCACATCCAGTTTACGCCGGCGGTCCAGGCAATTTCACTTTCGTCGTAGTCTACTGCTTTACTGATATCGCCGGTTAAGCCTTCATCTACTACATAGCTGATGTTGTGGTTTTCGTGGCGCAGGCCGGCATCTACCCGCCATTGTTCATTCAGCTGATATTCTACCGCGCCGTAAAAGGCGCTGGTGTCACCATCGCCGGTGGCGTCGATATCGTAGTTCCAGCTGCAGCTTTGCAGGTTGTCATTACAGTCTATACCGCTGAGTGCTTCTCCACCTTTTTCCACCACATGCCACAGCTGGTTGCCAATAGACCACCAGTCCTGTACCGAGAAGTTAGTGGCGTAGTAACCCAGGGTGTATACGGCGTTGTCGGTGGTTTTGCTAAAGGCGATATCGTTGGTAAAGGCTTCAATGTCTTTTAGTACCACCCAGCGGCCAATTTGCTGCACCACGGTATCGTTGTCGTACACAGTGCCGGTAGCTACGCCGGTAACCGGGCCGTTAACGCCGGCAACATTGCCAAGCGTAGCTGCGCCACCTTCCGGCACCAGGCCAAAGGTGTTGGCCTCACCGGCAATATGGCTAAAGCGGTACATTAAGCGCCAGCTGTCGGTTAAATCTAAATCAACGGTACCGCCGGTAATGCCGCCGTTCCAGCCGCGGCCGTCGCCAAAGTCGAAGCTTTGCTCTTCGCCATCCGGGCCATAGGCAATTTTACCCAGCCGGTTGTTTGGCCCAATCTGGCTGTAGCTGTTATCTACACCGGCGACATTCAGCGGCACCGGCAGATGCCAGACACCGTGATCATCGGTTTGCCGCGTGTAAACATTAATGCTGCCGTTATCCAGCTCTTTGGTGACATTAACGGTAAACTGATGGCCTTTTTCTGAATTAAAACCGGTTTCGCGCGGGCCTTCAGAGCTGCTGATATAACCGCCGGCCATCACGTACAACCGGTCGGCAATTTCACCGCTAACCACGCCATCTACCCGGCGCAGGCCGTAGCTGGAGGTGGAAAATTTCACCAGGCCTTCGGTCACTTCACTGCCTTCTTTTAACAGGAAGTTAGTGGTTAAACCGGGCTGGCCGTTCGATAACACAGGGGTAGAGCCGCCGCGCAGTGCTTCCATAAAATGCACCGTTTCATCGAGGCGGAAAATGGATGAGTTTTCTAAAAACGACAGCGTTGGCGGCGGGAAAATAGGTGCACCGTTTAACTGTATGGTAACAAAGGGGGCATCGCCAGTGCTGGGAAAGCCGCGTACAAAGACGTTGGCGCCGGCAATGCCGCCTGAACTTTCGGCCCACACGCCGGGTACTACGGTGAATAGCTCAGCAGTGCTTTTCGGTGCCAGCCGGCCAATATTTTCGGCAGACACATTGGTAATGGCATAGCTGCTGTCGACTTTAAAGCCAGACATACCGCTGGCTTTACCGGTGACGACTATTTGCTCTATCTCGCCTTGCGTTTGGGCCTCGGCGTTTTGTTCGGTGTTGGTCTGGGCGATAAGGGGCATGCTGCAAAGCAGTGCCAGTGCGGCGCTGATCTTATTGAGTCGGGCTACCATCTGTTGTTCTCCTGCTATCCTGTCGATTATAACGCCGGCGTATTAATGGCTTGGTTTAGCCTGTTTTACTTGCTGCAGTGCCGGCCGGATTTAAACATAGGTGATATTGCAATCGATTGCAATAGCTGTTTTGCTGTTTTTGCATACGATTGCAAAAGAACTTTGCTGTTTAATTGTCTACTATGTTGAACGCTGCCGTTGCGACCCTGTGCCCATTAAGGCATTATTGCCGTTAAGTGCAGTGCAAACGGACTAAAAGTAGTTAACGTGGGAATAAAACCGGCAAAAACCCTGACTTTATCTGATATTGCCCGGCTGGCCGGCGTGTCGGAATCTACCGCCTCACGCGCTTTGCGCGATAACCCGGTGATTAATGCGCAAACGCGGGAAAAAGTGCAGCAAATTGCGGCCGAGCATCAGTTTAAGGTCAATGCCACTGCCCGCAGCCTGCGCACGCAAAAAAGCCACACTATCGCCGTTATTATTCTGTTTGATGCCAAAACCCAGCAAACCATTACCGATCCGTTCTTGCTGGACATTCTCGGTGTTATTGCCGATGAGTTGACCCGTCAGGGCTACGATATGCTGCTGAGCACCAGCAAAACCACTGACAAAGACTGGCGCAGTTACTACTTTGATTCTAAACGTGCCGATGGCCTGATTGTGATTGGCCAGGGCGAGCATGATGAGCGGGTGGAACAACTCAGCAGTGCCGGTGTGCCTTTTGTCGTCTGGGGTGCGCCAACCGGCAGCGAAGCCTTTGCGGTTATTGGCAGCGACAACCGTCAGGGCGCTACGCTGGCGGTTAGCCATTTGCTGGCCCAAGGTTGTAAGCGCATTGCCTTTTTGGGCGATATCCGCCATACCGAAATTGAAATGCGTTATCTGGGTTATCAGGACGCCTTGCAGGCCGCCGGCATTAAACCTGAACCGCTGTTGCAGCTTAATACCGACTTTACCGCCCAGGCTGGTTATGTGCAGACGCAGCAGGCATTGTTTAAGCAGCTTGGCAGCCTGGATGGTATTTTCGCCGCCAGTGATGCTATTGCCATGGGCGCGATGAAAGCACTGCTGGAGCACGGTGTCAGTGTGCCGCAACAGGTCGCGCTGGTGGGCTTTGATGATATTGCCATGTCGGCCTACTGTACGCCGTCGTTAACCACGGTGAAGCAGGACACTCAGGCCGGTGGTAAATTGCTGGTTGCGCAATTACTTGGCCAGATCAATGGCGCTAAGGCTGCCTCGCAGTTGCTGCCGGTTAAGTTAATTGAACGGCAGTCGAGCTTGCGGAGAAGTTAGCGCGGCGAGACTTTGCCGTGGCTTGCGTTACCATTGCCGTCGGGCTCGCCACAGCAACTCGCCCTTATGCCAGCGGCAGGGCTCAGACACTCTGTGTCGCCCCGTCAGCAATGCTAACCGCCACTCGAACCCTCAGACACTTATCAGTTCTTCAAGCGTTATCGCCTTCACACTTGAATATACCCTGATAGCCCCATTTAGTACTTTTGCATCACCAATTCCGATGGCTTTCATACCGGCGCGGTTAATAGCTTCTATGCCGGCCAGGGCATCTTCCACGCCGATACAGTGCTTTGGCGGCACACCCAGCCCTTTGGCGGCGAGTAAAAACACTTCCGGGTCGGGCTTGCTGTTCACCACCTGATTCGCATCGGCAATATAGTCAAACTGCGCTGCAATGCCTAAGCGCTCAACCACAAAGGCGGCATTTTTACTGGCCGAGGCCAGGCCAATTTTTATAGCGCGCTGCTTTAAATCCGCAAAAAGCGCTGCCACACCGGGGTAGAGGTTATCCGGTGTTATATGGTCGATAAGCTTAAGATAATGCGCGTTTTTTTGCTGCATTAGCCGCGCTTCTTCGGCCCCGCTTAGCGTTAAGCCACCTTGTTGCAAAATCCAGCGCAGCGAGCCTAAGCGGTCCACGCCTTTTAGCTGTTCGTTATCCTGTTCGGTAAAATTAATGCCCAGCTCATCGGCTAATGCCTTCCAGGCATAAAAGTGGTAAATGGCGGTGTCGGTTAACACGCCGTCCAGATCAAAAATGACTGCCCGGCAACTCATACATGCTCTCCTAACACCCGGCTGGTTGTTTCACCTTCATGCAGTGTCAGCGCTTGTGCGGCGTGAAACAGTGTTAATGGCTCGCCGCTGACAAGGGTATAACTGGCCTGTTGCTGGTCGGCACTAAATTGCAGCAGCCGGCCGCGATAATTTAAGCGAAAGCTGAGACCCGGTAGCTGAGCGGGCAGCAGAGGGTTAAAGTGCAGGCCATCGGCGCGCAAGCGCACGCCGGCAAAGCCCATCACCAGAGACAGCCAACTGCCGGCCATACAGGCGATATGCACGCCTACTTCGGTGTTGCCATGGTGGTTGTCCAGATCCATGCGGGCACTGTCACCAAAAAACGCGTGTGCCCGCGCGGTGTCGCCGGTTTCGGCAAACACTATGCTGTGAATACAGCTGGATAAGCTGGAGTCATGGGTGGTAAGCGGCTCGTAATAGGCCAGATCGCGCTGCTTTTGCGCCTGGGGAATCGCATCGTCCAGCAGCAGTAGCGCCAAGACCACATCGGCCTGCTTTAACACCTGGTGGCGATAAATCACCAGCGGGTGATAGTGCAGTAGCAGCGGGTACTTGTCGGTCGGTGTATTGGCAAAATCCCACGGCTTACGGCTTAAAAAGTTATCGTCCTGAGCATGTATTTGCAGCATGTCATCAAAGGGCAGGTACATGTTGTCGGCAGCCCGTTGCCACTGTTGTAATTCGGCTTCTGTAACCCCTAGTTGCAGCAACAGCGGGTGTTGCTCTGCCTGCAGTTGCTGCACTATTTGCAGCGTAAACTTTAGCTGCAATTGCACCATAGCATTGGTGTAAAAGTTATTGTTTACCAGCGCTGAGTACTCATCAGGCCCGGTTACCATATGAATTTCAAACTTACCGCTGCGCGAAGAGAAAAAGCCCAATTGCAGCCAGAGACGGGTGGTTTCAATCAGCATTTCCGAGCCCATTTGCTGCATAAAAGCCCAGTCATCGCTGGCCAGATAATAGCTGCGAATGGCATAAGCAATAGCAGCATTAATATGGTACTGCGCGGTACCAGCCGGAAAATAGGCCGAGCACTCTTCACCGCCGATGGTGCGCCAGGGGTACAGTGCACCCTGACTGTGCGACATCTGCCGGGCGCGCTCACGTGCCGCATCCAGCTGGCTGTAGCGTTGGGTTAATAACTGGCGGGCAATCCCGGGCTGGGTCAGGCTCATTACCGGCACCACGTAAATTTCGGTATCCCAGAAATAATGGCCGTCATAGCCCGGGCCGGTTAAGCCTTTGGCGGCGATATTACTCTGACCATTACGGCCGGCCGATTGCGCCAGGCTAAACAGGTTAAAGCGCATGGCTTGTTGCAGCGCCACATCGCCTTCAATACCCACATCGGCCTGCTGCCAGTATTGCTGCCACCATTGCTGGTGTTCGCTTAGCTGTTGGTTAAAGCCCTGCTGCCGGGCACGGTTAAGCAAACGCAGCGCTTGTTGCGACAGGGCCTCGCCCGCCTCAATGTCAGCACTGTGGCAGTAAATCACCAGCTTGTGCAGGGTTTGCGCTTCACCTTGTACCAGTTTCAGTGAAAATTGTTGGTTAAGTTTATTAGGTGTTGTGTCGTCCTGCACCAGCACACTGGCGCTGTCTGGCAGCAGATGGCTCGCTGCCGCCGCCACGATAAAATGAGCGCCTTTGGCACGGTGCAGCATCAGGCTGTTGTCATCACTAAACTGTTGCCTGAGCAGGGTTAAGCTGTCGGCAATCGACATTTCACCCACCCTTGGGTCGTCTTTTTTGTAAAAACCCGGATAAGCCGCATCCAGACCACTTTGCAGTACCACTTCGCCGGAAAAATTCACTGCCGTTAGGGTCAGCTCTATCGCCAGTAGGTTTGGGTTGGCCTGAGACACAAAGCGGCGACTTTGCAGGCGCAGCTGTTTGCCGCTTTGGCTGTGCCATTCAGTATGCCGGCTGAGTACACCATTCTGTAAATCGAGTTGCCGTGTGTGCTTAACGGCAGTTTTAGCATGCAGGGCTTCACCATCGATACTCAGTGTAAGCTGCTTGCCGTTAGCCACCTGCAGCATCTTGTGGTTATGCTTGGCAAAGCCGTAAGCAGACTCACCATAATGAATAGGCTCACTGCTGTACACGCCGTTTAAATAGGTGCCCTCACAGCTGGCTGTACCTTCTGCCGCACCTTCTTCCAAGGTACCGCGGCTACCGATATAACCATTACCCAGGCTGAGTAGGGTTTCCTGCAGCAGCAGATGCTGTGGCTGATAATGGCTGTCGGTGAGCGTCCAGGGCTCGGTAGTCAGGGGCCGCACGGCGGCGTGAGGTTGTAACGACATAAAGCATACCCGCTTGTCTGGCTGTAAATAAGCTTAATATACAGCTTTTGCAATCGATTGCAATATGCGGCAAAACCGCGCTATAGTACAAAATGTCAGCAAAGTGACTGACAACAGGGTTAAATAACAGACGCTGTACTAAACAGCCAAAAGAGAACAACAATATGGCCACTATGCGTATCCGCTTATCCTTGCTGCTGACCTACTTTGTGTTTGCCATTTTGCTCAACAGTGTTGGCACTGTGATTTTGCAGGTGATCCACACCTATCAAATCAGTAAAGAAGCGGCCAGTGTGCTGGAGGGCTTTAAAGATATTCCTATTGCGGTGGTGTCTTTTGTCATCGCCTCTTTTCTGCCGCGGCTGGGTTACAAGCTGGCGCTGCAGCTGGCATTAATGCTGGTGACACTGGCTTGTGTTGCCATGCCGCTATTGCCGGCATTCTGGACGACCAAGCTGCTGTTTTTTACTGTTGGGGCCAGTTTTGCACTGGTAAAAGTGTCGGTATACGCCAGCATTGGTATGGTTACTGAAACCAAAGCTGCGCATGCGTCTTTGCTAAATTTTATTGAAGGCGGCTTTATGCTGGGGGTGTTGTCGGGCTACTGGCTGTTTGCCGCTTTTATGGACCCAACAGCACCGACGTCAGATAGCTGGCTACAGGTTTACTGGCTGCTGGCGCTGCTGTGTGTTGCCAATTTGCTGCTGCTAAGCAGTACGCCGTTTCCTAAGCTGGTGTTGCCGCCCACCCAGGCGCTGCGGCAGGATTTTATCGCGATGCTGCAACTGGTGTATAAACCACTGGTGTTTGTGTTTGTGCTATCAGCGTTTTTATATGTGCTCATTGAGCAGGGTATTGGCAGCTGGCTGCCGACCTTTAATAACGAAGTGCTGCAACTGCCAAACCAGCTTAGTGTGCAATTAACCAGCATTTTCGCCGCCAGCTTAGCACTGGGCCGTATTTCGGCCGGGGTCATCTTAAAGAAACTGTCCTGGTACTGGTTGCTAAATAGCTGCCTTATTGCGATGGCACTGCTGATCCTACTTACGCTGCCATTAACGCGGGATATCGCCCACAATGCTGAGGTTACGCTATTTACTGCACCGCTGGCGGCTTATCTGTTTCCGTTAATTGGCCTGTTTATGGCGCCCATCTACCCGGTAATTAACTCGGTCATGTTAAGTGCATTGCCCAAAGTTCAACATGCTCCTATGACCGGGCTTATCGTGGTGTTTTCAGCGCTGGGCGGTACCACCGGCTCTATGATAACCGGCTACACCTTTGCCAGTTTCGATGGTCAGACGGCATTTTATTTAAGCCTGTTACCGCTTAGCCTGCTGTTGCTATCGGTAGGGTTATTTCACCGCCAAAGCCAGCAATTAAGCGTAAGTGCGGCATAAACAACCACAGTTGCAAGCCAGCTACTTAAAGCGCGCCGGTTCTGTGCTACACTGGCGCGCTTAATTTAAACGCTTTGCTGTGAGTTTAATGCATCAGTTAAATTCCCTTGAAAAACGCGCTGCCCTGGCATTAGCGCTGGTATTTTCCAGCCGCATGCTGGGGCTGTTTATGCTATTGCCGGTGTTTGCCCTCTATGGCCAGCAGTTGCACGGCTTTTCACCATTGTGGATTGGCCTGGCGATTGGCGCTTATGGCTTAACCCAGGCCATCTTGCAAATACCTTTAGGCTGGTTATCTGACCGCATTGGCCGCAAGCCAGTGATGCTGGGCGGCCTGGCATTATTTGCGCTGGGCTCTGTTGTCGCAGCGCTTGCCGACTCGGTGTATCTGGTGACTCTGGGCCGGGTGTTACAGGGTGCTGGCGCCATTGCCGGGGCTATTTTAGCCTTTGCTGCCGACGTGACCCGTGAAGAGCAGCGGCCAAAAGTAATGGCCATTATCGGTGCCAGTATTGGTTTAAGCTTTGCCGCGGCCATGATACTTGGGCCTTTGTTGGCAGAATGGGATGGCTTAACGGGTGTATTCTGGTTTACTGCTTTGCTGGCGTGCATCGCTATGCTGCTGGTGGCGTTTTTATTGCCAAATAGTGTGAATAAAGCGCCGATGGCCGAAACGCTGGCGTTGCCGCAAAGCTTGCTGGCTATGCTGAAACATCGGCAGTTATTACAGCTGGATGCCGGTGTGCTGCTGCTGCATTTAATGCTGACCGCCATGTTTGTGGTGTTACCTGCGCTGTTACAGCAATATGGTTTAGCGTCAACCCAACACTGGCAGTTTTACCTGCCGCTGCTGCTGGGCTCTTTTGTGCTTATGATCCCGATGATGATTATCGCCATGCGCAAAGCGCAGGAAAAAGGCTTTTTTCTGCTGGCGATAGTTTTGCTAATTGCTGCCATGTTAGTGGCGCTGCTAGCGCCTGGCTTTTGGCCTCTTACCGCTGCCTTGCTGCTGTTCTTTGTTGGCTTTAATTTTTTAGAGGCCAGTTTGCCGGCATTGGTTTCACGGGTGGCTCCAGCTGGTCAGCGCGGCAGTGCTATGGGTATTTATTCCAGTAGCCAGTTTTTCGGTGCCTTTTTAGGCGGCATTCTTGGTGGTGCCGTAGTACAACATCTTGGCTACCAATCACTGTTTGCCGTGCTGGCAGTTATTGGTTTAATATGGCTGCTCGTTGCCAGCACCCTTCGCATTCCACCGCGCGCTCAGCGCCTGTCATTGGCGGTGTCGATACAGTCGGAGCAACAGGCTAAGCAACTAGCCAGTCAATTAACGGCATTAGCCGGGGTGCAGGAAGTGACATTGCTTCTGGCAGAGCAGCGCTGTTATCTGAAAGTCAGTTCAGCACAATTTGACACAGCGCAGGCACAAGCGGTTATTGCCGCAGCCAGGGCTTAATATTTTAGGAGAAATCGCATGGCGCGTGGCATTAATAAAGTAATACTGATTGGCAACCTGGGTACCGACCCGGAAGTGCGCTATATGCCGCAAGGTGGTGCTGTGGCTAATTTAACCGTAGCCACCTCAGAAAGCTGGACCGACAAAGCCACTAATGAGAAAAAAGAGCAAACCGAATGGCACCGCGTAGTGATTTACCAGCGTCTGGCCGAAATTGCCGGCGAGTACCTGCGTAAAGGCAGCAAAGTCTATATTGAAGGCAAGCTGAAAACGCGTAAATGGCAGGATAAAGACGGTGTAGAGCGTTACACCACCGAAATTATCGCCAACGAGCTGCAAATGTTAGACGGCCGCGGTGATGGCCAGCAGCAAGGCGGTGGCATGGCTGGTGGTATGAGCGGCGGCCAACAGGGCGGTTACCAGAAATCAGCTCAGCAACAGGGCGGTTACCAGCAAGCAGCACCACAGCAGGCTTATCAGGCGCCGGCGCAAGGTGGTTATCAGCAGGCTGCACCACTGCAACAGGGCGGCTATCAACAACGCCCGGCACAGCCACAAGGTGGCTACCAGCAACCGGCACAGCCGCAGCAGCGCGCACCGATGGAACCGCCAATCGACTTTGATGACGATATCCCGTTCTGACCCCGAACAATTAAAGTGGCAGAATATATAAAAAGACACCCCGCTATGCGGGGTGTGTTTTTTTGGCTACACTCCGATTGGGTGGTATCAAGCGGTATTCAATGCTAGTTGTCTATATGAAAGCTCTGCAGCACCCAGTCTATCAGTAACTGTATTTCCTGCCGGTTTGGATCATCATCGTGCCGTACCAAATAGTAGCGGTCGCGGCTTAGCAGTTCTTGCTCAAATAAGCGTTGTAGGCTGCCGTTACTAAACCAGCTGGCGCTGATTGGCAGTGGTATTAATGCTACGCCTAAGCCTTGCTGCGCGGCCCTTGCGACACTAAACATGCTGTCGAGCTGGATAATTTGCTTAGGGGCAAAATCATGATAACCAACGTGCTCGGCCCATTGATGCCAGGCATGCGGCCGTGCCTGATGCAAAATTAGCGGCACTTTTTCCAGCACACGATAGCCTTTACTGTGCCATTTTTGATATTGCTGGCTATTGCAGGCCGGCACATAACTTATTGGAAACAGATCATACACCTGTTTTTGCTCAGGCCGTTTGCCTGACAGCACGATAGACAAATCGGTATATTTCGGGCTGTCTCGGCGTGATTTGATGGTTTCCAGCGTCAAATTGATATTTGGATATTGTTCAGACCAACCAATCAGCCGCGGTACAAACAGCTCGCTGGCAAAAAACTCCGGCATCGAAATACTCACCTGCAGCATGCGCTCGGCCTGACTGAAATCTGCAATGGTATCCGCCAGTTGCTCCATCAGCGGTGCTATGGCCTGATAAAAACGCTTACCGGCCTCGGTTAATACCACGGCGCGGGTTTTACGCTCAAACAGTGCCAGATTCAGGTTGTCTTCCAGCTGCTTAATTTGGTGGCTTACCGCCGATGGGGTTAAATACAGCTTTTTTGCCGTTTCTTTAAAGCTTAGACACTCGGCGGCGACGCAAAAACAACGCAGGCCGCGCATCGGCGTGTGCAGTGGTAACATAGTTAATTAGCTCTGGTGCTTAGTGCATGCTGCCATAGTATGGCAGCAGAATATGACAAGGATAAGCAAAAGCAGTACCAGCGCAAGCACTGCAGTTAATTAATTGATCTTGATTTACTTTATACGCTTATCAGAAGCTGGCTACTCCTGCTATTGCACTGTGTTGGGGCATTTTAAGCACCTCAAGGCAACAACGGAAAGCGGCTGGCAATATCGTTGCCGGTAAAGTTAGCTACCCAGCCCTCGGGGTTGTTAAATAACCGGATAGCAGTAAACTCCGGATCGCTGCCCATATCAAACCAATGCGTGGTTCCGGCAGGAACACTGATTAAATCATTTTGCTGACACAGCACCTGATACACCTTGTCGGCGATATGTAGACAAAACAAACCCTGGCCGCGAACAAAAAACCGTACTTCATCTTCACTATGGGTATGCTCGGCGAGAAATTTTTGCCGCAATGCTGCTTTATCCGGATGCTTGGCGTTCAGCGATATCACATCCACAGTAATATAACCGCCTTCAGCCTGCAGCTTAGCAATATCAGTGGCGTAGGCAGCCTGGATCTCCTCGGCGCTGCAGTCTGCAGTAACCGGTGCACTCGCTTGCCACTGCTCAAAACGCACACCGGCGCCTTGCAGTTGCTGTTTAATTTCGTTGTTATTGCTGGTGTGCAGCAGTGGCTGCGCCGGATTATCGCTGTTAAAGACGGTCAGTTCACTCATGCTATTAGCTCCTCAACGTCGTTAAAGTTATGCGCTATGGTATGGCTGCCGGCTACCTGGCCTTCACGGATTAACTGCATAGTGCCTATACCCAGCGGTGCGGCAGCGTCCAGCTCTGCTACTACATCGGATAAAAACAGCACCTGCTTTGGCGGTAGCTGTAAGTGCTGCAAGATGGCAGCATAAGAAGACATTTCTCGCTTGGCACCGACGCGGGTGTCAAAGTAGCCACTGAATAGCGATGTCATATCGCCAAAGTCACTGTATTTAAATAACAGCTGCTGCGCCTGTATCGAACCGGAGCTGTAAACAAATAGCTTAACGCCCTGTTGCTGCCAGCGCTTTAGTGCTTCAAATACATCCGGATAAACATGGCCGGTAAAAGCCCCGCTTTCATAGCCTTGTTGCCACACCATGCCTTGCAGCGCTTTTAATGGCGTAACTTTTTTGTCTTCTGTTATCCATTGCTGTAGCTGTGCAATAACGGCGCCAAGGCTGGCGTCGTCCTGTTGCATCAGGTTGCGGCATTCGGCTAACTGTTTAGCAACAGCGCTCTCGCTGGCATGCTGCATAATAAATGCCGGCAGCTCGCGTGCTGCATACGGGAACAATACTTGTGTAACAAAACTGATGCGGCTGGTAGTGCCTTCGATGTCAGTGATAATGGCTGAGTACTTCACGGTTTACCTTGTTAGCTTTAACCTCTCAAGCTCGCAGTTTATAAGAAACTCCCAGCCTTCTAAATGCCTTTTTGCCTCTTCCAGGCTGCGGCCCCAGACATAAAGGCCATGGCCTCGCACCAACAAGCCCCAGTTCAGCGGCTGTTGTTGCCAGCGCTGCCGTACCTGCTCCGCCAGCGCCGGGATATCCTGCGTATTATCAAACACGGCCAGCGCGCAGGGCGCGTCATGGCAACTATGGCCGCTAATGGCTTTTTGCATCTCATAACCATAGAACTGGTAACTATCGTCGTTGATAAGACGCGAGAACACGGTAGACTGCACCGAGTGGGTATGCAGTACGGCTTTAATCTGGTTGTCTAGCTGATACAGCCGGGCATGCAGCGCAGTTTCGGCCGAGGGCTTACCCGGGCAGCTTAATTTGCCGTCTTGCCAGCTTACCGGCAGCAAGTCTTGCGGGCTTAGCTCACCTTTATCTTTACCTGAAGCGGTAACCAGCGCGCTATTCTCGCCGCTGCGGATGGAAAAATTACCGCCGGTAGCGGGTACCCAATGCCGGCTGGCGATCCAGCGGCCAAGTGCGCACAAGGCAATAGCATTGGGATTAAGCTGATGCAGCTGGGCAGTATTATTCATAATAAGCTAAACCTGGTTGTTATACGTTCAAACGTTTAGATGTCTATACATAAAACGGGCTAAATGATAGCATCCAAGCCGGTTTTCGCAACTTTTTCTTGTCTTATGTCATTTGCAAGCAAACTGCCAGCGGTTGGAACTACCATCTTCAGCCAGATGTCGCAGCTGGCTGCCCAGCAGCAAGCGATTAATTTGTCTCAGGGTTTTCCGGACTTTGCCGCCAGCGAGGTGCTGGTAAGCCGCCTGACGCACCACGCTAGCCAGGGCTTGAATCAGTATGCACCTATGCCAGGCATTGCCGTGCTGCGCGAGCAAATCGCCGCCTTGGTAAAGCAGTGCTACAGCCGGGCTGTCTGCCCTGAACAGGAAGTGACGGTAACCAGTGGTGCTACCGAAGCTTTGATGGTGGCGATTAGTGCCGTAGCAGGGGCAGGAGATGAAGTGATCGTGTTTGACCCGGCTTACGACAGTTACGCCCCTGCGATAGCGTTAAACGGTGCCAAAGCAATACATATCGCATTACAGGCGCCGGATTACCGTGTTAACTGGCAGCAGGTTGCGCAGGCGATCACCGCGCGCACCAAGCTGATTATTGTTAACAGCCCGCACAACCCCAGCGGCATGGTGTTTAGCCGGCAGGACTGGCTGGCTCTGCAGCAACTGGTGGTGAAACATGGCTTGTATTGCATCAGTGATGAAGTCTACGAGCATATGGTGTTTGACGCGGCGCCACAGCTTAGCGCCAATAGCTTTGCTGATTTGGCTGCGCGCAGCTTTATAGTGTCATCCTTTGGTAAAACCTTTCATGTTACCGGTTGGAAGCTGGGCTATTGTGTGGCACCGGCGCTACTGAGCAGCGAGTTTCGTAAAATCCATCAGTATGTTACTTTCTCCAGCTTTACCCCGGCGCAATATGCCATCGCTGATATGCTGGCAGAGCACCGCGAGCAGGTGCAGGGCTTGGCGGCGTTCTATCAGCAAAAGCGTGATAGCTTCGCAGCTTTGCTGGCTAATAGTCGTTTTACATTACTCCCTTGTCAGGGCACTTATTTTCAGCTGGCCGATTACAGCGCGGTAAGTGAGCTGGATGACGTCAGTTTTTGTCGCTGGTTAACTATTGAGCACAAAGTGGCGGCCATTCCACTGTCGGTGTTTTATCAGACGCCACCTGACAGCCGTATTATCCGTTTCTGCTTTGCCAAACAACACAGTACCTTGCAGGCTGCGGCGGAGGTGTTATGTCAGCTTTAACCGAGCTGTCAGTTTTGACTGAACTCTCAGCTTTAACTGAACTTAAGGTAGCCCTGCTGCAAACCGAACTGGTATGGCAGGACGGCGCAGCTAACCGGCAGCAACTGGCGGCACAGTTACAAGATGTAGAAGCCCATTTAATTGTGCTGCCAGAGATGTTTAGCACAGGCTTTTCTATGCTAAGCAGTGAAATTGCCGAGCCGGAAGGCGAAACATTAGCCTGGCTGGCGTTGCAGGCGAGACAACTTGGCGCAGCCATCGTCGGTTCGGTGGCGACCCGGCTTGATAGCGGCTGTGTGAACCGCTGTTATTTTGTGACGCCAGAAGGTGAGGTCAGCTACTACGACAAAAAGCATTTGTTTCGTATGGCCGGCGAGCATCAGGCCTATCAGGCCGGGGCAGAGCGTGTCGTGGTGCAGTACCGTGGCTGGCGTATTTTACTGCAAGTATGTTACGACCTGCGCTTCCCGGTATTTAGCCGTAACCTTAATGACTACGACATCGCGCTCTATGTTGCCAACTGGCCGGCGCCACGTAGCCACGCCTGGCGCACCTTGCTGCAGGCGCGGGCTATGGAGAATCAGGCCTATGTGCTTGGTTGCAACCGGGTTGGCACCGATGGTAATGCTATTGCCTATCGCGGCGATAGTTTAATTGTCGATTATCTCGGTCAGCCGCAGGTAGATTTAGCGCCTGACGAGGCCGGTGTATTAACGGGTACGCTGGATTTAACCGCGCTTCGACAGTACCGGCAGCAGTTTCCGGCACATCTGGATGCGGATAAGTTTTCTTTGCTATAGCAACTAGCATGATACAGTTTGCTCTAAATCAACCGTTGGAGGCCATGGATGGCCGGAATCGAGCCTCAGGGATGATTTATGGCGTGTTGATGTGAGCGAACTGTATCAGGTCGATACCTCTGCTTTACTCCGATCCCGCCACAGCAACCAAAGCCGCGTATCCAGCTCCAGTTGGTGGTAGTGCGGTTCCATATGCTGGCATAGTTGATAAAACGCTTTGTTATGCTCTTTCTGTTTAAAGTGCGCCAGTTCATGCACCACTATCATGCGTAAAAACTCGGCCGGTGCCTGCTTAAACAGCGCCGCTATGCTAATACTGTTATGGGCTTTGAGTTTGCTGCCATGTACACGCGAGGCAAAGGTGTGCATGCCCAGGGCTTGTTTAATAATGTTCAGTTTATTGTCATAGCGCACCAGGCTCAGTGGCGGGCTATTGCGCATAAAGTCATTTTTTAGCTCGTTAACATAGCTGTACAATGCTTTGTCGCTTTGGATCTGATGCGTTTGAGGGTACTTAGTGTGTAGATACTGCGCCAGCTTACCACTGTTGGCTAATTCAGTTGCCTGTTGCTGGATGCTGGCCGGATACCCCGCCAGGTAGTTAATAGCTTGCAAAGTGTCTTCCTAAAATAAGCCCGGCGCAATTATAAGCTGTATTGGCAGCGGCGTCAGCCGCAACAGGCTTGACCTTGCCGCTTTTCGCAGTAACACTGTATGCCCATTAATAACATGAGTTTAACCAGTGAGCGACATTAACTGGGCTGCGCTAAAGAGCGCGGCAGAGCAGGCCGCGGCGCAGGCTTATGCGCCTTATAGTCAATTTCCGGTAGGTGTAGCTGTGCTGGCGACAAGTGGCAAGATTTACACCGGTTGTAACGTCGAAAACGCCTCTTATGGTGGTACGGTTTGCGCCGAGCGCAATGCGATCGCCGCTGCCGTGGTGGCTGGCGAGCGCAAATTCAGCGCGTTACTGGTATATACACCACAACCTGCGCTTACTCCGCCCTGCGGTATCTGCCGTCAGGTGATTGCCGAATTCTTTACGCCTGACGCGCCGGTAGCCAGCTGCAACCACTTGCAACAACAGCAACAGTGGACGCTGGGCGAGTTATTGCCAGCGGCGTTTACCCCGACCTATTTAGCCAACAGCACTAAAGTTGGAGCTTAATTGATGATCCCGCAGGAAATTATTAAAACCAAACGCAACGGCAATACGCTAAGCCAGGCCGAAATTCAGCAATTTGTCCGTGGCCTGACCGATGACAGCTTTAGTGAAGGCCAGGTAGCGGCGCTGGCGATGGCGATTTATTTAAAAGGTATGAGTGTGGATGAAATTGTCGCGTTAACTCTCGCCATGCGCGATAGCGGCACGGTACTGAATTGGCAGGGCAAATTAAATGGCCCTGTGGTAGATAAACACAGCACCGGTGGTGTGGGTGATAAAGTCACCTTAATGCTGGCGCCGATGGTCGCTGCCTGCGGCGCTTATATGCCCAGCATTGCCGGCCGCGGTTTAGGCCACACCGGCGGCACAGTCGATAAGCTGGAAACTATCCCCGGCTATAGCTGCACCCAAAGCCTGGGTAAAATTCAGCAGTTATTGCCACAGCTCGGCTGCGTTATTGTTGGCCAAAGCAGTGAGCTGGCTCCGGCTGATCGGCGCTTGTATGCCATTCGCGATGTTACCGCCACTGTTGAGTCTATTCCGTTGATAACGGCCTCTATTTTGTCGAAAAAACTGTCTGAAGGCTTAGATGCGCTGGTGATGGATGTCAAAATCGGTAACGGCGCTATTATGCGTACGGTCGACGACGCTTCAGCGCTGGCTAACAGTATTGTTAATGTCGCCAACGGTGCCGGTGTGAATACCCGGGCCCTGCTGACTGATATGAACCAAATCTTAGGCACTACCGCCGGTAATGCGCTGGAAGTGCTGGAGACACTGGATTATTTAACCGGTAAATACCGTGAGCCACGGCTACATCAGGTTACACTGGAGCTGGGCGCTAATATGCTGATGCTCGGTGGCTTATATCCGGATAAAGCCAGCGCTATCGCCGCGTTGGAGTACAGCTTAAGCTCGGGCAGGGCGGCAGAAATTTTTGCCAAAATGGTATCGGCGCTGGGCGGCCCGGCCGATTTGCTGGAAAACCCGCAGCATTATCTGGCGGCAGCGCCAGTGGTGCAAGATATTATTGCCCCACAGACCGGTGTGGTGAATTACACTGATACCGTAGGCTTGGGCATGGCGGTGGTACGTCTGGGAGGCGGCCGCTCGCACCCCAGCCAGCAGATAGACCCTGCTGTAGGATTTAGCCATATCGCCCCTGCGGGACAGAAAGTGCAGCAAGGCGATGTACTCGCCAGGGTGCATGCCACAAGCCCTGAAGCCGCTGAGGTTGCAGCAGCCGAGTATCTGCAAGCGTTAGTAATTGGCGATAATGCAGTGAGTTACCCATTGGTGCATCATATTATTGGCTAGCTCAGCATCATCAATTTGTAAAAGCTCCACCGCAAATAAAAAAACCGGCACAAAGGCCGGTTTTCTGGTTTCGCTGGCTTGGGCTTAGCTTTTCTGCCGCTTCATGGCGTCAAAAAACTCGTCGTTAGTTTTGGTCATTAACAGACGATCAATCAGGAACTCCATACACTCGGTCTCGTCCATCGGGTTGAGAATTTTGCGCAGGATCCACATTTTTTGCAGCTCTTCCGGCGAGGCCAGCAGCTCTTCGCGGCGGGTGCCTGAACGGTTAAAGTCGATGGCCGGGAACACGCGACGCTCAGCAATTTTACGCGACAGATGCAACTCCATGTTACCGGTACCTTTAAACTCTTCGTAAATCACTTCGTCCATCTTAGAGCCGGTATCAACCAGCGCAGTGGCGATAATGGTTAAGCTGCCGCCTTCTTCCACGT
The DNA here is from genome assembly GCA_040752955.1 of Pseudomonadota bacterium. Classification (GTDB taxonomy): domain Bacteria; phylum Pseudomonadota; class Gammaproteobacteria; order Enterobacterales; family Alteromonadaceae; genus Alishewanella. The sequence goes on from JBFMHG010000004.1 coordinate 21,487, forward strand.
TACGGGCAGCACCGAAGAAACGTTTAGGTTTGTGCAGGGCATTGGCGTCTACACCACCGGTTAATACTTTGCCAGAGCTTGGAATAACAGTGTTATAGGCGCGGGCTAAACGGGTAATAGAGTCCAGCAAAATAATAACGTCTTTTTTGTGCTCAACCAGACGCTTGGCTTTTTCGATTACCATTTCAGCAACCTGCACGTGACGGCTAGCTGGCTCGTCGAAGGTTGAGGCGATTACTTCACCTTTTACCAGACGCTGCATCTCGGTTACTTCTTCCGGCCGCTCGTCAATCAGCAATACCATTAACACACAGTCAGGGTGGTTGGCTGCGATAGATTGAGCAATATTTTGCAGCAAGATGGTTTTACCGGCTTTTGGCGGCGCAACAATCAAACCACGCTGACCTTTACCGATAGGTGAGGCTAAATCCAGTACCCGGGCGGTAATGTCTTCACGGCTACCGTTACCGCGCTCCATCCGCAGGCGTGAGTTAGCATGCAGCGGGGTTAAGTTTTCAAACAGAATTTTATTCCGTGCCTGCTCCGGGCGGCCAAAGTTAACTTCGTTAACTTTTAATAAGGCAAAGTAACGCTCGCCTTCTTTTGGTGGCCGGATAAGGCCGGAAATGCTGTCACCGGTGCGCAGGTTAAAGCGGCGGATTTGGCTTGGCGACACATAAATATCATCCGGGCCGGCTAAGTAAGAGCTGTCGCCAGAGCGCAGAAAACCAAAACCGTCCTGCAGGATTTCCAGTACGCCATCGCCATAAATCTCTTCACCGTTTTTGGCGTGGGATTTTAAAATGGCGAAAATAATGTCCTGTTTGCGCAGGCGGGCCATATTTTCCAGGCCCATAGACTCAGCCAATTCAACCAGCTCGCTAATCGGCTTCAGTTTTAGTTCTGTTAAATGCATATTGATGGGTTTCTTGTTGAAATAAAAACAGGGTAATGCTTATCAGTTCGATAAAATAAGGTTTGGAAGTGGTTTTTCGACAGACAAGCGTGGTTTAGAACGTTATATTGGCTACACAATAGCAGCAGCGGACAGGTGCGTCCAGCGCTGAGAGAGAAAAAGGCGTATAAAAATACGCCTTTTTTCAGATTGCTCAGATGTTGCTATCGAGAAACTCTTTTAACTGAGTTTTAGACAGTGCGCCTACCTTAGTCGCCGCCACCTGGCCGTTCTTAAATAACAACAAGGTTGGGATGCCACGAATACCAAATTTAGGTGGTGTGTTCGGGTTGTGATCAATGTTCACTTTGGCCACTGTCACTTTGCCAGCGTAATCTTTTGCTACGTCATCCAAAATAGGAGCGATCATTTTACAAGGACCACACCACTCTGCCCAGAAATCGACTAAAACCGGGGCGTCGGCTTTAAGTACGTCGGCTTCAAAACTGTCATCTGAAACCTGTAAAATATGTTCGCTCATTTATGTCTCCGCTAGTGCTATGCAGGGCTGCTGCAAAAAAGTGTTATCAATTTAAACGTGGCTGTTCCTTATTGCAAGCGTAACGGTTATGCTTAGCGCCGTATGAATAAAACACACTTAACTTCACATAAATTCGCCGATTTCGCATTGGCGCCACAGGTTCTTGACGCGTTAAATGCGCAAGGTTTCGGCTATTGTACGCCTATTCAGGCCCAATGTTTACCGCTGGCATTGGCCGGTAAAGATATTGCTGGCCAAGCCCAAACCGGCACCGGCAAAACATTGGCGTTTTTAACAGCGACATTTCATCATCTGTTAACCCATGAACCTAAAGGTTCTGGCCAGCCGCGCGCCATTATTATGGCTCCTACGCGGGAACTGGCGGTACAGATCCACCAGGATGCAAAAATGCTGGCCGAAAAAGCCGGCTTGCGCCTTGGCCTAATCTATGGGGGCGAAGGCTACGATACGCAACGCCAGCTGTTAGAAAAAGGCGTTGATATTTTAATTGGTACTACCGGCCGCTTAATAGATTATTTAAAGCAGGGCCTGTACGACTTATCGCAAATTCAGGTAGTGGTGCTGGATGAAGCTGACCGGATGTTCGATCTGGGCTTTATTAAAGACATCCGTTTTATGTTTAACCGTATGCCGCCGGCCACTGAGCGTTTAAGCCTTCTGTTTTCTGCCACTTTATCGTACAAGGTGCAGGAGCTGGCGTTTGAAAAAATGAACCAGCCGGTACACATTCACGTGGCACCGGAAGAGATGACTGGCAGCCGCATCAGCGAAGAGCTGTTTTATCCCTCAGACGAGCATAAAATTCCGCTGCTGTTAACACTGATGGAAGAAGAGTGGCCGGACAAAGCCATCGTCTTTGCCAATACCAAGCATTGGTGCGAAGAGGTACATTCCTGGCTGGAGGCGGATGGTCACCGAGTTGGCCTGTTGACTGGCGATGTAATTCAGAAAAAACGTCTGCGCATTTTAGAAGACTTTACCAGCGGTAAGCTGGATATTTTGGTAGCGACTGACGTCGCTGCCCGCGGTTTGCATATTCCTAAGGTTAGCCATGTGTTTAACTTTGACCTGCCGGATGACTGTGAAGACTACGTGCACCGTATTGGCCGTACTGGGCGCGCCGGTGAAAGCGGTAAGGCCATTAGTTTTGCCTGTGAGCGCTACGCGCTTAATTTAACCGCGATAGAAGATTATATCCGTCATCCGATCCCGGTGACACAATATGACGCCAGCGCCCTGCTGGACGATATTAAAGCGCCGAAACCTCGGGTTCGCCGCCGGGCCGGCCAGGCCAGAGCTGGCAACCGTTCAGGCGCAGGTGGGCGCAGTAGTCATGGCGCAAGAGCTCCTCGCAACCGTCCTCGTTAATCCGGCACTGACCGCCGACCAATCACCGCATCAGGATATCTATGCGGTGATTGATCTTGGCTCCAACAGCTTCCATATGCTGATGGTAAAAGTGGTTGGTGGCTCAGTGCAGGTTATTGGCCGGGTAAAGCGCAAAGTGCGCTTAGCGGCCGGGCTAAACGAAAACCTGGTGTTAAGCCGCAAAGCGATGAAACGCGGCTGGGAATGTTTAGCCTTATTTGCGGAGCGGTTGCAGGATATTCCACCGCAGAATATCCGTATTGTCGGCACCGCCACGCTGCGGCTGGCGAAAAACGTAAAAACCTTCCTTAAAGAAGCCGAAGCCATTTTAGGCCAGCAAGTCACGGTTATCAGTGGCGAAGATGAAGCGAGGATAATTTACCTGGGCGTGGCACATACCTCTAACAGTGATACTAACCGGCTGGTGATCGATATCGGCGGTGCCAGCACCGAAGTGGTCATCGGTGCTGGCTTTAACCCGTTGTTGTTATCCAGCTTGAATATGGGCTGTGTCACCTACCTTGAGCGTTATTTTGCCGATGACGAGCTAAGCGAAGATAACTTTAGCCGTGCCATTGCAGCGGCTGAGCAGGAAGTGTCAACCATTGCCAGCCAATATCAGCACACCGGCTGGCAGATGGCGGTAGGTGCCTCGGGCACTGTGCAGGCGATGCAGGAAATTTTAGTGGCGCAGGGCAAAGATGAAGTCATTACCCTAAGCCGGCTGGAAGATATTATGCAGCAGGCGCTGGCCTGCGGTCGTATGGAGCAGCTGACCATCACCGGCCTGGCGCAAGAGCGCAAGCAGGTGTTTCCGTCCGGGTTAGCCATTCTGATTGCGCTGTTTCGCTGCTTAAATATTACTGGCATGACCTTATCCGGCGGCGCCCTGCGTGAAGGCGTGTTGTACAGCATGTTGCCACAGTTGCAGCATACCGATGTGCGCAGCCGCACGGTAAACAGCCTGATGGTGCGCTATTTTATCGACCAGCGCCACGCCGAGCGGGTGGCCGAAATGGGCGCAGAGCTGGCCAATCAGTTACAAAGCCGCTGGGATTTAAACAAATTTGAAGGCCACAGTATGCTCAAGTGCAGCGCCCTGCTGCACGAGCTGGGTTTACTGATTGAGTACAAAAACCATCACCATCATGGTGCCTACATTATTAACCACTCGGATTTACCCGGTTTTACCCGCGCGCAGCAGCAGCTGGTGATGGCGCTGGTGCATAACCATCGCGCTGATATCAGCCGCGAGATTATCGCCCGCCAAACCATGACGTCAGTGCTGCTGACCGTGCGGTTAACCCGAATTTTGCGCCTGGCGGTGATTTTATCGATGCGCCGCCGCCATGAAGTGCTGCCGCAAGTCACTATTAGCAGCAAAGGCGAACAGTTAGTGCTGACCATGCCGGCCGGCTGGTTAGAGCAGCACCCGCTGATGCGGGCCGAGCTGGAGCAGGAAGTACAGTATCAGCAGCAAGCCGGCTGGGAGCTGCTGATCAAGTGAACTGACGTTTAAAAGAAGCGGTTCATCCACAGCAACGCGCCGTAAACCCTTCCCTGGGGGCTCGACTCACGCATCCATGCGTTCAACGGTTGCTTTAGGATAAACCGCTTCTCTTCTTGGACGGCTTATTTATCTTGTTGTAACCACATTGCCACTTTCTTGGCAAAGTAGGTCAGAATGCCATCGGCACCGGCGCGTTTAAATGCCAGTAATGACTCCATAATCACCGGTTTTTCCGCCAGCCAGCCGTTTTGAATGGCTGCCATATGCATGGCATATTCGCCGCTAACCTGATAGGCAAAGGTCGGCACACCAAACTCATCCTTAACCCGACGTACTATATCTAAATACGGCATGCCGGGCTTAACCATTACCATATCGGCGCCTTCTTCTAAATCCATGGCGACTTCATGCAAGGCTTCGTTGCTGTTGGCCGGGTCCATCTGGTAGGTTTTTTTATTGCCGCCTTTTAAATTACCGGCCGAGCCTACCGCATCGCGGAAGGGGCCATAGTAACTGGAAGCATACTTGGCTGAGTACGCCATAATGCGGGTGTTAACAAAGCCCGCTTCTTCCAGCGCTTCGCGAATAGCGCCAATTCGGCCGTCCATCATATCTGACGGTGCCACCACATCGGCGCCGGCTTCGGCATGAGACAAGGCCTGTTTAATCAGGGCGTCAGTGGTAATGTCGTTCATGACATAGCCGTAATCGTCAATAATGCCGTCCTGACCGTGGGTGGTGAATGGGTCCAGCGCCACATCGGTAATAATGCCAAGCTCAGGCACCTGTTGTTTTAACAGGCGTACCGCCCGCTGTGCCAGACCATCCGGGTTCCAGGCCTCTTCAGCCTGTAATGACTTTTTCTCGCTGGCAGTAACCGGAAACAGCGCAATAGCCGGAATACCCAGCTCAACCAGCTGTTTGGCTTCTGCCAGCAATAAATCCAGGCTTAAGCGCTCTATGCCCGGCATAGAGCCGATAGCTTCGCGCTTATTGTCGCCCTCGACAATAAACATCGGGTAAATCAAATCATTAACTGTGAGTTGGTGTTCGGCCATCAGGCGGCGGCTAAAATCATGTTCACGCATGCGGCGCAGGCGGCTGGCGGGAAAATAGCGGTTAGTGTTCATGTATCTCTCCTGTTACTGCTGCTGCCACTGGGGCCGGATAACTGTGTACCTGGTCCCGTCCGGCGGCTTTGGCGCGGTATAAGGCTTTATCGGCAAAGGCAATAAATTCGTCGTTATCACTGTCTTTTGCCGGTATGGCGGCATAGCAGCCGGCACTTAAACTTAGTGTTAACGTATCGGCTACGGTGTTAATACTGGCGGCACTTAACTGTTGGCGGATACGCTCGGCCAGCTGCACTGCGCCCTCCAGGCTGGTGTTGGGCAGCACCAGCGCAAACTCTTCACCACCATAGCGAAATACCTTGTCGGCAGGGCGTTTCACATGCTGACGGATAAGCTGTGCCACTTGCTTTATAGCCTGATCACCCACCAAATGGCCGTGGTTGTCATTAATCTGTTTAAAATGATCAATGTCCAGCAGCACCAACGCGACAGTGCGCTGCTCGCGACGGCTGCGCTTAAGCTCTGCAGTTAACTGTCGGTCGAAATAAGCGCGGTTATAGACGCCGGATAAGGCATCAATCTGGGTCTGGATCTCCAGTTGGCGGTTTGCCTCGGTAAGCTCATCTAAGGCAATTTGCAGCTCAAAGCTGTGGCTGCGCAGCTGGCTTTCCAGATCGCTTGCTGTTTGGCGCCAGCGGCGCAGTATCAGCACAGCCGTCAGCCCGACCAGCAGGGTACCAAGCAACAGCCCGGCCAGAAAGTAGAGCAAAACAGCAGCCATATTAAACATCACCACTCAGTGCTGGCAGGCCGAACAGCCGTTGACTGTTAGCTAACACTTGCGTTGCCACCGCTTCGGTTGTGAGCTGACGTAAGCTAGCCACCACACTGGCAATATGCGGCAGAAAGGCAGGCTCGTTGCGACGGCTTGCCGGTTTTGGGCATAAATCGCGTGGCAGTAAATAGGGCGCATCGGTTTCCAGCAGTAATCTGTCCAGCGGGATATACTGCAATGCCTGGCGCAGTGCATCACCGCGGCGCTCATCACAGAGCCAGCCGGTAATACCGATGTACAAGCCCAGATCCAAATAGGCTTTTACCTGTGTCATATCACCGGTAAAACAATGCGCTACGCCATGCTGTATTTGCTGCTCAGTTAACATGGCCAGCTGGGTAGCAAAGGCATCGCGCTCGTGCAGGTATACTGGCTTAACGCTCAGTTTGGCCAGCTGCAACTGTTCGGCAAACACCTGTTGCTGTAGCGGTCTTGGCGAAAAGTCTCGGTTAAAATCCAGACCGCACTCACCTACCGCTACAACTTCTGGCTGTGTCAGCAATTGTTTCAGGTCGCTTAGCCAGGTGTCACTGACCTGTGCAGCCTGATGCGGGTGCACACCGGCCGTGCTAAAACAGCCGCTGTGCTGTTGGCAAAAGGCAATGTTTTGCTGGCTTTCGGCAATATCACTGCCAATCAGTACAAGTTGCGCCACGCCGGCGCCTTGGGCGCGTTGCAGCACCTCTGGCCGGTCGGCGTCAAACTGACTGCTAAACAGATTAACGCCGATATCACACCATAGCGGCATCTTATTGCTCGCGTTTAATGCGGATAGTGCGGTTATTATTGTCATTAGCGAGGAAAAACGCGTTAAGTATGCCACGCTTAATCGTATGCTGCTGGCCAACGGCAATGGCGTAATAGTCGCTGCCAATCTGGCGCCAACGCTGGCCGTTGTCGAATTCAACAATCAGTTCTTTGCGTGGTGTGTAGCTGACGTTTTTCACTGTAACCCTTAAGGTTTCATCGGCATCGGCCTGCTCTTTATGCTCCAGGCCAAAACGGTCATCGTTGTTTTTTGCTGGTTGAGTTGTGGCCGGTTTCGCTGTGGCTTGTTGAGCCTGCTCATTGGCCTGCGACGGCAGGGATTTAACGCCCGGTGTGGTCGCTGATGTCAGAGATATCGCGTCATAACAGGTTAAGCGGCGCAGAGCATTTTGTTCAGCACGGCACAGTTCTACCGCCTGATGAACGGGGATCTTATTATCCGCTATTGCACTGACACTGAGTAAAGCGCTGCATATTACAAAGACATATTTCATCGCTGTGTTCCTATTCTTGTTGTTCTGATTGATGTTCAGCAGTATCACTATTTTTGGGCTGATAAAACCGGCTTAAGGATAAGCCCAACTCAAATAGTAACCACATGGGCACCGCCAGCAGCGTTTGTGAGATAACATCCGGCGGGGTGAGCAGCATACCCAAAATAAAGGCACCGACAATAATATAAGGCCGCTTTTCTGCCAGTGCTTCACGGGTGGTAACGCCGGTCCACACCATTAGCAAAATGGCGACCGGAATTTCAAATGACAGGCCGAAAGCAAAAAACAGCTTCAGCACAAAATCCAGGTAACTGCTGATATCGGTCGCGACGGTAACGCCCTGTGGTGCCACACTGGTGAAAAAGCCGAAAATAATTGGAAATACAACGAAATACGCAAAGGCAATACCACTGTAAAACAGTAAGGTGCTGCTGATCACCAAAGGTGCCATCAGGCGCTTCTCCCGGCTATACAGTGCAGGTGCAATAAACTGCCAGATCTGCAGCAGTAAATAAGGTACGGCCAGACAAATGGCGACAATAAAGGTTAGTTTAAACGGGGCAAAAAACGGCGCTGCCACATCGGTGGCGATCATACTGCTGTTTTCCGGCAGCACGGCTAACAGCGGTTGTGCCAGCAGATGGTAGATATCCTGCGCAAAGGCCGCCAGCGCGGCAAACACCAGAATTACGGCCACCACACAGCGTAACAGGCGGCTGCGCAGTTCAATCAAATGGCCCAGTAAGCTATCAGGATTTACGTTCTGACTCATCAGTTTGCTCTTTTGCTGGCGTGGATGCAGGCGCAGCCAGTGACGGTGTGACCTCCGCTGCGGCTTGTTTTAACTCAGCCAGCGCAGCTTTTTCCTGCTCGGTCAGGTTTAGCAGGCCTTTCGCTTCGGCGTCTTTCAGTTTCTGATGCAATTCATGCGTGCGCAAATCGTGGTTCAGTTCAGCCTGCATTTGCTGACCAAACTGCTTGATGCTGCGCACGGTTTTGTGCACCGAGCGAATAGCGCCGGGTAAGCGCTCTGGCCCCAGCACCAACAGTGCCACTACGGCGATGACTACCAGCTCCCAGAAGCCCATTTATACTTTGTCTTTAACGTTTTGTTCTTGTTGGCTGTTACTGCCGGGTGCAGTGCTGTCTGTTTTGGCTTTTTCATTCAGCTGTTGCGGCGGTTGTTGTGGCTGTTGTGATGGCTCGGTGCTGTCTTCTTCCGGCGTGTCTTTTATAGAATTGCGGAAGCCTTTTACTGCAGAGCCGAGATCAGAGCCGATGCCACGTAATTTTTTAGTGCCAAACAGCAGTACAATGATCGCCAGTACAATAAGTAATTGCCAAATACTGATATTGCCAAACATAATTTTCTCTATCCTCTGATTAACTGCCGTGATGGCAGCGCTAGCTTATGTCGCTATTATGACAAACGCATTATCGCAATATGGCTTTAGCGGCAAATACGATGCTAAGGCCCAGCAGCGCCATTGCAGGCCAGGGGCTGCCAAAACTGAACACTATACTAGCACTGATCAGGCTGGCTGCAGCAAAGGTTGCTGCAACAATTTGCGCTTTTGCCTGTTGCTGCTGTTGTGCCAGCTGTTGTAACTGGTTAAGTAACTGGCGCTGCTGTTTTGGCCCCTGCTCCAGATACTGATGCAGTAAGTTTGGCATTTGTGGCAGCTTTTCCGCCCAAAATGGCAGATTCTCTTTTACCTGACGCCACACCGCAGGCAAGCCAACCTGTTGTTTCACCCAATTTTCTAAAAATGGCTTAGCGGTTTTCCATAAATCCAGCTGTGGATACAACTGACGCCCAAGGCCTTCTATATACAGTAAGGTTTTTTGCAGCAGCACCAGTTGTGGCTGCACCTGCATATCAAAGCGACGGGCGGTGTTAAACAGGTTTAGCAAGACGTGGCCAAACGAAATCTCGGCCAGCGGCTTTTGAAAAATCGGCTCGCACACAGTGCGGATAGCGCTTTCAAACTCCTCTACCTTGGTATGGACCGGCACCCAGCCCGAGTCGACATGCAACTGCGCCACTTTTTTATAATCGCGGTTAAAAAAGGCAACAAAGTTTTCCGCCAGGTAGCGTTTATCTTCGGCATTTAAGGTGCCGACAATTCCGCAGTCTATGCCGATATACTTTGGATTATCAGGATGCTCGCGCGAGACAAAAATATTGCCCGGGTGCATATCCGCATGAAAAAAACTGTCACGAAACACCTGGGTAAAAAATACTTCTACACCGCGCTTGGCCAGCAGTTCCATGTCGGTACCCTGCGCTTCCAGTGCGGCAATGTCTGACACCGGTATGCCATAGATGCGCTCCATTACCATCACATTGGTGCGGCTGTAATCACTGTACACAAAGGGAATATAAAGCGAGTCTGAACCGTCGAAGTTACGCCTTAGCTGAATGGCATTTGCCGCTTCACGTTGTAAATCGAGCTCATCAAGGATGGTTTTACGGTATTCCGACACCACTTCGCGTGGCCTTAGGCGTTTGCCGTCGGGTAAAAAGCGCGCGGCGGCATCGGCCAGCGTATCCATTAGTGCCAGATCGGCCAGAATTTGTTGTTTAATATCGGGCCGGATCACTTTAATCACGACATCGGCCAGGCTGCCATCATGCTGGCGTAAGCGGGCTGTATGTACCTGAGCAATAGAGGCAGACGCCAGCGGGGTTTGATTAAACTCGCTGAACAGCTCAGCGATGTCAGTGAGCTCCAGCGCTTGTTCAATTAACTGCTGCGCTCTGGCACCATCAAAGGGCGGCACTTTGTCCTGTAATTTGGCTAATTCATCCGCCAGATGCGGCGGAAACAAGTCGCGCCGAGTCGATAGCATTTGGCCAAATTTAACCCATACTGGCCCCAGGCTTTGCAGCGCCAGACGCAGACGCACACCAACCGGCTGCTGTGGGTGTTGGTTACGCAACCAAAACAAACTGCGCCTTGCCAGTCTGGCGTACCAGGGCTGCCACTGCGCGGGGATCAGCTCATCCAAACCAAATTGCAGTAAGGTTTTCTGGATCTGATAAAAACGACTGATACGCACTAAGACTCCCTGCAAGCGGCAAGTTGTTGTTGCAAAACATCGGTACGGGCGGCCAGGTCGCTGACGTCACGGCTAAATTGTGCCAGCTCAGCTTTATCCGGGCTTACTCTTAGCTCGTCCTGTAACAGTTCGCCACCCATTTGGGCCAGTGCCTGGCTTTTTTGGCTTAAGTAGTGCTGCCACTGCAGCAGGCTCTGGCTAATTTTATGCGTAGCGGCGTCGCCGACATACAGTGACAAACGTTGTTGCCAGTCCGGATTTAGCTGCTGAAAAAAATGACTGTATTGCTGCGCCACCTGAATATCACCATCGATCTGCAGTGCATCGGCTTTAATCAGCCGCGTCAGTTGGCTGGGGTCGCGCAGCAGCCGTAAGCTGGCCATATCGGTAACAATGGCGCAATCGACACTGTGGTCGTGTTGGTTAAACAAAATAGTCTCGTGAGTGGCACTCAGTACCAAAGTGGTTGGCCACTCTTTTAAGCGAAACGACAGTTGTTTGCCGGCAAGCCTGGCTAAACGAGGTTTGGCATCAGGGTCCATCGCGATCAATTTCGCCATAGCTGTTTCTGCCACAGCACAGATAAACTGAGGCAACAGCGGTAACATCAGAATTTGTACCCGCGATGTAAGGCGACTATACCACCGGTGAGGTTGTGGTAGCTCACCTCGGCAAAACCGGCGTCCTGCATCATGGCTTTTAGGGTTTCCTGATCCGGATGCATGCGGATAGACTCCGCCAGATACTGATAGCTTTCTTTGTCATTGGCGACTAACTTGCCCATCGCCGGCAGCAATTTAAATGAGTACAGATCATACACCTTGCTGAGCCACTCTTGTTCGGGTTTGGAAAACTCCAGCACCAGCAAGCGGCCGCCCGGTTTCAGTACGCGAAACATCGAGCGCAGTGCCGCGTCTTTATCCGTTACATTACGCAGGCCAAAACCAATGCTGATAATATCAAAGCTGTTGTCGGCAAAGGGCAGTGCCTCGGCATTAGCCTGAACATACTCAATATTGTTAACCAGGCCCAAATCGCGCAGCTTGTCACGACCGACATTGAGCATGGAAGCATTAATATCAGCCAGCACCACCTTACCCGTTGGCCCCACCCGCTTGGAGAACAGCGCAGTAATATCACCGGTACCGCCGGCTAAATCTAGCACCTGCTGGCCAGGGCGCACACCACTGCAGTCAATGGTGAAGCGTTTCCATAAGCGGTGAATACCGAGCGACATTAAGTCGTTCATCACATCGTACTTGGCGGCGACAGAGTGAAATACATTGGCCACCAGCGAGACTTTCTGCTCGGCGGCAACGGTTTTGTAGCCAAAATGCGTGGTGTTTTGCTTATCAGTCATGCTGCGGGCCTGTAGGCAGTTAAATGCGGCTAGTGTAAAAGATAACAGCGCACAGGCCAACTTCTGTGTTGGCTTTTCTATACGCCGTTGTTGTTGGGTTAACTTGCCAGCATGGCCTCGCTGGCCACCTGGTTGCGGCCACGTTGTTTGGCCAGTGACAGCACGGCTGCGGTGCGGCCTAAAAACTGGTACCAGTTTTCATTGGGCTGAAATACCGACACACCCAGCGAGATGGTAATTTTTGGCAAGGTTTTTTTGTTGCGGGAGGAGACAAACCGCAACTTTTCCACACCCCGGCGCACCTGTTCCGCGATCTCACTGGCGCTGCGTAAATCAACGTCTGGCAGCAGAATTAAAAATTCTTCACCGCCCGAGCGCACTGGCAAGCCGCTGCTTTGTACATAGCTGCTGATTTTGCGCGCCACCTTCGACAGGATCACATCACCGACCGCGCTACCATATTCCTGGTTAAAGCGGTGGAAGTGATCCAAATCTACCGCAATAGCTGCAATACGCCGTTCAGGTTGCTCGGTAAACCAGATATCCAACTGATTTTGCATGGCCAGGCGGTTATACAAGCCGGTGAGCGGATCTAATAAGCGCTGCTGTTTTAGTTGCTCTATTTCCTGACGCAGTTGCTGGCTTTGCTGATTTGCGGTGAGTAACTGTTGCTGAATTTGTTGTTGGCTTAGCTGAAATTGCACACTGCTTTGTTGTAACTGCTGCGCAATATCGCTGAGGATAGGGTCGGCTACGTTATGTTGCTGCAGCTGCAGTACACTGCCATCCAGTTGATGCAGGTACTGCTCCAGTTGCTCGGCGGCAACATCGGTATAGGCGGCGACCCGGGTAGCGATGCCGCTGGCATCTTGCAGTAACTGTTCTTGCTGTGGGCTGTGGTCGGTTAAAAAACGGCTGTATAAGTCTGCCATGACAAAATCATCAAGCGGCGCCTGTGCGGCCAGTTTTTGCTCAATGATGTTGCAAAGTGCGGCATTGTGGCCGCTGATATATTCGTAACAAACTGCATAGTTAACCGGATGAGCCGCAAGCCTGACGCGTTGTAAAAATACCTTAACCTGAGAGGCCTTCTCACTGGCTTGCTGTAGTGAATCCTGATACTTCATAAGACCACGTAAAACTCCGCTTGCTTAACCCGCTGCCAAACACAGCCGGATGATAACGTACTTCATGCCACAGCCATACTACGCGAATATTAAATACTGGCAACTGCCGTACAGCGTTTGCGACGCATACGCGGAAAATAGCGTCAGTTTGCTGCTAAAAGCAGCGCTGCAACGGCCGCAGTAAAGCCGCTAATCCGACTAATTACCCGTGTACGCCGTTTAACGGCCTGTTATTGGCCGGTAAAGTGGTTACAATCGATGCATTACACCCCACAAGGATTTCGTTTTATGTCTAGCCGACCTGATACTAAAGTGTTGCTGTTACTGACCTTATTACTCACCGCCTGTGCCGGTAGCCCGCAACGTGCTGAACAGCGCTTTACCGCCCTGGCAGAGCAAATATGGCAGGGTGAGCAGCGTTTACGCCAAAACGAACCCGGTCAGTTAACTGATATGTCGCCGCAGGCACTGGCGCAGCGGCAGCAGCAACGGTTAGCCTGGCAAGCCCAGCTGCAGCAGGTTAATGTCGACAGCCTGTCAGAGCAAAACCGCATTAATCATGCGATTTTGGCTTACCGTTTGGCCGACGATATTGACGAATACCGGTTTGGCGCCCATCTGATGCCGTTAACAGCAGAGTCGGGTTTTCATACCAACCTGGGTTTTTTGCCCCAGCGCACCGCCTTTCGCAGTATCAGTGATTATCAGAACTATTTGCGCCAATTATCAGCGATACCCCGTTATATGAGCCAGCAAACGGACTGGATGCGCCAGGGAATTGCCAATGGCATGACGCAACCGAAAGCGGTACTTACCGGCTTTGAAAACAGTATTATCTCTTACGTGGTGGCAGAGCCCAGCGACAGCGTGTTTTTTCAGCCCTTTGCCAAGCAGCCGGCCTTTGTCAGCGATGCTGATTGGCAACAGCTGGTCGATGAAGCTAAACAGCAAATCCGTTTATCAGTAAACCCAGCCTATCAAGCATTTTATCAGTTTATGCTGGATGAGTATCTGCCGGCAGCCCGCGACAGTATTGCCGCTTCAGCACTGCCAAATGGTGCCGAGTACTATCAAAACAGGCTGGAGCATTACACCACTTTGGCGCTCACACCGGCACAGGTGCATCAAATTGGCTTGGATGAAGTAAAACGCATTCGTGGCGAAATGCAGCAAGTGATTGATGATCTTGGCTTTGAGGGCAGTTTTGCCGACTTTGTACAGTTTTTGCGTACGGATCCGCAGTTTTACCCGAAAACGCCCGACGAGCTGATGCGTTATGCGGCTTTCTTATCGAAAAAAGCCGATGCCCAGTTGCCCAAGTTATTTAAAACCCTGCCCCGCACACCTTATGGTGTGGTGCCGGTACCGGCCGAGATCGCGCCTAAATACACCACCGGACGTTATTCCGGCGCTTCACGCGATGACCAGGCGGGCTTTTATTGGGTCAATACCTATGCGTTAAACCGCCGTCCACTGTATGAAATGGAGGCACTGACATTACACGAGGCGGTACCCGGTCATCATTTACAAATTGCCCTGGCCAGTGAGCAAGCCAGTTTACCGGATTATCGGCGCAGCTTTTACACCTCAGCCTTTGGCGAAGGCTGGGGTCTGTATGCCGAGTATTTGGGGCTGGAGATGGGCTTTTATCAGGACCCTTACAGTAACTTTGGCCGCTTAACGTATGAAATGTGGCGTGCCGCCCGTTTAGTGGTCGACACTGGCATGCACAGTATGGGCTGGAGCCGGCAACAGGCGATTGACTTTATGGCCGCCAATACTGCTTTGTCGATGCACAATGTGACCACAGAGATTGATCGTTATATTAGCTGGCCAGCCCAGGCGCTGTCATACAAGCTGGGTGAAATTACCATTAAGCGGCTGCGTGCTGAAGCAGAGCAAGCACTGGGCGAGCGCTTTAATGTGCGTGAGTTTCACGATCAGCTGTTAAGTAACGGCAGTTTGCCGCTGCCAATTCTGGAACAATTAGTGCGTAACTATATTGCCAGCGCGAAGCAAGCCCCGGATAATAGCCAGCAATAAAAATACCTTTCATCACAGCGGCTTTGCCGCCGCTGTGATACTTTGCGACCTATGTTGGGGATCTAGTGCATTATGATGTGGCTGGTGGTACTCGGGGTACTGGCCCCGGTGTTGTTGTACGTCTTGTGGCAAACTGAGCAGCTGGGCAAAACCAATAAAACCTTACAAAAACAGTTAGCACAGCGTGAGCAGGAATCAATCCGGCTGCAGCAGGCGGCGTATCAACTGGCAGAACAACAGAAAACCCTGTTAGAGCAGCAATTAGCGCTGCAACCGGCACAGCCGCTACTGAGCAACCGTGAAATGCAGCTGGCGCGAATGTTATGTTTAAGTTTACCGGTCGTGATAAAAGAATGCTGCCAAAAGGCGGTACTGCCGCAGCAGGTGCTGAATCAGCAATTGCGCCATCATCCCGGGCTGGACAGTCTGGTGCTGGAGCAAATGATGAAAAAGCACAGCCGACTGACTACGCTGTGGCAAAGTAATACGATTATGGCTTACATCCAGCTTTGTAGTGTGGTGGCGGGACTCGCTGGCGAAGAGGCTGCAGCGAAAGTCAGCAACCTCTAGGCCAGCATATCGTGATGAGCACGACCTTTAATGACGCAATACGACTTGGGGCTCGGTATCAATCTGGCCATCAATATCAATGGCGGCCATTTTAGACCCTGCCGACAGCACCGCCAAACTGCCATTGGCAAGATGACGAACAAACAGTAAATCGTAGCCGAAGCGTTGTAACTCCGCGACGGAAAACTTCTGTGCCAGACTCAGATCGTCCCAGAAAAAATGTATATCCTTGTCCATCTGGCGCCTTTCAGTAGACATAACAGGCTCCAACTATCAGGGATATCGGGTTTGCAACACATCTGTTATTGCTGTTCACCCAGCTGCAAAATGGTTTGCCACTGCAGTTCTGTCACCGGCATAACAGACAATCTGCTGCCCTTTTGCACCAGGGGCAACCCATAGAGCTTAGCCGAGCTTTTCATTTTGTCCAGCGTGATAATAGCCGGTAGTTTTTCGACAAACACCAGATCCACCGCCACCCAGCGCGGTGCATCCGGCGAAGATTTCGCGTCAAAATAAACACTTGCGTTATCAAACTGGCTCGGATCCGGATAGGCACTACGCACTACTTTGGCAATACCCGCTACTCCGATCAGTTTGCAACTGGAGTGATAAATCAATACCAGGTCATCTTGTTTTACCTGGTCACGCAGCATATTACGTGCCTGATAATTGCGTACCCCTTCCCAAACAATAGCTTTGTCGGGGGCGCGGGCAAAATCATCAATACTGCATTCTTCAGGTTCAGTTTTAAATAACCAATACGCCATCTTTGCTGATCTCCGTCGTTTGCGGCAGAATACCACTATAGTTTGCACAAACGGAACCGGAGCGAAAACCATGAGTCAGGTACTAGACAACTTGCTGGCCTTATTGAAGTTAGAAACCATAGAGCAGGGCCTGTATCGTGGCCAAAGCCAGGACTTAGGCTTTAAGGCAGTGTTCGGTGGCCAGGTAATGGGCCAGGCTTTGTCGGCAGCGAAAGAGACCATTGCTGAAGATCGCAAGGTACACTCGTTTCACTCGTATTTTTTGCGCCCCGGCGATGCGTCGCGCCCCATAGTGTACGAAGTAGAAAATATCCGTGACGGTAAAAGCTTCAGTACCCGCCGCGTGAGTGCCATTCAGTTTGGTAAGCCAATTTTCTATATGACGGCGTCGTTTCAGGCAGAAGAAACTGGCTTTGAACACCAGGACCAGATGCCAGAAGTGCCGGCGCCAGAGCAGCTGGTGTCTGATTTAGAGTTTTACCAGCAGCATGCCCAGCTGATCCCGGAAAGCCTGCGCAGCAAGTTTATTTGTGAAAAACCGATTGAAATGCGCCCGGTCGACTTTCAAAACCCGTTTAAACCGCAGATAAGCGCCGCCAAACGTTACGTCTGGTTTAAAGCCAACGGCGCCATGCCGAATGACTTACGCGTACATAAATATCTGCTGGCCTATGCATCAGATTTTAACTTTCTGCCCACGGCCTTGCAGCCACATGGCAAGTCTTTTATGGCGCCAAACATGCAAGTGGCGACCATTGACCATGCAATGTGGTTTCACCAGGATTTTCGCTTTGATGACTGGTTGTTATATGCGGTTGACAGTCCCAGCGCGTCCGGTGGTCGCGGTTTAGTGCGCGGTCAGTTTTATAACCGCGCCGGTAAGTTGGTGGCGTCGACGATCCAGGAAGGGGTCATTCGTGCTTACCCCAGCAGCCGTTAGTGGCTGCTGGTTGGCATAATACTGTGAATGCTTTGCAGCACCTCACTGCGTAATAAGCCGGCGACAGTATCACTGAGCTGATGCAGGCGCTCGGTGGCGCAAACCCGGCTTTGCTCATCCAGCTGGCTGTAGCCACTGTCTTTTAACGCTACCAGTAAGGTGGCAAACAATTGTTTGTCATAATACTCGGGCGCGGTAATGCCGTGCAGGTTTAACAAACGCTGCGCCAGCTCGTGGCTGTGCTTTTCCAGCTCGGCACGGTTTAACGCTTCACGCTGGATCAGTTGTAATACCATAGCGTAGCGCTGCAAAGTATGCTCGGCGTTGTGCGCCAACATACTTAACATGGCAAAGCCGCTCTGGTGCTGTGCCGGGGCACAGTAATTATCGCCTTCCTGCAGCACCAGACCCGATTCTACCAGGTGTTGTAATACGGCTTTGCTGTAGGTATCTGGCGAGCTGATATCTAAAAACAGCTCGTGGCGCAGCAGCGGATACAACTGCTGCACCATAGCGGTTAACTGTACCAAGCTGATACGACGCTGGTGCAGCACTGCAGTGGCAATAATGGCGGGCAGCATAAATAAGTGCAGCACATTGTTGCGGTAGTAACTCATCAGAATGGCATTTTCTGCCGTTAAACTTAGCAGCTCGCCAAAGCTGTCGCTGTGCCGCTGTACTTTTTGCAGGCTGATGGCATGGTCTATCAGTTGTGCGGCGCTTTCCTGTGGCAGTGTTACCTGTTGATGGTAAGGTACGGCACGCTGTAAGCTGAGGTAAAAGCTTAATAGTTCCGTCAGCTCACTGCGGGCCATAGTGTGGCGCTCAGTAGCCAGCAAACACAGTGCCAGTAAGTTAATACTGTTAAGCGCTGCTGCCTGATTAATCCGTTGCATTAAATTGTCGGCCAGGTGCGCCACGACCGGGTTAAGCCACTGTGGCTTTTGTACTTCCAGCGGATCGATGCTGTGCTTCCAGTCTGGCACCTGCTGGGTTAAATAACTGTTCAGGGTTATCGGTTCTCCAAAATTGACAAAACCATAGCCGTAATCGCGCAGATTACGAATGGCTTTTAACACACCCAGCGCTGATTCTTTTTGTTTGCCAGAGCCTTTTAATTCACGCAGGTAAGTGTTTACTTCCATTACATGCTCATAACCCAGATACACCGGCACCAGCGTGACCGGGCGCTCTATGCCACGCAGCATAGACTGCAGTGTCATCGCCAGCATGCCGGTTTTTGGTTGCAGTAAGCGGCCGGTGCGGCTGCGACCGCCTTCGGTGTAGTACTTTACCGAATAGCCTTTGCTAAATAGCTGGCACAGGTACTCGCGAAATACCGCCGAGTACAGCTTATTGCCACTGAAACTGCGGCGAATAAAAAAAGCGCCGCCACGGCGGAAAATCGGCCCGGCCGGCCAGAAGTTCAGGTTAATACCTGCCGCAATATGCGGTGGTGCCAAGCCCTGTTGGTAAATAACATAACTTAACAGCAGATAATCCATATGGCTGCGATGGCAGGGCACATACACTATCTCATGGCCTTTTTGTGCCAGATCGCGCAGCATGTCGGCGTTGTTAACTTTGATACCTTTATACAGCTTGTTCCATAACCAGCGCAGTACTCTGTCGCCAACCCGTAACGTTGAAGCGCGATAGTCAGCTGCAATTTCCAGCAGCAACTTCCGTGCCTCTTGCCGGGCGGCCTTTACCGAAATCCGCTTGGCTTTGGCTTCATCTTCAATGGCTTTTTTCAGCGCCGGTGCGCCTAACAGTGCATTAAACAACTGAGCCCGGTTGACCAGTTTCGGCCCGGTGGCAGCCAGACGCTGCCGGTAAAAATGAAAGCGCGACATGCGCAGTAGTTTATGCGCAGTGTTTTCACCTGCGCCAAACTGCGCTGCCATCTGCTTAAGCGATACCGGCCGGCTAAAACGTACCAGCGTATGGCGGCCAGAGATCAGTACGATCAGCAGTTTTGCCAGCCAATTAGGCGCATGGGCTTCGCCTAATAGCCATTTAATACTGTTCTCTTTACCCGGCGCCCGGCCCCATAACAAGGCTACCGGCATCAGCTGGGCGTCCAGCTGCGGGTTAGCCAGGTGAGCCTGCAACAACGCCTGACCTTGCGCTAAAGCTGTGGTTTTGCCGCGTGGCAGCAAAAGGGTGTGCGGCTTTTCAAGAAATAAGGTGCGCGGATGGACTTTACCGTCCAGCATGACGTTATCTGCCGGATCGGGCAAGCCGAGCTTATCGCATATACGCCGCACGGCGGCGAAATCGGCAGCTGACTCTGTTGTGCAAATATAGAACAAGGGTTTAGCTTGCTCTAATGCCAGTTCGGTTACCGGTTGCTCCGGTACTATCTTGTACTTCAGCAGCGGCCACAATGGCCATTTTAATAAGGCTGCAAACAACTTTACCGGCCGAAACATTGCCTTTCTTCCTCAACGAACAAAGTGATATAGCATAACACGATGGCGTGGCCTGGAAAATTGCCCGCGCTGACTGAAACTTGCATTTGTTACACGCCTGTATATACTCACAGTATTCACTGTACAGGTAACCAGCACTATGAGACCACTAACACCGCGGCAGGCCGAGATCCTGCAACTGATTAAAGACTATCAACAAGACACCGGAATGCCGCCAACACGGGCTGAAATAGCCCAGCAGCTGGGCTTTAAGTCAGCCAATGCGGCAGAAGAGCATTTAAAAGCACTGGCGAAAAAAGGCGTAATTGAAATGATGCCGGGTACCTCCAGAGGCATCCGGTTGGTAGATAATGACGAGCCAGAGCAATTAGGTTTACCGTTAATTGGTAAGGTGGCGGCGGGCCAGCCAATATTGGCGACCGAGCATGTGCAAGACTATTACCAGGTTGATGCTAATTTGTTTAAGCCGCACGCAGACTTTTTATTGCGGGTGCAGGGCATGAGCATGCAGGACATTGGTATTTTAGACGGTGACTTGCTGGCGGTGCATAAAACCAATCAGGCTCAGCCTGGTCAGGTGATTGTGGCGCGGGTAGATGAAGATGTTACGGTAAAGCGGTTTCAGCGTGAAGGCACCACCGTATTACTGCAACCGGAAAACAAAGATTTTGATGTTATAAAAGTAGACCTGCGTGCGCAGCATTTTGCTATCGAAGGCTTGGCTGTAGGCGTTATTCGTAACGGCAGCTGGTTATAATTTGTACTAAGCTCAGTAAGTTATTTCATTAAAAGCGCTGGTATGACCACATGGGTTTGCCGGCGCTTTTGTTATTTAGGGGTTTACAGCCGCCATTATTTGGATAATTCTTAACCCGAATCTGATTAAAAAATAACAACAGGGTCAGATCCGGTTTCAGCGCTAGCCCCGAAACCGATACTTACAATAACAATAATAAACTGATGAAACTTCAGGCATGGGTTCGGTGTGGGTGTGTAAGAACCGTGTAGTACTGTGTACTTAGTTTCTGCAGTTTGCTTTGCAAAATGACAGAGGAGAAGTCCAGTGACGAAAACGCGTTGTCTTCGTTGGTCGCTGCCAGCCTTGCTTTTAGCTGCAACCGCTAATGCAACAGATATGCCTTTGAATATGACCAAAGGTGTAACGGAAATCAGCCAGCAGGTGTATAGCCTGCATATGACGATATTCTGGATTTGTTGTGCTATAGGTGCAGTGGTGTTCGGGGCCATGTTCTGGTCCATTCTACGGCACCGAAAAGCACGTGGCGTGCAGCCGGCTCAGTTTCATGAAAGCACCAAAGTAGAAATACTCTGGACGGCGATACCGGTAGTTATCTTAATCATCATGGCCATTCCGGCTACCAAAACCCTGATTGCAATGGAAGACACCACAGAGGCTGATGTCACTGTGCTGGTTACCGGTTCGCAATGGAAGTGGCATTACAAGTATTTAAATACCGATGTCGAGTTCTATTCCTTGCTGGCGACACCCAAAGAGCAAATCAATAACAAGTTTGCCAAAGGCGACAACTATCTGCTTGAGGTAGACCGGCCTTTAGTGATCCCTACCGGCAAAAAAGTGCGCTTTTTAATGACCTCTGATGACGTGATCCACTCCTGGTGGGTACCGGCTTTTGCCGTGAAAAAAGATGCTAACCCCGGCTTTATCAACGAAGCCTGGACCCGAGTAGAGGAGCCAGGTATTTACCGCGGCCAGTGTGCAGAGCTCTGTGGTAAAGACCACGCCTTTATGCCTGTAGTGGTGATTGCGAAAAGTCCGGCAGATTACGAGCAATGGCTAAACGGCGAAGCCGAGCGTATCGCCAAAGCTAAAGCTGAAGAGCAGGAACTTTTGGCGATGAATATGAGCATGGATGAGCTGATGAGCGTGGGTGAGCGCACCTACATTGCCTACTGTGCGGCTTGCCATCAGCCCAATGGCGAGGGCTTAGCCGGCATTTTCCCGGCACTGAAAGGCAGCGCCATGGCGCTAAATGATATACCCGGCCACATAGACATCGTTCTGAACGGCAAAGCCGGTACTGCAATGCAGGCTTATGCCAAGCAACTGAGCTTAAAAGAGATTGCTGCGGTAATTACCTACGAGCGCAATGCCTGGGGTAACAATACCGGTGAGCTGGTGCAGGCGGCTGATGTGCACGCCGTGCTACAAGGTAAAGGGGAATAACGGATGAGTGCAGTAGTGACAGATCATGAGCATGATCACGAGCATCATGACCATAAACCAAGCGGTATAAAGCGCTGGCTCTATACCACTAACCATAAAGATATCGGCACCATGTATCTGGTGTTTGCGCTGATTATGTTTTTTATCGGCGGCGCTATGGCGATGGTGATCCGTGCTGAACTGTTCCAGCCGGGTATGCAGTTTGTTGAGCCGAACTTTTTTAACCAGATGACCACGGTACATGGCCTGATCATGGTATTTGGTGCGGTGATGCCGGCCTTTACCGGTCTTGCTAACTGGATGATCCCGATGATGATAGGTGCGCCTGATATGGCGCTGCCGCGGATGAACAACTGGAGCTTCTGGATCCTGCCATTTGCGTTTTTAATTCTGCTGATGTCGCTGTTTATGCCTGGCGGTGGTCCAAACTTTGGCTGGACCTTTTATGCGCCACTTTCGACCACCTACAGTGGCGACAGTACGGCATTATTCGTGTTTTCAGTACACATTATGGGTATATCGTCCATTATGGGCGCGATCAACGTGATTGTGACCATCTTTAACCTGCGTGCACCTGGCATGACCTGGATGAAAATGCCGTTGTTCGTCTGGACCTGGCTAATCACTGCCTTCCTGCTGATTATGGTGATGCCGGTACTGGCGGGGGTGGTGACCATGGTACTGACCGATAAATACTTTGGCACCAGCTTCTTTGATGCGGCCGGCGGTGGTGACCCTGTGCTGTTCCAACATATTTTCTGGTTCTTTGGCCACCCCGAGGTGTACATCATGATCCTGCCGGCCTTTGGTATTGTCTCCGCCATAGTGCCGACGTTCGCCCGTAAGCCACTGTTTGGCTATGCCTCTATGGTGTACGCCACTGCCAGTATCGCTATCCTGTCGTTTTTAGTCTGGGCGCACCATATGTTTACCACGGGTATGCCGGTGGCGGGTGCTTTATTCTTTATGTACTGCACTATGCTGATAGCCGTGCCCACCGGCGTGAAGGTATTTAACTGGGTGGCCACTATGTGGCGCGGTGCCATGACCTTTGAAGTGCCGATGATGTTTGCGCTGGCCTTTATTGTGCTCTTTACCATCGGCGGTTTCTCCGGTCTGATGCTGGCCATTACTCCGGCAGACTTCCAGTACCACGATACCTACTTTGTGGTAGCACATTTCCATTATGTACTGGTGACAGGTGCAGTATTCTCGATTATTGCCGCAGCTTACTACTGGTTACCGAAATGGACCGGCCATATGTACGACGAAAAACTGGGCCAGTGGCATTTCTGGTGCTCGCTGATCTCGGTAAACCTGCTGTTCTTCCCGATGCACTTTGTCGGTTTGGCCGGCATGCCAAGACGTATTCCGGACTATGCACTGCAGTTTGCCGATTTTAATGCTTTTATTAGCATTGGTGGCTTCTTGTTTGGCGCTTCGCAGTTGATTTTTGTCTGGGTGCTCGTCAAGTGTGCCCGTGGCGGCGAGAAAGCGACAGCACAGGTGTGGGAAGGGGCTGAAGGTTTAGAGTGGCAAGTGCCTTCACCGGCGCCATACCATACCTTCGATACACCACCGGTAATTAAGTAGGAGCCGGCTATGGCACTGCGACACAAACCGTTAACCGTCAAATTAGCCGTAACTGCGCTGGCCATGTTTGGGTTTGGTTTTGCGCTGGTGCCGCTGTACGACGTGTTCTGTGACCTGACCGGTTTAAACGGTAAAACTGCTGCTACGGCCGCTTCGGCTGAGGCAGCCATGATAGATAACAGCCGGCAGGTGGTGATTGAGTTTGTCGCCCGACCCAACAAGCAAATGCCCTGGGTGTTTAAACCTGAAGTTACCAGAATGACAGTGCATCCCGGAGAAATTCATAATATGAATTATCTGGCAGAAAACCCGACCGGCCGCATGATTGTCGGTCAGGCGGTGCCATCGGTATCACCAGGACAGGCTGCGTTGTACTTTCACAAAATAGAGTGTTTTTGCTTTACCCAGCAGCAGTTAGCTGGCGGCAAGGACATGCTGATGCCATTACAGTTTTATGTCGATCCGGCGTTACCCAGCCAGTTCACTACCATTACGCTGTCTTACACTTTGTATGATGTAACCAGCGCCTGGCAGGACAGCAGCGCCGTTTCAACCCAACCTGGGGAATAACATGACTAAGACATACGAAAAATACTATGTTCCCGCCCAGAGCCCCTGGCCAATCGTTGGTGCTGTTGCGCTGTTTCTGATTGCCTTTGGTGCTGGCACCTTTGTTAATGAAGTCACCAAACAACAACCCGGTTTTGGTGGTTATATGCTGGCCGCCGGTTTCGTGGTGCTGATTTTTATGCTGTTTGGCTGGTTTAAAAACGTCATTGATGAGTCGATGAGCGGCTTGTACAGCGCACAAATGGACCGTTCGTTCCGTCAGGGTATGAGCTGGTTTATTGTGTCAGAAGTGATGTTTTTTATGGCGTTTTTTGGTGCCTTGTTTTACGGCCGGGTGATTGCGCTCGACTGGTTAAGTGGCGGCAGTAACAACGCAATGACCTTTGAAATTCTCTGGCCGAACTTTGAAGCCATGTGGCCGTTGCTGAAAACGCCGGGTGGTATTGAGACCCAGGCCATGCCAGCTACTGGGCTGCCACTGATTAACACTGCCATTCTGGTGCTGTCGTCCATTACCCTGCACTTTGCTCATACCGGCTTAGAGCAAAACAAACGTGGCCAGTTAAAGCTGATGTTACTGGTTACCTTGCTGCTGGGCGCGACCTTCCTTGGTTTACAGGTGTATGAGTATATTCACGCCTATCGCGATCTGGGGTTAACGCTGGCATCGGGCTTTTATGGCAACACCTTTTTCCTGCTGACCGGCTTTCACGGCATGCACGTAACACTGGGTGCCATCATCCTGCTGTTTGTGTTCTTACGGGTGTTAAAAGGCCACTTTACGCCTGAGAAGCATTTTGCTTTTCAGGCAGCAGCATGGTACTGGCACTTTGTTGATGTCGTCTGGCTGTGTTTATATGTGTTTGTGTATGTAATTTAGCGTTAGTAAGGCCTGGGGTTGGTTTCAATCAGCCCCAGTAGCTGGGCTAAAAAGATCAGCAGCAGTACCAGGGCTGAAAACAGCACCCGACGACCAAGAAAACGCGACATGCGAACTTCTGGTTGTGGCTGGCGCAACATCACCAAGGCCGCCCGCACCAGATTAAAAATAATAAAAAGTAGTAGTGCGATGACAACGAGCTTTACCAACATAGCAAACCGCCTCCGGGGACTGAGTTATGCGCATTAAACTGGCAAAACAGTGCTTTGCCGTTAATCCGCTATGGCTGTGCCTCACTCTGACTGCTTTTGCCATTTTAATCAACTTGTCCTGGTGGCAACTAAGCCGTGCCAGCGAAAAAACGGAACAACTGCAACGTCTTGCTGCATTACATTCACAGGGTGCCTTAACGCCTGGGCAACTTGCTACGCTGGAATCGACAGATATTGATGGTGCACCGCTTAGCGGCGAAGCACGCTGGCTTGCCCCCTACATTTGGCTGCTGGATAACCAGATTGTTGAGGGTCAGGTGGGCTACGATGTCATCGTGCCGGTGCAGGCTGAGGACTTAAACCAACTGTTACTGGTGAATTTAGGCTGGGTGGCTGGAGGGCGCGACCGCGGTCAGCTGCCGCTTATCGAAGTACCCAAGTATATTCAGTTAGATGGCTTATTACGTACCGAAGTCTCGGGGTTGATGTTACTGGGGCAAAATGCCGAAGAGACCGGCAGCTGGCCAATGCGCATTCAGCAGGTTGACTATGACGAGCTGGCACGCATCAGTGGTCTTAACCTGTTGCCGGTGTTGTTGTATCAGCAGCAAAGCAGTGCGTTTATCAGCCATTATCAGCCGGTGGTACTGCCGCCAGAAAAGCACCGGGGTTATGCGCTGCAATGGTTCTTGCTGGCAGTGGCAGTCGTTGGTGTGGCACTGGCAGCGGCACATCAGGGGAGAGTGCAAGATGAATAAATATAAGTTTATGGCGTTATTTATCGGCTGCTGTGCCCTGCCATTGCTGGCAGCCTGGCTGGTGCTGAAACAAGGTTGGTTTAATGCCGGCGCTTCCAGTCAGGGCCAATGGCAGCAACAAGAAGTATTTTTACTGGCGCCTACCACGGCGAAAGCGCACTGGCGTTTAGCGGTGGCACCGGCGGCAAACTGTGACAGTCAATGTTTACAGGGTTTACACACCCTACAGCAGTTATATCTGGGCCTTGGACGCAAACAGCAGCATGTGCAGCCACTGTTGCTGGGCGATGCGACTGTGCCGGAGGCTTATCATGCGATCAGCAAAGCTGAGGTGTTACTACCGCTGCCAGAGCAGCTGCAAAACCAGATCTTACTGATTGATCAGCAAGGGCTGGTGCTGCTGCGGTACCCGCTGCCGGCATCAGCCGAGCAGATGGCGCCGACGGCCAAAGCCATCCGGCAGGATTTACTTAAGTTAGTTAACTACGATCGGACCAGCGTATGAAAAAACAACAATGGCTGGCGACTATCGCCATTTTCCTGACTATGGGTGTTATTTTACTGGGGGCTTACACCCGCCTGACCGATGCCGGTTTGGGTTGCCCCGACTGGCCCGGTTGCTATGGTTTTTTAAAGGTGCCGCAAAAGGCGCATCATGTCGAAGCGGCGCTGCAAGCTTTTCCGGAACGACCACTGGAGCCGCACAAAGCCTGGAATGAAATGATCCACCGCTATTTCGCTGGCAGTTTAGGCCTGTTGATTGCGGCCATGTTTTTTGTCGCGCTGTTTAACCGCGCCAGTCCGAAGGTGCTGCCGTCGGTGCTGCTGGCGCTGGTGGTGTTTCAGGCCGCGCTGGGTATGTGGACAGTAACGCTAAATTTATTACCGCTGGTGGTAATGGGGCATTTACTCGGTGGTTTTAGTCTGCTGTGTCTGCTGGCGGTGCATTGGCTGCGGCTGCACCCGCAGTATCAGGTACAGGAGCCTCAACTGGCGGCACTTAAGCCTTTTGCAGTGCTGGCGATAATTGTGCTGGTAGCACAGATTGCACTGGGTGGCTGGACAGCTGCCAACTATGCGGCACTGGCCTGCATTGACTTGCCAATTTGTGAAGCTGGCTGGCAGCAGCGGCTAAATATCACTGAGGCTTTTGATTTACACTTAGGCCATGAAGATTATGAATATGGCGTCATGTCGGCCGAAGCGCGGCAAACGGTACATGTGTTCCATCGCTTTGGTGCTCTGGTAACACTGACGGTGTTAGCGCTGTTTCTGTGGCAATTGTGGCGCCGGGTGCAAAGCAGCTTAATGAAACGATTAACCCTGGCGGCAACGGCGTTATTGGTGGTGCAATTTAGCTTGGGTGTGGCCAATGTGGCACTGCACTTACCGCTGGCGAATGCCGTGGCACACAATTTTGTTGCAGCAAATTTACTGATGCTGCTGGTGGTGATTTACCTGCAGCTGGGTTACAGCAGGCAACGGAGGGCGACAGTATGAGTATTGCGATTAAACGGCAGAGTGCGATGGGCCGAGCTAAAGATTATCTCGAGCTGACCAAACCCAAGGTTGTCGCGCTGTTGGTGCTAACGGCCTGGGTGGGCATGATGCTGGCCGTACCCGGCCTGCCGGACTTGCTGACTGTGCTGGCAGCCACTGTGGGTATAGGCCTGCTATCGGCGGCTGCCGCCGCGATTAACCATGTGGTAGACCAACGCATTGATGCGCAGATGGCCCGCACCTATAGCCGCCCGGTGGCTAAAGGCAGGCTAAGCAGCAAACAGGCGAGCAGCTTTGCTTTTACCCTGGCAATAACCGGTTTTATCATTTTATATGGCTTGGTAAATGCGTTAACCGCCTGGCTGACGCTGGCCAGCTTGTTTGGTTATGCGGTGGTATACACCATGTTCTTAAAGCGGGCCACGCCACAAAATATTGTTATTGGTGGTTTAGCCGGTGCCATGCCGCCACTGCTGGGCTGGGCGGCGATTACCGGCAGTGTCGACAGCCATGCGCTACTGCTGGTGATGATTATCTTTACCTGGACGCCGCCGCATTTTTGGGCGCTGGCGATTCACCGGCGCGATGATTATGCCCGCGTCAATATGCCGATGTTGCCGGTAACGCACGGTATTGAGTTCACCAAAAGCGTGATTTTTTTATACACGATGCTGCTGTTTATTGTTTGCTTACTGCCCTATTTAGTAGGCATGAGCGGGGCCATCTATCTGCTGGGCAGTGCGCTGTTAAACCTGCGCTTTATGCAGCATGCCTGGAAACTGAAGTTTAACCCCGACAGTGGCAGCGCCATGGCCACCTTTAAGTTTTCTATTGTGCATCTGATGGTATTATTCCTGCTGTTATTAGTGGATCACTATATTAAGGTGGCGCCGATTTATGTTTCGTAAACTGTTGTATCTGTTGTTGGCAGCAGCGGCTTTAGTCAGTGGTGTCGTGCTGTATCAGCTGGCTACTACCAGCGCTGAGCCCAAGCTGGCGCTGGTATACCCACAGCCAAGAGCGCTGGCCGATTTTAACCTGACCGATCAGCATGGTGACACGGTAAACCGTGAGCGGCTGTATGGCCAATGGACTCTTGCGTTTGTCGGCTATACCTATTGCCCGGATATTTGCCCGTTAACCCTGGCCAAGCTGGCCGGCGTGCAGCCTGAGTTGGCTGCACTGGTGAAGGAGCCGTTAAAGGTTTGGTTTATTTCGGTTGATCCAAACCGTGACACCATAGAGCAGTTAAACAATTACGTCAGTTACTTTGAGCAAGCCAATGTGCTGGGCATGACAGCGGGCCATGATCAGTTATTTCCTTTTGTCCGTCAGTTGGGCTTGATGTATGCGTTAAGCAGCACCACCGAAGAGAACTATCTGGTTGATCACAGTGCTTCGGTAGTGCTGATTAACCCGCTGGGCCAGCTGGTGGCGATGTTTAAACCGCCGATGCAAGTCGGCCAGCTGCCGGTAGTAGACGCTGAGCAGCTGTTAGCTGATTTTCCGTTGGTGTTGGCAAGGCTTTAATTGAGCCAGGGCTGCGAGTACCAGTAAAAATAACCTTTACGGCTAAGGGATGGCGCTGTGCAGTTATAGCGACTGCGGCCTTTATTAAGTGCTTTACTTGCGCGCACGCTAAAGGTGTTGTCATTCAGCCATTGTGGCGTCAGCACTTCGCTGCCGGCAAAGCACTGCAGCTGCTGGCGGTTAAAGTCCTCTACCTTCAGGGTTAAGGTCAGAGTTGGCGGGTTTTGGCTCACCAGCGGGTCTACAGCATGGTAATCAGTGATGCTAAACGCCAGCGTACGTAGCTTCTGCGCTAAATCTTTGAGATCGGCATAGCGGCCTGCGGCCGGAAAGCGCGGTAAGCGGGTTAATACGCTGTCGGCACCAACAGCACCGGAATGCTGGCCAATGCCGATAAAGCCCAGCTCGCTGACCAGTTGTTCCAGCGCTGCACTGTATTCACCATAAGGATAGGCCAACCATTGATGGCGTTGTCCGGTAATCTGTTCAATTTTCTCTTCGGCCGCCAGTATGCTTTGTTTCATGCGTTCCAGCCATTGCTGCTCTGTTTCGTCCGGTTCCGGCCTGGCCATATGTTCATGCCACATAGCATGGTTGGCTACCAGTACGCCCTCGTCTGACATTTGCTTTACTTGCTGCCAGTTCAGCAAAGGGCCATCACCCTTATCAATGCTGCCTGGGCTGATAAAAATGGTGTAGGGGTAACCAAATTCACGCAGGATCGGATGCGCGGTGGTGAAGTTATTCTCGTAGCTATCGTCAAAAGTGATGACCACAGCGTTCTGAGGTATCGCAGTGTTTTGCTGCAAATGCTGAATTAACACATCCAGGCCAATCACCTGAAACTGGTTATCTTTGAAATATTGTAAATGGCCGCGCAGCTCATCGGCCGTTACACTGCTGACCCTTGGCGTATCGCTGGCGACATGATGGTAAATCAGCATCACTGCTGCCTGTGCCGGTGCAATGAGCAGCCAGCCTAACGTCAGAACTAAGCCACTGAATTTTTTGAGCTGGTGTGTCATAGAGAGTGCCCGCCAGAATAAAAACCTGCTGGTTTTATACCACAAGCGGGCGCTAAACGCAGCTGCCGTCAGGTAGGCAGCCTTGTGATCCGTTTAATAATACGAGTGCTCGCCGCGTTGGTGCTCGGTAATGTCACGCACGCCAGACAGCTCGCCGCTGAAGCGGTTTAACAGCTCTTTTTCGATACCTTCTTTTAAGGTTAAATCGACCTGAGAGCAACCATTACAACCACCACCAAATTGCAGTACTGCTACGCCGTCACTGGTTAGTTCCATTACGCTAACGCGACCACCGTGGTTGGCCAGTTGCGGGTTAATTTCGCTGTCAATCACGTACTGCACCCGCTCTAATAAGGGCGCATTGTCACTCACCTTGCGTACCTTGGCATTGGGCGCTTTTAACGTCAGCTGTGAACCCATCTGATCGGTGACAAAATCAATCTCAGCATCGACTAAAAACGGCTGGCTTTCGTTATCCACTACCGCCTTAAAACCGGTAAAGTCGAGCATCAGGTCGCTGTCTTCTACTGCGTCCGGTGGGCAGTAAGATACGCCACATTCCGCTTGTGCCGTGCCCGGGTTAACTACGAAAACGCGAATATGGGTGCCTTCTGGCTGTTTGGCCAGCAACTTGGCAAAGTGCTGCTGCGCCTGTTCTGAAATCGTAATCATAATAGTACCTGACTAAATTACTAGGTTAATGGCTATGATACTCCTCCTGCTGCACTGATGCCAGCCCCCCTTGAGTTTTGCCGCTGTTCTGGCTAACGTAGCCGCAGCTAAAAGGATATAAACTGATGAAATATTACACTGCATTAAGCCTGTTACTACTCAGCTTTGTAAGCGTCGCCAAGCCGGTATACAGCCCGGCTCCAAACCAGTCGACCCTGCCCGCTCCGCAGCAAGTGCTGGGCTTTAGCGTAGGTGACTGGCATGCCCGTCATGATCAGATCCAGCGTTATTTTGAGCAGCTCGACGCGGCCTCAACGCGGGCACAACTTGAAATCATTGGCTACAGCCATGAACAACGGCCCTTGCTGCAACTGGTGCTGTCATCTGAGCGCAACCTGCAGCGGCTGGAGCAGATCCGCCAGCAGCATGTTGCCGCCGCCCGCGATGGTGCAAGTTTACCGGACGATGCGCCGGTGGTGATTTGGCTGGGCTACAGCGTGCATGGTAATGAGCCCAGCGGCGCCAATGCCGCTATGTTGGTGGCGCAATATTTGGCCGCCGCAGAAACTGCCGAGGTGCAACAGTGGCTGGAAAACGCCGTTATCTTATTGCAGCCGGTACTAAATCCCGATGGCCATGACCGCTTCGCCATGTGGGCCAATATGCACAAAGGCGCGGCGCCGGTGGCCGATCCGCAGCATCGCGAGCACATCGAACCCTGGCCGAATGGCCGACCAAACCATTACTGGTTCGACTTAAACCGTGATTGGCTGTTACTGCAACACCCGGAAAGCCGGGCCCGTATTGCGCAGTATCAGCAGTGGTTGCCTAATGTAGTGGGTGACTATCATGAAATGGGCACCAACAGCAGTTACTTTTTCCAGCCTGGTATTCCAAGCCGCAATTATCCGCTGACACCGAAGCGCAACTTCGAGCTGACAGCAGAGCTGGCACAGTTTCATGCCGCAGCATTCGATGAGCGTAGCCAGTTGTATTACACTGAAGAGAGTTTTGACGACTTTTATGTTGGTAAAGGCTCAACCTATCCGGATATCCAGGGCAGTGTTGGTATTTTATTTGAGCAGGCCAGCAGCCGCGGTCATGTACAGGACAGCATCAATGGCCCGCTCAGTTTCAGTGCCACTATTCAAAACCAGCTGACGGCTTCGTTATCAACCATTCGCGGCTCAGTGGCAAAACGTGCCGAGCTGTTGGCTTATCAGCAGTCGTTTTATAAATCGGCCTTACAGCAAGCGCGCGCCAGCAAAGTTAAAGGCTATATGTTAACTGAAACTGCTGACCCTACCCGGCTGGCTGCGTTGCTGGACGTGCTGCAGCGCCACCATGTGCAGGTCTATGCGTTAAGCCGCGACTGGCAGGATGATGACAACAGCTATGCTGCCGGCAGCAGTTACTATGTGCCGCTACAACAGCCGCAATACCGGCTGATTAAAGCCATGTTCAGCACGGAAAAAACCTTTAAAGACAACACCTTTTATGATGTGTCAGCCTGGACCTTACCCTACGCCTACAACATTGCCTTTACTGCACTGAACCGTGAACCGGCCAGTAACCTGCTAAGCAGTAGCTGGCCAGCGGCCTCCGCCAAAGCGCCGCCATTGGCAGCAGGCGCTTATGCTTATGCCTTTAACTGGCAGGATCAGCAGGCACCACTGCTATTGCAGGCGTTACTGGCCGAGCAGTTAGTGGTGCGTGCGGCGATGAAAGACTTTAGCGCGCTAAGTGGCGAGGGTGAAATCAACTTGCCGGCCGGCAGCATGGTAGTCGCCGCTGGTTTGCAACAGCAACAAGACTGGTTTGCCCGGCTGCAACGTGTGCAGCAGCGCTTTAGCTTGCCGCTACAGGCAATCCGCTCGGGTTTAACCCCCACTGGCAGTGACTTGGGCAGCCATAACTTCAGCCCGGTGCAGCTGCCGCAAGTGTTACTGCTGGCCGGGCCGGGTATTAATTCCACCGAAGCCGGTGAAGCCTGGTACAACCTGGAGCGACTGGCTGGTATTTCGCCCAGCATGGCCGAACCGCAGCGTTTAGCACAGCTGGATTTAAGTCGGTACAGCCATATTATTTTGCCAGATGGCAACTACCGCAGCTGGCAGGACACTGAAGTCACTAAGCTACGCCAGTGGTTGGAGCAAGGCGGTGTGTTGTGGGGCCATAAAGCGGGTGCGGCCTGGTTGGCGCGGGTGGGGTTGCTAAAAACCGGCGTCTGGCAGGGCGAGGAAATGCATAGCCTGATCCCAGCCGATAACCTGCGCTATCAGGATAAAGAGCTGCTGGCCGGCAAACAGCGTATTGCGGGGGCGATTTATCAGGCTGAGCTGGATCTAAGCCACCCGCTCACCTTTGGCTTAACCAGTAACCGTTTACCGGTGTTTAAAAACAGCACCAGCTTGTTACAACCCAGCCACAAGCCCTTTGTTAATGTGGCGCTGTACAGCGAGCAGCCGCAGTTGGCAGGTTATACGGCAGCAGAATACTTGCCGCGCATAAAACAAAGCGCCGTGCTGTTGGCACATAATGCCGGTGAAGGCCGGGTGATCGCCATGACCGATAACCCGGTGTTTCGCGGCTATTTTTATGGCTCCAGCCGGCTTTTAGTTAATGCGCTGTACCTGGGCCATAGCTTTAGCGCAGACGCCGGTTAATGATTTAAGGTTACTGCTACCGTCCACAGGCTAATCTGGCGCACGCCGGCCCGGCGCAACAGGCGGCAAAGCTCGTTGGCGGTAGCACCGGTGGTGACCACATCATCCACCAGGGCGACACAAGCGGGTAATGTTGTGCCGGCTTGCAGCGTAAAAGCCTGGCGCAGGTTGCGTTGCCGCTGCTTGCGGTTTAACCCCACCTGAGCCGGCACACTGGTATTGCGGCTAAAAGCGTGCAGTAGCGGAATATTCAACCTGGCGGCGGCCACTTCAGCAAGCAATTGAGCCTGATTAAAGCCACGCTGGCGCTGGCGGCGTGGGTGCATAGGCGCGTACAGCAGGGCCTGTGGTAGCGGCTGACGGTCTTGTTGGTACTGCTGTAACATCAGGTCAAATTGCTGCAGTAACAGCTCGCCGGCAGCCGCATCGGCAGCAAACTTCCAGCGCTGTAGCCAGTGGCGGTATGGTTGCTGATAAAAGCCCACACTGAGTAACTGATCAAAACGGGTTTTGCTCAGGCCGCGGCTGACGTGCGGCAACCACAACAGGTTGTAATGACAATGCGGGTAAGGCAGCTGCGGCAGCGCCTGCTGGCAGTGGGCACAGAGCTGGCGGTCAAAGCGCTGCACCGGTAAACTACACCACAGACAACTGGCAGGCAGTGCGGCGTGCCACAACCGGGCAAACTGTCGAATAAGCGCAGTAAGCAACTTAATCACTCATTAAATTTACATTTTGATAACTATGGCAGGGCAAATGACATCTGACAAACCCGCTTTGGTCTTACTGCATGGCTGGGGTGTAAACCAGGGCGTCTGGCAGGGCGTTCGCCAGACACTCTCCGCTGAGGTTAGGCTTACAACACCGGATCTGCCAGGCTTTGGCAATGCGGTAAACTATCCACAGCCATATAATCTGGATGCAGTGATAACGCAGCTGTCAGAACAAATTCCAACAGACAGCTATGTATGTGGCTGGTCACTGGGAGGCATGTTGGCCATCGCGTTGGCTAAACGTTACCCGCATAAGGTGGCAAAGCTTGCGCTTGTCGGCGCGTCGCCCTGCTTTGTCGCACAGCCTGACTGGCCGGGTATGCAGCTAACTGTACTGCAGCAGTTTGCCGGCGCCCTGAGCCAGAATTTGCCGCTAACAGTAGAGCGTTTTTTGGCAATACAGGCGTTGGGTAGCCGTAGCGCCCGTGATGATATTAAAACGTTAAAACAAGCCATTATGGCCTATCCGATGCCAGCGCAAGATGCCATAGCGGGTGCACTTGAGCTGCTGCACTGCGACTTACGGCCTGAGTTTGCTGCGTTACGCCAGCCGGTTGCCGGTTTCTATGGCCGGCTTGACTCACTGGTGCCGGTGGCCGTGTTAACGCAGTTACAACAGTTGCAGCCCAAGGCCAGGTTTACTGTGGCTGAACATGCCTCACATGCGCCTTTTATTTCGCACCCGCAGCTGTTTATTGACTGGTTAAACAACTGGTTAGGCGAAGCGGTGTGAAGGGTCACCAGGCTTACAACCAAATAGCCTAAGGGCAGGCTTCCCTTTTACGCCAACCTGGTTAATAATTGAGCAGTATTTGCTAAAGTCGCAGGAGGTGTATCTTGGACATTCAATCAGCGTTTTACTCTGGTATGCAGGGCTTTGCCCGCGCCAGCGAGGGTGTCACTCAGGCCACTTTGGAAATTAACCGCCAAACCCGACCACAAAGTGATACTGAACAAGCCGTAGCACAAACGCCAGAGGCTGCAGCAACCAACCCAGCCGCCACGAATTCAGCATCCAGTGTGCAGGCGCCGTCGCTAACCAACAGCCTGGTGCAATTGGGGCAGGAAGAGCGTAACGCCCAGGCAAATGTGCGCAGTATCCAAACCGCCGATCAGGTGCTCGGTAGTGTGATTGATATCCGGGTATAACGCTGATGCTGGTATCAAATTATCCCAACGTGAGTATTAATACCGCCAATCCGCCGACCGAAATGGCGCGGCGCGATGCGGTACGGCGGGATTTATTTGTACCTATAACAGAATCTGAAAAGGCCAGCCCCGATAAACCGGCGGTGAGTGATGAGCGCAGCCGCACAGCAAACAGCCAGCCAGCGGTGACCTTGTATGATGCCAAGGGCAAGGAAACCGAAACACAGCAGGCGATAGAAGGCCGTGGAGAGCGCCAGGGTAACGACCAGCAAAATGGCGATGCTGATAGCCAGCGTGAGCAAAGCGCCCAGCAAGATGCTAAGCAGCAAGCCGCTGAGCAACAGCAGGCGAAGCGCCAGCAGGCTGAGCAGGAAAAAGTTGAGCAGCAAGAGCAGCAGCAAATTCAGCAGCTGAAAAGCCGTGATCAGGAAGTGAAAGCGCACGAGCAGGCGCACGCTGCTGTGGGTGGCCGTTATGCCGGCGCGCCCAGTTACTCTTATGAGCTAGGCCCGGATGGTAAACAATATGCGGTGGGTGGTGAGGTACAAATAGACATCTCGCCGGTACCCGGCGACCCACAAGCCACAGTGCAAAAAATGCAACAGGTACGTGCCGCCGCGCTGGCACCGGCCGAACCCTCAGCGGCAGATAGACGCATTGCTGCCGAGGCCTCGCAGCGGCAACTACAAGCACAAGCCGAAGTGGTGCAGCAAACCTCTGCTGTCGTTAGTAACAACCAGGCTGAACCAGCCCAGTCAGTACAGCAAGACAGTAACACCGACGCCAGTGTGAATGGCGAAGCGGCTGTCGGACAGATTTTCGCCGGCCCGCAGATACAAACTGACATTAGCTACAAAGTAAATGATGATGCCGGTGGCGCCATCGTGTTTCCGCAGCGCGACACCCTGGCTGATACCGCTCAGATGGCGCTGCGGCGCAGTGTGATAGCGGGTTTTTACCAGCGTGCTACTGAGCCGCAAATTAAACAGTCATTACAACAAGCCTGACGCCAGCCAGGCTGGCGTTTTTCTTATCGCTATTTTTTCAGTTTGGCAAAGGCCTCGGCAAAGGCATTACCCATAGCGGCGTTGTTCTCTACCGGTTTACTCTGGCGTGGTGCAGCGGCTTTTTGCTGCGGCCGCGGTGTATTTCTGTCGGCTGCTGTTTTGGGTTGCGGCTGCTCGTCCATGCGCATAGTCAGCGCAATACGCTTACGCTCTATGTCCACTTCCAGCACTTTTACCTTTACCACATCACCGGCTTTGACTACCTGATGCGGATCGCTGACAAACTTATCGGTTAACGATGAGATATGTACCAAACCATCCTGATGCACGCCAATGTCGACGAAGGCACCAAAATTGGTGACGTTGGTCACCACACCTTCTAACAGCATGCCGACAGTAAGATCTTTTAAGGTTTCAACGCCGTCTTTAAAGCTAGCGGTTTTAAACTCTGGCCGCGGGTCACGCCCAGGTTTATCCAGCTCTTTTAAGATGTCGGTAATAGTAGGCACACCAAAGTGCTCATCAGCAAAGGCTTTGGCATCTACCGATTTTAAAAAGCTGCTGTTACCAATAATTTGCTCTACCGATTTTTGATGCGCAGCAAGAATTTTCTCTACCAATGGGTAGGCTTCCGGGTGCACGGCTGAGGCATCCAGCGGGTTGCTGCCGTTATTAATGCGTAAGAAACCGGCGGCCTGCTCAAAGGCTTTTGGCCCAAGGCGTGGCACTTTTAACAGCTCTTTACGCTCGTTAAAGCGGCCGTGGCTGTCGCGGTGAAACACGATATTTTGCGCCAGAGTTTTATTTAGCCCGGCCACCCGCGCCAGCAGTGGCACTGAAGCAGTATTCAGATCAACGCCAACGGCGTTTACACAGTCTTCTACCACACCATCGAGTGATTTAGTCAGCAGGCTCTGATTAACATCATGCTGATACTGGCCCACGCCGATCGCTTTGGGTTCAATTTTCACCAGCTCGGCCAGCGGGTCCTGCAAGCGGCGGCCGATAGAGACAGCACCACGCAGCGACACATCCAGATCCGGAAACTCTTGTGCCGCCAGCTCAGAGGCGGAATACACCGACGCACCGGCTTCGGATACCATCACTTTTTGGATATTCAGACCTGTGACCGCTTTAATCACTTCGCCGGCCAGCTTATCGGTCTCACGCGAGGCGGTGCCGTTACCTACGGCAATCAGCTCAACTTTATACTGCTGGCACAAGGCCGCCAGGCTGCGCACTGACTTATCCCACATATTTTGCGGCGCATGCGGAAAAATGGTGGTGTGGTTTAACAGCTTGCCGGTTTCATCAATTACGGTGACTTTAACGCCGGTACGCAGGCCCGGATCCAGCGCCAGTGTGGTGCGCATACCGGCCGGCGCGGCCATCAGTAAGTCTTTCAGGTTACGAGCGAATACTTTAATGGCTTCTTCTTCGGCTTTTTCGCGCAGCTCTCCCAGTAAGTCATTTTCCAGGCTCAGATGCAGTTTTACTTTCCAGGTCCACTGCACTGCAGTACGTAAAAAGGCATCTGCCGCGCGGCCCTCGTCTTTAATATTAAAGTGGCTGGCAATCATTTGTTCGCACAAGCTGTGGGCGGTTTCTTCGTTGGCATCTGGCACCAGTTGCAGCTGCAATATGCCTTCGTTACGGCCGCGCAACATGGCCAGCGCCCGGTGTGACGGCGTGGTTTTCCAGCTTTCGCTGTGGGCAAAATAATCACGGAATTTGGCACCTTCCTGCTCTTTGCCTGCCACCACTGTGCTTTTTACCATGGCATGCTGGGCTAAATGCTGACGCAAACGGGCCAGCAGGTTAGCGTCTTCAGCAAAACGCTCCATTAAAATATACTTGGCGCCATCGAGTACCGCTTTTTCATCGGCAAAGCCGGCGTCGGCATTAATATAGGCCGCGGCTTCGGTTTGCGGGTTCAGCGCCGGGTTTTGCAACAAGGCATCAGCCAGCGGCTGTATGCCGGCTTCAATGGCAATCTGGCCTTTGGTGCGGCGTTTGGCTTTGTAAGGCAGGTACAAGTCTTCTAAGCGGGTTTTATTGTCAGCTGCCAGAATGTCACTTTTCAGCTCGGGTGTTAACTTACCCTGCTCATCAATGGTTTTTAATATCACCTGACGGCGCTCTTCCAGCTCGCGCAGGTAAGTTAAGCGCTGTTCTAAATGCCGAAGCTGGGTATCGTCTAAGCCGCCGGTCACTTCTTTACGGTAGCGGGCTATAAAGGGTACGGTAGCGCCTTCTTCCAACAGCGCGATAGTGGCGACGACCTGCTCTGGGCGAGCGGCTATTTCTGCGGCAATTTGCTTAACAATGATAGACATAACTTACAAAATCCTGAGTACTTACACCCTTTTCGGGTTAGAAAACATCAGCGACAACGCTGATAAGCTGCGCCGATTGTCGCCTGTGTGCGGCAAAAAATCCAATAAACTGCATTAAGCGGGTGCAGAATAACGAATGCTATTAACAAACCACAATTTGCTGCCTGACGGTGTATTAACCAGCACTTCATCATCGACGGCTTTTTTTAGCAGCGCCCGCGCCATCGGTGAGTCTATCGAGATGTAGTCTTTTCGGCCGTATATTTCATCGGGCCCGACGATACGAAATGTCAGCTGCTCGCCCTGCTCGTTTTCTATCTCTACCCAGGCACCAAAAAACACCTTGCCGTCCTGCTGTGGCGAATAGTCGACAATTTTCAGCACTTCCAGCCGCTTGCGCAAAAAGCGGATGCGGCGGTCGGTCTCGCGTAGTAGCTTTTTATTATACTGATAGTCCGCATTTTCGGAACGGTCGCCCAGGCTGGCGGCCCAGGCCACTTTGGCGGTAACGTCGGGGCGCTTTTCGCGCCAAAGATAGTCAAGCTCTTGTTGCAGGGCTTCAAAGCCCTCACGGGTAATAAGATCGGTACGCATGGCGACTATTGCTCAATAACAGATGGGCGTGATGGTAGCAGTTTTTATCGCAGTACTGTATTGGCTGTCAGTTAATTGACGCAAACTTTACCGGGATAAGAGTGTTATGGCCTAAATTATCAATAAAAACAATTACATGTAAATTATTTTGCTATTTTCGCATGCTGTCATTTAGATGTCATAAAAATATGCTAGCCAGCCAATGGCCGCTTGACTATAGTTGGTTTACACAACGATAAGAGGTAACAGCGCATGAAAGCAAAACAAGTCAGTGTAGTCGCCGCGTTACTGGTAGTGGGCCTGACAGGCTGTTCTACTGCGCCGGCAAAATATACTTATGTGGTAGACCCGGATTTAACTGAGCAAGCAAATAACTTAACCCGTACCAGTGCTCACACCGGCCACGTGGTTTGGGTAAACCCGCCACTGAAACGGGTGCCGGTAAACGAGCAGCCATAAAGGTAAAAATCGGCTGACAAACTTTGTAACATAAACAACCGCCAAGGTTTTTCGCCGCGGCGGTTTTTTCGTTTATAGTGAAGCAAATCTCAGGGAGGCTTCATTATGGCCAGTTCAGAAACGCCGAAAATTCTTGTTGTCGATGATGATATGCGTCTGCGCGCGCTATTAGAGCGCTATCTGGTTGAGCAGGGTTACATCGTACGCAGTGTGGCAAACTATGAGCAGATGCAACGCTTAATGGAGCGGGAGAACTTTCATTTGCTGGTGTTGGATCTGATGCTGCCCGGTGAAGATGGTTTATCAATTTGCCGCCGCTTGCGCCAGCAGGAAAATGAAATCCCTATTATTATGCTGACCGCCAAAGGTGATGAAGTTGACCGTATTATTGGCCTGGAAATGGGTGCCGATGATTACCTGCCGAAGCCCTTTAACCCGCGTGAGTTATTGGCGCGGATCCGTGCTGTTATGCGGCGTAAAAGTAAAGAGCTACCCGGTGCACCCAGCCAGCATGAGGGGGTGGTCGAATTTGGCCCATTCAAGTTTAACCTGGCAACCCGTGAAATGCGCAAAGGTGATGAGCTATTGCCGTTAACCAGTGGCGAATATGCCGTGCTCAAAGTGTTGGTCAGCCATCCGCGTGAACCGCTGTCACGCGATAAACTGATGAACCAGGCACGTGGCCGTGATTACTCAGCGATGGAGCGCAGTATTGATGTGCAGGTGTCGCGCTTACGCCGCATGCTGGAAGACGATGCGGCTAACCCGCGTTATATCCAAACGGTGTGGGGCTTGGGCTATGTGTTTGTGCCCGACGGCAGTGTAAGCTAAATGCGGTTATTGCCCCGCAGCGCTTTTGGCCAAACGGTGTTTTTAATTGGCCTTTTGCTGCTGATTAATCAGCTGGTGTCTTATTTATCGGTGGCGTTTTATGTCATTAAACCTACCACCCAACAAATTAACCATCTTATTGCCAAGCAAATCAAAGTGGTTTTTATCGACGTGGGTCATGACCAGTCCGTGCTGTCGGAAGAGCTGACCAGCCGCTTTCAGCAGGCCACCGGCATTGAGGTATACGATGAGCAGCAGGCGCTGCAACACGGTTTGGCACAAGCCAGCTACTACGGTTATTTTTCCGATCTGATGTCGCGTGAGTTAGGCGGCCCTGCCGAGGTGCGGGTGGCACAAGGCGATACCTATGCTTTTTGGGTGCGGCCACCGCAGGCACCACAGTATTGGGTAAAAGTGCCGCTAACGGGGCTGGATGAAACCGATTTTTCGCCGCTGACGTTTTATTTACTGATGATAGGCGTGCTCAGTGTCGGCGGAGGCTGGCTGTTCGCCCGCCAGCTAAACCGACCACTTAAAAGCCTGCAACAGGCTGCG
This sequence comes from Pseudomonadota bacterium, assembly GCA_040752955.1. Classification (GTDB taxonomy): domain Bacteria; phylum Pseudomonadota; class Gammaproteobacteria; order Enterobacterales; family Alteromonadaceae; genus Alishewanella. Next base: position 62,616 of record JBFMHG010000004.1, read on the forward strand.
CTGCAGGTAGGTCGCGGTGAGTTTCCACCGCCGCTACCAGAGCATAAAGGCTCAACTGAAATTATCGCCGTAACCAAGGCGTTTAATTATATGGCGCGGGGTATCCGGCAGTTAGAGCAAGACCGGGCCTTACTGATGGCCGGTGTGTCTCACGATTTGCGCACGCCTCTTACCCGAATCCGACTGGCGTCGGAGATGATGCACGAACAAGACAGCTGGATCCGCGATGGCATTATTAATGATATTGAAGATATGAATGCCATTATCGACCAATTTATTGATTATTTGCGCCACCATAAAGAAGAGCCCGGCCAAAAAGAAAGCCTGAATACCTTGGTGCAGGAGCTGGTGCAAGCCGAACATTTACAGCAGCGTCATATTAGTACCCATCTGGCCTCTGACTTGCCTGACATCACCCTGCGTCGTATTGCTATCAAGCGTTTGTTGAATAACTTGCTGGAAAATGCTTTGCGCTACAGCGAGGGTGATATTGAGATTTCCACCGGTTTTGAACGCAATCGTAAACGGGTTTATTTACAAATCCGCGATCATGGCCCTGGCATACCCGAGTATCAGATGAAAGCCATGTTTGAACCCTTCACTCAGGGCGATATCGCCCGTGGCAGCGGTGGCTCAGGCCTTGGGCTGGCGATTATCAAAAAGATAGTCGATATGCACCATGGTGATATTACGTTACATAACCATGCTTTTGGTGGCTTGGTGGTGACGGTTTATTTGCCGATGAAATAGAAAATACATTTTTGACTTATTTTTATTCTATTTTGTTACAAAGAAAAGTCTAAAGCCAAAATAACTTTACAGATATTGCCTGTTTTTTGTCATAAAAATTGACAATGTAGCGTTACATTCTTTTACGGTTGTGATAATAGAGTAGTTACTCACCAACAATAAAAATCCAGGTTGAGTGCATAATCTAACAAGTAGAAGTATGGAGTAGAACATTTTGAAACAGGTTAATAAATCGTTGGTCGCGCTTGCAGTTGCAGTAGCAATAAGCGGTGCTGCTTCAGCAGCAACGCTTGAGCAATTTAAAATGGGTGCCAAAGTTACCGTAGCGGGTATGGATCGAAAAGGTGAGCTGAGCACAGAGCAAAACGAAACAAAACGTGCATCTGCTTACCTGATTGAGTTGCATGCCAAACCAACCAGTGCTGCATTGTCTGGTCGCACTTATGATGCTCAGCAGGCACAGAATTTATCTGCTGAAATCACCAGCCTACAGCAGCAGGTAAGTGCGCAGTTAACACAGCTAGATCCGGATGCAAAAGTATTAACAACAACCCGTCATCTTGCAGCGTCTGTCGTTGTTGAGGCTAATGATTCAGCACTGAAAGCGTTGGTTAAGCATCCTGCTGTAAAACAAATTCTACCTGTCTATGATAGCAAGCCATTAGTTGCTGCCAGCCAAGAATATATCAAAGCGTCTGCAGTAGTTCAGTCAGGTGTGGCGACTGGTGCGGGTATTAAGGTAGCTGTATTGGATTCTGGTGTTGATTACACCCACGCAGCCTTGGGCGGCGCCGGTACTGAGGAAGCTTATGCGGCTGCTTTTGCAGACCAAGGCCCAGTAAACTGGCCCCAAGGCAAAGTCATTGGCGGTTATGATTTTATCAACAACGACCCGGATCCTATTGACCCTATTACAGAGGGCCACGGAACTTCAGTCGCTAACTCAGTTAACGGTATAGCACCTGAAGTAGAATTTTATGCTTACACCGTGTGTACCCAGAGTTGTCCGGGTTTAGCACAAATTAACGCACTTGAAGCCGCGATGGATCCAAATGGTGACGGCGATTTATCTGACCGAGTCGATGTAATTAACATGTCATTGGGTGGTGATTTTGGCTCAACGGATACCTCTGGCGGCACCCAACTATTAATCCAGCGTGCGGTAGAGCTTGGCGTTAACATGGTGATTTCAGCCGGTAACGATGGTCCAAATCCTTTTATCGTTGGAGGTCCGAGTACTACTCCTAACGCTTTATCTGTGGGCGCGATGACTCACCCAACAGCCAAGTCTGCGTTTCTTACAACCAGCACTTTAGCTGGTGAAACTGTTGAGATGATTGCAGCAGGTTTTAATCCGGTAGCAGAGTTTAGTGTCAGCAGTGCAGATACCGAGTTGGTGCATATTGCAGCGAACAATCTCGCCTGTGATGCCTTTGCAGAAGATGTAGACTTAACAGGTAAAGCCGTATTGGTTGACCGTGGTGCGTGTAACTTTACACAAAAAGTATTGAACGCTCAGGAAAAAGGTGCAGCTTTTGTCATCATAGCTAATAACGCGGCCGGCGCCGGACCGGTAAGTGCTGGTGGCGATGCATCAGGAATTACCATTCCAACGGTAGGTATCTCGTTGGAAGATGGTGAGGTGATAAAAGCCTTGCTGGCTGAGGGTGAGGCAGTCGAATACGCTGTTGTCAGTGAGGCATTTGCTGTACCAGGCGCGATTACCGACTTTACTTCACGTGGCCCGGCGATGGATGGTTTATTAAAGCCTGAAATTACCGCACCGGGTGAAGTCATAATGGTTGCGGATGTGGGTACTGGTACAGGGCTTGCGCCAGCGACCGGCACTTCATTCTCAGGTCCTATTACTGCTGGTGCGGTGAGCTTGTTACGTCAGGCGCGCCCAGAACTAAATGCGTTTGAAGCCAAAGCCATGTTAATGAACACGGCGAACATGAATGTGACGGCTGAGCCTTTAGCGCTGAATCCGCAAGCGGCTTTAGCACCTATCACCATGATGGGGGCTGGTCTGGTTGATGTAGAAAAAGCCATCAACTCGCCTGCAGTTGCTTGGGTGTACGATACCAAATTCGATACTAAGCAAGCTGCATTATCATTCGGTCTGCAAACTATGACTGAGGTGTCAACATTCACTAAAACAGTTAATTTAAAGAACTTTGGCGCTGAAGCTAAAGTGTACAATTTGTCGGTGCAAGACCGTTTTGCTGATGATACGGCAACGGGCGCTTTAACCTGGTCAATGCCTTCGTCAGTCTCTGTAGGGCCAGGTCAGTCAGTGAGCTTTGATGTGCAAGTCACGATTGATCCAACAAAACTACATGACTGGGAGTTAGCAAACGGCAGTGTAACTTCTGAAAAGAACGACTTACTGACAACGGTTGAGTACGATGGTGCGTTATTGCTGAATGATCCTTCAACTGGTGAGAGCCATGACCTACACCTGGTTTATCATATTCTTCCGAAAGCTAACGCTGATCTGAAAATTCGTTCAGATATCACGGAAGAGGGTATTCGTTACATTGTTCGTAACGATGGTGCGGTATCGGTTAGCCCGTTTGCAGCTCAGTTGGTTGGCATCTCTGCAAAAGATAATGTGGCGCAAGATTTACGCGCTGCGACTTTGGATGTAATTCCTGCCGATTATTGTACTTCTGGTTACCTGCTGGCACCAAATTTCACTGTTGATCAGCCTTTAATGCATGCCTTACAGGCTAACTTCTCTTTACTACTTGATATTAACGATGACGGTAGCTGGGATTATGAAGTAATGAGTTTGCTGTTAAGCCGCTTGGGTAGCTTCTCAACCGACCCGGCCTTCACCGGTTATGTGGGGTCATTTGCTGTACCGTATGGGACCTTGGGTGGTGTTGCAGGTGATGCTTACCATGTGTCTGGGCAACGTAACGTTACGTTAACAGCCTGTTTGGAGGATGTTGGCCTGTCAGCAGCAGATATTGGTTCAGATATCCGTGTGGAATTCTTGAGCTTCAATGATGGTTACAACCTGGGTTCAATTGGTGGTTTGCCAAAAGACGATACGATCGTAGGTACTGTTAAGTTAGCGTTATCACCAGATGTGACCATGACATCTCTTGACGCGGCTGCTGATACACCCTCCTCGTTACCAGCAGCAACCATTCAGGAAGATGCGGCCGTAATTACTGAGTTGACGCCAGGGCAATCTGCCGTATTGAACTGGACAACTGATCAGGGTTTTGTATTACTATCTGATGTAGGTGATGCCATCGCTGTCGCTGATATTAATGCCGCAGGTCAGGCCCCAACTGTGATAGCGGGGCAGCAGTTTACAGTAGAAGAAAATGCCGCTAACGACACTGTTGTTGGTAGGGTAGACGCTGAAGTTGATTTTACGTCGCCAGTTTCAGAGTTCGTGTTAGCAGCAAGCAGTTCAAACGCGGTTTCATTGCTGAAGAACGGCGACATTGTTGTTAGCAATAGTGCAGTGTTGGACTATGATGCTGGTCTGACGCAAGTTCAGCTAGAAGTTATTGCACTTGATACTGAGGGCAATATATCAGAGCCTGTTACAGTGTTAGTTGAAGTAATAAACCTGGCAGATGAGACGCCACAGGTTACTACGACATTAACTCAGGCTGCATTTGATGTTGGTGCGGCAGCTGGCACCAAAGTTGCTGACATTGAAGTAGAAATTACTGAAGCGGATGCTACTTTAGTGCAGTTATCGACAAACAGTGATTTGTTTACTGTGGCAGATAACCAGCTAGTGTTACGCCGTATGCCAACTAAAGCAGATGCCAAAACGCATAACGTCGTGGTAACTGCTACTGACTCGGCAGGTATGGTCGGCACTTCTGCACTAAACATCAAAATTAACAAACCATCCAGTGGCAGTTTCGGTTGGTTTAGCTTACTGGCGTTACCCTTACTGTTGTTACGCCGTAAACGTGCTTAATTAGGCAGTGCCCCAAGTAAAAAGCAGAGCTTTCAAGCTCTGCTTTTTTGTTTTTGCTAATCGATAATATTTGCCTGCTAGAGCAAGTGGTTAAGTCGCTTTGCCAGCACTTGTTGCACGGTGTTATCCCGCCAATACTGGTTATGCGACAGCGGGTTCCAGCTGGCTGTTAACCAGCCCCAAAAGCCGCCTTTGGCGTTCACTTCAATATCCGTTACCAGGCTGGCATAGGCGTCTGACAAGCCAGCCAGTGGCCAGCCAAGCACATCATCTTTGTCATAAAAGTTATACCAGACAAAGTCGGCGTTTGGCTTGGTGAAAGGGATAATTTGCTCTATTGCATGGGCGGCAACGAAAATCGGAATATTGCAGCCGGTGGTAATAAGCGCTGCCAGTTTATCGCCGCGTAAAAAGGCCATGTCATCATCGGTAAGCGGTGTATCGCCACTGATCCCGGCCTGATAACGTTTAATATCGCGCCAGATGCCAGCTGCGGGTTTATTACCTGCCTTGGCTTGCTGAGCATCCCACAGATAGCACGACAATACATGGCCACCCAATGAGTGCGCCAATAATACCAGCTGGCCATCTGTGGCTAGTTGTTGGCGGGCAACATACAGGGTGCGGGCAATTTTTAACTGGCCATAATGATACAAGCTGTGCGGTTGCTCTTTGCGGTGTTCCAGTGCGGCGGCGTCGGCAAAACCAAACAGCATAAAGCGGCGCAGCGCCGCCCAGCGTAAGCCTTTTCCCAGTGCCTGCCATACCCGCTGCTCGTTATACTGCAGTAAATCCTGGTAATACACTGCAGCACAATAAAGCGGCTTGTCAGCCAGACCGGCCTGTTGTCGCAACTGATGAAACAACGATTCGGCGTAGTCGGGTTGAGTTTCCCCCATGCCATGCAGGGTGATCAGTGCGACCTTGTTCATTACAACCTCAGTGCTCCTGGTTATTGTTGTTCTGGCCTTTGCAGGTTAAACCTCATAAGCCGTTTGGTATGTTGCTGTATCTCTGCTGGCGTAAAGTACATGGGTTGCCACTTTTGCTTGCGGTATAACAGCGTTTGGTCATTAAAATGCGGCGACTGCGGATCATGTGCCTGGCTATAGGCATGTAGCATAGTGGCTTTTGGGCCTTGCCCGGTAAATTCCATTGCCATGACAAAACTAGAGCCGGAGTTTAACGTATAGGCCTCGCGTGGCTCACCTGCCAGCAAATGGAGCAACAAGGGTGAGTCGGGCCTGCCGATACCGGTAATATTATTCGCCAGCTCTGAGGTGCTGCGTGACTGCTGGCTACCTTCGGCCATATTAAATAGCCCCTCATATGAATAGCCACCAGGCATCGCAATAGGCATTTGGCCTTCAGCTTTAATGAGATATTGCATGCTGGCCAGTGTTGCATCAGGCGCGATACCCGCTTGCTGCAAACGCAGAGCTGCCTGGCTTAATGCCTGCAACACAGGATCTTCTAGTGGATTGTCGGCAGTGGCCAAGCCGTCAGGGGTATGCAGAGGATCGTTGGCATCAAATGGAACAGCATATAGCTGAGGTTGAAGTGCGGCATGCGCCGGGCTTCGAAACGCTGCCAGAAACTCACGCATTATATGAGCGCCACGGCTATTAAGGTTGTAGCGGCCATCCCAGTTTGCCAGTGCCTGACATATCGGCTGCAAGTCAATAGTCTGCTCAGTTGTAGCATCCGTGTATAGCGGATTGGCCTGACAATGCTGTACTAACTGCTGCCGAAAGCTGCCGGAGAATAAACTCTCGTTGCGGTTAAATACTTGCCGCAGTTCAGCGGCGCTAAAACGCTGGTCTGCGCCCATCAGTTGCGGGCTGTTTATCAGCTGGCCATTGTAACGACTGCGCGGGCTCAGCTCGCTGCGCTCTGGTCCGTACATCAGGCTGTAGCCTTCCAGTGGCTGTTGTGGGTTGACCAACCAGTGACTGCTATTGGCATTAAACACATAATCACGGCGGCTAAGCTGCGGCGCCTGTTGCAGGGGTACCAGGCCTGCGCCATGCGTCAGGCCGCTGTCTTGCCATTCAAATATCGGCTCGCTACCGGGCAACAACACGGCACCGTCACCACCTAACCAAAGCGCTGCCAGGGCCGGTGACTGGCTGGCCTGACGCCAGTAGGCTTCGGCCACAGGGTGTAGCTGGGGTACCTGGCTGGCGTCAATATAAAGCACAGCACCACTTTGCTCGGTGACCAAGGTGTTAACCCAGGGAATGCCCTGGTGCTGCGTCAGCGCATCCATTAGTTCGGTTTTATTACGCGCCTGGCCAATGGCGAGCCATTGCTGTAACATGCGGTAATTACCGGCATTGGCATCGCGGTAACTGATAACAGATTGGGTTGTCCAGCCAAGGCTGGCGTCCAACGGGCTTAAATCCAACAGTGGGCCATAATGGCTGTGGTAAAACGTGCGCGACACTTGCTGTACACTGCCATCAGGCAAGCCAATATCAACACTCACCTGTTGCGGGCTAAAGTCGCGGTAGGTATTACCATAGCGGTAACGCAGCGGGTTTTCCGGGTCTAGCTCCAGCTGATAAAAAGTAAATTGTTTCGACTGCGAAATCGTGTGAGTCCAGGCCAGATGTGGGTTAAAACCGATCAGTACTGTTGGCAGACCAACCAGGGTCACGCCGCTAACATCCAGCTTGCCGGGAATGGTTAGGTGCTGCTGAAAAAAACGCAGTTCACCATCCCACGGAAAATGCGGGTTGGCCAGTAAGGCCCCCTGTCCATTGGACGTTGTATCGCTACCCAACGCCCAGCCATTACTGCCCAAACCACGACTGGTAAGAATATGTTCAGCTTGAAATGTGGGGGCGACCTGCTGCTGGTTGTTTGGCAGTGGCGGTTGGGCAACGGCCATGGGCAGCAGTAAGTTGCGGCTGCTAGCCAGGCCGGCTAAGTCCAGATGATAGGCCAGTAACTCGGTGGCGGTGATCGGGCTAACCCAGCTGGCCTGACGACAGGGACTGGGATAGGCATCTGGTGTTAACTCAGCCAGTCGGTCGTTAAAGCCGCTGACAAAGCCCTGCAGCAGCTCGCCAGCTTCCTGCGGCAGTTGCAGCAGATAGTGTTGTGCCTGGTTGGGATAATCAAGAATTTTGTAGCCAAAGTCAGACAGCACATTAGATTGTTGCTGGCCTGGGCCAAAGTGGCGCGACTTCTCGCCTTTGAGTTTAACGATTTGCTCGGCCAGTGTGCAGAGGTTCTCCTCGGCCTGAGCATAACCACTGCCATAACCCAGGCCGTAATATGAAGTGGCTGTAATGTGTGGCACGTTAAAGTCGGTATAGCGGATTTCTACTTTGTCTTTACAGCCGGCCAGACAAAAAAACGCGGTTAATACAATTAAGCTTCGCAGCATCTGATTCTCTCCCTGAAAAATAGTCCCGGATACTGCTGGGAAACGGATCAGATTATGCGGTTAGCGGTGCAGTTTTGCCAGATTAATATAAATAAATTGTGTAATTTATGTGCTATTTTTCTGGGTTTGGTCAGTTTTATGTTGCTGCAGGTAGGCATACAGATGCTCGGTAAAAAAACCGTGCATTAAAAAGCGTTGGCCTAAATTCCATGGGCCGACTAAATAATGCGGATATTTGTTATAGGCCAGCTCACGCAGGCTGTTATCACCCACCAGATCGCCAATACGAATGGCGATAGACTGGTCCAGGTTAAAGCCGTTAATCGCATCACGGTACTCTTCACGGGTTAACAATAAACAAAACAAACACATAAACAGCGCATGCGAAGTTTCAAAATCCAGCCACTGGGTGCGTTTTTCAGCAATGTCAAAGCGCCGCATATCAATGCTTTGCCAATGCTGCCAGTTCAGCTCACCCGAGCCTAGAGGTTGTTTTGGCGATTGCCAGTGGCCCAGTTCAGCAAACAGGCGAAACAGTTCCTGGTCGTGCTCAACAAAGCTGGCGTGTTGCATATCGGCGATACTTTTCGGATACAGCCGCACCGGGTTAAAACTGACATTGGGGCTGTTGGCAGCAAGAAAATTCAGCACATTGGACTCGGTAGCATAGTGGCGCAAGATCAGTAAATTCGCTTCTTTACTAACAAAGTGTGTGCAAAACCAGCAAATTAACCGTTGCAACGTGTTGTGCGCGCTAAACTGCGGCAGCGGCAGGCGTTTAAACAGCCAGATCAGGTGCAGTAATACGGCAAAAATAAACTGCAATAGCGGCCTTGCACTCCAGCGCAGCGGGTTTTGCAAATCTTTTAACCAGAGATCCAGCGCAGCCTGCTCTATCGGCAGTGAGTTGTCGTTAGCGATAGCGCGCAGATAGGCGCTGTAACCGGCTTTATTCGCTGTAGTCATGGTCGGTTTCTTCCAGTTGCAGGCAATACAGTTTTGCCGTTACGCGGGCGGTGCGCACTATGGCGCTGAGCTGAGCCGGGCTCTGGCATAAGCGGTTAAGTAGCTGATACAGCTTTTGCATATGGTTATCATCGTTCGCGCCATGGTAGCGCATAAAGCGGGTATAACTGCCATCGCCGCCCGTAGCCTGGTCGATTTGCGTTGCCCAGTTGTCGGCCATTTTCTGGCCTAAACCTTCAATAATCCACATAGCACCCACCAAATCGACTGGGTTTGGCTGGCTGGCACGGTACATTAAAAAACCGTGTAAGGCTTCGGTGCCAATATTGCGCAGTGCCGTTTGAATATCGGCTAAGTTGCCGCCGGCGGCAACATAATCGCGCTCGAGCATCTCATAGTCGCGGTGCTCTTCTCGGGCATGGCCGATAATGGTGGATCGCACATCGCTGTAATCACGGTCAAAGCTGGAGGCACAGCGGCTGATCCAGCGTGAGCCCTCTATCACCTGCTGGCGCCAGTTGAGCAATAGCTGGCAATAATCAGCTTTGCTAAACTGGCCACGCTCTAAACGCTGCAGCAGCGGCACCCGACCCAGCTGGCGCTCAAAGTCAAACCATACCCGCATCAGTGCCTGTAAACACTGCTGGCTGTGTGGGTTTAATACGTGCTCTGTCATGGTTCCACCACGGTAAGTTGCATATAGGCGTTATTAAAGCGGCCGCTCTCGGGCACCATACACAAAATGGTATCGCCCACCTGATGTGGCTGGCTGGTACGAAATTCGTCCAACATAATAAAAATAGACGCGCAGCCGGTATTACCGCGGCTATACAGGTTGGAGTACCACTTATGCTCGGCAATACCAACGCCGGCGCGCTGCATCATGTCGAAAATTTTGCCTTTAAAATAATGCGATGAATAATGGCACAGCACATGGTCTATCTTGTCTGGCTGTACCCGGCCTTCGCTGATTAACCGCAGGTAGCCATCGACACCCAGTTTGACGATATTTTCCAGTAAACGCACATCCTGACGAATTAACAGGGCACCGTCTGCTTCAGCCTCGGCATAGCTGGCATAGTCCTGCCAGCCAGCGCTATGGCTACTGCTGGCATAACCTACACTCATACACACCGGGTACGCATCGGCATGTGAAAAACTGCGGATCCAGTCGATACGAAAGCACTTGCCGCGCGGCTGGGTTTCCAGCAGCAGGGCGCCGGCGCCGTCGGATAACATCCAACGCAGAAACTCAGCGTTAAAATCCAGCTCTGCGCCAGCGGCTTCATAGCGGCTGGCTTTAAATAAGCGTGAGGTCAGCTCACTGGCCACCACCAGCGCGTTTGGCTGTTCGCCGGTTTTCAGATTAGTAAAGGCGGCTTTGAGTGCCATCAGGCTACTGGAGCAAATGCCGTGGCTGCTATGCAGTTCAATGTCGCTTAACCCTAGCTCAGCCTGCAGCATAGAACCAAAACCCGGCAGCACTATATCGCCCTGGCTGGTGGCCGCGCTGAGCATTTTAATCTGCCGTTTGCCTAAAAAGCTGCTGCTCAGGCAATGCTCGGCCGCTTTGGCTGCCATGCCGGCGTTTGATATGGTGGTGTTGTGGTTGGCATCAATTGCATAATGCCGTGTTTGAATGCCATTAGACTGCAAAATGCGCCGTCGCAGCCGGCTGGGTTTGCCGTGCACTAACCCCAGCAGTGGTTCTATTTCATCGTTGTTAATAGCCGGGCCGGGTAAAAAGTGGCCGCTACTGGTGATATAAACGTTCATGCCTGCACCTGCGACCGCTTCAGTGCCGCGATTACGCAGCGCAGGTTTTCTTCCATATACGGCAGCACACAGACTACAGCCATAAAGCCAAGATAATACGGCAAATACCCCTCGCCACCGTGGGCATAGGGCATGCGCTGCAAGTAAAACTCGCCCTGCCAGTTAAAACTGACCAGCTTAATAAACACCGGGTAGTTAATCACGATAATCAGCAGCAGCATATACAGTGGCAGGGTGGCCAGATAATTGTGCGCGTGCATCTCCCACACGCTGATATGGCGCTTAGGCGCCGCATAATGCACGTCGTAATGCGCCACCAGTTCATGTGCCAGCCAGGCGGCGAGGCAAATCAGCATGATCAGCACATTCACTTTAAACAGCAGGCAGAGCAAAATCGGCACTGCCATTTGTATGCCCATCAGCGAGTGAATAAGCGACTCTTTTAAGCCTGAAGTGTGTTCAATGCGGGTAGCGCGATGGCAGCACCAGTCAACAAAACCGGCAATACCCCAAAGTGGTAAAAACACATACAACATTAACTGAATAAGCAACTGACTGGTTTGCAACACCGGACTCCTGTTGGTGTGTCGACTGTCGTTTACTATAACTGAAGGTTAATATGATGTAGATGCATTTAGCGCAAAAACTTCTGCACATACCAGCAGCTGGCGCTGATTTGATACTGCTGCTGTCTGGCCCAGGCCAGACCGTGGCGCACTAGTTTTTCGGCCAGGCCTTTACCGCGAAAGGCCGGTGGCACAAAGGTATGTTGAAAATTGATGCTATCGCCGCTGAGGGCATAATCTAACACCGCTTCAGCGCCATCCAATTGCAGCACAAAGCGCTGCTGCTCACTCTGGTGCTGAATAACCGGCTCGGTCATGCGTCTTCTTCCTCCAGCCAGGATGTGTCGGGCAATTGCGCCAGATGTGCAGCATAGCGCTCTAAGTTAAAGCTTTGCTGGTGCTCTATCACATCTATCATTTCTGGTGCTAACGCACAGGCGATAAGCTCAATGGCTTCATCGCGGCTATGGCCTGTCATACGCAGCCGCATCAGAGTTTCAGTCACTTGCTTGGGGTAATTGTCGGCCAGCTGGTTTTCGATAACTTCAAATAACATGGCCTGGTCGAGCAGCTCATCGCTCATAAAAGCTCCGCGAGGGAATGGGTTTGCGCCAGTATGGAAGAATTTGCCGCCCTTGCCAATTGGCAGTGGAAAAAACTGCTGCACTGATAGTATTTGCCCGACGCTTTGGCTAAGCTGAAGCGCTTGGCAACAGGGTAGAATAATAACTATGCAACAACCACTTAGTGTGTGGCGTGGCCGCTTGCAGGCGTTGGGGCCCGGGGTGTTAATGGCCACGGCGGCGATTGGCGGTTCACATTTGGTCGCCTCCACGCAGGCCGGCGCTTTATTTGGCTGGCAGCTGGCCTGGTTGATTTTACTGGTTAATGTGCTGAAGTATCCGTTTTTCCGCTTCGGTGTTGAGTACACCCTAACCCGAAAAGAAAGCCTGCTAGTGGGCTATCAGCGCAAAGGCCGTGGCTATTTTTACAGCTTTATTGTGCTGAATATTATCGCGGCGGTAGTTAACACTGCCGGGGTATTATTACTGACAGCAAGTTTATTGCAGTATGCGCTGCCGGGAAATTTGTCGGTGACCTTGTTGTGCTGGTTAATTCTGGCCGCCTGTTTACTGATCTTGCTGCTGGGCCATTACAAGGCGCTGGATAATGTCGCTAAAGTCATTATGGTATTGCTGACCATCACGACAGTGATAGCTGCACTGATTGCCTGGCAAAATGGCGCCCAGGCACCTGCCGGTTATGTTGGCCCTTCGCCCTGGACGTTGGCTAGCTTAGGCTTTTTAGTCGCCTTAATGGGCTGGATGCCGGCACCGATAGAAATTTCGGCCATAAGCTCGCTGTGGCTTAAAGCCAAGCAGCGGCATACCCATATTAGCCGGGCGCAGGGCTTGTTTGACTTTAACCTGGGTTATTGGTTAACCGCTGCGCTGGCTCTGGTGTTTTTGTCACTCGGCGCGCTGGTGCAATATGGCAATGCGCAGCCAATCGCACTGGCAGGCAGTGCTTTTGCCCAGCAACTGATGCAAATGTATGCCAGCACCATCGGCGGCTGGGCGCAGCCGCTAGTAGCGTTAATTGCCTTTTTATGTATGTTTGGCACTACCATTACCGTGCTGGACGGCTATGCCCGTACTTTACATGCGTCCTTTGAACAACTGGGCTGGGTGAAACACAAAGCCGCATTAAATTACTGGCTGCTGGCGCAGGCCGGTGCTGGCATGGCGCTGATTTTATTTTTCAAAGCCGCGCTGTCGCCGATGCTGACCTTTGCCATGACACTGGCATTTTTAACCACACCGATGTTTGCCTGGTTGAATTACAGCCTGATGCGGGGCGACGGCGGCATAGTGCTAAGCAAGCCGCTGAAATGGTTAAGTTGGTTGGGGCTAATGTATCTGATTGGTTTTGCGTTGTTGTTTCTGGCTTGGTTTAGCGGATTGATATAGTAACGCCTGCGCTTTTGCTTCTATACTTTACTCACAAAGACAATTGCAACGGAGTGTGTCGTGAGTGCAAAGTGGACATGTCGGACAGTCTCTGTGCTGTGGTTGGCCTACGCCATGTTTATCGGTACAACAACTGTTGCGCAAGAGCAGCCCCTGCGGCTGGTTCTGGGTAACCTACCTCCCTTTAACTGTGAGGATGTCACCGATACACCACGTTGTATAAATAATAAACTGGCGGCTAAATTACAGCATTACAGTGGCATAGGTATCACCGCCAGCATAGTGCCCTATGCCCGAGCGACCAGGATGTTGCAGCAGAATGCAGTCGATATTATGTTGCTGCTGCAAAATGATGAACTGGTGCATTATGCTGAGCCGGTGATCAGCTTGTACAGCATCAATTTGTCACTCTATGTCAGGGCCGATGCAGCGCAATTGGCGCCTGATAAAATCCGTACTGGTATACTGCGCGGCTCTGGCTCAAATATCCGCACGCCACTGGCCGGATATCGTCTGGTAGAACTGGCGGATTATGATCAGGGTGTTGAGATGGTGGCATTGGGCAGGTTAGACGCTATGCTGGGACCGGCAGAAGCGCTGAGCTTTTTAATGCAACGCCATGACCTGACCGGGCAAATGGCACCGCAGCCATTGCTGCAGTTTAAACAAGACATCTGGCTGTATTGCCGGCATAACGCCTGTAGCGTCGGCCAAATGCAGCAACTTAAGCTTGCTTCAGAGCAAATCAAGCCTTATATGCCGGCAATATTGCAGATTATGCCGTTATCGTACTATAACTAGCTGTACTGTTACTTCAGCATGTGTTTGGCCAGTAAGGCCAACAATGTTAAGGGTATAACCAGCACCAAAAAAAAGGGTACTTCCTGCAAAAAGCTATAACCGGCTTGGGTTACGCCTACCCACATATTTACCGCAGCGACGATAAACCAGATAGGGATAAACCACAGTGCGGCCAGGCCGACAGTATTGCGCCAATATCCCAGCAACAAACACAACGTCAGCAGCACCAAGCCAGCGCCTAACATCATTAGTGTATGCATAAGCTTTCCTTATTAAGGTAGCCGCCGCCAAGCGGCTGCTGTTGCATTACTTGGTCGTATAACCACCGTTTGCCAGCAGAGTCTGGCCGGTGATCCACCAGCCTTCCGTCACCAAAAAGCGGATTAGCGGCACGATATCTTCTACATGAGTTAGTCCTGTTTTACTGAACTGTGATAGCGCTGCAGCAGTTTTATGGTAGGCCACCGCTTCTGGTGCTTCCTGGCCATAAAAGAACGGCGTATCCATAGGGCCGGGTGCCACTGCAGTTACTGAAATACCACGGCCACCGAACTCTTTTGATGCCGCGCGGGTAAAGTGCTCTACCGCCGCTTTGGCACCGGCATAAGTGGCGTAGAACGGCGTATAAGCTCCGAGTAACGAGGTAGCCAGAGTGCAGATTTTGCCATTGTTAGCCAAATGCTTACCGGCTTGCTGCAAAAAGAAGAACGCTGTTTTGCTATTTACTGCGAACATGGTGTCGTATTCTGCTTCAGATACCTCGACGATTGGCTTTTTCAGCACCATACCCACGGTATTAATGGCGATATCAATATGACCGGCCTGCGCGATGGCGTCAGTAAATAACCTCGCCACGGCATCTGCACTGGTCAAGTCGGCTTGTAACAATATGGCTTTGGCACCCGCACTTTCGACCGCTGCGGCCGTAGCCATGGCGTCTGCTTTGCTGGCAGCACTGTGGTAGTGCACTATGATATTGGCGGCGCCATGTTCGGCAAAATCACGTGCCAGTAAACCGCCAAGGTTTTTGGCACCACCGGCAATCAATACGGTTTTGCCTTTCAATGTATGTGTTGTCATTAGTTGCTCCGCTGTCTGCTAATAGAATGGTTGCACGGTGTGCCGCGATTACAGCGTACTGGCCGTACGTATTAACTATGCGGTTAAAGCAGCAGCGGATAAATCAGCGATTTACCGCTAGACTATCCATAAATTACGAACAATAAGATTGATTATGGATAGGTTACACACAATAGAGATTTTTATCCGCGTGGCACAAACGCTGAGTTTCAGCCGCACAGCAGAGCAATTGCAGCTACCGCGTTCTACCGTATCAGCAGCCATACAGACGCTGGAAAGCCACTTACAAACGCGCTTGTTGCACCGCACTACCCGCAAAATTCAGTTAACGGTAGACGGAAGTTTATATTTGGACTGGGCACAGCGGTTGTTAGCAGATATTGCCGACACTGAGCAGCGGTTGCGTCAGGGCAGTGCTGTGCCAGCCGGTAAGTTGCGCATCAGTGTGCCCGGGCGCATTGCCAGTTATATTATCGCGCCCCAATTGCCGGATTTTCTGCAGCAATACCCGGATATTGAGCTGGAGATCAGCAGTACTGACCGTCCGGTAGACTTGATTGATGAAGGCATCGATTGTGCCATCCGTGTCGGTGAGATGCATAATGACAATCTGATTGCCAAAACCCTGGGGCAATTGGCGCAGGGTACTTTCGCCAGCCCTGCTTATTTGGCTGAATGTGGTGTACCGCAGTGTCCGGACGACCTGGCGCAGCATCGGGTGGTAAACTATTTATCTCCGGTAACAGGCCGTGTGTTAGTGCCTGAATTTCAGCAACAGGGTGAAATATATACGCCGCCATTCGCGGCCAAAATAGCGGTAAATTGTGTTGAAAGCTATATTGCCTGCTGCTGCGCCGGCTTAGGCTTGATCCAGATCCCGCAATACGATGCAAAACTATTAATTGAGCAGGGGCGGTTAGTGCAGGTACTGGCGGCCTATCCGCCGCCTGCTATGACTATCGCAGCGGTTTACCCTGACCGGCGCTATGTATCACGCCGGGTCAGAGTGTTTATCGATTGGATGCAGCAGCTATTCAGTCACAACATGCTAGTGGTCTGAAGGCTGTTTACAACGCCAGTGTTTTTTCGCCGCGCGCTATACCCGAAGCGCCGCTGCGCACCACTTCCAGGATTGGCGTAGCGCCCAGTGCCTGAATAAAAGCATCGAGTTTATCACCTGTACCCACCAGCTGAATGGTATAGGTTGTTGGCGTAACATCAATGATCTGGCCGCGGAAAATATCTGCACAACGTTTTACTTCTTCACGCTGGTTACCATTGGCTTTTACCTTCACCAACATCAGCTCGCGCTCAATATGTGCCGCTTCGCTGATATCGGATACTTTTACCACTTCAATCAGCTTATGCAGTTGTTTGCTAATTTGCTCAATCACCTGATCGTTACCCTGGGTGACCAAGGTTAAACGCGACAAGGTCGGGTCGTCGGTTGGTGCCACATTTAGTGAGTCGATGTTGTAGCCACGTTGGGCAAACAAACCAACCAGGCGGGCCAAAGCGCCGGATTCGTTTTCCAGCAGAACAGAAATAATATGCCGCATGTTAAGTCCTCTCTGTTTTGCTTAAAAACATCTCGTTCATGGCACCGCCGGGTACCTGCATCGGGTAAACGTGCTCTTTCGGGTCAACATGAATATCTAAAAACACCAGTTGGTCTTTTAACGCAAAGGCGCGTTCCAGCGCTGGCTGCAGCTCTTCCGGTTTGGTGACACGAATACCAACATGACCATAGGCCTCGGCCAGTTTGACAAAGTCGGGTAGTGAATCCATGTAAGAGCTGGCATAGCGCGATTCATAATTCATATCCTGCCACTGCTTTACCATGCCCAAATAGCCGTTATTCAAATTAATAATTTTTACCCCCAGGCCATACTGCTTACAGGTAGACAGCTCCTGGATATTCATCTGAATAGAACCTTCGCCGGTAACGCAGACCACATCGGCATCGGGGAAATTTAGCTTTACCCCCATGGCCGCGGGCAGGCCAAAGCCCATGGTGCCAAGGCCACCGGAGTTAATCCAGCGGTTGGGTTTGTTAAAGGGGTAATACTGGGCAGCAAACATCTGGTGCTGGCCCACGTCGCTGCATACATAAGCATTGCCTTTGGTAATTTTGGCGACCTGCTCTATCACATACTGTGGTTTTAACAGCGGTGCAGCACTGTCGTAACGGCCGCCGTGCACTGCACGCCACTGCTCAATCTGCTGCCACCAGCTTTGTAGCGCGACACTGTCCAGTTTTTTCTTCTTCTGCTTTAACACTGACAGCATTTCGGTCAGCACCGGTTTTACCAGGCCAACAATAGGGATATGCGCATTGACCGTTTTACTGATGCTGGCCGGGTCGATATCAATGTGAATGATGGTCGCGTCCGGGCAGAATTTCTTCGTGTTGTTGGTTACCCTGTCGTCAAAGCGGGCACCCACGGCCAGAATAAGATCAGCATTGTGCATGGTCTGATTCGCTTCATAGCTACCATGCATGCCGAGCATACCGATAAACTGTTTATCACCGGCCGGATAAGCGCCCAGGCCCATCAGGGTATTGGTGACTGGCAGGTTCAACAACTGCGCCAGTTCGGTGAGCTCCTCCGCAGCTTGGCCCATAATGACACCGCCACCGGCATAGAGAATGGGCTTTTTCGCCGCTAATAGCGCGGTGACGGCCTTTTTAATCTGGCCGGCATGGCCTTGCTGTTTTGGTTGATAGGAGCGCAGATTAATTTCCGTCGGGTAGTGATACGGAAATTTCTGATTCGGCATTGTCATATCTTTTGGGATATCCAGCACCACCGGGCCGGGGCGGCCGCTTTGGGCGATATGAAAGGCCTTTTTAATTAAATACGGGATATCTTCCGGCCGGCGCACTGACATATTGTGCTTACAAATAGGCCGGGAAATGCCGAGCATATCGGTTTCCTGAAAGGCGTCATCGCCAATTAAGTGGCTCATTACCTGGCCGGTAAGCACCACCATTGGAATGGAATCCATATACGCCGTCGCGATACCGGTAACGGCATTAGTGGCGCCGGGGCCAGAAGTGACCAATACCACACCGGCCTTGCCACTGGCACGGGCATAGGCGTCGGCCATGTGGGTGGCGGCCTGCTCGTGGCGCACCAGCACATGCTTAACTTTATTTTGCTGAAACAATGCATCGTAAATATGCAATACCGCGCCGCCCGGATAGCCGTACAGGTATTCTACGCCTTCATCGGCAAGGGCGCGGATCACCATAGCGGCACCGGACAGCATCAGTGGAGCTTTAGTGGTGGCGGACTTATCGTCTGGCTGGGTCTGGCTGGTCATGTTGGTTTCTCATAGTTTGCTGTGGCATAGACAACACGCCACGGCTTTGCTGGCAAAGCGTGGGTGGATCATTTAAAGCAGTGTTATGGCTGCTTTTATTCTGTGCTACGTGGACGGGTTAAGCAGAGTAAACTGTTAACTCAAACTATGGCGCTATGGTTAGTTGCTGCTGTGCAGTCATTTTTTAGTGCGCCACGGTAATTTACGTGATAGACGGCCAGATGTCGATGCTTTTCCGCCAGCTTTTACGACTTTAATCTGTCAGGCTAAAGCTTGCAAAGCTGCCGGCCAGCCCACATAGTAACAGCTAATTGAGTTTAAATAGCCGTACAGGATTAATGCTTTTATGCAACAGCCAATAGTGGATGTGTTTATTAACAATGCCCGCGAGGTGCTCGATGCCTCAATGCAAAAACTGGTGCTGTTTCAGTTTTGGTCGGCGCGCAGCGAAGGCTGCAAACAATTAAGCCCGGTGCTGGAAAAAATTGTTCGTCAGTACCCTAATCAGTTGCTGCTGGCGCGGGTAGATTGCGACCAGGAGCCAGATCTGGCTATGCAGTTTGGTGTGCAGTCGCTGCCCACCGTGATGATGATTAAGCAAGGCCGGCCGGTTGATGGCTTTGCCGGGGTGGAAACCGAGCAGACGATCCTAACCAAATTAGCGGCCTACTTACCCAAGCCGGAAGATGAGTTATTGGCGCAGGCTGAGACAAAACTGGCTGAGCAAGACTTCGCCGGCGCTTATCCGCTGCTCAAGCAGGCGTTAACCCTGGCACCTGCGCGTAGCGACATTAAGGTGTGGCTGGCCGACACGGCCGTAAGTCTTGGCCAGTTACCGCAGGCCGAAGCCTTACTGAGCGAGATTAAACTGGCTGATCAGGATGCGTTGTACAAAAGCGTGCAGGCTAAATTGCAGCTGGCCAAGGATGCTGCCGATACACCTGAAATCCAGGCGCTGGAGGCCCAATTGGCGCAAGATGACAGCAACAGTCATTTAAAAGAGCAGCTTGCTATTCAGTATCAGGCCGTGCAACGCAGTGAAGAAGCACTGGCATTGCTGCTAAGCATACTGCAACAAGACCTGAACTTTGGCAGCAGCAAAAAACTGTATCTGGATATCCTGGCGGCGCTGCCCAAAGGCGATAGCGTAGCGAATCACTACCGGCGCAAGCTATATAGTCTGCTGTACTAAATCTACTGCACTAAATCGGCTGTATTAGGCCTGGTGAAAGTCTTGCCAGATCTGCCGGATTTGGTCAGATAACGTCATGGGATCAAAGGGTTTTACCACGACATCAGCTGCGCCCAGCGCTTTGTAAGATTCCACCTCACTGCTTTGCACTTTGGCGGTCATAAAAATTGCTGGCACCGTGGACAAATCAAATTGCTGGCGCAGATGCTGTAGGGTTGTCGGGCCATCCATGCCCGGCATCATCACATCAAGTAAAATTAACTGGGGTGCAAAAGCTTCATAATCAGTCAGTGCCTGCTGGCCACTGCTACAAGTATGTACAGTAAAGCCGCCAACGGCCTCTAGCGCAATTTTGGCTACTTGCTGAATAGAATGGTCATCTTCTACATGCATAATGCGTTGCAACTCAGTCATCATAACTCCTTAAGAGCGAAAGGTAGCTGCGCAACCGCTGACTTTTAACAGGCTTGTGCTGTTTGGCAACGGTTGTTCACAGTACACTAGGGCATATGTAGCATAATAATGCACGATAACCCATGACAGCAGAATTATCCCAGCAGTTTATTAATTTGACACAGTTACTGGCGCAGTGTCGACAATACTGGCAACTGCTGCCGTTTCAGCAGCAAGTATTACCCTGGGCCAGGCAAGCCTGGCACGCACAGTTGGCTGCCTTGACGCCTACCGAGTTAGACCAGGCCGAGCAGTCGGCACAGTTGCCGTCGTGGCTAGCATCGCACTTTGCTGCGCTATTTCAGCTGATACCCCCACTTGAGCCGGCGCCTGCCGCTGAGCTGCCTGCCTTGCCGTTTTGGCTGGAAACCGGCATTAGCGGGCGCAAGCTTGCGCAAATTGATGCGCTGTGTCAGCAGTGGTTGCCCACAAGGCTACCGGTACTGGAATGGTGTGCCGGTAAAGGCCATTTGGGCCGCATTCTGGCCCAGCGTTTTGGTCAGCCGGTAACCAGCGTCGAGTGGCAGCCGCAGTTATGCGAAGAAGGCGCATTGCTGGCAAATAAACATCAACTTAAACAAGAGTTTATTTGTGCCGATGTGTTATCGGCCCCCCTAGCAAGCGTGCTTAAACCGGAGCAGCATCTGGTCGCGTTGCATGCCTGCGGTGATTTACATATCCGGCTGTTGCGCCAAGCAGTGCAGCATGGCTGCAGGCAGCTGCAGCTGGTGCCCTGTTGCTATCATTTAATTGCCGCCGAGCAATATCAGCCGCTGTCAGCATTGGCGCAGCAGCATAACCTGGCGCTGGGCAAAGATGATTTAAAGTTGGTGGTGCAAGGCCAGGCGACCGGCGGTGCCCGGGTTAACCGCTTACGCCATACCGAGGTGCTATGGCGCCTGGCCTATGATGAACTGCGCGCCGATATCAGCGGTCAGCGACCGTACCAGGCGTTATCATCGGTGGCCAAACACTGGTTTAGCGGTGATTTTGCCAGCTTTGCCCGCTGGGCGGCTGGGCAGCACCAGCTGCAGCTGCCGGCTAACGTTGATTGGCCAGCCTATCTGGCACGGGCTGCTGAGCGGCATTTGCTGGTACGACGAATTGAGCTGGTGCGGCATTTATTTCGCCGGCCACTGGAGCTGTGGCTGGCGCTGGATAAAGCGTTATATTTGCAGCAGCATGGCTATAATGTCAGGCTGACACAGCTGTGTCAGCCGACGATTACACCGCGTAATATTTTACTCAGCGCCCATAAAGCCTAACAGGCCAGATGCTCGGTTTGGGCTGCGCTGGCGCGCTGCTGATAATACTGGGCGATTTGCTGATCTTTTAACTGCCAGCGTTGGTTTAGCCACAACTGAAAGCGCTGCCGAAACTGTTCATCGTTAAAGTAATCACCAATCACCTGTTGGTCTACCGGCAACACCTCTACCTGCACCACCACCCGTTTTAGTTTGCCCATTAACATGTCCAGTGCCACATGGTCCGGGTTATCCGGATACAGCAGGGTAAAGTCTAAAATGGCGTTAAATTGCTCGCCCATGCTAGCCAGCGTAAAGGCAATACCGCCAGCCTTGGGCGGTAACAGATACTGAAACGGGCTGTGCTTATGGGCTTTTTTCTGCTCGGTAAAACGGGTGCCCTCAACAAAGTTAATAATAGTAGTGGGTACGGTTTTAAATTTCTGGCACGACGCTCGGGTGGTTTCAATGTCCTTGCCCTTCAGCTCAGGCCGCTTCGCCAGCTGGGCAGCGCTGTAACGCTTCATAAAGGGCATATCCAGCGCCCAGCAGCCGGTGCCTAAAAACGGCAGCCATTTGAGTTCATCTTTTAAAAAGAACTTTGGCTCGGGAATGCGGCTATGCGCTATGGTGCTGACCACCGGAATATCCAGCCAGCTTTTATGGTTGGAAATGAGCAGGTACCAGCTTTGCTTATCCAGGGTTTGGGCACCAGTTACCTGCCAGTCGACCTGATTAAACACATTAATCAAAGCAGTGTTTACCGCTGTCCAGCCGCGGTAGCAGCCTTTGCCGGCATAGCCGGTTAAGCGGTGTACCCCTTTAAACGGCAGCAGCAGTTTAATTAATCCCAGTGGCGTGACCACTATGCCCCAAAATGCCAGGTTTAGCGCAAAGGCGCTAAAGCTGAAGGGAAACAACAACCAACCAGGTAAAAAACTTAACATTACTGCTTAACTCCTTGTTTCAGCGCACTAAGTTGCTGGTCTTTTTGCTGCCACAGCTGGTTTATCCACAGCTGGAAACGCTCGCGATAAGCGGCGTCGTTGTAGTCACCCACCAGCTCTGGAGTAATCGGCAGCACCTTTATTTGCACTGTTATATCACGAACCTTGCCGGAGATATAATCCCAGAAGCTGGGAATGCCTTTGGGGTAGTAAATGGTAATGTCGAGAATTTTATGTAGCTGCTCGCCCATGGCGCCCAGCACGAAGGCGGCGCCACCGGCTTTGGGTTTTAACAGGTTGTGGTAAGGCGATTGCTGCTTATCGTGTTTTTCGCGGGTAAAGCGGGTGCCTTCAACAAAATTCATAATGGCCGCCGGTTTAAAGCGGAATTTACGGCAGGCCTTGCGGGTAGTTTCAATGTCTTTACCCTGCAGGTGCGGGTTGCGCTGTAAAAAGGCCTTGCTATAGCGCTTCATAAAAGGAAAATCCAGTGCCCACCAGCAAATGCCTAAAAATGGCACGTAAATCAGCTCTTTTTTCAGGAAAAACTTAATAAACGGGATCTTGCGGTTAAACACCTTTTGCAGCACCAGAATATCGGCCCACGACTGATGATTCGCCAGCACCAGATACCAGTCTTTGCGTGACAGTTTTTCCAGCCCACTGACATGCCAGCGAATGCGGGTAAACAAACGGGTGGTAAAGTTGTTTACGCTAATCCAAGCCACGGCACAGGCATCCAGCAGGTAAGTCATCCAGCTTTGCCAGCGGGTTATCGGGGGCAGTTTTAGCAAGGCTAATAGCAATACGGGTACAAACCAGAACAGGGTGTTTAGCGTGTACAACAACAGCGATAAAGCGCCGCTGAGCGGGCGGGGTAAAAAATGTAACATAGCAGCACCTGATAACAATGGCCGGACACTATGCCGGCAAAACCGCACCGGCAAAAATGATAACAGCAGGCGAGCCTGCTGTTAACACATCGGATCAGAGGCTAGTTTACCTTAATCTTCAAAATAGGTGTAACCGTAAACGCCGGCTTTCAGTTCATCCAGCAGCTCATCTTTTTTACTGTCATCCATCTCCAACTTGGCCAGCTGTTTGGTGTAAGAGGCAATCAGCTTTTTCGCATCAAACTGCACATAACGCAGTACATCGGCGACTGTATCGCCTTTGATGATATTGGTTAGTTTGTAGCTGCCATCATCGGTCAGTTCAACGTGTACTGAGTCGGTATCGCCGAACAGGTTGTGTAGGTCGCCTAAAATTTCCTGATAGGCACCGACCATAAACATACCCAGCAGATACTGCTCGTCTTCCTTATACACTGGCAGTGGCAGGCTTGGCTCTATACCGTTACCGTCGGCATAGCTTTTTAACTGGCCGTCAGAGTCGCAGGTGATGTCCTGAATAATGGCGCGGTGATCCAGCGGCTCGTTCATCCGCTCCAGCGGCATAACAGGGAACAGCTGATCAATACCCCAGGCATCTGGCATCGACTGGAATAACGAGAAGTTTACGAATAACTTATCGGCCAGCTTTTCGTTCAGCTCATCATGAATAGAGCGGTGCGAGCGTGCTGTCATATCCAGATTGGCTTTTACTTTGTTGATGGTGGCAAAGTAAATTTGCTCCAACAGCGACCAGTCTTTCAGCGTTAATAAACCATGCACGTACTGAGCGTGGGCATCGGTAAAATAATGCACCGCGTCGTGGTAGGCTTCTATCGCTGTGCGTGGTGTCACGTTTTGGTAGGCTTCCCACAGGCCCAAAATGACTGTAGGTGAGTCTTCACTTGGTTCGGGTAAATTAACCAGACCTGGTGCGCGCTCAATATCAATCGCATCGGTTACCAGTACCGCATGGTGCGCCGTCATCGCCCGGCCCGATTCGGTAATAATATTCGGGTGCGGCAGATCGTACTCGTCGCACACTTCCTTTAAGCCGTTTACCACGTTACGGGCATATTCGTACATGGTGTAGTTCATCGAGCAGGCCGAACGGGACTTCGAGCCTTCGTAGTCAACGCCTAAACCACCACCCACATCGACGGTCGTAATAGGTACGCCTAAGGTGCGCAGCTCGGCATAATGGCGGGCACATTCACGGATGGCGTTATGAATATCGCGGATATTGGCAATTTGCGAGCCGATATGAAAATGCACCAGCTGCAGTAAGTCCAGCTTGCCGGCATCACGCAGCACATCAATCGCCTGCAACACCTGCGTAGCAGTTAAGCCAAACTTGCCTTTCTCGCCGCCGGTATTTTGCCATTTGCCTTTACCCACTGAGTTTAAGCGGATACGAATACCAATACGCGGCGCCGTGCCTAAGTTGTCAATTTCGCGCAGCAGGGTTTTCAGCTCAGACAGTTTTTCTACCACCACATACACGGTATGGCCCATCATCTGGCCAATAGTGGCTAAGCGCAAAAACTCGCTGTCTTTATAACCGTTACACACGATTTGCAGTGGCTGCTCGGTCACACCCAAAATGGCCATCAGCTCTGGTTTACTACCGGCTTCCAGGCCCACTTTACCACTGTCGTGGCTAATAAGGCGTTTTACTACCGAAAACTGCTGGTTCACTTTAATCGGGTACACGGCAGTATATTGACCCTGATAGTCTTTTTCTGCCTTGGCGCGCTGGAACGATTTAATTAGCGTATCAACCCGGTGCTGCAGAATATCGGTAAAGCGTACCAGTACCGGCAAGGTCAGGCCTTCTTCTTTAAACCGGGCTGTCAGCTCAGGAAAACGGATGCCTTTTTTACTGTGGTCCTGATCCGGATAAGCCACCAGATCGCCATCAGTATTAACATCAAAATACCCTTCACTCCATACCGCAACATTGTAAATAGAGCGTGCTTTTTCAGTACCCCAGTCGGCCATTGTCGTTCCTTTAAAATTAAGTTGGCTATAGTTTAAGGCTTATACGGCCAAGCTGCAGCAAAAAACACGAAAAACCGAAAAAATTTGAGTGTAAAGGCGCTAGAAGGCACAATACGCGCCCTGTTACGAAGAGGGGATCACTATGTCGGGTTTTAACAACAATTGGTACACCGAAATTTTCGCCGCCAGCGGCAGTGCTTTTGGCCTGCAAGTCACTAAAAAGCTGGATGAGGTGCAATCGCCATTTCAGAAAATTGAAATGTATGAGACCAGCCATTTTGGCAACCTGATGGTGATCGACGACGTTATTATGCTCAGCAGCCGGGATAACTTTCTATATCACGAGATGTTAAGCCACCCGGTGCTGTTTACCCATGCCAACCCGAAAAACGTAGTGATCATCGGCGGCGGTGACTGCGGTACCTTACGCGAGGTGTTAAAACACCCTGGCGTGGAGTCGGTAACCCAAATCGATATTGACGAGCAAGTCACCCGGATGGCAGAAAAATACTTTCCGGAGCTGTGCGCCTCCAACAATGACCCGCGCGCCACGCTAAAATTTGATGATGGTATTAAATTTATGCGTGAAGCCCAGCCGGAGTCTGTCGACGTGATTATTGTTGACTCCACTGACCCGATTGGCCCGGGAGAAGGCTTGTTTAACCGCGCCTTTTACGATAGCTGCCGCAAAGCGCTGCGTCATGGTGGTATTTTAGTACAGCAAAGCGAATCGCCACTTATTCACATGCCACTGTTAAAAGATATGCGTAGCGCTATGTTAGATGCCGGCTTTGATGCGCTGCAAACGCTATTGTTCCCGCAAATGGTGTATCCGTCAGGCTGGTGGACTTGTACGCTGGCACGCAAAGGCATGGCCTTTAATGGTTTTCGCGAGACCGATGCCGTAAATGCGCCTTTTAACACCGAATATTACAACGCAGAGGTGCACAAAGCAGCATCTGCCTGGCCTAACTTTATGAAACAGGCGCTGTTGGGCTAATTACACTACCGCTAAGCAAATTGTGTTACAGCGAATAAGCTGAAAGCTGGCTGAACCGAAAAATAAATGTGCAGGCTGACTTGCGTATTTGGCAAGCTTTCTGTACATTTATTGCTCATATGTGGGGTGGCAAATGAAGAAAATATCTTACCTGTTGTTTTTCGGCGCTTTTTCTGTTCAGGCTCAGGTTTATAAGTGTGAGCAAAACGGCGTGGTCGAATTTAGTCAGTTTCCCTGTGCCGGTGAAGCCGAGCAGGTTGATATGCGGCCGTTAGGCACCGCTATGCTCGGCACCCGCAGTGAATTCAAACAACAAGTTGATGCTTTAAAGCGTCAGGGCCGTTTTGTTGAGTTTCAGATCAGCAAACTGGAACAGGAAAAACAGCAAAAATTAGATGAGCTGAAGGCCGATTTGTACAAGCTGCGCCGCAGCTTCCCTAAAGCAGAAGAGTTAGTGACCCTGCAGCAAAAAATTGATCGTACCGAACAGCAGTATGACGAAAAAATCAGTGCTGAGCGCTCTAACCTGGCCAGTCTGAAATCGAAAACGGTTAATTTAGAACGGCAATACGCGCAGAACTAACGCAAACGCTTTATGGTTCCAAAACACAAGCCTCGCATTTCGCGGGGCTTTTTGTTGTCTGTCTTTTGTTACGCCTTGTCACGATTTATCACAAATATAACATGTGCAAATAATGTTAATTTTTGCGTTTTGTGCTACACCTTTATCGCTGCGTAAGCAGTTGATGACAAAACAAATAACAAAAAGGATGCATATGAAAACGTCATTTAAGTACTCTCTATGTGCGCTAGCAGTAAGTTCGTTGTGTTACGGCAATATCGCCTCTGCTCAGCAAAACGATAGCAGTGCAGACACACAGCAAGTGGAACGGATTGAGGTTACCGGTTCACGTATTAAACGCAATGATTTGGAAGGCGCGGCCCCGATTGATATTATCAATCGGGAAGATATTGCCAAATCGGGCTTTTCTAACTTGCAGCAGTTGTTAGAGCGCACGCCTGTTGCGGGTACAGGTACCTTTTCTACCCGTGGTAATAACCAGGATTCTACCGCCAACGGTGGTGCAGCGATCAGTTTGCGGGGTTTTGGCTCTGACGCTACTCTGGTACTGATTAATGGTCGGCGCGTAGCGGTCAGTGCTTTCGCTGAGAACATCGCCAACTCCTTCGTAGATATCAACTCTATTCCGGTAGCGGCAATCGAGCGTATCGAAATTCTAAAAGACGGCGCTTCTGCCGTTTATGGCTCAGACGCTGTTGCTGGCGTAGTAAACATTATCTTGCGCAAAGATTTTGATGGCGCAGAAGTAAGCGTCAGCCACGGTGGTACCACAGGCCCGTCGTATGATGAAACGTCTGCTAGCCTAGTCTGGGGCACTGAAACAGATGACGCCAACGCGACGTTGATTCTGGATTACTTTAAAAATACGGTGATTACCGGTGCAGAAATGGGCCGCTTTGGTACCGCAAATCAGGCGCCATATGGTGGCTTAGATTTACGTTCATCGCGCGGTTTTCCGGGTAACTTTATCGTAAATGGCGAAACTCGCATTGACCCGGGCTGTCCTGCAGAGCGCGCCTTTGGTCAAACCTGTGTATTTGACTATGGTCCTTTTGGTATGACAGTACCGGCGGCAGAGCGTGTCGGTGCTATTTTTCAGGGCAGCCAGCAGTTTACCAACAGCCTTCAGGGCTATGTTGAGCTCTCCGTACAGCATAACCGATCGCAGGCCTCAGGTGCCGCTACACCGTTAGATGGTGATGCCGGCTTAACCGTTCCGGGTACGCACCCTAACAACCCCTTTGGTGTGGATATCGCGATTAACCGCTTCCGCACGGTAGATGCAGGCCCTCGTGTATGGGATATCGAGTCTGATTCACTGCGGATGGTGCTGGGACTTCGTGGCCAAATCAATAACTGGGACTGGGATATTGCAGCGCAAAAAGGCCGCAGTGAGTCGATGCAAACCGGTAGTAAACAGCAAGGTTGGGTGCGCACAGACTTCCTGCAAGAGCAGATTAACCTGGGTAACTACAACCCATTTGGCGGCACCTTTAACTCACCTGAAGTAATTGATGCCATTACCACCTCGTTGGTGCGCCGTGGTGAATCACATATTACCTCATATGATGCCAGCATCAGTGGTGAAGCCTTTGCTTTGGGTGACCAGATGGTATCTCTTGCGGCCGGTGTAGAATACCGCGAAGAAGATGCCTTTGACCAACCGGATGATCAATTTCAGCGCGGTTTAATATTCGGTACTGAGTCGGTGTCTGCACAAGCTAAGCGGGATCAATATGCAGCTTATGTAGAGCTGCTAATTCCGATTGACGACACCCTGGAGTTTACCGTAGCAGGCCGTTATGACCACTACAGTGATTTCGGCTCAACCACTAACCCTCAACTAACGATGAAATGGCGCCCGTTAGATAACTTTACGATGCGGGCTTCGTTTGGCCAGGGCTTCCGTGCACCTTCACTGGCACAAATTGGCTTAGGCCCATCACAAGAGTCGGTATTCTTTACCGATACTTATCGCTGTCCGGTGGCTGATGCCTCTAACCCGGCGTGTGCATCCACCGATTACACTATTGTATTTGTCGGCGGTGAAGGCTTACAGCCAGAGGAGTCAGAAACCTTTAACCTGGGCTTTGTCTGGCAGGTGAATGATGAGTTTGATGTTACAGCGGATATCTGGAGCATCACGCAGGACAATAAGATCGATAAAAATGATTACGAGAATGTCTATGCGGCTGAATGTAATAACCAGAACAGTACCGTCTGTGTACGTTTAGCGCCATTACCAGGACAAACATTGGGCGAGTTATCACGCTTATTCAACAGCTATGTTAACGTCAGCTCGCAGGAGGCTACCGGGTTAGATTTATCAACGTCTTACCGGTTAGCGCTGCAGGATATGGGGCAAGTAAGGTTTAGCCTGGACTGGTCATATATCAGCAAATTTGAGAAAAATCGTATCGACTATGCCGGTGAATATAACTATCCACAACACCGCTGGTTAGCTGCTGCTGACTGGAGTCACGGTGATTGGGGTGTAGTGACGAGCCTGAGTTATATTGGCGAGTTTGAAGACTATGCAGCACCAAGTGAAGTAGAGAGTACGACCACTCGCACGATCAGTGCCCAGATGTTGCTGGATATTCAGGCGCGTTATAACCTGAATGATAAGACTCAACTGGTGCTGGGTATGAACAATGCCCTGGATGAAGATCCGCCATTTGCTATCGGTGATGGTGACGGTGACCTATATGGTTACGCTTCGAAGGTGCATAACCCTCGTGGTCAGTACATTTATGGCAAAATCAGCTATCGTTTTTAACTAGCCGTTGAAACGAAAACAGCGCCAAAAGGCGCTGTTTTTTTTATCTAAAATAGGGCTCTATTCCACTATTGGTTCGATATGAATTTCTACCCGGCGGTTTTGTGCGCGGTTGGTCTCAGAGCTGTTTGGCACTATCGGGTAATTCGGGCCATAACCCTGGGTTTCAATACGAATGGCCTGCACGTTTTGTGCTATCAGATACTGCTTAACACTGTCGGCGCGTTGTTGCGACAGATTCATATTGTACTGATATGGGCCGGTATCGTCGGTATGGCCGGCAACCACCAGCATGGTTTTTTCATAATCACGCAATACTTTGGCAATGTCGTTAAACACCGGGTACAAATTGCTGCGGATATCCGAGCGGTTAATTTCAAAGGTCAGTTGGGCTGGAATGTCTAGTCGCAGTTTGTCACCCTCGCGGATCACTTTCACGCCACTGCCGCTGAGCTCTTCTTTCAGCGCTTTTTCTTGTTTATCCATATAACTGCCCACCGCAGCACCGGCCAGCGCACCGACAGCGGCGCCGATCACCAGCCGCTTATCTTTGTGGTTACCTGTCGCCTTGCCGGCCACAGCACCCACCACAGCGCCGATAGCGGCACCTTTGGTGGTGTTCGAATATTCATTTGAGGCACAACCGGCCATCACCAGGCTGGCAGAGAGCAGCGATACAATAAAAGCAGAACGGCGCATAATACACTCCTAATCATATAATGGTGTCAGCTTAGTGGTTAAAACTGAATTAGTGCTGAACTATAACGCTTTGTGTAGACGGCGTTTGTTGAAATTTTGTATATTTTTATCGGCTTTGTTCACTTTGACAGCGTTTTTCAGTATTGTATGCGGGTTTAATTGCGGTGCCGTATCATGGCAGCCGTTAAAAAGGATTTAATAATGAAATATACCGTGCGCTTTTTAATGTTATTAGGCGGTGTTTGCATGATGCAACCTGCTGTTGCCGAAGTATATAAATGTACCAATGCCAGTAATGAAGTGGTGTTTCAGGGTGAGCCATGCCGTGGCGGTGATGAAGTTAAGCTGGATATCCGCTTTGCCGAGCAGCCACAGCAAGCAGTTAGCGAGTTGATTTCCGGCAGTTGGTGTGAAATCGGCACCTCAAGCTTACCCGATGGTGTGGTGCAACAGGACAACGCGCTGCGCAAAACCTGGATTTTCAGCGAGCGCCAGATGGTACAGCATATTAGCCAGGATCAGCGACTGGACACCTTTAAGTACCCTATTCGTCAGGCACCGGGCTCTTTTGTCATTGATCATCCCGCCTTTGGCAGTGGCCAGGTTAACTGGCAGGTGAAAAAACTGACCGATGATAGACTGGTATTAGGCGCCTATGGCGGCTACACCCATTTAACCGCCGGCAACTGTGAAATTGCCATGGCCAGCACCAAGAATTAAATAGACATATAGACGCCTAAACTTTAAGCTGCTGCCAGTTTGGCTGTGTTATGGGGTGCTTATGTTACATTCTGACTGGCGGCGCATTGTTATTAAGGTTGGCAGTGCGCTGATTTCGCCTGATGCCAAAGGCTGTTCTACCCGCTACTTACTGGCAATTGCCCGTTTTATCAGTGAATGCCGTCAACAAGGCACCGAAGTGGTGCTGGTGTCATCCGGCAGTGTGGCCGCTGGCCGCTCCGCCATTGCTTTTGCCCATCAGCCGCTACCGATCAATATTAAACAAGCCATGGCGGCGGTTGGCCAAACCCAGATGATGGCGACCTGGAGCCATTTATTTGATTTTCGCTGCGCGCAAATTCTGCTGACCCATGATGATTTAGCTGACCGGCGTCGCTACCTGAATATCGACAACACGCTGCGCACCTTGCTGGCCAATCAGGTGCTGCCTATCGTCAATGAAAACGACAGTGTAGCCACTGCTGAGCTAAAAGTGGGCGATAATGACAACCTGGCGGCGATGGTGGCGGTGTTGGTTGATGCCGATGCGCTGATAATTTGCTCTGATATCGACGGCCTGTATACGGCTAACCCCAGAACTAACGCTGAGGCGCGTTTTATTCCCCGGGTGGAAAAAATTACTGCCGAGATTTATGCCATGGCCGGCGGTAGCCACCATGCCATTGGCACCGGCGGTATGGTGACAAAAATTCAGGCTGCTGAAAAGGCGACCAAGCTAGGTGTGGATACACTGATTATTAATGGCCAAAAAGCCACCAGCTTTGATGCGCTGCTGCGCAGTGAGCCGGCCGGCACCCTGTTTGTGCGTCAGCAGGATCGGCTAAGTGCCAAAAAGCACTGGCTGCTTAACAGTTTAAAAAGCCAGGGCAGTATCAGCCTGGATAGCGGCGCGGTGCAGGCCTTGTTGCATAAGGGCGCCTCCCTGCTGGCCAAGGGCATCACGGCGGTGCATGGGCAGTTTGATAAAGGCGATGCCATCTGGCTGTGCGATGATAGCGGCAAGCAGTTAGCCAAAGGCATTTGCCAGTACAGCGCCACTGAGCTACAACTGATCAAAGGCTTACACAGCACCCAAATTGCCCAAACGCTGGGTTTTTGCCCCAGTGAAGAAGTGGTGCACCGGGATGATATTGCACTGACAACTTAACAACAGGTGGCCGATGAAAATAGCGGTAGTGGGCGGTGGCATTAATGGTTTAAGCAGTGCCTGGCAACTGGCGCTGGCCGGCCATCAGGTCACCTTGTTTGAGCGCGATGCGCTGATGCAGGCCACCAGTAGCGCCTCGTCCAAATTGCTGCATGGTGGCCTGCGTTATCTGGAGCAGGGTGAATTTCGCCTGGTGCGTGAAGCGCTGCAGGAGCGGCGCTGGTGGCTAAAAAAGGCACCGCAACTGACCCTGCGCCTGCCAATACTTTATCCTCTTTATGCCGACTCCCGCCGTGCCCGCTGGCAGTTAAAAATCGGCCTTTGGCTGTATGACACTTTTGCTGGCCGCAAAGGCATTGGCCGCCACCGCTGGTTAAATCCAAAGCAGGCGCTGCGCTGCTCGCCACAGCTAAAACCCGATGGTTTGCTGGGGGCTTATCTGTTTTTTGATGGCCAGATGGACGACCAAAAACTCGGCCTGTGGATGGCGCAACAATGCCGCAAGGCCGGTGCAACCTTGCTGGAACACAGCCCGGTGCAGCAGGTTACTGCCGATGGCAAGTTGTTATTAAGCTCGGGCTGGCAACAGTTTGACCGGGTAATAAATGTAGCGGGGCCCTGGAGCCAGCGATTACTGCAGCAGTCGGCCCTGCCGACACAGCCGTTAGATTTGGTGCGCGGCAGCCATTTATTGTTACCGGCACAGGGCCGCTATGGCCATATGCTGGAGGTTCCCGGCGAGGCGCGCATCGTGTTTGTGCTGCCGTATCAGGGCAAGACATTGCTGGGCACCACCGAAGTACGCCAGCAGCTGGATGAGCCGATTCAATGCTCAGACACTGAGCGGCATTATCTGCTTGGTGTGTATAACCATTACTTCACGCCCCAGCAGCACACTGATGCTGTGCTGGGCGAATTTGCCGGGGTACGGCCTTTACTGGGCGGTAGTAGCAATGCCAGTAAGGCCAGTCGTGAGTACCAACTGCACTGGCAAAACAAATTACTTACCGTGTCGGGCGGCAAGTGGACCACCGCCCGGGCGCTGGGTAAAAGTGTCGCCGCTGAGGTCGCGCAGTCAGTAGCCAAAGGCTAAATCGGCCGGTAACGCCTGATCCGGCTGCTGATAATCACAGACCCCGGCTGGGAAAATGGCCGCCAGTTCTGCCTGATAAGGCTGCATATCGACAGGTTGATAATCGCCGCGCGCTATGGCTTGTGCAACGCTGATAAGGGCACAGTTAAACATTAAACCATGTGTCGGCGCGCCGGCATTAATCCGGCTGTTACGGTGAATTGGATAAGTGCTGGCGCAGCGGCCACCTGGCAGCCAGATATCGCTGCCAGCGGCAATAACAGTACTGTCGGCAGCAAAACACTGATCCTGCGCGTTGGCTGGTTTTTGCCTACTGCTCAGCCACTTATCCATTAAGGCCACAGCTTCACCAAGCGGGGTATAGGCTGGGTCACTGACCCAAATCAGCTGGTTATCGGCATGACCATTACGCATGACCAAGCGCTCACGGGCAGCAAAAGAGGGCTCCAGGTGATGCATATC
Source organism: Pseudomonadota bacterium (assembly GCA_040752955.1). Taxonomy (GTDB): domain Bacteria; phylum Pseudomonadota; class Gammaproteobacteria; order Enterobacterales; family Alteromonadaceae; genus Alishewanella. The sequence continues at coordinate 96,432 of JBFMHG010000004.1, forward strand.
CAGCTCCGGGTCGAGGTAATGCCGCAGGTCTAAAATGGGTTTTTCGGTCAGGCCTATAAACAGCTGACCATAACGATAGGCTTTAGTAGCAGCCTCGCGGTTGGCGCTAAAACGCACTGCTGCCAGCGCTGACGTCGAGTAATTGATATTCTGCCGGCCAAAGGCACTTAGCCATAAGGGGGCATCAACAAAGGGCAGGTAGCGGATCTGCTCGGGTTGCATTTGCGCTTGTGGCCGCCAGCTGCCAATAGCGCGGTTAAGCGCAATAAAGTCGTCAGCGCTAAGGCTGCCCTGTTTCAGTGCCTGCAGGCCATACTGCACGCCCTGGTTATCCCATAAGCTGTGGCCAAAACCCTGCTGGTCAACGCCATAAATACTGGCTAAATCACCCCAGTAACTCCAGTTTACCTCTGCTAGCAGCTTATCATCGACCAGGCGCTTTAGTTTGCCCTGATGTGGGTTATGTACCAATGATGATAGTCCCAGCCAGGCATTGTGGCATTGGGTTGCACCCTGTGGCAGCGTCGGCCAGATACCTGCGGTGAGTTGCGCCAGCGCGACCTGCGCAGAGAATTTCAGGCTATGCTCAGGCGATACGCTTAATCCCTCCAGCAGCTGGCGCTGCGCCAATGATTGCCAGCGGCCTTTGTCTTCAGCAGTAAAATAGTAATAGTTGTGCAGCAGATCGCAGTCGAGCGCATACAGCGTCTGGCTTAGCATATCGGGGTAGCTGTACAGCGCTATGCCGCCATCGAGCAAATCGGGGTGATTTTGTAGCAGCAAATACTGCGCGATGCCGCCACCGGAGCCGCCAATGCCCAGCGTATACTGCGGCGCGCCATACAGGCTGACAAAGTGGCGTTTCACCCGGCTGGCGGTATCTTCAGCCAGTAAAAAGTTATAGCCATAACTGGTTTTGTTAATGCTGGCGCTAATTACCGCAAAACCCTGACGCAGCTCGTGCTGACGGTCACGTATTAAGCGCTCGGGTTTAAGGTAGCCCTGGCGATAGCCAATACCTACACCGCCATGAAACTGATAAATCAGTTTGTTATTCCACAGCAAAGCGCCGCCGCGCTCGCCATATTCAGCTGGCGTGGCAGGCATTAAGATGTAATAAAAAAACCGGTTAATGGTACCCAGCTCCAGACGCAGCAGCTGCTGGTCAGCGGCTATACTACCGCCGTTAAAACGGCTAACCTCACCATTTGCCTGCAACAGGTAAAATTGCAGCTGTGCCGGGTGCAGGCAGTCTTTGCTGTAACCGGCAAGCTCACCGTCTTGCCATACCGCTATACCATGGCCTTGTTGGTTATCAACCAGCGGGGCCGCCAGAGCATGCGCGGTAAAATCACAATACAGCGGATAGCGCAGGCCGCCACTGTACAGCGGCATCAGTGGTCCCGGCTCACCTAACGGGATCGGGTAGGGGTAAGGATCATCCGGCCGTGGCGTATAACGGATATGGCTATCAACCTCTAATAACACGCCCGGCTGCGCCGGTGCTATGCCTTGTACCGGGTTAGGTTCACGCCAACGCTGGCCCGGGCTGTTGCTGCACTGGGTCAGCAGTACCAGCAATAGCAGTAGTACCAACAGGGTTAAAGCTAGAATGCGCATACCGAAGCTCCGCTGTGGTGATCTAAGCTAAGTTTAGTCAGCGCCGGCGGCGGGTGCGGAAAAATTGGCCTGCTGAAGTAGCAGGCCTGAATTTTATAAGGTAATGGCGAGAATTTTTGAGCGCCGTTGATAGTTGTACAGCTGCTTTTTCTGTGCCGGTAAATCTTCTACCGTTAACAGCTCAAAGCCGTGCTCTAAAAACCAGTGAATGCTGCGGGTGGTTAAGGCAAATAGCTTACTGTACTTGCGCTGCCGCGCCTGTTGGATCACGGCTTTTAACAAGATGCTGCCACGGTCGGCATCGCGGTAATCCGGGTGCACGGCTAAGCAGGCAAACTCGCCGACATTTTCTTCCGGAAACGGATACAGCGCAGCGCAGCCAATCACCAGGCCATCGCGTTCTATTAACGTAAACTGGTTAATTTCCATCTCCAGCTGCTCGCGTGAGCGGCGTACCAGCAGGCCTTGCTGCTCCAGCGGCCGGATCAAATCTAAGATACCGCCGATATCAGAGATGGTTGCAGCACGCAGTTTTTCCGCCGACTCGGTCACAATCTGGGTACCGATACCGTCGCGGGAGAACAGCTCTTGCAGCAAGGCGCCGTCTTCATCGTAGCTGACTAAGTGACAGCGTGGCACGCCGGCGCGGCAGGCACTGATGGCAGCATGTAAAAACGCAATAGTGCCGGTACAGGCATCGTCTTGCTGCTCTAATTGCAGCATGATCTGTTCGGCGGCGTTTGGCATAAGTTCTGCGGTGATCTCGCCATCTTCGCCGACAATGCCACCGATTTCGTTAAAGCCAATCATTTTGTCGGCTTTAAGTTTAATCGCTACCTGGGTGGCAATATCTTCGGCGGTTAAATTAAAGCTCTCGCCGGTAACAGAAGCGGCGATTGGCCCCATCAGCACTATGCCGTTGTTATCCAGCTGGCGGCGGATACCGGCGGCGTCAATGCGCCTTACCCGGCCACTGTGGTGGTAATCTACACCTTCATCGACGCCCAGCGGCTGGGCAATAACAAAATTACCGCTCACCACGTTAATTTGCGCGCCCTGCATTGGCGTATTGCTTAAACTCATCGACAGCCGGGCGGTAATATCCAGCTGCAGCGCACCGGCTACCTGTTTAATTAACTTAAACGAGTCATCATCGGTAACCCGCACGCGGTTATGGTAGGTGGGTTCTAAGCCGGCCTGCTGCAGTGCCGCATTAATTTGTGGCCGGGCGCCATACACCAGCACCACTTTAATACCCAGGCTGTTAAGCAGCGCAACATCATTAATAATGCTGCGAAAACCGCTTTGCATAATGGCTTCGCCACCCAGCATAACGACAAAGGTTTTACCGCGGTGAGCGTTAACATAAGGGGCAGACTGACGAAAACCGGAAACAAGTTCAGTGGTGCGCACGGGCGTTGGGCTTCCTTCTATTCAGACACAAGCTGTATAGGACATAAAGATGGCAGCTATATGACAAAATGCCAACTTCAACTGCGTTAAAGCCGGCATTTTAGGTGAAAAGTGGTTTTATATCTACTTTTTAAGCATATTTATTCTGCGATGCTGTTGGCTGTTACCAGCTACACAGCTGGGTCCAGCTGCTGTCGCTGCCGGGTACAGACTGTGTCCACCAGTTAGCCTGATACAGCGCGGCTTGGTATATCAGTTTATCGCCGCTGGCGGCGTGGCTGGGTTGGCCTTGCCAGTCGGTTTGCGGCCAGTTTGGGTAAGTGTTTATCTGGTTTAAGTCATAACCGGGGCAGTTGCCCGGCGGGCTGTTGCTATTATCAGAGCCAGCATCGCCGCCGTCGTCACCACCATCATCTGTTGCCGGGCGCAAATCCAGGTTATAAAAATGGCTGTTATCCCGCACATAGGCGCGGTTGGCTGCTAAATCGCTGCTAAATACCACATTATCGCCGTTTAACAGCCCAAGTTGCAGCAGGTTGCTGTGCTGGGTATTTACCTGCGCTGCCAGTTCAGTTGCCCACAGTGCGTTAGCAATATTACTGGTAGTGATCTGCCAGCGCTCGTCTATCAGCTCCTGACCATTACTATCGAATAGCCTTAACTGGGCATAACCGCCGACTTCAGCCGGTGTTTGCAGGTTGACGTAAGCACCTTTATCAAACCATAGCAGCGGCGGGGTGTTGCTATTGCCATTTACCAGTTCGATATCCGAGCAGTTGTAGAAGCCTTCGCCGACCACATCAACCCGTTGCCAGCGGGTGTACAGCACCGCAGGGCCGCTGCGATTGGTCGGTAGCGGTACCTGCAGTGTGTAATAGCCGGCATCGGCCGGTACATCACTTTGCTGGTGAATAAGCTGCAGCTGACTCCAGCTCAGTGGTTCGCTGGCAATATCAAAACCGGGTTTACTTAAATAGATTTGCCAGAAGCTGGGGTTATGCGGTGTAGTGGCACGAAAGCGCAGCGTTAGCTCACTGCTTTGTGCCAGATCGACAGTGGTGCGCTGCCAGTGCGCTGAGGGGATATCGATACCGCTTTTACGGCTGTCGCCAGCGGCGCACAGGCTACCATCGCTAACCACGTTTTGCACCGCCGCCATATTGCGGTAATCGGCGACATTGGCAGAAAATTCATGATGCTGGGTCAGCATATAACCGCCGGACTGCTGGTAAGCCGCGCGGCAGGCCGCATTGGGAATGCCGCTGCCATCGGCTGGCCACCAGTAGCCGCCGTCGTCTTTACATATTTGCTGCCGGGCTTTGGGGTAGTCGACATAGCCATGGCTGCTGGCCTGCAGACTGATAAATAGCAGGCTGGTTGTGAGGATTGCGGGGATTAAATGTTTGGATTTCATCTTCGGATCTCCTGTGCTGCCAAAACGCTTCAAGGCTGCACTGAATTTGACATTGGTGAATGGCGTGACCTTGGCAGGGCGGCGCAGAGTGTCTGAGTGCCCGCCCGAGCGGGCTCGACAAATTCGTCGGGAGCGAGTTTGGACAGCTTTAGCTGGCCGCAGTTGCCGGACAGAACGTCCAGGCACAGTTGCTGCGACGAGCCTGACAAGTGTTACCCACTCACCGCATTACTCGAAACCCAAAGCCAAGGAAAAGCGGTGAACCTTCAACTCCACCGCTTTATAGCGCGCTATAAATTACAGATAAAACTCCAGCTGCCATCACTGCCCGGCACCGAGTTGGTCCACCAGTTGGCTTTATATACGCCGCCCTGGTACGACAAATGGTCACCGCCATTGGCATGGCTGGGGTTACCGGCCCAGTCGGTTTGCGGCCACTGCGGGTAAGGGTAAATAGGTGCGCTGATACCGCCGCAGCTATCCCCATTGCCGTCATCGCCACCGTCACCGCCATCACCGGCGCCAATACTGACTACCGGTAGCTGCGGATACTCTTGTGCAAAGGCATATTCATTACCGTTAGCAGTAAGTACCCAGTTAGACGGCATTGGCATGGGTAGCTGATAATTCAGCGTCACTGTAACGCTGTCGCCACTGGCCACGCTTAAATAGCCGGGTAGGGTAAAGGCAACGCGATGAAAGTTATTCTCAAGGCCGCCAATATTATTACCACTGGTGTTACGGCCGCTTTCTATTACGGTTAAGCCAAAACCGCTCTGATCGCTAATGCTATCCGGTATTGCGGTTGGCACATCGAAGCTGATGCTGCTGCCACCCGGGATACTGCTACCGCTGTGGTTAGTTAGTGTTAGCTTAGGGTTGATCGGGAAGTTCTGATCGCCCAGTTTAAAGTCGCTGATGCTCAGGCGCACATCGACGGCCTGCGCTGGCATAGCGCGCTCGGCTTTTACTGCACCATAAGGTGTGGCGCCGTTAAAGCTGTTGTAAAACTGCGTGGTCAGCGTATTGCCGATAAAGTACTCACCTTTGGCGGCATCCCAGCCGTAGTCGCCGGCCAGCTCCCAGAACATCACGCCGCCGATGCCGTTATCAATCACGTACTGGGCTTTGGCGGCGATGCTATGCTCGGTTTCTACCGATAAAAACACCTTTTTCTGCGCATTCCACAACCAGGGTGCGACGGCCGTAGCATCGTAGTGGCGGCTGTAGCTGCCGGTCAGCTGATGTGCCGGGTTAGCAGGGTCTAAACCATACAAACCAAAATAGCTGGCGCTAATGCCTTCGGCCAGGTTCATGGTGTGCCACAGTGGGTTAGAGCCGGCTGGCATCTCATTACCGTTCACATCTTTGTCATGCCACAGGTTGTCAATGCCCACAGCGCCGTTGCCGCATTTACTTACTGTGCTGCCACCGGTGCCCGGTGGGCAGTCACTCTGGTTGGGTAAGGCGGCACTGCCCCATAAACCAAAGCTGCCACCCTGCACATCTTTCCAGCCACGGCTGTAATACGGAATGCCTATGTTAATGCGGCCGGCTGGCATAGTGCCGCGAAAATAACGGTAGGCCCAGTCGGTATTCAGGTAACCAATTTGCTGGTACTGCGCGGTGTTGTAATAGTTCCAGGCGGCCAGCTCAGCATCTTCACCGGTGTCGAACAGTGCGGCGTTGTGGCCGACGAACTGGTTCCAGGCGCCGTGCAAGTCATAGCTCATAATGTTAACGTAATCCAGATACTGAGTAACCTGAAACGCTTCCATACCACGCAGCAGGTAGCCGGACGACGGCGAGGCAATCGTCAGTAAATAATGCTTACCATCGGCCGCACCGGCCGCATCCAGTTTTTGCCGCAGCACTTTCATCAGCTCAACATAAGAGCGCATTAAACCGCCGCGCAGGCTGTTAGCCAGCGCAAAGTCGTCCGGGTTACCGGCATCGTTCATGCTGGTGGGGTATTCGTAGTCAATATCAACACCGTCAAAGCCATACTGGCGGATAAAGGCTACCGCTGAGTCGGCAAAGGTATTAATGCCCTGCTGGTTGATGCTAAGGTCGCTGTTGGTGGTCATGGTGTAAAAACCGCCGCTGGCCACCCTGTTGCCATCGGCATCAAAATAGCCGCCGGTTTCGGCCCAGCCACCGACAGAGATCAAGGTTTTCACATGTGGGTGCTGCTGTTTGTATTTTTGCAGCAGGTTAAAGTGGCCCTTGTACGGCAGGTTAGGGTCGAGCTCCGCACCGGCTATGCCCGGCCACTCCATGCCGGTAGAGGCATTGGTTGGGTCGCTGGTGTCACCGACTGAAATCTGATTGGCGGCATTAACATGGGCAAAGGCGTAGTTAATATGGGTAATTTTATCCCACGGAATATCTGAGGCTAAATAGGCCGGCTGGCCGTTTTTGCCATGGCGCCAACTGGTAAAGTAACCAATAATACGGCGTGGGTGGTCGGGGCTGATAATTTCGCGACCATTAGCGTCATATATCGTACAGTAAGGCACGCTGATGCCGGGCGTCTGATACAGGCCATCGGGCCGGCAGCTGCTATCGCCGGGTACGCCGGGATCCGGCTCAGGTTCGGGGTCTGGTTCAGGTTCTGGATCGGGTTGCGGCTCAGGTTCGGGGTCTGGCTCTGGTTCCGGATCCGGCTCTGGGTCAGGTTCTGGCTCCGGTTCAGCCCCATCGCAGCTGCCTAGCAGGGTCCACTCCTGATACGGTGCCGAGTGGCTGACAGGGTCATTACCCTGCGTCCACCAGTTGGCCTGATAGGCTTGTTGTTGCTGTTGTACCTGACTGCCGCCGCCATAAGCAGCATCGTTTTGCCACAGTGGCAGATTAGTGCAATCGACCGCACGGGCCGAAAAGGCCGCTGTACTGGCTAACGCCAGCAGCGATAAGGTAGTAGTAAGTTTCATAACGGGTTTCCTGCAAAATGCCGCGGGGAATCTAAGCCGATGCCAGGGAGCAAGAACCGCTTTGCTCTAAGCTAACCGTTGCAGGCCAGGATGGCCGAATCGAGCCCCCAGGGATGGGTTCACGGCGTGTTAGCGTGGGCAAAACGGTTTTTGCTTACTCCTCTGTCTAGACTGTTAGTTACCGCGGCAATAATGGTTATTGCTGCGTATGGCCTAAGCCTTCATGCATCGCGTTTAAAATATGGCCATTGTCGGCATCGATTTCCCAGGCAAAAATACCGCCCAGCTGATGCTGCAAAATGTAAGCGCCTTTCTCGCGTACCGACCGCTTGGTATCGATACTGATCAGCGTATTGGTAGCCGGGTTCCAGACATAGCTGGCCTTGGCGGTATCATCCCAGCCAACAGTAAAGCCGTTAACGCCGCTGGCTTCCGGCCCACCCATAAAGTCGGCTTCGATTTTTTTGTAGTCCATAATGCCGCGCTCCCAGCCGCCGGTAATACCATCACCGCCGGTACCGGTAAACGGATTGCCGCCAGTGGTGCCCGACACATTCTGCCAGCCGCGACCGTACATGGCGGCGCCTAACGCAATTTTGCCAGCCGGTACGCCGCGGTTAAGCAGATACTGCACCGCTTCATGCGCGCTAAAGCCGCTGATAGGCGAGTTAGGAGATGGATACAAGCCAGTTTGATGACCCAGTACACCGTTCCAGGCACCGTAATAGTCGTAGGTCATCAGGTTGATGTAATCCATGTGCTGGTGTGCATCTTCCCAGTCGACGACGCTAAGTTTCTCTACGCCGCCTGACATCGCCGCCGCCAGTTCATATTCACGACCGGTTTCCGCTTCCAGTGCATCCAGAGCCTCACGCAGTTCGCGCATCAGAGTAGCAAAGCCGGCGCCGTCCTGAGCAGAGCCCAAATCCGGGTTAGCACCGCCGCCGCCGGGGAATTCCCAGTCGATATCTATACCGTCAAAGAAATCATAGGTGCGGATAAAGTCGATAATAGAGTCGATGAATACCGCGCGGGCGGCAGCGTTAGTACCGACATCGTACAGCGGATCAGATAAGGTCCAGCCACCGACTGACGGCAGAATTTTAACGTGCGGATGTGCCTGTTTTAAGCGGTACAGCTCGGCAAAAATGCCACGGATTGGTTGATCCCAAACATCGCCCGGATAGCCTTTTTCCAGCGCGGCAAACTTGTCATGCACCACCACGGAGTAATCCGGTTTGCCACTACATTGGCTGTTAAGGGCAGCATAACCTTCCGGGTTGGCCTGGCGTAAGCCTTCGTTCGGGCCACACACCGGGATAAAGCCATAATAAATATGCGTCAGGTTTTGTGCCGGTATATCGGCAGCATGGAAGGCGCGGCCATAAATGCCCCACTCCACAAAGTAGGCGCCGACTTTTTTGCCAGTAGTATTGTTAAAAGCGACATTATTTTGCTTCAGCGGGTGCGGCCAGGCTGTCATATCCAAGTCGGTCCAGGGATCGAAGCTACCGTTATCGCCGCCGTTGCCACCACCGTCACCGCCGCCGCCTGATCCGGCTACCACGTTGATGGTTTTCACATCGCTGTCGGTACACAGCAGCGCATCGCTGCTTTGCTGGCACAGGCTTACAACAAAGTTATAGCTGCCGGTACTGGTAAAGCTGACATTGGTGCTGCCACTTTGTGCCGACGGTGTGGCGCTGCTGAGGCTGGCGCTGTGCACCACAGAGCCGTTTTGTTTTAGCTGCCATAAGTTGCCGTTGTTGCCCCACCACATATTCCAGGCCAAATTCAGGCTGGCGCTGCCGCCGTTTAGCGTGACGCTGTTTTCACTCCAGGCAAAGGCAGGTTTAGCCGGAGCGGCCGGGTTAACCGGTTCTACCGGGTCTGGCTCGACGGGATCCGGGTCAACCGGATCGGGCTCTACCGGGTCTGGTTCGCTGTCGCCTGAGCCGGTAATTGTAACAGTGGTAATGCCGCTTTGAGCGCATTGTTCGGTGCTGCCACTGACATTACATAAACTGACCTGCAGCTGGTAACTGCCGGGCTGGCTAAAGGTTAAGCTGGTACTGCCGCTTTGTGCGTTCTGGCCGTTGGGTGTTAATGCAGCTTCATAGACAACGCTGTCATTTTTATGTAAATACCACTTGTTACCGTTGCTGCCCCACCACATATCCCAGCGTAGCGGTACCTGCACACTGCCGTTTTGCAGGGCGTAATCGGTGGGCATCCAGCTGATCACCGGGGCATTGGGTGTGGCGGCCTGAATACTGGCGGCCAGCAGCAGTAGTGATAGACTGCTGCTGCAATTAACTGCTTGTTTAAACATAACTTCCTCCAATGGTGTTGCTTAAGTGTTGTAATAGTTATGGCGATACGTGCTCGCAAAATCGTCCGGCTGTTACCAGCTTTTTAATTCGGACGCGGGCTTTTTTCTGCTTGCCTGCAGTGTCGTTTGTGCAGCTGGCTGATTAGAAAATAAGCGGTATTGACTATGGCAAATATGACAGCGTTGTCAAAATTTAGACTTGAGATTTTAATGATATTTTATTTAACGGAACTTAATGCACTGAATTTAAATGAAAAATAATTACAGCTTAGCGTCAGGATAATTTACACATTATCGGGCCAATTTGGCGTTATTGGGGAAGGATGTTAATAGCGACAGCGACACAATGAGCAGTGTCGCTGTGCTTAGAGGTCAGTCGAGAATAATATGTGGCAAAAAGCGTGAACTGTCTTTAGTGATCAGGCTGTTATCCTCGCGGATACCTATGCCTGCGGCGCTGTCGCCTACTACCCAGCTGCCAATCAGTGTGTAGTTATTGTCAAACTGTGGCAGTGGCGCCAGTTGCTGGTGGATATAACCACTGTCGTTATAGGGGCCATCTTGCGTCAGCCGTTTGCCATCGGCGGTTATAAGCTCAATATTGGCGCCTTCACGCGACAGTAAAGGCTTACGAAGCCAGCCGTTTTGTAGGCTGCTGCCATCATCAAAAAATGCTGGCAACAGGTTAGGGTGGCCCTGATATTTTTGCCACAGCAGCGGCAGTATGCCTTTGTTAGATAACAGGCATTTCCATAGCGGCTCAATAAACTGGGTTTGGCTGGTTAAAATGGTGCTGGCAAAGTCTTCTTGCAGCATAAATTCCCAAGGGTAGAGCTTAAACAAACCCTGAATGGGGAAACCGTCTAAGTCGACCAGTTGGCCGTCAATATCGCCCAGTTGTTCCAGTTGGATATAGCGGCAATTAACACCGGCCTGCAGTGCAATATCCATCAGGTAATCGACAGTACCTTTATCTTCAATACTTTCCGTGACGCTGGCAAAGTAAAATGGCTGTGGCAGATTAAGTTCGCTAAAGGCTTGCTGCAGTTTATCCTGTAGCGAATTGAACTGGTCTGCCCCCTGCGGCAGGGTGCCGCGCATTAGCATATCTTCCAGCCAGACCCATTGGAAAAAGCCGGTTTCGAACAGTGAGGTGGGGGTGTCGTAATTCAGCTCTAAAAGCTTGGCCGGGCCTTTGCCGTTATAGCTAAAGTCCATTCGGCCGTACAAGTGTGGCTCTCTCGCCCGCCAGCTGGCCAGCACTGCATCCCAGAACAGCTCAGGAATGGCTAGTTGAGTCAGCTTTTCTTCACTGGTAACAATATCATCTACCAAGTCCAGCGCCATTTGGTGCAGCTGCTCAGTCGGATCTTCTAAGTCCTGCTCAATTTGCGCCAGGCTAAATTGATAATAAGCGCTTTCATCCCAGTACGGCTCGCCGTCAAAGGTATGAAAGTTAAAGCCGACACTCTCGGCAAAGGCTTTCCAGCCCGGGCGCGGCGCACTGTTTATGCGTTTCATGTCGGGTTAACCACCGTAACTTGTGGTAGCGCGTTTTGCCGCCTGGGCACCAAAACCGCCGCGGCGTGCCATGGCGGCTGGCTTCGGCTGCACTGCCGATGGCTTAATGCTGGCTAAACCCGGTTGGCTGGCTACCGCTGTGTTAGTTGCGGTGCGAAAGGTGCTGCGGTCATCACGCGATTTATACAGCGGCTGATTGGGCACCGGGCTGCGGCTGGCGCTGGCGGTTTGCTGCTGTGGCGCACCGGTCATACTGCCACGGTTTAGCATTTGTCCGGCCATAAAGCCCATCATCATCGGCATAAAGAAACCGCCACTGGCCTGGCTTTGCTGCTGTGCAGGCTCAGTTGAGTTTGCTGCCAGAACCGGGGCAGTTTCACACTGGCCAACACCAAAATCAGTTTCACATTCCTGCCGGTTGGCGTAACGCGGTGCTACCTGCGGGTGCAGCGCCTTAGCCTCGGCAAAAGCCGCCTGACACTCGGCCGGTGGGTTGTAGTAAGCGGCACATTCATCCGGTGTATTAAATACCTGTACTTCAACCGGTTTTTCGCCACAACCAGCCAGCACCAGGCTAGCCGCCGGCACCATCATAATCAGGCGCGCGGTTTTACTGCGTTTAAAGGTTTTGCTCATACTGTACTCCTTAATAGCTCATACAGGCGGCGTTTAACATACCCACGGTGATAGAGCAGGCGGCAGAGAAAATGCCGGCCGCCAGCTCGCCCTGGCTAATACGTTGTGGTAACTGCTTAAGCGCAGCATTACTGATAAAAAACGTCAGCACTTGCACGATTAACGCTATGCCGCCCCAGATGGCACAATCAAGTAATGACATTGAATGGGTAATAGCGCTTGAAAGCGGCCAGGCAAAGCCAATAATGGCACCGGCAAAGGCCACGGCAGCGGCCGGGTTATTGGCGCGGATAAGACCAAACTCATCATGCGGTGTTACCCAGGTATATAGCCGGACAAACACCAGCAGCAATACTACCGCCAGTGCGAAGTAAGCGGCAAACGCCGGTAAGCCAGTTAAAGAGCTTAACGCAGTATCTAACATATAAATTCCCCGAGTGAGATAGTTTGCGCTGATCCTGCGCAAATTAGCGTGGTAATTCAACCAAAATCGGCGTCACTGTGCTGGTTATTTATCGCAGATAGCACACCGCTTACCGGTTAAGCGCTGGACACTACTGATCCGTTACCTACACTGGCGCAGTAACGACTTAAATACATAACCACAACAACACGCTTGCAGTCGCGCAGGTAAATGTTAATTCAGGAACTGATAATGAAAAAAAGTATGACCACAGTGGCGCTCAGCATCGCGCTGGCACTGGGCGTGGCGGGCTGTTCAACCAGCACTGTCAGCAATACTGAGAACGCGGTACAGCAGACCGCCGCGGCATCGCCAGCCGGCCTAAGCTCAGGTATTACGCTGGCAAATATGGATACCACAGTTGCACCGCAGCAGGATTTTTTCCGTTACGTAAACGGCAGCTGGCTTGATAACACTGAAATTCCGGCGGATAAAGCACGTTGGGGCAGTTTTGATGAGCTACGTGAAAACGCGGAAAAACAAGTGCTGGCGATAGTGCAGCAGTTGGCGACAGAGCAGCATGCCAAAGGCAGTGATGAGCAAAAAATTGCTGATTTATACCGCTCATTCTTAGATGAGCAGCTGGCTGAAGTACTGGGCTTAAACCCACTGCGCGGCGAACTGGCAGCAATTGATAACCTGAAAAGCCATGCCGATTTAACCACGCTTTGGGGCAACTGGCAGCGTTACCGCATGGGCACACCGGTTGTGGTCTATGTCGGCCAGGATCAAAAGCAATCAGATCAGTACATTACCGGTGCTTCGCAAAGTGGTTTGGGTTTACCAGATCGTGATTATTATCTAAAAGACGACGCCCGCTCTATCGAGTTACTGCAACAATATCAGGCTTTTATTGCAAAACTGTGGACCCTGGCCGGTTTTGATAATGCTGAACAAGTTGCCGCCGATATCGTGGCGCTGGAAAAGCAAATTGCTGCTGCACACTGGAGCCGGGTGCAAAACCGCGACCGTAATGCGACCTACAACAAGCTTACGTTAGCTGAGCTTAACACACTGGCGCCGGGCTTTAACTGGCAGGCGTTTTTAGCCGCTGCTGATTTAGGCAATGTGAGCGAGTTAGTGGTGCGTCAGCCGACCTATTTCACTGCTTTTGCCAAACTGCAGGCGCAAACGCCGGTTAAGCAGTGGCAGCAGTATCTTAAGTTTCATGTATTGCGCAGCAATGCCAATAACCTGAACAAAGCTTTTGTCGATGCCAGCTTTGATTTTTATGGCAAGACATTAAATGGCTTGCAGGAACAGCGTAGCCGCGAGAAGCGCGCGGTCAGTCTGGTCGATAACAATCTGGGCTTCATGGTGGGTAAAAAGTATGTTGAGCAGTACTTTAAACCCGAAGCCAAAGCACGGATGGATCAGATGATTGAAAACCTGCGCGTCGCGTTTCGTCAGTCCATTGATGAGCTGGAGTGGATGAGCCCGGTAACGAAAAAGCAGGCGCAAATTAAGCTGGCCAAATTTAACACCAAAATTGGTTACCCGGATAAATGGCGCGACTACAGCTGTGTTGAGATTAACGCGACTGATTTAGTCGGTAACCTGCGCCGTAGCGCCGAGTGTGAATACCAGCGCACCATTGGCCGTCTAGGTAAGCCGGTTGATCGCACTGAATGGGGTATGACGCCGCAAACGGTAAATGCCTATTACAGCTCTACCATGAATGAAATCGTGTTCCCGGCCGCCATTTTACAGCCGCCGTTTTTCAACGTAGAGGCTGACGATGCGGTTAACTATGGCGCCATTGGTGGCGTTATTGGCCATGAATTTACCCACGGCTTTGACGATCAGGGCCGCCGCTCCGACGGCGACGGTAACCTGCGCGACTGGTGGACCGAGCAAGACGCAGCGCAGTTCCAGCAGCGGGCACAGCTGATGATTGATCAATACAGTGCCTTTAACCCGATTGACGATTTACACCTGCAGGGCGCCTTAGGTCTGGGCGAAAATATTGCTGACCTTGGTGGTTTAACGGTGTCGTTTAAAGCGTACCAAAATTCACTGCAAGGCCAGAGCGGTACAGTAATTGACGGCTTTACTGCCGAACAGCGCTTCTTTATGGGCTGGGGCCAGGTATGGCGCATTAAATTCCGCGACGAAGCGCTGCGCCAGCAAGTGATCACCGGGCCACATTCACCGGGCATGTACCGCGTGCTGGGCACCCTGTCGAATATGCCGGAGTTCTATCAGGCGTTCGATGTTAAACCGGGTGATGGCATGTACCGTGACGAAAAAGTACGGGTGAAAATCTGGTAACCTGATGTTTTATAATAAAAAACCGCCACTTAGGCGGTTTTTTTATGCAGACGCTGCGTTATTGCCGGGCCGCTTTTATCTCGGCGATTAGCTGGCGTACATCCTCACGCTGCAGGATCTGGTCGATATTCTCAACCAGCTTACGCCGCCAGTTCGGGTACTCAGTGCTGGTGCCGGGAATATTGACCGGTGTCGCCATCAGCAGCAAGTCTTCCAGCTGAAACGCCAGTAGTTTGGCTGGTTGGCGTGCGGTAAATAAATGGCTGGCGCGGATAAGCTGAGCATAATCGGCCTGGCTGTAATCACCTTCGGGTAATTGCAGGCGCTGGCGCATTAGCTGTTTTTCATCTGCACGTAGCTGGTGCAGGCTGTCGGCTACCTGGGCATTAGGGAACAGATCCAGCTGATGGCGCAGCGCTAAATCATGCTCTTGCCAGTAACCGACCAGCGTGGGCATATCGTGCGTGGTGACGGTGGCCAGGGCCAGCTCCGGGTAGGTTTGCGCGGCATGGTCGTAACTACCGGCTTTTTGCTCCAGCATAAATACCCGGTATGAAAATACCTGGTACTGCGCCATTAAATGGCTGATCTCAACCGGCACTGTGCCCAAGTCTTCGCCTATCACCACACAGCTGTTGCGCTGGCTTTCCAGCGCCAGTATGGCGAATAAATCGGCTGCCGGAAAACGCAGGTAAGCACCGGCAGTGGCATCGCTGCCCAGCGGACAACACCATAAGCGCAGCAGCGCCATTACATGGTCTAAGCGTAACGCGCCGGCATAGCGCATATTTGCCTGAATTAACTCAATAAAAGGTTTGTAGGCCTTTTGTCGCAGCGTATGCGGGTTAAACGCCAGTAAGCCCCAGTTCTGGCCTTTGGGCGCCATAATATCAGCCGGTGCGCCGACGCTTAAGTCCATGTAATAGTCTTCGGGCGCGCCCCAGCTTTCAGCACTGCTGCGGCTGGTGCCTACCGCCACATCACAGTAAAGGCCAATGGCCATACCGTGTTGCTGGCATAAGCGCTTAACTTCACTTAATTGCAGTTGCGCCTGCCACTGCAGGTACAGTTGCAGCTGCACTTCATCGGCGTGCTCGCGGGCAAACTCTGCCACCGCGCTGCTGTTGGGGCTGCGCATGGCGTCAGGGAAATTCTGCCAGGCCGCCATGCCCCAGTCTTTTGCAAACAGCTTGCCTTGTAACACCTGATGAATAGCTAATTGCGTCAGGCTTAAGCCACCTTGCTCAACAAAGGCATGAAATTGCTGGGCCCGGGTGGTGTTTTTGGCCAGATGCTGCTGTTTAAACTGCTGAAACAATAGAGTAGCGATATGTTTTTTCGCTGCTGCTACGCCAGGGTAATCAACATCGGTAGTGGCGCGCAGGCTGGCTAAACGCTGCTGAAACGCGGTGCTGTCGACTTCTGCCTGCGCCGCGGCGCACTGTTTAAACTCTTCAGTGTGCTCCAGCGCGACATATTGGGTGTTTAGCCACAGCCGGCTATTCGGGCTGTAAGGGCTGCAATCTTGCGGTAACTCTGGGTACAGCGCATGCAGTGGGTTTAAGCCAATAAAGTCGACGCCTTGTGCCGCAAGCGGCGCTATTATCTGCTGCAAGTCGATAAAGTCGCCAATACCCCAGTTACGCGCTGATTTTACCGCATATAACTGTAAGGCCGGGCCGAAGGTTTTATGTAGCACGGCTTTATCGTGCAGCTGAAAACAGCGCTGCGGCGTAATAATTAACTGCTGCTGATATTGGCTGGCGCCGCCGTTTAACGTCAGTTGGTGGTAGCCCAGTGGCAGCGTTACGTCCAGCGTTAGCTCGGCTACCAGCACTTCGCCCTGCGTCGTCTGCTGGCGCTGGCTAATATTACTGGCTGCCAGGCTTAACTGGCCGCTAAATTGCTGCTTATCTTCCGTGGTAATCTGCCACTGCCAGTCGCTGAGGGCATGCTGTTGCAACTGCTGCAGCCGTATTTGTACCGGCTGGCCCTGTTGGCACACGGTAACGGGAGCTAACACTTCCAGCCAGGGCTGCTCGGTTAAATCGCTAATGTGCTGGCGGATGCTGTTATCGCTGGTTAAATCAAAGCCCATCGCCTGCAAAATAGCCTGTTGCTTGTCCAGGCTGACCACCTCAGTGTGGCCTTGCGCGTGAACATAGCTGTCCTGTAGCCCCGCCAATGCAGCGAGCTGCTTAATTAATTGCATAATTCACCTGTAACCGCGCGCTTTGCGCCGTTGGATATTGAGTTCGTGCTGCGCTACACAGCTTGCGTTGCCGAAAGGCGCCGGGTGAGCAACCCTGCCAGCATTTAAAAGCTTTTTGAAAACTGCTTTGCTCTTCAAAGCCAAGCTGAAAAGCAATTTGCTGCAAACTCAGCTCACTTTGCTGTAAATATTGCTGTGCCAGTTGATGGCGGCACTGACACACCAGCTGGCGAAAACTGCTGTTGTGCTGCTGTAGTAAACGCTGCAGCGTGCGACTGCTAACATGCAGGGCGCTGGCCGCCTGGCAAAGCCTTGGCGCTTGCGGCAGTTGCTGCGTGATATACCGGCGCAGTTTAGCGAATAGTTGTTCTGTCAGCGTTGTCTGGCTGCTTACTGCTGCAACCGGTGCTGGCTGATGGCTATAAGGTGTCATAGAGTGCTCCCAGTTGGCAGCACAGCAAGTCCACAGGTTTGCTTGGTTCTGCCATTAAACGGTGCAAGCATAAATCAGCCTGCTCGATTTATTAAACCTGCTGCATACGTATGCAATAAAATTTCCCCCTCATCTGATAAGGGTAAAGCGGCGTAAATCTGCTATACCTAGCATTAAAGTGACGCCGCGAAACAAAGCAAAACCCTGATATGACGCGGTGCACCCAGCTGGTGCAGGTATTTACATTGCCGCCCCAGTTTTGGGCAAATTAGTAATTATGAATACGTATTCATATTGAGCTGTTGACCTAATAAGTTTAATAAATAGCCTTAGACAAAAGTCTGGTTGCACTGCATGGCTGCGCTTACGGCAGCAGGCGACACAAACAACACACCGGGGATGAAGGACATGACTAAATTTAAACTCAGTATGCTGACACTGGCGTTAGCCGCAGCTGGCTCAGGCTCAATGGCCTATGCGCAAACAGCGGCGCAAGCTGACGAGCAAGCCAAAGCCGATGAGCAGATTGAAGTAATTTCAGTAACAGGCTATCGCGGCAGCTTACAACGCGCCCAAGCGATTAAAATGAGTGAAAACTCAATCGTTGAAGTACTGTCGGCTGAAGATATCGGTAAACTGCCTGATACCAGCGTGGCCGAGTCATTAGCCCGTTTGCCAGGCTTGGCCGGTGAGCGCCGTAACGGCCGCACCAGCGGGTTGTCGGTTCGCGGCTTTAACGAAAACTACGTTGGCACCTCATTAAACGGCCGTGAGCTGTTAGGTATGGGTGATAACCGTGGTGTTGAATACGACTTATACCCGTCTGAGATTGTTTCTACCGCCTTAGTGTATAAAACCCCCGACGCCAGCCTAATGGCGCAAGGGATTGGTGGTACCGTTGATTTACAAACGGTAAAACCACTTTCAGCAGAACGCACCATTGCCTTTAACGGCAGCTACGAGAAGAACGACCAAGACTCCGGCAACCCAGACTTTGATAACAAGGGCCATCGCTTATCGTTTAACTATGTTGACAAGTTCCTCGATGACAAGCTGGGCGTGGCACTGGTAGTAGCAACATTGGAAACGCCTCGCCAGGAGCAGCAGTTCCGCGGTTGGGGTTATGCAGGAGCGAATGCAGAGCGTGCGGCTGATGGGGTAACAGTGCCTGAAGGTACTGTGATTCTCGGTGGTCATGACTCCTTTACCCGTTCGGCCATGTTGGAGCGTGACTCCGTTGCGTTGGTGCTGGAATACGCGGTAAACGATAAATTAAAAGCGACTTTTGACGCCCTTTACATTGATTTTAACGAGCAGGATGCCCGCCGTGGTTTGGAAGAAGGTGGTGCTGAGTGGGGTACCGGTGCTTATACCATTACTGGTGTAGAAAATGGTTTAGTCACCTCAGGTTTTTACGACGGCTTCTACTCGGTAGTGCGTAACGACGTACGAGAGCAGGATGCGGAGTTAAAAACCTTTGGCTTAAACCTGGAATACCAAATCAGTGATAACTGGACAGGTCAGCTGGACGTTTCCAGCGGTAAAGTCACCAAGTCGATTACTGATATCGAAAGTTATTCTGGTGTAGGTCGAGCTAACGCTGCTGACCGTCCAATCACTGCACGTTCATGGGTAATGACCTCCAGTGGTGCCTTCTACTCTGATCACCCAACGATTGCGCCGGTTGATTTAACCGACCCAAGCTTAATCCGCTTAGCAGGCCCGCAAGCATGGGGTGGCTCACTTGCTCCGATCGATGCGTTTAGTCCTGTAAGGGGCTTTGGCCCGGATACAGCGCAAGATGGTTTTGTGAATAACCCTGAGTTTGAAGAAACGCTGGACAGTGTGCGCTTACAAGCCAACGGCTATGTCGAGTGGGGTATTTTTAATGAGTTGGAATTGGGCGTAGTCTACAAAGAGCGTTCAAAAACCAAGGTCAACAATGGTGCTTTTTTAACTGCTAATGATTGGCCTGATGCTAGCCCTATCCCTAATGTATTGGGAGTGGCGGATTTAAGCTTCATCGGTATTAACGGTGTGCTGGCGTACGACAGCCTGGGCTTGTACCGCAGCGGTTTTTATACCGAAACCAATGCTGCTCTGCTGGAAAACGGCCGTTTTGGTGACACCTACAAAATCGACGAAAAGTTAACTACGCTGTACGGTATGCTGGATATCAGCACCGAAATTGGTGATATTGCGGTAACCGGTAATCTGGGTGTGCAAATTGTGCGTGCCGATCAGAGTGGTGACGGTTTTAGTACTACTACCAACGCTGATCGCTTCACCGAAATTGTTCCGGTATCAGCTGGCACAGACTATACCGACGTGTTGCCAAGCTTGAACCTGAGCTTTGAAGTGGCCGATCGTCAGTATGTCCGCACCAGTTTGTCAAAAGTGATGAGCCGGCCACGGATGGACGATATGCGTCCTAACTCGCAGGTCACCTTTGCCTTTAACGACAATAATATTCTGGATGATAATCCGCTGAACAGCGCCTGGGGTGGCAACGGTGGCAACACCGAGCTGAAACCACTGGAAGCTGACCAGTTCGATTTGTCATACGAAAATTACTACCACGATAATGGTTTCTTTGCGGCCAGCTTCTTCTTTAAAGATCTGAAGAATTGGCACCGTAACATCACACTGATAAATGATTTTTCGGCTAACTATATCCCAGGTTTCCATCAGTCAACAGATGCGACAGGTAACCAGCCGCCAGCGACTTTCCTTGGCCGTTTAGATGTGCGTCAGGATGGCTTACAAGGTTTTGTACGTGGTTACGAGTTCCAGGCCAGTGTGCCGTTTGATATCTTCCATGAAGCCTTAGATGGTTTTGGTCTTGTTGCCAGCGCCACCTTTATGGACGGTAAACTGGATGATGGTGGCCGGGTACCGGGTTTGTCAGAAGAAATTTATACCCTGACAGCTTACTATGAGTACAAAGGCTTTGAATTCCGTATTTCAGGTACCAAGCGTGATGAGTTCCAGACGGAAGAACGTGGTCTAAGCTTAGCCTTGACTCCGGTTACCCGCCTTGGCAGTGAGCTATGGGATGCGCAGATTGGCTACGACTTTAGCGAGTCGGGTATAGAAGCGCTGAAAGGTTTACGCGTCACGCTGCAGGCGCAAAACCTGACTGATGAAAAAGATGTCACGACCAATGGCGCTGATAGCCGTCAGATCATTACCTATCAGAGCTATGGCCGTAACTATATGTTAGGCTTGAACTATAAGTTCTAAGTTTGGCCGCCCACGTGGCAATTAAGCGGTAACCCCGTTACGGCTTAACCGTTAACAACAGCCCGACCAAGCTTAGCCTGGTTGGGCTGTTTTGTATGCAAGGGGCAACAATGCAAAGCGTTCGCAAGGTTGTAGTGTTAGGCGGCGGCACATCCGGTTGGATAGCGGCGGCTTTACTAAAAAAAGTATTAGGCCCGGTAGTGGATATCGATTTAATTGAATCAGACGATATTGGCACCGTCGGTGTGGGTGAAGCCACTATTCCGCCCATCCGCTTATTAAATAATGTGCTGGGCATTAATGAAGCCGAATTCTTACGTGAAACTAAAGCGACTATTAAGCTGGCAATAAAGTTTGAAAACTGGCGTGTGCCGGGCGAGGGCTATTTTCATACCTTTGGTGCACCGGGTAAAAGCCTGGCGTTTTGTCATTTTCACCATTTATGGCGCCGCGCCCAGCAGCTGGGCGATACCACCTCGTTATGGCAGTACGATTTAAACTATTTGTGCGCCGAAGCCGGTAAGTTTGCGCCGATAAACAGTAAAGACCCGGTGCTGGAGCTGCCCTACGCCTACCATTTTGATGCCGGCCTTTACGCGCGCTTTTTGCGTAAATTCAGCGAGCAAATGGGCGTAGTGCGCCACGAAGGTAAAGTCAGCAGTGTGACCCAGCATGGCAATGGCGACATTCAGCATTTGGTGCTGGAGGATGGCCGGGTGTTAGCCGGTGATTTGTTTATCGACTGCTCGGGCTTTCGGGGCCTGTTAATTCAGCAAAAGCTTAATACCGGTTATGAAGACTGGAGCCATTGGCTGCCGTGCGACAGAGCCGTAGCCGTACCGTCTGAGCGCTTTGAGCAGACACTGCCTTACACCCGCTCAATTGCGCATAGTAGCGGCTGGCAATGGCGTATTCCGCTGCAGCACCGTAACGGCAATGGCCTGGTGTACAGCAGTGCACATTATAGCGAGCAGCAGGCGGCGGATTTACTGCTGTCTAATCTGGACTCTACACCGCTGGCAGACCCGAAGTTTATTCAGTTTAAAACCGGCCGGCGGCGTAAACACTGGCACCGCAATGTGGTGTCGGTGGGCCTGTCCAGTGGCTTTTTAGAGCCGTTGGAATCTACCAGTATCCATTTGATCCAGTCGGCAGTGGTGCGCTTGCTGCAGTTGTTTCCGCATCAGGGCGTTACCGAGGCGCTGGTGAATGAATACAACCGCCAGTCGCAGATTGAATTTGAACAGATCCGCGACTTTATTATTCTGCACTACCATGTCAATGAACGTACCGACAGTCCGTTTTGGCGCGATGTGCGTGATATGCAGGTGCCTGACACCCTGACGCGCAAAATTGCGTTATTCGCTGAAAATGGCAGTCTGTTTCGCGAGCAGAATGATTTATTCCTGGAAAGCTCCTGGTTACAGGTGATGCTGGGGCAGGGCATAGTGCCAAAAGATTATCATCCGCTGGCCAATAGCTACTCCGAAGCCCAGTTAAAACAAATGCTGCAAACCATGCTGGAGATAAAGCGTGATCCATTAGAAAAACTGCCGCTGCATGATGCGTTTTTGCAGCGGGTTTGCCAGGGTTAACTGTGTGGAGATATCAGATTGATGCCAGGTGACGCTGTGCAAAATATGCATCGTATTATCATTGTCGGCGGTGGAACAGCCGGTTGGATGACGGCGTTACTAATGGCACAGCATTGGCGCCAGCAACCGGTAGTTATTACCTTAATTGAGTCTGAAGATATTGGTATTATTGGTGTTGGCGAAGGGTCGACACCAACAATGAAGCGCTTTTTTTCCGCGCTGGGTATTGCCGAAAGTGACTGGATGCCAGCCTGCGAAGCGACCTACAAGGTCAGTATCCAATTTGATAGCTGGAGCCCGGCAACCGGTGTGCGTAGCTACAGCCACCCGTTTATCTCACAGCTGGATGTTCACAGTCAGGACGCCTTTGTCAGCAATTGTTTAAAGCGTCGGCAAGGTTTGGCCGTGGTTACTGCGCCGGAACATTTTTTGTTTAATGGTTATCTTGCTGCACAGCATCTGACGCCGGTCGCGCCAGCGAACTTTCCATTTCGGTTAGAGTATGGCTATCACTTTGATGCAGTATTACTGGGAAAGTACCTGCGTGAGCGTGCCAAAGCCCTCGGTGTGCAGCACCATACGGCCAGCATTAACCGGGTCGCGTTGTCAGTTGCCGGTGAGATAGAACAACTGATAACCAACGACGGTCGCAGTTTTACCGCCGACTTATTTGTCGATTGCACGGGTTTTAGCAGCTTGTTGTTACAACAAGCGCTCAACGTTCCGTTTGAGTCCTTCAGTGGACAGTTGTTAAACGACGCCGCTGTTGCCCTGCCCTCTAAGGCATTATCGCCATTACCCACGCAAACCCTGGCCAGTGCAATGCAGGCCGGTTGGGCCTGGCAAATACCCCTGAAGCACCGTACCGGTAATGGTTATGTTTACAGCAGTGCTTTTAAATCAAAAGATCAGGCAGAGACCGAGCTAAGAGCCGCATTAGGGTTGTTGGATACTGATGTCAGTGCCCGGCACCTGAACATGCGAGTGGGCCAGGTCAAACAACACTGGGCTAAAAATTGTTTAGCGATTGGTTTGTCGCAAGGTTTTATTGAGCCTTTGGAGGCAACAGCCTTACATCTGGTGCAAACCGCAGTTGAGACCTTTTTGGAAGACTATGACGCAGGCAATTGGAGCGCGTTGCGTCAGGATAAATATAATCATTCTATCCGGCAACGTTTTGAAGCCACTCGGGATTATATTCTGGCGCATTATTTGTTTAATACCCGTCAGGACACGGAGTATTGGCGCGCAGCCCGTCAGCCAGATGTGATGCCGCTAACATTGGCTGAGATCCGTGACGCTTGGCTAAATGGACAGGACTTGGCGCCGGTGCTGCGACAGCAAAATCGTGAAACCTTATTTGGCCCCTTGTCTTGGTATTGCCTGTTTGCCGGTTATGGCGTGTTTCCGCGCCTCGCCCCCAAGCAACCTGCAGCTGAGATATTACGGCAACAAGATGCCTGGATAGCTCAGGGTATCGGACCGCTTTTTCGCGGTTGTACGCTCAATTTTACGCCAGCGTGATAACGCAAAATTGGCCCGGCTAATTCTGTTTTAGTACGGCGTTATTCCACAAATTCTGGTGCTCGGCCTGCTGAAAAAACTGCTCCGGGTGCCAGCAGCGCGGAATGAAACTGCGTATTTGGCCCGGCTGCCAGTCGGCACTGAGCTGGGTCAGAATGTCCTGCAGCCGCTGTTTTGGGATGGTGGCTAAGCGCTCACGTGCTGGTTTAAAGTACAAATTATGCGCAATACTAATGCGGATATTCTGGCCGCCACGGCGGTACTGCAGGTTGCGGCTCACCACCCGGCATAGCGGCTCGGCAATATTCGGCGGATACAACTGGTTTACAATGGCCAGCTCGTATTTTTCCTGCTGGCTGCCATCGTGCTGCTGTGGTGTAAAAGCAATGCCAAAGCCCTGCGGAAATACGCCGGTGATCTGTAAAAAATGTTCTACCAGAGTGCTGTGCAGCTGGCCACGGCGGGCGCTGTCTTTAAGCAGTAAGCTGGCTTTAGGTAGCGCTTCATACATATAACGCTGCCGGCCGGGCAGCACCATTGAACTGTATACCTGCGGAATTTTCAGCAGGTTACCCAGCAGGCTCAGCGGCTGTTGCTGCTGCTCTAGTAACAAGTGCACCAGTGCCAGTTTCTGCTGTTCGCTATGCTGATGCTGTTGCCGCTGTTGTTTGTCATTACCCCGATACGGCAATATTACCAATGCCTGCTGTGCTAAGCGCTGGCTACCCTCTTGTATCAGCTGTAAATATTCTGCGCGCTCTTCGCCGGACAGTGCGCGGCTGCTATCCAGCTCGCCACTGTAACCGGTCAGCAGGCGCTGGGCTTTGCCGTCCAGCTGGCCGGCATCAAGCAGCATCAGTGCCACCAATAGCGGCATTTGCACCTGTAGCCGATAGTTGCAGTCGGGGTTTTGCCGCTGGCGCTGGTTAAAGTGCAGCAGCAGGGTGGGCTCGGTAATCAGCTGGTGTGCCAGCGCATGATCCAGCAAGCGCAGGCTAAGGGTGGCGCGGTACAGCAGCTTGTAACCAAATTGCAGTTCACGCCAGCGCCTTGGCGACACCGGTGCGGTCAGTTGCAGGCAGCCCAGCAGCCTGGCCGAGCGGATCAGTGTATCGGACGGGGTGTTACCTTCAATCAAGCCCAGCATCTTCTCGGCTAAAAACCATAACTGCGCCGTTAGCGCTGGTTGGGTCGCAGGGTTGTCGGGCAGCTTCTCGCCGGCAGTGCCGCTGGCAAAGCTGCTGTAGCGCAGGTTGTCACTAAACAAACTGACCAGACTGTCGGCATCCGATACAGCGCTTAACCGCGTCAGTAATCGCTTTAGTTCACGCATAAAGCTGCTGTCAGCAGCAAGTTTCGGGGCTGGGCTACGCAAATGCTGTCCTTGTGAAAATGGCTGGATCCACCTTACCGCAAAGCTGCTAAGTAGAAAAGAGCCTGGTCAGGTCCGGTAGCGCTTGCACCCTTTTGTGACAGCTTTATGGTGAAATGCGCCAAACTGGCGCGCTGAATACGTATTCATATTGCAGCTTGCCCCATTACGGTTAAAAACTGTGCAAAGTACATACAGCGGGCGGCAGTTCATGCTGGTGGCATGGAAGGCAGCACCGATAATAAAAAAACACACGGGGAAACAGGGCATGAATAAGTTCAGGCTTAGTCTGCTCACACTTGCTATGGCAGGGGTGGGTAGTCTGGCGTGTTCTGCTGTTGCACAAACAACAGAGCAGACGCCGCAATCAGCAACGCAACAAACTAGCAACGACAGTGCCGCCACCGAGCAGGCGCTGGACAGTGTTGAAGTAATACAGGTACGCGGCTTTGCCAGCAGCCTGTTCCGCTCATTAGACGCTAAACGCTTTGGCGATACGGTATCAGAAACCATCTCGGCCGATGATTTGGGCGCCTTGCCTGATGTGTCGATGGCTGATGCACTCACCCGCTTGCCGGGCATATCGGCGGTACGTACCGGCGGCCAGGCAGCCGAAATTAATATTCGCGGTATGTCGGGTGGCTTTGTGTTTTCTACCCTCAATGGCCGCGAGCAGGTATCGACCAGTGGCAAGCGTAATATTGAATTTGACCAGTACCCGTCAGAGTTGATTAATTCCGCCGCGGTGTATAAGTCGCCCAAAGCCTCGCTGATTGAAGGCGGTGTCGCCGGTACCGTTGAGCTGCAAACCGCCAGCCCGCTGCGTAACGAAAAGCAGCATACCTTTACCGTTAATGCCCGTGGCATGTACAACGACCGCGCTGATGAAGTGCCGGACGGTGTCGACTTTGGCCATCGTTTCAGCCTGTCGTATCAGGGCAAGTTTTTACAGGATACCTTAGGCTTTGCTGCCGGCTACGCCCGGCTGTATCAGCCCAGTGTGGCCACGCAGTTTGTCGGTTTGGCTTACAACGGCCAGAAAGACACCAATGATGATGGGGTAAACGAATTTATCAGCGAAGGCTTTGAAATTCAGCACAAAGGCGGCGAAGAAACCCGTGATGGCTATATGGCTGCGCTGGAGTGGACGCCGCATGATGCCTTTACGCTAAAAGCCGATGCGTTTTTATCGAAATTTGACAAAGAAGCCTTTGCCCGTGGTTTTCGGGTGAAATTTGGCGGCCCTACGGCAGCGCTGGGTAACCCGGCGCTAAACGGCCGCTCGGTGATTGGCGGCACCTTTAACCGCACCAGTAGCAGCTTTACCCGGGTTGAAATTGTTAACGACGATAACCGCGATTACGACGAAGTGCGCAGTTTTGGTATTAATGCCGACTGGGATGTCACCGACTCGGTAAATCTGAGCTTTGATGTATCGCATTCCAGCGCCAAGAGCGATTTCCGTAACGGTTTGCTGTGGGCCTTAGTGGCAGAAGATGCCAATGCCGAGGTGCCGGTGCTGGATACCAATGTGTCTATCTCCTATCTGTTAAACGGCCTGAACCTGCCCAGCGTAGGGTTTAACCAGGCAGAAGCGTTCTCAGATATCGACAAGGTAATGGTCAGCAAATACGGCATCTATCCTTTTGTGAACGAGGATGAGGTAAATGCCTATCGGCTGGATGCTACCTGGTTACTGGATATGCCTGTGGTCGCGTCACTCGAGGCGGGTGTGCGCTATTCTGAGCGTACCTATAAAAATGATCGTTCTGTATTTGAATATGGCAGTGACGGTGCCTTCTTAAATTCGCAGCCGCCGCTGCGCTTGACGGCCGATATGGTTGAGGTCGTCAACTTCAGCGGTGATTTTGCTAATTACCCCAGCTACCTGGCGATTGATCTGGATGCGGCATTAAACGCCTGGTTCCCTGAGGGGATTCCGCAGCCAGTACAAACCTGGGGCACGGGTAACCCGGACATTCTGCCGTCGCAGTTTAACCCCACTGGTCCTAATACCAACTGGTCAGTATTACAAAGCGGTGAAGTATACGAGGATGTACTGGCCGGTTATGTGATGGCGAACCTGAACAGCGAAGTGTTTGGTATTCCGCTGACCGGTAACGTTGGCGTACGGGTGGTGCAAACCGACCAAAGCGCCACCGACTTAGCCGATGTAAACGGTGATCCGCTGCGCGGCGCGCAAAATATTACCGATGATGCCGGCTTGGTGAATACCCGCTATGCGCCGGGAATTTTAGGTGAAAAATACACCGATGTGCTGCCGCAGTTAAACCTGAACTTTGGTATTACCGACAACTCGCAAATCCGCTTCGCTGCGGCAAAAGTGATTTCGCGCCCACCGATTAACCGTTTGGCGTCTAATACCTCTATTACCATCAGTGATGACGGAGAAATTAGCGGCTCCAGTGCCAACAGCCCCTTCCTGCGGCCGTTTGAAGCCAATCAGTTCGACTTATCATACGAGTACTATGTGCCGGCCGGGGCTGTAGCCTTTGCACTGTTTTATAAAGACATTAAGTCTTTTGTGAACGATTTTACCATTCAGGAATTTGATTTTGCCGGTGCCGGTTTTGATGTGCCCGAGGTGATTGTGGATGAAGACGGTATTCCGCGCACCACCTTTAATGGCGCTTTCTCTACCGCAGTAAATAACGGCGAAGGCGGCTATATCCGCGGTGCTGAGCTGGCCTTTACCCGGGTGTTCGATTTCCTGCCGGAAATCTGGTCTGGCCTGGGTGTGTCGGGCAGTTACTCCTACACCGAAAGTGAAGTCAGCCTGATTAACAGCTTAGGCGGTGAGCCAATCGAAACCACTTTTGAAGGTCTGTCACAGGATGTATTTACCGGCACCGTATTCTGGAACTATCAGGGTTTTGATGCCCGCGTCAGTGCCCGTTACCGCTCGCCTTTCGTGTCGTCTCAAGTGGGTATAGATGAGCAAATCACTAACTTCGACAGCGAAACTGTGATTGACATGCAAACCTCTTACGACATTAACGACAACTTTAAGCTGTTGTTCCAGGTAAATAACCTGACCGACGAGCCCACCAAAAGTTATTTCGGTGACAAAGCGCAAACCGGCACCATCCAGTTCTTTGGTCGCCAGTTCTACTTTGGCGCGGTGTACACCTTTTAAGCGGATTTTGGAGCAAGCATAATGAATAGCTTTAGCCTAATAAAACTCAGTACCCTGGCGCTGGCAGTGCAGCTGCTGGCCGCTTGTGGCGGTACTGACTCGACCGAACCCGGTGAGGTATTACTCACCTGTAATGTACCGCAAATCCCTGATGCCAGTGGTACCAGCTGTATCGACCCACCACCGATATTCTGCCCGGCACCCACGGTGCCGGATGCCGCTAATGAAAGCTGTGTTATTGGTAAAGACCCTAACGCGCCGGATCCGGTGGTGTTTGCTGGCGCTAATCAGGCAGTATTATTTTACAAGCGGCCACAGGATGGCGTTTACGAAGGTTACCGGCTGCATACCTGGAACAACGAACCCTGTGATGCTTATCAGCCTTCCTCCATTGCACCATCCTGGGACAATGGCCTGGTGCATGACGGTGTTGACCCCAACTATGGCGCTTACTGGATTTTAGACTTAAAACCCGGTTATGCCGGTACTGAAGGCGCTTGCGGTAACTTTATTGTGCACATTGGTACCGATGATGCCGGTAAAGATCCTGGCCCGGATATGCAAATGCCGCTGTCACAGGATGACCCGGAATTTGCCCGCATGAACTGGATATTCTCCGGCGTGAATGGCGTATTTGAATTCCCGGTCGTGTCACTGGGCGTTAACGTACAAGGCGCGGCAGCGCACTGGATCGGCCAGAACACCTTTGTCTGGAATGGTACTGTGGCACCATCGAGTATTGTTAAGCTGCATTACTCTGCCGATGCCGATCTGGAAATCGATCGTGATGGTAATTTGACTGGCAGCAGCGTAGAGCTAATGCCAGCTGATTTAACCGATGCCGAAAAAGCCCTGGTGCCCCATCTGGCCGATAAGCCGGCCTTTAGTGCAAACTTTACCGCTGATGAAGCCAAAGCCATGGTGAAAAACCAGCTGGTACTGGCAGCGACTGATGCCGATGGTGAGCTATTGGCCGCTACCTATGTGCAGGCTGCCAAGGTATTGGACGATTTATACACCAAAGGCGATGATGATGCCGATGAAGCCAGCCTGGGTATTCAGTATCAAGATGGAGGCATTACGGCCAGTGTTTGGGCGCCGACTGCCCGTAGCGTTAAGCTAAAAGTGTATGACGCCGGCAAAAGCTTAACCGCTACCCACGACATGGCGCTGGATAGCCTGACCGGCATTTGGCGTTACGAAGGTAGCAGCGCGCTGGACCGGCAGTTCTATCGCTATGAGGTAACGGTGTACCATCCGGTAACCCGTAAGGTAGAAACCATTGAAAGCACAGACCCTTACTCGCTAAGCCTGTCGGCCAACGGCCGTTACAGCCAGTTTGTTAACCTGAATGATGCCGACTTAGCGCCAGAAGGTTGGAACGAGCGCACTGTGCCCACGGTGGCCAAGCCTGAGGATATCGTGATTTACGAAGGCCATGTGCGCGATTTCTCCATTCGCGATCAAAGCGTTAGTGCGGCGAATCGTGGTAAGTATCTGGCGTTTACCGAAACAGACTCGCTACCGGTTAAGCATTTAAAGTCGCTGGCCGACAATGGCTTAACACATTTCCACCTGTTACCGCTGAATGATCAGGCCAATATCAATGAAGATGCCAACCGTCGTATTGAGCTAAGCGATACGGTAGCCAAGCTATGTCAGTTAAAGTCCGATGCACCGGTATGCGGTAATACTGACGCCAACGCGACATTGTTATCCGTGCTGGAGAGCTATTCCCCTTTTGGTGAAAAAGCCCAGGAGCTGGTAGAAGCCATGCGCAGCATTGATGGCTTTAACTGGGGTTATGACCCACAGCACTTTATTGCCCCTGAAGGCAGCTATGCCTCTAACCCGGACGGCGTGGCACGCATTAAAGAAGTGCGGGCAATGAATAAGGCATTAAACGATCTTGGCCTGCGCACCGTGCTGGATGTGGTGTACAACCACACCAGTGCTTCGGGCCTGAACACCACCTCAGTGTTTGACAAAATTGTGCCCGGTTATTACCACCGTTACAACGAAACCACCGGCGGTATTGAGCGTTCAACCTGCTGTGAAAACACCGCGACTGAGCATCGTATGTTCGATAAGTTTATGCAGGATTCCTTGCTTATTCTGGCGCGCGATTTCGGCTTTAACGACTTCCGCTTCGACATTATGGGTCACTCGCCCAAAGACAGCATTTTGGCCGCGCGTGAGGTGGTTCGCAGCGTCGACCCAACGGTGTACTTTTACGGTGAAGGCTGGAACTTTGGTGAAGTAACCAATAACCGCTTATTTGTCCAGGCCAAGCAAATTGATATGGCCGGTACCGAAGTGGGCACCTTTAACGACCGGCCACGCGATCCCATCCGTGATGCCGTGCTGTTTAGCACTGAGTTATCGGATGAGAATCTGCGTAAACAGGATTTAATCCGCATTGGCCTGGCCGGCACGCTAAAAGACTATGTACTGGAAAGTTATCAGGGTATTGCCGGCCCGGCGTCCAGCTTTGGTGGTGCCGGCTATGCAGCAGATCCGGCTGATATCATTAACTATGTGTCCAAGCATGACAATGAAACGCTGTGGGATAAGCTGCAATACAACCTGAAAGACACCATGACTGCTGAAGAGCGGGTGCGGGCGCAGAATATTGCTATCGCCATTCCGTTGATGAGCCAGGGCATTCCATTCTTACAAATGGGCGGTGACTTCCTGCGCTCGAAATCGATGGACCGCGATAGCTATGATGCCGGTGATTGGTTTAACTTTGTCGATTTCACCATGCAAACAAACAACTTTGCCGTTGGTTTGCCACTGGCAGAGAAAAACCGTGATAACTGGGCAACGATAGCGCAAATTCTGCTTGACCCTAATGCCAAGCCAGAGCCTGAACAAATCAGCTTTGCAAGCTCAGTGTTTAAAGAGTTCTTAAGCATTCGTTCCGGCAGCCCCTTGTTCCGCCTGGCGAGCGCGCAGGATGTGATGGATCGGGTTGGCTTTCACAATATTGGCAAAAACCAAACCCAGGGCCTGATTGTGATGAGCATTGACGATGGTGTTGGTTTAACTGATCTGGACCCGATGCACGACGCCCTGGTGGTAGTGATTAACGGCACCGGCCAGGAGCAGTCGCACACCGTACCTACTGCAGCGGGTTTTGACTTACACCCAATACAGCAAGCGTCAGTGGATACCAGTGTCACAGCGGCCAGCTTTACTGCTGGCGCAGATGAAGGCACCTTTACCGTGCCAGCCTATAGCATGGCGGTATTTGTTAAAGCCCAGGGAGCCACGCAGGGAGCGGGCCTGGCAGCAGATGCCACCAGCGGTGCACCGGATATTCCTCCGTATGAAGCTACCACTGTTTTTGTCCGTGGCGGTATGAATGGCTGGGGTGAGTCAGATGCCTTTACCTATGACGGAGATGGCATTTACAAGGCCGAACTTGAGATCACTGCGGGCAGTTATGACTTTAAAGTCGCCTCATCAGATTGGTCGACAGTCGACAAAGGTGCCGGTGCCGACGGAAATGCCGTTAATCTGGGCGCGGCCAAAGTACTGGCGCAAGGCGGTGGCAACTTAAATGCGACCTTCCCGGCTACTGCGGTGTATATCTTTACGCTGGATGCGACCAATAAAGACACGCCAACCCTGACGGTAATTGAAAAGCCGACCTATGGCGAAACCACCGTGTTTTTACGTGGTGGTATGAATGGCTGGGGTGAAACCGATGCCTTTGAATATATCGGCGGCAATTTATACAGCGTCGATATAGCGTTGGGTGCCACCGATTATGAATTTAAAGTGGCGTCATCGGATTGGAGCACCATTGACTTTGGTGCTGGTGCAGAGGGCGATACCTTTACGTTGGGACTAGCGAAACAGCTGGCAGCGGTTGGCGGTAACCTGAAGTTAACCACCACAGAGGCAGCGACTTATAACTTCTTGTTAGACGCAACCAACAAAGACACACCGTCGTTAACGGTCACCAAACAGTAAACTCCCACCTTATGCCCGGCGAGAACCGGGCTCTCCTGGACAACGTTAGCCGCAGTTTACTGCGGCTTTTTTATTGGCTTTTTGCTGCCAGCTCAGCCCGGCGCTGATAATGTGCTGCCTCTTGCTGCCGGCCGGCTTGCAGTAAAATACTCGCGGCCTGACGGTTACTGTTAGCATCATGCGGTAGTGCATCGGCCAGTAACAACAAGCTTTTTAACAGCATATCGCCGTTACGTTGTTGCTGATAATAGCGGGCACTTTGCTGAGCCAGCCCCAGCCAATCCAGCTTGCCATCAAAATAGGCGCGACCGATTTGCTGCTCCGGTGTTTGCGGCTTGGGATA
Source organism: Pseudomonadota bacterium (assembly GCA_040752955.1). Lineage (GTDB taxonomy): Bacteria > Pseudomonadota > Gammaproteobacteria > Enterobacterales > Alteromonadaceae > Alishewanella. Next base: position 128,895 of record JBFMHG010000004.1, read on the forward strand.
ATTAACAGGTTGTGGACCGGGCTGAAACGGGTAATCGGCGGTCAGGGTAAGAATACGCAAGTGTGCAGCATATTCTTCTGCGGGCAGCAGTGGCCGTTCAGCCCAGGCCAGCTCAGTGGCCACTATACCCGGCCAGTTGGTCATTGGCGGCCGTTTGGTCAATGCCTGATAAAAACTGTCGGCGAGTAAAAAATAGCCTTTGGCATTAGGGTGCAGATGCTCCAGCATCAGACCTTGGCCAATCAGTCCTTGCGGGCTATGCCGTTGCCAGCGCGCTTCTACGTCAACCAGTACCGCATCATAGCGGTTAGCTAACGCGCGGATTTGCTGATTAATGGCTTCAGGTGCACGAAAGCGCAGGCTATCGGCATCTTTTGCCGCCCGTAACCAACGCTTTGCTTGTTCGGGCGCATTCGCGCGGCGATATAACTGACCAAGCTGGTAATAGAGCGCAGCGGCATCGACCGGTGCCTGCTGCACTAAGCGTTGCACGGCACTGTCAAGCGCGTTGATATCAATACCCGCGTCGAGCTGTGCCTGAAACTGTGCCAGTTTTCCCTGCTGGATGTCGGTTAATGGGCTACCTGCAAAGGGCGGTTGGTCAGCAATATTACTGCCGACCGTCGCGATATACACCGGCACTTTGGCTGCACGGTATTTTGCCAGCAACAGCGCCATATTTTGCTGAAATTGACTGATACCTGCGGCGAATAATGCTGAGTCGGAACTGATCTGTTGGCCCTGTGCTACTCTGGCCATCAGGGTGCGCTTCTCGCCGTTAGCGCCCATGGTTGTGGTACAGCAGGCATGATACAGCCGTTCCAGCAGCTGGAAACTGTATAATCGGCGCAGCGTTAATAGCAGCCGGGTGGTGGATGGCGACTGCGCCGCCAAATAAGTTGAGCCAACACCCATGATGCCAAGGTATTCATTATGGCCAGCGTAAATCAGCACGGCGTCGGGTTTAATGGCAATAATATCGTCAGCGACATCCAATAGGGTGTAGCTGTTTACCGCAGAAAGCGCGGTATTAACCACTTCTACGGTACGTGCGCCACTGCTGCGGCGCAGGCGGGTTTCCAGCATGCCAGCCAAAGAGGCTCCCACACCATAAGGGTAACCCGCGGCAGTAGACCCCCCTTGTACCACCAGTCTTATGCCATCTGCCGGCTTTTGCTTTAAGAAGAACGTCGGCTCGGCGGTCACATTAGGCACTGCACTACCATCGGCAAAGTAGCGTTTGATCAGGTCAGGCCGCACCAGCTGATAATGACGATTGGCCGGATTGTCGATAAACAGCGGATAACTGTTGCCGATACCCGCGACCCGTAGCAGCAACTCCACTAAAGCCAGCAGCAGTAGCGGAAGCAGTAGAGCAATAAGGTAAAACAAGGCTTTTTTCATCGGGTGTTATCCACCTTGGTTAGCGCTTTGGGCGATCAGCTGTTGTAACTGTGCTTGCTGGCGCAGCGCCTGCGGATGCTTAGGCTGGCGCGTTAACAGTGCCTGCACGGTATCTAGCGCAGCGTGGTATTGCTGGCTTAAATACAAGCTGCGGCTTAACAGCAAGTAATGCTGTGCTTCATCGGGCGCAAGGCTTATGGCCCGGCGCTGATAGTATTCGGCCAGGGGCCAATGCTGGCTGGCGGCGAAAAACTGCCCGGCCAGGCTGGCAATATCCGCCCGAAACGGCAGTGCATCTGACAGCTGGGCAGCCACGGTGGCGGCGCTCACCGCATTCTGCTGTTGCTGGTAATGTTTCAGCAGCGCTTGTTGGGTGCTGAGCCAGTCTTCATCGGCCAGTCGCTGCAGCAACAGGGCCAAGGGCAGGCTACCGCTATCCGGCGCTGGCAGCGGCCGACGACTGGCCTGAAATGGATAATCAGCAGTGAGCTGGGCAATTTTGCGCTCACCAAGGCGCACATCCAGTTCGTGTAACGGGCTTACCCAGGCGCCCTGGCGCGGTATCTGTTGGCTAAACGGCAATAATGGCGTGATGCTATCGATAAAAGCCTGTGCCAGCAGCTGATAGCCATCGGCGTTGGGGTGCAGGTGTTCCAGCATCAGGTTGTTGCCAATAATGCCGTCTGGGCTGGCGGCTCTTAGCTGCCGCTGGCCGTCGGCTAATGGCAGATTAAATTCGGCACTCAATTGACGGATAAGCCCATTCATTGCCGATGGTGCACGAAAGCGCAGCGCATCCAGATCGCTGGCAAAGGTGTAATGCTTAAGCGCCAGCTGGTGCTGGCCCTGGCGCTGCAGTGCCTGCGCCAGATGGTAATGCGCCAGGGCGTGTTGTGGCTGTTGTTGTACAAACTGTTGCAGCGCCGTCAGGCTGATTGGCTCGCCATGCAATGCAGTAGGCAGCGCCGCGCTGGCAAACGGTGGTTGGTCGGCTTCGTTGGCGGCCAGGGTACTGAGCACCACTGGCACCCCGGCAGCACTAAAATGCTTAAGCAGCAGGCGCATATTGGCCTCAAATTGCGCCAAACCGGCCTGATAAAGGGCGCTGTCTAATGTAATCTGTTGCTGCTGTGCCATGGTGGCCATCAGCGTGCGATCGGTCTGCTCAGGTGCATTATCGTTGTCTGGCTGTAAACCGCTGTACAGCCGCTGCAGGTTTTGCACCAGCGCCAATTTGCCGAGCTTTAGTTGCAACAGCCGACTAGCGTGGCTTTGGCCGGATGCGGCCCCCAGTATGCCCAAATATTCATTATGGCCAGCGTAGATCAGCACCAAATCGGGCTGCAGGCTGAGCACCTCGTTACTGATATCCAGCAGGGTATAGCTGTTTACGGCGGCCATTGCGGTGTTAATCACATCAAATTGCTGCGCCGGATAGTTCAGCTTTAGGTGTTGCTCCAGCATGGCTGCGGGTGAACCGAAGCGGCCGTAGGGAAATCCCGCTGCGCTGGAGCCACCCATCAGCACAATACGAAAGCGGTCTGCCGGCTTGGGCATGGCAATAAACTGGCTGTCTGGTGCGACATTCGGCGCCTGGTTTGGATCTGGTGCATAACGTTTGATCAGCTGAGGGTTTAGCGTGACATAACCCGGCTGGCTGGAAGGCAGTAGCAGCGGGTAGTGCTGATATAACCCGGCTAAGCGAAATAGCCCTTCGAGCAGCGCCAAAAACAGCAGGGGCAGCAAGGCGGCAATCAGGTAAAAACTGCGGCGGCGTTTGGTCTGTAATGGGGTTGTCAGCGACATAACTTAGCTATATAGATGAAAAAAACCACGTTAGCGTAAAGCAGCTATCAGCGGCAAGCGCCGGCTGCGTTTTGGCGCATTTGCACTATGCGTTAGCACAGGAACAGGGTAAGTTAATGACATGATTCAGCTTGCTGTTGCACATATCTGATGCAGTATATTCTCGGCATTTCCTGCTTTTATCATGACAGTGCGGCCTGCCTGTTACACAACGGCACTATAGTGGCCGCTGCGCAACAGGAGCGTTTTAGCCGGCTTAAGCATGACGCCAGTTTTCCGCGTGAGGCGATCGAGTACTGCTTGTCGCAGGCCGGTATTAATCTGCAGCAGGTGTCGGCGGTAGTGTACTACGATAAACCGCTGCTGAAATTTGAACGCTTGCTGGAAACCTTTATGGCGCATGCGCCCAAAGGCATCAAAGCCTTTATTCGCGCCATGCCGGTATGGCTGAAAGAAAAACTGTATTTAAAAGCTGTGCTGCGCCGGGAACTGCGTGCGCTTTGCTCTGCAGCAGACAGCGCACTGCCACCGCTGTTGTTTAGCCAGCACCATCAGGCGCATGCGGCGTCGGCGTTTTACCCGTCGCCGTTTGATAAGGCGGTGGTACTTTGTCTGGACGGCGTTGGCGAGTGGGTCACCAGCTCAATCTGGCTTGGTGAAGGTAACCGCTTAACACCCTTGCAAGAGCTTTATTTCCCGCACTCACTGGGCCTGCTGTATTCGGCAGTGACGCAGTATTGCGGCTTTAAAGTGAACTCAGGGGAATACAAATTAATGGGGCTGGCGCCCTATGGCGAGCCCCGCTATGTTGAGCTGATTTACCGACATTTGATTAGCGTTAAAGACGATGGCAGTTTTCAGCTGAATATGCGCTACTTTGATTACCCGGTGGGTGAGCGCATGATTAATCGCCATTTTGAGGCCCTGTTTGGCGGCCCTGCATTGCCGTTTGATGCTACACCAGAGCAAAAGCATTTAGATTTAGCCCGCTCAGTGCAGCAGGTGGTGGAAGATGTCGTGCTAAAAATTGTGCGGCACGCTACGGCGTTAACTGGCTGCACGCAGGTGTGTCTAGCCGGCGGCGTAGCGCTTAATTGCGTAGCTAATGGCCGGTTGTTACAAGAGCAAGCTTGCGCTGCAATTTGGGTGCAACCGGCTGCCGGTGACGCCGGGGGCGCATTGGGCGCTGCCATGCTAGCGTGGTATCAGCACTGTGCTATGCCAAGACACAGTAATGGTGTGGACGATGCTATGCAAGGTGCCTTGTTGGGGCCAGGCTACAGCACTGAACACATCGCAGATGTGCTGAGCAGGCGCCAATTGCCCTATCGAAAGCTGGGTGCCGGGCGTGAGGCTGAAGTGGCGAAGCTATTAGCCGACGGTGCGGTAGTGGGTTGCTTCCAGGGGCGGATGGAGTTTGGCCCGCGCGCCTTGGGCAACCGCTCTATTTTGGCCGATGCGCGCCGTGCTGATATGCAGCAGGTGTTGAATCTGAAAATCAAACAGCGCGAATCGTTTAGGCCTTTTGCGCCCGCGGTATTGGCAGAGCATGCCCGCGACTGGTTTAACCTGACACAAACTAGCCCTTATATGTTGTTGGTGGCCGACATTGCTCCAATACACCGGCTACCGCCAGAGCCTGGTATAAGCGCAGAAACACAAGGCCTGGCGCAGCGATTAGTGGCGCGCTCGGTGTTGCCTGCAGTCACCCATGTGGACTACAGCGCCAGGGTGCAGACGGTAGATGCCCAACAGCACAGCGAGTTTTATGCGTTATTACAGGCGTTTTATCAGCTTACCGGCACGCCAGTGCTGATTAACACCTCATTTAATGTGCGTGGTGAGCCGCCGGTATGCACACCAGAGGATGCAATCAACGGTTTTTTAGCCACCGACATGGATTATTTGCTGCTGGGCGATTTTCTGCTGTGTAAAGCAGCGCAGCCGGTGCAGGCGGTACAACAGGCCAGACAACGCCAGTTCGTGCCGGATTAAGCCAAAGATACCAAACAGAGGGAGCTTAACCCATGTTAACCATTGCTGCTGATGATGTGTCTGCACTGCGCCGATTTGGCTGGCAGATGGCGATAGCCATAATGCTGCTGTTTGGTCTGTTACTGCCGTGGTTGTTTGGCTATGTACTGCCGCTTTGGCCCTGGTGGTTAGCGGCGGCCTTGTTGCTGCTGGCATTTACCGCACCGAAGCTGTTGTACTGGCCAAGCCGGTTCTGGTTGGCAATTGCTGCAGTACTGGGTTGGCTCAATACCCGCGTGCTACTGGCGTTGGTGTTTTATCTGGTATTAACACCCTTAGGCTGGGCGCTTCGACTGCTGGGCAAGCTGGATTACCAGGCTGCGCCCCCGGCGGCAAACAGCACCAGTTTCTGGCGTAAGGCGCCGCCGCTGCGGCAAAATGATATGAAGGACCCGTTTTAATGCGCGAATTTTTACAAGATCTGTGGGCTTTTCTGCGGGTAAGGAAGAAAATTTGGTTATTGCCGATATTTGTGATCCTGGCGCTGCTGGGCGCACTGGTGGTGGCCAGCCAGCAGTCTGCGCTGGCCGGCTTTATTTATACGCTGTTCTGAGCCGGTTATTGCGCTGAAAAGCGCCAGTGCGGCTCGCCTCGGGCCGCCTTTTGCTGTATGCTGCGCCCCCTTCGTTTGGAAGGCCACTGCAGCTGCGGCAGTTTTATTTCGCAGCCTTTACTGCGGGATCTCGCATGCAATTTACTGAATTAAATCTGTTACCTGAACTGTTAAAAGCCATTGAAGAAAAAGGCTACAGCAGCCCTTCGCCTATTCAGCAGCAAGCGATACCGGCGGTACTCGCCGGCCGCGATTTAATGGCTGCAGCACAAACCGGCACCGGTAAAACCGCCGGCTTTACGCTGCCATTGCTGCAACTGCTGGCACAAGGCCAGTTGCAGGGCCGTAAAGTACAGTCGAACCATGTACGGGCGCTTATTTTAACCCCCACCCGCGAGCTGGCGGCACAGGTTGCAGAAAGCGTGACCACCTATGGTAAGCATTTACCGCTTCGCAGCACCGTCGTCTTTGGTGGGGTAAAAATTAACCCACAAATGATGGCGATGCGCCGTGGCGTTGATGTGTTAATTGCCACGCCGGGCCGCTTGTTGGATTTATATCAGCAAAACGCAGTGAAGTTTGGCCAGTTGGAAGTGCTGGTGCTGGATGAAGCTGACCGTATGCTGGACATGGGCTTTATTCACGACATTAAAAAAATTCTGGCACTGCTACCGAAAAAGCGGCAGAACCTGCTGTTTTCCGCCACCTTTTCTGAAGAAATCCGCACCTTAGCCCGTGGCCTGGTGGCTAACCCGCTGGAAGTGTCAGTCGCGCCGGCCAACACCACGGCCGAGCGGGTAGAGCAGCTGATTTATCCGGTAGATAAAAACCGGAAAGCGGCGCTGGTGACCAAGCTGATCAACGATAACAACTGGCAGCAAGTGCTTATTTTTACCAAAACCAAGCATATGGCGAATAAGCTTAGCCTGCATCTGGATACGGCAGGTATTAAAGCCGCGCCTATTCATGGTAATAAAAGCCAGAACGCCCGTACTAAAGCACTGGCTGATTTTAAAGCCGGCAGCATCCGCGCGCTGGTTGCCACCGACATTGCCGCCCGCGGTCTGGACATTGATCAGCTGCCACAGGTGGTCAATTTTGAACTGCCTAATGTGGCCGAAGATTACGTGCACCGTATTGGCCGTACTGGCCGTGCCGGCGCTGCCGGCCATGCTATTTCGTTAGTCTGTGCCGATGAAGGCAAAGAGCTGGCCGGTATAGAGCGGCTGATAAAGCAGCAGCTGCCGCGCCAGGTAATGCCGGGTTTTGAGCCGGTGCACCCGCTTGGTGAGTCAAAGCTGAATAACAAACCCTACAAGCCAAAAAAGCCTAAGGCAGCGCGCAGCGGCCATCGCGATGGTCAGCGTGCGCCGTCAAATAAACCGGCAACTAAAGCTGCCCGCAGTTAACACCGCCAAATAGGAAAAAAGCAGGCGATAAACTGCTGTGCTAGACTGATATTTCCTTATTAGCGCCTGCTATGGAAGCGGGCGCTGGGGCGGAGATATCGCAACAGTGGCAAACACCAGGCCTATCCTTATTCCTTACACCCGGGCAGAGGCCAGATGAGGCTGCTGCTTCTGGTGATGTTACTCAGTACGTTTTCTGTGCCGGCGGCAACGGTGCTGGCGCACCCGTCTGTGCCACTGGACAGCTTAACCCAGGCACAACTGCGTAATATTTTTTCCCTGCGGCAAACTCTGTGGCCAGACGGCACGCCGGTCAGGGTCATCGTAATGCCTGTCGATACTGAGCTACATCAACGCTTTTGTCGTGAGCAGCTACGCTTGTTTCCCTATCAGCTCAATAATATCTGGGATAAACACAGCTTTTCCGGCACTGGCCGGCGGCCTGAGCAGGCTGCTGATGCTGTGACCATGCTGCAACTGATACGTTCTATACCCGGTGCCATTGGTTATGCAGCCTCTTTGGGCGTTGATGCAGGCATTAAGGAGGTGCGCATTGAGCAGTAAAGTTATCGCGGCATTATGTTGCTTTATCTGTGCGCCCTGCGGCTTTGCTGCCAAGGCCGCCGACTCTGGCTTAAACTGGAATGGCTTTATTGCACAGGGGCTTATCCGGGCGCAGGACAGCAGCTTTGTGAATGATGACGGTGACTGGTCGGCGGCATTAACGGAGCTGGGGTTAAATGCCCGCTATCAGCTGACCCCGGCCTGGCATCTATCCGGACAAACTGTCTACCTGGATGGCGGCAACCGCTATCCGCCCGGCTTGCGGCTGGACTATTTGTTTGTTGACTGGGCAGTGCATAACACTGAAGCCTGGCAAGCCAACATTTATGCGGGACGGTTTAAAAATCAACATTGGCTATATTCCAGCACCCGTGATGTGCCTTTTACCCGCCCTTCTATTGTGTTGCCGCAATCGGTTTATTTTGACAGCTTTCGCGATATTGCCGTAGGGACAGATGGTATTGCCACCCAGGTTCGTCACAGCGCCATGCAGGGTGACCTGACCTTCAACTGGAGTTATGGCACTGTCCCTATCACCGTTGAGCAAAGCCGGCAGTTGTTAGGCCAGCAAACACAGGGCTCAACCAAAATGGAGCATGATCATAAAGTCAGCTTATATTGGCAGTCAGCTGACAGCCGTATGAGTTACGGCATCGTCGTGCAGGAAGCCACCTTTGATTATCGCCGCGCCGGTACTGAGTTACTCAGTGATGCCCATTTTATTTCGCAACGTGTGATGTTGGCGGCACGATACCAGGCCGAGTACTGGGAGTTTGCCGCCGAGCTGCAGCAAGAAGTTGTGACGACGGAAGGTTTCTTTTTACCTCAGTTTTCCCGCAAACAGTTTGGCCAGGGGGGCTATTTGATGCTGCAGTATCATTGGTCTGCTGATCTGCGTTTGTTTGGCACTGTTGATTATGCAGTGATAGACAAAGACGATCGTCAGGGCAAGCAACTGCAACAACTGACCGGTGGGGCTGTACCTGCCTATTTTGGTTACCAGCATGCCCTGACCTTCGGTGGCAGTGTTGACCTTAGCCCACAGTGGCGCTTAAGCGCTGAGATGCACTGGGTAAAAGGCACTGGCCGGCTGGCGCCGGTGATCCAACCCGATGTTGCTGCTAATCCGCGGGAATATTGGCAAATCATGGCAATGCAGCTGATGTACAGGTTTTAACTATGCCGCGTTATTTAAGCCTGTCATGGAAAATGCTGTTACTGATGCTGGCTATGCTGTCACTGCTCATCGTTGGCTTTACCGGTTTAACCCTGCTGCATATGAACGAGCAATTTTCCGGTCAGCAAGCACAGCGAAAAGTGCAGGGCCGTCAGTATTTTCAGGTGCACAACCAGGCATCAACCCAGCAGTTACTCGCCTGGCTGCAAACTCAGGCGACATTGCAACAACTGCATCAGGCAGCGGATTTCAGCGCTTTTACCCACGGATTAACCCAGCAACTTGAAGCTTTGCAAGACAACTTCGCAGTAAAGCAGCTGTACCTTTGGGATGAGCAGCAACAGCTGATATTTAGCAGCGACACAGCTGCGCAGGGGGTGGCAGGGCCGCTTGTCAGCGAGACGCTACAACTGCAGCAGCCGCAAACCGCGGTGCGTTGCGGGCAAATTTGCGAGAAATTATTAACGCTGCCGTTATTAAACCAGGCTGGCGAGGTTGCTGTTTTGCAGGTGAACGCGGATATGGCCGGTGTGCTGTTCAGTTTGCATCGGGCGCTGGGGCTGGATGTGGCCCTGGTGCATATTGGCGGCGACCAGCAGCAACTAGAGGTGTTGTTGGCATCAAACCGCGCGTTATTAACACAGCTGTATCAGGCTTTGCCCGCTGATGTTGATTTGGCCAGTGCCCGTGAGCAGGGCATTATACTGCCACTGGCAAAACAACATTATTTTATCCACTTTATTACGCTGGCGCCGGCGCAATCTGATGCTTACGTGTTACTGATGCTGGAGGATGTCAGTGCTGCCGTAGCAGAGAACAAACGCTACCAACGGCAGGTGCTGTTGATGGCAGCAGCATGTTTTCTGTTAATGCTGGCGCTGATTACGGTGACGACGCGGCGTATGAGCCGGCGTATTTTGCAGCAGGCTGCTGCGTTACCGCTACTTGCCCGGCGCTGTTACTTGGAGTTTCGGCAGAAAAGTCAGTTGCCCTCAGCCTGGTTTGCCGATGAGCTGACAACCTTCAATGACGCTGTGATTAGCTTAAGCCATCAGCTGGAAACCTTGGATAACCAGTTAGCGCAATACACCGCCAGTTTGCACAGCATGGCGCTGGTTGATCAGTTAACCGGTTTAGCGAGCCGCAACAAGCTGCAACAAACACTTAAGCAAGCGCTGAGTGAGCTGGTGCTGCAGCCAGCGTATGTTGGCCTGCTGTTTCTCGATTTGGACAAGTTTAAAACCATTAATAATAGCCGCAGTCACGTAGTGGGTGATCAGTTGCTAATGGAAACGGCCCGCCGCTTAGAAACCTTAGCAACAGAGCAGGATCTGGTATGTCGTTTTGGTGGCGACGAGTTTGCCTTACTGTTGCCCGGGCTGAGTTCAGCCGAACAGGCAGAAGCAATGGCGATGCGAGTGTTAGCCGTATTTGAGCAGCCCTTTGTAATAGGACAACTCTCACTCAGAGTCAGTGCCAGTGTGGGGATTAGTTATACCAATGATGCAAACTACGATGCGGATGAATTAATCCGCTACGCCGATTTAGCCATGTATCAGGCCAAAGCCTCAGGTCGCAACTGTTATGTAGTGTTCAATCAACAAATGTCAGCCGATCTGTCCACGCGGCTGCAGCTGGAAGCAGAACTGCGACAAGCATTGGTGGCACAGCAGTTTAGCCTTAACTTGCAGCCGCAGGTTAATCTTAGCCGTGGCCAGTTATGTGGTTTTGAAGCGCTGATCCGCTGGCAGCACCCAACGCGTGGCATGGTCGCACCGGATGAATTTATTCCGGTGCTGGAACAAACCCAATTAATTGTCGATGTCGGATACTGGGTGTTTGACCGCAGCTGCCGCTACTGTGTGGAGCTACGGGCTGCCGGTCTGGAACACTTTACCATAGCGGTGAATATCTCTGCCGATCAGTTTTTGCACACTAAACTACCAGACCGTTTCGGCCAGATCCTGCAGCGATATGGCTTAAGTGGCCGCTACTTCGAGCTGGAAATAACCGAAAGCACCCTTATCGATAATTTCAGTGAAACCCTGGGCATGATGTATCGACTAAAAGCACAGGGCTTCCGTTTAGCGATAGACGATTTTGGCACTGGTTATTCATCGTTAACCTATCTGAAGCAAATGCCGGTTGATGCGATAAAAATAGACCGCAGCTTTGTAATGGGCATGCTGGAAAACCCGCATGACTTGCAAATAGTGGTGTCTACTATTGCTATGGTGCAAAAACTGGGGCTGGACGTGGTGGCTGAAGGGGTTGAATCGTTTGCGGTAGTTGAGCTACTTAAACAGCACCAGTGTGACTTTGCTCAAGGCTACTATTTTTCCCGGCCGTTGACGCAAGAGCAACTGCCGGCTTTTGTCAGTGAGGTACTACAGCAAAACTGGCCTGCGGCATTGTTGCGCAGGCCAGACACAGCAGCAGATTAACTGCCAATAATACCGCCATCGTCTTTGGTAATGACCACGGTAGCAGAGCGTGGCCGGCTGGCGCCGCCATCTGGCCAGTGGCTGGTGAAGCTATCTGGTGTAGAGCGATCACCCGGGTGCTGAATATTCACAAACAGCGTTTTCATGTCCGGCGTGGCCGTAATGCCGGTCACCTCGCAGTCGTGTGGGCCGACCAAAAAGCGCTTGATTTGCCGGGTAACCGGGTCGGCCACTAACATTTGGTTGTTGCCGTAAGGGCCTTCACCCTGCTGTGAGCCGCTCATATCGGTTTGGATCCACAGCAGGCCATTGGCGTCAAACCATAAGCCGTCCGGGCTGGCCAGGTGGTTATCGGCGTCCAATACCAGCTCAGTGCCTGGAGTGGTTGTGCCGACATCGCCGGCTAGCAGGAAAATATCCCAATCAAAGGCCGTCGCGGCCTGACTCTCGCGCTCGTTCCAGCGGATAATATGGCCGGTGCTGTTTTCTGCGCGGGGGTTGGCTGCATCTACCTCGGCCTCTGTGCGTCGGCTGTTATTGGTCAGGGTAAAATACACCTCACCCGTTTCAGGGTGCACTGCGCCCCACTCAGGGCGGTCCATTTTGGTGGCGCCTGCCACATCGGCAGCTAAGCGGGTATTTATCAGCACGTCAGCCTGATCAGTAAAGGTCACGCCGGCTGCAGCGGCTTTGGCGGCAAAGTCAGCATTGTTAATATCCAGCGGCAGCCATTCGCCACTGCCATCCTCGTTGAAGCGCGCCACATACAAAATGCCGTCATTGAGTAAATGGCCGCCGGCGGTATTTTTATAATAAGGTGCGCTGGAGACAAACTTATAAATGTATTCAAAGGTGGAATCATCACCGGAATACACCACCACCGGCTGGCCTTCTTCCAACTTACCAAAAATCACGCCCTCGTGGCCAAAGCGGCCCAGCGCGGTGCGTTTTTGTGGCACGCTGTCGGGGTTAAAGGGGTCTATTTCCACGATCCAGCCAAACGTATTCGGCTCATTGCGGTAGTCTTCCTCCGCACTGGCGCCGACGGCGCTGGCATTAAAACGCTGATAGCCATCGGCAGCAGGTGTTGCCGTTTCCCAGTAATAACGGCCGTTATCATCCGACACGCCATAGCGGCTATGCTCACGAGGTTGTTCGGCGTCGGTATTAACAAAATAGCCGGCCCAGTTTTCTTCACAGGTTAAATAGGTGCCCCAGGGGGTAAAGCCGTTACCACAGTTGTTCAGCGTGCCGCGGGTACGGCTGCCATCCAGGCTGTATTTGGTGACGACTTTGCTGCTGCCACGCACCGGCCCCGCCAGCTCCATGGGCGTGGCACCTGTGATACGACGGTTAAACGGGCTGTTGGCCACTAAACTCCAGTCGCCATTGGCCTGGCGTTGAATATGCGCCACGGTAACACCGTGGGCGGCAATTTCTTTACGTACCTGGTCGGCAATACGTGGCAAGGTGTCAATGCCGTTAGGGTGAATAAGGTTATTGTCGATGTACTCATGGTTAAACACCAATAAGCCTTCTGCAGAATCTGTTGCGCCACTGCGCTGGTCAATCGGGAAAAAATGCATACCGTCATGGTGCATACCCACTTGCTGCTCTTGCTCACTGCCAGTGTTGCTGGCGTCAGCCAGAAATTCCGGGTAAGTGCCCGTCAGTGGTGTGCCCCAGGGCAAAAAGGCTTTAGCGGTGTAGCCTTCTGGTACGATAATGCCGTCCGGTCTGGCGGCGGCAACTGCGGTAAAACCTAACAGGGCCGGGCCTGCCACCGGCGGCACCGGTGTGTCAGCGTTGTTATCGTCACTGCTGCTGCAACCGGCCAGGTTCGCGCCGATAAAGGCAGCAACGGCGGCACCGACACTGCCTTTTAAAAAACGACGGCGCGCCATGCGGCTGTCCACGATGGCGGCAAAGGTAGGGTTTACTGAAAAGTTGGTTTGTGGATCGACCCCAGTGTTGTCGATAGCGACCTTGGTTTGTAGTTTTGACATTATCAGGCTCCGGTTGATGTTGTTTTGCACTGGCGGTATTTAAGCGGCTGTAAATGTCAGTTGCGTTACATTCAAATAGCATTTTTATGATGTTGTGATGACAAAGCTGTGGCCAGTGGCGCTTTGGCTATGGGCAGCAGGCTTTTGCCTCTGCTATAGTGGCGTTTTAAGTCGTCAGGGAGCACAAAAGAATGCAATGGCAGGTAGTTACCTTTGCTGAGTTGGACACACTAACGCTATACAGTTTATTGCAGCTTAGGGTGGATGTGTTTGTGGTAGAGCAAAACTGTCCCTATCCGGAGCTGGACGACAAAGATCTGCATCCGCAAACCCGACATGTCATTTTAAAGAAAGGCGACAAGGTTATCGCCTACTCACGGGTGCTGGCACCGGGCGTGAGTTTTGACGGTTTTCCTGGTGTAGGCCGGGTCTGTGTGGCGCAAACGGCCCGCCGCTTAGGCCTGGGCCGGGTACTGGTAGAAAAAACCTTAAGCGTTGCGGCAGAGTTATGGCCCGATACCGATATTCATATCTCGGCGCAGTGTTATTTGCAGCAGTTTTATCAGGATCTTGGCTTTAAACCCGCCAGCGAGCCTTATCTGGAAGATGATATTCCGCATTTAAAAATGATTAAGCCGGTTTTACAGTAAACCTAACGAGCCGCCATCGGCGCGGCTTAGCTTTTACCTCAGCCTAACTCCTCCCGCATTTTGGTTTCAGCTGCACTAGTACGCAGTAGCGTTTTATCCACAAGCATAATGATGTGTGACGCCAAACAGGGTAATTTCGTAGTAGTAGATCAAATGAGATTGATTCGTATTATTTGCTGTGTTCTAATTGCGCCCATTCAAAATTGACCTGTTTATCAACGGAGTTGTTATGCACCTTAAATTATCCCGTCTTAGCCTGGCATTAGCCCTAGCGTCTGTCTCCTTAGGTGCTGCTGCGCAGCAACAAGCACCGGCAGCCGAAGCGGCAGTTGAGCGCAAAAGCATTATGCCAACGCTGGAAGTGATCCGCGTGGTGGGTGAAGCGGCGCCGGTATTGCTGGAACAAACCGGTACTGTAGTCGTGCTGGATCGTACCCAGATTGAGCAAATTCAGCCACTGTCTAACCAGGACGTGCTGCGCCGTATCGCCGGTATTAATGTCAATAGCGAAGAAGAAACCGCCGTAGTGTCTAACTTTGGTCTGCGTGGTTTATCGGCCAGTGAATCAAAATCATTGGTGTTGGAAGACGGTGTGCCGGTAGCGCCGGGCTTGTTTATCGGTAACGATCGCTACTTTAACCCGCGTATTCAGCGTGTTGAGCAGGTCGAAGTGTTAAAAGGCTCGTCTTCACTGCGTTACGGCCCTTCTACTATCGGCGGTGTGGTGAATTACCAGACTAAAACGCCGGACGATGGCGTAAAACTGTTAGCCCGTGCCGGCTCTTTTAATATGCGTGAGCTGGGCGTAGAAGCCGGCGGTAAGAGCGAGTCGGGTGATGCTTTTGCCGGTGTGGTGGCCAGTCATGCCACCAGCGACGGTTTTATGAACAAAGGTTATGACATGACCGATGTAATGGCCAAAGCCGGTGTGGTATTTAGCGATGCGCATAAACTGGGTATTAAGGCGTCACGCCATGAAAACGATGCCAATATTTCCTACCGTGGCATGTTGTTGGCCGACTATTTAGCCGGCGCCGACTACAACCCGGCCCCGGACGATTACTTCTTAACCGACCGTACCGGTATTGATCTTAATCACGAGTGGACTTTATCCAGCAGCAGCACCTTGAAAACACTGCTGTACTGGAGCGAAATGACGCGTGATTACTGGCGCTATAACGTGGATACTGCCGCCTCAAACGAGGCTGGTCGTTGGGTGTATACCGATGATTTAACTGGCAATAACCGCAGTTTTGACCGTGTGGGTATTGAAAGCCGGTTAAGCGTAGATCATGAGCTGTTTGGCAAGGTGGCCAACAGTGAGTTTGGTGTGCGCTATATGCAGGAAGAAGCCAACGACACCCGTATCCGCGCGGTGCGCAGCTCAGACCGTACCGGGCTGAATGACCGTCATATCGTCGATTCAGCCGACAGCGTCGCTGCTTATGCACAAAGCCGTATCGAGCTAACCGAGCGTTTCGCTGTTACTCCCGGCCTGCGGGTAGAAAGCTACGAGCAAACCCGGGTTGTGTTGACTGACAACAACGCGACGGCCACCACCAGCAATACCGAGTGGTTGCCAGGTGTGGGTGCTACCTATGACTTAACCGATGCTGCTCAGCTGTACGGTGGTGTGTACCGCGCCTTTTCGCCAGCGTCTAACGGTGTTGCACTGGACGGCCTGACGGATCAACAGTTAGACGGCGAGCGCTCAACTAACTTTGAGGTTGGCCTGCGCGGCAAAGAAGGCGCCCTAAGCTATGAAGTGGCGGCTTTTGTGATGAACTTCAGTAATCAGGTGGTAACCGGTAACAGCGACCCGGCGTTGTCACAGTCAAACGCGGGTAAAACCGAGCATCGCGGTATGGAGTTTATGCTGGGTTATGAATTGGGCGGTGGTTTTAGCCTGGACAGCAATGCTACCTGGGTACCTACGTCAGAGTTTAAAACCGGTGATAACGCTGGCAACCGTCTGCCGTATGCACCGAAGTTTATTGCCAACCTGGCACTAACTTACCAACTGGAGCAACTAACGGCCGCCATCAGTGCCCATCACCGTGGTGAGCAATATGGCGACCCCAGCAACCGTGAAGATATCCCGACAGATGCGGCTGGCGGTATCTGGGGTGGCTTAATGCCGTCATACACCGTGCTGGATGTCACGGCACAATACAATCTGGCTGATAACGTCAGTGTATTTGGTGCAGTGAAAAACCTGACCGACAAACGCTATATCACTGGTTTACGCCAGGGCATTTATGTTGGTCCAGAGCGTTCGTTCGAGCTGGGTGTGCGCTACCAGTTCTAAGTTACACTGTATAAAAAGCCCCTGTTCAAAGGGGCTTTTTTATTGCTACTGTCGCGCCCTGCTTAGCGCTGTGGCGGGCCATAAATTTGCTCGGCCGGGTTAAATAAAATCCAGCTGGTTAAAATATACTTATCGTTCGATACCGGAATACAGCCACGATGCGTATGGGTAAAGTATGCCGGTGCGATCACCATGCGGCCGGTTTTTGGCTGAATGCTTTTATTCTGATAGTAAAATTCGGTTTGGCCGCCCTCTGCCACGTCATTTAAATAAAACATAAACAGCAGCGCACGGTGCAGAGGCTCAGTGCTGCCTTGCTGCGGGTACACTTCGCTGTGCCAGTAACCATAGTTGCCGACCCCAGCCTGATATTTCTGTGCCTGAATATTCCCCAGCCGAAACAGTACGCGCATAAAGTCCAGTGTTTTTGGCTCGCCAAGCTCGGCAAAATTATCATGGGTAATGGCAACCGGTTTGCCGGTATCAGGGTGGGCTATAGTCAGCCCAACCGGGCCTATCAAGGCAAAATGGTACTTTTTAAAGTACTCGCTGGCGTAGTGAGTGGTGGCCTGCCAAATCACTTTTAGCAGGTCCTGATATTCAGCATGCTGGTACAGGTAAAGGTCTGTGCTGACCTTTTTGCTGGGGTCGACGCCGCCACCGGTACGGCCCGGTGCCTTATGCGGGCTTTGCTCGAACACGCTGATAAGCTGTTGGCAAAATTGTTCGCTTAACGCATTATCGTACACTTCAATAAAATCAGTCATCGGGATCCCTTATGTGGCAACAAATTATTACTCCGCGTTTCTCTGACACGGATGCGCTGGGGCATATCAACAATACGGTGTTTGCCGTGTGGTTTGAAGGCGCCCGGCGTGATGTTTTCAAAATTTTTACACCAGAGCTTAATTTACAACACTGGCCGTTAATTGTCGCCAGCGTAAAACTGGATTATCACGCCCAAACCCATTTTCATGCTGATGTTGAGCTGCGCACCTACATCAGCCGTATTGGCAACAGCTCGTTTGATGTGTATCAGGAAGCCTGGCAAGACGGCGTAAAAACCGTCTCTGGAACGGCTGTTATGGTGCAGTTCGATTACACCAGCAATAAGGCGGTGGCAATTAGTCCTGAGCAACAGCAGCAGCTTAGTGCGCACCGCTACGGGGCATAAACATCGCACCCTGCCTTGGTCTGGTCGTAAACTGCTGGTATGGTAAGGCGCAGCTGGTTAGGGTTTAGCCACAACAAAGAAATAAAGAGAGTCTGTTATGAAACGTCTGTTACTTGGCTTGGGGGTAGGGTTTGCACTGGCGCTGAGCAGTGGCGCGCACAGTTATGATCGTATTACCGGCGAGCAGTTTGCCAGTCGCTCCGAGGTGATAGCACAGCAGGCGATGGCCGCGACCAGCCAGCCGCTGGCCACCCAGATTGCGCTGGATATTATGAAACAAGGCGGTAACGCCATAGATGCGGCTATTGCGGCTAACGCCGCACTTGGCCTGATGGAGCCCACCGGCAACGGTATCGGTGGCGACTTGTATGCCATCGTTTGGGATGCAAAAACCCAAAAGTTACACGGGTTAAATGCTTCAGGCCGCTCACCGCTGAGCCTAAGTTATGACATGCTTGCACATGAACTGGAGAAACTGGGCCGTACTGATTTACCGCCGCATGGCATGTTGCCGATCAGCGTGCCGGGTGCGGTAGATGGCTGGTTTGAACTGCACAAAAAATTTGGCAGCCTGCCGATGGCTGATATTCTTAAGCCTGCTATCAGTTATGCTGACAACGGCTTTCCGGTTAGCGAGTTAATTGCCTATTACTGGGATCGCAGCGTGCCGGTATTAAGCCCACAGCCGGGCGATTTTGTCGGCACCTTTACCCTTAATGGCAAGGCGCCGGCCAAAGGCCAGTTGTTTAAGAACCCGGCGCTGGCTAACACCTACAAAGCGCTGGCCAAAGACGGCCGTGACGCTTTTTACAAAGGCGATATTGCGGTAGCGATAGACCGGTTTATGCGCGCCAATGGCGGCTATCTGCGTTATGCCGATTTTGCCAACCACCGTTCAGATTGGGTAGAGCCCTTAGGTGTTGATTACAAAGGTTACACCTTGTGGGAGCTGCCACCCAATGGTCAGGGTATTGCCGCGCTGCAAATGCTACAAATTCTGAAAAACTTCGATTTAAAAGCCGCTGGTTTTAACACTGCACAGAGCCTGCACCTGATGGTAGAGGCGAAAAAACTGGCGTTTGAGGACCGGGCCAAGTTCTATGCTGACAGCGATTTCAGTAAACAACCTATTGAAGGGTTAATCTCTGAGGCTTATGGTCGTGAACGCGCCAAACTGATTGGTGATAAAGCGGCCAAGCGGGTTGATGCCGGTAATCCGCACCTGTACGAAGGCGATACTATCTATATGACCACGGCCGACAAAGACGGCAATATGGTGTCGCTAATTCAAAGTAACTATCGTGGTATGGGTTCTGGCGTAGTGGTGCCAGGGCTGGGTTTTGTGTTTCAGGACAGGGGCCAGCTGTTCTCCATGGATAAAAAGCATGCCAATGTCTATGCGCCAGGTAAGCGGCCGTTTAACACCATTATTCCGGCTTTTATTACCAAAGACGGTAAGCCACTAATGAGCTACGGCGTAATGGGCGGTGCTATGCAGCCACAAGGGCATGTGCAGGTGCTGGTGAATATGGTCGACTATGGCATGAATCTGCAGGAGGCTGGTGATGCCGCCCGCTGGCAGCATTTGGGTAGCACCGAGCCAACCGATGGCAGTGAGATGTACCTGCAAAACGGCGGCTACATTGAAGTAGAGCACGGGGTACCTTATGAAACCGTGCGTGGTTTAATGCATAAAGGCCATGATGTACGCTACGGTTTAGGCGGTTATGGCGGTTATCAGGCCATTATGCGTGACCATGAAAACGGTGTTTGGGTTGGTGCATCTGAATCGCGTAAAGATGGCCAGGCGGCAGGTTATTAATGACACTGGCTTTGGATAAACTGCCTGCACCGGCAGAGCTGAGTGATGTCACGGCAGCTAACTTTAAACAGCGGGTGCTCGACCCATTCCAGCCAGTGGTGTTGCGCGGCTTTGCCCGCCACTGGCCACTGGTGCAGGCAGGGTTGCAATCGGACGAGGCCGCTGCCCGGCTGTTACAGCAATGTTCAGCTAATACCCCACAGGCAGTGCTGAATGTGCCTGCCAGTACTCACGGCAGGCTGTTTTACAATGACAGCCTGAGCGGCATGAATTACAGCGCAAAACAGCTGGGTATGACTGACGCTATTAGCCAGATGTTGGCACGCACGGCAGATGAATCGCGTTACTGTGTTCAATGCGTGCCGGTGCAGCAGCATTTTCCCGGCTTAACACTGGATAACCCCTTACTGCCGGCTGATACTAAGGCTTTTATCTGGTTGGGCAATGCGGTGACGGTGCCGGCGCATTTTGACGAAGCGCAAAATATTGCGGTGGTGGCGGCCGGTAAACGCCGTTTTACGCTGTTTCCACCCGAGCAAATTGCTAATCTTTATATCGGCCCGCTGGACTTTACCCCCGCCGGGCAGCCGGTTAGCCTGGTTAATATGCTAAAGCCGGATCTAACGGCTCACCCCAATTACGCCAAAGCCTATGCAGCTGGGTTGTCGGTCGAGTTAGAACCGGGTGATGCTATTTATATCCCGACACCCTGGTGGCACCATGTGCAGTCGTTGTCAGGCTTCAACGTACTGATTAACTACTGGTGGAGTGATACCTACGTTGCCGGCGCCCTGCCGTTTCCTATGTTGTTGCATGGCCTGCTCAGTTTAAAGCACATGCCGCCGGCGCAGCAGCAGGCGTGGCAGCAGTTTATTCGCCACTACTTATTAACCGAAAACGGCGACGCCGGCGCGCACCTGCCAGAGCAAGCAAAAGGTATTTTAGGTGAGCTAACACCACAGCTGGCACAAGGCATTAACCGCTGGCTGGCAGCGCAACTTAAATAACTCTTGCTGTGCTGTTGTCCTAATGATGTTATAGATTGTAGCTGGTAACCCATTGAAATAAATAAACTGTCATCTTGCTGTCAGCTGACAGTCTGGCGACTGGCTTAAGCATGTCGTCACATCTTTGCGACAGCTCGGCTGTAATTGGCTCAGGTCAATCAAGGAGACTAACCATGAACCAAACAACAGAAGCTACTTTAAGTTACTTTGACTATGCCGATCACACCATCAAGGTGCTACTTTCTATGGTCAGCGGCAAAGAGCAGGTTTATGTTGATGATAAGCTGGTGTCTGAGAGACGCAGTTTTCGTTATAGCTCGATACATCATTTCCAACTGGATGGTAAGCCGGCAGAGGTGCGAATTCGGGTTGGCAGCATTTTTAAGGGGCCCTACTTTATCGAGTTCTGGTTGGCCGGACAGCAGCGTGACAGCGACGAATGGGATTTAAAACGTATGCTGAGTCATCTAAAGGCTGCCCGTCAGCAGCAACCGCTCTGGCAACGGCTGTCGATGTACTTCCTTTATGGTTTGGTAGGTGGAGCAGTCGGGGCCTTGGTTGGTTACAGTCTGGCGACGTTACTGAAGGGGTAAGCAATGCAACTAAATCCACAGCTTATCCGGCAGTTACGAACTGACAAAGGTTGGACGCAGCAACAATTAGCAGAAATTTGCGCACTGAGCTTACGTACCATACAGCGAATAGAAGTGCACGGTATTGCTTCGCTGGAGTCCAGCAAGGCGCTTGCGGCGGCGTTTGATACCGAGATCCGGTTATTAGAACAAGCCATATCAACTGAGTCAGATGAGAAAGGCTTCACGGCTGTACCGGTTTGGGTACCCATTATTACCTTTATCGCCGGGGTAGTCGCCGGTGGCGGACTCATTATGGTATTAAGCGGCTAATCCGGTTATTGAAGCTGCACCTGTACCTGATAATCAGCGGTGATTTGCGCTATGGCTTGCTGCATATCACCGTCAAAATCAGCGCAAAGCTCGGCATAGCTGTGGCGCAGTTTTAACCGCTGGGTGGTTTTAACAAAACGCAGCACTTCTTCTTTGCTGGTTAATATCAGCCGCGGCACCCGGGCATTATTGCCCTGTTCATCTTTAGCAATCATAGTAAAGTACGAAGAATTACAATGCTTTACCTTGCCGGTTTGAATATTTTGTGCTTCTACCCGAATGCCGACCACCATTGAGCTGTTGCCAACAAAAATAACCGAGGCCTTTAAGGTGACCAGCTCTCCGACTTCAATCGGGTTAAGAAAATCGACCCGGTCGACAGAGGCGGTAACACAATATCTGCCGCTGAATTTAGAACCACTGGCAAAGGCGATTTGGTCCATCAGTGACAACAAATAACCACCGTGAATTTTACCGCTGAAGTTAGAGTGTGATGGCAGCATCAGCTGCGATAAGGTGACCCGCGAGCTGCTGCTTTTTTTGTACAGTTCTGACATAGGCTGCTTTAGCTTTTTTGGCTTACTTGCGCCAGTGTAGCAGCTTAATTAAGCTGCTGCGTCAGTGGTTTGTCCTGTACCAGCACCCAGGGGGAGATCACTACCGCCCATAGCTCAGTTTGTTGCTGATACCACTGCTGTGCCTGTTGCTCACTGGTGCGGCTAACACTGCCCACAGCCAGCCAGTCGGCGACGCGGGCTTTATCATCCCGGCTAAAAGCAAAGGCCACCTCAACCAGATCCAGCGCTGGTGCGACGCTGATAACACTGCCAGCGGCATAAAACTTCTGCAGTTCCAGCCAGTTGATGCGGGCCGTTTCGCTGATAATCTTGGCTTTAATTAATTCAGGATTGTGTTCATCGTCAATTAAATGCGCGTCGGGTGGGGTAATGGCGGTCATATTTACTCGGCCTCGTCTTGCTGCTCGGTCACTTGTGCCGCGCTGAGCTCATGTTTTTTCAGTAGTTTATAAAAATCGGTACGGTTGCGCCCGGCCAGCTCGGCGGCGCGGGTTACGTTACCTTCGGTCATTTGCAGCACCCGGATAAGGTACTGTCGTTCAAACTGGTCGCGTGCTTCGGTTAAGGTGGGCCAGTAGCTGCTGTTTTGCGACAGCGCCTGCTCGACCTGGGCGGCACCAATCACCGGGCTGTGGGTTAACGCCACGCACTGCTCTACTACATTGACCAACTGACGCACGTTTCCCGGCCATTTGGCAGTGGCCAGCAGTTGCATGGCATCGTCAGAAAAACGTGTTACATCAACCTGATGGCGCTCGACGCTTTGTTGTAATACATGGCGCGCCAACAGCGGAATATCTTCCGGTCGCTGCTCTAAGGTTGGCAGTTGCAGATTTACTACATTTAGCCGGTAGTACAAGTCTTCACGAAAGCTGCCTTCCTGCATCGCCTGCTGCAAATCGCGGTGGGTAGCCGACAGTACCCGCACGTTAATCGGTATGGTTTTGCTGCTACCAACCGGGCGAATTTGCCGCTCTTGCAACGCGCGTAATAGCTTTACCTGTAATGACACCGGCATATCGCCAATTTCATCTAAAAACAACGTGCCGCCATCGGCTTCACGAAATAGGCCGCCATGCTCGGTCACTGCGCCGGTAAAGGCCCCTTTGGTGTGGCCAAACAGCTCAGACTCCAGCAAGTGCTCGGGCAGGGCGCCACAGTTAATCGCAACAAAGGGCTTGCCGGCACGTGGGCTGGCTTTATGAATGGCGCGCGCCAGCAGCTCTTTACCGGTACCGCTGGCACCGGTAATTAACACGCTAACATCGCGCTGCGCTACCCGGTAACTTTGCTCCAGCAGCTCGGCCATCAGCGGCGAGCGGGTAATAATTTCTTCACGCCATTCGGCCTGCTCCGGTACCGACTGATGCACGGCATTTTGCAGAATGTCGCGCAGCTCGGCGGTGTTAAGCGGTTTAGTTAAAAAACCAAATACCCCGCGCTGGGTGGCGGCGACTGCTTCAGGGATAGAGCCGTGCGCTGTCATCAGCACCACGGGTAAACCGGGGTAACGTTTGGCTATTTCATCAAACAGGCTCATGCCATCCAGCCCCGGCATGCGCAGGTCGCTTAGTACCACATCAACGCTGTTTTTCGCTAACAGTGGTAAGGCTGCCTCGGCGCTGTCCGCGCTTATCACCTGATAGCCTTCCCCTTCCAGGCGCAGGGTCAGTAAGCGCAATAAGCTGGGATCATCATCTACCAGTAACAAACGCGGTTTAGGGCTGGCCATTGTTATCCTCTTGCACCACGGCAGGTTGGTTTAGCTGGGCTTCAATTTGGGTCAGGGCATCAATTTTCTTTTGCAGCTCTTTATTAATTTTTTGCAGCCGCTCGACGTTGTCATGCTGCTGGGCGTTTAGCCGGGTAAGCGCACTGACTGCTGACTCGGCTTCCAACAGCTTTTGGTTAAAGGCCAGATCCCAGCTAAGTAATGCGGCCAGCGGCGCCGGCAAGGTCGCCAACTGATCGGCGGATTGCATTTGCAGCCTCAGCCTGGTGAGGTAGGGCGTGTCGGGGTGCAGCTGCAAGATAGTGCGCTTTAATTGCCATACGTCGTCTTGTTCGGTGCTGGCGTTTAACAGCTCGCGCTCTTCGTTCACGCGGTTGAGCATGCTGGCACGGTAATTTACCCAGGCTTGCAAGGTGGCCGCATCGTCACTTATTGCCAACGGCGTTGCCACCGGCTCGGGCTCTGGTAGCTGTACGGGCTGTGGCTCAGCTTCGAGTGGTTCCACCGGCTCTGGTGTTACCGGCTCGGGTGGGGGCGGTAACTGGCAGCCGGTTAATAACAGCAGACCGGCAAGCAGCAGGGATGTTTTCATACGGGTTTTTCCTCTAACAGTGGCAGCCGAACCCGGATACAGACATCGGCATAAATTACATCAACAATATCAGCATGGCCGCCCAATAAGCGGGCACAGTCGGCAACAATAGACAGCCCCAGTCCCGAGCCTTGCACCGAGTCAAACCTGGGGGTGGTGCCGCGTTGAAACGGCTCAAACAGTTTTTCCCTCAGCGCAGTGGGAATGGGGTTGCCATTATTGGCGACGTCTAACACCAGCTGATGCTCCTGTTGATACAGCTTCACCCATACCGGACTGCCCTGGCTGCCGTACGCCTGGGCGTTATTAATCAGGTTATCCAGAATGCGGCGAAACAGGGTAGCGTCGGTGTATATGGCGCTTAAGCTGCAGCTAAGTTCAATACTCTGGCCGCGTTGCTGTAGCGACAGCGCATGGTCGTTAAAGCAATCGGTAAACAGTTGCTGTGGCGAGTGCCAGTCTGGCTCTGGCTTGGCCTGTTGCAGCAGTCGGTTGTAATCTAATAATTGCTCGGTTAACACACTTAGCCTGTCGGCACTGCCGTTTAGCAGGCCCACTACCTCTAGCTGTTGGGCGTTAAGCGGGCCAACCAGTTGTTCGCTTAGTAGCGAACAGCCCTCGCGAATACTGGATAGCGGCGTTTTTAGTTCGTGCGAGGCATGGCGCAGCAAAATCAGCCGCAGTGCTTCCAGTTGTTGTAAGCGAGAGCTGAGCCAGCGTAATTGCTCGCCCAGCTCAGTTAGCTCGCGCGGGCCGGTCAGTTTTTCATCCGGAAACTGATGCTGCTGCCCTATAGCCCGGATCATCTTGTCCAGTTTACGTACCGGTGCGGTTATGCGACCTGAGGCCCACAGTACCAGTAGCAGCGTCAGCAGTACCAGAGCCACGGTTTGCCAGGCCAGTTGCTGCTGGCTTTCTACCACAAAGCGTTGTTGTTGCTGCAGGTTTTGCTCCAGCAATAACCAAATTTGTTGCGTTAGTTGTTGTTGTTGCAGGCGGAATTGCTGAATAACCGGCTCCAGCTCGCTGCTGTTAAGCGCACTGAAATTATCCAGTAGCAACGCCAGTTGATACTGTTGTTGCTGGCAAAGCTGTGGCTGACCGACATTGTCGCATACCTCGCTAAGCAGATTGCCGTAGCTGTCGAGGTGGGTGCGGGCTACCCGCGCCAGCGCATCGGTTTTCACCACGGCATGCTGGCGCACGGCACGTTCAATATCCACCACCAGGTTTTGCATGTTTTCTGCCCGTCGCACACTGGCCACCGAGGTTTCGGCTTCGGCCACTGCATTTTGGCTCACACCGCTTAAGGCGGTATGGCTTTGCCATAGCAGTACGGCAACCGGAATAAGGGCGAGAAAAAAGCTCAGCAATACCAGTTGGCGTAGTGACGCCGTTTGCAATGAAAAGCGCATAGTTTGATGTCTTAATGCTAAGGCCTGTAAGCATACCCTATTTTAGCGGCAAAAAAAAAAGCCATTGGCGGTATAAAAAAAGGCCAGTGGGGTGCTGGCCTGACAAAAATTCAGCACTGAGGCTGAACTCATGGGATTGGGGCGTAGCGGCTTAAGCCGCCTTCGCCAGATAAGTAGGGGTGTAAACCGCCTGTGGCTGCGGTTGTACCAGTTCAGGCTGTGCTGTGGCCAGTTGTGCCTGCTCCCACGCCAGCACGCTGTCGTTGTGCAGGTTTACCCGGCGCAGCATCGTAATGACTACGGCAACATTGGCCAGTAAAAACAGTACGGTACCTAATAAGAATAAATCCATAACCACCTCCGTTAGGTGCAGCCGTTACGTCGTTGGCTGCGTTAACACGGTTTGAAGGAGAATGTGGCAAAGGCAATGTGCTGTTGCTTGCGCTTGCGACATTCTCCTGTAACGTCGCGTGCCATAACTAATACAAACAGCGTGCCAAGGTTGCGATTTTATTTTTATTCATTTAAAAACAATGATTTACGGTGTTTTCTGTAGGGGGTGCTGGCTGGAGGAGCAATTAACTGTTGCTAAATGGCGACAGTTAATTGCGCATAATCTAAGTGGCTTTATAAATCAAAGGCTTAGGCTGTATGCTTTTTGCGACACTTATTTATGCCATTGATTTTTTTAGATAAATCCGTAGCGCTGCGCCACGCGGTCAAAGTACTCCAGACATTGCTTGGCGTATTCACGTTTTTCCACATAGCTGCCGGGGAAAAAGCTCTTTTTAAAGCCATAAGCCACCATGTCTTTTAAGCGTTTTAACGGAATATCAAAGTTATCCAGTGCCAGTTGATACTCGCGGCTGACAGTGGTGTTAGACACCAGGCGGTTGTCGGTACAAATCACTGTCGCCATGCGGTTATCCAACATGTCTTTAAATTTGTGTTGCTTGATGTCGCTAATGGCCGGATTGGTTTGCAGGTTGCTGGTTAAACACACTTCAATTGCTATGCGTTTATCGGCGATATAAGACGCCAGGTTACGGATATAGGCGGCTTTATCGCTAATGTCCGCATCGACAATCATCTCTGGAATAAACATTGAGTAACCGTGGCCAATGCGGTCGGCATAGCATTCGGTAATGGCTTCAAAAACGCTTTCTGCACCATAGGCCTCACCGGCGTGCAGGGTTTTTAATAAAAAGTGCTGGTGGGCATACTCGTACACTTCTTTAAATTTGCTGGCCGGGTAACCGCTTTCCTGCCCGGCCAGATCCAGCCCGACAATTGGTATACCCTCTTCATCGCGCAGTCGCACACTGGCGCGTACCAGCTCCATCGCCGCCAGCTTAATGACATCCATCGGGGCAAAGTCACGCATCAGCTGAAACAGGTTGGTGTAATAGGGCGAGAAACCTTTATCGCCAAACATCCGCATGGCGCAGTTAATAATGCCATAAGCAAAGGGTGGCTTTTGCCCACTTAATACTGGCTCAGAGCGGTTGTATTCGCTCATGGCTCGCTTTAAACCATTGTTTACCGCATGCATGACGCGGTCAAAATCGATGCTGTTGGGTAAATCTATCAACAGCTGCGGCGCAAAGCGTACTTCAATGTAGTTAACGCCCTCCAGCTGGTTATCAATCGCCAGCTCATAGGCCGCGCGCTCCAGGTTTTCCATATCACGCAGTACAGCGCAGGTGTACTGAAAGCAGTGCAGGTACTCACCTAAGTTGTTGTACTTTTCTTTAAATACCCGTTGTTTAAGGCCTTCTACCGTATCCGATGGCAGTTTAGTGCCGGTGCGCTTGGCCATTTCAATTAAACTGTCCAGCCGCAAGCTGCCATCCAGATGCAGGTGCAGATCAGATTTAGGCATCTCTTTAATAAATTCAGCAGAATAACGTGGCATAACGGCTCCTTTACTCAATTGGTTATAAGTGTACCGCAGTTTTTGCGCTTTTCGTCGGTAAAACTGGCTGGCCACGGCGCTTAACGGTTGCGGCGGGCAAAAAACTGGCTTACAACAACACCATAACAACAGGGAGAAACTATGAAATTTGTATTAACTGCACTGGCGCTTGCCGCTACCTTAACCAGCCCGTTAGCGGCAAAACCCGAAACTTTTACTCAGGGGCGTACCTTGGTAACCGCTGACGACTTCCAGGTATTGTCGCCGCGCGCGCGTATCGCACCGGAAAACCGTATGTTAACCGAGCGGTTGCAAAACTTATTGCCGCAGCTGATGGCTGAATCTGGTTTGGATATGTGGCTGGTGATTAACCGGGAATATGCCGAAGATCCGGTGTATTTCACCTTAGTGCCGCAGCCGACCTTTGCCGCAAGGCGCACTACCATGCTGCTGTTTAGCCGCAAAGCCGATGGCAGCCTTGAAAAGCTATCTGTTAACCGTTACCCGCTGGGCGCACCTTATGATTCCGCCTGGGCCGGTGGTAATTTAACCGAGCAATGGCAGGCGTTGGCGGCAGAAATTGTTAAGCGCAGCCCGAAGCAAATAGGTATTAACGTATCAACCGATTGGCCGGTAGCGGATGGCCTGACATCAGGCCTGCATCAGCAACTGCTAAAAGTGCTGCCGGCGGAATACCATAGCCGGCTGGTACCGGCCGAAAAGTTGGTGGTGCGCTGGCTGGAACAGCGCACAGCAGCGGAGTTGGAGCTTTACCCGCAAGTGGTCAGTTTGGCTAGAAGCGTTATTGCCGAAGCCTTTAGCAATAAAGTGATTACCCCAGGCGTTACCACCACTGACGATGTAGCCTGGTACATCCGCGAGCGCTTTGAGCAGCTGGATTTACCGGTGTGGTTTATGCCGTACGTTAACCTGCAACGGCCGGGTGTTGTCTGCGAGGCCGATAACCCGTTTTGTGGTACTAGCGGCATTATTCAACGTGGTGATGTACTGCACACTGATGTCGGTATTTGTTACCTGAAGCTGTGCACCGATACCCAGGAAATGGCCTATGTGCTTAAAAACGGCGAAACCGACGCCCCGGCTGGTTTAAAAGCGGCCCTGGCGACTGGCAACCGCTGGCAAGATTTGCTCACCGGCGAATTTAAAACCGGTCGCACAGGTAATGAAATATTGGCTGCTACGCATAAAGCGGCGGCTAAAGCCAAAATTAACCACAGCACTTACACCCATGCACTGGGCTTTGTTGGCCATGCGCCGGGGCCAACCATAGGCATGTGGGATAATCAGGGGCCGACGCCGGTACAAGGCGATTGGCCGCTTTACGCCAATACGGCTTATGCCATTGAAGGTAATATCAAACAGGCGGTGCCGGAGTGGCAAAAGCAGCTGGTACAGATAAAGCTGGAGCAAAGCGCCTATTTTGACGGCAAGCAGGTGATTTACCTGGCAGGCCGTCAGACCCAGTGGCATTTGGTGCGCTAGGGTTAGCGTTTGAGTTGTTAGATATCCGGCAGGCCGCAGTAAATTGCTGCCTGCACTTAGTTTTACGCAGCGTTAAAAGCGATAACTGACACTGGCGGTAATATTACGCCCCGGCTGGGTGAACTGGCCTAGGTTTTCCGCTGTTGTGCGGCCGCGCACTTCAGATGCCGACCATATTTTGCGGTCGGTCAGGTTAAATACACCCCAGTTCAGTCGCCAATCTGCCGCCAGGTTCAGGTGGCCCAGCAGATCCAGGCTTACATAGCCAGGTGCTGCGAACGGCTGAGCGGCATCAGTGTCGGCTGGCTGCGCCACGGTGGCGCGTTTTACGGCCGTGCTCACCAGCTCCAGCGACCAGTTATCATCCGGTAAACCATAACCTATTCCCACTACAGCTTGTGGCGGCATGACTGAGTCTAGTGCCTGGCCGGTGCTGCTGTCTTTGCTATCCAGCCAGCTTAACGCGGCAGTGACACGCAGACTGCTCAAGCTGGCATGCTGCTGCATTGGATACCAGTTAATACGGGCATCTGCACCGCGGATGGTGACTTTATCCAGGTTGCGGGCCTGAAACTCCAGCAAGCCGGTAGCCGGGTTAAAGCCTTTTACCGCCAATGACTCAATAAAGTTGTCGTAACGGTTGTGGTAAAGGCTGAACTCCCAATCCAGGCTATCCTGCCGGGCGCGAATGCCCAGCTCCCAGCTTTTTACCCGTTCAGGCGCTAAATTGGCATTGGGCAATGAGGTGTAACCGCCGGCAAAATTGGTAAAACCGACATTGATATCGTCAAACGGCGGGATGCGAAACCCCTCGGCGAACTGACTCCATAAGGTGTACTGCGCGCTAAGCCGGTACAGCGCGCCAAATTTGGCCGATACTTCACTGTCAGAATAGGCCTGGGTTTCTACCCCCGGATTGGCGCTGCTAAACAGCGCATCGGCTTTGGGCGAAAGGTTAAATTTGTCATAACGCAGGCCGGGTGACAGGGTCAGTTTGCCGTCCAGCAGACGCATTTCATCCTGCACAAAGACGGCTACCTCGCGTGCGGATGAACGCGGGAAGTCGCGGGTGGGAAATACACTGCCCTCGGGCAGCAGGTCGCCGTTGTCGGCTCGGCGGGTCGCCCCATCGCGCAGCGAATCGCTGTCTGTTAGCTGCAGTTCTGTGCCATAAATCAGGTAATGATTGGCAAAGGCTTTGTCGAATTGCAGGCTGGCGCCACGCGCACGCTGACTAAACTCGCTATGGCGGTTGCGTAGCATCGCAATCGGTGTCGGATCTTGCCGGCCTGCGGCACCAAAACGCTGCTCAACGCTGTCTTGCTCGGTGTCTGATTGCTGCCAGTAAAGCCTGGTTTGCAGCTTATCAAAGGCAGCCAGTTCGCCGTTATACTGGTAATTAAATTGTAGCCGGCTGCGCTGGCGCTCATCATCGCCGTGGCTGGCATCAATTCTGACACCGCGCACTAGTGTGCCAACTTGCGACAGCAGGTCGGTTTTACTCTCGCCTTGTAAGTGGTCGGCGATAAAAGTGAACTGCTGCGCCGCTGAAGGGCTGTAAATCAGCTTGGCCTGGCCGCTTTGGCTGCGCTGACGCTGTGGCTCGGCCATCAGACGCTCACTGCCGGTTTCTGGGCCCTGGCTAAAATAGCTGTCAGTTTCATGACCCTGCCGGCGTGTGGCACTGAGTAGCCACTGCCAGTTGCCCTGCACTGCGGCAAGCTGGCCGCTGAGCCAGCCTTCATCGGCTGCGCTGGTATAGCCCAGCTTCACCTTGCCGGCTAACGACTCGCCGGGCGCGACCATATCTTTCGGCGCCTTGCTGGTAAAGGCGACTACGCCACCAATGGCGTCGCTGCCATAAAGCGTTGACGCCGGGCCCCGAATGATCTCTACCGATTGCAGCAAATCGATATCGATAAAGTCACGCCGTGCCGATAACGCCGGGCCAAAGCTGAACTCATCAGACAGCGGCACGCCGTCGAGTAGCATCAACACTCTGTCACCGTTGATACCGCGGATATTAAAACCGGCCAGGCCAAAGCGGCCGCCGCCTTCCACACTGACACCTGGCTCGTAGCGCACCAGATCGCGGACATCGGTCATCAGCTGCTGCTGCATGGTATCGCTGTCGATAAAGCTAACGTAAGACGCAATTTCATTGATATCACGCTCGCTGCGACTGGCGGTGACACTGATGTGCTCTACGGCTTCTTCAGCTGAAGTGCAAGGCAGCAAGGCGCTGCTTAACGATACCGCTGTCAGGCAGAGCCAGGGAATACGCTTGATCATGTTTACCTCTTGAACCTGGTTGGGTTATTTGCGATGATTGGATCCTAATGATAATTATTCGTATTTGCAATAAAGGAGTGGGAAAATGTATCGATGCACCCAGTTGCTCTGTCTAAGTGTTGTGTTGTTGTGTCTGCTGCGCCCGGCTGCAGCTGCGCCAGAACGTATTGTTGCTGCCGGTGGCAGCGTTACTGAGGTGTTGTTTGCGCTGGGCCTGGGTGATCAGCTGGTGGCGGTTGATACCTCCAGCTTGTATCCAGAGGCTGCTACCCGCCTGCCGAAAATTGGCTATTACCGTCAGCTCAGCCCGGAAGGGGTGTTGGCACAGCAGCCAACTGTGCTGGTGGGCCACGGCCAGATGGGGCCAGCAGAGGTGTTGGCGCAAATTGCGGCCATGGGCGTAGAGGTGGTAAATGTGCCGCATGGCTACCAAACGGACAGCCTGTATCAGTTAATTACCACCCTGGCGCAGCGCTTTAACCGGCAGCCGCAAGGGGCCAGTTTAATTGCTGATATTCGCCAGCAACTAAGTCAGTTAAACGTAAAGCCCGCAGCACCTGTAGCCATGGCGTTTTTGGTGTCGGTAGGTGAGCGCGGTTTAATGGCCGCGGGCAGTAACACTATGCCCGCTGCCTTGTTTGATAGCGCCGGTATTACCAATGCCTTTGGCACAGTGTCGGGCTATCAGCCGGTGTCGGTGGAAGCGCTGATGGCAGGCGCACCCAAGCGCCTGCTGGTGCCGTCCCACGCTGCGGCAGGCCAGAGCGCCGCGCAGCTGTGTCAGTTGCCGGCATTACGCTTTTGGGCGCAGCAACAGGGCTGTCAGCTCAGTATTGTCGACCCACTGATTTTCATGGGGCTAAGCCCGCGCCTGCCGCAGGCGGTGGCCCAGTTGCAGCAACTGGCACAGGCGCAGGCAAAAACCGATGAGTGAGTTGTCATCAGGCGCACTGAGCGCAGCGCACGCAGCCACTGAACCGGCGTTACCACTAAGCGCTCAGTTACAAGCCACCTTGGTGCATAAGGCCCGCCAGCAGCGGCGTACCTTGTTGGTGCTGGTGTTGGTATTGCTGCTATTAATGCTGTTGTCATTAACACAGGGCGCTATGGCAATTGATGTATCAAACGTCGTCGTCAGCTTGCTCGGCGGCGTTAACAATGAGCCCGGTAGCTTTGCGCAGCAGGTGATCTGGGATATTCGCCTGCCCAGAGTTTTGCTTACGGCCATTACCGGTGCCGGTCTGGCCGTGTGTGGCGCGGTAATGCAGGGTATTTGTCGTAACCCGCTGGCAGATCCGGGTCTGATTGGTGTCTCGTCCGGTGCCGCCTTATTTGCCGCCCTGGTGATGGTGTTCGATTTAGGCCAGCATTTACCTGCATTATTGCAGCCGGTGCTGATTTCGCTGGCGGCCTTTGTCGGGGCCTTGTTGATAAGTCAGTTGGTATTTCGGCTGGCGCACACCACGCTTGGGCTAAGCACCTTATTGCTGATTTTGGCTGGGGTGGCGATCAATGCGCTGGTGGGCACCCTTATGGGTTTGCTGGCCTTTATTGCCGATGATGGCACCCTGCGGCTTATTACCTTCTGGAGTATGGGTAGCTATGCCGGCAGTAACTGGACACAGGTGCTGTTAGTGGCGTTTGGCGTGAGTGCACCGCTGCTGCTGTTGTGGCGTTATCGCACTGCGCTGACCCTGATGCTTGGCGGTGAGCAGGACGCGCAATATTTGGGGGTTGAGGTACAACAGATTAAACGGCTGAGTTTATTCTGTGTGGCACTGCTCACGGCTGTTTGTGTGTGCTTTACCGGTATTGTCGGCTTTGTTGGCCTGGTAACGCCGCACATTTGCCGTTTGCTGAGCGGGCCAGACTTACGCAGCCTTATGCCACTCAGTGCGCTGGCTGGTGCCATCCTGGTTACCGCGGCGGACACCCTGGCGCGTATCGTGATTATTCCTGCGGAATTGCCGGTTGGCCTGGTTACTTCCATGCTGGGCGTGCCGTTTTTCCTCTATTTACTGCTGCAGTATCGTCGCGGAGCGCGCCATGTTTAAGTTAACCGATGTCAGTGTTGGCAGTGGCGCTGGCCAGCGCCTGCACCAACTTACTTTAACTATCCGCCAGGGCAGTTTAACCGCAGTGCTGGGGGCCAATGGTGCCGGCAAAAGCAGTTTGCTTAGCCTGTTAGCCGGTGAGTTGCAGGCAACAGCGGGTGAGGTTTTGTTTAAACAACAACCCCTGGCGCAGTGGTCGTCGCAACAGCTGGCGACACAGCGCGCCTTTATGTTGCAACAACAGCGGCCGGTGTTTGATTTTATGGTACTCGATTACCTGCTGCTGGCACGCCATGCCTGGCTGGAAAGCCAGGCGCAAAGTCTGGCGTATGCCAGCGATCTTATTCAGCGTTTGGCACTGCAGCCTTTGCTGGAGAAGCCCATAACCCGGCTATCGGGTGGCGAGTGGCAGCGGGTGCAGTTTGCCCGTGCCTGGTTGCAGCTGATATCGCCCGAGGGCGTTGGCCATGCCATGTTATTACTGGATGAACCCACCGCCGCGCTGGATATTTACCAGCAGCGCCAGTTTTATCAGGCGCTGCAACGCTTTGTCGCCGCCGGTGGCACGGCGCTGGTGGTGCTGCACGATGTTAATCAGGCCGCCCGTGTCGCTGATCAGTTTGTTTTGCTGCAACAAGGCCAGCTGCTGGCAGCCGGTGATGCCGAACATTGCTTTACCCAAACCAACCTATGCCGCTGTTATCAGGTTGCAGGCCAGCTGCAGCACGATGAGCAAAGCGGCAGACGTTATTTTCATTTCTAACTGCTTTAACGCGGAGTTTTTATGCAAAGTGATAACCTACAACAACATATTTTTAATGCCCGCGCCTTATTGCGCCAACAACATAGCGGCGTGTTGTCTACCTTAAGTTTATCGTTAAAAGGTTACCCGTTTGGCTCGGTAACGCCGTACTGGATGACAGAGCAGGGCAGCCTGGTGCTGTATGCATCTGATATTGCTCAGCACAGCCGCAATATGCAGGCCGATGCCAAAGTCAGTTTATGTGTATTTGATGGCGCGCAGGATGACAGCCAGGCCAATGCCCGCGTCACTGTACTGGGTGAGGCAGAGCTGTTGGGAAAAACCTGCGACGAGGCGCAGGCCTATTTTCAGTTGTATCCACAGGCCGAAGCCTACAAACAGGCGCATGATTTTCAGTTTTACCGCATTACACCAAGCCGGGTGCGCTATATCGGCGGTTTTGGCGAAATTTACTGGTTTAAAGCCGAAGACTGGCAGTACCCGACACCGGCCTGGCAGGCCCAGGCGGGCGGCATGATTACCCATATGCATGATGATCACGCCGATGCGCTGGCGTTAATGCTTAACCTGCAACATCAGCAGTCCGCTAATGCCGGCGAAGTAAAGATGTTAAACGTGCTGGCAGAGGGCTTTCATGTGCGCTATCGCGGTAAAACTTTCTTTATCTGTTTTGACAGTGCTTGTTTAACCGCAAACAGCATTCGCCCGGCCATGGTATCGCTAACGCAGGCCGCCCGCCAAAGCTTGCA
This sequence comes from Pseudomonadota bacterium, assembly GCA_040752955.1. GTDB lineage: Bacteria > Pseudomonadota > Gammaproteobacteria > Enterobacterales > Alteromonadaceae > Alishewanella. The sequence goes on from JBFMHG010000004.1 coordinate 163,751, forward strand.
GCAGGCATCGGTGGCCTGATTAGCGGCAAGCGTAAAGGTTTGCTGATGAGTCTATCTTAGTTAGCAGAGGCATATTTATTAATATTGGCAAACGCCAGCAGGATATCTTTGGCGTAGCTGACTCTGGGGTGCTTTAGCGCCCCTTTGCGCCATACCAGATAAATAAAATTTTCCGGCCCCGGCTCGCCAAGGTATACCAGCTGGCCCTGTTTGACTGCGTCGCGGCACAGATAATCCGGCAGTACGCTGTAACCAACGCCTGCTTTAACAATGCCGGCAATAGCGCGGATATCCGGGCAAATGGCCGCTATTGGCGACTGACAGGGCGCATTAAATACAGCATTAAAATAATGCCGGATTAACGGCAGTGTCGGGTCGTAACTGATCACCGGATACAACCTCAGTCGCTCAGCATCCACGTTTTGCTGCAGCAAATGTGACCCCGTAAAGCGGTTGGCCACCAGCATTAGCCGTTCGCTATCAATAATCTGATAATCATACAGCGCCGGATCCGGCGCCGAGGCCGTGATCGCCAGTTCCGCGGTACCATCGGCCAGCAGCTGATAAATGCGCTCTTTGTTACCTAAATGCACCACCAGGTTAATTTCACCCGCTTGCAACAGGTTAGCAAACTGTGCACCGGCGATTTGACTGATATACTCGGCCGGGCCGGCGATATTCAATGTGCCGTAGACGGCATTATTGCGATTGCGCACCGACGCCAGCTTTTGCTCGACCGCGTCTAAGTGCGCCGATACCTGTAGCGCCAAATCGTGTGCCGCCGCTGTGGGCTCTACGCCGCGGGCTTTACGTTCAAATAAAGCAAAACCCACCAGCGACTCAATACTTTGAATATGCGCGGTTGCGGCCGGTTGTGACAAACCCAGATTCGCCGCCGCCCGGGTAATGGTGCCGCAGCGGTAAACCTCGACAAAGGTGCGTAATTGCACAAAGTAAGACATCGCATTAGCCATCAGATAAATGATGGCTGATCATAAAAGCGCTGAATTCTGCCCGCAAGCTAATTCTTCTACACTTAGTGCCACACCTTGCCCGAAAGGGCACACACCAACACAAGTGAGGCTAATGATGTTTAAACAAACTCTTTTCGCGATAGTGCTAACCGGCACCCTGACGCAGGCCGCGTTGGCGCAAGACAGCAAGGGTCAAATTTTGGTGTTGTTATCCAGCGAAAGTCAGATGGCGTTGCAGGATGGTAAAACGCTGAGCACCGGCTATTACCTGAATGAGTTTGGCGTACCGGCCGATGCTTTTATACAGGCTGGCTACGAGCTGGTATTAGCCACACCAAAAGGTAATGCACCGGTCGTCGATGAAAAGTCGGTTACGGTGCAGTATTTTGGTGGCAGTGAGGCCGAAATGCAGCGCATTCAGCAGGTTATTGCTTCAATTCCGGGCATTGATGACACCCTATCCCTACAGGAGGTGATCGCCGATGGCTTAGCGCAGTACGAGGGCGTGTTTATTCCGGGCGGCCATGCGCCGCTGATTGACCTGGCCAATAACCCTGAAGTAGGCACAATTTTGGCGCATTTTAATGCCGCAGCAAAACCCACAGCCGCCATTTGTCATGGCCCGATAGCGTTGTTATCGGCGCAGCAAAACCCGCAAGCCTTTCAGCAAGCGCTGGTGCAGCAACAACCGGCAACTACTGAGAATTGGCTTTATGCTGGTTACAAGATGACGATTTTCTCTGATGCAGAAGAGACGGTATTTGAAGCCTCTTTAAATGGCGACAAGTTGCAGTATTACCCGGGCAAGGCGATGCAGCAAGCCGGTGGCAACATGCAGTACAGCGAAGCCTGGACACCGAACGTAGTGGTTGACCGTGAATTGATCACCGGACAAAACCCATTCTCAGATAAAGCCCTGGCCGCAGCCATGCTAAAACACCTTGAGCAAGCCGCACAGTAAGCAACACAGCAGGAGTACCTATGCTAAATTTTAACTTTAAAAACCAAACCGAAATTTTATTTGGTAAAGGCCAAATTAAAGAGGCGAAAAGCCGCTTACCGCAAGATGCCAAAGTGCTGTTTTTATATGGCGGCGGCTCTATCAAGCGCAACGGCGTTTACACAGATGTGCTTAACCTGCTTGACGGTGTGCAGTTTGAGGAATTTGCCGGCGTAGAGCCCAACCCAACGCTGGAAACCCTGATGCAGGCAGTTGAGCTGGTGCGTAGCAAACAGCTTAATTTTATTCTGGCGGTCGGTGGCGGCAGTGTTATTGATGGTGCTAAGTTTGTTGCCGCTGCCGCACACTTTGACGGCGAGCCGTGGGATATTCTGGCCAAAGGCGCGGCCTTTAGCTCGGCGCTGCCAATTGGCGCGGTGTTAACCTTGCCTGCCACCGGCTCGGAGAGTAACGGCAATTCGGTGGTCACCAACAAAGCCACGGCACAAAAGCGTGCTTTTGCTTCAGAGCTGGTGCAGCCGGTATTTGCGGTGCTCGATCCGGTATACACCTATTCGTTGCCAGCGAAGCAAGTGGGTAACGGCGTGGTAGATGCCTTTGTGCATGTTATCGAGCAGTATCTGACTTACCCGGTAAATGCGCCGCTGCAAGATCGCTTTGCTGAAGGTATTTTACAAACCCTGATTAGCGAAGGGCCAAAAGCACTGACAACACCAGAAGATTATGACGTACGCGCTAATGTCATGTGGTCGGCGACGATGGCGCTTAACGGCTTAATTGGTAAAGGCGTACCGCAAGACTGGGCCACGCATATGATTGGCCATGAACTTACCGCCTTGTTTGGCTTAGACCATGCGCAAACGCTGGCGATAGTGTTACCCACCTTAATGTATGTACAGCGCGAGCAAAAGCGGCAGAAACTGCTGCAGTTTGGCCGTCGTGTGTTCGACATCAATAGTGGCAGTGAAGATGAGCTGATTGATAAAACCATTAAAGCCACGCAGGACTTTTTCGAGCATATGGGCGTAAAAACCCGCTTGTCGGACTACAACCTGACGGCTGCTGACATTGATAAGCTGGTTGCCAACCTGGAGCGTAATGGCATGACAGCACTGGGTGAACATAGCGATATCGATTTAGCCAAAGCCCGGCAAATTCTTACCTTAGCGTTGTAAGTGACATACCGTACATGGCGATGACCTGTGTATAGCCTGTAGTATTGGCCAAGTTTGCTGGTATGTTGCAATAGGTTGTTGTTTCAACTAGGCTTTAGAGCGTTATATCGCCGAAATGCCAACCTGAGGTAGCACTACATGAAAAAAACTTCCGTTGTTGTTAGTACCTGTGCAGCACTGATATTTACCTGCTGCCAGGTATCAGCAGGCCTGTATGGCTCTGAGGATGTGGTAGCCCAGCAGCAACACCAGTATAGCCAGCAGCAAGTGCTGGCCTTGGTGGACAATGCTGAAGTGCAGCAAAAGCTTATTGAATTGGGCGTTAATGCCGATGATGCCAAACAGCGTATTGCCGCTATGACTACCGCTGAGCTTGACGCATTGAATAACCAACTGAACGAGATGCCAGCCGGCGGTATTGTTGGCACTATTGTTACCGTGTTGGTGGTAATAGCGGTACTGGATGTGCTGGGCATTACTGATGTGTATCCGTTTATCCGCCCGATTAACTCTTAATAGGTGTTAGCTTTACTGCAGCAGGCCAGCCTGCGGGCTGGTTTGCTCTTTTTGCTGGTGCTGTTAACGGCTTGCCAAACGCCGCCACAAACCCGGCAGTTACAGAGCAGCCCGCCCGATATCGCCCGTCAGCATCTTATTGCGCAGGTGCCGTTTTATCCGCAACAGGACTACTTTTGCGGCCCGACAACCCTGGCAGAAGTGGCTGGTTTTTATGGCTTTAACACCAGCCCCGAAGCCATAGCACCACACACCTTTATACCTGGCCGTCAGGGCACTTTACAAATTGAAATGGCCGCCGCCACCCGGCAATTGGGCATGCTGGCTTATGTTCAGCCGCACGCTACTATGGCGCAGCTGCTCAGCCTGGTGGCTGAAGATATTCCGCTGATAGTGCTACAAAACAACAGCATTGCCTGGTTGCCGCAATGGCATTATGCGGTGGTGATTGGCTACGATCTGGATAAGGAAAAAGTCATACTGCATAGCGGCGTTACACCCAATCACCGGCTTAATTTTGCTACCTTTGAACGTACCTGGCAGCGCGGTAGCAATTGGCTGCTGGCCATGCTTCCGCCTGAAAAAAGCAGTGCCTTGCTAGAGCCATTCCTCTATACCAAAGCCAGTCAGGACTTACTCAGCACCAATCAAGCCCTGGCGGGGGTGGTTGCCCTTAAGACGGCGACAAAACAGTGGCCAGAGTACTGGCTGCCGTATTTTTTGCTCGGTAACCATTATTTTTCGGCGCAGCCGAAACAGGCCGCCAACTGGTTTAAGCAAGGCCTGGCGTTGGCAATGCAACAGGTGAGTTACCTTAATAACTACGCGTTGTTGTTAAGTAACCTGGCTTGTCATGACAAAGCAACCGCACTGATTGAAAAAGCGTTGCTCTTAAAGCCGCAAGATCCGAATTTATTAGATAGCCAGCAGCAAATCAGCCAAGCAAAGCAACATGCAGTAAATAATGATATGTCGTGTCAGCATGACTAAACTGACGTTGATACTCAATAAGCTAAGGCTTTGAGCATACTACCAAGCCAGAAATGGCGCATCACTTTAAGGTTAAATAAACCTATGACAATGTTAAGTATTTTGACAAGTTACCTATTTTGACCCATAAATTATGCACATGGACTTTAGTCTGGTGAACCTTATCGGCAATCAGCGTAAACTGTGCCGTTAAACCACCCACCCTATGCACTCGCTACGGTATTAGGGGTTAGACAAGCAGAGCCGCGCAAACTTTGAGACACAATGGAAGGACAGGTAGAACATGAGCCGACGCAACAGTCAGTTAATTGATGAAGAAGTGGTATTTGCTGAAACCGATGAACTGGTTTCCACAACTGATATGCGCGGCGTTGTCACCTACGCCAACCCCATTTTTTGCAAGGTGGCGGGCTTTACTGCCGACGAGCTGGTGGGCAAAAACCATAATATTGTGCGCCACCCTGATATGCCCAAAGCGGCTTTTGCCGACATGTGGCAGCATTTGCAAGCCGGACATGCCTGGCGCGGCGCAGTAAAAAACCGCTGTAAAGATGGCCGTTATTACTGGGTAGATGCCTTTGTTACCCCCATATACGAAAACGGCAACAAGGTAGGTTATCAGTCTGTGCGGCGTAAGCTTAAGCCCATCTACCGGCAGCGGGCGGAACAACTGTACCAGCGCATCAATGCGGGCAAGTCGCTTAATGCTGTAACGCAGCTGTTCAATAAATTTAATAAGCCGCTTTTTGTTGTGCTGGCGTTAGCCATTTTATTTGCTGGCACTCAATGGTATTGGTTTAACGCCTTATTGTTAGTGTTACCTTTTGCCGTGTTTGCTGAGCAGCTATTTGGCACACCCGGTTTTTTAAGCAAATTACAAAACCAGTATGACAGCGTTTCCAGGCATGTTTTTTCCGGTAATCACACTGCGGGTATTGCTGATTTCCATCTAAAGCTGCATGAGGGGCGCGTTGTCACCATTATTGGCAGAATTGCCGACAGTACCAAGATTTTAGAGGGCGGGGCTGAGGCCTTGCTTGCCGCTTCCAACAAGGCAAAAGCAGGCGTGGAGCAAGAGGCCTCAGAGCTTCATCAGGTATCTACCGCGGTAGAGGAAATGGTACAAACCATTGAAGAAGTGGCCCGTAATACCACCAGCACCAGCCAGAAGGTTGAAGAAGCTCATAGTGACTGTGCGAAATCGGCCAGTGCCATGGATCACACCATGAATGAAGTTGAAGCTCTGGCACGTGAAGTGGCGAAATCAGCCGATGCGGCAGGTGCGCTGGCAGCAGAAGCTGAGAAAATCAGCAGTGTAATGCAGGAAATTCAGGGGATTGCCGATCAAACCAATTTGTTGGCATTAAATGCGGCTATTGAGGCGGCCAGAGCCGGTGAGCATGGTCGCGGTTTCTCAGTTGTGGCAGAGGAAGTTCGGGCGCTGTCAACCCGCACCCACCATGCCACTCAGCAAATACAAGCATCGATAGCCGGCATTCAGGCTACTTTGCTCGGCTGGGCCGATAAAATGAACCAAGGCAAGGTATTGGCGCAAAATTGTGCAGATGAAACCAAGGCAACTCAGGCGTTAGTTAAAAAAGTGTACGACGCTATTAGCGATATTTCTGATTTGGCCGCGCAAATTTCTACCGCTGCAGAAGAGCAAAGCGCGGTGTCGCAAGAAATTAGCCGTAATATTGTGAATATCAGCGTGGCATCGGAAAGCAACCTGGGCCAGGCCGAGTTGGTTGAGTGTGAAGCAAAAGCGCTAAAAGAGCGTGCCGATAAGCTAACGTCTTTGGGGTACTCTTTTAGGGTTGACACCGATGCCTAAGCAGCATTTTTATGGTTCTGACCCTAAACGCTTCTTGCCAGTGGCAGCCTGGCCAGATTAGCGCCACCAGACATTATCTGCTAGGCTAAATCAGTCTGAATAAAATCTTTTTAAAGGCGGTTATGCAAACCGAAACGATTACCTACTTAAAAGAGCATGCCAACACCTTGGAGCTGAGTGAAGAGCTATTAATAACCAAAAATGGTAAACCGGCTTTTGTGGTGCAGTCTTATCAGGATTATCAGTTTCAGCAAGATACGCTGGCGCTGCTTAAAATGCTGAAGTTGTCAGAAAAGTCATTGCAAGGGGCTGAGCTAAGTCTGGATCAAGCGTTTGAGTAGCGCTTACACTATTGTCGCTTCACCGCTGTTTAAATTATCACAGCAGCGCCTCAAGGCATTTCTAACCGAAAAGTATTCCAGTGTTTTAGCGCAGAATACCTTGGCCAACATTAAGCAACGTATTAAACAAGATCTCACCATCCACCCTACCTTGGCAGCAATCAGTGAGCGTTTGCTGGCACTGGGTGTCGCCGACTACCGCCAGTGGCAGGTTGACCAGCACAACCTGGTGTTTTACCGGGTAGATGAAGCAAAGAAGCGTATCGAATTATTGTTACTCATGGATAGCCGGCAGAACTTGCAAAAGCTGTTGTTTGAACTGATGCTGCTTGTTTGATGGTTATAACGACGAGAGGCAGTTGGTATAACAGCAGATAAATGGTGCCCGGGGCCGGACTTGAACCGGCACGGGGTTTCCCCCGAGGGATTTTAAATCCCTTGTGTCTACCGATTTCACCACCCGGGCAGAGTCGTTCGTGCGATTGCACTTGGTGAGACGGCGCGCATCTTATGTAACCTGCCGCCATTATGCAAGCAATTTTCGCGTGGCGTGCTGCAGTTAACGATAAATACCCGTTTTAGTTACTTATATTTCAACACCTTATTTGATCTTGCTGCTAGGCTTAATCTAGCCTTAGTTGAAATATCACCGCAGTAAACGCGACGGAGCCGCCATGCAGAAACTAAAACTACGCACGGTATTTATTGCCTTTGTTACCCTGGCACTAACCCTGCTGACTGTAGTATCCACCCTGATTAACATTAACCAGTTCTCCGGCCTGTACTACGGCCAGACCGAACGGGAATATTTACCCAACAGTGTAGGCCGTATTGCCGAGCAGGTGCGCTCGCAACTGATGCACCCTATTACTCTGTCGGAAAACCTGGCCGCGAACAGTTTGCTGCATAACTGGATGCAGCAAGGCGAAACCACGGCGGCTAACCATCCGCAGGTAATGGCCTACTTTAAGCAACTGCAACAAGATGCCGGCGCGGCCACCTTGTTTTGGGTGTCGGATTACAGCAAAACCTACTACACCGAAGCTGGCGTATTTAAAACCATCTCAGCCAGCGAACCACGCGACAGCTGGTTCTTTAACTTTTTAAACAGCAACGCCAAGCGCGAACTGGCGCTGGATGCCGACGAGCGCAGCGGCAAGTTAACCTTGTTTGTTAATGTAGCGGCTACTATTGCCGGTAAGCGTGCTGCCGTGGCAGGGCTGGGCTACGATGTATCAGCCATAGCCAGCCTGGTGTCGGAGTATAAGCTGGGCCAAAACGGCTTTTTATTTCTGGTCGACCCAAGCGGCATGATTGCTGTGCACCGCGAGCTGAACCTGGTGCGGCAGAATATTAACCAGCAAGCGCAGTACCAAAGCATAGCGGCACTGCTAAAGCAGCACAGCACTGGCTTTAGCCTAAGCCAGGGCGAGTTAAATGGCGAAACGGTGTATATTGGCCTGCAGGATATTCGCGACACCGGCCTGAAACTGGTGGCGGTATTGCCGGCGCAGGAGATCAGTAGCGCCATTAACAGCGTTATCTCCTTCTCGGTCATTGCCAGCCTGGTGCTAACGGCGCTGTGTATTGTGCTGACGATAATTTTTGCCAAGTCACTGAGCAATTCGATTTATCAGGTCGGTGAAAATCTGCTGCAAATGTCGGGTGACGGTGGCGATTTAACCAAACGGCTGGATGACAGCCATGATAACGAGTTGGGCCATCTGGCCAAGGGCTTTAACGCCATTATCGGTAAAATTCGCGAGCTGGTAGCTGAAATTCAGCATACCGAATCCGCCATTAAAACCGGCATTGAGCAGCTGGCGCAACTGGCTAACGATACCTTTAATTCTACCGAGCTGCAGCGGGCGCAGACCGATCAGGTGGCGACTGCTATTACCGAAATGGGCCAGACCATCTCTGAGGTGTCAGGTATTGCGCATCGCACCGCGCAAGATACCGAAGCCGCAGTGCATGACACTCACAGTACCAATGACAATATGGCGCTAACCTCGCGCACCATGCAGCAACTTAACAGCGTAATGGGCGATATTGAAAAAACCATCGTTGATTTTGCCAACCAGGCTTCGCAAATTAATTCGGTGGTCGAAGTGATAAATGCCATTTCTGAGCAAACTAACTTGCTGGCGTTAAACGCTGCCATTGAAGCTGCGCGCGCCGGCGAGCAGGGACGCGGCTTTGCCGTGGTGGCCGATGAGGTGCGTAATTTAGCCCGCCGCACGCAGGAGTCGACACTGGAAATACGTGACCAGATAAGCCAGCTGCAGCAAACCGCGCAGCAGTCCACCGCCGCTATTCAGCAGGGCACGGCCAGCAGCCAGCAAGTAGCCGACCACACCGAGCAATCGGCGGCGGCCCTGTTAAGCATTAAACAGAAATTTGAGGCAATCAGTGCCGGTAACCATCAGGTGGCGGCGGCTACTGAAGAGCAGGGCACAGTGGTAGAGCATATTAACCAGTCGGCCCATTTAATCTCCGACAGCGCCGCCAGTATTCACCAGAATGCGCAACAACAACTTGCAGCCATCAGCTTATTACAAAAACGTGCCGAGCAACTGCGAGCGCTGGTTACTCAATTTAAGGTGTAAGTGATGAAAAGATATTATTTATCGGCCACTTTGGCGTTAGCCACACTGCCGCTGCAGGCAGAAATACTGTGGCAGGATGTTAGCGTAACCTACCTAAACGGCAGTAACTACCGGGTCGACGGCCCGGATAAACAGGTACTGACTTTTGAGCATGTCGCCGGCACCAGTTGGGGCGACAGCTTCTTCTTTCTCGATCATTTGCGTGCGGATAACGGTCGCCGGGACAACTACGCTGAGTGGTCACCCAGAATCAGCTTTAGCAAACTCAGTGATCAGCCATTGCAGTTTGGCCTGATAAAAGATGTGTTATTTACCAGTACGGTAGAGATGTCGTCCTTACAAACCAATTTCTTATATGGTGTAGCAACCGATTTAACCGTACCGGGTTTTAACTACCTGAATTTAAACTTTTACCGGCGGAATAACGATGGTGTGGCCGACAACTGGCAACTTACCACCACCTGGGCTGTGCCGTTTGCACTGGGTGAGCAGCAGTTTTTGTTTGATGGCTTTTTAGATTGGAGCAGTGCAACTGTCGATCAAAGTGCCAGTATGAATATGACCTCGCAGCTAAAATGGGCGCTGCACCCGCTGCTTAAGCTGAACAATAAACTCTATGTTGGGGTGGAATATGTGTACTGGCGTAATAAATACGGTATTGCCGACAGTCCGCAGTTTCGCACCCATGAGTCGAATGTGAACTTGCTGGTCAAAGCGCATTTTTAGCTCAGTTGTCAGCGCATAGCCGCTTTAAACCTGACAGTACACGCTCACACGCCGTGAACCCATCCCTGGGGGCTCGATTCGGCCATCCTGGCCTGCAACGGTGAGCTTAGCACTATCAGGTTCGCGCTATGTCGCTACAGCAGTTCAAAGTTTTTTGCCATTTAGCCATCTATACTGTTGCAGTTAAAAAATAACCATGCTATTACTATTGGCGTTTTGCTAACCAAAGTGACTAACAGAGCAATCAATGAATTTTAATCGTCGCGTTTCTACCATTAGCCTCCTCGTGCTCCTCACCGGCGCGCGGGGTGTCGCTTATTGGTAAAAATGTAACGAAACCAATATTGCAAAACCCCGTGCCACTGGCCGGGGTTTTTTGCATTTTACGCCCCGCCAAAAGTTGCCACCGACACCGAATAACGGAACAGGACAGACAAAATGAGCGGCGATAACAAAATCTGGATCTTTGACACCACCTTACGTGACGGCGAGCAGGCATTGCGCGCCAGCTTAAGCCAGAAGCAAAAAATTCAGTTGGCGCATGCCATCGCCCGGCTGAATGTTGATGTGATGGAAGTGGGCTTTCCGGTATCCAGCCCCGGCGATTTTGACTCGGTGCAGCGCATAGCGCGCGAAGTAAAAGGCCCGATTATTTGCGGCCTGGCCCGTGCGGTAGCGGCCGATATTGAAGCCTGCGGCGAGGCGTTAAAAGACGCCGAGCGCCGCCGTATTCATACCTTTATTGCTACCTCACCGCTGCATTTACAGTACAAATTGCGCAAAACCTTAGCCCAGGCCAGCGAGCAAGCAGTGGCGGCGATTAAACTGGCCAGCCGTTATACCGATGATATTGAGTTTTCCTGTGAAGATGCTGGCCGCACACCGATTGATGACTTATGCTGGATCGTCGAACGCGCCATCGCTGCCGGTGCTACCACCATTAACATTCCCGATACCGTCGGTTACACCATTCCGAATGAGTTCGCCGCTATTATCAGCACCTTGCGCAATAAGGTGCCGAATATTGATAAAGCCCGCTTAAGTGTGCACTGCCATAACGATTTGGGCTTAGCGGTAGCTAACAGCATTAGCGCCATTCAGGCCGGTGCGCGCCAGATTGAATGTACGGTAAACGGTATTGGCGAGCGCGCCGGTAACTGCTCCCTGGAAGAAGTGGCGATGATTATCAATACCCGCAAAGACGTGTTAGCGCCCTTGTACACCGATATTAAAACCACCGAGATTTATCGCAGCAGCCACCTGGTTAGCCAGATTTGTAATATGCCTATTCAGCCGAACAAAGCCATCGTCGGCGAAAATGCCTTTGCCCATAGCTCCGGCATTCATCAGGATGGCGTATTAAAAGCGCAAAACACTTACGAAATTATGGCGCCGGAGCAGGTCGGCATCCGCCAGAACGAGCTGAATTTAACCTCGCGCTCGGGCCGGCATGTTATCCAGCACCGCTTAGCAGAATTAGGCTACACCAGCAGCGATTATGACTTAGAAGCGGTGTACAAAGCCTTTGTCGCCCTGGCCGACCAAAAAGGTCGGGTGTTTGACTACGACTTAGAAGCGCTGGTGTTTTTTGAAAACATGCAGGAGCAAAACGACTATTACGCGCTGGAGTTTTTAAGCTCGTCTACCCATACCGGCCATGTTGCCAGCGCTACTGTGGGTTTGCGCTGCGGCGATAAGGTTTTTACCGAAGCGGCCACTGGCAATGGCCCGGTAGAAGCAGCCTTTAGCGCTATTGCCCGCATTAGCAAGCTGAACATTAAGATGGTCGATTTTAACCTACAAGCCAAAGGCAGCGGCGAAGATGCGCTGGGCCAGGTCGATATTATTGCCGAGCATGAAGGTCGCCGCTTTCATGGTGCCGGTTTGGCTACCGACATCGTGCGCAGCTCGGTGCTGGCCTATGTGCATGTGCTGAATATGATCCAGCGCGCCCAGACCATCGATGCCCATAAACACGCCCGTCAGAACACCAATAAAATTGCCGCAGGGGAATAGTAATGAGTACACAGAGCAACAAGCACTATAAAGTGGCAGTATTAGCCGGTGACGGTATCGGGCCGGAAGTGATGGCTGAGGCCGAAAAAGTGCTGCAGGTAGTGGCCGATAAATTTCAGTTTGGCTTAACACTAACGCCGGCCTTAGTTGGTGGTGCCGCCATCGATGCCACTGGCGAGCCGCTGCCACCCGCCACGCTGGCACTGTGCAAGCAAAGTGACGCTATTTTGTTTGGCTCTGTCGGTGGGCCGAAATGGACCGGCTTGGCGCCGGATAAACAGCCAGAACGCGGCTCGTTATTGCCGCTTAGAAAATCCTTCGACTTATTCTGTAATCTGCGCCCCGGCCAGATTTACCCGGCCTTTGCTGAATTATCGCCTTTGCACCCACGGGTAAGCAGTTTAGGCATGGATGTACTGTGCGTACGCGAGCTGACCGGCGGTATTTATTTTGGCGAAAAAGGCCGCACTGAGACAGACGCCTTTGATACCCAGCGCTATAGCGTGGCAGAGATTGAACGCATTGCCCGGGTAGCGTTTGATGCTGCGACCAAGCGCAACAATAAAGTGACCTCTATCGATAAAGCCAATGTACTGCAAACCAGCATTTTATGGCGCGAAACCGTGGAGCGCGTGGCGCAAGACTATCCGGGTGTCACGCTGGAGCATATGTACATCGATAACGCTGCCATGCAGTTAATTCGCAGTCCGCAGCAGTTTGATGTGCTTTTGTGCGACAACCTGTTTGGCGATATTTTATCTGATGAAATTGCGGCGATTGCCGGTAGCTTAGGCCTGTTACCGTCGGCCAGCTTAAACGGCAGCGGCTTTGGTTTGTACGAGCCGGCTGGCGGCAGTGCGCCGGATATTGCAGGTAAGGGCATTGCTAACCCGATTGCACAAATTTTAAGTGCCGCCTTAATGCTGCGCTACAGCTTTGGCGAAGAAGACGCCGCCCGCGCCATTGAACAGGCCGTGCAGCAGTGTTTAGCGCAGCACATAGTAACGCGTGATATTAACCCGAAATCGACTTACGGCATGGCAGCAGTTGGCGCTGCTATTGTGGCCACTTTGCGGCAGGAGACTCATTAATGAGCCAGGCTAATTCTAAAGCACAAACCTTATATCAGAAAATTTACGCCAGCCATGTGGTGGGGAAATTAAACCCCAGCACCGACTTGCTGTATGTCGATCGGCATTTAATTCACGAAGTCACCTCGCCGCAGGCGTTCTCCGGTTTAAAACTGGCAGGCCGCTCTGTGCGCCGGCCAGATTTGACCTTCGCCACCATGGACCATAACGTGTCCACCCAGCGCCGCAGCTTAGACGCCGCCGGTGACACCTCGCGCAAGCAGTTAGAAGCCTTAGCGGCAAATTGTGCAGAAAACCGCATTCCACTGCTGGATCTAACCCACCCGGATCAAGGCATAGTGCATGTTATCGGCCCAGAGCAGGGCTTAACCCAGCCGGGTATGATTATTGTCTGTGGCGACTCGCACACTTCCACCCATGGCGCCTTTGGTGCGCTGGCCTTTGGTATTGGCACCTCAGAGGTGGAGCATGTGCTGGCCACCCAAACCCTGCCGCAGCAACAGGCGAAAACGTTAAAAGTTGAGATAAACGGCGAATTAAGCGCCCATGTCACGCCAAAAGATGTGATTTTGGCGGTAATTGGCAAGTTGGGCACTGCCGGCGGCAATGGTTATGTCGCCGAGTTTTGCGGCAGTGCTATTCGCGCCATGAGCATGGAAGGGCGTATGACGCTGTGCAATATGAGCATCGAAATGGGTGCCAAAGCCGGTTTAATCGCGCCGGATCAAACCACCTTTGATTACATAAAAGGCAAGGCGCATGCACCAAAAGCTGAGCATTGGGATGCCGCTGTGGCCTACTGGCAAAGCCTGCATTCTGATGCCGATGCGGTATTCGATCATGCAGTAGAAATTGATGCTGCTAGCATAGCGCCACAAATTACCTGGGGCACTAACCCTGAGCAGGTGATAGCGGTGGATCAAAGCGTGCCGGCACCGGAGAGTTTTACCGATGCCAGTAAGCGTGACGCCGCCGAGCGGGCATTAGCCTATATGGGATTGCAGCCGGGGCAAAAGCTAACCGATTGTAAAGTGGATGTGGTGTTTATCGGCAGCTGCACCAATAGCCGGATAGAAGATTTACGCGCCGCGGCAAGCCTGGTACAGGGCAACAAAGTGGCGGCGGGTGTACGTGCCTTAGTGGTGCCAGGCTCGGGCGTGGTAAAACGTCAGGCTGAAGCCGAAGGCTTAGCCGCTATTTTTAAAGACGCCGGTTTTGAATGGCGCGAGCCCGGCTGCAGTATGTGCCTGGGCATGAATGATGACAGAGTAGAAGCCGGCCAGCGCTGTGCTTCTACCTCAAACCGTAACTTTGAAGGCCGCCAGGGCCGCGGCGCCCGCACCCACCTGGTTAGCCCGGCGATGGCTGCCGCAGCGGCTATAGCCGGTAAGTTTGTTAATATCGCCGCGACAACAGAGGGAGAGAGAGCATGAGCCAGATTTTTGCACAGGGCTTAGTCTGCCCACTGGATAAAAACAACGTTGATACTGATCAGATTATCCCGAAGCAGTTTTTAACCAGCGTTAGCCGCGATGGTTTTGCGCAGGCGATGTTTTACGACTGGCGTTATTTAGCCGATGGCAAGCCAAACCCGGATTTTGTCGTGAATAAGCCCGAATATCAGGGCGCCAGTATTTTGCTGACAAGGGAGAACTTTGGTTGTGGCTCCAGCCGCGAACACGCACCCTGGGCCATTAAGCAATACGGTTTTAACGTCATTATTGCCGAGAGCTTTGCTGATATTTTCTTTAATAACAGCGTTAACAACGGCATGTTGTTAATCAGCTTAAGTAAAACCAATATTGAGCTGCTGTTTAACCGCTGCGCCCAGGGCCCGCAGCAGTGGCAAATTGACCTGCAAAGCCAGGAGATCCTGTTCGGCAATAATGCTGCTATGGGCTTTAATATCGACGCTGACATCAAACAGCGTCTGTTATCCGGGCTGGATTTTATCGGCAGCAGCGAGCAGTTAAACCCGCAAATTGCCGATTATGAGCAAAGCCGCAAAGCCAGCCAACCCTGGTTGGGTTAGGCAACGGTGGGGCGCAACTATTGCGCCCTTCTTTTTTGTGCCACAGTATCTACTGCAGCTAATGTGGCAATACGCTGTGCGCTTCGTATACTTAACCCGGTTTATCAACGTGACGGAGAAAGCCTATGTTAAGCAAAAAGAGCCTGTTTGGTGTGTTAAGTGCACTAGCCGCTTTGTTATGGTTGCCGCAAGCTACCGCTCACCACGGTTGGGATTGGACTGAAAAGCAGCAAACTGAGATGACAGGCACTATTACCGAGGTCTATATTGGCCCGCCGCACCCGCGTTTAATAATTGAAACTGAAGATGGCCGCTGGCAGGTTGATTTGGGTAATCCGCGCCAAACGCTGGCAGCGGGTTTTGTCGAAGGTGAAGCCAAAGCCGGCGATACGGTGCTGATCCGTGGTCACCGTTCGGCCAAAAAAGAGGAGCGTATTATTAAAGCGGTACGCGCTACTATCAATGATAAACAATACACTTTTTACCCGCAGTTGCTGCAACAGGATTAGGCGGCAGTGTTTGAGGCTTTACTGCTAAGCCTGGCCGAGTCTGCTGTCGCCTCGGCACTACGTCAGTCAGTTATCGGTTACCCGCTGCTATCTGCGGTGCATATTCTGGGCCTGGCATTACTGGTTGGCAGCATTGTTACGCTGGACTTGCGCCTGTTAAATATCATTAAACGCAGCAGCCTTAGCGAGCTGGCACCTATACTTAGCCGGGTGGCGGCGGGCGGCCTTATGCTGGCAGTGCTAAGTGGCTTGCTGTTGTTTAGCGTACAGCCGGCACATTATCTGGCCAACGAGGCTTTTTTGCTAAAACTGCTATTGCTGACACTGGCCCTGCTCAATGTAGCCGCAGTGCATAGCCTGCCGGCGTGGCGTGCTGTTTTGGCCGGGCAGCCGGCTACGTTGTTGCTACAGGTGACCGCTGCTATCTCAATGCTGCTATGGCTTGCCGTGCTAACAAGTGGCCGCTGGATAGCCTTTGTTTAGCCTTGGTTGCTGCTATGCCTGTCAGGCTAAAAAGCAAAAGGGCCAGTGATTACTGGCCCTTGGCGCAAACACAGGGTTTTGCTTAGTTAGCTTGCAGTTTTACATTCGCAAACTTAATCATCGCTTCCGGGCTAACCATATGCTCGGCCAGCTCGCCGCTTTGCGCTTTGGCAAACTGCAACGGCTCGCTAAAGCCAAAACTTAACGTTAGCTTTTCTGGCTTGCTGACAAAATCGGTCAGGCTTTGTTTCATCTCGGCGGGCAGTTGCGGCAGGGCGGCGATATTGGCCAGCGCCAGGCCTTGCACGGTAGCGAAATCCGGCGTTTGTTGCTGCTCGGCAGTCATCGCCAGGGTACGCTCAATAAAACCTTTGTTTTCAATCACAATGCTGCCATTGCTCAGCGCGCCGGTGAGCAGCTTGGCCATCATTTGCTCGACATAAGCATCACTGCTGGTCAGCTCTTGTTGCTGTTCGGCGCTTAGGGCGCTGAACTCCTTGGCGTATTGCCAAAATTGCTGCATTTGCGCCAGGGTAAAGTTGTAGCTAAGGCTAAATTCGTCATTAATACGGGTTTGCTGGCTAAACAGCAGCTGGCCGTCGTCCTGGTACTGGTAACTGTAGTCGCCATGCAAGGCCAGGCTTTGTAAAAAGGCGCTGCTCTGCGGCGGTAACATTTGCAGCACGGCCGGTGCGGCTTTGGCGCCTACCATCTGCATGCTGCCTTTGTCGGCCAGACCATTGGGCTTTAAACCTTGGGCGGTAATCAGGTCTACGCTGACAACAGTGCCCATCTCGCCAAGATCAACCGTCAGGCCGCTGATGCTGTAACTGGAAGTGAGCACATTGGCAGAAATATCGGCGTAACTGAGACTAATTTCTGGCATTTCGCCAGTGCCGGCTAAATCACGGTAGCTCTGGTTGGCCTGTTCAAACTGCTGTTTAATGGCGTTTTCGGCCTGCATATTGGCGAATAACACACCACCGCCTGCTGCGGCAGCTACCACGATAAGCGCAATCACTGACTTCTTCATGTTGTTCCTTCAAGAGTTTTTGTTAATAAAACGGCAAAATGTTAACACAGCACGGCTTGGCGCGGATAGTAACAATATCGGCTTTTTTCGCGCCACAGCGCCTATTTACGCTGGCGGCAAAGCCTGCTACTTTGGCCGCCTGAGCATGGCAGGGCGGCAGGTATGGAAAGCTACTTTCACTGGTTTGATTTACTCGGTATAGCGGTATTTGCCATCTCGGGCACGTTAGCGGCCTGGCGCAACCAAATGGATGGCTTTGGCGTGATTGTGTTAGCCAGTGTTACGGCTATCGGCGGTGGTACCCTGCGCGATTTAATCCTCAATGCGCCGGTGATCTGGATTAATAACAACAGCTATTTTTACGCCATTTTTATTGCTGCTATCGCTACCATTTTGCTGGTGCGTAACCGGTTAACCATTCCGCACAACACCCTGCAGTTTTTCGATGCCCTTGGGCTGGCATTTTTTGTCATTATGGGTACGCAAAAGGCGCTCGATTATGGTACTTCAACCATGGTGGCAATATTGCTCGGTACCATGAGTGGAGTCTGTGGCGGCATGATCCGTGATGTGCTGTGCCGCGAAGTGCCAATGGTGTTTCGTGGCGAGCTGTACGCAGTAACCTGTATTTTTGGTGGTGTGGTCTATACCGGCCTACTGGCGTTAGGGGTAGCGCAGTTTGCGGCGATGGTAAGTGGCATGGTGGCATTACTGATGCTGCGCCTTGCAGCGATAAAATGGCAGCTCACTATACCGGTGTTTAGCAAGCACCATAACGAGCTGAACGAACCGTAAACCCCAGCGTTTTAACGGAACTTTTTGTGCCGCTTGAATTCTTAGCAAGCGGCCTTATATACAACAGGCTTTGCACTAACACACTGTTTTTACGGGAATGTCCCCGGCAACCAAAGAGGAAGGTAAAAACAATGTTTCAGCGTATTCAGCCCCTCTGCGTGGCCATGCCGCCACCTGATTTTTCGCACCTGTTTAACCAGAACTAACCATGCTGCGGAGAATTGATCATGCTACAGGTTTCACATTTAACGCGCCGTTATGGCGCCATGCTGGCGGTGAATAACGTCAGCTTTAGCATTAAATCCGGTGAAATCGTTGGCCTGTTAGGCCACAACGGTGCCGGTAAAACCACCATTATGAAAATGCTTACCGGCTATTTAGACGCCGATAGCGGCAGCATCAGCTTAAACGGTGCGGATATGGCCGCAGATCGCGCGGCGATACAGGCGCAAATTGGCTACCTGCCGGAGAGCTTGCCGCTGTACCCGGATATGACAGTGGCCGATTATCTCGACTACGCTGCTACGTTAAAAGGCTTAAGCGGCAAAGCAAAGACCGATGCTATCCGTTACGCCATCGCTGCCACCGACATTGCCGCTAAACTGCTGGCGCCAATCGCCACCTTGTCCCGCGGCTTTAAACAGCGGGTGGGTGTGGCGCAGGCCATTTTAACCCGGCCGAAATTGCTGATCTTAGATGAGCCGACTAATGGCCTGGATCCGGCGCAAACCGAAGCCATGCGCAGTTTAATCCGCGAATTGGCGAAAGACGCCACGGTGATTTTATCCACCCACATTATGCAGGAGGTGGATGCGCTTTGTACTCAGGTATTGATGCTGCGCGCCAGCGAGCTGGTGCTTGATAGCAGCTTAAGCGCCCTGCGCCAGAGCAATAGCGTGCAGCTGCATAGCGATATTAGTTTGTCTGCGTTGAAAGATGCCCTTGAAAAAAATTTCAGTGCCGTAGAGATCAACCCACTTGCGGATGGCCAGTATCGCTTAACGCTAACGGCTGCGCAGCGCGATCTTAACACCCTGTGCCAGACAACGGCGCAGGCGGTGTTTAACGTCGGTGCCAGCTTAACCCAGCTGTTTATCGAGCAGCGCGATCTGGAAACGGTGTTTCGTCAGCTTAACAGCAAAACGGAGGTGAAAGATGCAGCCTGATAACACGCAACACGCCCGCACCATGCTGTGGCGTATCGCGCAAAAAGAAATCAGCCTGTTTTTTGCCTCACCGGTGAGCTACCTGTTTTTAGGCGGCTTTTTAGCGGTGGTGCTGTTTATGTTTTTCTGGGGTGAGGCATTTTTTGCCCGCAATATTGCCGATGTGCGGCCGCTGTTTAATGCCATGCCACTGCTGCTGATTTTTCTTGCCAGCAGCTTAACCATGCGCTTGTGGAGCGAAGAGCGTCGCAGCGGCACCCTTGAACATGTACTTACCCAAAGCACGCCACTGTGGCAGTTTGTACTGGGTAAATTTATCGGCTGCAGCCTGCTACTGCTGCTGGCCTTGCTGCTAACCTTGCCGTTGCCGTTCACGGTAGCCATGCTGGGCGAGCTGGACTGGGGCCCGGTGTGGGCCGGTTATCTGGCGACCCTGTTGCTGGGGATGCTGTATCTGGCCATCGGCCTCTATGCCTCGGCGCGCAGCGACAACCCGATCGTGGCGCTGTTGGTATCAGTGTTGCTGTGCGGGGTGTTTTATCTGATTGGCAGCAATGTCATTACCAATCTGTTTGGACAGAATATTAGCCAGTGGTTAAGTTTGCTGTCTACCTCGGGCCGTTTTGAAGCCATCAGCCGCGGTATGCTGGATGCGCGTGACTTATTGTACTTTGTCAGCTTAACGCTGGTGTTTTTAACACTGAATTGCTGGGCGCTGGAGCGCGGCCGCTGGAGTCAGCAGCCTGGCGTTGCGGCCAAACGCTGGCAATGGGCCGCCAGCCTGCTGATCGTTAATGCGCTGGCACTGAATTTGTGGCTGGGGCAGCTATCTATGCTGCGCTATGACAGCACCGCCGGTCAGCAATTTACCCTGTCAGAGGCCAGCAAACAGCAGCTGGCACAATTGCAGGAGCCGTTGCTGCTGCGCGGTTATTTTAGTAGCAAAACTCACCCGCTATTGGCGCCATTGGTGCCGCAACTGAGCGACTTACTACGTGAGTATGAAATTGCCGGCAAAGGCCGCATTAAGCTGGAACTGGTTGACCCGCTAAGCTCAGCCGAGGCAGAAAAGCAGGCTAATCAGGAATTTGGTATTGAGCCGGTGCCGTTTCAGGTGGCAGACCGCTATCAGTCGTCGATTGTCAGCAGCTATTTTAACGTACTGGTGCAGTACGGCAGTGAATATAAAGTCCTGGGTTTTCGCGATTTAATCGAGGTGAAGTCGGGCGGCGAGGCCGAGCTTAATGTGCAGCTGCGTAACCCTGAGCTGGATATCACCCGTACCATTCGCGCGGTAATGCAGGGTTATCAAGCCGGTGGCGAGCTATTTGCTGTAGTAGACCAACCGCTTACCTTCACTGCTTACCTGTCAGAGAGCAGCAAGCTGCCGGCACAGTTGCAGCAGTTTGCCGCTGATATTAACAGCGTGCTGGATAAGCTGACTGCTGAGGCTGGCGATAAACTTAAGCGCCAGACGCTGGACCCGGATGCCAATGGCGGCGAGCTGGCGCAGCAACTGGCCGACGATTACGGCATCAGCCCGCTGGTCACCGGTTTGCTCGACCCTAACCCGTTTTACTTTCATTTACTGCTCGGGGATGGTGAGCAGCTGGTGCAAATTCCGCTGGACGATTTCTCTGCCGAAAGTTTTGAGCGTAATTTCACTGCGGCGGTAAAACGCTTTGCCAGTGGCTATCGCAAAACTGTCGCCTTAGTGGCACCGGCGGCCAACCCTTATGGCGGCGGTGTTAGCTTTAGCCAGCTGCAGCAGTACCTTAGCGAAGAGCTTAACGTAAAAACCGAAGATCTGAGCGACGGCAGTGTCGCCAGCGATGCCGATATACTGCTGCTGGCAGCACCGGATAAACTGGATGATAAAGCGCTGTTTGCTGTGGATCAGTTTTTAATGCAGGGCGGCACGGTACTGCTGGCCAGCTCGCCTTATAGTGCTGATTTTAGCGGCCGCAGCCTGAACCTGAAAACGGTGCAGTCGGGCCTTACCGACTGGCTGGCGCATCATGGCATCAGCCAGCAAAACACCTTAGTGCTGGATAAACAAAGTGCCGCACTGCCACTGCCGGTAACGCGCGACCTGGGCGGCTTTCGCGTGCAGGAAGTACGGATGTTGGATTACCCTTACTTTATTGATGTGCGCCAGAACGGCTTAAATGCTGAGCATCCGGCCACAGCCAGCCTGCAGCAGCTAACGCTGAACTGGGCATCGCCGCTGGCTATCGATGCTGATAAAAACAGCAGCCGCAAGGTGACTGAGCTTATTCACAGCTCTAACCGCGCCTGGCTGTCGGCCAGTACAGAGGTGCTGCCGCCGCTGAATCAGTATGGCGAGCTAAGCTTTACGCCAGAGGGTGAGCAGCAGTCTTATCTGCTGGGCGCTGTGGTAGAGGGCGAGTTTAACTCCTACTTTGCCGGTAAAGACTCGCCGCTGCTAACGGCTGTTAATGAGACGGCTGATGAAACAAACGCAGATGCTGCCGCTGATGAGCCGGCGCTAAATGTCTCCTCTGTGCTAAGCCGCTCACCGTCTTCTGCGAGGTTAATTGTGCTTAGCTCAAACGACTTTATCAGCGACACCGCACTGCAGCTTAGCGGCGCGGCCAGTGGCGTACAGGATATCGCTGCACTGCAGCTGATTGCCAATATGCTGGACTGGGCGCTGGATGATGCCGCCTTAACCAGTATCCGCGCCCGCGGTCAGTTTAACCGCACGCTGTTACCCATGGATGAAGGCAGCCAGCAGTTCTGGGAATACCTGAACTACGCTATAGCCGTGTTGCTGCTGGTGGCGCTTATTTTACTGCAGCGCAGCCTGCAAAAGCGGCGTCAGCTGGCCTGGCTGAAACAACTGGCAGACTAAACAGGAGGCGAAATGACACCTTTAATGCGTAATTTAACTGTGCTGCTTATCGTCCAGTTGTTGCTGGCGCTGTGGCTGTTTAGCAGCAGTGATACTGAGATAGAAACCCGGCCTCTGTTGCCGCAATTGTCGGCGGCCGACAGCCTGCGGTTAAGCAGCAAAGACGGCGAGCTGACACTGACTAAGGAAGGCGATAACTGGCAGCTGGCCAATGGTCTGCCAGTCAGCCAGGGCAAGCTGGATAGCCTGCTGCGTGATTTAACCGCGCTCAAATCCGGCTGGCCGGTGGCACAAAGCAGCGAAGCGCAAGGCCGTTTTAGTGTAGCTGAAGATAAGTTTGAGCAAAAATTAGTGCTGATGCAGGGCGAAAAAGTGCTGCATACGCTGTATCTGGGCGATAGCCCGGCATTTCGACAGTTGTATGTGCGCACTGACGGCGATGAGGCTATCTACAAAGCGGCGTTAAACCGCTTTGAGTTAAGCCTGGAGGAGAGCGCCTGGCTGGATAAGCAACTACTGCGTTTACCGGTGGTAGAGCGCATTGCGCAGGGCGATAACAGCCTAAGCCGCCAGGGCGATAACTGGCAGCTGTCTCTTAACGGCGAAAGCCATAGCGCAGACAGCGCAGCAGCCCGTGATTTAGTGGCTAAGCTAAGTTCACTGTCGGTGATCAAACGGGCAGAAAAAGCGCCGCTTAGCAGCGAGATTACCGAGCTTAATGTGCGCAGTAGTGCCCGCGATTATCAGTATCAGCTGGTAAAGCAGGACGATACTGCGCTTATCCGCCGCAATGATATCGACCACTGGTTTGAACTCAGCCAAAGCCAGTTTGCGTCGCTAAGCAGCCCGGACTGGACAGCGCTTATTCAAGCTGAAGGCGACAGCGCTATTGCGGTGAATGACGCTGACGCAGAGCAAAACCCGCCTGCCAGCGGCGACTAAAGCATTCTCTACCTTAGCTCTCTGCACTAGCAGTCGAACTCACACAGGCCGCCAAAGCGGCCTGTGTTCTTTTACTGGCTAATCGGCTAAGCTGCGCCCTTATCTTTGGTAGCCAATCTTTTTATGACGCAATACAGCATTCTCGCAGCAGCGGCAGAGCATTTACTGCTGGAAAAAAATAGCGAGTTTCTTACCTTTTTACACCCTGTCGACAATCGGGAAGACGCGATGACCTGGGTGGCGCATTATCGTGCGCGCTACCCGGATGCCAACCATGTTTGCTGGGCCTACATTATTGGCAATACCCGCCAGCCGCAAACGCAGGCTTTCAGCGATGATGGCGAGCCGGGCGGCACCGCTGGCAAACCTATGCTGCATGTGCTGACCGAGCGCGAGCTGGGTAACTGTCTGGCGGTAGTGGTGCGCTATTTTGGCGGGGTAAAACTGGGTGCCGGTGGTCTGGTGCGGGCCTATTCCAATGCGGTATCACAGGCTGCGGGCAAAGCCGAGCTGCGCCTGGTTAGCCCCAGTGTTGAGCTTAAAATTGTGGTCAGCTTTGCTTTTGAAACCCGCCTACGGCAGTTACTGCAGCAATATAACGCAGCGCTGGATGACGTGGTGTACAGTGATAAAGTCACCGTGAAGGTGAGTTTGCCGCAGGATACCGAGCCGGCACTGCGACAACAGCTTATTAATGAAACAGCCGGTGCAGCGCAAATCAGTCAGGCTGACTAGTACTCTGGCGTTTAGCGCTAATCCGTGGATAATAGCCTTTTTAATGCAGCAAGCAGGAACGCTTAACCGCGCATGATTTCCCCGCGTAAAATACTTAAATGCCTCGACGAACACTGGCAGGTTATTGAAGCGCTGATCAGCCGCAGCACGCTTGGCAGTTTCAGCTTTCAGGATGTACAGGCGCTGATAAAGCGCTTTAACCCCGGTTACTCCAGCGAGCAAATCTTTAAAGAGGCGCAGCGTTTGCTGCAGGCCGAGGTATTTATTCCGCTGGCGAAATCCAGCCAGCTGGAACTAAACCGTGCCGTGCTGGAATTTGCCGAGTATTTGCTGCAAGAGCATAACCTGGGTATGGCGGAAGATATTCAAAGCCGTATTCATGAACTAAACCGGCTGGCACGCAAGTTAGAACTGGCCGCCAAGGGCCGCGATGCCAGCGAGTTAAAGCGCTTTATCTGGCAGATGGATGAGCGTATCCGCGAAGTGGTAAAACACTTTGCCAAAAACGAAACCGCTATTTTAAACCTTGTCGATAAAGCCAAAGCCGATGAGCGTAATTTATCCTTAGCGCGCCGTTACAGCGCGGTAATGGAAGCCTTTGACGACTACATTGAGCCGATGCTGCAGCTAATTGATATCAAGGGCCCGTTTCAGGCCACCATTGCTGGTTTGGAAGCGCTGCTGAGCGAACAAATCAGTGCGCTGGAAATCAGTGGCGGCCTAAGCCACGAGAAAGAATTATTGCTGCAGCTGCGCACCCGTTTGCTGGATATGAACCAGATTGGCCGTGAAAGTTTAAGCCGCAGTGCCGATGCCTTAATGCCACTGCGTGAAGAGCTGCGTAAAAACACCCTGTTATCACGTAACGCCAGTGCCGTGCTGGGCCTAATGCGCAAAAAAGGCATTGACCTCACGCTAAGCCAGCTGCCGGTGGTAATCGCCTCGGACTCGCAGCGTTTCTCGCTCGGCAGTGCCAATCAGCTGACCAGCTATATGGCGGAGCTTGCCGATTATCAGCAAGCCGAATACCAGTTACCGACACAACAAGACGAGCGCGTGGCGCCGAACTTGCAATTGCCGGATTACGACACTGTGCTTAACAAAGCGCGCATTAGCGGCACTATTAGTAACCTGGCGCGCTGGCTGGATGAAAGCTACCCCAATTTAGCGCTGGATGAGCTGTTGTATCTGTATCAGGCGTTAAGCCGCGAAGATGGTTTAGCGCTTAACCATAATAATCAGGCGGTTGAACTGACGCTACAGCAGCATAAGTTAACCCTTTACCCGTTTTCGCAGGAGGCCAAGGCCGATGCATCTTGATTTACAAGAGCTGACCCAGCTGGCTGAGATCTATAAAAAACTCAGCGGCGGTTACCATATCAGCGAGCAGGACTTAGCCCTGTGGCAAGAGCTGGACGCGCAGGAACTGAGCTACAGCGCTTTATTCTCCGGCCTGGGCCATACGCTAAAGCGCGACAGCCGCGGCTTTTTCTATTTTGATGTCGATGATGCCAGCGCCAATATGGGTAAAATTTCCCGCCTGTTTGCACTGACTATCTATGCGCTGGTGGAATATTTTGCCGATCAGGGCCGCGATCCGCTGCAAGCACTGTTTGATAGCGAGCTGGACCATGAGGTGTTCGCAGCGATAGTGCAAAAGCAGTATCACCTGTTTGAGCAGCTGGATATCTTCAGCGCCACCGATGTAAAACGTGAAGTGGCCAACCGCATGCTGCGGTTGGGCTTAGCCCGAGCCAGTGGTGACAATATCAAGTTGCTTGCGCCGGTACACCGTTATTTAGACGCCTTACTGCAATTGGATGATGGCGCACCGCAAGATTCCAGCGATACGGTGTTATTGGTTGATACCCCGGATACAGAGGAGATGAGCGATGTCTGAGCAGCTGTATGGCCTGACGAAGCTGGCGCTGTTAAACACTGCCGGTTATGCCAAATGCGTAATTCCACTCGATCATGCCGCCTCGATATGTGCGCCGAACAACACCGGTAAAAGCTCGGTGATTAATGCGCTGCAGTTCCCATTGATTAACGATTTACGTTTAACCGAGTGGGACGGCCACGACCTGGATGAAACGCGTAAGTTCTACTTTGGCTCGGATCAAAGCTATATCCTGCTGGAAGCGAACTTACCCGATGGCAAAGTGGTAATTGGCGTGGCGGGGCTGGGCAAAATTGCCGGCTACAAATACCAGTATTTTTGTTATCAGGGCGCACTGGATTTAGACCACTTTATCGCTGGCAACAGCATTGTGAAATACAACAAACTCGATCATGTATTGCGCGAAAAAGGCCTGGACCCGATTGAGCTGAAACCGTCCGAGCTTAACGCCATGCTCACCGGCGGCGCCACGCCTTACGATAGCCGCATTAATTTACGGATGATCCCGCTGAATAACGTATCAGATGCACCGGTGTATAAAGATATTTTCCGCCGTATTCTCAATTTGCATAAGCTGACCGCGCAGGACGTGAAACGCTTACTGCTGCCGGTATTTGCCCGCCATCTGGGCGACCCGAAAGTCGATTTTTATGCCGTCTGGCATGGCGCCTTTGAAAAGGTTAACCGCGACCGGCGCGAGCTAAAAGCACTGGAAAGCCAGCAGGAAGGCGTGACCGCACTGGAGCATATGCTGGATGCGCGCTCAGTTTATAAAGGCAAACTGGCCGCCTTTGCGCCAAAGCTTGATATCGCCTTAAACGACTACCAGCAGCACTTTGACGATCAAACCAGCGAGCTTAGCTTACAGCTGGAAGATTTACTCAGCGAAAAGCAGCAGTTAGAAGAGCGTCAGCGCTTATTCGTCGGCCAGATTAAAGACTTAGGCAACCGCCAGCTCGAGCTTAGCCAATGGCTTAACCAATATGATGCGCTGCATAGCCGCTTTGAACTGGCCAGCAGCGAGCAGCTGGCGACCAACCTTGGCAATATCCGCAGCGATTACGAGCGTTTAAGCCACAGCCTGCAAGGCGCCAGTTCTGTCAATCTGGCCACTTTGCAGCATCAGCTGGCGCAGACGCAGAAACAGCATAAAAGCGCTAAGCTGCAGCTAAAAAACCTTGAATACAATTTGTATTCACGCCTGCGTGAAGATTTAAGCCTGCCGGAAGTACAGCAGATTACCAAGCTGTTAAACCCGGATCTGTTATCTCTATCTACTGCCAAAGGCGGCGAAGTCGAGATCACCGACGACAGCGCTTTTAGCAACCTGCTGGAGCAGCTGGCTGACTGTATTAAAGGCGGCAAGGCACATTTGCCCGGCGCCGTTATCGATTTAGCGCCGCTACACAGTGCGCCGGATATGACCAGCGCCGAAGATAAGCTGCAAATTAAGCAGCAAATTGATGCCTTAGAGCAAAGCCTGCATACGCTGAACCAGCAAATTGAGGTGGCAGCCGATTTAGCCGGTAAAACCCGCGAAAAAGAGCGCTTGTATCAGGATATGCTGCAAGCCGAGCAGGATGTAAAAGACTTCAGCCGCTATCAGCAAATGCAGCAGCTGCTCGATGATCAGCAACAGTTACAGGCCGCGCTGGAAGAGGAAGAAGCCAGCGTGCAAGGCCAGCTGGACGAAGTGCAGCATAAGCTGGCCAGCCAGTCTGACCGGCGTAATCTGCTGAACAATAAGCTGGAGCAGTTAAAGCGGCAAAAAGAGCGCATCGATCAGGAAAAACGCGAGCGCCGTGACCACGAGCTGGAGCTGTACAGCGGCCGTGTTACGCCTTATATGATTGATATCGTGCTGGATTTCGATAATTTAGCCGACAGTATCCGCAGTTTTAACAAAGACTGTCAGGAGCTGCGCCTAACCGAGATGAATATCGCTAACACCTATCAGTTTATCTACAACGCGGGTATTACCAAGTTTGAAACCGAAAGCGATACCGAGCTGAAATACCAGAAACTGATAGAAGCCTTCCATCATCTGGATAAAGAGCGCGATGCGATAGAGCGCCGGGCCCGGGTAGCATTAACCGAGGTGGCCTCGACGTTAAAAGGCCTGCGTAACGACTTAAACCGGCTGCACCGCGAGCTGAACAGCTTTAACCGTGGCATCTGGCGTCAGCAAATCTCCAACTTAAAAGACTTTAAGATAGAGATAGTCGATCGCAAACTGCTGGTGGGTCATATCGATACCATTTTAAGCACCTCTGAAGCCTACGAGCAGGGCGATACTTTTGATTTGCTGGCGGGCAATACCCTGGCCGAGCGTGATATTAACGCTGCCCGCGATTACTTAGTGCAGGCAGCCAGTGAGAAAGGCGGTTTAACGCTGTCAGATTTATTCGATATCCGCTTTAAAGTGGTGAATCGCGCCGGTGAAGAAGAGTACTTCGATAAGATAGATTCGGCCGGCTCCAACGGTACCCGTATTACCATTAAGCTGCTGTGCGGTATGTTGTTTATCCGCCAGCTACTGGCCGAGCGTGAGCGCGGTAAATACCGCATTCCGATTTATATCGACGAAGCGGCCGATATCGACCCGCATAACCAGCAAGCGATTATCGAAACTGCACTCAGTTTTGGTTTTGTGCCCATTTTTGCCTCGGTTAAACCGCAAACCAGTTGCCGCTATATCGTGCCTATCCGCACCGTCGCCGGTGGCGCACAAAACTGGGTGGATGAAAAAGACTGGATAATCTGCCAGCCGCTGCAGCAACAACTGCAGCCGGAAACGGCAGAAACTGAAGCCGAACCTGCCTGATAAAAAACGCCGCGAAAGCGGCGTTTGTTCTTGAATTTCCAACTTTGGCAAATAACTTTGCCGCCTAGTGGCTTGGTAAGATTAGCTTTTTCCCTGCAATCACCTGTCTAAAGCGTTCTGATGTTGTTGCCCAGTCTACTAAATCGACTTTCCACGGTAAGTCTGACTCGCTAAAGGCTTCAGCTATCTCTGCCAGCAATGCTAACGGCAGAGGTGTATCAGTGATAATGGCTAAATCTAAATCCGAATAGGCTTTGGCATTACCTTTTACCCGCGAGCCAAAGGCCCATACCTCGTTGTTTGGCAGGTGGCGCTTCAAAATGGCGCTGACCTGCTGCCATTCGCTATCGCTGACTTGTAGCCCTGCAGGTTTAGCCACGGGCCAGGCGCTCGGTTAACTGATTAGCAAGAAATTGCGCCTCAGCAAGAAAGGCCGGTATGCCGGCGACCACCTGCAGGGCAATATCTTCATCATAGGTGTGGCTGGTTTTACTACGCATATCGCGATATCCACGCCAGGCCGGCCAGTCGCCTTTTAGCAGGCCTTGTTCATTGGCGGTGCGGATCAGATCTGCAAACGGCATGGCATCAAACTGATCGGGTGAGGCAGAACTTTGTTCAAGATAACGTTTTAGCATTTTGTGGCTGATTTCATAAGTAAACTCAAAGCGCTGTACCAGGCCATCCCGAATTTGAATATCGCTGATATCCTGCTGGTAACGCTGCCAGCCTTCTTGCAGGCGGGCAATAGCATTCAGTAACGGGCTGATATCCAATAACATAGATTAATCCTGTAAGCGGCAAAGCGGTTTGCTTCTTAGCTTAACGCAGTGCAGTTGTGCTTGCCACTGCCGAGCAACATGACGTTTGGTATGGTATCTGTATCCACAGTCTTTGGCAGGGCTTAATTTACGTCAATATTGCCATGTTTACCTTGAGTGTACAGGGTATAAGGCAAAGCCACCGTATCGGCGACTAAGGAAAAACCGCCGTCGATAATAAAAAACGGCACATTGTTAAAGCTGTCACCAAGGTTTTCCTGCCGGCTGGGTTCACCGTGCAGTTTGCACAGGTTGTAGCTAAAACCGCTATATACGCGCGGTATGCTTTGGCAGTAGCTGCGTTTGCCATGGTGCTCAATATTTACATGGCTGGTGCTTGCCGGTAGCGTTTTTACTGTAGCGCAGCTAGTCAGGCTTAGTATCATAGCGAGTAAAACTAGTTTCATTGTCTGATATTGCCACTGTTTAAATTTAGCCGGAGTGTAAATTACTGTATCAATAAAGTAAACAAACCAGTTTGGCTGATCTGGCCCTGTTGATGCGCCAATTTACTGAGCCAGGCTGGCTTCGTCGGTATTGGCACGCAATAACGTTATGCCTAACCAAATAAACCAGATTAGCTGGCTAATGCCAAAAGCGTCTTTTAGATAGGGCACAGTATGCATAACGGTGAGAATACCTAAGCTACCGACGACCAGCCCAAGCAGATGCAGTGCTTTAGCAAAGCGCTGTTGCTGAAGCCCGGCGATGCTAAGCAGCAATACCCAGAGCCCGCCGACTAATTCTATACCACCGCCTAAGCTTTCGGTTAGTAGGTTGCGCGTGTTATACAGTGCCAGTGCTTGCTGGGAATCAGTTTCCATTAAGCGAAATACCATCTGCAGGCCAATTAGCGCCACCATGCCGGATGCCAGCATCAGTACTAGCCAGACATTACCAAAACGTTCGGCCAGCGCTGCCGTTACCGATGAAGTATTGGCGAACACCTGCTGTAACGCCTGTAGCACTATCGCCAGCAGTACGCCAAACACCAGATAGCCAATACCGTAGCCGCTGGCGACCAGCAGATGGTGCTGCTGCACATACTGGATTTTACCAGCAGTATCCAGCCCTTGCGGCATCGACAACATGCCAAAGAAAATAACCGCGATGGCAACATAGCAAAGTGCCATACCAATAGCCGCGAGGCCTCCGAAGCGTAAAAGTGTTGTGTTGTTTGATATAGGGGGTGTCATCAGTTGCATCTACGGAATGAAAAATTGGCTATAGCATAGCCTGAAGCGTATGTGCGGGGTATGTCGATTTGTATCAGGGTGTGTTTATCCGTGCGAGCACGCTAGCCGGCTGTGTTAGCGGTAAGGCGAGTATGGCGGCTTCGCCTGAGCGTGGGAAAATGCCGGTTAAGGCGGTAAAGTTAACCTGATGGGTGACCAGTACCGCTGGTTGTGCGGTTTGAGTGCTGGAAAACCGTTGTAGCAGTGCCTGCGTTTGGCTGTCGCCATCGCCACGGCCGGCGAAAAAGGAGTTAAGCGCCGGCAACGGTGTGGGTGGCGTTAAACCCATCAGTCGGGCGGTGTCGAGACAGCGACACCACTGGCTGCTATAAACGGTAATATCAGCGCTGTATTTGTCGCGCAGTAGCTGCCCCCAGCGTTTTGCTTGCTGCTTGCCTTCGTTACTAAGGTTTCGCTGGGTACTGCAATCCTCCAGCACAAAGCCGGCCGGGTCGCCAGTGCCCGGTGCCAGCGTGTGGCGCATCATGAGTATGGCTTTGCCCTCACGCCACAGTGCCCAGGCGCTATCATCAGCCCTAGAGGCTGATACCGGCAGTATTAGCAGCAATAACAGTAATAAGCGCATAGTCATATCGCCGTTTTTAACCTAAGGTTTTTACGCACTATTGTACCGGTTGGTTTTGTCGTTTTACTTGCCTTGGCCTGCGGTTTGCGGCAAGTTAGCCGCAAAGTAACTTAAGATGTGATTGAGCTATGTTAAAGAAATGGGTTATGCCGGGTGTGCTGGTGCTACTGCTAAGTGGCTGTGCGGGTATGGATAAATCGCAGTGTTTAACCGCTGATTGGCGCACCATTGGCTTTGAAGACGGCAGCACAGGTAAGCCTGAAACGGCAATTGGCAACTACCGGCAGGATTGCGCCGAGCATGGTATTTCACCCGATTTAACCCGTTACCGCCAGGGGCATCGGGAAGGTTCAGAGCGCTTTTGTACCCAAGCCAATGGCTTTATGCAGGGCAAGCGTGGTGTAAGCTATCAGCAAAGTTGTGCCGCTGATTTAGAAGCCGGCTTGTTAACTGGCTACCGTGATGGAAAAAGCCTGTTTGAGCTGCAAAGCACGCTGAATAACGCCCGCTCGGCACTGGATAAACAGCAGCGGGCGTTGAAGCAGTTAGAAAAAGACATCAGCGTAAAAACCGAGCTGCTGGTTGAAGATGGTTTGTTAAAAGACGAGCGGATAAGCATTTTGGCCGACATTGAGACGCTAAAAGCGCAGTTAGTAGAAACGGCCGATGCCTTGCCGGCATTGGCGCGTGAGGTTAGCCGGGCCGAGCGGGCGTATCAGAAAGCTGAGCAGCGCTTTGCCAATTACCCCTAAACTGAGAGCGATAACACCTTAGGTGTTATCGCCGCTGCGGCGGCCTAGCGGCCGTCGTTAATGTCGTACACAACCTTGGCTTGCATTGCCGGGTTGTCCAGCTGTAGCTCCACTTCCTGCTGTAGCAAAATCCGGCCTTCTACTACGGCATCCGCAGCGATGT
Source organism: Pseudomonadota bacterium (assembly GCA_040752955.1). Taxonomy (GTDB): domain Bacteria; phylum Pseudomonadota; class Gammaproteobacteria; order Enterobacterales; family Alteromonadaceae; genus Alishewanella. Next base: position 195,835 of record JBFMHG010000004.1, read on the forward strand.
GTAATCGGGGTTTGCTAGTGTTGCTCCAGCCAAAAAACGATTTTTTCTTGCCGCGCGGTTTATACACCAGATCGCCTTTAACGACAGAACTGCCGGTTAGGCTAATATCGCCGTTCACCGTGCTGATATTCTGTGCTACTTCGCCGTTATCAAGCGTTATATCGCCATTAACGGTATTGATACTGCCCCCAATAGAGGCAGCCGTTCCCGGACGGATTTCGCCGTTTACCGTTTCCAAATTGCCGGCCACCTGCAAGTTGCTGCCGCTTTCGATGCTGCCATTAACGGTAGAAGCACTGTTTAACCTTACGTTGTCGCGCAGTTCAATACTGCCATTTACTACAGACACATCGTTTGCACTGCTATCGCTGGCCATTTGCACACTGCCGTTAACCAGCGAAATGTCGCCATAATGCTGCTGGCTGCCAACGACGGCAGAGCCCATGACTTTGTCGATATTAATGTTGTCAGCATAAACCTGGGCGACAAAACAGCTCGCCGCGATTGCTAAACTTAAACCCGCTGCCAGTTGAGATACTTTCATGGTGTTATCCTTGTTATGTTTACTTTTCCTGACTTTGCAAAGGTTTTGCCAAGTTTAACTTTTTGAAATATATGAATTTATATCTAATAATGGGCAGTAGAAGGTGTTGTTTTTACTAAATTATAGTGAAAAGGACCAACCTGAAGTGGTGTTATTGTTCGTCATCAGCGTCGCGCAGCCGCGCTTTACGCGCTTCTGCCTCGGCAAAGGCGGCTTTTATTTGCTCCAGTACTGCATCGACATCGGTTTCGCTGGTGTCGGTAATAAACTCACCGCTTAGCTGCACGTCCGGGTGTAACTCACCGGCTTCATACAGTGCCCAAATTTCTCCAGCGTACTGGGTGGTAAGTAGTTCCGGGGCGTATTGGCCGTAATAGTCGCGCATATTGTCTACATCACGACAAAACATCCATTTCGCGTTGTTATTGGCGGCGGCGTCTACTGCTTGTGGTAAGTCAATCACTACCGGGCCGTGATCGTCCACCAGCACATTAAACTCAGATAAGTCGCCGTGCACTAAGCCTTCGCACAACATAATGACAATGTAGCGCAGCATGGTGGCATGATCGGCGATGGCTAAATCGGCATCCATCGCCACATCGGCCAGCCGCGGTGCTACCATGCCTGCATCGTCACAGATCAGCTCCATCAGCAAGACACCGTCGTAACAACCGTAGGGCTGCGGCACCCGCACGCCGGCCTTCGCCAGTGTAAACAGGGCATCTACTTCGGCGTTTTGCCAGCTTTCTTCCTGCTGGGCGCGGCCAAATTTAGAGCCTTTTTCCATTGCGCGGGCGCGGCGGGTACTACGCACTTTACGGCCTTCCTGATACAGCACGGCCTGTTTAAAACTGCGCTTATTCGCCTCTTTGTAAACCTTGGCGCAGCGGATATCTTCGCCGCAACGGACGATATAGACGGAAGCTTCTTTGCCACTCATTAACGGGCGGATAACTTCATCCACCAGGCCTTCATCAACCAGAGGTTGTAGCCGATTCGGTATTTTCATTGCGCCCTTATACCTTGTTTAGTGGCTTATAGAAACAGTTTGCCCCGGGCAGCAACTAAATATTCTTCTGCGCTTCGCAATTAAATTAGCAAAGCGTTATTTGCCGCAAAAGTGTGCATTAGGTATACGTATCCGGTATCTTGGGCTAAAAATAATAAAAGCCTTTAAGGTACCTGTGGTTATGCGTTTTTGCTTATCTGTGTTTTGTCAGTTGTCTCTCACCCTAATGTTGCTGGCTGCGTTGCCAGTGTTGGCAGCATTGCCGGTTGATCCCCAGCTGGAGCAAGCACTGGATAAGTATATTCTGCTGTCGGTAGACGATATTGCCGCTGCCGAGCAACAATTGCTTGAACTGGAGCAGCAACATGCCAATAACCCTGCCATTGCCAGCCGGGTGCGGTTGCTTAGTTATCTTGTTAACTACCAGTTTTACCAGCAAGATCCCGAGCGGCTGGAGCAGCGCCTTAGCCAGTTACTGGCGCAGGCAGAGCTGACAGAAGATGCCGATACGCTGGCAGAGATTTACGCCACCGAGCTGGAAATACTGCTGTATCAGAATAAGTTAAATGAGGCTTTTGTTAACATCGACCGGGCGAAACAAGCCGTTAGCCGTACATTGACACCGCGCGTACGTTACTACGCTAATAACGTGCTGGGCCGGCTGTACAAAGCTGATCAGCAATTTGAAAAAGCGCTGCAACATTTTATCGACGCACTGGATGCGGTGAGCGATACCGACGATGCTTTCACATTACGCCGCCGGGCCTTTTTAAACTACAACATTGCGCTGGTGCACACTGAGTTAAGAAACTGGACACAAGCCCGCACGCTGGCCGAGCAAAATATTGCCGAAGCGAAAAAATATGGCCATGACGGCTTTTTGCCAGAGCTTTATTTGTTATTGGGTTATATCGCCGGTTCAGAAAAAGATTATCCGCGCGCGGTGCAAATTAATCAGCAAGGCCTGGCAGTATCAACAGCCTTGGGTCGTGACAGCACTGCACTTATTTTCGAGAATAACCTCGGCGCTACTTATATCCAGATGGCGCAGTACGATGAAGCCAAAACCATCTTACAGCAGGCACTTAAGCGGGCGGAACAGCTACAAGACGAGCACAGCAAGCAGTTAATCATGCAAAATCTGGGCTTTATCCGCGTGATGCAGGGCGAGCATGCCGAGGGCATAACGCAGATGGAAAGCAGCATGCGTTATTTAAGCCAGCATTCTCCCAAGACGGAATATGAACCCTATTACGAATGGCTGGCTAAGGCGTATGCGGCGGCGGGGCGTTATAAAGAACAGGCCGATACCTTGCTGGAGCAAATGGCCTTGCAGGAGGATATCCGCAAAGCCGATAGTGAAAGCCGGCTGGCCGCACTGCAAGACAGGTACGACTCTAAAGCCAAGGCACAGCAGATCACCATACTGCAACAGGAAAACGCCCTTAATGCCCAATTGCTGGAAAACCAACGGCTGCAACAACAACTCGTTTGGTTAGTTGCCATTATTGTAGCCTTTGCCGCTGTTATGGTATTCCAGCTATACCGTAAGGTGCGCCGCTCTAACAAAAAATTATATGAAACCAATAAGCTGCTGGCGTATCAGTCGCAACGTGATGTACTCACCGGGCTGTATAACCGCCGTGCACTGCAGGAGTATTTACAAAAGCGGGCGTTAAAACGTCGCGATGGCGATATCGTCAGCAGTAGCATTACCGGCTTTTTATTGCTGGATATCGACTTCTTTAAAAAGGTGAATGACAGCTATGGCCATGCTGCCGGCGATGCTGTGCTACAAAGTGTGGCGCAGCGGCTGCAAGATACCTGCCGCGACAAAGATATGGTGGTGCGTTGGGGCGGTGAAGAAATGTTGCTGGTATTGGATAATATCGACCCGGCCCATGTAGGCAGCTTTGTACAACGGGTGTTAAATATTATTGGTGAGCAGCCGGTGACCTTTGACAACCAACAGATCGCAGTTACGGTAAGTGGTGGTTTTATTCACCTGCCGTTTGCCGGTATCAGTGAAGCCGAGCTGGACTGGGAAAAGGTACTGCAAATTGCCGATATGGCATTGTATTTAAGTAAAACTAACGGCCGCAATCAGGTATGTATGCTCGAGGGGCTAAATGCCCGCTTTAGCGATGTAGAGTCGCAGCTTTACAGCGATCTGGCCGGCGCTATCCGCGCCGGCCAGGTGCAGGTGGCGACGATAAACGGGCCGGGTGGTAATGTCAGCTAGCCCGGCTTTAACCCTGTTGCTTCAGTACGTGTAGCACTAAGATCGTCAGCGCAGCCAGACTGATAACACTAAATGTCAGCGCCATGCCAAACACGCGAAACTGCAGCGGCTCTTTCAGCTGGCTAACGCCATAAGCATGACTGAGCCGGCCCAGCAGCAACACCAGCCCCAGCACATGTAAATACAGCGGCGCCAGGCCGCTGTACTCCGCCAAGAACATCAGCAACAGTGCAAAAGGGACGTACTCGGCAAAATTACCGTGCACCCGTATCGCCCGCTCCAGCGCCAGTTCACCTTTGCTGCCAATGCCTACCTGATAGCGGCGGCGCTGTTTAATTACCTTAATACTTAATACAACAAACATCAGCCCCAAAAGGGCGGCGTATAGCGCTGTGGTCATAACGGTCCTTAACCTAAAGCCTGTAGCAACAGGCTTTAGCATAGAGACAGTTAACTGCTTTGGGTAGCTTTAGTTACTGCAAGCCCCCGGCTGCCAGTAGCCACTGCTGCTGGAAGACAGGGTATTTATACCCCAGGTCGAGCCGGCCAGCGCTATGTTGCTGCCGGTGGCGAAATAATCCGGCGCATACGGATTGCCGGTACTGTAAGCCCGCCCTGCAAGCTTATGGCTGTAATTGTTAGTGCTGAATTGCACGCAGTCTGCCGGTGGCGGCGGCTCTTCGTCGCCGCCATCACCGCTACCAGTGCTGCAACTTTGTGTTGGGCCAAAACAACTACCGTCGTCGTCCTGCCAGCGACATTGACTGCCAGTTAGTACCTGTTCACGCAATATAAAGCTGGCAGTACCGTACTCCAGATAGCAGTTGGCATAATTGGTGTAGTCCAGCCGGCCGGCGCTGATATGTTGATCCAGAGTGGCTGTTTGGCCGGCGTCGATAGTAAATGTCAGTTGCTCTGTACTGAACAAACCGCTCTGATCCAGTGCTGTTATCAGGGCACTGTTTGCTCCACCTGGCAGGTTGCATTGCTGTGCGCTGAAGCTATTGCCGTTTAAGTTAGCGCTGAGCGTTGCCGTGTCGAATTCGACAGATACCGATACCAGATCGCGGTTAATATCAAATACCTTACCGCTTACTGTGGCGCATTGGCCGTTAACACTGACACTAAGCTCAGTGAGCTCGGGGGCGGCATCCGCCGGTGGCGGGCCAAGCAGCACAGCGGTGCTGTACAGTTCGCTTACTAAGCCATTGCTGTCGCTGGCGCTAACTGTTAGCTGATACCAGTCATCAATCAGCGTTGGGCTGCTTAGGCTAAAGTCGCCGTTGGCTCCGGGTGTAGTGCTGCTGCTGTCAGTTTGCTGCAAGCTATTGGTAAAGCTGGCGCTGACAGTGATACTGTCGCCATCAGCATCAGTGGCGTTACCGCTGATACTGATCACGTTGTTGTTTTGGCTGACAGCAATATTCGTCAGTTGTGGTGCGCTGTTGCGGCTTACCCGTTTGTTATTTTCCGCAAAGTACTGGCCCAGGTAGCTGGCGTAGTTAATGCCATTCGCATTAATGTAAGCCCCACTGGCTCCCTGGCCGCCGGACCAGGCATGGTCGACATTGTTCAGCCATAACATGGAGACTCTGCCGTCTTGCCACAGGCTTTCGTCGGCGGTGCGGTTACTGCCAGCACTAATCAGATTCTGGCCGCTAAGCCGGTTTACGCCATACAAATCTGCCATACCATTGGCATTCTGTTCGTTGTAGCACAGGTTTACCGTGGTATCGTTGCGGCCTTGGGCAATAGAAGCAATCTGGCTGCTAAAGTGGCTGGCGTAGCTGCCGGCGTACTGCGCACAGCGCGTCGCTACATCTGCAGCCTCGCAAGGGCCGATAGCCCCATTAGCGCTGGTGCCAATGCTGGGGCCGGCGCTAATGCCCATACCGGCAAAAATATCCGGCGCCAGGCAGGCGGTGGTATTGGCAAAAGCGGCGCCAGACGATAAACCGGCGATATATACCTGATTAGCATCTATCTGATACTGGCTGTTTGCTGTTAGCGTGGTGGCCAGGTTAATGAGGTTTTTATAGTCGCCGGCACTGCGGGATTTAGTGCCCTGCCAGTAAGACCAGCAGCCAAAGCCGGCTTTGTTCATCGCATCGGGTACTGCAATCACCAAACCGTGTTGCTCGGCCGCCTGCGCCAGGTTAGCGGTTAAATAGGCGTCGACCGATTGTGTGCAACCATGTAACACCACAAGCAAACCACGGCCCTGACCAATTGCCGATATGGAATCCGGGGTATATACATGTACTTTGGTAAAACCGCCCAGTGTCAGGTTTTGCTGCCAGCTACCTGCGCTTGCCGGTAGCACCGTTACTGCCAGTGTCAGTGCGGCCACAAGGCCATAATAGTTAAATTTCACGTCGTCAGTTCCTTATCGTTATTATTAATAAACACTGAAGCGACGCAGCCTCTCCCTGTCTGTCTAAAAGCGACTACAGCAGCAGGCCCCAGCGTGCTACAAACTATAGGTGGCTGTTGCCCAAAGCGGTTTAGTACTTTAGTGCAGCATGGTGCAGCAACACGGCTAATGCGCTAAGGTAGCTTGCGGTGTTGAAGAAGGTTGAATATCAGAAAACGCACTGGTTATTGCTTTGCTTTTGGCTTGCAGGGGCTGGCGTCAAGGCAGCCAGTTAATTTACTGACTTACTACTAAACCATACCCGGTTGGCTTATAGCCCAAATTCCACTCGCGCTTGCCGCTAACAAAAGGGTTGTCGTGGCCCATATGTTGGCTAATGCGCTGGTTTAGCTCGTGCTCTTGCGGTGTTGCCGGGTCTTGCTTATGCCAGGCGATAAACAGCTGCTGCTGGGCGCGCGACAGGTTTAGGTTGTACTTGTCGGCCATATAAAAGTAAATGCGCGCGATATCACCGCGCACATTGGGCGCGGGTTCGAACACCTTTTGCTTAAAATCGACTTTCACCGGGCAGGCACCGTGTTTGGCTTCGGTAGCTGGTAACACGCCAAAACGGAAGTTGCTGCGATCGCCGTTTACCTCACCAATAGCGGGAACCAGGTTGTATAAATCGGCCTCCATCAGGCGGAACACTTCATCGGTTTTTACGCAGTTTTTCCGGCCACCATTTTGCCAGCACTGGCGCTGATGGCCAAAGTGATGCGCCGGCATCACATGCTCCCATTCAATACGGCTGGCGCGCGGGCCGTTTTTACGTACCTGATAGCCACAGCCAGCCAAATCCGGTATGCCCTTGCTGCCTTGCCAGCGAATGTCGCAGTCGCAATAAAAGCTTTTTGCCTCGGGGGCGTGAATACGCTGCGCCAGCTTTTTTGCCTGGTCAAAATTGGTCGGCGCCGCCTGGCTGACACTGGATAACAGCAGCAATAAGCTGCTAATAACAATAAAAAAATACTGCATTCACTACCACTTACTTCAGTGACTTATTCCGGCTTAGCTTAGGGGGTTTGGCTTAACCACAGCTGATTTAATGCGTTTTACCGGCAATGTGCTCAATATCTTGCTGCAGCTGTTTACGTAGGCCAAGTTTAAAGCCCAACTCGGCGATAATAAACAGTGGCCCGACAAAAAGACCAATGAGATCATCAACAAAGGCGGGTTTTTTACCCTCGTAGTAATGGCCGATAAACTGTAGCACCCAACCTACAACGAACAGGGTTACACCGCTGCCCAGCCAGACGGTGGTTGGCTGCGTTGCCAGATAGCCGGCGATAGCAAAGCAGCTGCCACTAAACAGCAGCATTATCAGGCCAAAGCGTAAGTCGAGCCGAAAATAAAACAGCGCAGAGGCAACAAACAGTATCAGCGCCGGGGTAATGGCGACACCACCAAGCGTCATCAGCGGCCACCACAACAAGCCAAAGAGGGCAATGACAATCAGTGGAATGCCGGCATAGTGGGTGAGGATATTGCGCTCATCGCGGTGATATTTAGCATATTGGCTTAAATGTTCGGTCAGGTTTTTCATCGCTTCGTCTCCGGCAAAACCACAGTAGGCTTAGCCTAAAGCCGCCATTTGGCGTGGTCAATGAGACACTTTGTTCCTGTTGTAGCAAAACTGTAAAGTTGGCGTATATGAGCAATAAATATACAGCGCCAGAGCGTAGGGTAAAGGGGTGTTAACGGAGCTAGATGTCACTAACACTTAGTGGTGCCGGCATGGCCGCACCGCTGCCCACTCACGGATGACTTGCATAAACCAAACACAATAAAGGATAGACCAATGCAAGTAATCAGTACCGCAATAAGGCGTCAGCTACTGAAGCTGATGCTGGTGTTAACCCCGGCAGTACTTAGCAGTACCGCCAGTGCCGATGCCATTTTACATGCCTTTGACTGGCATTATGACGAAGTGGCCGCTAAAGCTACCGAGATTAAAAACCTTGGTTATAAAGCGGTGCTGGTGGCGCCGCCGCTAAAATCAAACGCCGGTAACTGTGCCTGGTGGCAGCGTTATCAGCCGCAGGACATTCGGGTTATCGACCACTGTAAAGGCAATAAGCAGTCTTTTGTAAATATGATCAATGCGTTAAATGACGCCAACCCGGCACGTAAGGTAGACGTTTACGCCGATATTGTGCTGAACCATATGGCGAACGAGCGCAGTGGCGCTACCGACTTTCCCGGCCAGGCGGCGCTTAACAGCTATGGCAGTAACAGCAGCTACTGGAACAACCAGCGCTTATTTGGCAATTTAACTCAGGGCCTCTTCAGCCCGTGGGACTTCAACCCGGCCAACTGTATCAGCAATTATAACGATGTATGGCAGGTACAAAATTACCGGCTGTGCGGTGGTGGTGGTGACACCGGTTTGCCTGATTTAAACCCCAATAGCTGGGTGGTACAGCAGCAGCGTGCCTATTTAAGTGCGTTAAAAGCGCTTGGGGTGAAAGGCTTTCGGGTAGATGCCGCTAAACACATGACCATTTGGCACATTAATGAAATTTTCACCAGCAGCATTAAAAATGGCATGTACGTGTTTGGTGAAATTATTACCAGCGGCGGCGCTGGCAATAACGAATACGACAGCTTTTTAGCGCCTTATTTAAGCTACACCGATCATAAAGCCTATGATTTCCCGCTGTTTAACAGTATCCGATCGGCCTTTGGCTTTGGCGGCAGTTTAAGCCAGTTGGTTAACCCAGGCGCTTATGGCCAGGCGCTGCAAAACAGCCGGGCGGTCACCTTTACCGTCACCCATGATATTCCGACCAATGATGGCTTTCGTTACCTGATCATGGATCCGACTGACGAATATCTGGCCTACGCCTATGTGATGGGGCGTGATGGTGGTAAGCCGCTTATTTTCAGCGACAGCACTGGCACCGACAATGGCCGTTGGGTGAATGCTTACAAAGCCAGCCACATCAGTAAAATGCTGAACTTCCATAACCGCATGCAGGGCCAGGGCATGGAAATGCTGGCCTGGAATGACTGCGCAATCTTGTTCCGCCGTGGCCAGGAAGGCGTGGTAGGCATTAACAAATGTGGTAGCACGCAAAGCTTTAACGTGAATACCAACGGCCGTTTTTACTGGTACCGCAACTACCGCGATGTATTAAGCGGTGGCAATCTGGTGTATATCAGCGGCAGCAGTTACAACTTCAGCTTGCCGGCGCGCCAGGCCAGAATGTGGTATGCCGACTAACCGAGCTGCTTAATCGGCACTAAATAGCGCCAGCAAATCGTCACTGCTGCCTTGCCACGGTTGGCCCTTGCCACCGGCAAACAGCTGGTCGGCCAGCTGGCGCTTATGTTGCTGCAACAGTTGCACTTTTTGCTCTACCGTATTGCTGGCAATCAGCTTGTAAACAAACACCTTTTTTTGCTGGCCAATACGGTGGGCGCGGTCAGTGGCCTGCGCCTCTGCTGCCGGGTTCCACCAGGGATCGTAATGAATAACGGTATCGGCGGCGGTGAGGTTTAAGCCGGTACCGCCGGCTTTTAGGCTGATTAAAAACACCCGGGTGTCGCCGTTTTGAAAAGCATCAATTTGTGTCTGGCGCTGCTTGGTCTGGCCGGTAAGTTTGCTGTAATCAATGCCCAGTGCGTTTAGCTCATCGGCAATCAGCGTTAGCATGCTGGCAAACTGGCTGAAAATAATAATGCTGCGGCCTTCTTCTAACATCTCCGGCAAGGTATCGCGTAGCCACTGCAGTTTGGCATTACTTTGCACCGAGCGGGCATGCTCGACCGGTACCAGGCGTGCATCGCAGCAAGCCTGGCGCAGTTTTAACAGCGCATCTAAAAACTGAATTTGGCTGGCGGCCACACCTTTTTGCACAAACAGTTCGCGTACCTTGGTCTCCATCACTAAGCGGATGCTTTCATACAGGTTGCGCTGATCGCTTTCCAGCTCCAGCAGCTGCACTATTTCGGTTTTCTCCGGCAGTTCACTGGCAACCTGTGCTTTGGTACGGCGCAGCATAAAGGGTGCTATGCGCGCTTTTAACGCATGAGCGCGCTCGGCATCGCCGTGTTTCTCAATAGGTTTGCGGTATACCTGGTTAAAGTGGGCGTCGTTACCTAACAAGCCCGGCAGCACAAAATCGAAAATCGATTTAAGCTCGCCTAAATGGTTTTCCAGCGGCGTGCCCGATAGTGCCAGTTTAAACTCGGCTTTTAGCAGGCGCACCGCTTTAGCGGCCAGGCTGCCGGCGTTTTTAATATGCTGGGCCTCATCCAGAATCACCGCCGCCAGCGGCTGCTGCTGATAGTACTTGTGATCACGCACCACCAGCGGATAGCTGGTGACTATGACATCGTAATCGGCCAGTTGGTTAAACAGCCCCTGACGCTTATTGCCATGCACCTGCAGCACACGCAGCTGCGGGGTAAAGCGGGCGGCCTCGGCCAGCCAGTTGCCGAGTAAACTGGTGGGGCATACGATTAACGCTGGCTGGTTTAGCTCGCCGCGTTGTTTGAGTGTTAGCAGTAAACTTAAGGTTTGCAGTGTTTTGCCCAACCCCATGTCATCGGCCAGAATGCCGCCTAAGCCAAATTCACGCAAAAAGCTTAGCCAGCTTAAGCCCTGCAGCTGATAATCGCGTAGCTGCGCCTGTAAGCCATTCGGTACCGGGCAGGGACTGATGCCGTTAAAGTTGTGCAGCATGCTGCTTAACCTGGACACCCGCTGAGCATTTAAAAAGCGGATATCTTTGCTACCCTCGACTGGCAATAACGCCGCTTTAAATGCGGGCAGCTCCAGGCTGAACTGTGGCTTGTTCGGGTTTAACAGCTCAATAATAGTATCAATAAAGGGTTGGATCAGCGCCGGTGACAGGGCGAGTTTACCCTGCGGCAGCGATAACCAAATCGGTTTGCCGGCATCAGGCAGGCCATACTGGCGCAGCCACTGGCTTATCAGCGGCAACAGCGGCACCTGAGTGCCGTCGATATCCACCTGAATGGCCAGGGCAAAGCCACCGGCACTTTGGTCCTGCACCTGCAGGTAAGGGGCGCCAGTTAAGATATCCAGCTTAAAGTCGTCGTCGCGGGCAATATGCCAGCCCTGTTGTTCCAGTGTGGGCAGGGCATCCAGTAAAGGTTGCCATAACAGCGGGTTATCCGGGCCTTCACCGACGCCAAAGGCGCTGTGCTCGGCATAAGGTGCGGGTAAGGCTGGCAGCTGTACCAGCTCCAGCGCGAGCAGTTGTTCCAGCGCGGCGGTTTCGGCCGGGCGGTCGCGCTTAATAAATACGCTCTGGTTGTTGTCGTTAAGCTCGGCCTGCGCTTGCATCAGGTTTAATGGCAGCAGGTAGTTGCCGTACTGAAATTGCAACAGCGCGGTGGGCTCGCTGCGGCCGCGGGCTTTATGCGGCAGCATCTTTAACTGCAGCACCGGTTTGGCGGCGGTGTTAACTTGCTTCAGGCCGGCCACGGCCGGTACCGGCAGACTGGCCTGACTGAACAATTGTTGCAACCGGCTGACCGTGCCCGCCAGGTTAGATACCGGCACTGGCGGCATGGTATTTAACAGTTTTAACTGGCTACTGCTAAGTCTGGTGTCCAGCTCGCCTAACTCATAATAGCTGGTGTCGAGGTAGCAGGGCGGATCGGTGTACACCAGTTCAAATTCGCGCTCAGTGTCGTCCAGCCGCCAGCACAGTTGTTGGCCGGCAGCGCTGTCTTGCCAGTAAAACTGCAACGGCCGTTTCGGCCCGGCAGATAGCGGGTGGCGGGCTTCGGAAAAAAAGCAGCGACCGCTTTGCAGCAGCTGCTGTAATAACTGATAGCCCCAGTCGCCTTCCAGTAGTGGCAAATCGCGCAGGCTTTGTGCGCGGAAGTAACTTAACAGCCGGTAATCCTGCTCATCAATCCAGTGCGGCATCACCGGGCTGACCAAATCATATTTACCAATAGCAACGCCTTTGGTGTAGCCGCCTTTTTTACTGCTTTTCACCCGGCGTGGGCTAAGCTGCAGGCCGGCCTGGCCATATGACAGCAGATACAGCACCACATCTTTTTCTTCCGGCTGGGGGCTTAATGCTTGCTCGGCCTGGCTAAACCATTGGTTTAGCTGGCGCAGCGGCTGCTGCTCTAGTTGCAGTTTTTGTTGCTGATAATCACGCTGCAGTCGCAGCAACACCGCCAGCACATGTTTACAGTTGGCGCCAACCGGGCAGGTACAGCGGTTTTGCAGCTGCACGCCGTCGCTGCTGCGTTTTATTTGAATAAACTGGCGGTACGGCGTAAAGGCGGCGCCCCATACCTGGGCGCTGATTTCCGATAAATCGCTGTTGTACTCCAGCTTCACCACTTTACCGGCTTGCAGGTAGGCCTGGGCACGGTGAAAAGTCACTGTATCGAACCAACGCTCCAGCTGTGACTGGCTTAACACAAATGCAGGATCAGTAACCATAACGCCTATGCAATAAACACAAAGGCGTAATGCTACCGCAGTTTTGGTCTAAGCCAAATGCGCTGGCGAAAATTTAGCGTGTTTTACTGTGGTTAACCGTCCGAAGTAGCACAGCGGGCCACTGGAGTGTTAACAAAAACCGGCTATGGTTATAAGCAGTTGCACCTGCTCAGGCTTAATCAGGACACACCTTATGCTTAAAAAATTCGTTATAACGCTGGTACTGCTGCTGGCGATACCGCTGCTAGTGGCCTTACTGGTCAAACGGCAGTATCAGGTGCAGGCCGAAGTGGTAATAAACCAGCCGCAGCTGCTGGTGTTTGACTACATTCGCTTTGTCAGTAATCAGGACAACTTTAGTGTCTGGGCGGCACTGGACCCCAATATGCAAAAATCCAGTGACGGGGTAGACGGCACTGTCGGCTATATTAGCCGCTGGCACAGTGAAAACCCGGATGTCGGCAGTGGCGAGCAGCAAATCATTGCCATTACTGAAGGTGAGCGTATCGACCTGCAACTGACCTTTCATCAACCTTTTGCGTCTGTCTCTCATGCGTATATGACCACGGCAGCACTGAGTGACGGGCAAACCCGGGTCAGTTGGAGCTTCAGCAGCCAGCTGCCGTATCCGGTTAATCTGATGCTGCTGTTTGTCGATGTCGAAGGCATGATTGCCGAAGACTTACAGCAAGGCCTGGAAAACCTGAAGCTGATCCTGGAAATGCCGCTATCAGAGGTAGAGTGAAATGTAACGCAAAAGTTAAGTTAATTTCTTGCTTAAATTTAACAATTGGGCAAGTATTAATTATCTTTCGTTTTGCGTACAGGAGACAGGGATGTCACTGGCCGTTGTGTATAGCCGCGCCAGACATGGTCTGGATGCACCCTTAGTTACCGTTGAAGTGCATATCAGCAATGGCCTGCCGGCGTTTCAGTTGGTGGGTTTACCGGAAACCTCGGTAAAAGAGTCGCGTGATCGGGTGCGCAGTGCCATGGTCAATAGCGGTTTTGCCTTTCCCGATCGCAAGATCACCGTAAATTTAGCCCCGGCCGATTTACCCAAAGAGGGCGGCCGCTTTGATTTGCCGATAGCGCTGGGCATTATTGTCGCCTCTGGGCAGCTGAGTGAAAAAAGCCTGAATGGCTATGAGTTTTGCGGTGAGCTGGCGTTATCCGGCGAGATCAGAAGCATAGTGGGCGAAATCCCGGTGGCGATAGCGTGTCGTGATGCCGGCCGTGAAGTAGTGCTGCCGATGCACAATGCCCAACAAGCGCAGCAGGTGCCAAAGGTGACAGTGCATGGCGCTGAGCACTTGCTACAGGTACACAGCTTTTTACTGGCGCAGCAGCCGTTGCCGGCAATACCGGCGTTGCCAGCCCGCGAAGCGCAGCATCTGCCGGATCTAGCCGATGTAAAAGGCCAGGCGCATGCTAAACGAGTATTGGAAATCTGCGCTGCCGGCGAGCATAACCTGTTGATGCTGGGCCCGGCTGGTACCGGTAAGTCGATGCTGGCACAGCGTCTGCCGGGCATTATGCCGCCGCTGACCGAAAACGAAGCCTTAGCCACGGCGGCAATTTATTCCATTGCCGGGCTAAAGCGTAATCTCACTGATTGGCAACAGCGGCCGTTTCGCAGCCCGCACCACACCAGTTCGGCGGTGGCGTTGGTCGGCGGTGGCTCGGTGCCCAGGCCCGGCGAAATTTCGCTGTCGCATCATGGCATTTTATTTTTAGATGAGCTGCCCGAGTTTCCGCGCAAGGTGCTGGATGTGCTGCGCGAACCGCTGGAAACCGGTGTGGTGCACATTAGCCGCGCCGCACGTCAGGCCGAGTTTCCGGCGCAGTTTCAGCTGGTGGCGGCATTAAACCCCAGCCCGACTGGGCACCATCAGGATGGCCGTGCGACACCCGAGCAGGTAATGCGCTATTTAAACCGCTTGTCCGGCCCCTTTATCGACCGTATTGAGCTGCAAATAGAAGTGCCGCTGCTGCCCAAGGGCATGCTAAGCCAACAAACACAGGAAGAAAGCAGCGCCAGTGTGCGCGAGCGGGTATTGGCGGCCAGGCAGTTGCAACTGGCACGCCAGGGTAAGGCGAATGCCCGGCTAACGGGCAGCGAAATTGCCGATTTTTGCCCGCTGCAGCGCGCTGATGCGCAGTTTCTGGAAGATACCATTCACCGCTTTAAGCTGTCGGCACGCACCTACCATAAAATTATTAAGGTGGCGCGCAGTATTGCCGATTTGCAGCAGCAAGCCCACATTAGTCGCGCGCATTTAATGGAAGCGCTCAGCTACCGCGCGTTAGAGCGGCTGCTGAGTTATTTAAAGAATTGAATGCTGCGTATGCTGAAGCAGGAGTCGATGTACTCTAAGTCAACCGTTGCAGGCCAGGATGCTGACAAATTCGTTAGAAACGAATTTGAACAGCTCCGCTGACCCGACAGGGTGAACTTCACGGATGAAGTTCATAATCGAGCCCCCAGGGAAGGGTTTACGGCGTGTTGACGTGAGTATATCGGCTCATGCATTACGCCTGTTACATCAGTTTCCAGTTTAACGTTTCACCGGCGTAGAACGGTACTATCGGGTTGCCGTTGGGCAGAATGATTTCTGCCGGTACCTGCCATTGCTGCTTCACTAAGGTAACTGTGCCGCTGTTGCGTGGCAGGCCGTAGAAGTCGGCGCCATGGTGGCTGGCAAAACCTTCCAATTTATCCAGACAACCTAAGTCATCGAAGATCTGCGCATACAGCTCAATGGCGCTGTGCGCACTGTAACAGCCGGCGCAGCCACAGGCTGACTCTTTGCGGTGTTTTTCATGCGGTGCTGAGTCAGTGCCCAAGAAAAACTTGGCTGAACCTGTTGCTACTGCAGCGCGCAGCGCTTCCTGATGGGTGCGGCGTTTTAATACCGGTAAGCAGTAGTTATGCGGGCGCACACCACCCACCAGCAAATCGTTACGGTTTAACAGCAAATGCTGTGGCGTAATGGTTGCCGCTACGTTGTTTGATGCCTCAGCAACAAAGCTGGCCGCATCAGCCGTGGTGATATGCTCAAACACCACCTTTAAGCCGGGAATACGGGCAACGATATGCTGCAAATAGCGGTCGATAAACACTTTTTCGCGGTCAAAAATGTCAATGTCGTGGTCGGTGACTTCACCGTGAATTAACAGCAGCATGCCTTGTTCGGCCATCACTTCAAACACCGGGTACAGCGCATCTAAAGCACCAACACCGTGGCTGGAGTTGGTGGTAGCACCGGCCGGGTATAACTTCGCGGCCACCACACCAGCGGCTTTGGCATCAATAATATCCTGCGCACTGGTTTTATCGGTCAGGTATAGGGTAACCAGAGGTTCAAAGGTGCTGCCTGTTGGGCGGGCGGCTAAAATGCGCTCGCGGTAGGCTACTGCCATGGCGGCGGTGGTAACCGGCGGCACCAGATTAGGCATGACAATAGCGCGGGCAAACTGGCGCGCTGTGGCCGGCACGGTTTCGCGCAGCATATCGCCGTCACGAAAATGCAAATGCCAGTCATCCGGGGTTTGAATAGTAAGGGTTGTCATGCAAGGCTCCTGCGGCTTAGGCGAAAACTGCCGGCTATTCTAGCAATTTCAGCGCTTGACCGCACCGGCTAAATTAGCCGCTGTTTTTACTTCTGGCCGGCACTGTGCTTTGCTACACTGGCAACTGTGTACCGATGCGGAGAGACGATAATGTCAGATTTAGACTTTGACCTGGACCACCTGGATTTTGAGCAAGCGCAGCTGAATGTCGAGCAGCAGCAACAAGCACAGCTGAACCAGGCAGCCGAACCCCAATTTGGCGATGACGACGACGAATGTAGCGGCGGTGCCTGTAAAATTTAATCGGGCTGCGCGGCCGCTGGCGTATGCCACAGCTGGCTGATGGCAATACACAGCACACCCAGTAACATCAGCAGTGAAAATGGCAATGGCGTGCCGTTATAAAACCAGGCCAGCAGGGGGCCTGCCAGGCCGCCAATACCAAAACGCAGCGTGCCAATAACGGCGGTCGCCGTGCCGCTGTTATCGGGAAATTTCATTAAAATCATCGCATCAGCATTAGTGGCTATCAGGCTAAGGCTGGCCATCAGCGGTGCTATGCTTAGCACTGTATAGAGCAAACCAAATTGCCAGAAGTTAAACAGCGCCAGCAGGCTGGCGCTGACAATCGCCAGTGCCAGGCCGGCGCGCAGCATGCGCTGTGGTCCTTGCCGGGTAACCAAGCGGCTATTAATAAAGTTAGCCAGCATCAGCATTAATACATTAAAGCCAAACAGCAGGCTGAATTCTTGCTCGTCAACGCCAAAATACTGAATGTAAACAAAAGGTACTGCGGTTAAAAAGCAGAAAAACGAGAACGACGCAAACATCGAGGTGGCAATATCAGCCCGGGCGGAGCGCTGGGCAAACACCACCTTGTAACCACTGAAAAACTGCAGTGGTTGTGAGGCCTGTGCTCGGCCTATTTCCGGCAGCGCCCGCCAGCACAGCAGCAACACCACCGCCGCGTAGCCTGCCAGAGTGATAAAAATCATCTGCCAGTTCGCCAGCCATAGCACGCCGCTGCCAATGGCCGGTGCCAGCAGTGGTGCCAGCATCATAATCATCGACACGTAAGACATGCCTTTAGCGGTATGCTCCTGGTACAGATGCCGCACTATACCCGGCACTACCACAGTGGCCGCTGCGCCGCACAGTGCCTGCAGCGCTCGCCAAAACAAAAACCACTCAATACTGCTGACTAAACTTAACGCGATGCTAGCCATCACAAAGCCGCTGAGCCCAAACAGGGCCAGCGGGCGGCGGCCGAAGTGGTCAGCCAGCGGGCCGCAGATCAGCATACTGATGCCAAAAAACGCCAGGAAGATACTTAACGATTGCTGCACCATACCAATGGAGGTATCCAGCTGCTGCGCCATAATCGGCATCGCCGGTAAATACATATCGATAGCCAGCGGTGTGGTGGCCACCACAGCGGCCAACAACAGAATGATCCAGCCTGCGGGTTTAACAGACATAACCTGACACTCATACAAGAATAGCCGGCTATGATACGTGTTTTAGTGTCTGGCAGCTAATGCGGGTGTGTAAAAATACGTTAGCAAATATGTCTCTGGTCAAGCCTTCATCAGCGCAGATAGCCTTACTGCTGTTATTGCGCTTATACTTGGAGAAAATAAGTAGCCGGATGCAACTGATGAAAAAAACCAAAATAATTACCACTGATGAGATTTTACTGACACTTTGTCAGTCGGTCACTAAAGTACTGGCGGGTGCAGGTAACCACAATGTCGATTACTCGCCGATGGTGCAGAAAATTCAGAAAACCTGTCTACGGCCGGATTTAGGCTGCTTTGTACTGTTCGACGGTGGCTTTTCCGGCCTGGTGATCATTAACTTTACCGCTCAGGCTGCGATGGAGATATACAAGAAATACCTGATGAGCATGGGCATGCCGGAAGAAGAGCTGGCGCAGTTTCATACCTCAGATGAGGTGGGCAACGTCATGGGTGAACTGATGAACCAGATCGTGGGTGATTTTACCAACACGGTGCGCTATGACCTGCATACCTCGATTAACCAGAGCCAGCCGAAGATGATGGCGATAAACAAGCAGGTACAAATTTTAATTAACACCCAGCTGGATCAGCCGCAAGCACGCCGGGTGACCTTTAGCACGCCAGAGCACAATATTTTTTATCTGGAGCTGGCGATGGATAAAACCGAATTTATCCAGCTGCACGAGTTTGATAAAGCCGAGCAAGAGCACCCGGACGATATTTTGGCTAATGCTCAGCAGTACACACCGGAAAACACCGTCAGTGCTGAGGTTGACGTCGACGACGATTTCCTGAAAAACCTCGGGCTGTAAACCTTATCAGCCCTGGCGCAGTGGCAGGCGCAGCTCAAAGCAGGCGCCGCCAAGCGTTGAGGCGCCAACACTGATGCTACCCTGATGCCACTGGGCAACACGCTGCACTATCGCCAGGCCCAAACCAAAGCCGCCGGAGTCTTTATTGCGGCTGGCTTCTACCCTAAAAAAGGGTTTGATAATCTCTTCACGTAGCTCAGGCGCCACCCCCGGGCCATCGTCTTCTACCTTAAGCTGCCAATACTGCTGTTGTTGCGTTACGCTGACGATAATATGCTTATTGGCATACTTTTTTGCGTTCACCAGCAAGTTTTGCAGTGCCCGCTCCAGATAATGGCCGTCGCCATACAGCTGAACAGTTGGCGGCAGCTGCAGTTGTATTGGCGCGCCGGGCAGCGGCGATAATTTTTCTTGCAGGCTCAATAGTAATTCAGCCAAATCTACCTGTTGCCATTGCAGTGGGAGCTGGCCGGCTTCCAGCCTGGCGTAGTCGAGTATTTCATCCACCAGTTGTTGCAGTTCGCGCACATCCTGCAGCATCAGCTGCTTTTCCTGCTCAGGCAGTTGGTTGGCCATTTCCAGCGCAAAACTTAACCGCGCTATCGGCGTGCGAAGCTCATGTGATACGGCATGCGTCATTTCCCGTTGCAGGTTGAGTAAACTGCGGATCTGCTGACTCATTTGCAAAAAGCGCTCAGCGATAGGAGCAATAAAAGAACGCGCTGGCAAGACGGTTGTGCTGAGCGGCTGTTGCAGGCTGCGCTCCAGCGTGCGGATGTCACGGGTGACCGGGTACAACCATAATGCTACTGCCACCGCTAACAGCACAAAAAACAGCAGGCTAAACCAGGCCGCGCCATCCTGTTGTTGTAGCGGTAAGGGCCCTAATTGCCACAATTGGCCCTCACGCAGCGCATAAAAGTACACTTTGGCATCATCGAACAAACTGACCAACTGGCCTTGTTCCAGTTGCACTTGTTCAGCAGCTAACCAACTGATGCTATTAGCATTAAGTGCGGTTACCTCAAGCTGGGTCAGCATTGCCCAGCCAGTAGGTGGCCCTTGTAATTGTTGTTGCAGCAAGGTCTGGTAGCTGGCCAGCCAGGGCGGCTCAGCAGCGGGTTGCCACTGTTGCCATAGCTGTTCTACCGTCCAGCCCAGCGCCAACAGCACCAGAAAAATAAACAGATAAAAATGCCAGAACAGCCGCTGCATCAGGGGTTAACCGTTAATGCCAGGCATCGGCGACAAACAGATAACCTTTGCCCCACACCGTTTTTATTTTAAACGGCGTTTCAGCATTGTCGCCCAGCTTACGGCGCAAATGCGAAATACGCACATCAACGGTACGGTCCAGGCCATCGTATTCGCGGCCGATAATTTGCTGGTGAATGGCTTCGCGTTTTACTGTTTGGCCGGCATGCTTTGCCAGCATCCACAACAGGTCAAATTCATAGCTGGTCAGGTCAACCCGCTCGTTGTGGTACCAGGCTTCGCGGGCCCGCTGCTTTAATTGCAGGTGGCCGAATTGCAGCTCCTGCTGCTCTTGCTTCTGGCTGCTCTGGCTGCGGCGCAGTAAAGCGTTTATGCGCGCCACCAGCACCCGCGGCTCGACCGGTTTAATCACATAATCGTCGGCGCCCAGCTCCAGCCCAAGCACCTGATCAATGTCGCTTTGCTTGGCGGTGAGCATAAGTACCGGGCCTTTGTACCAGGGGCGGATCTGGCGGCAAACACCAAAACCATCCAGGCCAGGCAACATTAAATCCAGCACGATCAGATCGGGTTGAAACTGACGGCAATGCTCGGCCACCGCATCACCCTGGCTTTGTTGCTCTACCACAAAACCATGTTGTACTAAAAAGCTCTGCACCAGAGTGGCCAGACGCAAATCGTCTTCTACCAATAAAATTTTTGCCATTAGAATAGGCTCCACGGGCTGTTTAAACGGCGGCGCGCCGGTTTACGGCTTTGCACCTGCAATGAGGTCTGCAGCAGTAAACTGTCATCGGCGTCGCGTAAACTGAGGTCAGTATTTTGCCAACTCAGCTGCTGCTGCCATTGACCGCCATAGCTGTTCTGCCAGCAATGCAGTTTTTGCTCTGCCAGGTACAAGCAGGCGCTGACGGGAGTAGGGCTTTGCCAGCTAAGTTGTAAAGCGGCTTCACATGGCTGGCCGGGCTGTTCGGTAACACAAATTTGCGGGCTCACCTGCCAACACAAGGTAGCCGCACAGTCTGCCGGCGCTGTGCTGGCTGGGCTGAGTCCGTTCAGTACCAGTAACAACCAGGCTCCTTGCATTAATACATCCGGTAACTTATGCCTAAGAACCAGGTCGTTACGTTATCGGTCCGCACCAGCGGGCTGTCAGTCATGGCATCATCCAGATGTAGGTAGCGTACAAAGGCCAGCAGCGACACGCGCTCAGACACAGGCCGTTGCCAGCTTAAACTCAGCTGTGGTTGCCAGCTGGGCTTGCCGTTATAGCGTGGTAAATAAAACGGCTCATTATTGTCAATGCCGTAGTAAGTATCAATTAATTTAGCGCTTTTCCACAGCAGGCTACCACTTAACTGCCACTGGTTGCTCTCTTGCTGCCAGGGCAAGCTGATACCCACACTGGCGTGCTGGCCCTGATAGGTATTACTGACATCCTGCCACAACACTGCTTTAACCAGCCACTGGCCTACTAAGCCATCCAGTTGCAGGCCGGCATCGAAGGCGGTAGGTCTTTTGCGGATTTCCCGCACCGAGGCTTGTAATGGGCCAACCCGGTCGATGCTGATAGACGGGCTGGAAAAATTGCTGCTGCTAAACTGAAAGGCATTGCCACCATACCACTTTTGAAAATGGCCTTTTTCCTGATTAAACTGCGCCACCAGGCTGAGCTGCCACTGCTCGTTTAGCGCCCAGCTGCTGCCTAGTTTACCGTTATCAAAAAACCAGTGCTCAGCGTAGTAATAAATGTCTGGCAGGATCACCAGCGGCAGTTCTTCGCCGCCATACAGCGGGTTGCTGCGCTGGCCATAGCCCAATGCCCAGCTCAGGTGCAGTGTCTGCTCTGTGGCACAGCCTTGCGCCGGTTCGCAGGTCGCTGTTGTTTCCGCGCTGACGCTGCCAAAAAGCAGCGTCAGCAGTAATATGCAATAACGCAAATGTCACCTACAAAAAACATCGTTAACGTTGTCAGTGTAGCAAGATGTGCCGCAGGGCATAAGATGGTATAACAATGTTTCACAAATTGCCGCTTACGGGCAACTGGGTTTCACCAATTGCTGCTAACGGGCAACACGCCGTGGATTAGTGGCGGCACAGAACTAAATTGAAACCCCTGTTAAATCCCTCTATGATAAGCGCACTATAACAATAAGTTCCCGTCGTAATTTAGCGGCAGGTAGCAAACAACGCAGTCATTTCGCTGCCACAGCAGAGCGCTCAGATGAAAGACAAAGCAACTTCATTCGATATTGCTTACATGGCCGGTGTGTCACAGTCTACTGTGTCGCGGGCATTGCGTAACAGCCCACAAGTGAATAAAGCCACGCGGGAAAAAGTGCAGGCTATTGCGCGACAGCTAAATTACAAAGTGGATAAAAACGCCAGTAATCTGCGTCAGCAGCGCAGTAGCACGCTGGCATTATTGTTGTTTGAAGACCCCACCACCGACGAATCCTTAATAAACCCGTTTTTCCTCTCAATGCTTGGCAGCATTACCCGTGCCTGCGCCAAACGCGGCCAGGACTTGCTGGTGTCGTTTCAGCAGCTAAGTGATGACTGGCACGCCGATTACGAAGACAGCAATAAAGCCGACGGCATCATTCTGCTGGGCTATGGTGATTACAAAGACTACGAAGAAAAGCTGGCCAAATTACTGGCGCAGGAAACCCACTTTGTTTGCTGGGGCGCTGAAGTGCTGGGGCACCCGGAATTTACTCTGCGCAGTAACAATTTTGAAGGTGGCCGCCTGGCCGGCGAGCACTTACTGGCTACCGGCCATAAAAAGTTCGCTTTTGTCGGTAATGCCTCTGAGGGTAGCCCGGAGTTTAGTGCCCGCTATCGCGGTTTTATTGATGCACTGGCCAAGGCCGGTATCCGTGAGAACCAGGTGCCACATTTTGATGCCATTTCTACCGAGAGTGCCGGTGATGCCGCCACCGAGCAGTTACTGGCTGGAGGCCATCAGGTGGATGCTATTTTCTGTGCCAGTGACTTAATTGCCATTGGCGTTATGCGCTGTCTGAAACGGCACAACCTGCGTGTACCGGAAGACATTGCCGTGATGGGGTTTGACGATATTCCGGTGGCGTCCTTTGCCACGCCGGCGCTGAGCACCATTCAGCAAGACACCACCCAGGCCGGTGAGCTGTTGGTAAATAACCTGCTGCAGCTGATTAATAACCAGCCCATTAGCATCAGCCAGATAGAGCCCAAGCTGATTATCCGTCAGTCTTGTGGTGCGCGCGGGTAAAGCTGTTCTAACGCCTCACGCAGTGTGGGGTAAAAGCTCAGCACACCGCTTATTGGCTTAACGCCGGCCCGGGCCAGCGTTTTTAGCGGCTGAAACTGCAAATCGGCAATCATCAGCTCAGTGTTGTTTTTCTGGCATTTACTGATCAGCTTATTCAGCGCGGCCAGGCCACCGGCATCGAGCAGCGGTACGCCATCCATGTACAGCACTATGCCTTTGCTATGGTCGGTTAGCCTGGCAATATCGGCAAAAATCCGGTCGGCAGCAGCAAAAAACAGCGGCCCGCTGATTTTCAGTACTTGCCAGCCTTCGGGTATCGGCTGTTCTACCTGTTTACGGTTGTTGCCGATATCAGTCACTTTGCTCATTTCGGCAATTTCTTTTACAAACAGTAATGCCGCCAGCAAAATACCAGCGGTGATGGCAATGACCATATCAAACAGCACGGTAAGGCTAAAACAGGTAATAAACACCCAGATATCACTGCGCGGCGCCGTTTTTAGCAGGTGTAAGGCTTTGGGCGCTTCGCTCATATTCCAGGCGACCATTACCAGCAAGGCTGCCAGCGCTGCCATTGGCACATAAGACAGCACTTTGGCCAGCAAGACTAAGCCCAGCAATACCACAACAGCATGCACCATCGCCGCGATAGGCGATTGAGCGCCGGCTTTATAATTGGCCGAAGAGCGCGCCAGCGCGGCGGTGGCGGTAATGCCACCAAAAAACGGCGTAATAATATTGCCGATACCCTGACCAAGTAATTCGCTGTTGGCGCTATGACGCCGGCCAGACATACCGTCCAACACCACTGCGCACAGCAGGGATTCAATGGCGCCGAGCATCGCCATAGCAAAGGCGGCGGCCAACAAGTCTTTTGCCAGTTGCCAGCTAAAGCTCAGCATTTCACCCTCCGGCCCGGGGCGTAGCCAGGGCCAGTCGAAATAAGGTAAGTAGGGTGGAATGCCGCTGCCACTGCTGCCATCGACAGCCGTGTAACTAAAGCGCGAGCCGATGGTATCCAGTGTAAAGCCGCTGTTCAGCAGCACCAGCGCCAGCAAAGTGCCTACCAGTAGTGCCGGCAAATGCGCCGGTACAACCGTTTTTAATCTCGGCCATACCAGCATCACGGCCAGTGTGCTGGCGGCAACCAGCAGGCTGGGCCAGGCTAGCTGCGGTAAATGCTGGCCGAGGACCGCAATTTTTTCAGCAAAATGCTCTGGCATGTTGCTGACTGGCAAGCCGAAGAAGTCTTTAATCTGCAAGGTGGCAATTACCACAGCGATGCCAGCGGTAAAGCCTAGGGTCACCGACTCCGGGATATACTCAATTAAACGGCCAAGGCGCAGTGCTGCCATCAGCAGCAGCAAAAAGCCGGACAGCACCGTAGCGATCAGTAAACCGCTTAAACCATATTTTAGTGCCACCGGGTACAGAATAACGACAAAGGCGGCGGTCGGGCCGCTAATGCTAAAACGCGAGCCGCCAGTAAGGGCGATAACAAAGCCGGCGATAATGGCGGTATACAAACCATATTGCGGCGCTACGCCCGAGGCAATCGCCAGCGCCATCGCCAGCGGTATGGCAATAATGCCAACGGTTATACCGGCCAGTAAATCCTTGCCGAGTTTATTCAGGTTATAGCCTTCGGCCAGCACTTCACGCAGCGCGTGGCCAATACGCAGGGAAAACAGATGGGAACGGTCAGACACCACAACTCCGCATTAGCAGAACAGGTGGTATTAGTTTAGCAAAAGGTTAAACAGGCCGGTATACGCTATTAGTCTGAGCTTAGTGGTTATCAGCTAAAGAAAAAACCGCCGCTAAGCCAGCCGGCGGTTTTTATGTGATTAAGACAACTTAAGGCGCGCTTTGCAAGATCAGCAAGCCATGTGCCGCCAGGGTAGTGCCATCCAGGTCAAAGGCCCAGCTGGCGGTTAAACCGCTTTGCTCAATGGCGCTGATATCGGCGGCTGCATCGCCAAGGTTCAGCACAAACAGTGTTTTACTGCCGTTTAGCTCGCGCGTAATTTGCACCAGGCCGTTTTCCAGTTGGGTCACATTATAGCTACCGTCTGTACCCAACTCCGGCCGTTGTTTTTTCTGCGCAATTAATAGCTTGTAAAGTTGCCAGATTGAATCCGGCTGCGCTTGCTGGGCACTAACGCTGCGGTCGGCTGCGGCTAACTGCGCACTGAGAAATTCCGGATACCAGTTGGGAAAGTTAGCGCCAAACAGCTCCAGCTGTTCTACCCAGCTGGTCGCACTTTGGCTAAATCCGGCCTGCGGGCTGTTATCCCACAACATAGGCGCGCGCTTGTACACATCGTGGCCGGTACCGCCCTGGGTTAGGCCAATTTCCTCACCGTAGTAAATGTACGGCGTACCGGGCGAGCTAAACAGCATGGCAGCGGCCAGTTTGGCTTTGGCATCATGCTCTGCCAGTTGATAGGCGATGCGCTCCTGATCGTGGTTGGTTAAAAATGGGGCAAAGAAATGTAATGGCGCAACAGAATCGGCACGCTGCTGTACATTGCGCTGTAATATAGCGGCATCGGCTACTTTATTGGCGTTGGACTGCATAGTACCAAACTGGGCTTCGCCACTGGCATCGGGCTTTAGCAGGCCCAGAATGTTATAACCCACTTCAAAGTCAAAGCCCTGGTCCAGGCCTTTACCGTCGCCGAAATAACGCGCGGCAATCGGAATATCCACCCAGGCTTCGCCGACCAAATAGGCCTCTGGGTTAACGCTTTTCACGTACTGGTTAAAGTCTTGCCAGTAGGCAATGGTTTCCTCAGTGTCGGCCTGGCCTTGCGGGCCGTCTTCCATGGCAAAGCGCACTGCATCTAAGCGAAAACCGGCCACGCCTTTATCCAGCCAGAATTTGGCCATTTTCTTCATTTCGGCCACCACATCAGGGTGGTGCAGGTTAACATCGGGCTGGCTGGCGCCAAAGGCGGCGTAGTAGTAAGCGTTGCGTTGTTCGTTGTAATGCCACACCGCATCGGGTTTATCGTTATCGCTCCAGGCATGGCCCCAGCCGCTGCCGGCTGCGGGCATATCGTCACGCCAGATAAAGTAATCTTTGTACGGTGCTTCACCGGCGGCTGAGCGTTTAAACCAGTCATGCTCGCTGGAAATATGGTTAATCACCAAGTCCAGGATCACCTTCATACCTTTGGCCTCAGCGGCTTTGATAAAGGCTTCAAACTCGGCCATGCTGCCGTAGTCGCTTTCTACCTGATAAAACTCGGTAAAGTCATAGCCGTGGTAGGACGGTGCTTCAAACATTGGTGTTAGCCACAATGCTGTTACGCCAAGTTCCTGCAAATAGGGCAGTTTGGCGGTCATGCCGTTAAAGTCGCCGTGGCCATCGGCGTTGGTGTCATAAAAGCTGCGCGGCCAAATCTGGTAAAACACGGCATCCTGCCACCAGGGGCTGGTAGATTGCACTTCACTTTGAGTTGTTGGCGCTGGCGTTTGCTCAACGGTGGTGCTGGTTTGTGGCTGACTGCTGTGTGGTTGACAGCCGGCTAATAAAACTGACAGCGCCAGTGCGCTTAGGCTAAAGCGTTTCATGGTATCCCCGTGCGTTTTTTCTGTTGCACCAGCTTAAAGCGCCGATGCACTGCTATGCTGAGTAAGCCTTGGTAATAACGCCAAAATAGTGCAACAACAAGATGAATACGTATGCACAATTTTGCGCAAAATGGCTGGCTTCGTGTAGCTTAGACCGATCTGTTGCGCTTACACAGAATAATAAAACCTCCGGGGAGCGGGTATGAAACAACCTAAGTTATCTTTCTGGCAAATTTGGAACCTCAGCTTTGGCTTTTTAGGGGTGCAAATTGGCTTTGCCTTACAAAATGGCAATGTCAGCCGTATTTTGTCCGATTTGGGCGCGGACTTATCATCACTGTCTTTATTTTGGCTGGCTGCGCCGATTATGGGCTTGCTGGTACAGCCGATTGTCGGCGCGGCGTCCGACCGTACCTGGAATAAACTGGGCCGGCGTTTACCCTTTATGCTGGGCGGTGCCATTGTCGCTGCTGCCGCTATGGTGCTGCTGCCCAACTCATCGATGATGGTGGCCTTTATTCCGCCGATGTTGTTTGGCTTATTAATTTTCGCCATTAAAGATGCGGCCTTTAACGTCACCTTTCAGCCGTTTCGCTCCCTGGTCTCTGACATGGTGCCGCCCGAGCAGCGTAACCTGGGTTACTCGGTACAAACCCTGCTGATCAATATTGGTGCGGTGTTTGGCTCTATTTTGCCGTTTGTGCTAACCAACGTTGTCGGGCTGGATAACGCCTCTAAAGCCGGCGAAGTTGCGCCTTCCGTAGTGTGGGCGTTTTATATCGGTGCTACGGTATTACTGGGCAGCGTGCTGTGGACCGTATTTCGCACTAAAGAGTACGCGCCAGAGCAATATTACGCCTACAAAGGCCTGGATAGCGAAGCCCAGGCACTGGCCGAGCAGGTACGTAAGTCGCGCAGTCTGAGCGAAAAGCTCAGCGACTTCTGGCAAACCATGCTGGGTATGCCAAAGATTATGAAACAGTTGGCGCTGGTGCAGTTTTTCAGCTGGTTTGCGCTGTTTATTATGTGGACTTATTTTCCGGCGGCCATTGCGCAAAACACCTGGGGTGTCGGTGTGGAGTGGTATAACGGCGATTACATTAACCAGATGGGAGGCGTACCGGCACATATTGCCGCCGCCAAAGGCGCTGCCGGTGACTGGGTAGGTATTCTCTACGCCGGTTACTCACTGTTCGCGGTGCTGTTTTCCTTGGTGATGGCGAAACTGGCCAACCTGTTTGGCCGCAAGTTTGTCTATTCATTCTCGTTACTGGCCGGTGGTTTGGGTTACCTAAGTTTTGCCTTGTTTACCGATCCAACCATGACCCACGTAAACCTACTAATTACCCAAGTAGAAATTCCGCAAGGGGCACTGGGGCTGATGATCCCGATGATAGGTGTGGGTATCGCCTGGGCCGCCATCCTGGCTATGCCATATGCCATCTTAGCGGGCGCTTTACCACCTGAGAAGACAGGCGTGTACATGGGCATTTTTAACTTTACTATTGCCGCACCGCAGATTGTCTCCGGTTTAATCGCCGGCTGGATCCTAGGTTCAGTATTCGACAACCATGCTGTATATATTGTTATGCTGGCCGGCGCCGCCATGGTGCTGGGCGCACTATCGGTATGGCTGGTAAAAGAGCAGGATGTTACCGCGACTGAGTAAACCAACGGTAACAAGACAAAGGCGCCATAGGGCGCCTTTGTTATTTAATGCGCTAAGTTAACGCTGAAACACACTAAAAAAACCGGCTCCAGGCTAAAAAGGCAGACACGCCGCTGTCCCGGTCAGTTAGCGGGCTGTTGGCGATGTTGTTGTCATACCAATGATACTCAACACCCAGCCGGGTCATGCCACCAAAAAACACCGGAGTGCTAAGGGCGAGGCCAGTGTGATAGTTTACCGCAGCGCCGGCGCGGTAAGCCGGTCTGTCAGCCGTAGCCTCGCTCTGGCGCACGCCATAGTAGTAATTTACCAGCTTGCTGGACGAGTAACTTACGCCTACTTCCGGGCTAACCTGCAAGGGGCCAAAGCGCAGGCCGTAGCTGAACTTAAGCTTGGCTTCCTGCCCGTTAGAGTTACCCAGTACATCGGTTAGCACTTCGGTATCCAGCGTCCAGTTGTCAATGCGGTATTGCAGGCTAAGGCCGGCATCCAGCGAACTTTTACGCTTCATGCCCACAAACACATCACTGTCGCCGTCGTCATAACCGGCAAAACGTGGTGCCAGTTTAGCGCTTAGGCTAACGTCATTCGCTTTGGCCAGCTCGTAGCTGACAAAAGGGCCGTACACTGATAGCTTTTCGCCACGATACCCTACCAGCGGCAAGGGGATTACCCGGCGTTTATAGCCGCGGTAAATCTCCTGGTTTACCCCAACGCCCACGCCATATAAAAAGCCCTGCGGTGGCTCGGCGCTGCGGTGTTGTTGGGCAGTGGCCGCTGTGCTTGCAAGAATCAGGCTACAAACAGCAACAAGTGAGAGGGGGCGTATAACAGACATAAGTTTCCCTTTATTCAGTCAGATCTGGGCACAACTGTGCCATGGCAATAGCTTCATTACTGTGACAAAAGGTAAACCGATCAGTTAAGTGCATGCTGCGAGATATGTTTAGCGATCTCGACAATAGCGGTTTTACCGCTGAACTCAAAACGCACCTTGCCCAGTGATGAGAAGTACAGCTCCAGCTCTGAGTCCAAATCAAAGGTGCCGGAGGTTTCTACCGAATAGGCAACGATGTTTCTATACGGCATCGAGGTGAAGTCTTTTTTACTGCCGGTTAAGCCCTGCACATTAACGGCAATAATGCGCTTATTGGTAAAAACAACACCATCACGCAGCGAGCTGTAACTGTCGACAACCTGCTCGTCTGGCAGTAACAGCGCCGCCACTTTGTCGGCATAGTCAGGGTTTTGTTTTAGCTTAAACACGGTTTTGTTATTAAAGTCGATCATGGCTGTTCCTTTATCTTTTAATTCGCTAAGTCGTTAGCGGTTTGTCAGCATGAAGCTACGAAGCTGGCGCTCTTCCCGCATAACAAATAGCACAAACACCTGCTGGGCTTCCTGACGATAAAAAATGCGACAGGGCGGCACCACTACTTCCCGATATACTGAATCAGGCAGCTCGGGCGGTATGCGGCCCGAGGCAGGGAAAGATTCCAAACGCGCTATCTTGTTGAAAACGTCTTGCACCAGATCACGTGCGGCAGCGGCATTATCCAAAGCAATGTATTCCGCAATGGCGTCCAGTTGTTGCAGCGCCGGCTCAGTCCAGATTACTTCAGCCATTTACGCATTTTCTCTTGCGCTTCAGTTTGGCTGTAGGTTTTGGCTTCAAGTACCGCACGCTCGCCACGGGCAAGCCCTTCAAGCAGCACCAGGCGACGCTGCATAAATTCATAGTCCTGCACGTCAACCAGGTAGGCCGACGGCTGGCCATGCTCTGTAATAAGCACCGGCTCTTTTGACACGTGCAAATCGGCCAGAATTTTGGTCGCCTGACGTTTTAGGTTAGTCACTAGCTCAACTTTCATAGGCTCACCTTAGCTTAAACAGTAAGTGATACTATAGTGTCACTTTGTGGGCAAAGCAATTTAAGCCAGCGCTAGTTTGGGGTATTGAGAATAGCTCGCTGAAAGGTTCTGGGGAGGCAAGGTGTTAGCCGTTCTTCTTAACGGCTTGTTTAGGCTAGTTTTTGGCAAGGAGCGCT
This sequence comes from Pseudomonadota bacterium, assembly GCA_040752955.1. Lineage (GTDB taxonomy): Bacteria > Pseudomonadota > Gammaproteobacteria > Enterobacterales > Alteromonadaceae > Alishewanella. Next base: position 226,150 of record JBFMHG010000004.1, read on the forward strand.
GTTAATAACTGACGTATCTCGCTGCGGCCAGCCCAGGCTCGCCAGCATGCCGCCAGCGTTATTGCCGATGCAACAGCAAGCATTGGCCATTCTTTATGCACAAGGTGCGTTGCGACAGCGCCAAGCATAAGCGCGGTTAGGCATAAAGCCGCGCAGGACGACAAGCGGGGGATAAGTAGCCCGATAGCGCCAAGGCACTCAGCTACGCCAATAAAATACATAAATTCAAGCGGGTAGCCCCAACGGGCAAAGGCTTCTAATTCAAATGGCAACGATAGTAATTTCGCCGCGCCTGAGGCGAAGAAAATGAACGCGAGAATGTAGTTTAAAATACGAGTGGTCATTTATACCTCCGGGGCTTCCCGAACAAAGTGAAGTGTTATGCCTACATCACCACTATCGGGATATCCCAGTTAGTGCGCCCACCACCGCCCAGGTCATTGTATGCGGTTTAAATGTGAGAAATCGCCTTTTGGTGGTATTGGAATCAAAGCAATACCGTCTCCGAACTGTGCCTTACCGCGAATTCCACTTTCTACGTTTTGATAAAAAATAGCGTACCCTGAGTAACTGCCACGATAGCTTATTGATGTAGCCAAAACGCCATTGCCGGTTTCAGCGTTCAACATGTAGTCATTTTTAATCGTTTTAGTTGTCGCACAGCCCTGTAACACGACTATTAGCGTGAACATTAAAAATCTAAACATTTAGATGGTTTCCTGGTAAAGATGACGGCAGCAGCACAGGCCGAAACCCTCGCAGCGGTTGAGGTCTGGGCCATGCAGCGGCAGATTGTGACTTCGGTTGTTATGGCATATCACCCCGTAAACAAATCCAGTGCTTTTTGGCCGCCACTGAGATCTCTCTTATAAAACTCGGTAAAACCGCATGACTTACAGCTAACGTAATAAAACCGAGTGTTGTTGAAGTTAAATAAGGCTGAGAAAAGGCCTCCTTTGCCACGAAACTGGCCTACCTCAAACTCATTACAACTGCACTTAATGCATTCAAATTTGAATTCAGACTTTTCAGACATGCTTAATGCTCTTTCAGCTTGCTGTTTAGCTGATAATCTCTCACCTGCAACACCGCATTTCTGGCACTCTAGCTTATCTACAGAATTTGAAGCACCACAAGCAACACACTTCCAGAATTCACTCATGCTGATGCCTCATATGCTATAACGCCCAAATTTAGCGCGGAAAGCCGCGCAGCGGGTTGACGTCGCAGCCAGCGCTGTTTGCTGGCGTTAATATTTGTTTGTTATGTGCTATCGCTTAAATCCCCATTGCCAAAAGCTTTTCACGGATTTCTACACTTCGCTCTTCAGGAATTTCTAGTGGATAAGTTGTCAGATTATCCTTTAGCGACTTCATGTAGTCCCTTTCTATTAGTGAAAGGCTCTCTTTATTTAGCATTGAGAGCATCATTTCGGAAATTCTTAAATCTACCACTCGCTGAACATTTAATGCACCATCTGAAATTGCGACCTGTCTGACACTTAACATTTTCATGATATTGTCTCTCGCTACTCTAGAAATAAAGTCTCGGGCATGTTCTTTATTTTCTTCTTCAAATTTCGCCAATTCAATTTCACACATCGGGCTAATTACAGGCTTTTCAAGTTCAGTTCCAGCAAAAGAGGATAGAGATAAAGTCAGAAAAAATGTTACAGCTAGCGCGCGCATTGAACTCTCCTTGACACATAACGCTTTGCTAATGGGCTGCCGCAGCGCAGCGTAGGCTGTCCCGTGGAGGCCACGCTTTTTGTGGCCGGAACGAAATTAAGCATCTTGTTAACTGGTTGTACTTGGAGTTTCACAAGAACAATAGTAACCAGCATACAGCCTATTCAATAAGGTTTTTTCCATACTTTGGCTTATTTTTGCAAAATAGATAGAGATGCACGACAAACATAAATATGAAATAAAGCGCGCCAAACAGTAATCCTTTATCTAAACCTTTAGCCCAACTAATTATGGTTCCTGAAAATAAAGCAACGCCTAAATGAGCAAGTAACATATGAAAGTGTATTCTCAAAAATGCTATCAATTTATTATTCCGACTTAACTTGTCACTCAACTCTAAAATTCCAGTTAACGCAAAGCACACGGGCGACGAGCCGCGCAGCGGGTTGGCGTCCCAGTGGCCGCAGGCCACGAGTGATGCGCCTTGTTATGTGGCGACTTGCAAGTCAATGTTATTCTTGAAATTCCCACGGGATTTCCTTTTTGAATAGCGCAATAGCTTGCTCTACAAGCTCAAGATCGAGTTCCTTTTTGTAAAGGGTCACTTCTCTGGTCTTTTTGGTGTCATCTCGAAAGACCTCTAGAAGCATCTCGTTACCAGAATAAACCTCGATACCGATTCCATCCCTATCAGCACCAACATCACTCGCTACAATGTACTTTTCGATCTTGGGATATTCATCCATGCTCGTTTCTCTGCCATCCCACATAACGCTCAAAGCAGCTGCGCGGTACGCGTCGGCTGGCTTTGCTTGTTATATTTTTTTGAAATTACAGCTGCAAGTGAATAAAACACACCTGACAACGCCAGCCAAAATAGCACTTGCATGGTTAGTGAATCTAAAAGCTCAATCGAAAGCACAAACCAATGTGCTGTTCCGAGTAGCATTGTTACCAACACTGCAAGCACGTTGAGCATGTTAACTTTGGATACCAACTGAACCGTGATTAATGCAACTAGAGATATAAAACCGTACGCTGAGCTAATTAACAAGCTAAGTTCGAAGGTGCCCCAACAGCCAAATTTAGGATCACAGCTACCAATAAGCAATATTTTGTATGCCTGATAAGCGGTTATCGGCAACATAAATAAAAGTAGTGACGTTGATACAGTTCTAATTATCGTGCTCATGACTACTCAAAAAATATAACGCTCAAAGCAGCCGCGCGTTAAGCGTCGGCTGCCTTTGCTTGTTATAAACCACCTTACCCTCTTACTGCCTCGGATGTAGAACCTACATCTTTTTTAAGCAGTAACACGACGAAGTAAACCAAAGCAAAAGGCGGAATTAACGATAAAACGACGCCTAATAAACCGGCTAAAACAGGAGTTTGCGTTTTACGACGGCCAAGGTAATAGCAGACTGCGCCCATGATTAAGGCGAATAAAGCGATGAACTCGCCGAGCAACGTAGCATTAATATTCAAATGAACTCTCCTTGTGGTTTATAACGCTCGCAGCACAGGCCGAAACCCGCGCAGCGGTTGAGGTCCAGGCCACGCAGTGGCCGTTTGTGACTGCGCTTGTTATGTGCTTTTTGCAATTTTTTGATGCCCAACGTATATCATTGATACAACTATAATTGGAACACTAAGAGCTAGTATCCCCAATGATTTTGGATAACCTAAATATAAAAATATTAAGCCGCCTAATAACGCAAGTAACAACCCGACACAGGAATGCCTGCGTAACTTCGTGAACCAAGTGAATAACCATAAGCATATCAATGCAATTGCTGCAGTGAGGAAAAAAACGTGCCGCGAAAATCCCTGTAGCGCTTCACTCGAACCTGACTCATTTATGGTAGAAAGCCAAATCAATCCAAAACTGTAAGGCAACAGCAGTAAGCATGAGACTAGAAGCCTGAGTAAGATGCTCATAAATACACCACATAACGCAAAGCTTTGGGGCGGCTGGAGCGCAGCGTAAGCCGTCCCAGCCACGATAGTGGCGACAATAGCGCCTTGTTATGTGCAGATAGTACGCTTTAGACCAAAAAATGAAAATAAGGAAACTAGAGCAAATACAACACCAGCTGAAAATTGAATTAATGCCCACTTACCCAATTGATTCAGCCACATGTTTAATTGAAAGCCATTGTCAAAGAGGTACGAGATAGCTTGCCCGAGAGGGACTAAGAGCCCGACAAATGCGGCGCACCATATCGAATAGGCAAACAGTATTTTAAACAGTGAAATTAGCGGATTACGTTTACTTGTAAGAAACGAAAATCCAAACAACCCCGTCAAAGCCACAGGAATTAAAAGTAAAAATAGCGATAGGCTCTGATGTATAGGTAAATAAGCGAACTCAACTGTTGTAATACCAGCACAAAGCAATATTACAAATTCATTAAAAGATCTCAGAATCTACCTCTTGGCACATAACGCTCGCCTAAACGGCGAGCAACTTGTTGCGAGTCCAGCGGCCAAAAGCCGCGATGTTTAAGGCGCTTGTTATGTAACACTTATCTCGAGCCTTTCATTATGTTTTGATTTAATTGCTCAAATTCTTGCATCAGTTTGTCACAGTCTTCTTTTTTAGCTTGGCAGAGGGCAGACATTTGAATGTATATCTTTTGGTTTTTCTCAACAACTTTGCGCTTTATTGCGGCTGGGTGAGCTGGATGCGAATCAGGAGTGAATGACCACAAAACCAAGTTTGATTCCTCTTTATCCTCAATTATTGTCCAGCCGCCCTGGATGCTTAGATTTGTGCCCTCTTTATTTTTGAGTGCATTTAGCGCTAGCTCCACTGTTTTATATCCAATCGAGCTACTCTCAGAAGCGAAAGCGGGAAAAACAATTGAAATGCTCAAGAACGCTAAAGGTATAATTTTCACTAAACTCTCCGTGTTACATAACGCCCCGCTAAACGGCGAGCGTTAGCGAGTCCGGTGGAGGCCACGCTTTTTGTGGCCGGAACGAATTTGAGCGGTTTGTTATACGCTTTCTGCCTAGACATCTTTATTTGCGTATGCCTCTAG
>JBFMHG010000005.1:0-199649 GCA_040752955.1 Pseudomonadota bacterium
GCACTAAGGTGCCCAAAGTAGCCAGCGGCATATTGGCGCCAGGAATAGCATTTACTTTACCGTCTTTGCTGTACTTACCTTTACGCGCCCCCAGCAGTAATACACCGGCTAACGCGGCTGCCGCACCGGCCATATGTACAATGCCTGAGCCGGCAAAATCAGAGAAACCGAACTGATCATCCAGGTTTACACCAAACATACCTTCAGCGCCCCAGGTCCATGAGCCGTGCACCGGGTAAATAAAGCCGGTCATTACTACCGCGAACGCCAGAAATGCCCATAGCTTCATACGCTCAGCCACGGCACCCGACACGATAGACATGGCGGTAGCAACAAACACCACCTGAAAGAAGAAATCAGAGGCAGAAGAGTACACGGCGCCGCCGGTGAAACCATCTTCACGCTCGGCAAAGCTGGTCAGGGTGGCGTCAACATCGACGGCATTAATACCGCTTAAGAAAAACTCGCCGCCGTACATAAAGGCGTAACCACACACCAGGTACATAATGCAGGCGATAGAATATAAGGCCACGTTCTTGGTTAAGATTTCAGTGGTGTTTTTCGCCCGCACCAGGCCGGCTTCTAACATAGAGAAACCCGCGGCCATCCACATGACCAGCACACCGCAGATCAGAAAGTAGAAGGTGTCCATCGCATACTGTAAGTGATAAATTTGCTCTTGCATGATAACGGCTCCTTAGATGGCTTCTGCGTCGGACTCGCCGGTACGGATACGCACCGCCTGTTCCAGGTCATAGACGAAAATCTTACCGTCGCCAATGCGGCCGGTATGCGCTGCTTTTTGAATGGCTTCAATTAAGCGGTCGACCTGATCGTCCAGCGTGGCGATCTCCAGTTTTACCTTGGGCAGAAAATCCACCTGATATTCCGCGCCGCGATATAACTCGGTGTGACCTTTTTGCCGGCCAAAGCCTTTTACTTCTGTTACCGTTAAACCTTCTACCCCAATGTCAGCAATAGCTTCACGGACATCGTCCAGTTTAAACGGCTTGATGATGGCACATACAAGCTTCATAGTGAGTTCCCTTTAGTGGTCGTCTTTGCGATTCGCTATTTACTAAGGAAGCCTTGTGCCAACTTTTTAAAGTTATTATTTATCAATACATTAAGTGCAACTGCGGTTTAATGGCGAAAAAAAACGCACCATTTAGGTGCGTTTTTTCCCTGTGCAAGTGCATAGCTAGCGCTGTTTAATCCGCGAGGAACTGCTGCCATTCGCGTAGCAGTTTAAGCAAATCTTCCAACCCGCATTGGGTTTGCATGCCCTGCTCATCCAGCTGTAAATCATCATCGGCCAGCTTATCTTGCTGCCGCTCGGGCAATGGCTGCTCTACTACATAAAACAGCGTATTGTGGTTTAAGGTGACCTCGCCGTTGTCCACTTCCAGTAAAAACTCTTTGCCCTGATATTGCATGCTCTGATGCGATTTAAGCGCAGTTAATTTATCGATCAGCGGCGTATACGCCTGCGCATCCTGGCCAAATTCGTCCAGTAAAAACCGCCCCAGCACTTCGTGCTCGGCAGCGAGCCGGATGCTGAATTGCAGGGTGTTGCGGTCGTAAATAAAGTCGTATTCCATATATGTTGTCCAGACGAAGAAATAGGCTGGTGGTTATTTGCGCAGCTTCTCCCTGGCGGCTTTGCATCCCCAATGGGGCGACACAGGGTGTCTGAGCGAACGCGCAGCGGGCGCGAGTTACTGTGGCGAGCCCAGTGGGCGTTGCAATTTCGCCCGCGCAAATAATCTTTCAGCCGATGATGCTAAAATTGTAGCCGCTCGCTGTATATTCGCGAGCAGAAAAAAGGCCTGCAAAAGCAGGCCTTTAGCACCACAGGGGTTGATTACACCGCTTGCTGAATAATCACATTATCCGCTTTTTTAGTGTACTGCGGCATTTTGTGGAAGTTCAGGTAACGGTAAGTATCGGCCGCTGTCGCGTCGATTTGCTTAGCGTAGTCCATATACTCCGCCACGGTTGGCAGTTTACCAATGATAGAGGCTACTGCCGCCAGTTCGGCTGAGGCTAAGTATACGTTAGCACCCTGACCTAAACGGTTCGGGAAGTTACGGGTAGAGGTAGACACTACCGTTGACTTCTCGGCTACACGTGCCTGGTTACCCATACACAGTGAACAGCCTGGCATTTCAGTGCGGGCACCCACTTTACCGTAAATACCGTAGTAACCTTCTTCGGTTAACTGTGCCTGGTCCATCTTGGTCGGTGGGGCAATCCACAGACGGGTTGGCAACTGACCTTTGAATTTGTCCAGTAACTTACCGGCCGCGCGGAAGTGACCGATGTTAGTCATACAAGAACCAATGAACACTTCATCAATCTTGTCGCCAGCCACTTCAGACAGTAAGCGTGCATCATCCGGATCGTTTGGTGCACACAGTACCGGCTCTTTAATATCCGCCAGATCGATTTCAATCACTTCAGTGTATTCGGCATCAGCATCAGCTTCCATCAGCTGCGGATCTTTCAGCCAGGCTTGCATTGCATTGATACGACGCTCGATGGTACGTACATCACCGTAGCCTTCAGAAATCATCCACTTGAGCATCACGATGTTAGATTCAAGATACTCAGCAATAGACTCTTTTGACAGCTTGATGGTACAGCCAGCCGCTGAACGCTCAGCCGACGCATCAGACAGTTCAAATGCCTGCTCAACCGTTAAGTGTGGTAAGCCTTCAATTTCCAGGATACGGCCAGAGAAGATGTTCTTCTTACCTTTCTTATCAACGGTTAATAAGCCTTTTTGAATCGCCACGTACGGAATAGCGTGTACTAAGTCGCGCAGGGTGATACCTGGCTGCATTTCGCCTTTAAAGCGCACCAGTACCGACTCTGGCATATCCAGTGGCATAACACCGGTGGCCGCAGCAAAGGCAACCAGACCCGAGCCGGCCGGGAAGGAAATACCAATTGGGAAACGGGTGTGTGAGTCACCACCGGTACCCACAGTATCAGGCAGTAACATACGGTTTAACCAGCTGTGGATAATACCATCGCCCGGACGCAGTGATACACCGCCACGGTTCATAATAAAGTCTGGCAGGGTGTGGTGCGTGTCAACGTCAACTGGCTTTGGATACGCCGCCGTGTGACAGAATGACTGCATGGTTAAATCTGCGGTAAAGCCTAAACAGGCCAAATCTTTTAACTCGTCACGTGTCATCGGGCCTGTGGTGTCTTGTGAACCTACAGTGGTCATCTTCGGTTCACAGTAAGTGCCTGGGCGTACACCTTTGACACCACACGCTTTACCAACCATTTTCTGCGCCAGGGTGAAACCCTTACCAGAATCAGTTTTTGGCTTAGGACGACGGAATTTATCAGAATGGCCAAGCCCCAGGTGCTCACGGGCACGGTCGGTTAAACCACGGCCGATAATCAGCGGAATACGGCCACCGGCGCGCACTTCGTCAATTAATACATCTGTTGCCAGGGTAAATTCAGCCAATACTTCATCGCTGCCGTGACGCACGATTTTGCCTTCAAATGGCAGGATGTCGATCACATCGCCCATTTCCAGCTTAGACACGTCCACTTCAATTGGCAGTGCGCCAGAGTCTTCCATGGTGTTGAAGAAGATAGGGGCAATTTTGCCGCCTAATACGAAGCCGCCACCACGCTTGTTTGGCACGTATGGAATGTCGTCACCCATAAACCACAGCACAGAGTTAGTCGCTGATTTACGTGATGAACCGGTACCGACGACATCACCGACATAGGCCAGTGGGTAACCTTTTTTGTTCAACTCTTCCAGTTGCTTGATTGGGCCAACAGTACCTGGCTGATCTGGCTTGATACCGTCGCGTTCGTTCTTCAGCATGGCTAAGGCATGCAGTGGAATGTCCGGGCGTGACCAGGCATCTGGTGCTGGTGATAAATCGTCGGTGTTAGTTTCGCCTGATACTTTAAATACCGTAACAGTGATTTTTTCTGCTAAGGCTGGCTTGGCTTCAAACCACTCGGCATCAGCCCAGCTTTGCAGCACTTGCTTGGCGTACTTGTTGCCCGCATCGGCCTTTTCCGTTACATCGTGGAAGGCATCGAAAATCAATAAGGTGTGCGACAGGGCTTTGGCCGCTACCGGGGCTAATTTTTCGTTGTCCAGCAATTGGATCAGCGGCTCAATATTGTAACCGCCCATCATGGTGCCTAATAATTCTGTTGCACGCTCAGCACTGATTAAACTGCAGCTGGCTTCGCCCTTGGCTAACGCGGCTAAGAAACCGGCTTTAACGTAAGCGGCTTCGTCTACACCTGGTGGTACGCGGTTAACCAGCAAGTCTAACAGCGTGTCTTCTTCACCTTTTGGCGGGTTTTTTAACAGTTCAACTAAAGCGGCTACCTGCTCGGCATTGAGCGGCTTTGGTGGGATACCTTGCGCGGCGCGCTCGGCCACATGTTCGCGATATTGTTGTAGCACAGTATGATCCTCTTGGTCGTTGGCTGCAGTCTTGCCACTGCAGCGTCATTCAACAGAATGAATGGGCATAATTATATGAAAATTCGGGCCAGAATGACATCCGGCTGCTAACCACCCAACTTATAGTGGTTATAAATATGGTGAATACAAAACCCAGAGTTATATATTCTTTGTTATAGTGGTCAGACCTCGCTAACCCGAAGGAGGTTGGAATCCCGAACTGGGCGTCACAGAGTGTCTGAGCCCTGCCGTAGGCATTAGGGCGAGTTGCTGTGACGAGCCAGGGCGGGAATTGCAACCGGCGGGCTAAGCTATGCTGTATAAACAACAGGCTGAGTAGTTACCCACTCAGCCTGTGCAGTGTAGCAGAAAAATATTACCCAGTGATTACCAGATCTTAACGCGCTGCTCTGGCGGTAAATACATCGCATCGCCTTCTTTAATGTCAAAAGCAGTATAAAACTGCGGAATATTCGGCAGTACACCGATAACGCGATAATGCGCCGGTGAATGCGGGCCTGTGCTTAACTGACGGCGCAGTGCTTCTTCACGGAACTTGGTACGCCACACTTGCGCCCAGCTGATAAAGAATCGCTGCTCGCCGGTAAAGCCATCCATTACCGGGGCTTCTTTGCCATCCAGCGACAGCTGATAGGCTTTCAGTGCAACCGTCATACCACCTAAGTCACCGATATTTTCGCCCAGTGCTACCGCACCGTTTACGTTAACACCTGGCAGCGGCTCAAACTTATTGTACTGGCCAATTAACTTAGCACCACGGGCCTGGAACTGGCCTTTGTCCTGCTCAGTCCACCAGTTACGCAGGTTGCCGTCACCATCGTATTTCGCGCCCTGATCATCAAAGCCGTGGCCGATTTCGTGGCCGATAACACCACCGATACCGCCGTAGTTTACGGCATCGTCCGCGTCCATGTTAAAGAACGGAGGTTGCAAAATAGCGGCCGGGAATACGATTTCGTTATTCACCGGGTTGTAGTAAGCGTTCACCGTCTGCGGCGTCATAAACCACTCGCTCTTGTCGATGGGTTTACCCAGCTTGGCTACCATTTCATCGTAACCCCAGTGGCTGGCGCGCACGAAGTTACCCACTAAATCGTCGGCTTTAATCTCCAGGCTGCTGTAGTCTTTCCACTTATCCGGGTAACCGATCTTTGGCGTAAACTTGCTCAGTTTTTCCTGCGCCGCTTTCTTGGTGTCTTCGGTCATCCACTCCAGCTCGTTAATCGAGATTTCGTAGGCTTTAATCAGGTTCGCTACCAGCTCTTCCATCCGCGCCTTGGCTTCTGGTTTAAAGTGACGCTCAACATACAGTTTGCCGGTCAGTTCGCCCAATACCTGATCAGAGGCATCTACTGCGCGTTTCCAACGCGGCTGCTGCTCCTGAATACCGCTTAACGTCGTGCCGTAGAAGGCAAAGCGGCGGTCGGCGAAGTTGCTGCTTAGCTTGTCTGCATAGCCGTGGATGGTTTTCAAACTTAAATAATCCTGCCAGCTCTGTAAGTCAGTAGCCTCAAGCACTTTAGCAAAGCCTTCGAAGTAGCTTGGCTGGCGCACAATAATGTCGCTTACGCCGTCAAGCTTGACGCCCTGAGCAAAGGCCGCCCAGTCAAAACTGCCCAGGCTGGCGTTTAAATCGGCCGCGGACATTTTGTTGTAGGTTTTGTCGGCGTTACGGCTTTCCAAACGTGTCCAGTGATGCTCGGCCAGCGCTTTTTCCAGTGTAAATACACGCTGAGCAGCGGCTTCTGCATCAGCGTAACCTGCCAGGCTGAACATATCTTTTAGATATTCCTGATAGGCCGTGAGGATTTTTTGTGACGCCTCGTCATCTTTGAAGTAGTAATCACGATCTGGCAGACCTAAGCCACTCTGGCCTAAATATACTGCATACTCGGTAGAATTCTTCGCATCGTTATTAACAAACCAGCCAAATGGAATGCCTACGCCGTCGCGCTGCAACCTGGCAAACAAGGCCGGTAGCTGGCCTTTGTCGCTAATGGCTTTAATGGCATCAAGTTGCGGCGTCAGCGGGCTTAAACCCAGTTTTTCAATGGTGGCTTCGTCCATAAAACTGTTGTAGAAGCTGCCCAGTTTCTGCTCATCTGAGCCGGGTTTTAAGTCGGTACGGGCGGATACTTCATCAATAATGGCTTTAACCGCTATTTGTGAGTTATCGGCCAGAATATGGAAAGAACCGTAAGAGGCTTTGTCTGCCGGGATTTCGGTTTCTGCCAGCCATTTGCCGTTAATCGCCAGGAAGAAGTCTTCGGAGAATTTTACTGCCGGGTCAAAATACTGGGTATCTACACCAGACACCAGTGGCGCCTTGGCAACAGCAGCCGGCGCTTCGCTTTGCGCTGCGGTTTGGGTGGTATCCTGTTTGTTACATGCCATAAGGCCAAGTGCCAGCGCCACTGAGGCGGCAGCAAGGGTGAGTTTTTTCATTATCGTTATCCTGATTGTGTTATCGGGGTTTAGCCGCATCATACTACGCTGTTGCAAGCCGTAACCCAAACTACCCTGTGCGCGAAGTTGTAACAAGTTATAAAAACGCTATGATGCTAGTAACTTAACGCAACCATTACAGGCGTTTATGTCTTCTTTACCTAAGGCCGATCAGCTGCTGCAATGGGCTGAGCAGCAGCAACTGAGTCCACAGCAGCTGAAACAGGCCCCACTAACACTACACGCCAGCGTTGATGACTGGCTGGCATTCGCTAACAAACTACTGCTATTTGTCGCTGGCTTATTGCTGTTTGCTGCGCTGGTGTTCTTCTTTGCCTATAACTGGCCGCTGATGCATCACCTTAGCAAACTGGCACTGGCTGGCAGTGCTGTGCTTATAACGGGTACGGCGGCAATACTAAGTACAGCTGACAGCGCAATACAACGCGCGGCACTTTTTGGCTGCAGCCTGTTAACCGGGGCCTTGCTGGCGCTCATTGGCCAGGTTTACCAGACCGGCGCCGATATCTGGCAGCTGTTCGCTGCCTGGGCGGCATTAATTACGCTTTTGGCCCTGCTGAGTAAAAGCCGCGCCAGCTATTTGCTGTGGTTTGTCATTATTGAGCTGGCGTTGTGGCGCTATCTGGACAGCCGCTCACGCTTCTGGTTGCTGGACAGTGCCGAGATGCTGTCACTGTTTTGCTTGCTTAATCTGTTACTGCTGCTGTTTGCCGAATTTGCCTTACCACGGTTGGGCGTGCGCCAGCATAAGCCCCTGTGCTGGCTTGCAGGTCTGGCACTACTACTCCCTTTGTCCATAGGCGCTATTATGGGTGTCTGGGAAGCAGAATATCGTATAAATTTAATATCTTACATCATGCTAGCCGGTGTGATGGCATTGTGGTATTTCCGCTTACAGCGCGATTTACTGCTCTTTGCGCTGTTGCTGTTTAGCGCTATTACGGTCAGTACTGTGCTGTTGGCGTGGTTGATGGGAGGTGCTGATAGCTTTTTGCTGTTTAACCTGCTGGCACTGTACGTTATCGCCTGTAGCGCCGGTGCAACCCTGTGGTTAAAGCGCTTATTACGGGAGGCGCAATATGGTGTCTAACCGCAGCTTAGTCGATCAGCTACAACAGGCAGGCGTTATTGACGCGGAGCAAGCAGAGTGTTTGATGCAGCACGGCAGTCCCTGGTGGTTACAGCTGTTACTGGGTGTTGCCGCCTGGATAGCGTCAATCCTGATTATCAGCTCTTTTCTTGGCCCGTTACTGGCACTGGCAGATAACGATCTGGTGCGCTTGTTTGCCGCAGCAATCTTGCTGGGTTCGGCATTGTGGTTGGCGACAAAAACACATGACTTTGTCCAGCAGATGTCAGTGGCCATTGCCCTCGCCGGCCAGGGCTTGTTGGTGTATACCCTTTACGAGCTCAGCGGCCATAATGACGACGTGCCACGTTACGCCTGCGCACTGATTACCCTGGTATTGCTGTTTAGCCCGCTAAACCCTCTGCATCAGCGGGTCAGTTTAGCGATTGCTGCTGTTTGCCTGTTATCACTGGTGCAGTCTGCCCCACTGCTGGCCGTATTTAGCGCGCTCTTGTGTGCGCTGTCGGTTTGGCTCTGGTGCAACCGGCCGCGCTGGGCGATATCACGCTATGCCGGCCGTATTAAAAGCGTGCTCGAAGTGGCTACCTTGTCGGCTTTGGGGCTAAGCCTGCTGGGGCAATGTTTACCGCTATTTGATAGCAGTCACTGGCTGGGCAATCAGCTTGCGTTGGCACAGGCACTGTACAGTGCACTTGGCAGCATCATACTGCTTAGCACAGTGTTTTGGTTAAGTCGTCTAGCCACAGTGCCCAGCCGGCTGGTGCTACTTAGCCTGGCAACCTTAATGTGTATTTTGCTTTATCCGGCATCGGGTTTGCTTGCCGCTACTGCGCTGTTACTGGCGTGTTTTTACGGCTGCAGCCGGCGCTGGGCTGCATTGTGTTTGCTAAGTATGCTGTTTGCCCTTAGTCAGTTTTATTACAGCCTGCAGCTAAGTTTGCTGCACAAGTCTGGCTTGCTGGCGCTATCCGGCATACTGGTATTGGCCGCGTGGCTGTTGTTAAAGCGCTATCAGCGGAGGTTGGTATGAAGGTGCGTCTGCAACAAGTCGCGATAGCCGCCGCTATGCTTCTGATCTTAAGCGTCAGCGCCTTAACGGTATGGCGTTTTGAGCAAACCCTGGCCAACGGCCAAACTGTCATAATCCAGCTGGCACCGGTCGATCCGCGCTCTATTATGCAGGGCGACTATATGGCGCTGGCCTTTGCCATTGACCGTGAACTACCGGATGATGCCGGCCAGTATCGTTACGCCTGGCTTACGGTGACAGAAACAGGGGTCGCCGCTTTGCATAGCCTGAACAATACCTTACCCGGGCAGGCTGACGTTATTGCCCTGTTGCTGCGCCAGCGTGATGGCATCACCAGTGTCGGGCCGAATGCGTTTTTCTTTGCTGAGGGCAGCGCCACCGTATACGAAGCAGCACGCTATGGCCTGTTTAAAGTAGACCGCAGCGGCAAAGCGCTGCTGAGCGGCTTGCTGGATGAGAACCTGCAGTTATTGGGTGAGAATATACGCTGAACCTGCACAGAGCGAGAACCGGATTACCCTAAGGCCAGGATGGCCGAATCGAGCCTACAGGGACGTATTTACGGCGTGTTGGTGTGGGTAAACCGGTTTGAAGCCCCTGTAGTTTCTAAATACTGCTACCCTTCACAATGATAACAACTGGGTTGCCTTGGGCAGCTATTACCGCGGGCACATATCAGCTGCGCCGGTTTTTGTAAGCTGCGTGCTACCCAGTTAATGTTCAGAATATTTGCCACACTGGTCAGTGCCGTTTGTATGGTTTTTGGCACCTTAGCACCGCCACTGCTGCCGATACAGAGCTGCTTTAGCTCCGCCGCCATGCTGTCGGCATCTACCCCCTGTGCTAGCAGCGCCGGGTTTAAATCGATACCGGCACACAGTACGTGATTATTACCGGCCAGATCGCTGACTTTGGTTGACTCACAACAGTAAATGCGCGGTGCACCGTTTACATCCAACAAGGATAATTGCGCACTGCTGGCCACGCCATCAACGTCAAACATGCGAAACACCGCCCAATGCTGGCAAGGGTCTTCCACTTTGCGCATATTGCCCCAGGGCAGTGGTATGCCATTGCCACGATACACCGCTTTAAGTTTGCCCGGCGTATAGGCATCGAAATAATGCCAGTGGGTGTAAGGCGAAACGGCTGTCATGCGCCGCATTGCTACCGAGGCCGATACACCAGCCTGCTGATGGCTGCTAATTTCATAGCCGCTGCGGTCTAATAACTGCCGGAACGGCAACTTGGGGCAAAGCAGTGCGCCGGCAAAAAAGCTTGATTCAAAATCACGCCAGGCATGCAGAATATCCTGCGGCTGCACCGCTGTAGAATGGGATAACTCATCATCATGCGCCCCGCCTACCGTCATGCTACTTTTTACACCGTCTTTATTGTGCAACACGCTATGGCCAATATGCACCGCCAGCTCATACTTTAAGCGGGTAGGAAACGCCTTTAGCAAACTGTTTAGATGCAAGGTATTAGGCGGGCTAAAAAATGAGGTAGCGACATTTTTTGACAAAACGCCAAGCTCATCCAGCAGCTCTTTTGGCGCTTCGTCAAACCAGCTAATTTTTAAACCCAGCTGTTTGGTAATGGCTAACAGCTCATCGACACTGAGCGGCATACGCTTTTGGCCAACTTCTTCGGCGGCGCGCTCCAGCTCAGGAAAATGGTTTTGGTGATGCTCCTGATGCGCACGAATGAGCAGCTGGGCAAATTGCTTACCGCTGGTGCCGGTTTGCGACAACATCTCCGGTATGGCAATTTGCAAAATGTCATTGGAGAATAAAAAGCCCGGCTCCAGCGCCATACCGCTGATGCCGCCGCGGCTGCCTTTTTCCGGTGTTAAGTCTTCACCAGCATCTTCACCGTCTAAAAACCAGTCGAGATCTTTTTGAAACACCTCGGCGATCACTTCCAGCATTTCAATACCGGGCGTGCGTTTGCCCCGCTCGATCATCGACAGATAGGACACCGACGGCGCGTATTCCGGGTTTACCCGAATGCAGCGGGTCGATAAGTCTTCCATGGTTAAGTTATTGCGTTTTCTCAGGTTTCTGATCTTAGTGCCGAGAAAATGCGATTTACGTAGCAGGCTTTTACTGTTTTTCATTTTGTAAAATTCACACTGTAAAATTTTTATTGTGAAATTATGCTAATTTTTAGCCTAGACTAGTTTTTAACCGATAGCAATACAAGCTACACACTGCACCCAAGAGATGAGGATGACATCATGACAACATTGGCCCAACAACATAACAGCCCATCACAGAGCCCAACTGCCTGGATGGCGACCGAGCTTAGCGTGATTAACGAGCTGAATCAGCGCCATGTTAAGCAGGTGATGGATTACTCTAAAGGCTTTTTAGACAAAACCTTTCCACTGCAGCAAGGCTCGCATAAAGATGTTTGCAGCTACGTGGTGTACTACCAACAGCTACTGGCGTTTTTTGCCGATGGCACAACCAGCGGTTTACAAAACCCGGCGCAGTTTGTAGCGCTAAGCGGCCACCGCGAAGCCCCTAATTCTATAGTGCTGAATAATAACGGCCGCCACGTAGAGCTGATTTTAAACCGCAGCGGTATCAATGGTTGCCAGGACAAAGCCAGCATTGATGATATTCAGCTGCAAACCTCTGAGCCGGACTGCACCTGGTTTAGTATGATTAGCGGCCGTCAGGTAAGCTGTGCTCATAAAGGCAATAAACAATTTACCTGTAAAGATGGCTTGCCCTACCCGCTAGGCTAAACCAGACATCAGACAGGCAACGGCCGTTGCCTGTCGCGTTAGCGCATTGCCGCTGCTGATTTTTTGTGCTATTTTCGCCCACCCTTTTTGCACCATAATTCTAATAATGGATGTGCTTACTTTAAGTATTGTAAATGCCTTTATCGCTGTAACCTTTACAGTGCTACTGCTATTACAGTACAAATCTGAACGGCAATTTCGCTACCAGCGCTACTTTATCCTGGCAGCGGTGTTAATGTTTATTAATGCCGCTTTAAGTGCGCTGCATGGCAGTATTGGCCTGTCGTCTTATTGGCTGGTACCTGCACTGTCCAACGCCTGCAGTGTCAGTGCACACCTGGCGCTGGCCTGTGGTATCCATCGTCACTTGCAATTGCCCTTTAAGCGCCATTGGTTATTGCTGTTATTTATTCCAATTTACCTGTTACAACTAACTGAATTTGCCAGCAGCGCCACAGCAAACCGTATGCTTATTGGTATTCCACTGGTGTTCTTATTTAACCTGTGGAGCATCAGCATGTTATGGCAAAATCGCAACAGTGAACTGGGCAGAGTATATCTGGCCTTTGTTGCTATTTTTGCCTTTAATATTGCACAATTTTCTGTCCGCTCTGTCTACATGCTGCTTGAGTATTACCAGATAGTGCATACCCAGCAAAGTGCGCTGATTCACAGCATTGGCTATTTCAGTTTAACCGCTTTTGCCATTCTGATGTTTGGTTGTGTCATTATGTTAAGCCATGCGCAACAGCGCCAGGCGTTGTTACATATATCTGAGCGGGATGCCTTAACTGGCCTGTTAAACCGCCGCTCGTTGCATGCTCGGATCCTCTCCGAATTAAACCGTGGCCTGCGCACTCACAAACCGCTAAGTATTCTGCTGTTTGACATCGACCATTTTAAAAAAGTGAATGATAGCTTTGGTCATAAAGCCGGTGATCAGGCGATCTTACATATTGTCGATGTTGCCAATAGGCAGCTGCGCGACTATGACCTGATGTTTCGCTACGGCGGCGAAGAGTTTTTAATTTGCTTACCCGATACCTCGGCAGAAACAGCCGAACTGATTGCAAACCGCTTACGCAAGGCTGTGGAGCTCGCCCCACTTACCCAACCGGTAAACATGAGCATGACAGTCAGCATTGGCATCATCAGTACGTCAGAGCCTCTAAGCGCTGAGGATCTGATAGAGCAAGCCGATATCGCGCTGTATAACGCCAAACAAACCGGTCGAAATAAAGTGGTTGCTTACCACCAGCTTTAACGCTGCTGGTTGGCAGTTAAAGCCGCACGACTTAGCGTTGAGACGTTTAGTTACATTTTTACAGTTGTCTTGCCGGTTTAACTGACTACTATCGGCAGGATATGTGTGCTTACAGGTAACAACGATGAAATACCGTATTAAGCAGAAAATCTTCAGCCTGACCGACAGCTTTACTATTGAAGATGAGCACGGCAGTATTGCCTTCATGGCCAAAGGCAAGGTGTTTAGCTTATCCAGCAGCCAAACCCTGTTCGACCATAACGGCAATGAGTTATTAAAGATAAAACGTAAGTATCTTACGTTACTGCCCGCCTGCCGGTTACTTAACCGCGATGGCAGCGAGTGGCTGATCCGTAAAAAGTTCTGGCCGTTCTGGACCAGCCGTTTCAGTATCAGCACGCCGCAAGGTCAGCTTGAAATGACCGGTAATTTTTGGCAACACGAATATGAAATTCGCCAGCACGGTCAGCTGATTGCCAGCATTTCAAAAAAATGGTTCAGCTGGTCTGACAGCTATGGTGTCGATATTTATGCGCCGCAGTGGACAGCACAATTACTGGCAGCCGTTATTGTTATCGACCGTATTCAGCACAGCGATAAAAACTCCACCTTTGGTGATGATTAGCCGCACGACGCTATAAACTTGCTGCCAAAGGTGATCACAGCAAAAGTGACTTTTGGCACTAACCGCTTGCCCGCTGCCTTGTTAGGCTAAACAAAACAAGCAGAGGAACCACCATGCGGTCAATTTCGATATCTTTACTACTGATAGTCACATTAGTGACGACACGTTTCGCCGTTGTTGCTAACAGCGATGCGCCGCAAGAGCTGCAGCTGGCCAAAGCCGCTATGGCAACCAATCTTGACCTGGCAGAAAAACACATAGAAACAGCGTTGACTCAAGCGCCACAAAATGCCGAAGTGCAGTTTATCTGTGGTCGCATTATGGGGCAGCAAGCTGAAAACGCTATTTTCTCCGCACTTAGTTACGCGAGAAAGTCTTTGGCCTGCTTAAAACAAGCCGTAGCACTGCAACCGGAAAATACCGCCTATCGCAAGGGGTTGATGTCATTTTACTTGGGCGCCCCCGGCATCGCCGGTGGTGATAAACAGCTAGCCTGGCAAGAAGTAGAGCAGATAACGCAATTAAGCGCCCTGCAAGGCACACTGGCCCAACTCAGTTATTACCGCCAAACTGAGCAAACAACACAGTATCAACAATTGCTGGCACACAGCCGGCAACGCTATCCGGAGCAGGCCGAGTTTCACTATCGTTATGGCTTAGTATTGCAGGATAACAAACAGTATAAGGACGCTTTTCATGCCTTTACTGCGACCACGCTGGCAGCGCAGGATGAAGACGGTATTTACAGGCTAAATGCCTGGTATCAAATTGGCCGCACCGCGCTTTTCAGCGGGCAGCAACTGGAACAGGGTATTCAGGCGCTAAACTATTATCTTGCTAATGCACCAGAGGCCGATAATTTACCAGACAAACCCTGGGCGCACTTTCGTCTGGCACAATTACACAAGCTTAATGGCGACAACGCCATGATGCAGCAGCATCTTGCTCAGGCTGGCGAGACTAACGATAAGGAGCTGCAACGTGAAATCAGACGCTTACAACCTTAAGCCAACAGCAAAGCCTGCCGGTTTGCTCTGCATAGCAGCACTGGTGATATTTGTACTGATGGAATTACCGGTAAGGCTTTGGTTACAACCTGATCCCTGGCTACTAAATGCACAACACTGGTACTTTGACCAACCGTTACGACTGGCCGTAGAACTGACGTTAGTTGTGTTATTGCTTGCCGTTGTAAGATGGGTGTATCCGAATTTACTGTGTCTGCAACGCAGCCAGGCTGCACTGTTACTGGGTTGCATGCTGGCCAGCGCCATATTATTCGGCCTGCTTGAAGCCAAGCAGTTGTTAAACAGCTTTTCTGCCGGTTTGTGGCTGTGGCTGGCCTGGTTTATCACTGGTTTCTGTATTGGCATAGGCCAGGAGCTTCTGTACCGCGGCTTGCTGTTTAGTAGCTTAACGCGTTTTATGTCTGTGACTGTTGCAGGTACAGTCACTACCCTTGCTTTTGTGATAGCACCTTTGCACTCGGTAAGGTTATGGCATTATCTGCAACAAGAACATTTTATGGTGGTGGCACTGCTCATCGGCATCTACATTGCTGCCAGCGTATTTTTTCAGTGGCTGCGCAACCACACCGGTAGTGTTACCGTGCCAGCACTGGTGCATGGTGTCGGTAACGCCATCACCTGGGCGGCGGTGTTTGCATAATTTTTTCTTAAACATTGCGCCATTTGCTTGTTATCGGCGTATATAAGGCCCATCTCAGTACAACAATATTAGCAGAGGCGAATTTATGATTAGTTATGTCACCCTGGGTGTAAACGATTTAACCGCAGCCAAAGCCTTTTACGGCGAATTATTAGGCGAGCTGGGCGGCAAAAACCTGCTGGATATGGGGCGTATTGCCTTTTTTGGTAAAAGCATGGCGCAGCCAATGCTGGCAGTGTGCGAACCCTTTAACAAGCAGCCAGCACATCCGGGTAACGGCAATATGGTGTCATTTCAGCCAGGCAGTAAAGAAAAGGTCGATGCGCTGTACCACAAAGCCATAGCGCTGGGCGCCACCTGCGACGGCGCACCGGGCCAGCGCATTGAAAATACGTTTTATGGCGCCTACGTTAAAGATGCCGACGGCAACAAGCTGTGCTTCTGCCACTTTGGTTAAGCTGGCATGCAAGTAAACAGTGACTTTTCACGCCGGGTGGTAGTACTGCCCGGCGACTACAAGTTTGTCGATTCGCCACTTGCCGGTGTCAGCCGCATGATGTTGGACCGCGCCGGTAACGAGGTAGCGCGTGCCACCAGTATAGTGCGTTATGCCCCTGGTAGCGGATACAGCAGTCACCGGCATGATGGCGGTGAAGAGATATTGGTGTTGGAGGGTGTGTTCAGCGACGAGCACGGCGATTATCCGGCCGGTAGCTATTTACGTAACCTACCCGGCACTTCGCATCAACCTTTCTCGAAAGATGGCTGCACCTTGCTGGTAAAACTCTGGCAGTTTGCCGCTGATGACAGCGAGCAGCTGGTTATCGACACCCAAAGCCAAAGCTGGCGTCAGGGCCTGGTGCCGGGGCTATCGGTAATGCCGCTGCATGAGCACAATGGTGTTAGCACCGCCCTGGTGCGCTGGGCACCCAATACCCAATTTAACCGCCATATCCATGTGGGCGGCGAGGAAATTTTGGTGCTTGAAGGCCTTTTTCGGGATGAGCACGGCGAATACCCGGCTGGCAGCTGGCTGCGAAACCCGCGCTACAGCGAACATACGCCTTTTACCGGGCCCGAAGGCGCGCTGATTTATGTCAAAGTAGGCCATATGGATGCCGGTCTGCTGGGCGATAAATTTATTCAGCCGGTAAGCGCATGACAGCCAGCTTTAGTGATAGCGAGCTGTCGCGCATTATTGAAATGGCCTGGGAAGACCGAACGACGTTTGAGGCCATCGAAAAGCTGTATGGTTTAAACGAAGCCGCGGTAATAAAGCTGATGCGGCGTGAGCTTAAGCCGTCATCATTTCGGCTATGGCGCGCCAGAGTGCATGGCCGCGCCAGCAAGCACTTACAGCTGCGCCACCCGGATATCAGCCGCGCTTATTGCCCTACGCAATATAAACGCTAGTCAGACCAGCCACAGCGCCTGGCCCGCTATACAGCCTTAAACAGCAGCGCTATAGTGTGCGCCGGCGCAGCTAAGCTGGCGCCTACCCAATAATAATGACCCTACATAAAGCTATAAAAATGAACGCAAAAGCCATTACCCCAAGCCAGATTATCATGATCCGGCCGCACCACTTTATGTCTAACCCCGACACCCTGGCCGACAATGCCTTTCAGGTTGCTGCTGGTGGCCAACAGCTAAGTTCGCTGGCTTACCAGCAGGTCAGCGCTGCGGCGCATGCACTCAGGGCAGCGGGCGTCACCGTGCATTTATTTGAAGATACCGGCACCACTACGCCAGACTCGGTGTTCCCGAATAACTGGTTTAGCACCCACTGCACTGGTGAGCTGGTAACCTATCCTATGTATATCCCGAACCGGCGGCTGGAGGTACGTAGCGATATTACCGATTTTATCAAAGCGCATTACCAGGTAAGTCGCCACCTTGATCTGACCGGTGAAGCTGCGCAAGGCCGTTTTTTAGAAGGCACCGGCTCTATGGTACTGGACCAGCAAGCGAGCATAGCTTATGCCGTGGCCTCTAAACGCACCGATGCTAAGCTGTTTAACCAGTTTTGCCAGACACTGGGCTATCAGGCTGTGTTATTTGATGCCTTCGATGAGGCAGGCCAAGCGGTATATCACACTAATGTATTAATGTGCCTGGCCGAGCAGTTTGTGCTGATAGGTTTAGATATGGTGCCCCAGACCCAGCTCGCCATGTTACTGGCGCATTTTGCCGCCAGCGGTAAAACGCTGATCCGGCTTAGTCAGCAGCAGATCAACCAGTTTTGTGGCAATGCTATTGAGCTTAAGGGCAAAAATGGCAACCTGCTGGCGCTGTCGGCCACCGCCTTTGCTGCACTAACCACAAAGCAAAAAGCCCTGATTGAGCAAAGTGCCACTCTGCTACCGCTTGATGTCAGCAGTATTGAAAGCGCCGGTGGTTCACTGCGCTGCATGATTGCCGGCCTGCACCTGCAACCGCGCTAACCGGGCTTAACACTTAACTTCAAATTGGTTGCAATCAATTACACTTTGGCCAGCGCCGCCGCACTAAGCTTGTTGCATTTCCCAAGCAAGGAGCAACAGTATGTTTTTTCGTGCATCGGTGCTGGCAGGTTGCGTGTTGCTGCTTAGCGGCTGCAACAACGACGCCAACACGCTAAACGGCCAATATTACAATTTCAGCCAAAGCACCCAACAGTGGCAAGCTGGCTTTGCCGACTATGACAGCGACAATGCCGAGATCTACGAGTTAGACAGCGGCCTGCGTGACTTACCCGCCGGTTTTACTGGCAAAGGCTTTTATCTGGCCGGCATGAACCGCAGTGACGATTTATTTATGTTCATCAGCCGGCAAATCACCGGCCTTGAGCCCTCCAGCCGTTATCAGCTGTCGGTCGCGGTGCAGCTGCTGACAAACGCCGGTGCGGGCTGTGTTGGTATTGGCGGTGCGCCCGGCGAAGCGGTTTATCTGAAATTTGGCTATGCCGAACAGCAACCGGCGCAAGATGGCTATTATTTAAATGTCGACAAAGGCCAGCAGAGCCAGGATGGCAGCCATGGCCGGGTTATCGGCGACATTGCCGCTAACGGCCTAAGCTGCGATGGTTTGGGTTTTGCCAGCAAAACCGTAGTAGGCGCCGGGCGCACACCTCTGCAATTTACCAGCAACAGTGATGGCAGTATCTGGGTATTTATTGGCACCGACTCTGGCTTTGAAGGGCTAACCCGGCTGTATTATCAGCAGGTAGAGCTGTACCTTACCAAGCTTTAATCTATTACAGGATCGGGCCTTAGCCGGTGCTGGCCTGCTTAAGCACAGCCGCAAAGCGTTGCAGTTGCTCGTCAGTTAAGCACGGCTGGGTAAAGCTTTTAATAAAAGCGGCCACGCCGTCGACATAACAGACATTTGCCGGCATCGCCGACTCAAAACTCGCCACCCGGTTAAACGCCACCACCGAGTGCAACTGCTCGGTGGCATCGTAAGCGCTAAGCTGCAACAAGTTACGCACCGCTTCGGTGTTCTTAAAGTTCTGATGCAGCGGGTTCATTAACTGGCTTTTGCGGCCAAAATACTGCCTTACCCAGTTTGCCTGGGTTTCACTGCCCCAAATGCGGCCACGATCACTTTTTACCAGGATGACGAAAATACCAAAGGGGCTGAGTACCAGGTGATCAACCACCACCGGCTCATCTTTACTGGTAAGCAATTTCAGTTTACGAAAGTGCTGATACTGCGCCGGTAAGCGCCAGCGTAGCAGCCGGTTTAGCTTATACTCTGCAAACACCCCTTTAAAACCGGGTAAGTTAAGGCCAAACCAGGACGTAATTAAAAACACCAGCAGTAACAACGCCACCAAATTGGCCGCTATCAGCGGAATACTGGTCAGTATGCGCATCAATAACGTCTCAGTGCTCTGGCGCGCTATTGGCGAATCAGTGCTGGCGGGTACCACTGTTGGCGCCGGTGTCGGCATGGCTTGTGCAGCACCGGTATGGGGTGCTGACTCTGCCGTTTGGTGAGTATCGCCGGGATTTTCAGCAGCCACGGGGGCAGTAGCCACAGTTTCAGTATCCACCCTTGTGGTCTCAGCCTTCGCCTCAGTTGGCACTATGATATCCGTGCCAGGCTGCTGCTCTGCGGCAGTCTGCGAGGTGGCATCATGAGCAGCTGTTTGCGGCTGTGCTGCCTGCAGTGTTGTTGACTGTGCTATTGGCTGTGGTGGCAGGTTTGGTTTTGCGGCTTCGCGCGCTTGCGCTGTAGGTGCTGGCGCGGTCTGCACCGGCGCTGTTACCACTGGCTTGGCCACCGGCAGCTTAGCGGGTTGTACCACTGGCTGGCAATATAAATCGTACTCGCGTTTGGCGTTGCGGTAGTTACTGCTCTGTTTTTGCTGGCTAAAGCGGTCTATTTGCTGCAGCAGCAAAATACAGGCGCCCTCGCTTAAACGCTGCTGGGCAAACAGCAGCGGCGACAATAACAAGAGTAATAAACAACTTAGTCCTACAACGCGCATTGGTCATCCCTGAAATAAACTGACCCTATGCTAGCAGCAACCGCAAAAATATACAGCCAAAAATGTTAACAGCAAAACTAGTTGGCCGCCAATTGCGGTTAGGGTTTTAGCCAATAATTCGTTAATTTCGCTAAGTTATACGGGCAAGTAATGCGCCCACAAACAAGATTCAATATAAACTATTGATTTTAAATAAAATAAAAAATGGCACAGCAATTGATTATCAAATAGTCATTACCGTCACTGTTATAAAGGACATCAATATGACCAGAACAATCGCCATCGTATTATTAATTATTGTCGGCATTTACTGCCTGCCCACTCTACTGGCCATACTGGCCGCGGCCTTTGGTATTGCCATGGGTATTTTTGGCGCCATTTTGGGCGTAGCCATCAGCCTGGCAGTTACCGTATTGCCGGTTATTATTGTCGGTTATTTAATTTGGTGGCTTATTCGCGACAACCGCCGTAGCCGCCAGTACTAGTTACGCATGCAGTTCACTCACCCAACAAAGCGGCATTTTGCCGCTTTGTATTTTGCCGCTTTACTTTCGCTGACGATTTCTGGTGTTATAAGCAGATTATGCTAAAGAGATAATCTGTTATGTTCAAAAGCTGTCGCCGCCTGCACAACTGGCTGGGGCTGATTCTTGCCGTGCAAATCTTGTTGTGGTTTTTAAGTGGCCTGGTGATGGCCATCTTGCCAATTGAACAAGTGCGCGGCGAACATTTACGTCAGCAGCCAGCTGTAAATTGGCAGCAGGCTCAGGTAAGTCCGGCATTGGTGCTTAAACAGCATAGCCCTGAAGCACAGCTTAGCTTTAGCCAGCAGCTTAGCTTAAGTAATCAGAATAGCCATCAGCAGCAGCTTATCGCTATGCCGGTGTATCTGGTTGACGATGCTGGCAAGCAGTATCGCTACAGCAGTGCTGATGGCCAGTTGTTAACACCACTGGCTGAGCCGCAAATTGCCCAACTGGCACAGGCACAGTATCTGGGTGATGGCGTGTTAACGGGCATCACACTACTACAACAGGCCCCTGCAGAAGTACGCCATTTACCCACGCCACTATGGCAGTTGCGGTTTAACGACAGTGACAAGACGCATTTTTATCTCGACCCTGCCACCGGCGCCGTGCTTAGGGTGCGCACCGACAGCTGGCGCTGGTTCGACTTTTTCTGGATGCTACATATTATGGACTACGACACCCGCAGCAACTTTAATAACCCGCTGCTTGTCACCACGGCTGGCGCGTCTTTACTGTTTACCCTCACCGGCATTTTGCTACTCTGGCAGCGCTACCGGCCAAGGCGTAAACTGGGAATAGCTTGATGTTTCGGTTACAACTTGTTTAGTGGGTATAAAGCTTAAGGAAGATTAGCGTGAGAATGTTACTCGGTCTTTTAATCATACTTATGGTACTACCCGCACTGGCTGACTCTCGCGTAGGGAAATGGTGCGAGCTTGCCGACGATGGCGAGTCTTGCGTCGGGTATATTTCATACTTTCAGAACGGCGATGTGTATGCCTACGGCAACATTGAAAACTTACTCTATACCGCCTCTGGCTTTTGGCAACAAAATGGCTCTCAGTCGTGTCTGAACCTGACATACAAAGTTTTTCATGTGATTACAGAAGAACCTTTATCTCCCGAAGACACTAATTTTTGTAATACCGTCGTCACGATTACCGATAAAGACTTCACCTATATCGACGAGAGTGGCGTTAAACAGACGATGAAGAGGTATAGTCACCAGCCTGACTTTAGCAGACAGCCACTGCCAGAAACACTTATCGCCAAGCAGCAGACAATAAAACCAATAACGTTAGAGTTGGATGCAAAACCAGGGCAGTATGGGGTAATGTCATTACCGAATGAAGCTGCGCCCAATCAAGTTAGCTTCAACTTAACCTTTTCGCCTTATCCTGAGCAGGAGGCAGCTAACGTTATTCCTTACACTTATGTGCAGGTTGGCGAAAGTGACAGCCGCCACCTGAGGGTATCACTGCACTACAAAAAAGAGTACGGCGACAAAGCCGCATTAATGCTGGAATACCATACTCCTGGAGCCGCCGCTAAACGACAGTTACTGGCAAACGATGTGGCGATCAATAGCACGGTGGAGGTTACGTTAGCTTGGACAGCAGAAGGACAAACGACCGTCAGCTATAAAGGTATAGATACTCAACATTTTCTACCGTTATCTAACTGGCCAAGCTATTTTATTGCTTCTTCTGCCAAAGCAGCCTACACGAGGCGACCATAATCTTGCTTAACGCGCCAGCACTCAACAGCAAGCAGTCCAGCAACGGCAGGCCAATAAGCGCCAAAACCAACAGTGTTGTTGCGTTTCCCACTGCACCGCCACACTGCTGATGCAATGCAGCCAAACAAAATCAGGAAACGACTATGCATTTTTTTCAGGTAATACAGCAGTTTGGCGCAGATAAGCCAGATACTCTGGCCATTGATGTACCCGCTGGTTGGGGCCAGGGCCGGGCGGTCTTTGGTGGTATGGCCGCGGCGCTGGCAATGGCGCACTTACTGCCGGTAATACCACAAAACATGCCACTGCGCTCGGTGTCAGTATCCTTCGTTGCACCGTTAAACGCCGGGCCAGCGGCCGTACAACGGCGCATTCTGCGCCAGGGCAAATCGGTGATACAAGCGCAGGTAGACATAGTGCAAGACAACCAGGTCGCCCTGGTACTGCTGGCCAGCTTTGGTGCCGCCCGCCACTCGGCCCACCAGCTAACTGCCGATACCGCGCCACAGTGGCAAACCGACAACACGCTGACACTGCCAAAACAAGGCCCGGTACCCGAATTTACCACCCACTTTGATTACCGCATTGCCCACGGACAGCTGCCCTTCAGCGCCAGCCCGCTACGCCAACTGGGCGGTGACATTCGCATGGCCGGCAACGAGAGCAAACAAGCCGGCATACTGGAGCTACTGGCACTGGTAGACGCCTGGCCTCCGGTTAGCCTAACCTTACTTAACCAACCGGCCCCGGCCAGCTCGCTAACCTGGACTATCGAATTTATCGCGCACGATTTACCCTTTAGCAATACCGACTGGTGGCGCTACCTGGCCGAGATTGACTACGGCGCAGACGGCTATCATCATATTTCTGCCAAGCTGTGGCAACCCGATGGCAAGCTGGCCGCCATCAGCCGGCAAACCGTGACCGTATTCGCTTAGGAGGCAGCTATGCTTAAGTGCGACTTACATGACTATATTGAAATTGTCTGTCTGTACCACTACCCGCTTAAGCTCACACTAAGCTCAGGCGCCGTGCTCACCGGCACGGCACTCACCACCCGCTACAACGATCAGCGACAGGAATGTTTAGTTATCCAGCAGCATCAAGCCAAGCAGCAAGTGCTGCTGGAAGACATCGCGCTATTGGAAGTCACGGCGCAAAACCCGCATTTGCAGCAAGTGCAGTTTAAGTAAGCTTTAACGTAAGTTAAGCCACTTTTAGTTTGCTATCTGCACCACAGACGCCCAAGAAATCAAACACCATTTGCCCAGCCTCCCAAATATAATCAGACAGAGAACACCTCCGTCACGTTAAACAAAATGTAAATTAAATTTGAACGAAAAGAATTTGATGTTTAAACTTGAGTGCACATTTTCAATACTTAGCGAAAGGACATACCATGCTAACGGATTACCAAAAACGTAACATGCAGCGCGTCATTCAGGAAAATCAACACGAAGTCTGTGTCATTTCACCCGAGATGATGACTGAAATCGTTAATGATCAAGCAGCTTTCCGACAAGGTTGTACAAGGTTTAGAAGAGCTATCTAACAGAACACAGAGCTATGCACAGCAACTGAAACAAGATATGCAGAACAGAGCCGCCCGAACAGCAGCCAAAGCGGCTAAGCCAGTACTGGATTATATTGTTGACTCGGCCAGGCGCATTATTATTGATACTGCCAAACATCAGTTGGACCGTTTTCTGTCACCAAGGCTGTTTTAATGCAAAAAGATGAAAATGAATTAGCTCGGTGGCAGTTAGCTGCCGGGCTGGCAGTATTCGCCGTATTAACAGCTTTTGGTTTTGGCTATTTTGGTTATTACTTGTCTTTACTGTTTAAGGGGTTGCTGAACCATTCAGCGGCAATCACGCTTAACAAAGGTGCATTTTACTGTTTTGGTGCCGCACTTATTGGCTGTATGTTGGTGTATTTTGGTATCCGAAAACTGCAGGGTAAAACGGTGAGTACTCGTCAGAACAGAACCGCCAGCCTGATTTTTTTTGGCGGGCTGGCCAGTGCCATAATACTGCCGCAGCTTATCCACTACCCAACTGCAAGCTACCTGCAGGCATCAGGTTACAGCGAGTGCGAATTACAATCACGCCAGTGGCTGCATGACAAAGTCATGGTTTTTACCATTACGGCTGAGCATTGTGTTGAACTGGCGGTTGCAGACTGCGCAGAGGATCCATCTCGGCAAAAATGTAAACTGCTGCCGCAATTTAGGCAAAGTCGTCACTAACTGAACCCTATCCCTCGGGCCAGCTTGTATTTGAATGTCAGCAGTATCAGTAAAATATGACTTTCTTAGAAGCCATCAATCAGCAGATCAAGCCCTGCTTTAATTTGCTGGCGGTAACTTTGTAAGTTGATTTCCGTAGCTTTTAAACGCTTTGACGATACCGAAGCAATATCCAGCAAGTCGATATAACAACCTTGTTGTTCGATGGTTACGGGTATTTGGAATTGGGTTAATAAGGCAGCCGTTGTTTTCGGCTTAATCAGCGCTACCAGCAAAACATCAATATTGTGAAACAGGGTATTAGTCAGCACCACAACCCGCTGTTGCTCTATCCGCGCAATGCTAAATTGCTGCAGCACTATATCTGACCGAGTCGTTCCGCAAAGGTGCCCTTCTCAGCAATTTGCTGGTTATAGGCTGCTATCGCATCGGCATTTTCTGCCTGCCATAACTCTGCTTTAGCCTGGCTAACTGCTTTTCGCAACGCCTGTTCAAGCACTACAGACGGGCTGATATTGAGTGACTTAGCCTCGGCCAGCAATGCTGCATCTACCGAGGTATTACAGGCTGCTTTAGTGGTATGGTTCATACTCAAGCTCCGCTGTTAGGTAACTAGCAGCAGTATAGCGCAAATTCTATGCGCAGATAACTTGCGCAAGCCCCGCTAAGCACCAAACTGCTGCATATGCAGTTTGTGCAGCACCGGGTTTAACAGATGCTAACCGTGTTTATTGGTCGCAGCTACCTATCGGGATCGGGCGGCTTAGCGTGTTAGCCTCGCCATCATGCTGTTGTGTAATCACCAGCTGATCACCGCTCTGCTGAAAACTGAACTGCCCCAGCCAGTCTTCCCGGCTAATTGGCACCAGGGTGTAAAAGCCATATTTACCGCGGCACAGGTAGGAAAAATAATGATAGCTTTTGCCCATCGCCCCGGTATCCGCAGTATAAAGCTGAATATTGCCGTTGTGGCGGTAAAAACCGGATTTATCACCCAGCAGCAGGTACAGCATACATACCAACGCCAGCATGCAGGCATGCAATACCCCAAGGGCTATCACTATGACTTTGGCATACCTCATCGCACCGGCTATAGGTGATTGCAGCAACAGCACCAAGCCAATCACAGTAAACAGCAACTTTACCGGTACAAGATAAACACTGGCTTTGTACATCAAAGCCGGGCTGTGCCATTGCAAGCCAAACACATTACCCAGAAATAAGCTGTCTACCAGCGGTATTAAAATGCACAACAAGGCGGCAGTAAGACGTTTCGGCATTAATCTCAAGCTCTGTTTAATAATGGCTTAGCTCAGGTTACACGATTGTGACAAGCAAGCATGCTACAAGACACGCAAGCTTCGCTAACGATCAACCTGCTGTCTGTACAGATTGCATATAAAATCACGTTAAATATCAGAAAATTAATATTTTAAGCATATTGAATAAACGAAATGCGGGGGCTAATCTACATCCCGACCTCAGCCTACACTCTTTGAGTTACAAAAAATTCAAGATATCAGACTGAGTCACATCAGGAAAATAAATAACAACATATTATTAGGATGATTTTATGCTTAAAAAGCTTATTTTTGCTGCGGCTATAGTTGCATCAGCTATGTTAGCTGGCTGTGCCAGTGTACCAATGGCAAGCCCTGAACTAGATAACCAAGCGAAGCAATTTACAACGGTTCCCGACAAAGCAAAGATTTATATCTATCGTGATGAAAACATGGGTGCCGCCGTTAAAATGCCAGTGTTACTAAATGGCATGTCGGTTGGCGACACAGTGGCAAAGTCTTACATCTTGCGTGAAGTTGAACCCGGCGAGCACACCATTGTCTCTAAAACAGAAAATGATGCCGAACTAAAACTGACAGCTGCTGCTGGTAAAAACTATTACGTTTGGCAAGAAGTTAAAATGGGTGCTTTTTCAGCACGCTCAAAACTACATTTGGTTGACGATGCTAAAGGGCAAGAGTCTGTAAAAGAGTGCAAACTTATTAAGTAGATTACAAAAGGCTTCTTGCATTGAGACAAAACAAAAGGCCGCAAATGCGGCCTTTGTTGTTTTTAGCTTAGAGAAGCTTACTTCTTCTTCGCTTTCGGGTTTGGCAGGTCGGTGATTGAACCTTCGTAAATCTCTGCCACTAAACCGATAGACTCTTTCAGTGTTGGGTGTCTAATCCGGCGCTATGCACATGATAAATATCTGTAACTAGCTCTGACTCCGCAAAATCGATGCACTTCATCAGGTTATTTTGCTTACCCGCTTTGGTAGCATAGTCTTTTTGCAGCCACTGCTGTATCGGCTCGATCAATGCTTCATAAGCTTCGAGCGGCATATCACCAAACTCGCGATAGCCATTTAACGCACTTACTGCCTGGTCGTAAATCTCACCCTCTGTGAAAGCGGTAGCCAAACAGCTAGCTTGGGCATAGTGCTGGAATAGCTTGATGCCGCTTTGCTGTTTAAACGCCATGTCGGCCTGCGCTGTACAAGCTATCAATGCAGTCACGGATATTACTGAAACTAGTCTTTTAAGCGCCATAAGTAAGCCTTCTTTGCCAGAGAAAAATAACAATTGTCAGAGCAGCCAACACCGTTCCAGATTGTGGCGTGTCCGGATGCATCAGACCAGCCTTCAACATCAAACACCAGAATACCTTTCTCATCAGCGAACTGTGAAGCTGAGGGTGTTGAAATATCCAAATCTGGTTCACCGAAAATGTCGCGCAGGTGAGTGATCATCGTGCGGACTCTAAAAATATACCAATCGCCCTTGCCACCAGAAACTGTTTGCCCAGCGATAAAAGGTACTTTTACGCCGGTCTTATTCAGCACGTAGCTCATACGTATTGCACAGGCATTTTGAAACTGGCCCTGTGCTGGCGTAATGTTGTTGATGTTATGGTTAACTCTACCGCCAATTAGTGTGCCTACACCTGAAACGGTTTTGCCAACGTCGTCATAAACTTGTTTAAACGCGCGGGCTGCCGCACTGAACTCTGGTCTTTTTTGCATGTTAAGCGTCCTTTGCCGGAAAAAATCGAACCATAACACGAAAACTATTTAAAACATATATTTCACAATTAATTGATTTAAATCTTCCTTAGCGAGTTGTCGTTCAGCAAGCCTATACAGGCTCGCTATTACC
This sequence comes from Pseudomonadota bacterium, assembly GCA_040752955.1. Classification (GTDB taxonomy): domain Bacteria; phylum Pseudomonadota; class Gammaproteobacteria; order Enterobacterales; family Alteromonadaceae; genus Alishewanella. The sequence continues at coordinate 27,530 of JBFMHG010000005.1, forward strand.
GTACAAAAACAACAAAGGCCGCTTTCGCGGCCTTTGTTCTATTCAGCATAAAGAAGCTTACTTCTTCTTCGCTTTCGGGTTTGGCAGGTCGGTGATTGAACCTTCGTAAATCTCTGCCGCTAAACCGATAGACTCGTTCAGCGTTGGGTGAGCGTGGATGGTTAACGCGATATCTTCTGCGTCTGCACCCATCTCTACCGCTAAGCAGATTTCACCCAGCATTTCACCGGCGTTGATACCGACAATAGCGCCACCCAGAATGCGGTGAGTTTCTTTGTCGAAAATCAGCTTAGTGAAGCCTTCAGTACGCGCTGAGGCGATAGCACGGCCAGACGCTGCCCATGGGAAGGTCGCCGTTTCTACTTTTAAGCCCTGCTCTTTGGCTTCTTTCTCGGTAACCCCTACCCAGGCCATTTCCGGATCGGTATAGGCCACTGATGGGATGCAACGTGGGTCGAAGAAGTGCTTCATACCAGAGATAACCTCGGCTGCTACGTGGCCTTCGTGTACCGCTTTGTGCGCTAACATTGGCTGGCCGATAACGTCACCGATAGCATAGATGTGCGGCACGTTGGTGCGCAGTTGCTTATCAACATTAATAAAGCCGCGCTCGTCTACGTTAACACCGGCTTTGGCCGCATCTAACAGCGCGCCATTTGGCTTACGGCCAACGGCAACTAAGATCTTGTCGTAACGTACCGCTTTTTCTGGCGCGTTTTTGCCTTCAAACGTCACATACAAGCCGTCTTTCTTCGCTTCAACCGCAGTCACCTTAGTAGACAGCATGATGTTGAAGTTTTTGCTGTTGTACTTAGTGTAGGCTTTTACGATGTCGGCATCAGCGGCTGGTACTAACTGATCGGCAAATTCTACTACCGATACTTTTGAACCCAGCGCACGGTATACAGTGCCCATTTCCAGGCCGATAATACCGCCACCTAATACCAGCATTTCGCCAGGGATGTCTTTTAATTCCAGTGCGCCGGTTGAATCGATAACACGTGGGTCATCTTTTGGAATAAACGGCAGTGCTACTGGCTCTGAACCTGCGGCGATAATGGCGTGTTCAAAGGTAATTTTGGTGTCGCCAACCTGTAAGGTATTCGCGCCGGTAAATTTACCGAAACCGTTAACTACCTTAACTTTACGCATTTTAGCCATGCCGCCCAGGCCATTGGTCAGCTGACCGATAACCTTGTCTTTCCAATCGCGGATTTTATCTAAATCGATTTTCGGCTCACCAAAGGTCACGCCGTGTGATGCCATCTCGCGGGCATCGTCAATCACTTTAGCAACGTGTAATAAGGCTTTTGACGGAATACAACCTACGTTTAAGCACACGCCACCTAAGGTGCTGCGGGCTTCAACCAGGGTAACTTCTAAACCTAAATCTGCTGCACGGAAGGCTGCAGAGTAACCGCCAGGGCCTGCGCCCAGCACCACTACTTGGGTTTTGATTTCGTTGCTCATCGTATTACCTTTCATTATCGGACCGATTTTCCAACAGCCCGTTGTAGGGTAAGGCTGTCAGGCGAAAAAAGTGGCGGAATTTTAACATCAGAGCCGCCGCTGTGTAACCTAAGATTTTCGCCTTACGGCAGTTTTCTCTGCCGTAAGGCTGCACTTTACATAATGATCTGGCGAATATCGGCTAAATAGCTGGCCAGGGTGGCGGTAAAGCGTGCCGCCAGGGCGCCGTCGATAACGCGGTGATCGTAAGATACACTCAGTGGCAGCATCAGCTTAGGCTCAAACTCTTTACCGTTCCACTTAGGTTTAATGTCAGATTTTGACACGCCCAAAATGGCCACTTCCGGCGCGTTAACGATAGGCGTAAACGCTGTACCGCCAATACCGCCTAAGCTTGAAATGGTAAAACAGCCGCCCTGCATATCGCTGGCGGTAAGCTTGCCTTCACGCGCTTTAACAGAGATGTCCTGCAGCTCACGCGACAGCTCGATAATGCCTTTGTTGTTTACATCGCGCACTACCGGCACGACCAGGCCATTAGGCGTATCAACCGCTATGCCTAAATGCACGTATTTTTTCAGAATTAAGCTGGCGCCATCTTCCGACAGTGAGCTGTTAAAGGTGGGGAATTCTTCCAGCGCCTTGGCTACTGCCTTCATAATAAACACCAGCGGCGTGTACTTAACACCCATCTTTTTCTTATCTGCCAGCGCGTTTTGCTCTTTGCGGAACTCTTCCAGGCCAGTGATATCGGCTTCATCGAACTGGGTAACATGCGGAATGCGCACCCAGTTACGGTGCAGGTTGGCACCTGACAGCTTCTGAATACGTGACAGCGGTTTGGCTTCGACTTCACCGAATTTGGCAAAGTCGACTTTGGGCCAGGCAATTAAGTCAAAGCCCATGCTGCTTCCTGCGCCGGAAGCGGCACCAGATGCGGCACCAGCTCCACTTTCAACCTGTTTTACCAGCTGCTTGACGTAGTTTTGTACGTCTTCTTTAACCACCCGGCCTTTACGGCCCGTGCCGTTTACTTTAGCCAGGTTAATGCCAAATTCGCGCGCTAAACGGCGGATAACCGGTGACGCATGCGCATAAGCGCTGTTCTCCACAAAGCCATCGTTTGTTGCTGGCGCAGAGCTTGCTGCAGGGGCAGCTGCTGCCGGCGCGGCTTCAGTTTTAGCTTCAGCTTTTGCTTCAGTTGTGTTTTCAGACGTGGTGGCTTCTGCCGCAGGCGCTGTCTCGGCACCGCCCTCGGTTTCAAATAACATTATCAGGCTGCCAGTAGAGACTTTGTCACCGACACTGATTTTGATCTCATTTACCTTGCCAGCAAAAGGTGCCGGCACTTCCATACTGGCTTTATCGCCCTCTACGCTAAGCAGTGACTGGTCAGCGGCAACGGTATCGCCTACCTTCACCATAATTTCGGTTACTTCTACCGCATCACCGCCAATGTCCGGTACTTTCACATCCTGCACTGCAGCGCCGCTTTGCTTGGCAGGAGCTGCATCGGCTTTGGACTCAGCTTTAGCTTCGGCTTTGGCCTCTGTTTTTACCGGTGCGGCGCCTTCGCCTTCAAAGGTCATGATCAGGCTGCCGGTTTTCACCTTGTCGCCTACTTTTACGTTGATGCTTTTTACCACACCGGCCTCAGCCGCAGGCACTTCCATCGACGCTTTGTCGCCTTCAACACTTAACAGTGACTGATCGGCGGCGACCTTGTCGCCCACCTTTACCAGAATTTCGGTGACTTCAACTTCATCTGCACCAATATCCGGAACATGAATTTCAATAGTCATGAATAATCCTCTTATGCGTACAGCGGGTTGGTTTTGCCGGTATCGATGCCAAATTTCTTAATGGCATCGCTGACTACCGATTTTTTCAACTCGCCTTGCTTCACGAGCTCAGTCAGCGCCGCAACAACGATGTAGTGGGCGTTTACTTCAAAGTGGCGGCGCAGGTTTTCACGGCTGTCCGAGCGGCCGAAACCGTCTGTGCCCAGCACCTTGTATGACACCGCAGGCATAAAGGCCCGTACCTGATCAGCATAATTTTTCATGTAATCGGTGACGGCAATGGCCGGCGCCTTGCCCATTACGCTGGCAATGTAAGGCGTTTTCGCTTTCGCATCCGGGTTAAGCATGTTAAAGCGCTCACAGTCCTGACCATCGCGCGCCAACTCGTTGAAAGACGTTACTGAGTACACGTCAGAGGCTACGCCATAATCTTTACTTAAGATGTCAGCGGCTTTACGCACTTCATTTAAAATGGTGCCCGAGCCCATTAACTGCACCTTGCCACGGTCGCCGTTTAAGCTTTCCAGCTTGTAAATGCCCTTACGGATACCTTCTTCGGCGCCTTTTGGCATCGCCGGGTGGTGGTAGTTTTCATTCATTACGGTGATGTAGTAATAAATGTTTTCCTGCTCTGGGCCGTACATGCGGCGGATACCGTCTTGCAGGATCACCGCCAGCTCATAGGCGTAAGTTGGGTCGTACGAAATACAGTTCGGTACAGTGCCGGCCAGAATATGGCTGTGGCCATCTTCGTGCTGTAAACCTTCGCCGTTTAGCGTAGTACGACCCGCAGTAGCACCTAACAGGAAGCCACGCGCCTGCTGGTCGCCGGCCAGCCAGGCCATATCGCCGACGCGCTGGAAACCAAACATCGAGTAGTAAATGTAGAACGGGATCATCGGTAAATCGTTAGTGCTGTACGAGGTCGCTGCCGCCACCCAGGATGACATAGCACCTAACTCGTTAATGCCTTCCTGCAGTACCTGACCACCGGTGTCTTCTTTGTAGTAGCTGACCACTGAACGGTCTTCCGGCGTGTAGTTCTGACCACCCGGGTTATAAATACCGATTTGACGGAATAAGCCCTCCATACCGAAGGTGCGGGCTTCGTCGGCAATAATGGGCACAATTTGCTTACCAATATGCTGATCTTTCAGCAGAATATTCAGCGCCCGCACATAGGCCATGGTGGTGGAAATTTCACGCTTTTGCTCTTCCAGCAGGCCGTCAAAGGCACTTAATTCGGGCAATGTCAGCGGTTTGGTAAAGTTAGGTAAACGCACCGGTGTGTAACCGTGCAGCGCTTTACGCCGTGCATGCAGGTATTCCAGCTCGGGCGAGCCTTCCGGCAGCTTGATGTAGGGCAGCTCGTTTACCTGCTCTTCGCTGATGTAATCTTCCAGGCCTAAACGCTTGCGCAGTTGCAGCACATGCGTCATGTCCATTTTCTTCACCTGGTGGGCAATGTTCTTACCTTCTGCCGCTTCACCCATGCCGTAACCTTTAACGGTTTTGGCTAAAATTACCGTTGGCTTATCGGTACAGGCCTGCGCCGCTTTAAAGGCTGCAAACAGTTTTGACGGTTCATGGCCACCGCGCTTTAACGCGAAGATTTCTTCGTCTGTCATATCGGCCACCAGCGCAGCCGTCTCCGGATAGCGGCCGAAGAAGTGCTTACGCACATAGGCGCCGTCGTTGGCTTTGTAGGTCTGGTAATCGCCGTCTACCGTTTCGTTCATCAGCTGTAACAGCTTACCGGTGGTGTCTTTGGCCAGCAGTTTATCCCAGCCACGGCCCCACACCACTTTAATCACATTCCAGCCGGCGCCACGGAACAGGCCTTCTAATTCCTGAATGATCTTGCCGTTACCCATTACCGGGCCATCAAGACGCTGCAGGTTACAGTTAATTAAAAAGCACAGATTGCCCAGCTTCTCGCGCGCGGCAAAGCTTATCGCGCCACGTGATTCCGGCTCGTCCATCTCGCCATCGCCCAAAAAGGCATAAACGCGCTGTGCGCTGGTGTCTTTTAAACCGCGACCGTTTAAATACTTTAAAAAACGCGCCTGATAAATGGCAGCAATTGGGCCTAAGCCCATAGATACAGTGGGGAACTGCCAGAACTCTGGCATTAATTTCGGGTGCGGGTAGCTCGACAAGCCTTTGCCGTCTACTTCCTGACGGAAGCTGTCTAACTGCGCTTCAGTTAAGCGGCCTTCGACAAAAGCACGGGCGTAAATACCCGGTGAAATATGGCCCTGGTAATACACCAAATCGCCGCCGTCTTTTTCATTCGGCGCGCGGAAGAAGTGGTTAAAGCAGGTTTCATAAAATGCCGCCGAAGACTGGTAAGACGCCATGTGCCCGCCTAAGTCCAGCTCTTTTTTCGAGCCACGCAGCACGATCATAATGGCGTTCCAGCGGATTACCGAACGGATACGTCGCTCCAGGTTAACATCGCCCGGGTAAGCCGGCTCTTGCTGCGGTGGAATGGTGTTGATGTAGTTGGTGGTGACGCCGGTTGGCATGTCTACGCCTTCTAACCGGGCTTCTTCCAGCACTTTTTCCAGCAGGAACTGCGCCCGCTCTACCCCTTGTGTGCGAACTACCGATTCCAGCGCTTCAAGCCACTCTTTGGTTTCCAGAGCGTCGATGTCAACTTTACTGACTTCAGACATATCGAAGTTTCCTTTGGTTGTGCACGCCAGCGCTATGGTTGCGCCGCTGCGTTAGTAAAATAATTAACCCTGCTGGCTGCGACGTAACGAGCGCTCTATACGCGAACGCTCTTTACCCACATCCAGCATGGCTTCTTCAATAAAGGCCAAATGATCATTACTGGCCTGGCGCGCCTGCTCTGGCTTGCCGTTAATCACCGCCTGCATTAACGTTTGCCGGTGCGCATTTAACTTGGCGCCGATACCGTCTTTTTGTTTCAGCGTTTCCAGGTTTACCCGGATATTCTGCTCGACCAGTGGCGTTAAGCCGCGCACTAAATGCAGCAACACCACATTGTGTGACGCCTCTGCCACCGCCAGGTAAAAGCTGCCGACCGCTTTGGCTTCCTGCTCGACATCATTTAGTTGCTGCGCCGCGCAAATGGCATCGTAATGCTTTTTAATCTGGGCAAAATCAGCTGCGGTGCCACGTAGCGCCGCGTAATAAGCACAAATGCCTTCTAACGCATGGCGAAACTCCAGCAAGTCAAACTGCGACTCCGGGTGGCGGCCAATCAGCTCAAACAGCGGATCGGTTAAACCCACCGCCAGATTGTCGCAAACATAAGTGCCGCCGCCCTGGCGCCGATTCACCAACCCCTTGGCTTCCAGTTTCTGAATCGCCTCGCGCAGTGATGGCCGCGATACAGCAAACATCAGTGCTAAATCCCGCTCGGGCGGCAGCTTTTGCCCCGGCGCAAAACTGCCCTCCAGCAACATGTTTTCCAGTTGCTCGACAATGCGGTCTGAAAGCTTAGCCGGTTTAATGGTGAAATCTGCCATGCCGTGATGATTTTCCTGTTGGCGCCCGTGATGTTGTTCGTTTTACAGGCTGCTTGTAAATTGGTATTACCAATTTATTTTTAGTGGCGATACGGTAGCAGTTTCTGCATAACAAGTAAATAAAGCAGAGAATCTATGCAAAGGCAAAAGCGGAAAATAGTTAGAGTAATAACTCTGGAAAGTGCACAACAGGAAAACAGCCAATCAATTGGTCTGACCAGAGTATTTTAGCGAAAGGTTAAACGGATACAGGTACCTGAGTTATCACTGTGTAGCTGATAAGCAATATGCCATTTATCACACAAGCGTTTTACCAGCGACAAACCAACGCCCATACCGGTGCTATTGGCACCTTTAATACCGCTGTTAAATACCTGCGATTGCAGCTGCTCATCTATCCCAGCCCCACTATCCTGCACTGTTAGTACCTGTGCGGCAAAGCTGATGCGGATAACGCCTGCTGCGGTATAGTCAAAGGCATTGCCAATCAGGTTATTCAGTAGCATTAGCAGCGACATCGGATCCATTATCAGCTGTGCCGAGGGCGCAATATCCAGCTCCAACCGAATGGCTTTGCCGGCTAACTTGGCCTGCTGCTGCAACACACTTTGCTCTACCACGGGCAGCAGTGCTACCGGCACAGCGGCTGGCAACTGCTCTCGTGCCAACAGCATCAGGGTGTCTATGGTCTGGTGTATTTGCTGCTGGGCAAGTTGCAGGCGCTGCACATATTGCTGTTGTTGCGCGGTTAACGGGCCATGTTGCAGTAAGGTCAGGGCGCCTTGCATCACGGTAAGCGGTGTGCGCAGCTCGTGTGACACGTCCTGGGTAAATTGCTGCTCGCGGCTGATAAACTCAGCCACCCGCTGCCAGGCCACCTGCAGTGCCCGCGCTAAGCGGCCAATTTCGTCAGCGGCAAAATCGTCGGCAAAGCCGCTTACAGCCTTGTCGGGTTGCAGGGCCGTGCTATCGACCTGCTGTGTTAACTTGTGCAAAGGTTTAAGCACCCGCCTTGCCAACACATAGGCAAAGCCGGCAGCACTCAGTAGCACAACAGCGAGCAGCAGCAGTAAAAACTCTGCCAGCTGCGGCCGTATTGCTCTGACAATCAGCTGTTCAGTCACATCGGCCAGCAAAAAGCCGCGCGACAGCGGCATCAGATGGTAGTGCTGGCCCTGCTCAAGCGCAAATTCGCGCCGTTCGGGCGCTTGTTGTAACTTGGCTTGGATCGGCGGTGGCAGTGCTGCAATATCACTGGCATAACGGATAAACGTCAGGCGTGGCTGTACTTCGTGCCCCGCCGCTAACTGCTGCTCAGCATAAGTCGCTTCGGCTTGCAGTAAGGTTTCAAACAGCTGATCTTCAGTGTGGTAAGCAAAAATCATAGCGCTGGCGCCAAACAGTAGCCCTACCAACGCCGAGCTAGCGATAAAGGTGAGCAAAATACGCCGTTGTAGTGACAGCACTGTCATACGGCAGGCACCGCTTTAAGCGCAAAACCCACGCCTAGTTGGGTTTCAATGCTTACCGACGCCCCATGCTGTTGCAGGGTTTTACGCAACTGATACAAGTGCGATCGCAGCGCGTCTGACTCCGTGGGTTCATCGCCCCAAATCTTGCTGCACAGCTCAGTGCGGCTAACCGGCCGCGGATAAGTCTCCAGCAATATACTCAGCAGCTGAAACCCAATTGGCTTTAGCGCCAGCAGTTTAGTATCACAGTGCACCTGATGCAGATGCCGGTTTAGCCGGATATTACCCAGCGTCAGCGTGTGATGTTGCTGCAGGTGACGCTTGGCCAGCACCTGCACGCGGGCCCACAACTCTGCAAGGTCAAAAGGCTTAACCAAATAGTCATCGGCCCCGGCGGCAAAGCCGTCCAGCTTGTGCTGCAGGCTATCGCGCGCCGTAAGCATTAACACAGGGATATGCCGGTTGGCCTGTTGCCGCAGCAAGCCGCAGACACCCAGCCCATCCAGTTGCGGCAGAGTTAAATCCAGTACGATGACATCGTAATAGTGCGCCAGTGCCAGCTCTGCCCCCAGGCGGCCGTTAAGGGCAAAGTCCACAACAGCACCGTGCATAGCAAAGTAATCGGCGATATTCGCCTGTATCGCCTGATTATCTTCCACAACTAATACCGTTAAATTAGCTGCCGTTGTCATTACAACCAGGTCTCGAAATGGTGTACATAGCTTGATGGCAACACATGGCCGCCGTCAAACATATGGTGCTGTTTGTCGCTATGAGGTAAGGCATCAAATAAGGCTTTGTTCTGCTTTTTACTGGCATATTCATCATCATTCGCGCTAAACAATAGCACCGGGTTATCTTGCAAACCAGTGAGCATATTCAGTGGCGCCACTATGGCCGTGTAATTGTTGATATGGGGCGGCACCATGGCTGCTACCCGACTGACTCTGTCATCTACCGCTGCCAGCAATAAACTCACATGCGCGCCCATACTGTAACCGGTAATATCAATCCGGTTAGCATCAAACTGCGGTTGAGTAACAAGCCAATCCAGCAGCACCCTATGGTCGCGCACCGTATCTATTAGCATGGCCTCGTAGGGTTCGCGCTCGCCCCACCAGTGCAGATTATGCAGCAGCTCAGCAATTCCCAGATCCGGGTTTTTACGTTCACCGTGGTTACGGGCATCAATGGTGACCACTGCATAGCCCTTTGCCAGTGCCATGGCAGTAATCTGATCGGTGCTTTCCCGGGTGGCCCGATCTTTGTAACTGGGCAGCCACCAGCGCTGGTATGAGCGCCCCATAGCATGGGCACCGATTAGCAACGGCATAGCTGTAGTGCTGTTTTCAGCGCGCTTAGGTAAACGCAGATAGCCATTGACTTTGGCGCCGTCAAAGCTGGTGTAGTAAAAGTGGTAGCCATTGCTGTGCTTACTTTTGTCGTCGCTTTGCAACCTTACCTCAACGGGCTGCGATAGTGTGTAAGCATAACGCTGTGTTATCTCACTTGCGCTAACAGTGTAGGGTTTTAAGCCAAATAACGCATACCAGCCGCCAGCAAGCAGCACCATTACAGCGCCAAGGCTTAGCAGCATCTTTTTCACATTATGTTTGTTAACTAGGGTGTTGCTCATGGTAGCCACCTGTTTTAGGTTATGTTTAATATTCAACCCAAGGTGCCATGGCGGCCGTGAAACTGGTGTGAAGCGAAAATTAGCCAGTAAAAAAGGCGCCTGAACGGCGCCTTCAATATGTCAGTGTGGTTTACCCCAGCCAGCCACTTAGGGTTAAGATGGCGGTAAAGGCCAAGAAAAACAGCATATTGCGCTTAGCTAACTGCACCATATAGCTGCTGTCGTCCAGCGTATTAATGCTTTCGGCCGGAATTTGCTCGGCAGCAGTAGCTACTTCAATTACCACCTGCTCGTTACTGGCGGTAAAGTCTAAAAAGTAGCTTAGCAGCGCATTAGAGGCACGGGAGAAATGCCCTACCAGCGCAAAGCCTAAACCAAATAACCGCGCCGGAAACCACAGCGCCCAGTGTGCTACACAGTCCACTTTGCTGTCACTGCCCAGCACCGCCGCGTAATCGGCTGCGTCTTTTTCATCTACTGCTTCTTGTAAATGCCGCACCAGCACGTAAGTAATAACACCAAAGGCGCCCAGTAATAAAAACCAGAACACTACTGCGGCGTAATAACGGAAATTCAGCCAGAGTAACAACTGGCCGTAGCTGTATTGCTCGCTGGCGCTACCCAGCTGAGTACGAATTTGCTGCATGGCAATAAAGCCGGCTTCTTCATCGCCTCTGTCCATGGCATTTAAATACTGTTTATACAGCTGGCGGTAGTGCCAGCAGCCAATGCCCACCAGCAGCAACAGCGTATTGACCAAAAAGGTCAGTAGATGGCTGTCTGCCCAGCTTAGCAGCAAAGCAACAACTGCGCCCGGCAACGCCAGCCACAGGTATTGCCCCAGGCTGTGTGCTGACAGGGCACTTAATTTAGAGCCGGCACTAAAGCGCACATAACTGCGGCAATAGCGGCTGGCCTGCCAGGCATCGCTGCGCACGGCTAAGCGCTCAATAATTAATGCCAGTAACATACTGATTAAGGTCATACCTGAAACTCCCTTGCTCGCGCTTTTATTCCGCTTTTAATCTATTCACATGTAACAGTTCAACTTACCCGAACGCGTTTTACTCTACGGCCACTAACGCACTGCGATAACGGCCCCAGTCAAAGGCGGCGCCCGGGTCAGTTTTGCGCCCCGGCGCAATATCACTGTGGCCTGTTATACGGTTGGGCGTGATAGTTGGATACTGCTGACAGATCATTTTTGTTAGTAGTATAAGGCTTTGATATTGCTGCTCAGTATAAGGCAAATTGTCACTGCCTTCTAACTCAATGCCGATAGAAAAGTCATTGCAGCGCTCACGGCCGGCAAACTGGCTTACACCGGCATGCCAGGCACGTTTGGCAAAAGGCACATACTGAAATACGCTGCCGTCGCGCCATATTACGCAGTGCGCCGACACCCTCACGCCCTGTAAATCGCTAAAACTGGGGTGTGCGCTCACGTCCAGACAACCCATAAACAGCGCATCAACATGGCTTTGTTCGGGTATGGCGGCAAACTCGCCAGCGGGCAGGCTGATATTGTGGATCACCAACAGGCTGATGGTCTCGCCTGGCGGGCGATCATCACAGTGTGGACTGGGGCGCTGCGTTATCGCAAGCGTACACGGCTTCATCAGAAATTTTGCCTTTAACCAATCTGGTTAGTAAGCTATGGCGCTATTGTCCTTGGCCGAGCAGACGAATGCAAGCACCAGAACCGACAAAGTCTTATGGTAAGACCTTCGCCATTATTGCCTGGCTGATTGTGATGGTAATGCTGTTTTTGTTTTTTGACGACACCATTGATAAGCAGCTTAACCCCAACCAGCAGCTGCAAAGTGTGCAAGGCAGCCGTGGCGAAACCCGTACCGTGCTTATCCGCAATAAAGCCGGCCATTATGTCGGCACGGCGCTGGTAAATAGCCAGCCGGTGGATTTTATGCTCGACACCGGTGCCACCACCGTCGCTATAGACCAGGCTACCGCAGAAAAACTGGGCCTGCCCTTTGGCAGAGCCAAGCAAGTAAGCACCGCCAACGGCATCACCACCGCTTATGCCAGCCGCATTGATACGCTGCAACTGGGTGACATAGTGCTAAGTAATATTCCGGCCAGCATAGTACCCGGTATGGACAAAAGCGGAGCAGGCACTGAGATATTGCTGGGCATGAGCGCGCTGAAACAGTTAGAATTTCACCAACAAGGTAATCAGCTCACGCTGATCCAACACTAATAACGCAATCGAACCGACTTATGACCACTAGCCACAACACCTTACAACAACAAGAACTCACCCGTGCCGTTGCCACTGCTCTGGCCGAAGATCTCGGCTTTTTAGCGCTGGAACAGGGCGACATTACCGCCTCATTAATCCCTGCTGCGCAGCAAGCCAGCGCCACCATTATTACCCGTGAAGATTGTGTTGTCTGCGGTACCGCCTTTGCTGATGAAGTGTTTCGCCAGTTAGGCGACCAGGTGAAAATTAACTGGCAAGTAAAAGATGGCGATAAGGTAAGTGCCAACACGGTACTTTGCACGCTTAATGGCCCAGCACGGTTATTACTTACCGGTGAGCGCACCGCACTTAACTTTCTGCAGCTATTAAGCGCCACCGCCACCACCACGGCGCACTATGTCGCCTTTTTAGCCGGCAGTAATACCCGTTTATTGGATACCCGTAAAACCATTCCCGGCCTGCGCTTTGCGCAGAAATACGCGGTAACCGTAGGCGGCGGCAAAAACCACCGCATCGGCCTGTATGATGCCTTTTTAATTAAAGAAAACCATATCGCCGCAGCAGGCTCTATTGCCAATGCCGTTGCCACAGCGCGGCAAAACTTCCCCGGCAAACCGGTGGAAGTTGAAACCGAAAACCTGGCTGAGCTGAAACAAGCGTTAGACGCCGGCGCCGACATTATTATGCTGGATAACTTTAACCTGGCCGATATTAAGCAGGCGGTAATAATGAACGCCGGCAAAGCCAAACTGGAAGTGTCTGGCAATATTACCAGCGAGCGCTTAACCGAACTTGCCGCCACCGGTGTTGACTATATTTCCAGCGGTGCACTAACCAAACATGTGCAGGCGATAGATTTATCTATGCGGCTAACGATCAGCTACTAAGGTTACATTGAGTCACAAAGTTTCCGGCTGATTCGACCACGACACACTAAACTTCTGCTACAGTAGGCCGGTCTCAGGGAGCGAGACCAGCCAGCAGGATAATCCGATGCAATTAACCGGTACTGTAGTGTTCTGGCGTGACGATAAAGGCTTTGGCTTTGTGTTGTGTCAGCAGAATGCACAAAAACTGTTTTTTCATATCCGCGACTTTGCCGGCACTGAAGGCCGTCCGCAGCAAGGCGACCTGCTGCAATTTAGCTTAGGTACCGACAAAAAAGGCCGCGCCATCGCCGCGCCCTGGCGCTTTGCCAAAGAACCTGCCATTACATCGCGTTCACCATCCAACCGCAGCCCAATCAATAACGCGCCTCTGAGTAGCGGCGCCGATATTGAGCAAGCCAGCCAGTTTGCCTTGTTTTTCCGTCTGGCGTTTTTCATCGCCGTCATTCTAGCGTTGCTATTCGGCAAATTACTCTATGTGTTGCCACTGTTATATGTGGAAGCCAGTTTAATGACCTACTGGCTGTATAAAATAGACAAAGACGCCGCCATCGCCCGCCACGGTAACCGCCTGGCGGAAGAAAGCCTGCAACTGTTTGCTTTAATTGGCGGCTGGCCCGGTGCTTATGTCGCCCAGCAGCAACTGGCACATAAACGCAGCAAACTCTCGTTCAGGCGCGAGTTTGGCTTTGTTATTATCGGCAACACCCTATTGGTAGGCTGGCTGGTGTCGCCCTGGGGTCAGGCATTTTTAGCCCGTATGGCGCTGCTGGCGGGTTAAGCCTGCTGGCATCTATCGTTATACCGGCATATGCTCTTTTATCCCTGCACAACTTTACAACCGGCTATACAACCTGACGAACTTTCCCGCAACACGCTTAAAAAGCCAGCGTTAACATTTGCTGCTATCAGGCTAAAACGGCATTTTCGACTGCGTTAAACCGCCAGCTAACCACGACAAAACGCCGCATACGTCAGGCCGTTTTACACTTAGAGCATTTAAACTAGTACTTTTATACTAGTTTAAGTACGTGAAAGGTGCGCGTTAAAAATAAAAATCATGATTTCAGACAATAATTTAGGTGTTAACGATAAATTTTGTAACATTTAGCTTGCGCCCTGTCTAAAAATGACCAAAATAACGGGTAGCCCCAGTGGCTATTAAAACATCAGGAGAAGTAAATTATGAAACGCGTACAACAAGGTTTTACCTTAATTGAACTGTTAATCGTTATCGCGATTATCGGTATTTTAGCTGCAGTAGCAATTCCACAGTACCAGTCATACACAGCTGGTGGTGCGGTAACTTCTTGCTATAAAGAAATTAAAAACGGCGAAGCTGGCTTTGAGTTCTTAGTTAGCCAAGGTACTGCTATTACACCAGCTACTGGTGAAAACGCTCTTGAAGACGTAAACGTTCCTAGTGCTCAAGCCTGTGCCACTCATGATCTGGGTGTAGACTTTATTTCAGGTACTGTTCAGGGTAACCCTTCAGTAAATGGTGCAGTGGTAACTTTACGCCGCGCAGCTGACACAGGTGTATGGACTTGTGAAATTGGTAACCGCCCAGCTGGTTGGTTACAATCAGCTACTCCACGCGGCTGTGATGAAGTTTAATCGCTGAATAACTCCGCTAAAGCCAGCAGCAATGCTGGCTTTTTTATCTCTGTCTAAAAAAGTATTGTCTTGTTTTCATTATCAATGACTGTTGCATTAACCTCGTCATAAACTTGAATAAGCTGTGTTAAATGGCATAATCAGTTAACTTTATCTAAGTCTTATTAGCAAAATCAGGATGTTTGCGCTTAATGGCCGTAACCACTACCTCTACTTTATTTAAACGCCTGGTACAGCTGGGTATTGTTAATGGCGATACCGCCACCAAGGTCGTTACCGATAAAGGCGGCCAGTACCGCAACCTGCCCGAGCTGTTAATAACGGAAAAGCTGATTAGCTCTGACAAGCTGGCGCAAGCTGCTGCGGGTATTAGCCAGGCGATTTGTCTGGACCTGGATCATTACTCGCTGGACTATGTGCCGGAAGATTTACGCAACGAAAAACTGATCCGCAAAACCGATATGCTGCCGCTGGGTAAGCGCGGCCGCAATATGTATCTGGCTGTAGTTGACCCAACTAATATTCAAACCATTGAAGATTTTGAGTTTAACACCGGCTTAAACGCCGAAGTGGTGGTGGTTGAGTACGACAAGCTGCATAAACTGATTGATAAGCTGTTTGACAGTAGCCTGGGTGGCGACTTTAGTGACAGCGACTGGGATTTGGGCTCTATGGGCATTGCCCAGGAGGAGGAGGAAGACGGCGCTGGCGTACAGGTAGATAAAGAAGACCAGCCGATTATTGCCTTTATTAATAAAATGCTGCTCGACGCCATCCGCAAAGGCGCCTCTGACTTACATTTTGAGCCCTATGAAAAAAGCTACCGCATCCGCTTTCGTATCGACGGCATTTTACATGAAATGGCCAGCCCGCCGGTAGCGCTGTCTACCCGCTTATCGGCCCGGTTAAAGGTTATGTCCCGGCTTGATATCGCAGAAAAACGCGTACCACAAGATGGCCGTATTAAGCTTAAGCTGTCAGCGAAAAAATCGATTGATTTCCGTGTAAGCACCCTGCCTACCTTGTGGGGCGAGAAAATTGTAATGCGTATTCTCGACTCTGACAGCGCCATGTTGGGTATCGATGTGTTGGGCTATGAAGAAAACCAGAAGAAGCTGTATTTAGATGCCTTGGCGCAGCCGCAAGGCATGATATTAGTAACAGGCCCTACTGGTTCAGGTAAAACCGTATCGCTGTATACCGGTTTGGCGATATTAAATACCAGTGAAACCAATATTTCTACCGCGGAAGACCCGGTTGAAATCAACTTAGCCGGTATTAACCAGGTGCAGGTAAACCCCCGCGCAGGCTTAACCTTTGCCTCAGCGCTAAAAGCCTTTTTACGCCAGGACCCGGACGTGGTAATGGTGGGTGAGATCCGGGATTTAGAAACCGCCGAAATCGCGATTAAAGCAGCACAAACCGGTCACCTGGTACTATCGACCTTACACACCAACTCGGCACCGGAAACCTTAACCCGTTTACTGAATATGGGCGTGCCATCCTACAACGTAGCAAGCTCGGTATCGCTTATTATTGCCCAGCGCCTGGCGCGACGCCTGTGTAACCATTGTAAGCAACCGGAGGTATTGCCCGAAGCCGAACTGTTAAAGCAGGGCTATACCCCCGAGCAGCTACCTGGCCTGAAAATTTTTAAACCCATCGGCTGTGAGCATTGTACCAACGGCTATAAAGGCCGGGTCGGTATTTACGAGGTCATGCCGGTCAGTGGCCGTATGGCCGATATTATTATGCAAGGCGGTAACTCGCTGGATATTGCCACCCAGGCCCAGGCTGAGGGGATAAACAACTTACGTCAGTCGGGTTTACTAAAAGCCGCCGCCGGGTTAACCAGCCTGGCGGAGGTAAATAGGGTGACTAAGGGCTAAAGCCAGTGACGAGTGACGAGTGACGAGTGACGAGTGACGAGTGACGAGTGACGAGTGAATAAGATTATATTTTCCAGCGCATTAGCGCAGCAACAGGACAGAAAACATGGCTCAGGCACAACAATTTAAAATAAAAGAGCTGGAAACCTATACTTACAAAGGTGTTAACCGCCGCGGTAGTAAAGTAGACGGTGAAATTAAGGGCACCAGTATTGCCGAGGTAAAAGCCTTATTACGCCAGCAAGGTATTACCCCCTCCGGCGTAAAGAAAAAACCGAAGTCGCTATTTGGTGATGGCAAAAAAATCACCCCTTTGGATATTGCTATTGTTACCCGGCAAATGGCGACCATGCTGGGTGCCGGTGTACCCTTGGTGCAATCTATCGACCTGATTGCAAATGGCTCAGATAATAAAAGTTTGCGCACCTTAATGCAGAAAATTTCGGTAAAAGTACAGGCCGGTTTACCGCTTTCTGATACCTTACGTGAGCACCCTAAGTATTTTGATGAACTTTATTGCGACCTGATAAAATCTGGTGAAGCTTCTGGCGCCTTGGATCAAATTTTTGACCGGCTAGCCATATACAAGGAAAAATCTGAAGCGTTAAAGTCGAAAATCAAAAAGGCGATGTTCTACCCCGCTGCTGTTATGGTCATCGCCTCTATCGTAACCGCTGTGTTACTGATCTTTGTTGTGCCGCAGTTCGCAGAAATATTCGCCGGCTTTGGTGCTGAATTACCTGCCTTTACACAATTCGTACTCAACATATCTGAAGGCCTGCAGGAATATTGGTGGGTTGTACTGGCTATTATAGTAGCCTCTTTTTACACCATAAAAAAAATGTATGCTTCTAATCTGAAGTTTAGAACTGCAGCAGATGCATTATTGTTAAAACTGCCCGTGCTGGGCGTTATTCTGAACAAGTCGGCTGTAGCCAGGTTTGCCCGAACCCTATCTACAACCTTTGCTGCCGGTGTGCCACTGATAGAAGCGCTCGAATCTGCAGCTGGTGCTTCGGGCAATGAAATTTATAAAACAGCAATTCTTTTTATCAGAGAGGAAGTTTCTTCAGGTAATCAGATGAATCTAGCCATGAAACAAACGGACCGATTTCCAGAAATGGTGGTGCAAATGGTGTCAATAGGCGAAGAGTCTGGTGCACTGGACAGTATGCTATCTAAGGTTGCCAATATCTACGAACAAGAAGTTGACGACGCTGTCGATGGCCTGACAGCGTTATTGGAGCCAGTAATAATGGCAGTGCTTGGTGTGGTAATTGGTGGGCTTATTGTGGCCATGTACTTGCCTATCTTCTCTCTTGGCGCAGTGGTTGGATAATCAGTGAGTGCTATTCAAGTCTTTCTAAGTGATTATCCATGGCTATTTATCGTTGCGGCGGCAATAGTTAGTCTTATGGTTGGCAGCTTTTTAAATGTGGTGATTTACCGCCTGCCGATTATGATGGAGCGCGAGTGGCAGCAGGAGTATCAAGCCTATTTTAGCCCTGATGCAAATACTGCTGCATCTGAACCGTTTAACCTTGCCGTGCCGCGCTCGCGCTGCCCCAAGTGCCAAGCTGCGATTAAAGCCTATGACAATATACCCGTACTGAGCTGGTTGATGTTAGGCGGTAAATGTCGCAGCTGCAAAGCCCCCATCAGTGCGCGTTACCCGGCGATAGAAGCATTAACGGCGCTATTATCCGCCACTGTGGCCTGGCAACTGGGGTTTGGTTTGCCGGCACTGCTGCTTATTTTAGTGACCTGGGTACTGGTAGCACTGACCTTTATTGATATAGATAAAATGTTGTTGCCGGATCAGCTTACCCTGCCGCTGCTATGGCTGGCGCTACTGTTTAGCCTGAGCGATTCAGCTATGGTTAACCCGGCGCAGGCTATTGTCGGCGCCGCTTGCGGTTATTTAAGCCTGTGGAGTGTGTACTGGCTGTTTAAGCTACTCACCGGCAAGGAAGGCATGGGCTATGGCGATTTTAAATTAATGGCCATATTTGGGGCTTTACTGGGCTGGCAACAGCTGCCGCTGATTATTTTACTGTCGTCAGTGGTTGGTGCTGTGATTGGCATTTTACTGTTAAGCATTCAGGGCAAAGATAAAGCCACCCCTATTCCGTTTGGGCCCTATATTGCCGCTGCCGGCTGGATAGCCCTGCTATGGGGCGAACAGTTAACTAACGCCTATTTGCGTTATTTAGGGCTGTAACGGTTTGTCAGGCTATATTGTTGGCCTGACCGGCGGTATTGGCTGCGGCAAAACCACAGTGGCAGAGCTGTTTGCTAAACGCGGTGTACACTATGTAGATGCCGACATTGTTGCGCGCGAGGTGGTGATGCCGGGCACAGCGTGTCACAGTGCGATTAGTCAGCGTTTTGGCCGCGATATATTGCAGGCCGACGGCAGCTTAAACCGCGCCAGGTTGCGCGACACCATTTTTAGCCAGCCCGAAGCAAAAAGCTGGCTAGAGCAGCTACTGCACCCGGCAATACGGCAAAGCTTATTGGCGCAGCTGGATGCGCTAAGCTCGCCCTATGCACTATTGGTAGCACCACTGCTGCTGGAAAACAAGCTAAACCAGTATGTACAGCGGGTATTGGTAATCGACTTACCCGAGCCGCTGCAATTATCACGGGCGATGGCGCGGGATAACGCCAGTGAGCAGCAAATACGCGCCATTATGGCAGCGCAGCTTTCGCGCACCGAACGGCTGGCACAAGCCGACGATATTATTAGCAATGACAGCACTATTGCAGCGTTAGACAGCCAGGTAGAGCGCCTGCACAAGCAATATCTGCAACTGGCCCGCCACTGACATCAGGCCGGGTGCTGTCACAACCAGGATAGCAGCACCAATGGCCGAGCTATTGTACGAGCACCCGCTAAACGAAAAACTACGCACCTACCTTAAGCTGGAATACCTGCTAAACCAGCTGTCTGAGCTAACCCGATTAGACAGCGAACCGCAGCAACTGGCGTTTTTTAATATCCTGTTTGACCTGATTGAAGTGCTGGACAGAAATGATATTAGGCCCGACCTGATTAAAGACTGCGAGCGCTGCGAGACAGCCTTGGTGGCCTGGGCCAATCACCCGTCGGTGGCAGACGATAAACTAAGCAAAGTGTTGCAGCAAGCAGTTAGGCTGCAAGCCGAGTTGTTAAAAAGCGGTAAGTTTATTGGCACTTTAAAAGACGATAAGTTTTTAAGCCCGCTGCGCCAGCGTTTTGCTATGGCCGGGGGCACCTGCTACTTTGACGTACCTCAATTACAATATTGGTTAAGTATGCCGCTTACGCAGCGCCAGCAAGATGTTAGCCGTTGGTGTGCGGAATTTGCGCTGCTGCAAAACGCGCTGGGCTTTGTGCTGAATTTTTGCCGCGAGAAAGGCCAGTTTAGTGAAGTCGCCGCCGAAAACGGCTTTTACCAGAACAACACCGAGCAGCATCAGCTGCTGCGCATTCGTTACACGCCAGCCGATGGCGTATACCCCACGGTAAGCGGCAATAAATACCGTTATGCCATCCGCTTTATGCAGCTGTGCGATGCAAGCGGCCGTAGCAACTGCGATAAAACCGTGCAATTTCAGTTGGCGTGCTGCTAAGGCTGCTGCCCTTACGGCCGCTTTACACATGCGCCAAAACGCTTTTACTAGTTACTGGCATTAACACAGTCACGGCCATCGGCTTTGGCGCGATACAGCGCTGTATCTGCAGCACACAGCAGCGCCAGCGCTGTGCGGTATTGGCCGTTAATTTCAGTCGCCACGCCCTGGCTAACGGTAACATTTACTGTTGACGGTAAACCGGCATCGCTAAAACTTAGCTGTCTTACCGCCTGCTGCACCTCACGCGCTACTTTTAATGCACTGATTTCATTATGGTTAGGTAAAATAAGCGCAAACTCCTCACCGCCATAGCGCGCTGCCAGTTTGCCATCCACCGGCATCGCCTGCACTATGGCACCGGCCACCTTACGCAAACAGGCATCACCCTGAATATGGCCGTAACGGTCATTAAACTGTTTAAAAAAATCGATATCGATAATGATCACGCTAAGTGGCCGGCGCGCTTCGGTGCACTGCAGCCATTGCGATTGCAATTGCTCGTCAAAACCTCGGCGGTTCGCCAAGCCAGTCAGTGCATCGGTAGCGGCTTCCAGCCTTAGCTGCTCGCATTCGGCTTTGTAGCGGGTTAGATCGCGCATCACCAGCACCAAATGTGCTTCAGGCTCGGGTAAAAATGACACTGACAGCTCAATATCTTTTATTTCACCATCGGCGCAGCGCACTGCCATTTCACTGGGGCCAGCCTGCAAGGACAAAATACGTTTGGCCACCATATTCACCAGCCCCTCGTATTGCTGCTGACAGCGGCTCACCAGAAACTGCGGCCACTTACGGCCAATCAGTGGTGCCCCCACACAATTAAGCAACAGTGCCGCTTTGGCGTTGGCGCATTCAATTACGCCATCCGGGCTTACCACCAGTACCGCTTCGGCCAGGTACTGAATAAAACTACCTAAATCCAGACCCGGATTGGCGGCTGTATCCTCCAGCCAGGGGCTGTCATCGTTTAAGGCATGGGCTGGTATTTGGCTGTTGCGCTGTGCAGTGTTCATTTGGCTTTCCCGCAGTGCTAATTTAACTGCTGCCAACTTTAGCTATTTATACACGCGCAAACCTTTCGGCAATCTTCTGATTTAATGTATTGATTTATATGGACTAAAAAGCCCCTTGCGGGGCTGGTTTAGTTATCTTTGCGATTTACGACTTGCGGATCTGGGCTTAGCAGTAACAAAGCATTACGGTTATTACGTAAAATAAGTTGAAACTTGGTAACCCCAGCAACCGAATCTTGATCCTCCAGGACCAGCTCTTGTCCATCTGCAGAAACCGACACTGCATCGATCACTCCATCAAAAGGGGTGATAAAACCAGCACCGACAAAACTAAAGCCCTCAGAGTTGACTAACTGATAAGTAATAGTTTCACTTTGCTCAACAATGACACTTCCGTCACTTAACTTCCCGTCAATCCAATAAGTGAACTGAGGAACGTTGTCACTATTTAAGCTCACTTGAACCTGCAAAACAGGGTTTGTCGCCGGCATATTTTACTCCTTGTATTGATAAATTAATTTTCCAAAAGTGATTGGTGCCAATTTCTGCTGAGACATAATCTGTACTAACTCAGCATCATTGTCTAGTTTATCAAGACACAGCAGCGCCTTGGCTTTTGCCTGAACACTAGTAGGGTGTCGGTCATGGTGTTGGGTAAGATTCAAAACATCAAGGGCGCGGCTGCAATATTCATTGTATTGAACGTAGTCTCCTTCCTGGTGCAACTGGAGTGCTTTCAGCATGAAAAGGGCAACTTTATTTTTATCTGTAAAATCAGAATCTTGATAATAGCTATCAATGTACTTTAGTAATTCAGCACTTTGCCTCCAGTTTTCACTATTTTGATAATACTCAGCCGACCCTAACGCCCAGTTCAACTTTAACTGTTCAAAGCGTTTTGAGTCAGAAAAGTGAAACTTATTTTCATCAAGCCACTTTCCAAGCATATCAGGCAAAAACCTATATCTGAGTGACGGCTCATAGAAACTTAAACTCATCAGGCTTAGTTTCATTTTAAACAGGTCACTGCGCCAGATTTCATTACCTGGATCTGCTGCTAAAGCTTGCTGTATAAGCTCATGCCCTAGCAACGCCTTTTCAACTGCCTTCGGGTATAGGCCTTGAGTTGAATATACAGACGCCAATATATCGTAACTACTAAAAACCTTTTCCAGCAAATACGGGTCAGGCTTAATGCTTTTGCTAACATCCTCAAATTGCTGCTGTATCTTGGTGTGCTCTGCTATCGCTTGAAAAATATCACCCTGCAGCAGCGCCGCGCTGGCAAGCCAGGAACGTGTATCTGCAATATCCGCTGTTAACTGTACAATGTCTGGTTGCAACTGCTGAGCTAATAACTTGAGACGCAACGATTCTTCAAAATTGTCTCTAGCTATTTCAAATTGCTGCTGTTTCATCGCCAGTGAGCCCAGCGAATTGGTGGCGTAGGACAGTTCCATAATGGCATCAAGGTTCTCCGGTGCCAGTTCATACATACGCTCGCTGTACTGGTAATACCGCTCAAACTCAGGCTGCACCGCTTGCCAGTTACTGGCGTCGTACTGTATTTGCCCGAGCCAAAAGGCGTTAGCGCCGAGGGTTTTTAACAGCTCTAAGTTATCTGGTTGCTGCGCCAGTACGGCCTCTAACTGCACACGGGCCGCTTTTAATGCCGCTACCGCTTCGTCAGTTTTACCGCGCGAGTAAGCCACCTCGCCCATCGCTTCCAGCGTTTGGCCGTGTTGCAAGCGTGCTTCGATGCTTAAACTGCTGTCATCGCTGCTGTAATCAGTAAAATATTCCAGCGCTTTATTACTGATACCATCGAGTAAATCCATGCGGCCGATACTGCGCAGTTTGTCGGCAAAATCGCCCACCATAAAACCGAGCAGATTTTCTGCCGCCAGCCGCTTTTGCTGTGCCTGCTGCTCGGCTTGAAAACTGCGCACCCCCATGGTCATGGCGGTGAGCGTTAACAGACAAAGCAAGCTAACTGTAGCGCGGCGCGTCCAGCGCTTTAACCGCGCTTTGGCATCAGAGGCCTGAATAAACTCGGCCTCTTCGCTATCAAGCTGAAACAGAGTGTTTTGCTGCAGTAGCAACGCCTCTTGCAGCGGTTTGCCTTCGGCCAGTAAATAAGCACTGTTTTTCTGCTCACTGCGCCAGCGCTGGCTTAAGTGCAGCAGGCGGCTTTTTACGCTTAAGCTGTCAAAATGCTCGCTGATCCAGGCAGTAGCGCGCGGCCAGCGCCTGAGCAGCGCTTCGTGCGCTATGCTAAAGCTTGGCTCGCCCTGTTGCAGGTTAGAAACAAACAGCCGCTGCTCAATCATGGTATTGACCAACGTGCGCTCGGCGTTGCTGGTGAGCTGAGCTAAACGGGCACTGCGGCTGGTAATGCTTTGCTCATCTTCACGCAGGGTCACCAGCAAGGACAACACTTTTGGCAGGCAATCTTGCTCGGCTTTCGTTAAGCCTTTAATGGCCTGCTCGGCATTTTTGCCAATTGCGCCTTCAATACCGCCCAACGCCTGATACACACTTAATAGCAGTTTATTGTCACTGCTACGCTGCAAATACAGCTGCTGCAAAGTGTATTGCAACATCGGTAAGGCATCGGGGTTGCTGGCGGCCTCTTGCACCAGGATCTCATCCAGCGGCATGGCGCTGTCTGGGTCGATGTCAAACCGTAAACCGGCGGCCAGTGCCGGTAAACGGATCATTTGCAGTAAGTCAGCGCGGCCGGGGGCGGCTAAATCAAAATGCGCGCCTTTGGCTTTACCTGCCATTAAGCTGGGGTAGTCGACTAAATCGGGGTAGAACTCGTTTCTGCAGGCACTTAGCACCAGCACAGCGCCACTGCAGGCCAATTGTTCTAATAACGCCACAAAGCCGGTGCGCTCTTGCTCGCTAAACAGCGGTGACGATAACAGTACCTCTAAGCGGTCGACAAAAAGGGCAAAGCGCCGGCTGTGCTGCCCTTTGCTGCCGAGTAAGGTTTTACATCGATGCAATAACGGCTCTGGTTGCGCTAATTGCGCTGCCAGACTGGCGGCGCTGTCGCCGGCAAATACCGGCGCATCATTAAGCTCCCAATCCAGCAAGCTGCTGGCCAGGCTGGGCAGCAACTGGCCTTTGGCCACATCGGCTAAATCCAGGCTGGTAAACGAAAGTACCTCTACGCCATTAAAACCGCCGGGCTGCATTAAGTTAGGCATAACGCCGGCATTGATCAGCGACGATTTACCGCTACCACTGGGGCCCAGCAGTAAGCAAAAGTCACGGCCAAATTTAATTTGCTGCGCAATGCGGCTAAGCAGGGTATCTATTTGAGCGCCACGGCCAAAAAACACACTGGCATAACTGGCATCGTAGGCTTTAAGGCCGGGAAACGGCGAGCCCTGCTGCCAGCTATGCCCGGCCAAACTTTGTTCTTGCCCCAGCGGATAGCGTACCTTGGCAATAACGCGGTAACCACGTTTGCGAATGGTTTCAATGTAAACCGGCGTGGTCGCACTGTCGCCCAGCGCTTTACGTAGTTGGGTCAGTGCTTTATGCAGCGGGTTATCGCCGGTGGCGATGCCAGGCCAGCACTGGCTGATAATGTCATCGCTGCTTAATACCTCGCCGGCATGACGGCACAGTAACAGCAGCACATCCATCGCCTTGGGCTCTAACTGCTGAACCTGTTTGCCTTGGCGTAGGGTATTATCGCTAGGGTTTACCTGCCAGTCGGCAAGAAAAAACGTATTGCTCATAATAACTTGTAATTTTGGCTTTGTTGCCCAAGATAACATGCACTAAGGCGTTAGTTTAGCCCCAAGCTGGTAGAACAGCGCTTGTTTGCTAGGCTTAAGGCAACAAACGAAGAGGAAACTGATTATGGCACAATGGCTTAGCGGCTCCGTAACCGACAATCATCACTGGCATGCCAATTTATTCAGCTTAAAGGTGAAAACCGACGGCTTTAGCTTTACCGCCGGTCAGTTTGTCCGGCTGGCGTTAAATACTGCCGATGGCCGGCTGCAGCGTGCCTATTCGCTGGTAAACAGCCCCGGTAGCAGCGAGCAGGAATTTTTAATCAGCACCGTAGCTGAAGGTAAGTTATCGCCGCTGCTGCAACAACTAAAAATGGGCGACAGTGTTGAGATTAGCCAGCCGCCATCGGGCTTTTTTGTGCTGGATGAAGTACCAGAGGGAGACAATTTGTGGCTAATCGCCAGCGGCACCGGCATTGGGCCTTATTTGTCGATGCTAGGCACACATCAGTTATGGCAGCGCTTTGGTCATATCGTGCTGGTGCACAGCGTGCGTACTATTGGCGACTTGGTATACCGAGAGCTGATTAACCAATATCAGCATCAGTACCCGGGCCAGCTGCACTACCAGCCTATAGTTACCCGCGAAGCCCACAGCGGCGCACTGAATAAACGCCTGCCCGAGCTGATACAAAGCGGCGAGCTGCAAAACGCGTGTCAGCAGCCGTTAACACCGCGCTCGCAAGTGATGCTATGTGGCAATCCGGATATGATTAAAGACACCAAAGCCACGCTTGAAAGCTTAGGCTTAAGGAAAAACCTGCGCCGTGAGCCGGGTAATATCACGGTGGAGCAATACTGGTAAACACGCCTGAATGAGCGGATGTAACGACATTCAGCCACAATCAAGGTAAGCTATGGCAGGCTATGCCGCTGATTATGGAGGATATTGTGGACGAAATGATACAACCGCTACAAGACACGCTAAAGCAGTACCCACAGCTTGAGCTACCGACCGAACTGGCTTTGCTGCTGGTGCTTAGCTGGCTGGGTAACTTTGTGGTAAAACGCATTTTAATCGGTGGTATTTTCAAACTGCTGCGTGCCACACCGATTAATGAGCAGCATGTGGTGCAAAAATTCAATTTTGTCTCGCGGTTGTCAAATGTGGTACCGGCGCTAATCATTTCTACCGGTATCGGTTATGTCAGTGGCGTTCCTGAAGCCGCAGCTACCGTCATTGTCAACGTGTGTAATGCCTTTATGGTGCTCACTGTCGCATTGGCGCTAAGCAACCTGCTGGATTTAGTTAATTCCATTTATGAAGAGCGGCCTGATGCGAAAATACGGCCAATCAAGGGCTATATCCAGGTAGTAAAAATTGGTATTTACGCGGTGACGCTGATCCTGATTATCGCGGCGCTGTTTGACCGCTCACCGCTTATTCTGCTCTCCGGTTTGGGTGCGATGGCCGCTGTGCTGATGCTGATATTTCAGGACACCATTTTGTCGCTGGTGGCCAGTGTACAAATCTCGTCCAACGACGTATTACGCGTAGGTGATTGGGTGGAAATGCCGCAGCTTAACGCCGATGGCGATGTGATCGACATTGCCCTGCATACGGTAAAAATTCAGAACTGGGATAAAACCATTACCACTATCCCTACCCGCCGTTTTATGACAGACCCGTTTAAAAACTGGCGCGGTATGCAGGAGTCTGGCGGCCGGCGTATTAAGCGCTGCATTTTACTGGACCAACAAAGTGTACACTTTTTAGATGCGGAGCAAAAAAAGCGTCTTGGTCGGTTTAAATTATTAAAAGATTATCTGGCCAGTAAACAGCAGGAAATTGATGACTGGAATACCCAGTTGGCAGAGGAAGGCAAAGAGCCGGTGAACACCCGCCGTATTACCAATATTGGTACCTTCCGCGCCTATGTTGAGCGCTACTTGCAAAGCCACCCGGGTATTCACCAGCAAATGACACTGATGGCCCGGCAGCTACCTGCTACCGCCGACGGCTTGCCGCTGGAACTGTACTGCTTTACCAATACCACCGCCTGGCTGAAGTACGAGAGTATTCAATCGGATATTTTTGACCACTTGCTGGCGATATTGCCAGAATTTGGCCTGCGGGTGTATCAGCACCCTAGCGGTATGGATGTGCGGGCGCTAAGTGATGTACTGAAAGTTAATACGAGCACAGCGGCCGGTTAAAAAATACCGGTCTCTTTGCGTAGTGGCCGGTTAAAAAATACCGGACACTTAGCATAACGGCCGGTTAAAAAATACCGGCCAGGGAGCGCAGCAGGCCCTGATGCAGGGGCTGTTCGGCGTCTTGCCAGTTAAGGTTGGCTTTATTGGCAAAACTGACTACCCGTACCTGGTATTTGCGCATATCGGTATCGCGCTGCCATAGCTGCTCAAAAGCGCCGCTGTCGCCCTGCCGTAACTGGTGTTCGCTGTACTCCTGCACTTTTTGCTCGCTGTCTGGCGAAATACGTTCGGCAATTTGAATATCGGTGAGCATAGTGTAGTACTTGTCCTGCACCAGCTGGTTACCGATGTACTCAGCGCCAGCAAAGGCGGCCAACACCACTAAAGCGCGGGCAATATCTTTACCATCAACATTAGTACCAATTGACGTATCTACAAACACCGCTGTGTTACGGCTATAACGCTCGGCGCGCTGCTCCGGCGTTTCCGGCTCTGGCGGTGGTGCCATGCCGGGGTGTAACAGCTCGCTGACTTCTTGCGGTGTCATGCCATACTCGTCGGCCAGCACCTTGTCTGGTCGCTCTTTTAATACCGTACGCACATTTACCTGTAGCCAATACTGCGCCTGTATTGGCGAGTTCACCAGCTGATAGCCTCGGCTTAGCATAAAACTGCGCACATCGTCGGCCAGCGGCAGCTGATATTCTGCCGTGGTGTTGCGAATATCCAGATAAATGGTGCGCTGCTCCGGCTCTACCGGGTCCAGGTAGACGGTCTGGCTCATGCGGGTTTGCACATCCAGATTACGTTTCGCCACCGAGGTGTGCACCGCAGTACAGCCACCTAACAGCAGCAGAGCAACAAGTAACAGCCAGCGTTGCATTTAGAACAAGCCCGCCAGCGCCCGCACCATACCCTGGGTTAATTCTGGCTCTGCTTCAGGCCACTTTAAATTAGCCTGGTTGGCAAAGCTGACAATACGGGTTTGGTACTTACGCATGTTGCTGTCACGCTGGTAGCTTGACGTCGTGCTGCCGCTGTCGCCCTGAATAAGCTGATGCTGCGAGCTTTCACTGACCACGCCGTCAAAGCGCTCCATAATTTGAATGTCGGTGATAACGCTGTAATACACATCTTCAACCATCGCATCGACCACAGTACCGACAATGGCACCACCAACGGCCGCCCCTATAGCGCCGCCACCGCCTGAACTGCCGCCAGTAGCACGGTGCAGTGCATAACCGGTTACTGCGCCACCCGCTATACCCGGGCCGGCTACCAGTGCACCATTAGTGTCGCGGGCATTGCTGCGCCCCACCTGCAGCACATTGGCCTGTAGCCAGTAATGCGCCCGTTTCGGGCTATCTATCACCTGATAACCACGAGCCTGTAGGCTCTGAATCACCTGAGGTTTAAGATCAAACTCCGGTTTATCTGAGGTGTTACGAATGTCGACAAATACCGTGCGCTGCTCTGGCTCTACCGGATCGAGAAAAATAGAGCTGCTCATCTTAGTTTGCACATCCAGATTGCGCTTGGCTACTGCCGTGTGTAACGCACCACAGCCGCTTAAGCTTAAGGTGGTGATCACAAGCGCGCTAACAAATAAGCTTTTCATGTTAAGTCCTTTATCAAAAGTGAAAATACCGCTAGCCTGCTGTCAAGCTAGTACCGGCAAACTGAATTGCCTCTGAATAATTAACCTGATTTTATACTAAAACTAACCTTACGCTGCTACCGACTTGTAACAGAACATGAACAGCTGACAAAATCGTCAGGCCTGTTGGGTTTTGCCTTTACTTTTTGGCTGTAGCCGTTACAATACGCGCCGCTCTTTTGACCGAAATTTACACAGCTCTTTTCAAAATAAGGTAATTGCTATGCATCCGATGTTAAACATCGCGGTTCGCGCTGCCCGCAGCGCCGGTAACGTGATCGCGCGCGCCTGTGGCCAACTGGACATGGTTCAGAAACTGCAAAAAGGCACCAACGACTTTGTTACCAACGTCGATAAAGAAGCTGAACAAGCCATTGTTCAGGTGTTAAAAAAATCGTTCCCGACCCACGGTATTGTCGGCGAAGAGCATGGTGATTACGGCAACAACGACAGCGAATTTCAATGGATTATTGATCCGCTGGACGGCACCACCAACTTTATTAAAGGCATTCCGCACTTTGCGGTGTCTATCGCGTTAAAACATCAGGGTAAATTAGACCAGGCAGTGATCTTTGATCCACTGCGCGGCGAGCTATTTACGGCTTCTCGCGGCCGTGGCGCCCAGTTAAACGGCACCCGTATTCGTGTGACTAATCTGCCGGATATGGGTGGCACTATCTTAGCCACCGGCTTTCCGTTTAAAAACAAAACCCATATACCGGCCCATGCCGCTATGGTAACCAGCTTATTAGCTGATGCGGCTGATATTCGCCGTACCGGCTCTGCTGCACTGGATTTAGCTTATGTGGCGGCTGGCCGCTTTGACGGTTTCTTTGAGATTGGCTTAAAACCGTGGGACATTGCTGCCGGCGAGCTTATTGTGCGTGAAGCCGGTGGTTTAGTGTCTGACTTTACCGGCGGCAGCAACCAGATGCGCAGCGGTAACATAGTGGCTGCCAGCCCGAAGGTGCTGGCCGGCATGTTAAAAGGCATTCGGCCACATTTAACTGAAGCCTTGTCACGTTAACCAGAAGTCTGAGCCTACGCGCTAGCGCAGGTTAGAACCCCGATGCGCGCAGCCACAGAGTGTCTGAGCAAGCCATGGATGGCTTGCGAGTTGCTGTGGCGAGCACAACGGGCGTTGTAACCTGAAGCCCAACTCGATTGGGCAAATACACTGAAAGTTAAATAACCTCTTTAAGGTTTAGGCACTTCTACCGGCAGCTTACGCTCGCACCACTCACGGTAGCCACCGGCTAAACTAAACACATTTTGATAGCCCATCTGCTGCAGCGTTTGCGCCGACAGCGCTGAACGATAGCCACCACCGCAGTACAGCACAATTTTCTGCTTTTTATCCGCCACCGTCTGCTCGATATCTCGCTCGATAATACCTTTGCCTAAATGCATGGCCTCCGGCAAGTGGCCAGCCAGCCATTCGTGATCTTCGCGGATATCCAGTAGCACATAGGGTTGGTTATGCTGCAGCATCTCATCAATGCTAATTTCGTTGATCTGGGCTTTGGCTTGCTCTACCAGCGCCAGAAAACCCGGGGCATGCTGTTTGCTCATAAAACGTGTCCTTAAAAAGCGTAAAAAAATGCCAGTCAGTGACTGGCATTTTTAGCATCTTTAACCACGCAATTACAGCAAGGCGTCGGTATTTTCGCCTTCTTTTTCCACCGGTGGTGGCGGCAGCATATCTTCACGGCTAATGCCGAGAACTTCTGCAATCGAACTCGCCACATATACTGACGAGTAGGTACCAATAGCAATACCAAACAACAATGCCGTGGCAAAACCGTGTATTAAGGCGCCGCCCATATAAAACAGCACCACCAATACCAACACTGTCGTTAACGATGTCACCACAGTACGGTTTAGCGTTGAGGTAATAGCATCGTTGATAGTGTCATCGACACTGGTGTCACGCAATTTGCGAAAGCTCTCACGAATGCGGTCAAACACCACTATGGTGTCGTTGATCGAGTAGCCTATGAGCGCCAATATCGCTGCCAGCACCGTCAGGTCAAACTCCAGCTGTAACACCGAGAACAAGCCCATGGTTAAGGTTACGTCGTGAAACAACGCCATAACAGCACCCACAGACAGTCGCCATTCAAAACGCATGGTGACATACAGCAAGATACCGATAAGCGCGACTAACATCGCCAGGCCGCCGTCTTCTTTGAGCTCCTGGCCGACACTTGGGCCAACAAACTCGATACGACGCATGGTTACCGGCTCTGTCTGCGAGGCGTTCAGCGCTTTAATCACTTCGTCGCCAAGCTTAGACTGATCGATATCGGTACGCAGCGGGATCCGGATAAGCACATCGCGGCTGGTGCCAAACAGCTGCACCACGGCATCGCCATAACCGGCGGCGGTTAGCGTTTGTCGCACAGCAGGCAAATCAGCTGGCTGCACAAAGCCCACTTCGATAACAGTACCGCCGGTAAAATCCAGCCCCCAATTTATGCCTTTGGTAAAAAACGACACAAAAGAGCCCAGGATCAGTAGCGTAGACAGCACTACGGCAGGCCATTTTAGTTTCATAAAACCAAGCGGCTGGCTAAAGTAAAATATTCTCATGCCGTACTCCTTAGATTGGCAGTGACTGCAAACGGCGGCCACCCCAAATTAAATTAACGACTAAGCGAGTACCCACTACCGCGGTAAAGATAGAGGTTAAGATACCGATAGCCAGTGTTACGGCAAAGCCTTTCACCGGACCGGTACCAATACCAAACAAAATCAGCGCCACCAATAAGGTAGTGATGTTCGAGTCGGCAATGGTAGCAAAGGCACGGTCGTAGCCCTGATGAATCGCTTGCTGTACTGAGCGACCTTCGGCGAGCTCTTCCCGGATACGCTCAAATATCAGCACGTTAGCATCTACCGCCATACCTACCGTTAATACAATACCCGCCATACCCGGTAGCGTTAAGGTGGCGCCAGGGATCATCGACATCACGCCAACAATCAGCACCAGGTTAACCACCAGTGCCAGGTTAGCCACTAAGCCAAAGGCTTTGTAGTAAATCACCATAAACACCAGCACCGCGACCATACCCCACTGAATCGCCGTCACGCCAAGGTCAATGTTTTCTTTACCCAGGCTTGGGCCTATAGTGCGCTCTTCAATGATCTGGATCGGTGCAATTAACGCACCAGCACGTAATAAAGTGGCCAGGTTTTGTGCTTCGCCGGGTGAGTCGATACCGGTAATGCGGAAATCGCGACCTAAACGCGCCTGAATGGTGGCATCGTTAATGACTTCCTGCTGCTTAATCAGGATCGGGTTGCCGTCAGCGCCAATTTCAGTGCCGGGTTTATATTCAATAAACACCGACGCCATGCGCCGGCCAATAGCATCGCGGGTCGCCGCCGATAACATATTACCGCCTTTGGCATCCAGCTTAATGCTAACCTGTGGTCGGCTATATTCGTCAAACGCCGAGTTGGCGCCGGTAATATGCTCACCGGTTAACATAATGCGTTTTTCCAGCAGTAGCGGGCGGCCATCACGGGTGTAGTACAGCTCTGCGTTAGGCGGTACACGGCCTTCCAGCGCGGCGGCTAAGTCGCCTTCTTCATCGACTAGGCGAAATTCTAACGATGCTGTTGCACCTAAAATTTCTTTCGCCTGAGCAGTATCCTGCACACCAGGTAACTGCACCACTATGCGATCGGCACCCTGACGCTGTACCAGAGGTTCAGCCACACCGATTTCATTTACCCGGTTACGGATAATGGTAATGTTTTGCTCCAGCGCATATTCGCGGATTTCCTTTAAGCGAATTTCACTGATGCCGACCAACAGCGTCAACTCATCACTGCCCTGGCTGAACACCAGTTCACGATCCCGCGCTTTCAGCGCGGCTTCGGCAGCAGCCACATCTTCGACAGTGCGCAAACTGACAATAACCCGGCTGTTAGCTAAGTCTGGCTGCACACTGCGGTAACGGATTTTGTCTTCACGCAAATCCGCGCGGAAGGTTTGCACCATATCATTGACGTTTTTATCCAGCGCGGCTTTCATGTCAACGGCCATTAAAAAATGTACGCCGCCACGTAAGTCCAGGCCCAGCTTCATTGGTGAGGCACCAATAGCGCTTAACCAATCTGGTGTTGCCGGCGCCAGATTCAGTGCCGTAATAAAGTTGGTGCCCAGTTGCTGGTTCGCAATTTCACGTGCCTGCAGCTGATCTTCAGTGCTGTTAAAGCGGGCCAATACCTGGCCGTTTTCCAGCACCACGGATTTTGCCGCAATATTGGCATCAATAAAGCGCTGTTCCAGCTGAGCACGGGTGGTTTCTTCAACTGTGCCACCACGGCTGGCACTGATATTCAGTGCCGGATCTTCCGGGTAGAGGTTTGGCAACGCATACACCAGTGCCAGCAATAACATGCCAAGCAC
Source organism: Pseudomonadota bacterium (assembly GCA_040752955.1). Classification (GTDB taxonomy): domain Bacteria; phylum Pseudomonadota; class Gammaproteobacteria; order Enterobacterales; family Alteromonadaceae; genus Alishewanella. Next base: position 60,704 of record JBFMHG010000005.1, read on the forward strand.
CAGAAAGTAGCGCCAAACGGGGTTTTGATTTAACACCTGTTTATCCTTTTACTGAAAATTACAGCGATTTCAGCGTGCCCTTGGGCAACACAGCGCTAATAGCCGCTTTTTGTACGGTGACTTCAGTGCTGTCATTCAGCGCCAGTACCACGAAGTCTTTGTCTTCGGCAATTTTACTGATACGGCCGACTAAACCGCCCTGGGTTAAGACTTCATCGCCCTTCGCCAGCGCGGCCATCAGGTTACGGTGCTCTTTAACGCGTTTGGCTTGTGGCCGGTAGATCAGGAAGTAGAAAATAAGACCAAAGGCCACCAGCATGATGATCAGATCCCAGCCACCACCTTGTGGTTGTCCACCCGGAGTGGCCTGCGCGTACGCATTGCTGATAAATAAACTCATAAATTTCCCCTTAATTGTGATTAATGTTGTTCGTTATTCTGTGCCGGCGCCGCCAGTTCAGGCACCGCCATACCGCGTTTAGCGTAAAATTGTGCGACAAACTGCTCCAAAGTACCAGCGGCGATGGCGCCACGCAATCCTTGCATCAGTTTCTGGTAGTGATGCAGGTTGTGAATGGTGTTTAAACGCGCACCCTGAATTTCATTGCAGCGGTCTAAATGGTGTAAATAAGCCCGCGAATAGTTTTTGCACGTGTAGCAATCACATTCTGCGTCCAGCGGACCTATATCATCTTTGTATTTGGCGTTGCGGATTTTTACCACACCGGTTGAAACAAACAAATGGCCGTTACGGGCATTGCGGGTCGGCATAACACAATCGAACATATCGATACCGCGGCGTACCGCTTCTACGATATCTTCCGGCTTACCCACGCCCATTAAATAACGCGGCTTATGCGCCGGCATTTTATCGGTAGTGTGGTCTAAAATGCGGATCATGTCTTCTTTGGGCTCGCCAACCGATAGACCGCCGATGGCATAGCCGTCAAAACCAATCTCTTCCAGGCCGTTTAACGATACATCGCGCAGGTGCGGATACATACCGCCCTGAATAATGCCAAACAATGCCGCAGGGTTATCACCATGCGCATCTTTACTGCGTTTGGCCCAGCGCAGTGACATTTCCATCGATTTTTTCGCCTGCATTTCCGTTGCCGGATACGGCGTACATTCATCGAAAATCATCACAATATCCGAGCCTAAATCGCGCTGCACTTCCATTGAGCGCTCTGGCGTTAACATGATGCGCTCACCATTTAACGGCGAGCGAAACTTAACACCCTCTTCGGTAATTTTGCGCAGCTCGCCCAGGCTAAAGACCTGAAAACCGCCAGAGTCGGTCAGGATAGGCTTATGCCAGTGCATAAAGTCGTGCAGGTCGCCATGCTTTTTAATGATCTCTGTGCCCGGGCGCAGCATAAGGTGAAAGGTATTGCCTAAGCAGATCTGTGCGCCGGTAGCGTCGAGCTCTTCCGGCGTCATGCCTTTAACGGTACCGTAGGTGCCTACCGGCATAAAGGCGGGCGTTTCAACTACGCCGCGGTCGAATATAAGCCGGCCACGGCGGGCCTTGCCATCTGTGGTGTCTAATTCAAATTTCATTACTTTCCTCATGCGCCAGAGAAACAGTCTGGCTTTTTTGCGCCGCGATTATAGCAGCTAAATCGGCATAAACTAAGCTGAACCCGCCAAAGGCTGACGCAGCGGACCATCGAGGCTATGGCAGGGTGTGCTTATGCAGCAGCGGCAGGGATGCCGCGGAGGCTGAGACAGCACAGGGACGTGCTGTCTCAGGCGGCGAAATAAGCATTTCCCTGCCGTAAGCCCCGCAACACCGGTAATATAATGTCAGCGAATAAACATCGCATCGCCATACGAATAAAACCGGTATTGCTCAGCAATCGCCACTTTGTATGCGGTTATTACATTTTCGCGGCTACTGAACGCCGATACCAGCATAATCAGTGTTGATTCCGGCAAATGGAAGTTGGTGATTAAGGCGTCAATTACCTTAAACTGATAACCCGGGTAGATAAAAATTTGCGTATCACCACTGTAAGCAACAAGCTGACCGCCGCCCTGCTGCGCGGCTGACTCCAGAGAGCGTACCGAAGTCGTACCTACCGCCACCACTTTATTACCACGTGCTTTACAGGCAGCAATAGCATCGACTACCTGCTGCGGTACGTCGATATATTCAGCGTGCATTTTATGCTCTAACACATTGTCTACCCGCACCGGCTGAAAGGTGCCAGCACCCACGTGCAGCGTAATATAAGCAAACTCAACGCCCTTGGCTTTTAGCTTGTCTAACAGCGGCTGATCAAAATGCAAGCCCGCAGTGGGCGCTGCCACGGCACCGGGCTTTTCGTTGTACACCGTTTGGTAGCGGGCTTTATCCTCTTCGGTATCTGGCCGGTCGATATAGGGCGGCAGTGGCATATGACCTAAACGCTCCAGCATATCCAACACTGGTTCATCACCAATAACCTGCAGCTCAAATAACTCATCATGGCGCTGGTTCATCACCACTTTGGCACTGCCTTCGAGCAAAAGCTCGGTGCCTGGTTTGGGCGCTTTGCTGGCACGGACATGGGCTAAAAAGCGCTGATTGTCCAGCATACGCTCGACCAGCACTTCTGCCTTGCCACCCGAAGCCTTCTGGCCAAATAAGCGCGCCGGTATTACCTTGGTGTTGTTAAACACCAGCAGATCACCGGGTGCCAGCATATCGGCCAGATCTTTGAAAATATGGTGTGACAGCCCGCCACTGTGCTTATCCATCGCCAGCAGGCGGCTGGATGAACGTTCGGCTTTGGGAAAACGGGCAATCAGCTGCTCGGGCAGCTCGAATGAGAAGTCTTTAACTTGCAAACTTGTTACTGACATAAAGGGTTCCTTGGCTTTACCGACCAGAGGGGCACGGCGTAAAAAACAGCGCGCAGTTTAGCAGAAAGCGGCGCTTAACGGCATTTGTTTGCCAGCACCTGAGCGATTAAATCGGCCATCAGCCGATAACTGCGCGCCTTGGTTGAGGTAGGCCGCCATGCCACGCCGATATCGCGGTAAGCCGCAGCATTACCCGGCGCTTGCGCCACCAGTTCAGTGCCGTCAAGCAGGCCGCTGTTAATCGCCATTTGTGGCATAAAAGTAACGCCCAGTTTGTTGTTCACCATTTGGGTTAAGGTGTGCAGGCTGGTGGCAAAAAACGGGTTTACCTTGCGGCTATCTTCCAACTCACAGGCTTTAACCGCATGGTTAGTTAAGCAATGCTCGCGCTCCAGCAAAAAAATACTTTCATCCGGCCACTGGCTGATGTCCTGGTTAAAGCCTCTGTCCAGCCAGTCTTTGTGCAGTACCAGCTTAAAGCCGTCTTTGGCCAGTACTTCGGTATGAAAAGCACCCGTCTCATAAGGTAGCGCCAGCAGCACCATATCCAGCCTGCCCTCGGCCAGCGCATGCAGTGAGTTATCCGAGGTATCTTCACGCAACAGCAGCTGCAGCTCTGGGTATTGCTCACGGCACATCGCCATCACTTCGCTTAATACAAAAGGGGCTATGGTTGGAATACAGCCCAGCCGGAAAGGCCCGGCCATGGGTTTGCCCTGGCATTTGGCAAACTCGGTCAGCTCTTCACACTGCTCAACGATATACCGCGCCTGGCGCACCACATCTTCGCCCAGCGGGGTAAAAATAAAGGTTTTGTGATCGCGCTCCAGCAACTGGGCGTGCATGGTTTCTTCCAGGTTAGCAATAGCAGCACTTAACGTTGACTGGCCGATGTAACAGGCTTCTGCCGCCCGGCCAAAATGCTGATGTTCATGCAAGGCCAACAAGTACTGTAACTGTTTCACACTGGGTAAGCGCTTCATTATTTATTCCGATTAAAAAATGCAAATGTCGTTAAAATAAACGTTTAAAATGTACGCCTACCGATGGCAAGAAGCAAGGCATTTCCGCTTAGCTGGCCTTGCCGCTGTGCTTTTAGTCATTCACTTGTCCGATTTGTAATTTTAAGTTTGAACATAATTTACATTTGTTATAGCTTGATAACAAAATGCAGGCATTAATAGCCGCTTTTAGCAACGCTTAGCGATAAAAGCCATTTTTGTTTACATTTTCTAGCGAAACACGCCCAGATGTCGAGCCAGGCAGTCCGCGCAGTACCGGGCATTAACACTATAACGATAACAATCACCTGGAGGGTGAACATGTCCAGAAGTCAAAATATCCTGCTATTAGCCGGCGTTAGCCTGCTGGCCGCCAGTGTAGCGAATGCCGTTGCGGCACCGGCCGACAGTCTGCGCCAGGCCGCAGAGCAGGCCAGCAGCCAACGTTATATCATCAAGTATAAAGAAGCCGGTCTGAGTAAAGAGCGAGCGCTGCAACAAAGTAAAGCTAACAAACAACAAGCACTGGCAGCCCTTAGCGACAACGGCGCGCGGTTAAGCCGTCAGGGCGTGCGCGTACACAAATTACTGGCCAAGCGCAATGCGCTGGCAGCCGAATTAAACCCGGTAATGCTGGCACGGTTAAAAGCTGACCCAACAGTAGAATATGTCGAGCGCGATTTACCCCGCTTCCCGATGATGCAGCAAATTCCCTATGGTTTTACCATGGTGCAGGCCGATCAGGTCAGTGACGAATTTGCTTCTAACCAGACCGTCTGCGTAATTGACTCGGGCCTGGGTTTACCTCATGAAGATTTTAATGCTGCCAATATCACCGGCAGTAATGACATCGGTACCGGTAACTGGTTTGACGCCGGCGGCCCGCACGGCACCCACGTTGCCGGCACCATAGCCGCACTGAACAACGATGTCGGCATTGTTGGCGTGATGCCCAATGGCAATCTGAAGCTGCACATCGTAAAAGTATTTAACGACGATGGCTGGGGCTATTCTTCCAGCCTGGCGCAAGCTGTAGATACTTGTGCTCAAAACGGCGCTACCGTAATTAATATGAGCTTAGGCGGTGCCGGTTCCAGCGTGACTGAGCGCAATGCAATGCAAGCGGCCTTTGATGCTGGTGTGCTGTTGATTGCGGCGGCTGGTAACGATGGCGACACTTCTATGTCTTACCCGGCATCCTATGATTCTGTAGTGTCTGTTGCAGCGGTAGACGACACTAAGACACTGGCCGATTTTTCCCAGCGCAATACACAGGTTGAACTGGCAGGCCCGGGCGTAAACGTGCGCAGTACCTACCCTGAAGGCGGCGCCTTGGAAGCCAACCTGGCGTTGGGTGCGCAGACCTTTGATGCCATTCCGATGACAGGTTCTGGCACAGCGAACCTGAATGCCGAGCTGGCCAGCTGTGGTTTGGGTGTGACGACTTGTACCGATGTTGACGGAAAGATCTGTGTGATTCAGCGTGGTGAAGTCGCCTTTGCACAAAAAGTAGAATCCTGCCAGGCTGGCGGTGGCGTTGGCGCGATCATTTATAACAATGTATCAGGCAACTTTGGTGGCACCCTGGGTGACAACCCAACAACGACTATTGCGGCCGTCAGTGTATCGCTGGAAGATGGCAACGTGCTGATGAATGAGCTGGGTAATGATGCCTATTTGTTCTCGGGCGCATCTAACTATGGCCTGATGAGCGGCACCTCTATGGCATCACCGCATGTCGCTGGTGTAGCGGCGCTGGTGTGGAGCCATTATCCACAGTGTACCAATGCCCAGATCCGCAGCGCGCTGGCCGCCACCGCGGAAGATTTAGGCGATACCGGCCGTGACACCTCCTATGGTTTCGGTTTAGTGCAGGCTAAGGCCGCATTAGATTACCTGGCGCAATACGGCTGTGCCGGTGATGATGACGACACCCCACCACCACCGCCGCCAACGGGTACTGAACTGGTAAATGGCGAAACCGTATCAGCACTGAGCGGTGCTGCCGGTGATGAGCTGCTGTTTACGCTGAATGTGCCAGAGGGCGCCAGCAACCTGTCATTTGTCATGAACGGCGGCACCGGTGATGCCGACTTGTATGTCAAGTTTGGTGCTGAGCCAACGGCGTCTGACTGGGATTGCCGGCCATATCTGTTTGGCAACAACGAAAGCTGCCCGATCGATCCGGCCCAGGCTGGCACTTACTTCGTTAAGTTAATCGGTTATACCGCTTTTGCTGACGTTACCCTGACCGGCAGCTTTGTGGCACCCGATTTACCGGACGCCGGTGGCGAGACCATCAGCAACATCAGTGTGCCGCGTCGCAGCTGGCAGCATTACACGCTGGACGTGCCAGAGGGCATGGCACAGCTAAGCGTAACCATCAGCGGTGGCCGTGGTGATGCAGACTTGTATGTAAAATACGCCAGCCAGCCTAGCAGCGGCAATTATGATTGCCGGCCGAATAAAAATGGTAACGAAGAAAGCTGTGTGATAGAAAACCCACAAGCAGGCACCTGGCATATGTCGGTGTATGGTTACCGCGCGGTAACCGGTTTAACGCTAGTCAGCGAATACCAGCCTTAAGCACGCTGAGACTTAACTGACAGACACAAAAAAGCCCTCAGTGTTGAGGGCTTTTTAATTCGGGTTATTTACCCAGACTATGCTGGTTGTTAACCAAAAATCGCCTTCATAATATAGAAGAAAACAATAGCCAGGCCAGCACCTACCGGTAGCGTAATGATCCAGGAAATAAAGATATTACGCACTACACCCAAATTAAGCGCCGCAATACCACGGGCTAAACCGACACCTAATACCGCGCCTACCAGCGTTTGGGTGGTCGAAATAGGCAGGCCAGCGCCTGAGGCGATAACTACAGTTGAGGCAGCCGATAACTCGGCGGCAAAACCACGACTTGGGGTTAAATGCGTAATGGCGGTGCCGACGGTTTTAATAACGCGCGCACCTAATGTAGCCAAACCCACTACAATACCAATGGCACCTAACGGCAGGATCCACCAGGCTAACTGTGCCTTGCTGCTGATCTCACCACCACTGCTAACGACACTGACCACGGCAGCCAATGGGCCTATCGCATTAGCCACATCGTTCGAGCCATGTGCAAACGCCATACAGCAGGCAGTGGTAATCATTAACACGCCGAAGATACGCTCAACGTTATTGAACTGCATTTTTTTATCGGCGGCCGGGTCAAACTTTAACCTGCCGATAACCAGTTTACCGATCACACCAATAACCACAGCAATAGCAATTGAAATGTAGTAGCCCTCTGCCGTACTGATATGCAAGCCAACATGTTTCAAGCCTTTTTGCACCGTAACTAATGTCATGACAAAGGCAGCAAAGGCCATATAGAAAGGCACATATTTTTTCGCGTTCGCCAGCGGGTTATCAGTATCAAAAATCAGTCGCTGCGCACTCATAAAGAACATGTAAGCCAGCACGCCAGCCAGCATAGGGGTAACTACCCAGCTACCGACAATACCGCCGACTTTGTTCCAGTGTACCGCGTCCATACCCACACCAACCGCAGCAAAGCCGATAATAGCGCCGACAATAGAGTGCGTGGTTGATACCGGCCAGCCAAAGTACGACGCGACTATTAACCAGGTGGCGGCAGCCAACAACGCCGCTATCATGCCGTAGGCCATCAGTTCAGGCGTATCAACAAAAAACGATGCATCGGTAATACCACCACGAATGGTAGACGTTACCGAACCGCCAGCTAAATAAGCGCCGGCAAACTCAAATATTGCGGCAATAATAATGGCTTGTTTAATCGTTAATGCTTTTGAGCCGACCGAGGTGCCCATAGCATTGGCCACATCGTTGGCACCGACACCGTAGGCCATCAGAAAACCGAACACAGCGGCAATAATGATGAGAATTAAGCCGTATGATTGAATAATATCCATCTGGAAAACCTTTTTGTTTTAGCGGGCTAACATAATTTCGAGGCGCGAACCAACTTTTAGCGACACATCTGCTAAATCGCCGACCCACTCCAACGTACGGTATAAAAACATCACGTCTATTGGATTGAGCTCTTTTTCGGCCAGGCGCAGAGCTTTGCGCAGTTTGATTTGCATGTCGTCAGTATCGCCTTCTATGGCGTCTAACTGCTCGACCATTTTGATAACCAAGTCGACTTCACGGCCGCGAAAGCCGGTCTCCAGTAACTCATCCAGCTCGTTGATCACCTCACTGGCAAGCGCCGTAGCGTCAATACAGCGCTGCACATAGGTTTTAAAATCGCTTTGTAAGCTGGCCGGGATCAACAGCTCACGACCCAGCACCCGGCCGGTGATATCTTTGGTTTTGTTAGCAATTTTATCTTGCTGTGACACCAGCTCCAGAATGTCAGTACGGTCTACCGGCAAAAACAAGCCACGTGGCAGGTTAATGCGGATTTCCCGTTTTAATTTGTCGGCTTCCTTTTCCAACGCGACGATGTTTTTACGCACCTCGGCCGCAGTTTGCCAATCCTGCTGATAGACCGCATCAAAAAATGGCAGCAACAACTCGCTGGCCTGATGTACTTTGCGGATATGTTCTTCTATCGGTTTAATCGGTGATTTGGCAAACACGGATAAAAAAGTACTTGCTGGCATAGCCTGGTCCCGTATGTTGGTTAGACTTCAGTCGGCGCGCATTGTAACGGCATTCAAAGCGCAATAAAAACGAAAAATGAATCCCAGATGAAAACGCCCTGCACGTGTCATCGTCAGGGCGTCGCCACCTTTGTACAAAAATGTTTAAAAATCAGCTGCGTGCTTCTTGCTCCAGTTTTTCTGCGCTGCTGTGGCGCACCACCTTTCCCTTGACAAAGAAGATGATGTATTCGGCCAGGTTTTTACAACGGTCACCAATGCGTTCCAGCGAGCGGGCAGACCACAGCACATTCATAATCTTTGGAATAGAGCGCGGATCTTCAATCATGTACGTCATCAGCTGACGGGTAATGGCCTCGTATTCACGGTCTACCTTTTTGTCTTCCTGATGCACGGCCACAGCGGTCTCTACGTCCATACGGGCAAAGGCATCCAGCACGTCATGCAGCATCTGCCCGACATGGCGGCCTAAATTATCCAGATTCACCAGTAAGTCTTGCTGCTCACTGTTAAACGATTCCAGCGCAACCCTTGCAATACGGCGCGTTTCGTCACCAATGCGCTCCAAATCGGCAATGGTTTTCATAATGGCCATAATAAGGCGTAAATCACTGGCTGCTGGCTGGCGTTTTACAATAATGCTGGTGCATTCTTTATCAATTTGCAGCTCCCAGTCATTTACTTTCAAGTCAGTGTCTATTACCCGCTGCGCCAGCTCAGCATCGGCATTGGCGATTGCCATCAGCGCATTATTCAGCTGCTGCTCAATCAAACCGCCCATCGCCATTACATGGTTAAGCACTTCGTCAATTTCGTCATTAAAGGAGCTAGAAATATGTTTACTTAAATTGAGCTTATCCACTGCGCTCTCCGTTTGCGGTAAGTTAATAGGGCTTAGGCTCGGGCCCCAAAATATGCGCTAAGTATAGGCAGAAAGCGCCCACCACTGCCAGCGCTGCGCCAAAAGCTGCCATGTTTTTTTTCAGCAATACCCTCGGAGCCAAGCAGGCTAAGCCGTTAAATTTACAAATAATGTTAGCAATACATTTAAAAACGTCAGGCTGGCAGCTACACTCAGGTAGCGTTTTGGCTTTTTTCAGCGCTATCCGGGGTAGCCGCCGCGATGTTGTTTCAGGTTTTTACAGGAAGAAATTAAATGAAGCAGTTAGTACTGACATTAATAGGTAAAGATAAAGCTGGCTTGGTAGAGCAACTGGCCACAGTAGTAAGTCGTCACAATGGCAACTGGATGGCCAGTAACCTCAGCCATCTGGCCGGTTACTTTGCCGGTATTTTGCAGATTGAAGTCGCAGAGCAGGACCTGGCAGAACTTACCGCTGCGCTGGAGCAGCTGACCGATCTGGATATCAAAATACAGCACGGTATCCCCAGTGCGTTAAACGAGCAGCAGCAGCTGAAATTTGTCATTACCGGTAATGACAGGCCTGGCATAGTGCGCGAACTGTCATCGGTTATTAAACACAAAGGCACTAACATAATTCATTTTGAAAGCAGCAAGCAAAGCGCACCCAACTGGGGTGTGCCACTGTTTAATGCCGTTGCTACAGTAGAGTTACCGGCCAGCGTCAGCCGGGATGAAGTGGTAAAAGCACTGGAAGCCATTGCCACTGACATCGTGGTAGACGTAGAAACCAGCGTTTAGGCTTGTGCTAACGCCGCTTTGCCGGGTTTAAGCGGCGCATTCATCTTGCTGTCATAAAACTGCCATAGAGTAACCCTAAGTTGTAGTCAGGGAGCTGGACCATGGAACACCCCAACACCACTGTTGGCACTGAATTTCCCACTTATCCACGTGAATTAAGCTGGCTGGCGTTTAACGGCCGGGTATTACAGGAAGCGGCCGACGAGCGTAACCCACCGATTGAGCGGCTGCGCTTTCTAGGTATTTACTCCAACAACATGGACGAGTTTTTCCGTGTGCGGGTAGCCGATGTCAAGCGGCGCATTTTGCTGAAAAAATATCAGAGCAGCGAGCAGGAAGATGCCGAGCATCTGATGCAGGATATTCAGCAGCAGGTGCTGGAGCTGGGCGCACGTTTTAACGCCATTTACCTGGACATTCAGCTGGAACTGCGTAAACACAATATCGAGCTTATCGACAACTTTAAGCTGACCGAGCTGCAATCAAGCTGGGTGCGCAGTTACTTTCGCAGTGAAGTGATAAAACATATCTCGCCGATGATTTTATCCGGCGATGAGGTGAGCCTGTCGAAAGCACTGGAAGATAACACCACCTATTTGATGGTGGAGATGACTGGCAGCGGCAAACCGGAGTATGCCATAGTGCAGGTGCCTACCAATGAGCTGTCGCGCTTTATAGAGCTGCCACTTCATTTAAACACCCGCAAAAAAAACGGCCATTACCGCCGGCAAATTCTGCTGCTGGACGATGTGATCGTGCACTGTATTGCCGATTTGTTCAGCGGCTTTTTCGAGTTCGATAGCATTCAGGCCTACTCGCTAAAACTGACCCGCGACGCCGAGTACAACATCAGCGATACGCTGGACCAAAGCTTAATTGATAAGATGTCCAAGGGCATACGGCAACGGCTAAAATCGGAGCCGGTACGCCTGGTATACGATGCGGCGATGCCGGAGCAAATGTTAAGAGTGCTGAGCAAACAGCTGGGCACCAGTTCGGTAGACTCGCTTATCCCGGGCAGCCGCTACCGCAACTTTAAAGACTTTATCGGCTTTCCCAATATTGGCCATCAAAGCCTCGAGTTCCCCACCCTGCCGCCGCTGAACAGCCCGGAATTTGAGCAGTATGCCACCAGCTTTGATGCCATTCGTGCGGGCGATATTCTGCTGTATTACCCCTACCATAACTTTGGCTATTTTACCGAGTGGGTGCGTCAGGCGTCGTTTGACCCTAAAGTAACCCATATTAAGATGACCATGTACCGGGTAGCAAAACACTCACGGGTAATCCACTCGCTACTGGACGCCGTGCGTAACGGTAAAAAAGTCACCGTTGTGGTTGAGCTTAAAGCCCGCTTTGATGAAGAAAACAACATCAATTGGGCGCGCAAAATGACCGAAGCCGGTATTCAGGTAGTGTTTGGCTTAACCACACTGAAAATTCACTCAAAACTGTGCCTGATAAGCCGGATGGAAAAGGGCAAACTGGTGCAGTACGGCCATATCGGCACAGGTAACTTTAACGAGAAAACGGCGCGCATTTATACCGACATGAGCCTGTTTACCTGCCATCAGGAAATTACCAGCGAAATTGGTCAGGTGTTTGAGTTTATTGAATACAGCTACCGGCCTTATCAGTTTAACCATCTGATTGTTTCGCCCACCTGGAGCCGCACCCGGCTCACTGCATTGATCCAGCGGGAAATTGACTTTGCCGTCAGCGGGCGAAAAGCCGAGATTTTCCTCAAAGTAAATAACCTCGTTGATCAGCAGATTGTCGAGCTGTTGTATCGCGCCAGCCAGGCTGGGGTAAAAATACGCATTATTGTGCGCGGCATGTGCTCACTGATGCCAGGCATTGCCGGTAAGAGCCAGAATATTAAGATTATTTCGGTTCTAGACCGCTTTTTAGAGCATGCCCGTGTCTATGTGTTTCATAACGGCGGCGAGACCGATGTGTATATCTCCTCTGCCGACTGGATGACGCGCAATATCGACCAGCGAGTGGAAGTAGGTGTACCTATTTATGATATCCGCCTGAAACAGCAGGTACTGGATACGCTGGATATTCAGTGGCGGGACAACGTAAAGGCACGTATTATTGATGCCAGACAAAGTAATGGCTATGTAAAACGTGGCAATAAACGCAGCATCCGCTCGCAGCAGCAGATCTACGATTATTTTGCCCGCATGCAAGGCCGACAGCAGGTTGACAGCCCAGAAGAATGACCGACATCGCCGAATCACTTGTAACGCATCAGCAGGCCTATATGGCCGCCGTTGACCTGGGCTCAAACTCCTTTCATATGGTGATTGCCCGGGTGATTGCCGGCGATATTCAGCTGCTGCACCGCGAAAAGCAAAAAGTGCAGCTGGCCGAGGGCTTAAACGATCAATTGGTATTAAGCGAAGAAGCGATAGAGCGTGGCCTGAATGTACTGGCGCAATTTGCCGACACCTTAAAGCCCTTTGCGCCGCAGTCGGTGCGGGTTATCGCCACCTACACCCTGCGCCGGGCGCGCAACTCCGCTACCTTTTTACGCCGGGCCAAGGCGGTGTTTCCGTTTCCTATCGAGGTGATTTCAGGTCAGGAGGAAGCCCGCTTTATTTATCAGGGCGTAGCGCATTTTGAGCATTTCGCCGGCCGCCGGCTGGTGATAGACATCGGCGGCGGCAGTACCGAGTTTGCTATCGGCGAAGGCTTACAGCCAATTCGACTCAGTAGCCGTAATATGGGCTGTGTAAGTTATGCCATGCAGCATTTCCCGCAGGGCCGCATTAGCGAAAAGCGCTTTAACCGTGCCATTTTGCAAGCCGAACAAGAGCTGGAGCCTATTATCAGCAGCTTTAAAGCGGCTGGCTGGCAACAGGCCGTAGGCACCTCGGGCACGGTAAAAACGATCCGCGATATTATTGTTGGCCTGGGTTTTAGCAGCAATGCGATTGAACGCGCGCATTTATTCGCGCTAAAAGATCATCTGGTAATGCAGGAAAACAGCTATCAGCTGGATTTGCCCGGCTTAACTGATGACAGAAAGCTACTGATTTGCTCCGGCTTAGCCATTTTAATTGCCGCCTTTAACCTGCTGCAAATTGAGCAGCTGGTCTATTGCGATGCAGCGCTGCGCGAAGGTGTGCTGTACGAGATGAGCGACCGGCTACAGCATCTGGATATCCGCGAGCACAGCGTGGCCAGCCTGCAACGGCGCTACGACGTCGATATGGCGCAGGCCGAACGGGTAAGCCATACCGCCTTAACCCTGTTTAGTCAGGTGCGCAGCAGCTGGCAGCTCACCGATGAAGATGCGTTATTGCTGGGCTGGGCCGCCACCTTGTACGAGGTGGGCCTGCACATTAACTCGTCCGGCGTACAAAAACATTCTGCTTATATTTTACAAAACGCCAACCTGCCCGGTTTTAACCAGGAGCAACAACAGCTTGTTGCTACGCTGGTACGCTTTCACCGGCGAAAAATCCGCGCCGATGATATACCCGCATTCAACCTGTACCAGTTGCCACAAGTGGTGTGCTTGTTGGTACTGCTACGCCTGGCGGTACTGTTAAACCAAAAACGACGCGATGATATTTTACCGGAACTACAGGCAACTGCCGGTGTGCAATACCTGCAGCTGCAATTGCCCGCTGACTGGCTGACACAGCAAAGCCTGCTGGCCGCCGACTTGCAGTTGGAACAAAAAGCGCTGAAAAAAATTGCCTTTGTGCTCGATTGCCCTGGCCTGGCTGAAGTTACCCCGGTTTAACTGCCGCGGTGTTTCGTGTACACTGCGCGGCCTTTTAAAGTGTCGATATTTTAATCTATGTTGCTAACTTATTTAAAACAGCATTGGCTGTCTAACCTGCGCGGCGATATTCTCTCAGCCATCGTGGTGGCCTTGGCTCTGATACCTGAAGCCATTGCTTTTTCCATTATCGCCGGCGTTGATCCCAAAGTCGGTTTGTACGCCTCTTTTGCGATTTGTGTGATTATCGCTTTTGCCGGTGCCCGCCCGGGTATGATTTCAGCCGCAACCGGCGCCATGGCACTGCTAATGATTACTCTGGTAAAACAGCATGGTCTGGAGTACCTGCTGGCCGCCACCTTATTAACCGGTGTTATTCAGATTATCTTTGGTCTGTTTAAACTGGGCGATTTAATGCGTTTTGTGTCACGCTCTGTCGTGACCGGCTTTGTTAATGCGTTAGCTATTTTGATTTTTATGGCGCAGCTGCCTGAACTAAGCGGTACCTACGGCACCACTACCGTGTACGGCATGACAGCACTGGGGCTGGCGATTATTTACCTGTTTCCTTATGTTACTAAGAAGATTCCCTCGCCGCTGGTGTGTATCGTCGTACTGACGGCTATTGCCGTGTATTTTAATCTCGATATTCGCACCGTCGCTGATATGGGCGAGTTGCCCGACAGCCTGCCGGTATTTTTATGGCCGGACGTACCGCTTAATTTTGAGACCCTGCAGATTATCTTCCCCTATGCCTTAGCACTGGCCGTAGTGGGTATTTTAGAGTCATTAATGACCGCCACTATTGTGGATGATTTTACCGACACCAGCAGTGATAAAAACCGCGAATGTGTTGGCCAGGGCATTGCCAATATTGGCTCGGGCTTAATTGGCGGCATGGCTGGCTGCGCCATGATTGGCCAGTCGGTGATTAACGTTAAATCTGGTGGTCGCACCCGTTTATCGGCGCTATTGGCCGGCAGCTTACTGCTGTTGATGGTGGTATTTTTAGACCAATGGGTTGGCATGATCCCAATGGCTGCGTTGGTGGCCGTGATGATCATGGTGTCGATTGGCACCTTTAGCTGGTCATCGGTAAAAGACCTGGGCAAAAATCCGAAAAGCTCATCGGTAGTGATGATCGCCACTGTTATCGTGGTGGTATTTACCCATAACCTGGCGTACGGTGTGTTAGTGGGTGTGTTGTTAAGCGCGTTGTTTTTTGCCAATAAAGTCGGGCAAATTTTATATATCGGCTCCAGCTTATCCAAAGACGGCCACGAAAGAACCTACAACGTGGTCGGTCAGGTGTTTTTCAGCTCAAGCGAGCAATTTGTTAATGCCTTTGACTTTAAAGAGGCAGTAGAAAAAGTCACGATAGACTTAAGCAAAGCGCATTTTTGGGATATCACCGCAATAAGTTCGCTGGATAAAGTCGTGTTGAAATTCCGCCGCGAGGGCACCGACGTTGAGCTGGTTGGCTTAAATGACGCCAGCGCCACCTTAGTTGATAAATTTGCTGTGCATAACCGCCCGGAAGCAATAGAAACACTGATGGGCCACTAGGAGATACAAGATGAGCAGAAAAGTTCTGGCGTGTATTGACGCCTCACCCTATGCCCAGGCGGTATGCGACTATGCGGTGTGGGCAGCGAAAAAACTTAATGTGCCGATGTCGGTAATACATGTGCTGGATAACACACATAAAACCGTACATACCGACTTTAGCGGCAGCATTGGCCTGGGCAGCCAGGAAGCTTTATTAGCCCAGCTGGCCGAGTTGGATGCGCAGCACGCCAAGCTGGCCCTGCAGCGCGGCCGCATTATGCTGGACGCTGCCAAGGCCCGTGCCGAAG
The DNA here is from genome assembly GCA_040752955.1 of Pseudomonadota bacterium. Taxonomy (GTDB): domain Bacteria; phylum Pseudomonadota; class Gammaproteobacteria; order Enterobacterales; family Alteromonadaceae; genus Alishewanella. The sequence goes on from JBFMHG010000005.1 coordinate 76,450, forward strand.
CCGCCGGTGTAACTGCAGTAGATGAGCGCCTGCGCCACGGCGAGCTGGTAAATACGTTAACTGAACTGGCAGACGAAACCCGTTTACTGGTGCTGGGTAAACGCGGCTTTAGCAGCGCCGATGCCCACGGCCATTTAGGATTGCATGTTGAACGGGTGATCCGCAGCCTGCAAAAACCTATCTTACTTACCCAGCAAAACTACACTGAGCCGAAAAGTATTATGCTGGCCTATGATGGCAGCGCCACGGCACTGAGAGGCCTGGAAATGTTAGCTGCCAGCCCATTGGCTAAAGGCTTACCAGTGCATCTGGTGATGGCCGGTGCCAACACCGCTGCGACAGAAGCGCAAATGCAAACAGCTGCCGCTCTATTACAAAACGCCGGTTTTGATACTACAGTTGCAATAGTGGACGGCGAGCCAGAAGACATACTGCATCAGTATCAGCAGCAACATAATATTGATCTGTTGGTAATGGGTGCCTACGGTCATTCACGCATCCGCCAGTTTATCGTGGGTAGCACTACTACAGCGATGATTAGCAAAGCCAAGTGTAGTTTGCTGATCCTCAGGTAATCATCCAGCGTCAGCAGTCAATATGCTAGTGTGATATTGCCTTTTGTCGCTCTATCAGTTGTTGATAGCGCTGTTGCCCGAGACCACCACTGCTAACCTGCTGCAAACGCAGTATGGTAATACCGCGGTAACGATCGCGGGTAAACACAGCATCAATATTGTCCCACCCCTGCGGGTGGGTAACACCAGCGGCCAGTGCGTTTTCACCTTTTAAGGTGACCTGCTGGCGCGCAGCTTCTGCCCCCAGCCACTGCACCAGGCTTTTTGCCAGCGAGTAACTGGGTGCGCCGGGGTTATCGTCCATTTCAAGCGCAGTAAAATGCAATACTACAGGGCGTTGCTCGCGACTAAACTCAGCGGCTAGTGCCACTAGCTGCTGATAACCATAACCGTTTTCTGCTGAGTACGCTTGCTGGCTGTCAATCAGCCCTGCGGCAAGTTCAGCGCTACGGGCAAAATTGCCAGCAGACGACATTTGCCAGTGAATGCCCGGAATTTTAAAACCCAGCGCTGTCTGGCTAAAAGCGCCATCAAAGGCGGTTGCTGCAGCCTTTAACATGCGCTGGCCATGCGCCACTAAGGCGCTGTGATACCAGTTGATAAAGTCGCGGCCATAGACGCTATTAAACTGGGCACCACTTTTTATAAAGGCTTCGGCATCTGGCGGCGGTCCCAGCTGTTCAAAACTGCGAAAAGCCGTTTGCCAGACCAGGTTTAACTGGTCAATGTGCTGATAGCGCTGTTGCATGCTGGCACGAAAGTCTGCTACTGCCAGAGCAGAATACGCCTGAAAGCCACCACGGCTTGGGTAGGCGGTACGCCCATCATCATGGCTGTTATATGACGGATACCGCAGCTCACCCGCCGGCCCCATAGAGATATTAATTTCGCTGATATCTTTAGCTAAGGCACCATACTGACTAACAAACGCCTGCATAAACTCGATGTATTGTGACATTACCCAGGGATCGGCCCACAGCGCCAGCGTTTCTATCGACCGGTTGCCATACTCGCTTTGGTATTGCAGGTCAGCTTTAGTCAGTCCGTGCGGACCAAAGTGCTGCCAAACCCAGGCAGGCAGTGGCACATCACAGTCATCGCCAACATTACCTCCACATTGATGGAATGCCATAATGGGCATAATTTTGAGGCCCGCGCCGCGAATGTCGGCAAAAATTTCGTCGTAGTATTGCCAGTTGAACTGCTGATCGCCGTGCTCTTCAACCAGCCCCCACCAAACATCAACAGAGACACCCTCAACTCCTATCTGCTTGGAAATCTGTAACTGCTGACGAAAAGTATCTCTGTCCTGCACTAATAAGGGTGCCATCACATTAGCGCTAAACGCATGAAGGCAACAGGAAACAAAAAGCAGTAACAGTAGAAGCAGACGCATGGTTAGCCATCCGTTATCAGTAGTAAATGGCAATTACACCGTATTCTTTTCTCCAAGTGTTGTTCAAACACGACAAAAGCAGCAATAGCCTCAGTGTTGCTTGGTCTGCCGGCCCAGTGTGTGCAAAATGCGATTTTTCATCGAATGCCAGTGATTTTTCGGTAAGGTAGGTGCCTGAGCCAAAATGGCGTCAAAGTTTATACTCGCCGCCGCGCGTGGTGGCAGATGAGCAAAATACAGCTGGCTGGCTTCAAGGCTATACACCCGCTGCAACGACTGCTTATATTGATTCGGATGGCACACCGGATACGGCGGCACCAGACGTTTTTTTACAGACACAATTAAATCGGCAATATACAGCTGCTTGGTTGGTACATGCAGTACCGATAAATCATGGTCAGTATGGCCCGGCGTGTATAGCACCTGCCAATCTGCAAAGCCCGGCAACGCCTGGCCGTCAAGCAGCAACAGGTCTGGCTTTAAAATCGGGTTATACCAAATATGCCGTTTTGGCTTACCCAGCCGGCTGGCGACCCACCAGGTCAGGCTAACATCAATTAAATGCGCTGTACGCCCGAGTAAACCGGCATACCAGCGCCGCGCTTTGGGGTGGCACGCTATAAGCGCCCCGGTAAGGCGGCGCAGTTTATGCGCACCACCGGCGTGATCAGGGTGCATATGCGTCACAATAACCAGCTTTAGCGCAGTTAATGGCAAGCCTAATTGCTGCTCAATGTAATGACATAGGGTGGCAATATCCGCCCGGCTGCAGCCATCCAGCAGCAACAGTTTATCGCCCTGCTGCACCAGATAAATATGTTGAATATAGCCCTGAATAATATGTAACTGCATTAATGTGTATTTTGCCTATGCGTTAGCAACTGGTCTGACATTACCCAAGCTGGCGGCAATTATCCAGCAACAATTGCCATTTTCGCTGCCGACGCTTATGGTATTACGCAATGCACAATATCTGGAGCTACTATGCGCTGGTCACTACTAAGTTTGACAAAAGTAGGTTTGGCAACCCTACCCTTATTCCATAGCCCTGTCGTCTTAGCGGAATCACGCACTGAACTAAGTAAGCAGATTGAACAGGTAATGCCAAAGGTAATTAGCTGGCGCCGTGACATTCACCAGCACCCGGAATTGTCGAACCGCGAGGTGCGTACGGCCGCCAAAGTCGCCGCGCATTTAAAACAACTTGGTCTGGAAGTGCGCACCGGTATTGCCCATACCGGGGTGGTCGGTATTTTAAAAGGCGCTAAAGACGGCCCGGTTGTAGCACTGCGTGCTGATATGGACGCCCTGCCGGTGACCGAGCAAACCGGCCTGCCGTTTGCCTCTAAAGTGGTCAGCGAATTTAACGGCCAGCAAACCGGCGTCATGCACGCCTGTGGTCACGATGCCCATGTAGCGATGCTGATGGGTGCCGCTGAAGTGTTGGCCAAACAACGCGCCGATATTGCCGGCACTATTATGTTTGTGTTTCAACCCGCCGAAGAAGGCCCGCCAGCCGGTGAAGAAGGCGGCGCTAAAATGATGCTGGCCGAAGGCTTATTTGCCAACCCTACGCCATCAGCTATTTTTGGTTTGCATGTCTGGCCCGGTGAACCCGGCCAGTTACAGGTAAAAACTGAAGGTATTATGGCGGCGGCTGACAGCTTTCAAATCACCGTAAAAGGTAAACAAGTGCACGGCTCCAGCCCCTGGCGCGGTGTCGATCCGATTAACGTCACCGGCCAGCTGATTAACGCCATAAACCTGATACCAGCGCGGCAAATTGATGTTACCAAAGCACCAGCCGTGGTGTCCTTTGGTCAAGTGCATGGTGGTATTCGCTGGAATATTATTCCCGACGACGTGAAATTAGAGGGCACCATCCGCACCTTCGACAGCGAGATGCGCGAAGACTTAATCGCCCGCATGGCGCATACCAGCGAGCATATTGCCAAAGCCAGCGGCGCCGAGGCGCATTTTCATGTACATAATTTTGCTGCCGTAACCTGGAATGACCCGGCGCTGACCGACTGGGCCATGCCAAGCCTGAAGTGGGCTGCCGGCGATAAAGGTGTCGCACCGATTAAACCGATAACCGGCGCGGAAGATTTCTCGTTTTACCAACAGCAAATTCCGGGCGTATTCTTCTTTTTAGGTATCTCCCCCGAAGGCAAGCCACTGAGTGAAGTACCGCCAAACCATTCGCCGATGTTTGATGTGAACGAAGATGCCTTAGTTAACGGTGTGCGGGCACTTACCGGTTTAGCACTGGATTACTTAGCCAATCCGCCAACGACAGAGAAACAACCATGAATGCACCGTGCCGTTGCCACTGGGTGGACTTAAGCAAACCTGACTATGTCGCCTACCATGACACCGAATGGGGCGTGCCGGTGTATGACGACAATAAACTATTTGAGTTTTTAACCTTAGAGGCGGCGCAAGCAGGCCTTAGTTGGTACACGGTGCTAAAAAAACGTGAAAATTACCGCGCTGCTTTTGCTAACTTTGACCCGGTAAAAGTAGCCGCTTTTGATGAAGCCAAAGCTGCCGAGTTGATGCAAAACCCCGGCATTATCCGCAACCGGCTGAAAATTGCTGCCGCCATTAATAACGCTGCGCGGTTTTTAGAAGTGCAGGCTGAATTTGGTAGCTTTAGCACCTATCAGTGGCAGTTTGTCGGCGGTAAACCACAACAAAGCCGCATTTCCGGGCCTGAAGATTACCGCGCCACTAGCCCGGAGTCAGATGCCTTGAGTAAAGACTTAAAAAAGCGTGGCTTTAAGTTTGTCGGTTCAACCATTATTTACGCCCATATGCAAGCCTGTGGCATGGTAAATGACCATCACCAGAACTGCTTTCGACGTCAAGAGCTAGCAGCCTTGTAATCTCTTAAACGTTATGACAAAGATGTTGTTAATACCGTTTTTGCATTTCGGCCTTGCTGCATTAATACTTAAGCATATTCTCAATTACTTTTTCTGCCAATTGGTGATGAATAACATGGGGTAGGAGCTGTTGATATGAAAAGTTGTAGCGCCCTGCTTTTGGCATTATGCCCCTGGTTCAGCCAGGCTACGACTGTGTTTACGATTTGCTATGAAGGCTCTGGTATGGCTCCTTTTATCAGCGCAGGTCGCGATGGTAGCCAGCCAGTCGGATTTTTAGTTGATATGTTGCATAAAGCGGCGGCAACATTACCAATTCGCTTGCAATATCAGCAAGCGCCCTGGCTGCGCTGTCAGAAAATGGTGCAGGATAATCAGCTTAGTGCAACCCTAGCCATGATTTGGTCGCCTGAGCGGGCACAAAAGTACCGCTTTCCTGATGAGCAAAGCGGTACTGAGCAGTCACAGCGTTATTTGTGGCGGGCAGAATATCCGGTATTTCATCCAACCGATAAAGCCTTTGTAATAACCCAGTATCAACCGCAGTTTGGCATTAGTGCCCCCCTGGGTTACATCGTCGAAGACTGGCTACAGCAAAAAGGTTGGCTTAGCCCTTACAAATTTACACCACAGGAAGGTTTTAAAATGGTTGCCGACGGAAAACTGGACGGATACAGCGTTGAACGATTCATCGGCAGCTATCATCTGCAACAGCTTAAACTCAGCGACAAAGTGGTAGTGAGTGACGATAACTTAATCGTCAAAAACTGGCATATCGTCTTCAGCCCGGACTTTTATGCGCAAAATACGCCACTGGTTGAGCAGTTTTGGTTTAACCTTATCGCCGCCAGAAAACAGCTGGAGGCGAATTATCCTTACACTCAAAACGCACCGCCACATTAGCCATCTCAAAGCTTCTGTGCCAAATGTCAGTTTTGTTTGATTATGATCCTGGGGTCAAAATCGGCACAACCGGCCACTTTAATACCATAATCATAGCTGCCATCTGCATCGCGCCGGATGCGGCATTTTAATTTGCCATTGTTGTTGGCGGTTAACTTACAATTGTCTTTAAATGGTGAGTCAGTATAAAAATACACGCTGTACTGGCTAATATCTGCACTGTGCCACTCTATATGCTTATCTGGTTTACCGCAGACGCAATTTGTTACGCCATTACATTTATCGCGACCGCCATCCGCTTGCTTGCAGTTGTCGTCAGCCGGCGGCAGTATCTCTTTAATGCAGGTTTTTCCTGCTACCAGCTCCGACACTATTGTTAACGCCTGATCTTTGTCAGCCGCCCAGCTTTGGCCAAACGAACATACACACAGCATCAATAAACACATTCTCATGGTAAAACTCCTTTTTTAACGTTGATTAAACTACTGATTTTCTGCAATGGCATCTGCCCACTGCCTGGCATAGGGGATCTTCGGATCGGCGGCTATCAGTTGCGCCGGATAGCCCAACTGAATCGCCTTATTGACATAGGCGCCGGCATGTTCTGGTCGCTGGCAGTTAAAACTGGCAATCGCCAGATCATAAAACAGGTAAAAGTCGGTTTGATTGGCCGCCTGCAAGCGTTGCTCGTTTTGTAATGCCGCCTCGCAGCGCTGCAATTCCGATTGCAAGCGGCTGATTTGAGACAACAGTGACGGCGCCTGCGCATCTACTGCCAGATTACGCTGAGCCAGCTGTAATGCTTTTTCATACAGTGGCAATGCCTCTTGCTGACGCTCAATTTGTACGTCAAGCACATCGGCTAAATTGGTCCAGATAGTGTAATCATCACTGCTGTTGCTCAGTGCCTGCCGGTAAAGTTGTTCTGCTTTGACATAGTCACCATGAAAGTAATATGCCGTGCCCAGATTAGAAAATGACAACGCAGCAGGTGATAAATCCACTACCTGCTGCCAGGCCGTTATCGCCTGACTAAACTGGCCACTGAAAAACCAGGCTGCCGCCAGACTGTTAAGTACATCAGTGCTGCCAGGTTTTAATTGTGCTGCCCGCTCAAAATGACGTGCAGCCAGGCTAAACTGGCCGGTTTCATACAAAAAACCACCATACAGCATGTAGTTATGCCAATAGCCGGGCTCCAGCTCTATTGCCAGTTTAAACTGCTGTTCAGCCTGTGGCTTGTTGCCGCTGGCACTGAGTACCAAGGCTTTACCACTCAGCGCATCAACCCAGCGCGGATTCACTTGCAGCGCCTGCTCATAGCGGGCCATGGCCTCATCGTACTGCCCGCTCACGCGGTACAAGTCGCCGAGTATAGTGGCAACCTGTGCCTGATTCACCGGTAGCCCTGCGGCATGCTGACAGGCCTGACGGGCCAGCTCAAATTCCTCAACACTGCGGCTGACCATATATTTATCCAGATGCACTTTGCATAGGCCGGCAGATGCCATCGCGAACTCAGGATCGGCTTTTAACGCCAGCAACAAAAACTGTTCTGCCTGATCTAAGCTGGCCATATCGTCAAATTTCTTTAACCGTTGCTGTGCCTGCATATAGGCATCAAAAGCGGTAAAACTTTCAGTAATACGGTATTCGCCGCTGTGCTCACTGTCACTGTCGCCGGGTAGCATTAGCGCCAAGGCATTCTGTACCTGCCGGTGCAGATCCTGTTGTAATGCGGGCAGCGCCTGGCGGCTGTAGTTGAGCCGGTTAGACCAGCGTCTGACGCCTGTTGCAGCTTCAATCACCGACACTTCAAGCTGCAATTGTGAGTTGTCTGCACTCAGACGGCCCTCAAGCAGATACTCGACCCGCAGCTGCGCGGCCAGTTGCTGATAGTCCAGGGTACTGATATCGGCCAGCATCGCCCGGTCTGCCAGCACCGGAAACCGGTTTAGTTGGCTGAGGGAATACAGCAGCTCCTGGCGGATGCCGGCTAACAGATAATCTTCAATATTACTGCCAGGAGCCACCTGAAATGGCAATACCGCTACCGCATTAGGTATTGGCGACGTATCAGTCAACTTAGCAACAAGCGTGCTATCGCTGGTGTCGGCATCAATGGCCCGCTTTACCGAATGCGCCAGCAGCGCCACGGCAGTAAAAGACAGCAGTAAAAATCCAAGTTCAATCAATAACTGACGGCGCCAGTACTGCTGCTTATGTGGATTGTCTGATTGCGCCAGACGCTTTTTACGTTCACGTAAATCACTGACCCAAGTCACCAGTAGTACTGCCGGAAATACAATAATAATCAGCAGCAATGTCAGCTTCATGCCGGTAGCGGAAATATTCATCAATGGAAAGGTAATGGCCATCACCTGAATAAACAGCCAGACACTGACTAAAAATGCCACGCTGACGCTAAACAAACGGCTGCCGCGGAATAAAGACATTAACCAGGAGCGTTGCTTGACGCCATTACCACGGCCACGCCGCTCTATTAATGGCATCTGCGGTGATACGTTGGTCAAAGGTGTAACCGCTGTTATTAAGCGGTAGCCCCGCCGCGGTAACGTCTGGATATAAACCGGGCAGCTTTTATGATCGCCAAGCACATGACGCAATTCGCTGACAGCATGGCTCAGATTAACTTTGGCGGCATCGGCATCGCCCCACACTGCGCTCAGCAACTGCTGTTGGCTAACGATGGTCTGCGCCTGCAACGCCAGTTGCAACAATAATTCCAGCGCCTTGGCAGACACGTGCCGGTGCTCACCAGCCACCACAACAAAACCTTGTGCCGGCAATACCTTCACGTCGCCCAGGCAAAACCCCTGATGCAGTGCGTCAACTGACAGCGCTGTGGTATCTACCGCTGATGGTGTCCCGAAGAGTCCCTGGTTATCCACAATGGCCTGAGTTACTATTTTGCTAAGTACAGAGTGCCAACTGGCATCTGTCCGCAACAAGTATGGTCAACCAAGTAAGAAACGCCAATAAAACCAGCAAGATAACATCTTATCTAAAATAAGGCACCCGAACAGCAAACAACAGATAACTTTAACCTCAATTTAGCAACTAAAGGTCGGCAAAACTTAGGTGCGTTGTATCTAATATGGTGCCGTACAAGAATGTCACTGGCGTTTTTTGCGCGGAGCCAGTACCAGCTCCGCGGGTAGGGTAAAGGAAAAACTGCTTCCCTTGCCGGGCTCGCTGAAGATCATTAAGCGGCTGTTATGGCGTGATAAAACGTGCTTTACAATCGCTAAGCCCAAACCGGTGCCGCCAGTATTACGGGCGCGGGCTTCATCTACCCGGTAAAACCGCTCGGTTAAGCGTTTCACATGCTGCGGCGCTATGCCTGGGCCATTGTCGTTAACTGAGAATACCGCTTTTAAGTGCTGCCGCTGCCAGCTAACCTGAATATGGCCGCCATCCTGAGTATATTTAATGGCGTTAATCACCAGGTTAGAAAAGGCACTGCGCAGCTCTTCGGTGACACCCGTCACCTTTAACGCCGGGTCAATATCAAACACCAAAGTATGCTGTTTATCCCTGTTAACGGTTTGCGCTTCCTGCTCCAGCTGCACTAACATAGCGGGTACGTCTACTTCAGCATCAAACTGTACCCGGGCCGAAGCTTCAATGCGCGACAAGGTTAACAGTTGCTGCACCAGCGCATCCATGCGTTTGGTTTGGTCCAGCATCACGTTATGCGCCTTTTTCCACATGGCTTTATCCGGCAGATGTTCATCGTCCATCACTTCAAGATAACCCTGCAGCACAGTGAGCGGCGTGCGCAGCTCGTGTGACACGTTAGCCACGAAGTCTTTGCGGATTTGCTCCAGCTGCTTTAGCTGGGTAATATCGCGCACAATGAGCAAATACTGCTCTATGCCATAAGGCATAATGTTAAATTCAAGCGTCAGCGCATCATTTACCGGCGACGTCAGCTCTAGCGGCTGGTCGAATTTTGCGGCCTTTAAATACTGCAGAAAGTCGGGGTGGCGAATAAGGTTGTCCAGCCGCTGCCCTTCATCGGCCGGCCAATGCAACCCCACTAATATTTGCGCCAGCTGATTGCACCAGATAATGCTCCAGTCATCGCGCAGCACGACCACCGCCTCTGGCAGTGCTTCGGCGCCGTCACGAAAGCGACGTACCACATTGCGCAGCTCACGTCTTTTACGCCGGTCGCGCCGCTGCAGATAATAAATTCCTTCGAATAAATGGCCCCAAAGCCCCTCACTGATGGGCGGTGACAGCTTACGATCGCGCCACAGCCATTTATCCATTAAAAACAAATGATGGTAATGCCACAGCAGCAGCGCTACGGTAAAAATCAGCAGCGCCAGCAGCAGGCTATTTGAAATAAGGCCAACCAGTGCAATAAAACAAAAGAAAAAGAAAAGCTTGGTGTACACCTTCCTTTTCGACAGCAGTTGGCGCATAGCGACAGTGATTACCTTTATTTGGCAGAGAAGCGGTAGCCTGAGCCCCGCACGGTTTGCACTAATCTATCATGACCGGCGATAGAAATCGCCTTACGTAAGCGGCGGATATGTACATCGACAGTGCGGTCTTCCACATAAACATTGGTGCCCCAGACATGATCCAGCAGCTGCTCGCGGCTGTACACCCGCTCCGGGTGGGTCATAAAAAAGTGTAATAAGCGAAACTCGGTTGGGCCCATATCCAGTGGCGTGTCCTGCGCCATCACCCGGTGTGACACCGGATCCAGCTTTAAGCCCTGCACTTCTATCACTTCGTCCAAACTGGTCGGCGCCACCCGGCGGATCACCGCTTTAATGCGCGCCATCAGCTCTTTGGGTGAGAACGGCTTGGTGACATAGTCATCAGCGCCTACTTCCAGGCCGCGTACTTTGTCTTCTTCCTCACCACGGGCGGTGATCATAATGATGGGAATGCTGCGGGTAAGCTCGTGTTGCTTCATTTTCTTAGCAATTTGAATGCCACTGCCACCGGGTAGCATCCAGTCCAGCAGCACTAAGTCCGGGTAAGGCTCAACCAACGCATTAATGGCAGAGTCGTAATCCTCTGCCGTTGCGGCCTGATAGCCATTTTGCTCCAGCACAAAACACAACATATCGCGGATTGGGGCTTCATCTTCCACCACCAGGATCTTTCTTGCCATAGGGTCCACCACACTCTGTTTACTGAACACTGTTAACCGACCCGAAGCCGGACTGTTGTAACTCGTTATGCCGCATAGTATTGCTGCAGTTTATGACATTTTTATGAAAACTAAAGGTTAATCCGCTTTGTGTCCGGACAGTTTGCTACATCACCCTCATCGTTTACACGGGACACAGAATAAAAACATTTTAGCAACACTCAAATCATGACAGTCAGATGAATTTTTTTTGACAACCTCAAGCAAAAACCGCATTGAGTAAGACTTGAGCATAGCGTCACATCAGCGACGCATTAATGTAATAAAAGCGTCACTTCGCTTGTGTAGGGTGCCTGCAACTTTTTTGGCAATACCCCAAATAACACAACGGAGATAAGGTAATGGCTTTAGGCAAACTGATTAAACTGAGCGCTATCGCATCAGCACTTATGCTGGCGGGTTGTGGCGGCGACTTAGTGGTTAACGCGGGCGGCAACGATACAGGTGGTAATAATGGTGGCAGTAATCCACCGCCGGCAACCAGTGATTGCCCAGCTTTTGCTACTGAAGGCCAAAGCCTGGCAGGTGTAAACAAAACGGTGTGCGAAATTAGCGGCGCTATTACCAGCGATACCCGTTTAACAGCCGATATCGCCTGGTCATTAAGCGGTAAAGTTACCGTAGGCAATGACAATGCTGACAGTGCCACGCTGACGATTGAGCCGGGCACCACCCTATTTGGTAAAAGTGGTGCTGACTACCTGGTAGTTGCGCGTGGCTCGAAAATTCAGGCTGTGGGCACTGCAAACGCGCCCATTATCATGACCTCAGTAAACGATATGCTGGGCCTGTCAGATGAAGAGTCCACCGCAGAATGGGGTGGTTTGGTATTGCTCGGTAATGCACCTACTACTAAATGCGATCAAGCTGCTTTAGAGAATTGCCAGATAGAAGCCGAAGGTGAGGCCGGTCCTTATGGTGGTGCTGACCCTGAAGATGATAGTGGTGCGTTAAAGTATGTGCAGGTGCGCTACGCTGGCTTTGAAGTTATTCCGGACAACGAATTAAACGGCATCACCTTTGCTGGCGTTGGCCGTGGCACCGAAGTGGAATATATCCAGGTGCATAATAACCTGGATGACGGCGTAGAGTTCTTCGGCGGTACGGTTGATGCAAAATACGTGGTGTTAACCGGTAACCGTGATGACTCATTGGACTGGGCGGACGGCTGGCAAGGACGTATGCAGCACGTGCTTATCCGCCACAACCCGAATGATACCAAAGCCAACCGCGGTATTGAGGCGGATAACCAGTCTGATAACTTAACTGCCGAGCCGGTATCTAACCCAACTATCGCCAATATGACCATTATTGGTAACAACTTTGATGGTGAAGATGACTCAGAGGGCATTTTACTGCGCGCAGGCACTGCTGGCGCCCTGTACAATGTTATTGTCACCGGCCCGGCGGGTATGGGTGAATGTTTTGAAATTGACAGTGCTGAATCCGTTGCCAATGCAAATAATGGCGACATTATTTTCCGCAACTCTATTATCGACTGTGCAACGCCGTTTGAAGATGAAAAAGATGACAATAACAATGTTCTCTTTGATGCTGCAGCCTGGTTTAACGCTCAACCAGGCAATATCGTTGGTGATGCCTTGCTTGGCGGCTACATTCCGGCACCTAACTCACCAGCAATCGGCAATGGCTATAACGTTGCCAATAACGTCGACCCTTGGTTTGATGATGTTGACTATATAGGTGCTTTTGATGGCGAAACCGACTGGACTGTAGGCTGGACCATTGGCCTGCACGACGAAGATGATTTGGGTACTTGCCCTGCAGGCACCACTGAAGTAAATAGCTTGTCGGGCCGGTTAAACTGTCAGTTATCCGGTGACATTACCTCTAACATTACGCTGGCTGCTGGTGCTGACTATGTGCTAAATGGTCGGGTACGCGTAGGTGTAGATAACACCACCGCCGCTACTCTAACCATTCAGCCAGGCGTACGTATTTATGGTAAATCGGGGGCCGACTTCCTGGTAATTACCCGCGGCTCAAAAATTGATGCCAACGGTACCGCCACCAACCCTATCGTAATGACGTCAGTGCAAGATGTGATTGGCTCGCCGACAGCAGCCGGCCAATGGGGTGGTTTAGTATTACTGGGTAACGCGCCAAGTACCAAGTGTGATCAGGCTGATTTGGCCAGCTGTGAAATTCAGGCAGAAGGCGAAGCCGGCCCTTACGGCGGTGATGATTGGGAAGATAACAGTGGCCGGTTAAATTACGTGGTAGTAAAACATGCCGGTTTTGAAGTTATCCCGGATAACGAGTTAAACGGTATTACCTTTGCTGGCGTGGGCTCTGGCACTCAGTGCAGCAACATTCAGGTGCACCAGAACGTTGATGATGGCGTTGAGTTTTTCGGTGGCGCCGTTAATTGTAAGAACGTGGTACTGACCTCTAACGGCGATGACTCGGTAGACTGGGCTGACGGCTATCGCGGTAAGCTGCAGTTTGTACTGGTAAAACACGCTGCTGATGACGCTAAAGCTAACCGTGGCATTGAAGCGGATAACCAGGCAGACAACCTGACTGCCACTCCGGTATCTAACCCTATCGTTGCCAACATGACCATTATCGGTAACAACTTCGATGGCGATGATGACTCTGAGGGCGTACTGCTGCGTGCCGGCACCAATGCCAAGTTGCATAACTTTGTTATCACTGGCCCGGCCGGTATGGGCGAATGTTTAGAGTTGGCATCCACAGAAACTAAAGCCTTTGCTATCGATGGCTCATTGGAAATGACGCACTCTGTTATCGCTTGTGCAGAGCCATTCACCGGTGATTTGGGTAACGGCACCACTACAGAGCAATGGTTCCTTGGCCAGACAGGCAACAGCGTAGCGGCTAATCAGGCTGCGGTGCTGGATGGTGTCTTCACTATCGACGCTACTGCACCAAAAGACATGACTGCAGTAGACAGCTTCTTTGAAGCCGTCGACTTCATCGGTGCGGTTGAAGCAGCAAATGACTGGACTGCTGGCTGGACGGTTGGCTTAGACGACTAACAGCAATAAACACTGCCGGGTTTTGCCTGGCAGTGTTTTTTTATTCCACTGCATTGCACCGATAAATTTTTTGTTTGTGCAGGCACGTTGTAACCCTAAACGCTGATAGGACAAAGTTCAGATGAGCAGCATGCAAAAGTTTAATTTCAGTCGTGTTGGCCGCAGTGTGCTGCTGGCGCTAAGCACAGCAACCGCCCTGGTTTCATTAAACGCCCTGGCGCAAGATAACCAGACGCAACCGGCAACTGCTGAAGAAGATGTTGAACGTATTTCTGTTTCAGGCCGCCTGATGAGCTCAGCAGCCTCTGCTGCGGCAGAACGCCGCGAGCAACCGTACGTCGCCGAACTATTGGGTATGGAGCAAATCTCCCGCGCCGGCGATAGCAACGCTGCTACTGCGCTGCGTCGGGTAACCGGTTTAACGCTGGTAAAAGACAAGTTTATTTATGTGCGGGGTTTGGGTGAACGTTACTCCAGCACCCTGCTTAATGGTGCTCAGGTGCCAAGCCCGGACCCAACGCGTAACGTAATACCGCTGGATATGTTCCCGGCCGGCATTATTGAAAGCCTGGTAGTGCAAAAAGCCTATTCGCCCGAGCTGCCAGCCGCCTTTGGCGGTGGTAATGTTAATATCCGCACCACAGCAATTCCGTTACAAGCCACCTTTAACGCCTCTGTTGGCACCGGCTACAACAGCCTGAACAGTGACGACGGCTTCAGCTATGCGGGTGGCAGTGATGACTGGCGTGGCAAAGACGATGGCTTGCGTGGCATATCGCCAGCTTTGTCTGCAGCACAAGCCCAATATGGCACCCTGACTCCGGTAAATATTGCCGAAGCCTTAGGCGGTATTAATGCCACTAACCTGGCTCAGGCTGAAACCATAGTGCGTGAGCTTGGCACCGCGTTCAACCGTGATATTGATGTTGAGCGTACCAGCGTAAAGCCTGATTTTGATGGCAGTGTGTCTTTTGGTTCGCGCTTTGATTTGGCGAAAAACGTCGTATTTGGCGTCATGAGTGGTATCAGTTATGACCGCGCGACGCAAAATATTGAAGAGCAGGAACGTTATTACTCGGTATCGGGTGATAATTTGCTACCGCTAAACCGTTATGACGACATTAAAGGCACCGAGCATCAGGTTAAGCTGTCTGGCATGTTGAATTTCGGCTTAGAGCTTGGCGTAGATCACCGGCTGGAGACTGCCACTATTTATCTACGCGATACCAAAGATGAGATAAAAATTAAGAACGGTGACAGTATCGAAACCATCAACGAAGCTAACCGTTCTAACACCGATACCAGCATTTTATATGAAGAGCGCAGCATGTTGAGCAACCAGCTGCGTGGCCGGCATAACTTCCCTTACCTGATGGATTTAGCGCTGGATTGGCAATATACCGATGCCAAAGCCCGCCGCTATGCCCCGGGCGAGGTAGAATATCGCCGCTTAAATGAAACCCAGGCCGATGGCTCAGTGTTTTCGTTTTTGCGCCGTAACCAGAACGCCGTCAATTACAGTTTTGGTGATATGAAAGATAACACCGAAAACTTCAGTTGGAACGCTAAGCTCCCACTGACCCTGGGTAAAGCCGAGATGACGCTAAGCGGTGGTTACAGTTATTTTGAACGCAGCCGCAACGCCCAAACCGACCGTTTTAACTTTGATACCGTAGGTTATAGCTTGCAGCAGCTCTCTGGCAGCTTCTCTGAGATATTCTCTGACGACAACATTTTAAACCCGGATAACGGCTTTAAAATTTCTAACGTAACAACACAGGCCGACGATTACCTGGCTGCGCAAATGATTGACGCCGGCTATGGTGCGCTGGAGCTGAACTACGATTATAAGTTCCGCTTAAATCTGGGTGTGCGCTATGAAGATTTTAAACAAATCTCGCTGCCGATTGGGGCGGATGGCGATATCAGCGGTAACCTGACCGATTCGGTGTTGTTAGAAGATGGCTTCTACCCGGCATTATCACTGACCTGGTTTATTAATGACGATTTACAGGCGCGTTTTGGTTACAGTAAAACCGTAGTGCGGCCTGACCTGCGTGAAGTAACTCCGGTACTCTATGTTGACCCACTGACCGACTTTAAAGTAACCGGTTTTGCCGGCCTGAAAAGTACCGACATCAATAGTGCTGATGTGCGGTTAGAGTGGTACTTTGATACCAGTAACTACAGTATTGGCCTGTTCTATAAAGACTTAGACAATCCGATTGAAGCAATCGAGTTATCAGGCTCTGATGGCAACCTGCTAATGTCGTTCCGTAACGCGCAAAGCGGCGAAGTGTATGGCGCTGAAGCTGAGTTTTTACAACAGTTAGACATGTTTGGCGGCGACGCCGGTCAATGGCTGAATAACTTCTTCGTTGCCGGTAACCTGACCGTCAGTGAGTCTGAAATTACCATTCAGCCCTTCCCGGGCGCAGATTTAACCAATCTTAAACGTGGCTTAAGCGGCCACTCTAAGTACGTGGCTAACCTGCAGCTGGGCTTTGACTCAGATAACAACCAGCACAACGCTACCCTGACCTACAACGTATTTGGTAAGCGTATTGCGTTTGCCGGCGTGAATGATAAAGACGACGCTTTCGAGCAACCGTTTAACTCGCTGGACTTTACCTACAGCTATACTCCCACCGAGAGCATGACGGTGAAATTAGGGCTAAAAAACCTGTTGGATGAAGACGTAGAAATTTTGCAACAAGGCGAAATTCTGCAAAAACGTGTTGAAGGCCAAAGCTATAGCTTAAGTTTCTCGTATAAATACTAACGTAAAAGGCCCCGTAAGGGGCCTTTTTATTCAAACTATAATCCAGGCTTGACTCACTTCAGCTTCATCGTTACATCTGGTTAGATAAGCCCATTCAACACGATGTTAGAAGTAGTACTTTACACCAAACATACTAACAATTGGATCGATTTGAATGTTGACACTTTGGATGCTTGTGCCATTTAAACGAACGTCTGCATCGGTATCAATGTCAATTTTACTTAGCATTGCATGTACACCCCAATTACTGTTTAGCCGCCAGTCAAAGCCCGCTTGATAAGCCAGGCCAAAACTGCCATCAAGGTTTAACCCGACACTGTCCTGAGCAGTTGCAACGCCCAAACCAATCAAAGCCTGCTTTAAATCGTCTGAGGCCTTTTCGCTAAAAAAGTGCGTGTAGTTGGCGCCGACACCGATAAAGGGCGCAAAGTCTGAGCTAGATTTTAGTGGGTAATAACGGGCAAACACTGTGGGTGGTAAGTGTTTTGTTTCACCTATTGCTAAGCCATCAATAGCAGAGCCTGACACCCTGGCTCTGTGACTAAATGGTGTAGCAGCTACCACACTGGCAGACCAATAATCATTGAAGGCATAATCAAGGACAATACCAAGCTGCGTATTGTCATTCACGGCAACGCGTGTAGACCCATCAGGCAGCTGAGCAACCTGTTCAACTACGTTCAAATTGCCACTGCTCTCTTCCGGCGCTACTGTGATAGGACCAACATTGATTGACCACTGCGCCATAGCGCTGAAGCAACTCAAACCTAAAGCACCTACGATAATTTTTTTAAACTTGAACATTTGCATAGCATTCCCCTATCGTTAAAAAAATCCCCCTTCAAACGAAGGGGGATACCAGTCAGTTTGCCGCGTAAGGCAATGACGAGTGATGGAGAACTATACGAAGCTTACCTTCTGCGTCCTTTTTAAAGCCCCAGGTCTTATCAACAGTGGTGGTTTTGCCTGACTTGTCAGTGACATGAACATGCCCCATGGTCAGTGCAAGGTCGCCATTTAAGTAAACCCCTGCGTTTTCATATTCATATTTCTTCCAACCCTTTAAGGCGAAGCCACCATCTTGGGCAAAGTTTTTGTCGCCTGCTACAAAGTATGACAAGGCGCCATCGTAGGTGGTGCGAAAGGTTTGCTCGCCGTTAGCCAGAGTCGGCTTAAACAACACTGCGCCCATGTTATAACCATAAGCAGCATCCAGTACTTGCTTTGCTACTGCCTTAGCAGCCGCAGCACCTTTTTGCTCGTGCGTGTTACTGATATTTATCAGTGCCTCACCCCAAGCTTGTTGGGCGGCTTTGACTTCTGCCAGCGTAATAGTGTTATTAACAACTTTTTCAGCAAAAGCAGCAGACGAGAACAACACTGCCGCCGCACATAATGTTACTTTATTCAGAGCTAGTTTCATAAACACCTCACTTTATTAATCAGCGAGGTAATAATGACTCATCGGGGCATAACTAATCCTGACGGAGAGATTAACAATAGCTGCTAATAAACATGAACAGAACATGACAGCTTCGCCATTTAAGACACCTGCATAGCATCAGCAGATATGCTGTAGCCTATGCCACGAAACGTTTGAATATACTTAGCGTTAAAATCATCATCAATTTTTCTTCTTAACCGCCTGACGTAAACATCGACTACGTTAGTTAACGGATCTGTATTCATTCCCCACACATTGGCTAAAATTCGCTCACGACTAAAGACTTTTCCAGGTTGAGACAATAGCAAATCGAGTACTTGTAGCTCTTTAGCTGTCAGCTTTATAGCAACGCCCGCCCTGTTAACCTGTAAGGCCGACTTGTCATATTCCAGTTCACCCAGTTTAATCAGCTGCTCTGCGCTTGGAGCACTGTTGCGTTTTAATAATGCCTGAATACGCGCAAGCAGCTCCTCAAAAGCAAAGGGCTTTCCAAGGTAATCATCAGCTCCACGATTTAAACCCAATACTCTGTCGGGTACTTCATTTAAGGCAGATAACATCAGAATTTTTGCTGTAATACCTTTTGCCCGCATTCGCGAGCACAGCTCAATGCCATCAATATTTGGCAACATTCTGTCAAGAATGATCAGAGCAGGCTGAACTTGAAGCACCAAATCGACAGCGTCTTTACCGTCTGAGCAACATTGAACAAGAAAACCTTCGCTTTTTAGGCCACGCTCAAGGAAACCGGACACACGCAGATCATCTTCAATAATTACGATACTCATGGCAGAAAACCCTCTAAGCCAATTCTAAACATGACAGTTGTACCCTGGTGTAAACGACTTTTTAGCTGAATAAAACCGCGATGCTGCTCTATCAGGTATTTTGCTAATGACAAACCGATACCTAAACCATCTGGCCTGATCTTTCGGGCATTGTCACCACGATAGTAACGATCAAAAACGCTATTTAGCTCATAATCCGCGATACCAATGCCATAGTCTGTGATGCTAACCTCGAACTGGTTATCACTAATGCTTACCACCATATCCAGTGCAGTAGTTGCCGGCGAGTAACGCACAGCGTTATCGAACAATATTTGCCAAGCTTGTAACAACTTACCCATATCAACCCTGATGCAGTGCTCAGACATTTCGATAGCATCGTCGAAATGTAATCTAAGCTCCCGACCCTGTACCTTAGCCTCTCTTTGCGCTTTGCTGACTAACTCTGTTGCGACTTCAACCAGTGGCACTGACTGCACATCAAGCAATGCCATACTGTTCTCACCACGAATGAGTAGTAACAAATCATCTATCCTTCCCGAAAGCGCAGCACTGGCATCCAAAATACGTTTTAACGTTTCTTTGTATTCTTCAGCTGTTTTATCTTTTCCTCTAAGCCCAATTTCGGCCTCTCCCCGTATAGCCGTAGCTGGGGTGCGTAGCTCATGACTGACATCAGCAAAAAATTGTTTTTGTTGTGCTTCGGCCTGCTTAAGCTGTTCAAGCGCGTGTTTAAGCTGTGCCGTGCGCGACGATACCTCTTGCTCTATTTCAAGCGTATGACGTAACTCAGCTTGGCGTGCCTCTTCCAAAGCTGCAGACATGGTATTGAAACTCGTCGCAACGTTTCTAAATTCTTTATCGTCTAACTCAGCGATACGGTGGGTAAAATTACCTGACGCCACCGCTGACGTTCCCTCCAGCAAACGGGTAATAGGGGAATATAGTGCCCGCAGCAAAAGTACAGCCAACAACACCGCAGTTATGCTACCGAATACGGCTAAGGACAATACTATTGTTCTAACCTTTGACAATGCATCGACCGCTGCTGATTCAGCTTTTGATGCACGCTGCCGTTGAAGTTCGATCGCCTCTGCAATTAGGCTTTTTAAATCAAGCCCCTCTAGCTTATCGAACGTTTGTATTAGAAGTCGCCAAATCTCTGCTTCACTAAGCGTTATCGATTCCTTGTCCAACAAACTGCGCTTTAGCGCAAAAATGTTGGTTTCAAGAATGGAGAGCGCCCTTACCTGACGATTTACTTCCTGATAATCCTGTTCATCATCTGATAGCAGCTGATCGTTCACCAGCAGCGACTGTAAGTTACTGAGAATGTGCTCCATCTGCACCAACAATCTATCCCGCTCACTCAATGGCGCGTCATTGGTTAACAAATACTGCGCTAGCCAAACCTTCAGTCGTTGTTTGTCGGCACCTAGCGCGATAAATTCGGCCAGCATCTGATTAGATACCCTACCTCGCTCAACATGATAGGCGGCTATCCCTGATGTCCAAAATGCGGCTACGGCCTGAACAATACAGAACATAACCAGCAAACCAAATGATAAGAGCAAACGATTTCGGTACATATCAATTTAACCCGATAACAAGATCACACTAATTAATGCGTGAAATACGCTGACTACAGCACTACGGATGAAAAAAAACCCGGTAAACCGGGTTTAATCTATGTTAGAAATGGTACTGAGCCCGAACCCCAAAGCCAATAGGCTCCTCGGTTACCCCTGACGGTGTATCAATATCGCTAAACACAATGTTGCCCATAAACCGAAGGTTATTTAACAAGTAATAGTTAACGCCCAATGTAAGATTTTTCTGCTCACCACCAAAAACAGTACCGTCATTCAAATCGGTGACAGAGTACCGTGCAGCAACCTCAATAGCGCCTGACTCTTTTGATGGTTTAACGCCGCTAAACAAACCATTCTTGTAAGAACGGCTCTCGCCAGTTAACACATAACTTAATTGGAAGTGATATCCAGACAAGGAGACATCTTCAACTGTTGACGAAGTGTTTAGTGTCATCGCTTCAGCTTCGGCAGACCAGGCACCATTAATGAAGGCAGCCTCCAAACCAAAACGATTGATGGAATTTATGCCTTCCAGAGTACCGGTATCGATTAAACGCACACCAGAGTCAATACGTAGCTCAGGACGGTCCCGCAATCTAAGCGTGTTATAGTCACCCATGTCCTGATACACGAAAGCACCGGCAAAATGATACTGAACATCATCAACTTTTGGATGGTAAATAATCCGCTGAGCAAGCCCCATACTGTCGTCTTTGCCAGCATCGCCCTCTGTATTCATGGTGCGGCCGAACAACATAGATTCTGATGTTAAGTTACCGAAGGTTTTATCAAACCGCACGCCTAACTTACGGTCAGGGGTAATAACCGTAGAGCCGCTTGAGCGCTCCATAAAAGTAATGGAGTTGGAGCTGGTTAGGGTGTTTAGACTAAACGGCACGCGCTGGTGGCCGATAGTCACATTGCCACCAGCCAGTTTAGTGCGAATATTTACATCAGCTGCTGAGGCATCGCCACCTTCAGCGAAGTCATACTCAATAACAAAACGCCAATCAGGCGATAAATTGCCCTGCATACCAAGACGCCCACGACGCACATTAAAACCGTTACCAATTTCCGTAACATCGTCTTTGTACATACCTGCATCCAGATGCATTCTACCACGAGGCGTGATTTCCACTTCGGCAAGTGCGCTACCAGTGAAAGCGCCAACGGCTAGGGCAACTAAAACTTTGCTATTTGTCTTCATGATTAATCCTATCCCAATCTCTAGTTTTGACCCAAGCATCATATGTCACTTATATGACATTTGCGTGACACAATGACAGTTTTATGACTTAAAGATGACAATAAAAACTAGACTACGTACCGCACCTTAATGAAGAAGTATTAATCAAATTAAGCAGATAGCCAGCGTTTTAAGTCTGCAGGCAAAAAAAAAGGAGCCGCAGCTCCTTTTTTGTCAGCGAAGAAGATTAGTCCCGCTGCTTTTGCACGACCTGCTGCAGTTCATCGTCAGTTAAATGCGCGACATTGCGGCCTTTGCAGAGAAAAATAGTGTGCTGGCAAATATTACGCGCATGGTCGCCCACCCGCTCCAGCGCTTTGGCCACCTGAGAAATTTGCAGGCTAACACCAATTTGACTGGCATCGTCCATCATGCTGCTCAGGCTATGCTGCATAATCTGGGCGTAATCATCATCAATGGCTTTATCTTCACGCAGCACAGCAAGGGCAGTATCGGCGTCCATTTGTTCAAAGGCGGTGATAGCCCGCACCAGCATTTGCTGCACTTTGGCACCCATGGCATTCAGCTGTGCCAGTTGAACCTCTGTTGGCCGGTTGCCGCTTTCATCTTTTAGCAGGGCTTTGGCGATGCGTTTGGCCAAATCGCCGATACGCTCGATATCATTGACACTTTTTAGCACCGAGAGCACCAAGCGCAGATCGGTCGCCGCCGGCTGACGCCGTGCCAATATATCCAGGCAATGCTCATCAATATCTACTTCAAAGTTATTTACCGTGCGATCGCCCTGCTTTACTTGTTTTGCCAACGCGCGATCAGCCTTAATAAAAGCCGTCATCGCATCGCTAAGCTGTTGCTGTGCCAACGTAGCCATAGCCAGCAGCCGCTCTACCGCCTGGCGTAATTCGTCATCATAGGCCTGCGAATAGTGGCCACCGATCTTGTTATTGGGCATAACGCCTGTCTCCTGCTAACGCTGCTATGCCGGTATTAACCGTAGCGGCCGGTAATGTAATCTTCGGTACGTTTTTGCTGCGGGTTGGTAAAGACATCATTGGTGTTACCAATTTCAATTAAATTACCCAGATGGAAAAACGCGGTTCTGTCTGACACCCGTGCAGCTTGTTGCATGTTGTGTGTCACGATGACAATAGTGAAGTTTTGTTTTAACTCATCAATCAGCTCTTCAATGATTGAGGTAGCGATAGGGTCCAACGCCGAACAAGGTTCATCCATCAGGATCACCTCCGGGCTTACCGCTATGCTTCGGGCGATACACAGGCGCTGCTGTTGACCACCTGACAAACCGGTGCCTGGCTGATCCAGCCGGTCTTTTACTTCATTCCATAAGCCAGCACGGCGCAAACTGGATTCGACAATGTCATCCAAATCGGCTTTACGCTCGGCCAGGCCATGTAATTTCGGGCCATAGGCAATGTTTTCGTAAATCGATTTCGGAAACGGGTTAGGCTTTTGAAACACCATGCCCACCTGCGCCCGCAGTTGCACTACGTCCAGCGCCGGATCATGAATATCGCGGCCATCCAGCGTAATGCTGCCCGTTACCCGACAATGTTCTATGGTGTCGTTCATCCGGTTCATACAGCGTAAAAAGGTAGACTTACCGCAGCCCGATGGGCCGATAAACGAGATCACTTCGTTTTCGTATACATCCATGCTGATGCCATGCAATGCCTCGTTTTCGCCATAAAACACTTTGACATCTTTGGCACTGATTTTTACCGCAGCTGAATTACTCATCTGTTTTTCCGTTCGCTAAATTTAAACTGTGTGAAAGCCGGCTCAGCAAAGCGCTGTTACCAGCGCTTCTCATATTTCTTACGCAGCCAAATGGCCAGACCATTCAGGCTTATCATCATCATTAGCAGCACGATAATGGCGGCTGAGGTACGGGCTTCAAAGAAATTACGCAGCTCATTACCCTGCCACAAGTAAATTTGTACCGGCAAGGCTGATGCTTGCTCAAAAGGCGATGCCGGAATGGACGCCACAAAAGACTTCATACCAATTAACAGCAGTGGCGCAGTTTCGCCCAGCGCCTGCGCGACACCTAAGATAGCGCCGGTTAAAATGCCGGGGATAGCCAGTGGCAACACATGGTGGAAGATTGCCTGCATTTTTGAGGCGCCAAGCCCCAACGCTGCCTGACGGATAGATGGCGGTATGGCTTTTAACGTAGAGCGGGTAGCGATAATTACTGTGGGCAGCGTCATTAACGACAACACTAAACCGCCGACAATAGGCGCCGACATCGGCAGATTAAACCAGCCAATCAGCACAGAGGCGCCCAGCAAACCAAACACAATAGAAGGTACCGCCGCCAGGTTATTAATGTTGACTTCAACCAGATCGGTCAGCTTATTGCGCGGTGCAAACTCTTCTAAATAAATAGCCGCTGCCACGCCCATCGGTACTGCCAGTAGAATCACCACCAGCATCATATAAAACGATCCCATAAAGGCACCGGCTAAGCCGGCTGACGCCAGTGAACTGCGCGAGTCAGGGTTCATAAACAGCGCCAGACTAAAGCGGTTTTGAATAACGCCGTCAGCGGCAAGTTTATCAACCCACTCGCGCATTTTCGGGCTCAACTGCTGCTGCTCGTCCGGCAGGTTGCGATCAATATTACCTTTTAACCACACATCAATGTTGGCATCGGTAAGCAGATGCAGGCTGCGGGTCTGGCCAATAATAGATGGGTCGGCTACCACCATGTCACGCAGGGCGAAACGCTCGCCTGAGGTAACAATACGGCCCAGATCACGCCGGTGCTTAGTGGCGTCAGGCAGTATTTTCTGCAGGCTGTCGGTGATCAGGCGGTTAAAGTTAACAAAGCCGACCTGTGTCTGCCAATCCAGATAACGCTGACGAAAGTCGTTATCGCTTTCATCCGCTGCTTGTTCCGGTTTGGCCGGGATTTTGATGATCTTGGGGTCAAAATAGATTTCAAGTGTAATGGCCGACTGCCAAAACGCCGGCAAACCTTTGGAGAATATATTAATAAATAACAAAGCAACCAGCGACAAGCTGATTAACACGGCCAACAAACCAGTGCGACGAAACCAGGCCTCTTTACGATGGCGGCGATGTAGCGACGCTATTACCTTTTGCTGCACCTGGCTGGGGTGCACCACGGTTTTTATCGGGTTTTCTGCAAGAATGGTCATAACTTACTCGTATTGCTCACGGTATTTACGCACTATCACCAATGCCATCACGTTTAACAGCAGGGTAATAACAAACAGGGTTAGACCCAGTGCAAAGGCCACTAACGACTGCGGGCTGGAAAAATCATTGTCGCCGGTTAACTGATTAACAATAGTCACCGTAACAGTTGATACCGCCTCAAACGGATTGGCCGTTAGCGCAGGGCTGTTACCGGCTGCCAGCACCACTATCATGGTTTCTCCGATTGCCCGGCTAACCGCTAACAAAATGGCGCCGACAATGCCCGGCAACGCCGCTGGCAGCACCACTTTTAAGATGGTTTCAGATTTGGTGGCGCCAAGGCCAAGCGAGCCATCGCGCATGGATTTCGGCACCTGGGTGATGATGTCATCAGACAAAGACGAGATAAACGGGATTATCATAATGCCCATTACCACACCGGCGGTAAGTGCCGACGTGGCATTAATGTCCAAACCTATCGCGGCACCCAGATCCCGTAAAAACGGCCCCACAGTAACCAGAGCAAAAAAGCCGTAAACTATGGTTGGAATACCTGCCAGCACTTCGATTACCGGCTTGGCCGTGTTACGCAGTTTTAGCGGTGCATATTCCGCCAGATATACTGCCACCATCAAGCCCAGCGGAATAGACACCACCATGGCAATACCGGCGATTAATACGGTACCAGACAACAGCGGTATTAAACCAAAATCGCCCTGTTCACCGACGCCAACAGTAGAAAAACGCGGGTTCCAGGTGGTACCAAAGAAAAACTCTGCTGGCGAAATAAAGCTGAAGAACTTTAAGGTTTCACCTACCATCGACAGCACTATGCCAATGGTGGTCAGTATGGCAACAGTAGAACACAGCACCAGTAAGGCTTTTACCACGCGCTCTACCTGATGCCGGGCTTTTAAATGCGGGGTGATTTTCAGCAAACTGATCAGCATACCCACGGCGGCTATCACTGCCATCAAGGCCGTTAATACTGTGGCGCTATTCGCTTTTAACTGCTTTAAATGCTCAGCAGCCGCCAGCTCCCAATCGGCAGCGTCAGCGACCACGCCAAAATTACTCGCAAGGTTGTTAATGCGTTGACTGACTACACGCAATTGCTCTGCGCTCTGACTGGCGATATCTGTGGGCAACTGAGACAACATCATGGAATTGATCACGGCCGGAGCTAACCACAGCCACAGCAACAGAATAAAGAACGCCGGCAACACCGCCCATAAACCCACCATCATACCGTAATGATGTGGTCGCGAGTGCATGCGCGCATCGGCGTTAATTGTTGCTACTTTGCGGCTGCGCACCATGCCGAGCTGGTAGCCCAGTGCCAGCAACACCAGCAGCACCACAATTAACGAAAGATTACTCATAATTGCTCCGTAAACAGCCAGAACTTCGCACTAAATAAGCTGCGCAGTGTAAGCGGCTTATATTTCATTTTTATGACAGCTGATAGGCAAAAAAAGAGAACCCGTTACAGGTTCTCTTTGCCAAACTGCATTAGTATAGTGCTTACAGTGATTTTTTCAGCCGAATGTTTTCACTGATTTCAGCGCGTTCGTCATCTGACAACGGAATTAAACCCGCACTTTCCAGCACACTGCCAAAGCCTGACATACCCTCACTGACGTGGAACATAGCATATTCCTGTAAACCCGGAATAACGCCGATATGGGCACCTTTTACATAGATATACAGTGGGCGTGATACCGGGTACTCGCCAGAGATGATGGTATCCAGGTTAGGCTCAACACCCGATACTGTGGCGACCTTAATGCGGTCACGGTTGGCCTCATAGAAGCTTAAACCGAAAACGCCCAACGCATCTTTTTGCGCGGTTAAACGTGCCAGCGTCTCAGTGTAATCACCGGCGATTTCTACGACACGGCCGTCAGTGCGCATGGCAGTACAAAACTTCTTACCGGCGTCTTTATCCATGGCTTTCACTTCAGCCAAAGTCTCACAACCGGGCACTACCACCTTTTCTTCATAAACTTCACGGGTACCGTGGTTAGAGCCCGGAATAGCCAGCAAAATTTCCTGATCGGGCAGAGCTTTGTCAATCTGGTTCCAACGGCTGTAGGGGTTAGCCACCATTTTGCCATTTTGTGGCACTTGCGCTGCCTGGGCTAAAAACACATGTACCGGCTCCAGTTTGAATACCGCAGCATCGGTACGAGAGGCAAACACAATGCCGTCGTAACCAATTTTCACTTCAATGATTTCCTGAACGCCATTGGCTTTACAGGCTTCAACTTCATTAGGCCGAATTTTGCGTGATGAGTTTGCCACGTCTATGGTATTAGCCCCCACACCCTGGCAGAACTGGCGCAGGCCGCCAGATGAACCGCCAGAGCCTACCACCGGCGTACGAAACTGGGCGAAGTTATTACCAAACTCCTCAGCAACGATAGAAGAGAATGGCAACACGGTAGATGAGCCAGCAATTTGGATAGTGTCACGGCTTTGTGCCTGCGCCACACCTGTTACAGCAAAAGTCATGCTGGCAGCCAGCAACAGGTTAGACAGTTTATTCAGCTTCATATCAATTCCTCGGTTATCCGAACTGTGTATGACGACATTTTGCTGCATTTTTATTGCAGTAATATGACAGCCTGGAATTAAATTACTGACAGCAGAAAAACGTCACTAATGCATGACAGCACAACGATTGCGCCCCTGATGTTTTGCCTGATACAGCGCCTGATCCGCCCGCAACAGTAATTTGTCCAGGTTATCCTGTTGCGGCAGATACATGGCAATACCAATACTGCAGGTTACCTGCAATTGCTCACAACTACTTAACGTAAAAGGGTGTTCAGCCACAGCAATGCGCAAACGCTCAGCTGACATTATTGCTGTTTGCAAATCGACCTCTGGCAGCAGAATAAAAAACTCCTCGCCACCATAACGCCCCGCTAAATCGGTGTCGCGGATATTGCGCTGGCACAATGCCGCGAACTCGGCCAGCACTTTATCACCGGCAGCATGACCATATTGATCGTTCACTTTCTTAAAATGATCGATATCCAGCATCAGTACGGCTAAATCTTTCTGATAGCGGTTAGCCCGGCGAATTTCAGCCTGGGCCTGTTGCATAATCACCCGCCGGTTCGCAAGGCCGGTTAAAATATCGGTGCTGGCCAGCTGCAGCAGCTCCTGATTACGCTGTATCAGCTGCTGTTCGGTGTCTGCATGACGGGCAATTTCTGCTTGCAGGGCTCTGGCCAGCCGGCGGTAACGTAAGGTGAAAAAGCTCAGCAGCGACATTAACAACAGCATCAGTAATACCGATTTCAGCAGCAAACGGTAATCCACCACTGCGGCTGTCGCAGACTGATAAATAAAGCCATCCAACGGTTTTAGCTGGTCAATCATACCCAGCTGCTGGTACATAGCTGCAATCTGCTGCCAGCGTCCGGCGTTCATATGACCAATTTCCACCAGATCGGGCATGATTAACTGGCGCAGCACTTTGGCTTCGTACTGCAAGTGTGCGAGGCTTTTGTCCGGGGCATAATGCTGGTGAATATGCGCTATGGTGTAGTCAATATTATCCAGTGCAAACCGCCAGCCGCGTAAGCTGGCTTGCAAAAAGGCCTCGGCAGCGGCAGGGTGCTGCGCCAGCCAGTCGGCATGGCCAACCAAAATATCCTGATAAAAGTTCACACCGTATTCGATCGGTTGAATTACCCGGTACGGCACGTCCATTTGCCCGAGCAGATAAGGCTCGTTTGACAGATAAGCATTAAAGGCATCAGACTGGCCACTAAGCAAATTGTCCAGCTTCATCGACGAGCTGCTTAGCTTGAGCTTACCGATATCAATACCTTCTTTGGCAAATACCGCCAACAGCTCGGTATTTTCCTGCGACAGTGTCAGCTCCAGCCGCTTTTGTGCCAGATCCTGCAGTGTGTAAATGCCGGAGTCGGCGCGCACCAACCAGACGCTGGGCGATTTTTGCATAATGGCCGCCAGCGCCACCACCGGCTGGCCTTGCAGATAAGTGAGCAGCGCACCGGATGCCGATACGGCAAACTCGGCCTTACGTTTTAGCACCTGGTCCAGCGCCGCTATACCTGGTGCACCTGGCATAATCTGCACATTCAGCCCTGCATCGCGGTAATAACCTTGCTCCAGCGCCATATAATAGCCGGCAAACTGAAACTGATGGTGCCAACGCAGCTGCAACCTGACTGTGTCAGCAGCATGCAACCAGGGGCACCATAATATTAACAGCCAGAGATATCGCAAAACTGACACCGGCCCTGGCCTGTTAAGCTATACATAAAAATATCCAGCCTGCTGTTATCCTCGCGCGACACTTCAGTATAGAACAGGGCCAGACTGCGTAAAGTTTAGGCTCAGAATAAAAAAGCCCGGCAAACAGCGCCGGGCTTCTCCTTTTCTAACACAGGTTAGTTAGCAGTAATTTCCAGTAAGGTACTGTCCTGCTCTACCCCATCGGCATCATAAAACATCGCCACGCCTAAATAAGGGAACGGGCTTGCAGTGAGGTTAGTGGTCGTCACCGTCACATTATTAAACCGTCCCATAATAGCGCGCGGGCTGGCCGCAATGCGGGTTGATGCTTCTTTGGCATTCACTATCCAGAACGGCATAGTGTAGCTGGCTTCTGCTGCGCCGCCTAAATCATAGGCATGCACAAATGCCAGATAGAAATCACCTGCTGCACCATTATTGGCTGGCTCTGGATTCATTATGGTCACCACTTCGTTACCACCTGCAGCGGCTGATGTTCCAACAGCAGCACAGCTGTATGCAATGCAGCGATAGACATAAAGATCCAAGTCAGCGCCTGGCACCGAGGCTAACGCCTCATACAAGCTAAAACGCGCAACTTTAGTGCCTGCTGGCACCAGTAAAGCGTGGAAGCCAAGGCCTGGTTCATTAAACACAAAGCTTCTGTCGGCATCTTGTGCGACCACATCGGAAGAGCCGAATGGCGCGCTGACACCGACGATAGCTGCACTGGTGGTACCGCTGTAGTTCATTTCTACCGGGAAGCTCACCCGGCCAGATTTCGCTTTTACGCTCGCAGCGATAGACTCAGGCGCTACAATCAGCTGTGGTGATTCTACTTTAATTGCAATCGGACTGCGTACACTGTGTACCCCATTTGACCAGGTAATAGCACCAAAGCTCCAGCTACCAAGAGTGGCATTGGCATTCGGCGTAAATTTGATGCCGTAGCTTGCCGACCCATTGGCTGCTACCGACATTTGATTGCCTCCATCGTCAGTAATCACTTCAACATCGACACCTGCCGGCGCTTCCACCGTTGCGCTGTACACAGAGGCACTGCCAGATACGTCTGTTACCTGACGTACTATGGTTTCTGCACCGGTTAACTCAGCAATCGCAATTGATGGCAGGTTTAACTGACTTGGGTCAGTGTTGTAGCCTGCAGCTTCAAACTGTGCACAGCTAGCGCCAGTCGTGTTAAGTACAAAGTTAGCGTTGCCAATACCACACAGGAAGGCAAAATAATCCAGGTTTTCAATATCATAGGTCAAGCCAGGATTAATCGACTTATTCGGCACCGCATGGCCGGCACCAAAATCGAAGGGGTCTGCTGGCGTAATACCATTCTCTTTGGTTAAATTCTGCCGTGCCGTGGTCATCAGCGCCGATTTAATCATCGCCGGCGTCCAGTTCGGATGACTTTCTTTAACCAGCGCAGCCATACCTGCGATATGCGGGCTGGACATTGAAGTACCCTGCAGATAGGTGAAACTCACACCGGCGGGCGTTAACATCGGCTGTGAAGATGCACCGGCCAGAATTTTTACGCCCGGCGCAGTAATATCAGGCTTAATCACATCAAAACTGGCCAGGTTAGGCCCGCGTGATGAGAACCCGGCCATCAGATTACCCACCTCAACCACATCATCGACAAACACCGATGGACTCATTTTAATATTCACCACACCGCCTGCGGTGACTTCGGCATTAAAGGCACTGCCAGTAGCTAAAGTGGTCATAACTGCCGGAATACCAAAACTGCCGGTGCCGCCCATGACGATGGGTGCTGCAGTTGAATTGTTATACATGACCACGCCTGCAGCACCTGCAGCTTCAGCTTGTCCCAGTTTAATATCAAATGAACAGGCACCACGCTGAATCAGCACAAACTTACCGGCTACTTCAGCCGGATTACTAAGCGGTGTACAAGCATCTAATGGCACAGCAACCGCGAGATCGGCACTAATTTCGCCAGTAACGCTTAGCGGTAACGAGGTTCCGCCTTCCACCGCGATATAGGTGCCTTGCAATGGCCCAGCTGTTACCTCGATACCATTGGCAATGCTGGTTCCGCTATAAGTAGAGGCTGCAACTGTGGTTACCCACGGCGCTGGTGTGCCAACAGTGCCTGCCGCCGGGCCGCTGTTACCAGCAGATACCGCAACAAAAACACCCGCCTGAGCTGCACGTAACTTAGCTGCCGCCGCCATCGTCGTCAGATCAGTTAAGCTACCGCCAATCGAATAGTTAATGACGTCGACACCATCAGCCACTGCCTGATCAATTGCCGCCATGGTATCACCATAGAAACAGCCCCGCTCAGCAACACCCTCTGGGCTAACGTAACTGCTATTCCAACAAGCTTTATACATAGCAATGCGGGCGCGTGGCGCAATGCCCGATACGGTTGCCACTGGCGTACCATTAAATACTGCCGTTACGCCTTCGTTACCACCAGCAGTAGATGCAACATGGGTACCGTGGTTATCTGCATCGCGTGGCGAAACAAATTCACCGGGCTGTAAGTCGTACACGCTTTCAAAGGTGTTTTTGTAATAACGCGCACCAATCAGTTTATTGTTACAACTAAATTCGGTGTCCTCACCTACATCACAGCTTCCCGCCCAGCCTGGTAGCGGTGCATAAGAGCCATCATCAGCAAAACTTGGATGTTCAGGCCAAATACCGCTGTCTACCACACCAATAACGACATCTTCACCTTTCACACCCAGGGTATGCAAGCCATCAGGGCTTTGTGTTAAGCCTAAAAACGCCGGCGTATTAGAAGTCGTCATTTGCTGGGCTTCATCGCGCCAGACACCAGCAACATTAGGATGGTTACGCAGTGCTTCGGCTTGCGCCGGGGTTAATTTGGCGGCAAAACCGTTAAAGGTATGCGTGTATGAATACATCACCTCAGCAGCGCCAGTACTATTAGCCAGGTGTTGATGAAACGCTTTCAGTGAACTGGTGTAGTTTTGCATCCGGGCAGAGCTGGCATTATAGCGGTTCAACGCTTTGGTAACAGACTGCCTGGCAGGTAACAGCTCGCCCAGCTCCTGAGCTTTTTCAATACCGCTCTTACCTTTCACTTGCACAATATAAGGTGCAGGTGCGGTGTCCGCAGCGGCCAGTCTCAATTGACCAGCATCAATGTTTATCTGATAAGGGCTATTCGCCTGCTGCGCACTCACCGTGCCTATTGCCATCGCCACGGCAACCGCGGTTTTGGATATTATGTTATTCAATTGCATGTGTTTTCTCCGTTTATGCCGCCGCGCAGACCTCAACACTTGATACGGTAGTAGGTCGTTATGTTCGCTATGCGTTGGCATTTTTTATTCAGCAATATTTGCTTGGCCGCACCTTTTTAACCGGTAAAGAGACAAAGGTGCGACAACCCTGACTGTATAAAATTTCGACACCCTCGTGCCCATACCCGATAGCACAATTTGCTTGTTTTCGGCCTGCATCCAGCGTATTTGAAATGTTATTGGCAATAACACTTGTAAAGACGCCAGACTGAAGCTGCTAAAAAAGCTGACACTTGGCATGTCGTAATCGGTAGTTTCAGACGCGACGACGTAATAGTAAGCCACCCATCGCGGCTAGCATCAGAAACACGGTTGCCGGTTCAGACACCAGGGTTGCGCGCCCCAAGACGAAGCCGCCAGCATCAATGAATTGGCCATCGGTGCTGAAAATATCCATAAAGCCTTCGCCAAATTCCGCGTCCCAGAAGCCCTGGAAGGCAAAAGTATTGCTAAGGTCATTTACGTCGAAATTGAAGAAAGTAAAACCGCCAGCTAAGTCCAGTGGGTCATAGTCAACAATGAACAGGAAGCTTTCACCGATGGTGAGACCAAACAGTTCAAATAACTCCCATTCCAACACATTGCCAGACTCATCGATATTGTCTAAATCGATGGATAACACACCAAAGCTGCTGCCATCTTCGAACAGAAACTCTTGTGTCATAATAGGCGCAGCCTGTGCTGACGGAGCCAGTGGCAGTACGCTAAGTAATAGGGTGGATAATGCAAAAAAGATCGACTTCAACATGGATATACCTCTGAATGTTGTTATTTATTATTGTGCAAGATTACGGCTTGCCGGGCGGACAATGCATAAAACACTCCAACTAAATATTTCCATAAAAACCAATTGGTTAAGATTTAATGATTAACATTTTCACAGAAAACATCTGCCGCTGAAAAAAAAGCAGACATAAAAAAAGCGAACCGAAGTTCGCTTTTTTTATGATGGGGATATTTACGACCAGTTAAGAACCACTTTACCAGACTGACCTGAACACATAATGTCGAAACCTTCCTGAAAACGCTCCATCGGCAGCTCATGCGTGACCATGGGTGTTAGATCCAGACCAGACTGAATTAAACTGGCCATTTTGTACCAGGTTTCGAACATCTCGCGACCATAAATACCTTTAATAACCAGGCCTTTAAAGATTACTTTGTTCCAATCTACCGCCATGTCTGACGGCGGAATACCCAGCATGGCAATTTTGCCGCCGTGGTTCATGGTATCCAGCATGCTGCGAAACGCCGCAGGCACGCCTGACATCTCCAGGCCGACGTCAAAGCCCTCTGTCATACCCAACTCTTTCATCACGTCTTTTAAGTTTTGCTTACTAACATCTACCGCGCGGGTGGCGCCCATTTTCAGCGCCAGTTCCAGCCGGTAGGGGTTTACATCGGTAATCACCACATGGCGGGCGCCGACATGGCGGGCGACCGCTGCAGCCATAATGCCGATAGGGCCAGCACCAGTGATCAGAACGTCCTCACCGACTAAATCAAACGACAGTGCGGTGTGTACCGCATTACCGAACGGGTCGAAAATCGCAGCGATGTTATCCGGAATATTGTCCGGCAGTTTAAACGCATTATAAGCCGGAATAACCAGATATTCGGCAAAAGAGCCAGCGCGATTTACGCCCACACCTATAGTATTACGACATAAATGCACCCGGCCGGCGCGGCAGTTACGGCAATAGCCACAGGTAATGTGGCCCTCGCCCGACACCCGGTCGCCTACTTTGAAACCGCGTACTTCAGAGCCCATGCCTTCAATGACGCCGACATATTCATGCCCTACAACCATACCGTGCGGAATGGTGTTTTGCGCCCATTCATCCCATTTGTATATGTGCACGTCTGTGCCGCAAATGGCGGTTTTTTTAATGCGGATCAGTACATCGTTCGGGCCAACTTCTGGCTTATCGACCTCGGTTTGCCAAATGCCCGGTTCTGCTTTTAACTTTGCTAATGCTTTCATCTTCACGCCCCGCCGTTAGGCAATCACGCCCATGTCTTTACCAATGCGGATAAAGGCGTCTATCGCCTTATCCAGTTGTGCTTTGCTGTGTGCTGCCGAAATCTGGGTGCGAATGCGCGCCTGGCCTTTTGGCACCACCGGAAACGAGAAACCGACCACATAAATGCCTTCGGCCAACATACGTTTAGCCATCTCAGCCGCTACTTTGGCGTCGCCTAACATCACCGGAATAATGGCATGGTCTTTACCGGCCAGGGTAAAACCGGCAGCTGACATTTTTTCGCGGAAATAATTGGCGTTGTCCCACAGTTTAGCCCGTAGTGCATCACCCTGCGCTAACATATCCAACACTTTAATTGAGGCGGTTACGATAGACGGTGCCAGCGAATTAGAGAACAAATAAGGCCGTGAGCGCTGGCGCAGCCAGTCGATCACTTCTTTTTTGCCTGAGGTGTAACCACCGGATGCACCGCCGAGCGCCTTGCCCAAAGTACCGGTAATAATGTCCACTCTATCTATTACGTCGCAATATTCATGGGTGCCACGGCCATTTTTACCAACAAAACCTACCGCATGGCTGTCATCTACCATCACCATGGCGTTGTATTTGTCGGCTAAATCACAAATGGCTTTTAGATCAGCTATTACACCGTCCATCGAGAATACGCCGTCTGTCGCAATCAGCTTAAAGCGGGCACCATCGGCATCGGCTTGCTTTAACTGAGCTTCCAGCTCGGCCATATCATTGTTGGCATAGCGATAGCGCTTGGCTTTGCACAACCGCACGCCGTCAATGATAGAGGCGTGGTTTAGTGCATCGGAAATCACTGCGTCTTCCGCACCTAGTAAAGTTTCGAATAAACCGCCATTAGCATCAAAGCATGACGAATACAGAATGGTATCTTCAGTGCCTAAAAAAGCGCTGATTTTCGCTTCCAGCTGTTTATGGATATCCTGAGTGCCACAAATAAAGCGCACCGACGCCACACCAAAACCATGGCTGGCAAGGCCTTGCTGGGCAGCAGCGATAAGATCAGGATGGTTTGCCAGACCCAGATAGTTATTGGCGCAAAAATTCAGTACCTGCTGGCCGCCAACGGTAACATCTGCCTGCTGCTGCGAGGTAATAATACGTTCTGCTTTGTATAAACCTTCTGCGGTGACATCGTCTAGTTGTTGTTGTAGATGTTGCAGAAAAGCGCTGTTGCGCATAAAGCCTCCTGTGTAGGGGGTGAGGATAGTAAAAACGGCGCCATTGTAATGCTTATGGCCGGCCGGCGCAGCGCTTTTGCACTTACTAACGCGCTGCTCAGACCTGCTGCTGTAAAGATTAGCCTACAATTTCAGCAAGGTTAGCTTGCCAGTGCCTCGTAATGTTGCTGCAAGCGGGCAATGCGTGGTTTGGCTTCTGCAGTAGCGTAGGGTTTGAATAATAGCAGCACCTTTAACACGCCCTGATATACGCTGGCCTGATCGATTGCCTGCTGCGGCGCCTGGGTTTTTAAATAGCTGATCCAAAAGGTCACCAGTAATTTAATGCTGTGGGCCAGATCGGTAATGTCTTCATCATCAATATCAATAATACCAGACTGCTTAAGCGCTTTAAGTACCGCCGTCACCCGCACCAGCACGCCCTGCTGCACCTGCTGATAATCCTGTTGCAGCGCCGGATCGCGCGATAAAATATCTGGCAGGTTGGCGTAAAAAAAGTGAAAGCGCCACATCAGTTCAAACACCGCATCCAAATAACAGGCCAGTGCATCCAGCGCTTCAGCTTTATCTGACGGCGGCTTGATACGGGTTTCCAGCAGCTTGGCATACTCTTTAAAAATGTGCCTTACGATGTCTTCCTTATTGCGAAAGTGGTAATACAGGTTGCCAGGACTAATACCCAAATGGGCGGCAATGTGGTTGGTGGTGACCTGGCGCTCTCCCACCTGATTAAACAGCTCGATGCTGGCCTGCAGAATTTTGTCTTTCGTTCTGAGTTTTTTTTCCATCTGCGAAACAGGCTTATAGTTGGCGAAATTAATTTGCTATAGTAACGCCAAATTGACTAAAAACTCTAGTCGGGCCGCTTTAGCGCGCTAACCTGATAATGGAATACCAATAACATAATGAAAATAAATGCAATTTACCCGGGCACCTTTGACCCGCTAACCAATGGCCATGCCGATTTGGTACAACGGGCAGCCCGTATGTTTGACCAGGTTATTGTAGGGGTGGCTGCCAACCCCAGCAAACAGCCACTGTTTAGCCTGGACGAGCGCGTTGCGCTGGCGCAGCAGGCCTTTACTGGCATTATCAATGTGCGGGTAATTGGTTTCTCTGGCCTGCTGGCGAAATTTGCTGAACAGCAACACGCGCAGGTACTGATCCGCGGCGTAAGAGCGGTAGCCGACTTTGAATATGAGTTTCAGCTGGCCAGCATGAACCGGCAACTTAATCCGGCGCTAGACAGTATTTTTATGACGCCGTCGGAAAAAAACACCTTTATCTCTTCGACACTGGTCAAAGAAGTGTGCCGCCACGGCGGCGATATCTCCAGTTTTGTGCCCGCCCATGTTGAACACGCGCTAAAAAGTAAACTGAAATTATGAAATTAAGCTTGTCGCGACCGGGACTGTCGCTATTCAGTCTGGCGCTCTGCGCCCCATCGCTGTGGGCGGCGCCCTGGGTAGACACTCAGGACAATTATTTACGCCAGTCGCTGCAAACGCTGGCACAGGCCGGCGTGATCACTGGTCCGGTGAATACCTACCCGCTGATGTGGAAAAACATTGCCACCGATTTGGCACGCGCTGACGAGCAGCCCACTGCCGAGCTGCGTTTTGCGCTGGCGCATGTGCGCTCGGCGCTTAATGCCAACCAACGTGACTACATTGCCGGGGTGAAGTTGAAAGCCAGCTCTGATCCTTCACTGTTTCAAAGCTTTGGCGAAAGCTATTTTGAGCAGGCTTCTGCCACTGTGTTCAAAGAGTATCTGGGTGACAATTGGGCGGCCAAAACCCAGCTGAATTACCGCAAGCTGGATGATAACCGGCAGGAGCAGCGCCTGACCTTTGATGGCAGTTACCTGGCGCTGATTGCCGGTAACTGGGTGTTGGCGCTGGACCAGCAAGCACAGTGGTGGGGCCCGGGCCAGCAAACCAGCTTGCTGATAAGCAATAATGCCCGGCCACTACCGTCACTGCGCTTAAGTCGGCATAGCTGGCAAGGCAGTGATAATGTGTTGTTTAGCTGGCTGGGCCCCTGGAGCTTTACCAGCTTTATCGGCCAGGGTGAACATAGCAGCCAGCCGCGGCAAATTAAACATTTCGGTGCCCGTTTTAGTGCCAGGCCCTTACCACAGCTGGAGCTGGGGCTGAGTCGTATTAGCCAGTGGGGCGGCGACAGCACAGGTAACCCGCTGGAAAATAGCCATGACAATGGCCTGAGTGCCTTTACCGACATGTTGCTGTTTAATGATGATAACAACGCCGACAATATGGCAGCACTTGACCTGACGTTTCATACCCGGCTGGGCGATTGGCCACTGAGCTTTTATACTGAATTGGCGGATGATAACGGCACCAACAAACTCAGCAAACCACTACAACTGTACGGGGTACGCAGCTTTTTTGGCAGTGAAAGCGCCGTGCATACGTTAAGTCTGGAGTGGTCGGATACGTATATCCGCTGTGATGATCTGGCACAAGCCGGCAACTGCGCTTATCAGGGCGACATTTATCCGCAGGGATATCGCCGCTACGGCAGGGTTATCGGCAGTGGTTATGGCGCCGATGCCAGGGTGTTATCCGCTGGCTATCGTTATCAGACCTTTGATGGTTACAGCTGGGCAGCCAGTGTATTACGCGGCCAGTTTATTAACCCAAATGACACCGTGCGCAACTGGCAGTTAAGGCTGGAATACCGTCAGCCATTGCTAAACGGTTTACTCAGTGTCGAAGGCCGGGTGTTTGACAAGTCACCGCAGCCTGAGCTGAATATTAAACGCGGTAGCCTGGCCGTAACCTGGGAATACCGCTTTTAACCCAATCGACTACTAAACTAAGCCACTACCGCGCTGGCTTAACGCCAGCGGGTCAGCTTATGGCCTTTTACCGCGTAAAACAAAATAAACAGATAGCACGGCAGCATGACAATATAAGCACCTTGCTGCCCTAAACCGCTGCTACTTAACAAACCCCAGACCAGTGGGCCAAAAGCACCACCGGCTATCCCCATAATGAGCAGCGCCGAGCCGACACTGGTTAACGCGCCAAGGCCAGACAGTGCCAACGGCCACACCGCTGGCCAGACGATGGCGTTCGCCAGCCCCAGCACCGCAATATACAGCAGGGTGTCGGGTAGTGCCGTGCCACCAAAGGGCACCAGCAGCGTATTGGCAATAGCATAAGAGCCGGTATCACCCAGCGTTATCGCTAGCGTAAGTAGCACCCCCAGCACCGCAGATACCGCCAGTGCTGCCTGCTGCGACAGCACTCTGGGAATAAGCACTATGCCAAGCACATAACCCAGCACCATACAGGCCATGGTGTAAGAGGTCATCACCGTGTAGCGCTCGACACCCAAAGACAAGGCAAATAAGCCAATGGTGTCACCGGCAATCACTTCAACCGCCACATAAACAAACAGCGCCAACACACCAAGCGCCAGGCTGGGCCGGGCCAGCGCGGCTGTAACCTGGCCGCGGTTGTTGCTGTCAGCTTCTTTTACCAGCTCAGGCAATGGCGCATATTTTACCGCCAGTGCCAACAAGCCTAAAAAAGCCGCCAAACCCAGATAAGGCAACACCAGGCTGGCAGCCATGGTGTCGATTTGCGCTGGTGTCAGTACGCTGTCGTTATTGCTGACAAACCCTTGCGCCATCAAAGCGGTAAACACTATAGGGGCAACGACGCCAGCGGTTTTGTTTAAAATGCCCATAATGCTAATGCGCACGGCGGCGGTTTCTTCAGGGCCAATTTTTACCACATAAGGGTTTACCGCGGTTTGTAGCAATGTCTGGCCAGCACCTATTACCAGCTGCGCTAACAAAAACAGCGCAAAAGTCTGCGTTTGGGCCGCAGGAATATACAACAAGCCGGCCAGCATCATGGTAGCCATGCCCAGCGCCATACCATTTTTATAACCCACTTTACGGATAAGCCAGGCCGAGGGCAGTGCGGTAAAGGTTACTGCAATATAGAATGAAAACAGCACTAAGGAGGCCTGCAACGGCGTCAGTTGCAGCATTTGTTTTAAATACGGCATTAACGAGCCGTTAAGCCAGGTAGCAAAACCCAGCACGAAAAATAAGATGGCCACTATCGCCATCGGGATCAGGCTGCTGCGCGTTGGCGCCTGTGTTGCTGTTGTATCCATGAGGTTCCCCGTTTTTATGTAATTATTATTTTGCCGCAATAGGCTGCTGTTGGCCTTGTATCCAGCAACCCTGCACCTGAAAGTGTTTATCCAGCAATACCAGATCGGCAGCTGCCCCCACCCTGATTTGGCCGCCTGCAGGCAAACCTAAAAATTGTGCCGGATACAACGAGGCCATCCGAAGAGCTTCATCCGGCACAACCCTCAGGGACGCAATGGCATAACGCACCGCGCCGGCCATATCCAGCACCGAGCCGGCCAGTCTGCCCTCAGCATCAGTCAGTTTGTTGCCCTGTCGAATAACCTTACCGTCGAACAAATCAAACTCTGTAGCCTCAGTACCAACAGGTGACATCGCATCAGTGACAATCAGCAACTTTCCTTTAGGCTTCGCCGCCAATGCCACTTTTGCTGCCAGTGGGTGCATATGATGACCGTCAAAAATCACGCCGCACCAGCTGTCGGCATCGGCCAGTGCCACGCCAACCATACCCGGCTCACGCGAGGTTAACGGCGACATAGCGTTGTATAAATGCGTAAAACCGGTGGCACCGGCGTCTAACGCCGCCTGCACAGTAGCTGCATCCGCGTTGGAGTGCCCCAGGCAGACAATCACCTTTAACGCGATCAGCTGTTTGATCTGGGCCGGGCTTACGTTCTCCGGCGCCACCGTAACCAGTTTAATGCCTAAATCGGTACGACCGTATAATGCCAGCTCCTGCGCACTGAGCTCGCGGATATGCCGGGGCGGATGTACGCCTTTTTTCGGCAGCGATAAATGCGGCCCTTCAAAATGCACACCGATAATGCCCGGTTCATTAGCCGCAATGGCCCCGGCTATCGCATCAGCGGCCTGTTGCATCACCTCGATGCTGTCGGTAATCACCGTCGGCAGCATGGCAGTGGTGCCAAAACGGGCATGCGCCACCAGCATAGTACGCAGGCTTGCCACAGTGGGCGTATTGTTAAACAACACCCCGCCGCCACCGTTTACCTGGATGTCGATAAAGCCCGGCACCAGCATACCGGCGGTGATATCACCACTGGCAGGGGTAATGGCCTGCACCAGGCCGTTGTCGATGACAACGCTAACATTTTCCCGCCAGTGTTGGCCGTCAAACAGCCGGCTGACATTCAGTTGCTGCATAATTTACAACCTTCTTTAAACCGTTTTCGTTACTTTATTCAGCCCCGGCGGTGCATCCGGGTTAATGCCACGGCTGCGCGCGACCACTTCCACATCAAGATAAAACCGTTGCAGCACTAACAGCGGTAGCAGCCGCGGATGAGCACTAATACCCCGATGATGCAACCGCACCACGGCCGCACCGCGCCGGGTTACCTCGGCTATTTGTGCCTGGTGCGCGCCTAAGCTTTCATCTTCTACAGTCACATCGACAATAGCAAACTGATTTTTTACCAGCGTAACCGGGCCGTGTAAAAACTCGGCGCTGGAAAAAGCCTCGGCATGAATGCCACAGACTTCTTTTAGCTTCAGCGCAATTTCACGCGAAATGGCATAGCCCAGGCCACGGCCCAGCACCACTAAATGCGCCACTGCACCAAGTGCCTCGGCTTTAAGCTGTGCTGGCAGAGCAATAGCCGCCCGCAGGCTTTGCGGCAACTGCGCTAGTGCCTGCTGTAGCTCATGGTTGCCTGACCACACCGACACCAATTGCAAAATAGCACTTAGGGTTGCCAGGTAACTTTTG
This sequence comes from Pseudomonadota bacterium, assembly GCA_040752955.1. Lineage (GTDB taxonomy): Bacteria > Pseudomonadota > Gammaproteobacteria > Enterobacterales > Alteromonadaceae > Alishewanella. Next base: position 118,086 of record JBFMHG010000005.1, read on the forward strand.
GTTGCCGCTACCGCTTTTTCTGCGCCAACATGCAGCGGCAGCACAAAGTGCGCCTGCTCTGCCAGCGGCGAGCTGGTGTCATTCACCAGCGCCACCACCATAGCGCCACTGCGCTTGGCCATGTCTACCTGCGCCAGAATATCCGGGCTGCGGCCAGATTGTGAAATCACCAGCACCAGCGCATCAGCCAGTTGCAGCGCTTTGTTATACACACTGGCAATAGAGGGCGCGGCGGCAGCCACCGGCAAGCCCAGTTCAATCTCTATCAGGTATTTGGCAAACACGCCGGCATGATCAGAGGAGCCCCGCCCTACCATATAAACAAAACGCGGTTTACGTGCCTGAATTTGCGCCACCACTTGCGCGACTACACCGGCATTAGCCGTTAATTGTTCGGCGATGCGCGTTGGCGCTTCTGCGGCTTCTTGCGCCATGATACTGTTGTACATAACTTTATTTACCTATAACGAGAGTGCGATAGACTGCGCCGAACCGCTTTGCCGGGCAAACCAGATAGCGCCAAGTTCCGGTGTTTGCAGGGCCGGAGTGACCTGTTGTTGAATATCTGCCGGCAGATAAGGCAGTAACTTCGGCGCCAGGCCGCCAATTAAAGACAATCTTGGCGGGTTTACCGTCAGCAGCCGCCGGGCGATGGCAGTAATAAAACCAGCGCCCTGTGTAATGAGCTCAATAGCAGTGTCATCGCCCGCGTCGGCTGCCGTAAACACCAGCGGGGCAAAACGGGCATAAGTAGTAGGCGTGGCATGCATAAAATGCGACACCAGCGCCATCGTATCCTGCACAGCTAACTGTTGCTGTAGCAAGCCGGTCATTAACGTCGGCGGCGCCAGCTGATCCAAACTCAATAGCACCTTATGCAGCAGCTGCATACCAAACCAGGCACCGCTGCCGTTATCACCGTACGGAAACCCGTGGCCACCTACTTCAATGATCTGGCCATTGACCGCCGCCAGACCACAGGATCCGGTGCCAATAATAATGACTGCACCATCCTGGCCCTGATGTGCGCCCATGCAGGCAATGTGTAAATCACTGGTCAGGTGCAAGGCTTTAAACGGGTGCTGCCAGTCGCTGAACATTTTAAAGTACTGCGGTACATTTAAGCCGGCCAGGCCCGCGCCTACCGTTAGCCGGGCCATATCATTAAACGCCAGGCCAGCGCAGGTTAGTGCTTGCTGGGTGGCACTGATAATAGAGTCAGTAGCCGTTTTCATACCGCGCAGCGGGTTAGCCGGCCCGGATAAGCCTTCTCCCAACACCTGCTGATCGGCGGAAACGATAACCACCCGGCACTTACTGCCACCACCATCAATCCCCAGATATAACGGCGTATCGCCACCTTGCGCTACACTCATCCTGTCCACCCCTTGCACTCTTTGCTTAAATACGCTGCGCGTTTAGCTTATTGCCGCTTTTTACCTTACACTTGTTAGTGCACGATAAAATTGACAGCGTTGTCATTTTTACAAATCAGCATATAATAAATCTGACAAATAACAAGTGCCTTGTTTAAAAAATACACTTAAAGGGAATGCCAATGCGTAAGTTACTGCTTGTTTTGCTCTGTTGTTACCTGCCCTCTGCCGCCGGTTTTACCCAGTCGCAACTGGCCGACTTTGCCGCCAACAGCAGCCTGCATTATCAGCTGCTAAGCAATCAACTGCCTGAGCCCATGCAGTTTAATGCGGCATTGGTACTGCGTAATGACTCCGGGGTTGCTTTGCCTGCCGGTGAGCACAGCTGGCAGCTGTACTTTCATCTTATTCGCCGCATTGACACCACAGAGCAGCAAGGCCTGTTAATTGAGCATGTGCAGGGTGATTTACACCGGGTGCGCCCACTAAGCAACTTTTCCGGCTTGCTGCCACAGCAGCAGCTGATACTGCCGTTTAGCTCGGCCCCCTGGATGGTGAGCTACAGTGATTTTATGCCGCGCGCTTTTATCGTGGCTGAAGGTTTAACCGCGGAAATTATTGCCAATACCGATAGCGAGCACTTCGCCGACTTTGTGCTGCCATTAACCGCGCCGGTGCAGCTGCAGCGTCATTTCGACGATGGTGCCGATTTAGTGCCAATAATTGACGCAGCCAGCCGTTTTGCCCATAACCAGGCGCTACGAACAGACTCTGCTAAGCAATCAAGCCAGCAGCGGGTTATTCCAACGCCAAAACAGGCGCGCTTTAGCAAAGGACAGGTAAAACTTGATAGCCAATGGCGGCTGAACTTTGCTGGCAGTTTAAGCAGCGAGGCGCAGTATCTGCTGGCGCAATTATTGACTTACGACGTTCAGCTGACTAACAACACAGACGGCTTCCAGCACAAAGCGCCTGAGCTTAGCCTGCGTATCGCTGCGGATAACAGCATTGCGGCGGAAGGCTATCAGCTAAACATCAGTGACAAGGCCATCAGCATTGTCGCCGCCGATAATGCCGGTGTGTTTTACGGCATTCAAACCTTACTGGCATTGGCACAACCTGATAACAACAGCTTATTGCTCAATAAAGCCAGTATCAATGATGCACCGCGAGCCAGCTGGCGTGGTATGCATTATGATATGGGCCGCAATTTTCACGGCAAAGACGTTACCTTGCGCCTGATAGACACCATGGCGCGTTATAAGCTCAACAAACTGCATCTGCATTTAACCGAAGATGAGGGCTGGCGTTTGCAAATACCCGGCTTGCCAGAGCTTACTGACATAGGTGCCACCCGCTGTTTTGATTTAACCGAGCAACGCTGCCTGCTTACACAACTGGGAACTGGCCCGCATGCTGATGGCTCAGGTAATGGCTATTACAGTACGGCAGATTTTATTGACATACTGCAATATGCCAAAGCGCGCCATATAGAGGTGATCCCGGAGATTGACCTGCCTGGTCATGCCCGCGCCGCCATTGTGGCCATGCAGGCCCGCTACCAGCGCTTGATGGCTGCGGGCCAAAACGAAGCCGCCGAGCAGTTTTTGTTGTCCGATCCACAGGACAGCTCACGTTATTTAAGCGTGCAAAATTATACCGACAACGCGGCTAATGTCTGCCTAGACTCTACCTATGCTTTTGTCGATAAAGTGTTGTACGAGCTGCAGCAACTGTATCGCCAGGCGGGCAGCAGTTTGCGGGTATTTCATATGGGCGGCGATGAAGTCGCCGATGGCGCCTGGTTGGGTTCACCTGCCTGTCAGGCGTTGTTTAGCCAGCCTGATAATGGCGTTGCGGGTGTTGCCGATTTAAAACCCTATTTTGTCCGCCAGGTAGCCAAACTTAGCGCCGCACGTGGCCTGCAATTGGCAGGCTGGGAAGACGGCTTAATGTATGACCGGCAGAACACCTTTGATCGCAGTCAGTTTGCCAACAGCGCAGTCATCGCCAATGCCTGGGACAATATTTGGGAGTGGGGCGTAGCCGACCGTGCTTACCGGCTGGCCAATAATGGTTATCAGGTGGTGCTGTCGCCGGGTACCCATTTGTATTTTGACCACCCGCATGAAGCCCACCCACAGGAGCGCGGCTATTACTGGGCCACCCGCTTTAGCAGTCTGGATAAGGTATTTGGCTTTATGCCGGATAATTTGTATGCCAATGCCGACAGTACCCGTCGCGGTGAGCCGATTGCCGATCTGGAACGGCTGCTGGGCCGGGCACTGCCCAAACTGCAGCGGCCGGAAAATATCCTTGGTATTCAGGGCCAGGTCTGGAGTGAAACCATTCGCACCAGCGAACAGTTAGAGCAAATGATTTACCCCAGGTTACTGGCACTGGCCGAACGCGCCTGGCATAAAGCCGCCTGGGAACACACCGGCGATGCTGCTACACGCCAACAAGACTTTTCTGCTTTTGCCAAACGTATCGCCGAGGTGGAACTGAAGCGCCTTACGGTAAACGGCAGTAGCTTTTATCTGCCACCGCCAGGAGTTAACCAGCAGCAAGGCTTTATCAGTGCCAATGTAGCATGGCCGGGCTTAACAATAGAATACAGCCTGGATCAAGGCGCCAGCTGGCAACCATACCAGCAACCATTGTCATTAACTAAAAAGAATATCTGGTGGCGCAGCCGTTATCAGCAACAAACAAGCCGGCTGGTAAAACTACAAGGGTGATAACAGGATAAGCGCAGGCAACACCGCTGGTGTTTGCCTGCGCGCTGTAGATAAAACGGCGGCCTTAACCGGCTTCAGCGATACGCTTAACCAGCTTTTGCGTGTGTTGCAGTGACATTAGCTGGGCATAAATTGCAGTTAAATAACCGCTTTTACGTAGCTCCAGGAAGGTTTCGTCGCTCAATTCATTCAGCTTCTTCTCGTCGATTAAGAAAATGCCGTTAATGCGACGCTCAGTGCCGTTGATATTCAACGTCAGGGTTTGCTCTTTTATCAGCTCCAGGCTTTGCAGTTTTTCCACAAAGTTACGGGTAATCACACCCATATCCAGGTATTCAGCCATTTGCTGTTTACGATGGGTCAAAAACTCGCTTTCGCTGCCATCTTCATTAAATAACGGGTTACCTTCAGCCTGACTTACGCGCTCAGAGGCTTCATCAAGTGCCACCATTAAACGGTCGCCATCCGGCTTATCTTTTACCAGCACCAGCGGGTAGTTACGCACAGCGCGTGGCACGTATAGCGCCTGCCATTCATTGCCCTGCATAAACAGGTTTTGCTGGGCCGCTAACCCCAACATGGCTACCGGCTGAAAGCCTTCATTGGCTTTAACAAAAACAATCGGAAATTCTGCGCCGGCCACGACAAACTCATGCACCACCACCGGCAGCATATGCTCGGCACTGATATGAGAAAAGGCATTGGTATTGTTGATTTTGGTTGTGCTGTGCTGGTCTTTGTTTAGTGGCACAATTTTTGGTGTTGAAGTCATAAACTACTCTTTAGTCTGTTCTTGGATTTGAGAAGTGCTGATAGCAAAAATTATTATCATCATAGCGCTACAGGCTATCAGCAGTGCGGCCTTATCATGCGCTAAGTTAGCACTGCGATCAACTGCAAGTCTGCGGATAACATTAGCCCAAATAGCAAGTGGCTATGCCAGCAGTTATTTTTTTATCAAGCACCACGTTTGACAACGCTGTCAGCGTGCAGTACAACAACAGCATAAATTGCCTAACTGAGATTCGCCTTGAGTCAGCCAATACCCTTAACCTCGCTGGCGAGCCTGTGCTTAATGCTGCGCCGGGGCCAGCTTAATGAAGTCGAAACACAGTGCCGGCAATGGCTCAACAAGCCACCTGCCAGTGAGGAAGTCTGTGGCATTTTGTTTCAGCTGCTGCACCAACAACGCCGTTTCACTGAACTCCTGGAATTAAGTCAGCAATTAACCAGCCAACAACCTGAGTTGTTAATTGCCTGGCGGGCACAGCTTAAATGCCTGCGTCAGTTGCAACGCCATGCCGACGCCATCAATATCAACAAGCAATTACTACAACGTTTTGTCGATGTTGCTGATCTTTGGTTATTACAAGGTATTCTGCTTAAAGATTGCGGGCAGCTGGATGCGGCTTTAGCCCACTTGCAGCAGGCCATTCAGTTACAACCCACTCTGTATGAGGCTTATTGGCTAAGAGCCGATCTACTGAAAAGCCCAACCGATGCCGACATCAGGCACATGCAACAGCAACTTGCTTCTTGTCCGAATGACACCGCAGCTGCGCCACTACACTATGCCCTTGCCAGTGCGCTGGAGCGGCAACAGCAGTTTGCTGCCAGTTTTGCCCAGTTACAGCGTGGTGCGGCAGCGAAAAAACGCACCTTGCGTTATAACCACCAGCAAGAACTGGAGGAATACCGGGCGCTAATGCAGACATTTACTAAGCCGATACAATTAGGCCAGGCGTCAAATGGCAGTACTCCGGTTTTTATCTGTGGCTTACCACGCTCCGGCACAACTCTGGTTGAGCAGATTTTATCCAGTCACGAGGATGTCACCGCAGGGGATGAGTTATTTGAACTTGCCGAAGCTACGGCCAAAACCTTATCGGAGCAACAGAACGCTTTGCGGTTCCCACATTGGGCCATGCAGCTGGACGGCGGGAAATGGCAACAGCTTGGTGGTCATTATCTGCAACTTACTTCGCGTCTGCAAAGCAGACGCTATTTTACAGACAAGATGCCACTTAATTACAAAGCAATAGGCATCATTAAAGCGGCATTGCCGCAGGCGAAAATTATTTATTGCCAACGCCACCCGTTGGATACGTTATTTAGTTGCTTTAAGCATTTGTTCGGTGAGGGCATTGCTTTTAGTTACGATCTGAACCAACTCGCCGATATTTTTATCGCGCAGCAGCAATTGATGGCACACTGGCACAGGCTGTATGCTAGGCAAATCTATGTTGTTACCTATGAGCAACTGGTTGCACAACAGCGACAGCAAACAGAAAAGTTGCTAGCTTATCTGGAGCTACCCTGGTCAGAGCAATGTATGCAGTTTCATACCAACCAACGTGCCGTTTATACCGTCAGTAACAGCCAGGTGCGCCAGCCGATGTATGCCTCATCTATTGGTAGTTGGCGGCGCTATCAACAGCAATTACAGCCGTTAATTCAGCGGCTACAACCCTATATTGAGCAGTATCAGGCCATGTTATGCAGCAACAATTAAAACGACATCTCTGGGTTTGGCTGTTATGGCTGGTGGGGTTTTATACCGTCTGGCTGTATCTGGTTATTGGCTTAGGTTACTGGCCAGAGGCTAAAGCACACTGGCCTATCGCTGTAGCGATGGCGATTGGCAGCTACGCCGCCGGCTCTACCCCAATGGGTGGCGGCACTGTGGGCTTTCCGGTGCTGGTATTACTGTTTGAGCTACCGGCAACCCTGGGGCGCGACTTTAGCTTTGCGGTACAAGCCATCGGCATGACCAGCGCCAGCATTTTTATTCTGGCCCGACGCCAGCCGCTCGCCTGGGCTATGTTAAAAGGCGCTATTTTAGGCAGTTTAATTGGCACCCCATTGGGGATCTGGTTTATAGCGCCTTATATCCCCGGCCTGTGGATAAAGTTAGTTTTTGCCGTGGTCTGGGCCAGTTTCGGCTTATTGCATCTGTACCGACTAAATGAAATTGCCGGCCATACCGGTATGACCGAATTTAACGAGCGCTGGGATTTTAAAGTCGGCTGCTGGATTGGCTTGCTGTCCGGCGCTGCCGTGGCTTCTGTTACCGGTGTCGGCATTGATATGGTGCTGTATACCGCCCTGGTGCTGCTGTGCCGTACTGACCTGAAAATCGCTATACCGACGTCGGTCGTTATTATGGCATTCACATCAGTGCTGGGCGTTATCGTGAAAAATCTTACTACCGGCATGCAGCCCGGTGTATTTGAAAACTGGCTGGCGGCCGCGCCAGTAGTCGCACTGGGCGCACCACTAGGTGCCTTTATCGTAGCGTATATCGGCCGCAAGCCGACATTGGTGGTGGTGGCCTTTTTGTGTGTGCTGCAGTTTTTCTGGACCATGCATTCTGAGCAAGCCAGCCTGGGGCTAACGGGTACATTGCTGTCTGTACTGGCGGTGGCACTATGTTTGGTAGGTTTTGAACAGCTGCGCCGCTTCGGTGCCCGGCTGGTGGGCGAGCGCGAACAGCTGTTTGCAGATAAAACGCCACAGACGGTCACCACCAGACTACCCGATAGCCTGTAGCAGCGTTACTGTCTGAGCCGGGCCAGAAACTCACTGTGAGGCAGTGTCATATTCAGTGCCTGTTGCGCTCTGTTTTGTAACTGTGCAAAGGGCTGCTGGGCATCCGCCCCCAACTGCATCTGCAAGCTGGGGTAATGTTGCATGCCATATAAAATAAAGCGGTAGTTTTCATCGGTAAAGGTTGTGGCATAGCCACCGGCTAAATCATGATACTCACATATTTTATGCCGCCATAGCGCCAGCTTCTCCAGCAAACCTTCGCAGTGACGGGCCGTATCCGGCGCGGCTTGCCAAAATGGCGTATCTGTGCGGTTTGTCAGGCAATAGTGCAGCACAATAAATTGTTTTAGATCCTGATAAAAACCATCCATCGCCTTGTTATACGCATCCCGCACAGTCTGATTAACCTCGGCTGCGCCTAAATGAGTGCCTAATAAGCGCACGCCCAAATTAATCAGATGCAAGCCGGTAGACTCCAGCGGCTCGATAAAACCACCGGACAGCCCTAGTGCAATACAGTTGCCAAGCCAAAATGCTTTTCGGCAACCGACATGCATATGTAAATGTTTGGTTTTCAGTACTTTTGACTCAGGGCCTAAGAAAGCCCGCAGTTCCTGCTCTGCCTGCTCCGGGCTAAGCCGGTTGCCGTCATAAACATATCCTGTGCCCTGCCGGCTGGACAAATCAATTTGCCAGGCCCAGCCATAATCCAGTGCTGTTGCCGTGGTATAGGATTTTGGCTGGTAGCCAGGCTCATGCTCGCGCTGCAGCGCTACCGCCTTGTTGCATGGCAAGGCATCATTAAAGCTCTGCCAGTTGTCATCTGACAGTTTGTTGATTAGCAGACCATGAAAACCGGTAGCATCAATAAAGATATCTGCATCGTAACGGGCGCTGGCCGAACTGACCGAGGCAATATTGCCATGATGCACGCTGACATCCGTGATGGTATCGCTAATGTGCGTTACCCCTGCAGCCACGGCTTTATCGCGCAGATAGCGCGCCATTAACACGGCATCCAGATGATAGCCATAGGGCACCACACCCTGATAGGGCGCCGATTGACGGCCTTTAGGGCTGTGGTTCTGTGCCATCAGATGCGCGCTCAGGCTCACGCCCTGATCATAGCGCTCTTGCGTGAACCGGCTGTTCAGCAACCAGCTGCTGGAAATATCAATATCCCGGCCGAGTTGTTGCTGTTCAAACGGATGAAAATACTCATGCATCCGGCCATTAACCGGTTGCATCCAGTTGCGGAATAAGATGCCGGTTTTTAGCGTACCATGGGCATGCTGCAGCAGCTCAGTTTCATCAAGCCCCATAGCAGCAAAGAAGTAACGAATACTATGAACCGTAGCCTCGCCGACGCCAATAACGCCAATATCAGGGCTTTCCAGCACGGTAATGGCAAAATTCTGCTGGCTGCTGTTGAAATACTTATTCAGATAAATGGCCGCCATCCAACCTGCAGCGCCACCACCTACTATGGTAAGTTTTTTTACACCTTGCATAGTTATCCTTCGCCGGCTAAACCGACGCTAAACCGTATTTTTTTATCTGCTCTATCAGTTGCCGGTGCGGTAACAAGGCCTGTTTCGCCTGGCTTAAATACTGTTGCTGCGCCGCTAATAACTGCGCAACCCGTTGCTGCTGGTTTAATCTGGGTGTTAACGCGCTGATATCAGTATCAAAGCCCATGCCGTACAGTACATAGAGATAATTATCGGTGTGAAATACGTCAAATCGCCCCGGAAAATCATAAGGGGTCGGTGTGCGGTGTTGCCAAAGCTGCAATTTTTGTTGCAGGCTATCGGGTATGCTGCTTGCGCTACGATTGTCGCGCCAGAATGCAGAGTCATCGCGGTCAGAAATACAGTAGTGCAGTTTGATAAAGTCGATTACCTTGTCCCAGGCTTGCTTAACCTGCAGATTAAATTGTTCGGCCGCCGCAGCAAACTGCGCTTTATGTGCCGGTAAAATGTCGGCCAGCATACGGGCGCTGGCATCGTACACCAGTAATCCGGTTGCCTCTAACGGCTCGACAAAACCCTGCGATAAGCCGATAGCAACACAATTGTGCTGCCAGAAGCGTTGCCGGTAACCCACTTGCATCGGAATATGCCGCATCGATAAGGTATCGGCCGGCACGCCAAGATAGCGGCCTAACGTCAGTTCTGCCTGCTCTTTGTCGCAGTAGCGGCTGGAGTAGACATAGCCTACACCGCGGCGCGACGGCAGAGCAATATCCCACACCCAACCGGCGTCCTGTGCCGTGGCCAGCGTACTGCATGCCAGGGGCGTATTGTCGTCGGCATAAGGTACCTGCACGGCGATGGCGCTGTCACAAAACAAAACGTCATTTTTAGCAGTAAAACCTACCTGCAGCGCTTCGCCCAGTAGTAATGCCTGAAAGCCACTGCAATCAACGTAAAGATCTGCCTGCAAACAACCCGCAGTATCAGTGTGCACACCGGCAATACTGCCATCCACCGCAGTGCTAACCTGGAGCACCTTTGCCTTGATGTGTCTGACACCCAGCTGCTCAGTGCCATGTTTTGTCAATAATTGCGCAAACTTAGCGGCATCCAGGTGGTAGGCATAATTGGCCACGCCGTCAAAACCAGGCTGCGTAATCAGTTTTGGTGCTAAGCCCATCTCACACAGCTGGCTTTGAAGGCCGACGAAATCAGCATAAGGTTGCCGCCGATCAGATGCCAGCCAATAGGGAGTCAGTTTAATATCCTGCCGCTCAGGATAATCGAATACATGATGATAAAAGTCCGGCCGGCCTGCGGCTGGCTTCATCCAGTGTTGAAAACGAATGCTCTGCTTAAAGCTGGCATCGCACTGGCGGATAAGATCGGTTTCACTGATACCAAGATATTGCAGACTATGGCGGATGGCCGGAACTGTGCCCTCGCCCACACCAATAGTAGGAATATCCGGTGACTCAACCAGAGTAACACTAACCGCCGGGTTGCTGCTGCACTGTAATGCCTTGGCCAGATGGCAAGCCGTTAACCAGCCGGCCGTACCACCGCCCACTACCAGCACATGCTGCACCAGGCCCTGCTCAGATAGCGCCATATCAGCTACTCTGGCCAGCCGCTTTTTTCACTAACCGCTCGATGTTTCTCAGCGAGATCAAATGCGCATATACCAGAGATAAAAAGCCGCGTTGGCGCAACTGGTCAAACTGTTCAGCCGATAAGGCATTGAGCTTTTGTTCATCGATAAAGTAGAGGCCGGTAAGCTGTTGTTTTTGCTGAGCCAGGGTAACGTTAAGTGTCTGAGGCTGTAACAGCTGCAACTCAGCAAGCTGCGCCACGAAAGCCGATGTTAACTGGCTGGACTGGTAGAAGTCTTCCAGTTGCTGCTTGCGCTTGATTAAAAACTCACTTTCGCTGCCATCGGCGCTAAACAGTGCTTCACCATGCTGGGCATTGAGCAACTCGGACGCTTCATTCACCCCCACCAGTAACTGCTCTGGGTTAGATGCATCTTCAATCAATACCAGCGGATAGTTGCGGGCAATCATTGGCGCGCTGTCTGCTTGCCAGCCTTGTGGCTGATAATACAAATTCTGCCCGGCAGCCAGGCCGGTTAAGGCCACCGGTTGAAACGCGCCGGTAGCGGCATTTTTAACAAAAACCAGGGCATAATCCAAAGCCAGACGGCTGAACTCATGCACGACCACCGGCAACAGATGTTCATTTTTAACCTGGGCGAAACTGGGGTCGTAAGCCAATTTCAGGCCACTATGGTTTGCTTGGTTCAGAGGAGTAATAGCGTTCATACTTCGCGCTCTTTTTCATCACAGGTAAGTTAACCTTACACTGTTGTCTTAGATGGAAAAAGGGAAGTGTTGCCACTTCCCTTCGTTTGCGGTCCGTTTTTAGAAGCGGAAACTTGCGCCCAACGACACACGGCGTGCCAGATCATACTGGAATACCGGGAAGCCCCAGGCAAAACCATTGTAGTTGTTGCCAGCCGCGCTGCGGTTCTGACCAATCTGTTTAGAGCCTTCCTCCAGCAGATTGACAGCATCGAGTTTGATGTCGATATTGTCAGTCACCGACCACACCACGCTTAAGTCCAGCGAACCATAGTCATCGTGTAAACGATTACCATAAGAGCCGGCTTCACGGATCATATATTCACTACGCCAGTTATAAGACAGGCGGGCCTGGAACATATCGTTTTCGTAATAACCACTTACGTTGTATGAATGGCGTGAGCTGTCGCTCAATACCGGGTTAAGGTCGGCAAAGGTATCGGCATCGGTAGAAGTATCGGTGTAGGTATAGTTTACAATGGTGCCAAAACCATTACCGAAATACTGCTGATACTGCAGTTCCATACCGGTGATCTGCGCATCTTTACCATTGCCTTTTTGCTCAACCAACCAGCCAAAATCCGCTTCATCCTGTCTTTCCAGCTCAAACGGGATCTCATCTGCACTGGCGGTACTGCTGCTAATGTTGACAAAGTTTTTCACGTCTTTGGCAAACAACGCGGCAGACACTAATGAGTTGGCATCAAAGTACCATTCAATACCTAAATCAAACTGGTCACCGATAAAGGGCTTAAGACCAATGTTACCGACAATCCAGCGCTGGTTGTTCGGCACATCGTCATTAATTCCCATCACGTTTGGATTAACGTACATATCAGCATATTGTGGCCGCGCCATCACGCGTGCAGCAGACGCCCGCACAATCACATCCGGTGCAACATCAAAAGCAATATTAAAGCTTGGCAAAAACTCGGCATAGTCTGCGCTGCTCGAGCCTCTAGCACCGTCCAGATAATAGGTTGATTTTGCATCCGTGGTGACATACCGCAGACCAAAGTTACCGCGAATGCCTTCAGTGCTGAATTTCGCCATACCATAAATCGCGAAGTTATCTTCGTCGATTTCGCTATAGGCACCTAAGTCTTCGGTTTCGCCAATGATACTTGAGCGGGCCCAAGCTTTAAGCGCTTCAGGATCAAAACGGATCATTTGATAATCCGCGGTACCAATGTCGAACGTTCCGGTGTTCAGACCGCTGGTAGAAATCGTCGGATCAAATCCCTCGGCCTGTATAAAGTCAAACTTACGACTCCAGGTGTTATGCTGCGATACTTTGGCACCAAACTTTAACGCACTGATAGGGCCGTAGCTGACATCAAAAGTAACGTCAGCCTGAGCGTAAGTTTCCTCATCGCTTTTTGGCGTACGGTTAAAATTAGCACCGGTGCCCATTACCAGTGAGCCAGGATCATAGCTGGTCAGGTCAAAACCATTCAGGTCCCATGTTTGTACATTGCCGGTAAAATCATATTTACCGCCCGGGATAGGTGTACCACCGGTACCATCATCGACTACCATTTCAAAGTCAGTACCGCCGGTTGATGACGTATCACCGACCTGGAATTCCAGCAGGTAGTTGTCACCCTGATAATCGACTTTCAGGTCGAAAACCTTTGACTTCATTGTGGCTTCACGTGGCCGCGCCTGATAATACGCTACGTTTAACGGGCCTTTTACCGGCGTGCGGGTATCAAGCCCCGGGTAAGTGGTCCAGGCTTCAGTCGCAGAAGTGTCACCCCAGGTCGTATCCGCTTGTGTCAGCCATAACGCATAGTTAGTGTTATTGGCTTCCATCTGCATATCCATTGCATTAAACACAATATTTAATACATCACTTGGACGATATTGGAAAGTTGCCGTTAATGCCGTACGTTCACGGTCTTGTTCAAAGCCCACCGGACCTGCGCCCCACTGCCAGAAGGCTTCATTACCCTGGCGCTGCAGGCTACGGTTTTGCAACACGCCGGCCACTAATACACCGAAGGTTTCGTTGTCATTTTTCCAGCTGCCTAAGCCAGAAAACAATGGGTCTGTCTCACCAGAATCACTCTGATATGAGCCCTCTACCGAGGCGTAAACTGTTAACGGGTCTAAATCGAGCGGTTTGCGGGTATTAACAATAACAGTACCACCGACACCGCCCTCGGCCAGATCAGCCTGTGAACTTTTATACACTTCCAAATCGCCCACTAATTCAGAAGGTAACAATTCATAGTTAAAGCTGCGCTTGGCTGGCTCCAGTACAAACCAGCCAGTAGACGCGACATTTTGACCATTAAGCGTAGTCAAGGTTAAATCAAGACCTGCGCCACGGATAGACACGCCGGCACCTTCACCAAACTGGCGCTGAATCGTAATACCCGGAATGCGCTGTAAAGACTCTGCCACGTTTTTATCAGGAAACTTGCCCAAATCTTCAGCGGTAATCATATCAATGGTGCCATCATTAAAGCGTTTCGCATTTAAGTTGGCTTCCTGTGATGCACGAATACCGCGCACCTGTATCACTTCTACCTGCTGCTCTTTAGCGACTTCTTCCTGAGCCAATACCGGCATCGCTAAACTCGCGCTGCCGACCATTAATCCCAGCTTCACTGCTATCGCACATTTCGTTATTTTTGTGTGCTGCATAACCCTCTCCCGTTCCTGTTCTCTTGTTGTAGTGCTGTTTTACTTCCCGGACAAACCATGACAACGCTGTCATTGGAATTTAACATACACAAAAAAAATTGCCTTTGCAAACCGAATTCGATGATTTTTTAAACGTTATTGGCGCGTTCTAACAATGCGAAAACCTCGCCAGGTAAAACGGTTTGTAACGTACCGTCAGAAAATGACAGGTCACAAAAAAATATTTTCTTGTTTTTATACAGCATGTTAAGCATACATTTTTCATCACTATCTTATTCAAGACAAAAGTCGTAGCAAAAATAAGCAAGAAATGTTTGCCGTTTCGGCAAAAAAGAGGTATCCATTAGTTCAATTTGATCTAATAAATGACCAGCGCTGTCATTAACTCTATAAAGAGCCGGGATCTCAGCATGAAAGTAACCATTAATGATGTCGCCCGTCAGGCCGGTGTCTCAATCAAAACCGTGTCCAGGGTAATGAACAATGAACCCTCAGTGCGTAAAGACACTTATGACAAGGTGATGGCTGCCATTAACGAGCTGCAATATCAGCCAAACGCCGCCGCCCGCAATCTGGCCAGTAGCCGCTCGTTTAGTATTGGCTATATCTACGATAACCCGAATGCGTACTATGTTATCGACATGCAAAAAGGCATGTTAGATGCCTGTCGCAAACATGGCTACGAGCTGATTATCCACCCAACTAATGCCAAATCGGCCGGCATAGTGCAGGAAGTGTTAGATTTAGTGCAGCACTCCCGTTTAGCCGGGTTAGTGCTGACACCGCCTTTTTCTGAAATGCCGGAGATTGCCCAAGCACTGGAAAAAATCGGCCTGCCGTTTATCCGTATTATTTCTGGTTCAACACCCTCACCTAAATTAAGCAACTGCGTGCTGGTGGATGACTTTACCGCCGCCTTTAAAATTACCAATCACTTGCTGGAGTTGGGCCATACTGACATTGCCTTTTTATGTGGTGACGATGAGCACAGCTCCAGTGGTGAGCGCTTAGCCGGTTATCAGGCCGCACTGGCTAAACGCGGCATAGCCGCTAACCCGAAGTTTATTGTGCCGGGCAGTTACTCGTTTGAGTCTGGTGTAAAAGGCGCAGAAAAACTAATGCAGCTGAGCAAGAAGCCCACCGCCATTTTTGCCTGTAACGATGAAATTGCTGCCGGTGCTTTGTTTAGCGCCCGGCTGATGAATATTGCCATTCCGCAACAACTGGCGATAGCCGGCTTTGAAAACAGCCCCTTCTCACGCCAAACCTGGCCGCCGCTGACCACAGCGCACCAGCCCAATGTGACTATTGCCCAGCAAGCGGCAGAGCTGCTGTTTCGGCATACCAAACCCAATGCCAGTAAAAACCTATCAGATAGGCAGCCGGTGTTTATTCCGGAGTTGGTGGTGCGTGAGTCCACCGCTGTCAGTAGTTAAGAAAAAACCGCAGAAAACTGCGGTTTTTTATTAGTCGTTATCAGTTAACCAGCAAACTGCCTGGTCACCAAACTACCTAACCACCAAACTGATAATAAGTCGGTGCGCCGGGCCCTACCGGCAAGCCAAATACAAATACCCACAGATAAAATAGCGTTACCCAGCCAACAAAGAATACTAGTGTGTAGGGCAACATGGTGGCAATCAGCGTGCCGATACCGAGATCTTTCTTGTAGCGTGCCGCCACCGCTAATATCAGACCAAAGTAGCTCATCATTGGCGTAATCAGGTTGGTTACCGAGTCACCAATACGGTAGGCGGCCTGGATCACTTCCGGCGCGTAACCGACAATCATCAGCATAGGGACGAAAATCGGCGCGAAAATGGCCCACTGCGCCGAGGCCGAGCCCAGCGATAAGTTCACCAGCGCACACATGGCAATAAAGAAGACAAACAACAGCGGGCCGGTAAGGCCTATATCCTGCAACAGCGTAGCGCCCTTCACCGCCAGAATAGAGCCTAAATTCGACCAGCCAAAAAAGGCGACAAACTGCGCCGCGAAAAACACCAGCACGATATATAAACCCATAGAGCTGATGCTTTTGGACATGGCGTTTATGACGTCACGGTCGGTTTTCATGCTGCCAACAATACGGCCATAGATAAAACCCGGTATGGCAAAGCTGATAAAAATAAATACCACTATACCTTTTAAAAACGGCGAGCCCTCAATCAGGCCGGTTTGCGGATGGCGCAGCGGCCCCCACTCTGGCACCACACTTAACGCCAGCAACACCGCAATGGCTAAAAAGGCTACACCCGCCCAGCGCAGGCCGGCTTTTTCTGCAGCGGTAAGTTTGTCCAGTTGTTGCTTACCCAGATCGATACTGGCCTCACTGGGGTCATATTTACCCAGCTTAGGCTCGACGATTTTCTCGGTAACAAAAGCACCCAAAGCCGCGATGACAAAAGTACTCACGATCATAAAAAACCAGTTTGCATCTGGGCTAACGGTGTAATTAGGATCGATTAAGTTAGCCGCCGACTGGGTAAAGCCCGCCAGCAAAGGGTCAACAGTACCAATCAGTAAATTAGCACTGTAACCGCCGGACACGCCGGCAAACGCCGCTGCCAAGCCTGCTAACGGGTGGCGGCCAAGCGAGTGAAAAATCACTGCTGCCATTGGAATAAGCACCACATAACCCAGCTCTGACGCCGTGTTAGACACGATACCGGCAAAGACGATGGTGACAGTAACCATGCGCTTAGAGGCGCCCATCACTAAACCACGCATAGCGGCAGAGATAAGCCCTGAGTGCTCAGCAATACTCACGCCCAGCAGGGCTACCAGCACCACACCCAGCGGTGGAAAACTGGTGAAGTTTGTCACCAGGTTCGACACTATGCGCTGTAAACCGTCGACACTGACCAGGTTCACCACCCGGATCACACCATCGGCGGCGCGACCCGCCGTGCCCTCTGGCCGCGGGTCAATGGCGCTGACATCAAAATAAGCGGCAATACCACTGCCCAGCACTACCGCCAGGGCGAAACAAGCAAATAAGGTGACAGGGTGCGGTAATAAGTTACCGAGAAACTCTACCGTATCAAGAAAACGGGTAAACCAGCCGCGTTTGCCACTGTCTACCGCGGCTGCATTGTCAGGCGCTGACATAGGGTGTCCTCTGTGAAGTCTTGGTTAGGCTGCTTTTTATGCCGGTCGCAACAAGATAATAGGCCTTTACACTGCGTTGCAGAGTAAAACAGCACTAAAGCGCTGAAATATTATAATTTTTCTGATAAAACCGGCCGGCTGCAGCAAGTTTATTATTTATTTAAACCGGCAGAATTTACCACAAGGCGCTTTGAGCACCAAATATTGCCTGCCATTTATTAGCTTTAGCCGTGTAGCCACCTCTAGCACGCATTTCCCACAAGCTACCATCTCATAGCACTAAAGTAGCGTTGCCGGTAAGCCGCTGTGCACCTAGCATAAAGCCATCACAACAGTTTGGAGCAACATGTATGCAGGTTCTGGTTACCGGCGCCACCGGTGGTATCGGCTTTGAAATCGCCAGTCAGTTTGCCAGCGCAGGGCACAGTGTCATTCTGGCCGACTTACAATTAGCGCAAGCAGAACAAAAAGCCGGCCAGTTAACCGCGCAGGGCTTTAACGCTTGCGGTATACAATTAGATGTCACTAACGAGGCTGATATTATTAACTGCACCAGTCGGTTTGATATTGATGTGCTAATTAATAACGCCGGCATACAACATGTGGCGCGGCTGGAAGATTTTCCACCGCACAAGTGGCAGCAACTGATCAACGTGATGCTAACCGGCCCGGCTATGCTAAGCCGCGCGGTGCTGCCTGGCATGCGCTCACGTAACTTTGGCCGCATTATCAATATCGGCTCTATCCATGCTCTGGTGGCCTCGCCGTTTAAATCAGCCTATGTGGCCGCGAAACATGGCCTGCTGGGGTTTAGTAAAGTCATCGCGCTGGAAAATGCCGATATCAACTTTACCATTAACACCATTTGCCCGGCCTATGTGAAAACGCCGCTGGTCGAGCAGCAAATTGCCGCTCAGGCCAAAGAGCACAACCTGACTGAACAACAGGTGATAGAGCAAATTATGCTGGCGCCTATGCCACAAAAAGCCTTTATTGGTGTCGATGAAATTGCCGCCACGGCGTTGTTTTTGTGTAGTCCGGCCGCGAAACATATCAGCGCGCAAACCCTGGTGCTGGATGGCGGCTGGACAGCCCGCTAGCCGGGCGGCGAAAACTCAGGCACAATCGGTTTCTGTGATAAACGGATGACAACAGCAGAACAGATGATCCTAAACGGCAGCAGTATTGGCCTGGGTAGCATTGCCGCCCTATCGTTGCTCTACCTGCTAGTGCTGTTTAGTGTCGGCTACTTTGGCAAACGCATTAACAGTAAGCATCCTCTGGCCCCTTGGGTATTCAGTTTTGCCTTGTCTATTTACTGCACCTCCTGGGCCTTTTATGGCGTAACCGCCCAGGCTGCGGTAAACGGCTGGTGGATGCCGCCTACCTATATTGGCTCCTTTATTTTGTTTTGGTTCGGCTTTAAGTTAGTAGCGCGTATTGCTATTGCTTGCAGGCGCTACCGCATTACCTCTATTGCCGACTTTATCGCCACCCGTTTCGGCCACTCCCGCAGCCTGGCGGTGATTACCACGCTGATCTTGCTGATGTCGGTTATCCCCTATGTTGCGCTGCAGCTGCATGCGGTAGCCACCAGTATTAATACTTTGGTTGCTACCGCACCCGGCAGCGCCTGGTATAGCGACACCGGTTTATATGTCAGCTTGTGGATGGCGGTGTTTGCACTGCTGTTTGTCAGTAAAGGCGCCAAGGCTCACCAACCCAACCCCGGCTTGATGACCGCTATCGCCTTTGAGTCGCTGGTTAAGTTACTTGCGCTGCTAGCCATAGGCGCCTTTGTGTTCTGGGGCATGTATGATGGTATCGGGCAGATTTTTCAGCTGGCAGCACTAAGCCCGGCCGTCAGTCAAATTCAGCAACAAGCCCTGCCGTCTCATACATACTGGCTGCACGTGTTACTGGGCTTTGCTGCCACCCTGTGCTTACCGCGGCAGTTTCATGTCACCTTTGTTGAGAACCAACATTTAGGCCATTTACGCGCCGCCCGTTGGATCTTCCCGCTGTATCTGTTGCTGATGGGCATGTTTACGCTGCCACTGGCACTGGCCGGTGTGATGTTGCTGGGCAGTGATGCCAATATAGATTTAGTGGTGCTGCAGCTGCCGCTGGCGGCACAGCGCACCGATATGGCCCTGCTGGCGTACTTAGGTGGCTTTTCTGCCGCGACCAGCATGGTGGTGGTGGCCACTGTGGTGCTGGGCATTATGATCACCAACGAACTGTTGGCGCCTCTGTTATACCGCAGCGCTGCGGCCAGCGACAAAGGCCATATCAAAGTGGCCACCTTGCGCCGTATTGCCATGCTAAGCGTGATGGCGCTGGGTTATTTGTATTACCGCTGGATTGGTACCGAAACCGGTCTGGCTCAGCTGGGCTTGATGGCCTTTGCCCTGGTAGCGCAGCTGGCACCGGCACTGATTTTAGGCTTGTTAAGCCGCAATATTAACCGCCAGGGTGCTATAGCCGGCTTATGTGGCGGCGCGCTGGCCTGGGCCTATATTATTTTACTGCCTGAGCTAAGCCGTGCCGGTTTAATCGGCAACCGTTGGCTCAGTGAAGGCCCGTTCGGCTTACAACTGCTGGCGCCACAACAACTGTTTGGCCTGAATGCGGATGTGATAAGCATAGGCGTACTGGTAAGCCTGAGCCTGAACTGCGCACTGATTGTGCTGGTTAGCCGGCTAAGCACCACCCGGGTGGGTGAATGGCTGGAAAGCGGCCGTTTTTTACGCACCCAGCTTAGCAGCCCGCTTAAGCGACCACTGCATTTAACGGTGCAGGACTGTTACTTACTGGTAAGGCGTTTTGCCGGCGAAAAGGAAGCCAGCCGCTTACTACAACGTAACTTAAAGCAACCACATGAGCTGCAGCAATTAGCCCCGGCCAATCTGGTGCAAGCGGCTGAGCGAAGCCTGGCGGCGGTAGTGGGCGGTGCCTCCATGCGGCTGATTATGGATGCCAGTGGCCGCCATGCTAACCTGCCGCTGGAGTCGGTGGCCCGCTTTGTCGATGAAGCCAGCCAGGTGTTTCAGTTTAACCAGGCACTGCTGCGCGCCACCATCGACAATATCAGTCAGGGCATTAGCGTGGTAGATGCTGACCTACGCTTAATTGCCTGGAACCAGCGTTATATCGACATGTTTAATTATCCGCCGGGACTGGTCGAAGTCGGTAAACCGGTGGCAGAACTTATTCGCTTTAACCTTGAGCGCGGCTTAATTGACAGTGATGATGTGCAAAGCGAAATCGACAAGCGCTTAAGCTACCTGCGCCAGGGCAGCGCCTACAAGTTTCAGCGCCGCCAGCAGGACGGCCGGGTGCTGGAAATGCAGGGCAACCCCCTGCCAGGCGGGGGCTTTGTAACAACCTACAGTGATGTCAGTGCCTTTATTGATACCCAACAGCAATTAGAGCAACGCGTAGCCGAGCGCACCGCCGCCTTACAGCAGTTAAATGGCCAGTTACAGCAGGCGCAGCGGCAACTGGAGCAAAGCACTCAGGCAAAAACGCGCTTTTTCGCCGCCGCCAGCCATGATTTAATGCAGCCGTTTAACGCCGCAGTGCTGTTTGCCAGCTTACTGCGCGATAAACAAAGCAGTACTGAACTTAAGCAGCTAAGCCATAATCTGATAAGTTCGCTTAATTCCGCTGAAGAGCTGTTAGGCGCTATTTTAGAGCTGACTAAACTCGACTCAGGTGTGATAACGGCCAACCCACAGCCCGTTAGCCTTAACAGTGTACTGGACGACATTGCCCGAGACGCCGCTATTTTAGCCAGCGAAAAGGGCCTGCAACTGCACTACCGTGCCAGTAAGCTCAGCATTTACAGCGACCGAAAATTACTCAAGCGGGTGATCCAAAACCTGCTGGCCAATGCCATTCGTTATACGCCCGCTGGCAAGGTGCTGCTGGGCGTAAAGCGCTGTGGCCAGCATATTGATATTTGTGTGCTGGATACCGGCATTGGCATTAAAGCGGAAGATCAGCAGCGCATTTTTGACGAGTTTCAGCAAGGCGAACAACAAAGCCAGAAAGGTTTAGGCTTAGGGCTGGCGATTGCACGGCGTATCAGCACCATTCTGGCGCATCCGCTGAAGGTGCGTTCAACACCTGGTAAAGGCAGTTGTTTTAGCCTGCGGGTACCGCTAAGCGGCGTTGCTCCTGCCATCACTGCGCCGATCAAAGTCACTGAAGCTACAGCCAGTTTTGCCGGCAAAACCGTGCTGCTGCTGGATAACGAGCCGCAGTTACTCAGTGCGGTGGCTGAGCTATTACGCAGTTGGCAGATAAAGGTTGTCGCCGTTGGTCAGCCGGCCGAGGCCCTACAAGCGCTGACACAGGGCCTGAAAGCTGATTTGCTGCTGTTTGACTATCATTTGGATAACGGCGCCACTGGCGTTGAAGTTGCCAACCAGTTAGCAGCGCATTTAGCCGTGCAGCTGCCTGTGATCATCCACTCGGCCGATCATAGTGAGCACATTCGCGAACAAGCGCTTAACGCCGGCTATTACTTTTTGCTAAAACCGCTAAAAGCGCCGGCGCTGAAACGGCTATTCCAGCGCCTGTTACGCTAGGCTATATCAGCGTGGCGCAAAGCGGCGCTGCAAGGGTAATAACAACGCCAGTCCGAATAACCACAGAGTGGACGGGGCCGGTATATCCGTACCACACTGGCCCTGGCCGACACCAATGCAAGCACCGCGCGCGGCCAAATCCAGGCTAATACCGTCAAGCCCGGTGACGTTAAGCTCATAATCCGGATCTGTGCCAAAGTTAATTAAGCTTACGCCATCGGTTAGCGCTAAAAAACTGATCGACATCAACCGCACCGGCTCTGTCTGCCTTAGTAGCAAATCAGCATCGCTTAAAAAAGACACCAGAAAGCTGCTGATATTTCCGCCCACAGCACTGCTGTCATACATCGCATCGAGCACAGGATCATCAGCAAAATTGGCCAGGTCAAAAAATACATCACTCAATTGTAAGATGCTGTCATCAAACAACAAATTTAGGTCCCAGCCCGAGACTACCTCGCCGGCTAATCCGGTGACAAACACATCAACCGATACGCTGTCAGATACGCCTACCTGTTGCTGCGCCGGCGACAGGTAAATAACAGCAGCCTTGGCCGGAGCCAACAAAGCCAGAACGAAGAAACCGCAAAGCACTAACATACGCATAGTAATATCCTTCTAGTTAGGTTGTATCCGTTCAGGGCGCCACAGCACAGCGTGGTAAGCTGCATTTCAGCGCGCATAACCGGGTATCATTGACAGTAATTTTGCCATCGTCATTCTGGTCACGCACATCACCGGGTAGCGGTGTCTGACCAATACCGGCCCGCACCAGGGCAACGTCAACCGAATCGGTGGCGCCATTGCCATCCACATCACAACCGGCATCGACCGCATTAATGGTCAGGTCAAACAATATCGGGCTATCACCCTGTTCATTACCGTTCAGCCGGCTTTGCACCTGAATAAAACGGCCACTGCTGGCTAACGCATTACCTTTAGTGGTGGGTTGATAACTGACTAACGCCAGTCCGGCTTGGGTCTCTGCGGTACGAAACGCCACTTGCACTGAGGTGTCGGTCGGTGTCAGATCGTTCCAGTTAATATTGTCCCAGGCAGTGCCACTGTTGCCACTGTCATACACAACTGTCCAGGTGCCGGTGGGGTTGGTCACATTGCGCGCCACCAGACCGGTGGCGTCACTGTAGGTATAAGGCATATTGCCTACCGGGAACACACCGAGCGGGGCGCCGTCTGTACCGCGGTATTTTTGGATACGGCCAGCACTGGTAAAGCCGATTTGCAACACATCATTGTTGGCATCTACCTGTATACCCACCGAGCTGCTGCCACCGGCCTGCAAGGGTGCCTGCCATAACAAGGTGCCATCAGGCGCCACTTTACGCACTGTTGAGCTGCCAGCAATAATATTGCCGCCACCATCGACAACGATACCGGAGCTGCCCACTGTCATATTCGGAATTGCACTGTAGGTATTAGTAGCCGGGTCAAACTGTTGATTGCTGCTACCCAGGTAAACTTTGCCATTGCCCAGCGCGATACCATAGTTAAAACCGGAAGCAAAAGATGACACGGTATAGGGACCGGTGTCGCTTTGGGTATTGGTAATTTTACCAAGCACACCAGATAAGGATGCGCTCCATAAGGTACCACTGGCATCAATCAGGCAGCCATAAGGCGTCCATGAGCCCGCATTCGGCTGGCCAGCAGTAGGAACTGTCGATACCGGGCCCGTTATAGTAGAGCCATCGGCTGCGCTGATTTTGTAATAAGTGCGATCATTGAACAGTCCGACCCATAAGTTGCCATCGGTGCCAATGCACATAGCACGGCCTAATGTACCCGTTGGCCGCAGCGGCGCGGCTATGCCATCAGGCACCCGCTTAACCCAGGCGATACGTTCATCCTGAATTTCGCTCTCATCAATAATGCCATTACCGTTACTATCTGCCAGCGGCAGCATTTCACTGGCATCGATAATACCGTCATCATTGGCATCAACTGAGGTGTCCATCACACCGTTGCCATTTCGATCAATAAAGCCTTCCGCCAGAATTTTCAGCACGACACCGGCACTACTGGTGCCCTGATTAAAATGCCGGTTAAGGACATAAGCATTACCATTAATGTCAACGGCTGTACGCGATGGTGCCGGCCCGCTGTATGCGTTACCCAAGTGGTTAAAATGCCCGGGTTGGCCGGCAGGGCCAAACCAGGTGCGATAACGGGCGACTTCTTTATTCAGGTTAGTATCGAACTTTGATACGGTATCCTCGCCGGCATTGGCTATCCAGGCCACCGGAAATGTCGTGCCTACCGCATTTAGTTGTAATTGATCGCCATTCGGCGCGTCATAATTTACGCCATCAAGCACGCCCAGGGCAAAATCGGCATCCAGGGTGTAGGTTTTGCCGGCAGCCCAAGCGATACTAGTGACACAGCACAAGCCAGCGACTGTTAGCTGACGCCAAATGCCTTTGAACACTTTACTGCTGTTGCTATTTTTCATACGACAGCTCTCCTTTTGTCACAGATGCCCTATGCTGCCCAAAGGCAGGACGTGGCACCTGGTCCATATCATGTGATTTGTTCATGCTAAGCCGTTCAACCCGCTGCTTAGCCATGTCATAGCGGTAAATTTGTGCGGTGCCGGTGCGCAAGCTGGTAAACAACACCTGTTTGCCATCAGCAGACCAATGTGGGTTGTAATCTTCGTGTGGGTGCTGGCTTAAATTCGTTACAGCAGAACCGTCGGCATGCATCACAAAAATATCCATCCGTGTCAGACCAGGATCATCCCGGCTACTGGCAAACAGTAACTGACGGCCATCGGCAGACCAGCGCGGCGTTTCGTAGGCCGCAGGTTTGTCGGCCGTCAGGTTAACGGAATCGCCGGTTTGCAGGTCGGTACGAAACAACGCCAAATGCCCACGCATATCAGCAACATAGGCAACGAAACGACCATCTGGCGAAATAGCCGGATGCGCTTTGTTACGCTTTGACGTCTGCTCACTGATATTTTTCAGGCCACTACCATCACGCTGCACCAGCCAGACATCGGACTTGCCACTGACGTTAGCCCCAAGAAACACTAACTGCTTACCATCAGCCGACCACACTGGCGCATCGGGCCCTTTCTCCAGGCCATCCGCTACCAGCACCTGGGTCTCGCCAGTAGCCAGTTGCACCAGATGCAGTTCCACACCCGTTTTACTGTTATCTCTGGCCAGATAGGCAATAGCCGAACCATCCGGCGACCAGGCTGGTGCAGTTTGCCAAAGCTGGCTTGGTGTTAACCGGCGCAGCTGACTACCATCGGCTTGCATCAGATAAATAGCAGACTGGCCATCGCGTACTGAACTAAATGCCAGTTCACTACCATCGGCAGACCAGGCTGGCTGGGTATTAACTGAACTGCCGCTGGTTAGCGCTTGTTCGCTACTGCCCTGACGCAGGTAAATATGAGCATTACCATCACGAATAGAGACAAAAGCCAGCCCTTGCTGTTGCGGCACGGCACAAAGGCCAAAGCTGACCACCAGCAGCACCGAACTGGCTACAACATACTGTTGAAAACTCATGTTCAGTCTCCTGCCGGCCTTACCAGCACCGCAGAGGTTGCTACCAGGCGTTTTTTGCTGTCACGCACCTGCAGCTGATACTGACCCGCGCTGCCGGTAGCCAGTTGAAAGCTTAAGCTGCCAGACTCATCTGCCGTCACCAACTGCTGGCTGGTTTTCTTCCCCATAATGGTTTTAATGCTGTAACTCTCGCCGGCGCTAAAATGCTGGCCTTGCAAGGTGACGATATCACCTGCTGCAGCATGTGACGGCCCGGACAGCACAGCCTTTGCCCCCGCCAGCGCACCAAAACTCAGACAACAGAGTAAATATAGCGATAGGGTGCCAAGACCCCGGATTGAAACAAGGTTTTCCATTGCTAGCTTCTCCTTTGATAAAAGTCGAAACCCGCATCACACCTTAATATGCAGGATGCACTACAGTGCAGCGCAATGCATAGCGCAAGCCAACATTAGAAACCACTGTTTTATATGAAGTTAATATATCGTTCGACAGTAAACTGAGGAGGCGTTGTAAAGCTGCCTGACGCAGATATAGCTAGCCCGGCAGCCTGAGTTTTTCAAATAAGATGCCGGCCAGGGTACGGTTATTGACATTTAACTTGCGCAGTATGGCCGAGACATGTTGTTTTACCGTGGTTTCCTGCACCTGCATTTCATAGGCAATTTGCTTATTGAGCAGGCCATCGGCAATCATCTTCAGCACGCGAAACTGCTGCGGCGTTAGTTGCTCCAACCGGCTGGCAAAGTCTTCATCGATCAAGGCTTTGGCGTTGTGCACGTCTTGCGCCAACTCTGCTGGCAGCCAGCTGTCGCCATTTAGCACGGCACTAATGGCTTGTGACAGCAACTCCAGCGGCGCTGATTTAGGAATATAGGCCGCAGCGCCAAGCGCCAGCGCTTGCTTTATCACTATGGGGTCTTCTTCGGCCGAGACCATAATTACCGGCACGTCCGGGTATTCGGTGCGCAGTGCGGTTAAGCCGGTAAAGCCGTCGCTGCCGGGCATTTTTAAATCAAGAAAAATAAAGTGGGTGTCGGGGTGGGCACGCAATAATGGCCACACCTGCTGCATATTTTCAGCTTGCAGCAGTAAGGCGTCGCTGCCAAGGATATTGGCACAAGCTTGGGACAAGGCCACCCGGAATAACGGGTGATCATCAGCAATTAAGGCAATCATAAACTAACTTCTGGGCTTTTTGCCCATAATGTACCGGGGCTCGCGCCCCGGCAAGGGTTTTGTGGTTAGAAACGGTAACCGACAGTCAGACTAACTGTACGTGGCGCACCGTAATAACCGATTAACGTGTTATCACCGCCCAGACCCGGAATATACTGGCCAGGATTAGCCGGATCCGGCGCGATAAACGCATAGTTACCTACCAGATATTCTTCGTCAGTCAGGTTTTTACCATGCAGCGCAACACTCCAGTGGCCATCATTACTAAACCAGGTTACCCCCAGGTTTAACAAACCATAGCTGTCTTGTGTCAACAGGTTGTCCAGCTCGACCAGCGAGTAGCTGCTACGGTAATTGTAGTTACCATTGAAAATGACATCACCAAAGTCTGTCAGCAGGTTATAACTGAAGCCGACATTGGCGGTCGTCTCTGGTGTATTGGTTACCGAGAAGCGATCGGAGATATCCACCGCACCAGTACCCGGTACGAAGGTGAGTGCCTCTTCAAAACTGGCATCTATCAGGCCCAGATTACCGTAAATTTCCAACTCACGGCTGGCTTTCCAGGTTACTTCCAGCTCCAGGCCAGTCGCCTCTGAGCGGCCAACATTACCTAACCGCTGGTTTAATGCCGTCGCATCATTTTCATCCGGGATCACGGCGATATACTGGCGGTCCTTGTGGTCCAGCATGAATAAGGTAGCATTAATACGTACTCGGTCATTCCAGTCACTCTTCATACCAATTTCAAAAGAGTTAACATCTTCAGGATCTGCGGCAGGCTCTGCCACCGTCGCCCTTGGGTTAAAGGTACCGGACTTAAAGCCCTGGCTGTAACTGGCAAATAACATCAGATCATTACTGTGCTGATATTCCACACCAATTTTTGGCGTTACCTTAGACCAGCTTTCGCTGTCATCCAGTACCACTGGTGTGGTTAAGCCATCTGGCCGCACATAGCCAGGGATCCAGCCCGACTCCGGATACACAATGTCAAAAATCAGCCCATTGCGCACCACAGCTTCTTTTTCATCTTTGGTGTAGCGTAAGCCGGCGGTTACCGACCATTTATCATCAATATCATAAGTTCCCTGCGCATATAACGCAGTGCTGTCGCCGTTACTGCAACCACCTACTTCACGGGTAAGGCCCGGCGCTCCGAGTGACTGACCAAGCACACCTAAGATGGCATCGAACACGCCGCAAGAGTCTGCCGTGTAGTAGTAAGCGCCTGACACCATCTTAAAGCCATCGGTTTGGTAGTTCAGCTGGAACTCTTGCGTAAACTGCTCATCGTCATAAATGGCGGGTACGTCAAAAATCGGCAAAGAGGTATTATCAAAATCGATATTGGTGGGCGAATAGCTCTCGCGCTGGGCGGTAATCGACTTGAACGCCCAGTTATCGTTAATATCCCAGTTTACTGTCAGGCTTAAGCCTTCGGTTTCTACTTTGTTTTTGGTCGGTAAGCTGGTGTAAGAATCGAACACGCTATCCGGCACCGGCGCATCGGTCAGTAAGCTTGGCAGTAAGCGGAAACCGCCTTTGGCATTAGAGTCATCTTCGGTTTTATCGTAGTTCAACCGCATAAACACTGCATCGCTTGGGCGATATTCCAGCGTCATACGGTAGGCTTGTAAGTCTTTGTTGTAGTTTTCGCCATCCTGATTGGGTAACGCTGAGGTTAAAAAATTACCATAGCCGTCACGCTGTAAGTTAGCGTAACCAAACCCAAAATACAGCTGGTTATCAATCAGTGGGATCTGACCGGTTAATTTAACATCGCCCTGTTTATAGCTGCCGGCGGTCAGGTTTACTGCAAACTCAGTATCGCCGCTCATCTCTTTAGTGACATATTTAACTGCGCCACCAATGGTATTTTTGCCATACAGCGTGCCCTGCGGGCCACGCAGTACTTCAATGCGTTCAACATTCAGAATATCCAGCACTGCACCTTGTGGCCGCGCCACATAGACATCATCAATGTAAATACCGACACCAGGCTCGTAACCCCATAGTGGATCTTCCTGGCCTACACCACGGATAAAGGCAGTGAGGGTTGAGTTAGTACCGCGGCTTTGCTGCAAAGTGGTATTAGGCGAAAACTGCTGAATTTCCACCACGGTTGAGATACCACGCTCGGCAATGTCGGCGGCGCCAATAGACGTTACTGCCACCGGCACTTCCTGCAGGTTTTCCACTGTGCGCCGGGCGGTAACCTCAATACGCTCCAGTTTTACTGCTTCGTCTTCTTTGGCGGTTTCCTGCGCTAGCGCTGTGGCGGCAAAACAGCTACTGATAGCTAAAGCAACCAGACTGGGTTTTAACAGGGTACGACTAAACTTGTGCTGTGCATCTTTATTATGGTTATGGGCCATCTTGGCTCTCCTGCTGTTTGATTTCACATGATCTTGTTGTTATGTGTGTAGCCTTACTGTAGGCGCAAACGCAGATTTTTTAACCTGTACCTTAGTACTATGGTGATGCCTGCTGTCCTGTATCAGACTAAACGAAAATGCGAACAAGGATAACAAGATGTTGAGTCTTCTCGGATTACTCGCCGGGCTGGCATTGTTAATAGTACTGACTATGCGCGGCTTTAACCTGTTTATCACTGCACCACTGTGCGCTTTGCTGGTGGCCATCACTAATGGCATTCCGTTTTGGCAGGTCAGTGACAAGCTCGACTTTGTCCACGGCTACATGAGTGGCTTTTCCGGCTTTGTTGCCGCCTGGTTTCTGATGTTTTTGTTAGGCTCATTGTTTGGCAAATTAATGGAACATACCGGCGCGGCCGATGCGGTGGCGCTGGCGATAGTGAAAAAACTTGGTCATGGTAAAGCGGTACTTGCTGTCGTATTGGCATGCGCTGTGCTGACTTATGGTGGCGTGAGTGTATTTGTGGTGGCGTTTTCTGCCTACCCGATGGCGGTGAGCTTGTTTAAAGGTGCCAACCTGCCACGGCGTTTTATTCCGGCTGCACTGGCACTGGGCTCAGTTACCTTTACTATGACCTCGGCCGGCTCACCGGAAATACAAAACTGGATCCCGATTCCATATCTGGGCACCACTCCTTATGCCGGCTGGCAAGTCAGTATTGTCGTCGCCATCTTTATGGCCATTGCCGGTTATGCCGCACTAATGTGGATGATTAAACGGGCACAGGCTGCTGGCGAGCACTTTGTGCAGCGCAGCAGCGATCCGGAAATTACCGACCGCGCGCTACCCCACCCATTAATGGGCATTATTCCGCTGGGTGTGGTGCTGCTGTTATCCTTTTTGCTACACGACAGTCTGCAACAAGCGGCGTTAATTGTCGCGCTCTCGGGCGGCGTGGTCAGTCTGTAC
This sequence comes from Pseudomonadota bacterium, assembly GCA_040752955.1. Lineage (GTDB taxonomy): Bacteria > Pseudomonadota > Gammaproteobacteria > Enterobacterales > Alteromonadaceae > Alishewanella. The sequence goes on from JBFMHG010000005.1 coordinate 148,014, forward strand.
TTACTTAACTTTCGCTTTTTACGTAACCCGGCTGCTGCCACCAATGAAGGCGTGTTAGGTGCGCTGTTGGCCATAGGCAACACCGCCGCCGTGGTAGGGTTTGGCTCGGTGGCAAAACTTACTCCGGCTTTTGCCAGCGTAGTTGACACCATGACGCACTTACCCGGGCCTGAGCTTTTGGGCGCTGCGGTAGCGGTAAGTGCCATTGCCGGCCTTACCGGCTCAGCGTCCGGTGGCCAGGTAATTGCCTTGCCTGAGCTGGCACCGCACTATTTAGAACGCGGCGTTGACGCCGAACAGCTGCACCGTGTGGTGGCCATTTCGTCCGGCGCGCTGGATTCCCTGCCGCATAATGGCTATGTGGTCACCACTATCCGTGCTATTTGCGGTGAAAGCCATCAAAACGCCTATTGGCCGGTCGCCGTTGTCAGTGTACTAGTGCCGGTACTGGGCACGGCGCTGGCTATCTTATTATTTCAGTGGTTTTAAGGAGTGGCTATGCGCTGGGTAACAGCTTTCATAATCTGCTTTAGTGTCGCATTATCGGCCCAGCCACTACTGGTCGAAAAGCAGCGCTTTACGCTGGATAGCTTTACCACCGAGAACGGCCAGCGCATTGCGCCGGTTAATATCGGCTGGGAAGCTTATGGCAAGCTAAACGCCGACAAATCAAATGTGATTCTGATCACCCATTATTTTTCAGGCAGCAGTCATGCCGCCGGTAAATACCAGCCAGATGATGCCGCTCCGGGCTACTGGGATGCCATTATTGGCCCGGGCAAAGCCATCGATACCAATAAGTTTTACGTTATTAGCAGCGACACCTTAGTCAACGCCAATGCGTTTGATCAAAACGTCATCACCACGGGCCCGGCAACAATTAACCCAAAAACGGGCAAACCTTATGGCTTAACCTTTCCGGTGGTGACTATTGGTGATTTTGTTGAGGTACAAAAAGCCTTGCTCGACAACCTTGGCATTGACAAGCTTCACGCCGTGATTGGCCCGTCGATGGGGTCGTTCCAAGCCATTGAGTGGGCGGTGCGTTACCCCGACAAAGTTGAACGGCTGTTACCGGTGATTGGCAGCGCCTATATGGACAATTACAGTGCGATTAAACTGCAGCGCTGGGCCTACCCAATTTTACAAGACCCGGCCTGGCAGGGCGGCGACTACTACGATAAAGGCCAGCCCTGGCAGGGCTTAAGCACGGCACTGGCTTACATTACGCAGGATGCCTTGCACCCGGACGGCTTTAACCCGCGCTATGCGGGCTTTAGCACCGATAAAGCCTTGCATCAGGATATCCGCGCCCTACCACAAGCCTGGCAGCAACTACTGGCACAAGCCCGGCAACGGGCGGAAAAACAAGACGCTAACCATATTCTGTATTTAGTGCGCGCATCGCAGTTATGGCGCGCTGGCATGGGCGATAACTGGCAGCAAGCACTAGGCAAGGTTAAAGCCAAAACGCTGTTTTTGCCCGCCAGCGGTGATTTACTGCTGCCACCGGCCTTAAGCCAGCACAGCGTCAAGGTAATGCAGGCGGCCGGTAACAACGCTCAGTATGGCGAGATTGGCGGCAGCTTTGGTCATTTAGACGGCGTGCTGGGCATTAGCGCGATGGCCAGCCAAATCAGCGATTTTTTAAAATAACGACAGTGCCATTTCCTGGTAGGCGCTGCAGGTATTGGGCGCCTTTTTTCTTTGTTGATAAAAAATGTCGCTAACCGGCCAATTATCCGCTAAAACTATCGGGCAGCGCCTTGCAAAAGCGTAGCAGTCAGGCAAGATAGCAGTTTTACAACAAACTGATTTTTAAAAGGAAGTAACCATGGCCTATGATTACGGCAGTGAATCGCTTGGCATTCGTAACCCGTTTAAAGCTGAAGGCTTGCTGCGCGCCATTCGCGGCTTGCTGGTAAGCTTATTGGGTATTTACCCGCTGCTGCAGGTGGTGAGTCTGGTGCAGCAGGATAAAACTCTGGCCTGGATTTATGCCGCAGTCGGCTTTATGTTGTTGGCCGGCGGCTTGCGGGCGCTGGGCGGCGGAATTTTTCAGATGCTGCGTTTTTTTGTTGGCCGCAGCGTACCCACCTCGCTGGCAACAAACTTCAGTAAGTCTGAACGTGAAACAGCCAAACTCGAGCAGCCGCACTATAAAAGCATCGATTTAGAAGAGATGCTGATGGGGCGCAAAAACAAAACCTTTGTCGAGCCGGTTGGCTTTATCTCGCGGCTGGTACACACCCTGGTACCTAAACTGATTTTTCTGCCTTACCCGCTGCGTAACCTGGCGCAGCGTTTTGCCGGCGCGCTGATTGCAACGGCTATCGCGTTGGTAGCCTATGCGTTAACCGCCTTTGTCTGCCTGACAGGGCTGGCCGGCGACACCGGCGATATCCTACTGCCGTTTTTCTCGTTTGTGCTGGTGGTGTACCTTATTTTAACCTGGCGTGCAGCCAGCACCGTTTACCGGCAGGCAGAAAAAACCATCGAAACCCAGGGCAACCTTAAATTGGCTAAAATTATGGCGTTCGCTATTCTGGCGCCGGTGTTACTGGGGCTGGGTATCAGCTATCTGTTGCAACAGCCAGAGGTGCGCCAGTTGGTTACCGAGCTGCAGCAATCTGAGCTGCAAAGCTTTGCTGTTACACCTCAGCTGCTATTAGTGCTGCTATTTGCCGCTTTAAGTGGCGCCTTTATCTTTCTGCTGCTAAAACAGCGTACCGCCCAGGTACAGGCGCAAACCAAAGTATCGGAATACCGCGCCAACTGGCAGGAGAATATTCACCCGCGCGAACTCTTTGTTAATATCGACAATATCGTGATGGCAAACCGCCGTTATAAAGAGATCCCGAATCGGGTATACCGCGAACTAAACCCCAGCCTGAACGAACAATCTGAAAGCAAAGGCGATTTTAGCGGCGAAGTGATGATTGAAACCCAACCAGCTTATGCGCCGCTGCAACATAGTGCCCTGTTTAAACAGCTGCGGCTATGGGCAACTGTCTGCGGACAGCTATTACTGCTAATTGGCCCCTGTATTCTGTTTTATCTGTTGTTTGAAGCCGAAACGGTGCTAAAGCTTGTTCGCGAATACACCGCCTTGGCACGCCCCAGCGATGCGCTGACACAAGGCTTTGTGGTGAACCTGTTTAACGAAAGTCAGTTTATTTTAAGTCTGATTTTTAGCTGGTTTATTTGCCACAGCTTTGGCCGTTTGCTGGAGAACTACAGCCATACCTTCTGGGCCGAGCTGAATTTTGACTCCTTGCTGGTGTATTTAAAATGCGAAGGCACCTACACCCAAAGTAAACTGACCACGGGTAAAGGCATTTACGACTCTACCTCGTCCGAAAACTACGTGATGCGCTCATCATTAACACCGTGGATAATCAGCTCACGCATTATGAGTAGCACCTTTGCCGACAGCGGCGCGAAAAACGTCGAGCACCCACGACATATTCTGGAAATGGCGGACAACCCGCAAGAAATGCAGGCGATACTGGACGATATTCAAAGCTTCCTGTCCGAGCGCGAAACCATTGCCAATATTAAGAACGCGCAGGATTTATCTAACACCGAGCAAATTTATCAGATTAACCAGCAGTCGCGTGCTATGCCGGTTACCTCCGATCAGGCTAGTCTGGCTAGCCCGCAGCAAGACGCCGAAGCCAGCACCAGTCTGCCACCAGAGCAGCCTACCGCGCTTGGCAAAGATTAAGTTGTATTGGCTTAACCGGGTAGTAAAAGGTCAGCTCAGGCTGACCTTTTTTATTGTGCAGGTATTACACCCGCGGAAACAGCACCAGGTGATCTAAATCCAGCCGGATGCCTATCTGTTCACCTATCGCATGGTTGTGATGGCTTAAGGCCAGACACTGCACCAGCTCGCCGCTGTGTAGCTTCAGCTGATACAAAATATGCGAGCCGCGAAAAGCTTTCTCAACTACTTGGGCAGTAATGCCGCTGGCATCGTCATGCACGATGTCGTCGGGGCGGATCAGCACATCAACCTGGTCACCGGCTTGCACGGTGCTAACGTAGCGCTGGGTAAAGGTACCCAGATTAGTCTGCACCTGCTTAGCGTCGAGCATAGTGCCGGGGATCAGCACGCCGCGGCCGATAAAGTCGGCGACAAAGCGGTTAGCCGGTTTGTGGTATAGCTCGTATGGCGTGGCCCATTGCTGCAAGCGGCCAAACTCCATCACCCCTATCATGTCGGCCATGGCAAAGGCTTCGTTCTGATCGTGCGTGACCATAATGGCGGTGATGCGCAGCTGTTGCAGAATCTGCCGGATTTCTCGGGCCAGACCTTCGCGCAGCTCAGTGTCCAGGCTAGAGAATGGCTCGTCTAACAATAGCACCCGCGGCTTGGGTGCCAATGCCCGCGCCAGCGCCACCCGCTGTTGCTGGCCACCGGATAACTGATAAATATAGCGCTGGCCCAAGTCCGGCAATCCGACTAACTGCAGCAGCTGCTTTACCTGAACCGCTTTCTCAGCTTTGCTCAGGTTGCCCAGACCAAAGGCGATATTGTCCGCCACGTTTAAATGCGGAAACAGCGCAAAATCCTGAAACACCATGCCGACCTGGCGCAGCTCTGGCGCAAGCTGAAAAGTGGTGTCACTAACTGGCTGGCGTTGCAGACTAATGACACCTGAGGCCACAGGCTCAAAACCAGCAATAGCACGTAATAAGGTAGTTTTACCGCAACCGGATGGGCCGACTAAACAGCCAATCTGGCCCTGCGCCAACGACAGGCTAACCTCTTTTACTACGGTATGGCCGCCGTAGGCGACAGCAACCTGTTGCAATTCCAGCATTAGGGCGCTCCTTCATGGGTAGCTTTTACTGAGCGGGCCAACAGCATAACTGGCAGCAAACTCACCAGCACGATAGCCAACGCCGGTAAGGCGGCATCGGCTAAGCGCTCGTCTGACGCCAGCTCGTAGGTGCGCACCGCCAGCGTATTAAAATTAAATGGTCGTAAGATTAATGTCGCCGGCAACTCTTTGAGTACATCAACAAATACCAGCAGTAAAGCCGTTAACACGCTGGCCCGCAGCAGCGGCACATGCACTTTTTTCAGCACCCCAAACGGGCTATAGCCTAGCGAGCGGGCGGCGTTATCCATACTGGGTTTAATGCGCTGCAAGCCGGCCTCAACACTGTGCAGCGACACCGCCAAAAAACGCACGCTGTAGGCCAGCACTAGGGCAAATAAGGTACCCGAGAAAATCAGCCCGGTGCGCACACCAAACCATTGCTCGGCCAGCGCATCAATACGGCCATCGATATACGCCAGCGGTATCATTACGCCAATGGCAATTACCGTGCCGGGTACAGCATAGCCCAGCGCAGCTACACGCACCGGCGCCTGTACCAGCACGTCGCGCCTTAACCGTTTGCCATAAGCAAATAACAGTGCCAGCAGTACCGCGACCACAGCGGCAAGCGCAGCCAGCGAGAAGCTGTTCCACACCAGGGTAATAAACTGCTGATTAAAGGTGACCTGATAATTGCTCAGCGCCCAGCTGCTAAGCTGTATTGCCGGCACGGCAAAACCAAACAGCACTGGCAGGCAACACAGTAGTAATAACAGCATCTGCCGGCCCACACCTACCCGGCGTAAGGCTGCCGGCTGACTGCGCTGCCCCTGATGATAGTAACGAATTTTACGCCGCGACCACTGCTCTAATAGCAACAGCACTAAGACAAAGCCGGTCAGCAAAGCGGCCAGCTGTGCCGCGCCAGCCTGGCTACCCATACCAAACCAGGTACGAAAAATACCCGTGGTAAAGGTGGCCACACCAAAATATTGCACAGTGCCGTAGTCGGCAAAGGCTTCCATCATCGCCAGCGCAGTGCCGGTCAAAATGGCCGGCCGCGCCAGTGGCAACGCTACCCGCCAGAAGTGTTGCCTTGGCGTTAAGCCAAGTGTGCGGCTGGCTTCAAACAAGGAGGCAGACTGCTCACTAAAGGCGGTGCGCGCCAGCATATACACATAGGGATACAGCACTAACGACAGCATAACGATGGCGCCGCCTAAAGAACGGATCTGCGGGAACCAATAATCGCCGTAGCGCCAACCGGTTAACTCGCGGATATAGCTTTGCAATGGGCCGGCAAAGTCCAGCAGGCCAGTGTAGGTATAAGCAATAATATAGGCCGGCATGGCCAGCGGCAGCAGCAACATCCACTGCAACAGCCGCCGGCCAATAAACTGATACTGACTGATAAGCCAGGCACTACCGGTACCGAGTAACAAAGCACCCAACCCTGTTCCGCCGGCAAGCAACAGCGAATTCAGTACATAGTCGGCCAATACCGTCTGGCGTAAATGCTGCCAAATCTCGGTTTCTGGCTGTAACAGGCTGGTAAGAATGACCAGCACCGGTAAGGCTAACAGCAGCGCCGGCAGCAGCACCGCCCAGCGCCAGATATCGCGCCAGCCTGTCAGCATCTGGCGCATACCTTGTTACAACATACTGATTTCAAATATTACTTCCAGCCAGCACGGTCCATTACCCGGATCGCCTCGGCGTTTAATTCGCCCAATTTGTCCAATTGTAACTGGTCTGCTTTAAATTCACCAAAGCCTTGTAAAATAGTGCTTACCTGCACACCGGCACGCACCGGATATTCGTGGTTCGTTTCGGCATACCACTGTTGTGCTTCTGCGGTCGTCATATACTCCAGCAGCTTAATCGCTTCGGCTTTGTTAGGGGCATATTTAGCTACACCCGCACCGGAGATATTAATATGCGCACCGCGGCCAGCCTGATTTGGCCAGAACACTTTTACTTTTTCTGCCGCCGCTTTCTCTTGCGGATCAGCCAGCATGCCACCTAAGTAATAGGTATTGGCGATGGCAATATCGCAAACTCCGGCTGCGGCGGCTTTAATCTGGTCACGGTCACCGCCTTTGGGTGGCATGGCAAAATTAGCTACCAGGCCTTTAGCCCAGCTTTCTGCCTTTTCGGCACCGTCATGCGCAATAATACTGGCGGTCATCGACTGGTTATAAATATTGTCTGACGAGCGAATACAAATTTTGCCCTTCCATTTCGGGCTGGCTAAATCTTCGTAGGTTGACAGCTGTTTCGGGTCGACTTTGCCCGGCACATATAAAATCGGCCGCGCCCGCATGGTTAAACCAAACCATTGGCCTGCCGGATCGCGCATTTCTGCCGGTATAGTGTCGGTTAATACCGCTGATTCAATGGTCTGTAGCACGCCTTGCTGTTTGGCACGGTATAACCGGCCAACATCGGTGCTAATTAGTACATCAGCCGGACTGTTACGGCCTTCACTGGCCATGCGGCTAATCAATTCATCTGGCTTACCGGTGATCAGGTTAACTTTAATGCCGGTGTCCTTGCTGAATTTATCCAGTAGTGGCTTAATCAGCTCTTCCTGCCTTGCCGAGTAAATATTCACTTCGCTGGCCTGTGCTGCAGCGATATTGCACAGTGCTGTTACGACTGCAGCGCCAACTAAACTTAATGCCTTAACTGATTTCATCACCAAACTCCTGAAGGAAAGGGGAAACACAAAAGATAGGCCATCAAAGCATAAATACGAATAATTCTCAACGAGATTGCGTTTAATCTAATAAAAAAGCCGTTAAATTTTCTTAACGGCTTTTCTTTGCAACTTACGAACAGTTTTTAGTGATCGTGTGCTTCGCCCGCTTCAGCAATACCTAGCCATACCAGTTTGTGTGGTATAAAGTTCAGCTGCTTAGTGGCTACCACTTCAGCGTCAGCAATATCGACTGTTAGCAGCGTGCTGTCGATGGGGTTCGTCACATAGACTTTGTCATCACTGGCCGAGATTGCCAGCTCGAAGCGTGAGCCCTCTGGCATCGTACTAACATCAGCTGTGGTGAGCTGCACTTTAGCGGCAAATTCAAACGCCGGCTCTTCCGCTGCTGCAGCGACGTCGTGTTCATGACCATGATAGTTCAGAATGGTTAAGTAGCCCTGGTTATCCAGCAGCACAAATTTTTCGCCTTTATCGGCAAAACCGTAGCCTACAAGACTGGCACCTTCTGTACCTTGCCAGTCGACTAAATCCATTTCGCCATCTTCTGCATGAATAGCAAACATGCTGCTACCGGCAAAACCCACCAGATGTTCGGCATGCTCAGCACCAACCAGGGTGCCAATGCGCATAGAGCCGGTAAAGTCGTCGGTATTGACAATTTTGCTGGCGGTAAAGGTTTCACCTTCCTGGGTAATCACTAACACACCGTCAGTACAGCCAAATGCAATCACATGCTCGTTCTGCGCACTGCCATGTAAGTTAGGGCAAGTTTCGGTAAACACCATTTCTTCATCGAAATGATCATCATGCGCATGATACAAACCTACTTGATCCGGCAAGGTGGTCGCGCTATTGGCATCACGGATGGTAGACAGTAAATACTCACCTCTGGCCTGGGCGGCACCATGCATATGCGTAGTGTAATGCAGCACCGGGTAGCCGTTGCTGTCGGTAGTAATATCCGCATCAGTGATCACAGCTACCGCCGCTGGCGTGCTGCTATTGCCATCACCGTCAAAAAATATTGCAGTCTGGCTGTCGGTACTGGTGATATGTGTCGGCCGGCTTTCAGATAACACAAAGCTACTCAGCGCAGGAGCCTGCTGGTAGTCATGCAGATGATCAACATGATCTTCCTGGAATAAACCACCATCAACAAACTCGACCCGATCTGTAGTGCGCTGCACAACCAGCGCATAGCGCTTACCGGCAGACGCTGCCAGCGCAGAAGGCGTGTCAGCTACCGCAAAGCTGTCCAGCAGGCTGCCATCTTCCATCTCATACACTGATACCAGGTTGGAATCCTTAGCGGAAATTACCAGCCGGCCGACGCTGCTAACCTCATCATGATCGTGATCATGGTCGTCGCCATCATCACCTGCGATAGGCTCTTTTTCGACGATATTCGTTGTGCTGTCACCGCAGGCGCTAAGTAGCGAGCTGGCAACCAGCAGCGCAACCAGACTTAATTTATTTTGTAACTTGGGCTGTAACATGAACATCTCCTTGCAAAATAAAAAATTTGCCGCAGGCCAGGAACCAGATAGATACCTACGGCAAAAAACTTAAAAACTGCCGCGCAAACCCAGTGCCACAGAGCGGCCAGGTAACGGCGTTAAATCCTTTAAGAATGAGGTGTGCACCCGCGCTTCTTCGTCGGTCAGGTTTTGCCCTTTCAAATAAGCGGTTAACAGCTGTCCGCCCAGGTTAAAGCGGTAACTCAGGCTGGCATCAAGCAGGGTGTAGCCATCGGTGGCGGTTTCTGCTTCGGCTATTCTGTCCTGTTTAAAGTAACGGGTGGCACGTAGATCAGCACTGTATGCATCCTGCTCATAGGCCAGCTCGGCGCTGATGCGCAGTGGTGGTGTGCGCGGTAATTCACCCCCCTGTTTTAACCGGGCGCGGATATAGTCGCCCTGCAGGGTTAATTTAAACGGCGCATTGATTTGCCAGATATACTGGGCTTCGAAACCATGTAGCCTGACGTCGGCCGCAGTAAACAGATATACCGGCAATTCGCCACCGTGGTCTTGCTCATCACCGTGATCGTGTTCATCGCCGTGGTCGTGGCTATGACCAGACTCAGCAAATAAACCGGTATTTTGCTGGTAATAATAGTTATCTACCTGGTTATAGAAGGCATTTAATACAAAGCCGGTATTACCATTGAATTTGCGCAGCGTAATATCCAGATTATTCGCGGTTTCCAGTTCCACCGGCTGGCTGTTCAGTACAAACTCATCTCCATCCAGGGTAAACAAGGCGCCGACCTCATAAGATTGGGTACCAATATGCGCACCAAACGATAGCATTTCTGCTGCGGAAGGGGCACGCTGTGAGCGCGATAGTGAAATACCCAGGTTATAGCCTTCGGCAAAATCCCACACTGTACCGGCCGATAAGCTGTATGGCGTAAACTTCTGGCTAACATCAAATACCCGGATCATTCCATCTGCGTGATCATGCTCATGGTCGTGTTCTTCTTCGTCATGACCATGGGCACCGATGTCTGGCAGCAGCATATCAGTAGCATCAATCGTTACTCGCTCTACCCGTGCACCCAACTGCACCAGCCAGTGGCCAAAATGACGCTCTTCCACCCAGGCCAGCGCCAGCGTTTTGCTTTCAGATGGCGGGGTAAAGGCTTCTTCGCCAATGGCTTCAAAGTCGCTGTATTTATAGTGCAGGCTTAAACCACCACGCCAGTCGTTCAAGGTGCGGTGTAACAGCTCAATACGCGCTTCATAGCTGTCATTGGCGAAGGTGGTGCCAACAACACCATTTTCAATTTCAGCATGCTGATAGTCGGTATAGGCTAAACGGGTATTAACTGCGCGGATCAGGCTATTATCGAAGTTAAGCTCGCTCAGTAACTGCCAGCGGTTTTGCGTTAAGTCGGCAAATACCTGCTCTGCTTCGTGCGCTTCGCCCTCTTCTTCATGCGCATGCTCCTCATCGTCATGCCCGTGTGAGTGACCAGGTATACCGTACTCACGCTCTAAGCGACCGTAAGACATACCAACATAGCCATTATCCAGCAGCCAACTGCCGCCGATAGTCGCACCTTTGGCGGTTTGGCCTGAGTTTTCAACTTTGCCTTTTTCAGCACCTTGTTCCGGCATACTTTCGGCAAAACCAGGAATACTGTAGTTGTCACTGTCGCGCCAGAAGCCATCAACATAAACCGCAAACATATCTGTTCCGTTAACAGCTGATCCCGCTACCAGTTTTTCACTATTTACCGACTCACGCTGCAGCATCCACTCTGCCCGTGGCGTACTGCTGGTTGGCACCCGCTCATCTACCACGTTTACCACACCACCTATGGCACCGCTGCCATAAAACAAGGTAGCCGGGCCGCGCAACACTTCAATCTGAGTCGCGGTACTGGCTTCGCTGGCAACACTGTGATCCGGGCCAACCCGTGAGGCATCACCGGCATCCAGACCGTTTTGTGTAATCAGCACCCGCGGGCCATCTAAACCACGGATAATCGGGCTGCTTGAGACACCGCCATAAAAGTTGGAATGCACACCGACTTCATTTTTCAGCGTATCGCCCAGCGTGGCCGCCTGGCGCATTTTCAGTGCATCACCGGCCAGTACATTTACCGGCAGTGAAGATTCGGTAGCTGAAGCATGAAACGGGCTGGCTTTAACATCAATAGTTTCAATGGTGGTAGAGAGCAGCACCACGCTAAGGTTTTCCAACCCGGCTGCAGGCACATCTACATGCACATTGCGGTGGGCAAAGCGGCTCGCCTCGATATGCAGCTCTGCGTCACCTGTCTTGATGCCCAACAATGTAAAACGGCCATTATCATCTGTGCGGGTTTCACCGCTGGCACCCATCAGCTGTACCCGGGCATTTGCTACCGGTTTACCGGCAGCATCCGTTACTGTGCCTGTAATACTGTCGGCATAAGCCGTTGACGTTAAAGCAGCAAACACTGCTGCGGTTAACAGAGTTAGTTTAAACATTGTCACTCCATGTTAGCCATTTGCTGTCACAACCTGAACAGTCAATTTGACGATTCAAGTGTTACGTTATAACATATTTTGAATGTTGTGATGTTATAACATTTTCATGGCAAGCTGCAATGCTTACGATAAGAAAACCACTGCACACGGTGAATAACATAAACGGCAGAGATGCCTACTCTACGGTATGAAGCGAGGTTGTATGAAAGATCTGATAGCGGCCACTTTATCCGGCCTTTGTGTTGTGCATTGCCTGGCCACACCGCTGTTGCTGGCGCTGGGCAGTTCCGGCTTGCTGCTCGGGCTGTTTAGCTCTGAGTGGTTTCATTATCTGATGCTGTTACCCATCAGTGTGTTACTGGCCTGGAGTTTACCTGGCGGCTGGTGTGTACACCAGCGTAAAGCCCCTTTTATGTTGGGTTTAAGCGGTTTTTTACTGTTAGCTGCGGCACTGTTTGCCCCGCATGACGCCGAAACGGCGCTATCCGTTAGCGGTGGCTTACTGCTGGTAAGCGCCCATTTATATAACCGTAAGTTGCTAACGCGGCTGCAGGAGCAACTGGCATGACTGCGTTAGCCTTTACTGACTTTCGTCCGCCGAGCCGTCAGCTGCGTGCTAATGATGCCGGCGTGCTTACCGGCATCTTTGCTGATGACGTCAATTTAGCCAGTTGGCAACGCCAACAGGATGCTGCTATCGCACAATATTGCCGTTCGCTGCATTTTACCATGCCGCTAAAACGCATTGTCAGCGCAGACAGCGTGCATCAGGATATTGGCTTTGCACTACCTGATGCGCCAGGTAAAGCGGCGTTGCTGGCCGATATTGCGCTGCAATGCCAGATGTTCGCCTGCCTGATGGATTGTCAGCAGCTGGGACTGCGGCTGGAAACACTAAGCAAACCTATGTGCCCGAAGTTTCATACCGATCATCTGGTGTGCCGGCTGGTTTGCACCTATATGGGCCCGGCTACCGAGTGGCTCGACAGTACCGGCAGCACCGTTCAGGCGATGCCTTTTGCCGTTACCCTGCTAAAAGGTTCTGGTTGGGAAGGCAATGAACAACAGGCCATAGTACACCGCTCCCCGGCGTCCACACTGCCGCGGGTATTGCTGACGTTGGACCCGATGTAACCAGGTTATTGTCACCTCAGTGCTTACTTTACTGCCGCTCGGTATAGCGTCAGTATACGGTAGCACCAGTAGATGACTATCGTTATTGTTAACAGACTCCAGCCCAGCAGGAAACTACTGGTCGCCGGCGGCATAGTCGGTAGCTGGCCATTAACGCCGTAGGATAACATGGCGCGATAGCCGGCCCAGACACTGCCTGCCAGCATCAGTGCGGTGCCGCCAACCAAAGCAGCAAGAGTTTTACCGTATGCCAGTTGCTGGCGCTTGGCCAGCTGTCGTTTCAGGTACATATAGCTACCACTTAGTGCCATAAACGATAACAACAGGCCAAAGACAAACCAGATCACTTTACTGATTACGCCGGCAAAATCACCAAAATGCAGCGGATCAGCGGTATCAGACAGCCGCCAGTACAACGACAAGTCGCTGGCATTCTGGTTGTACACGATGTCACCATTTACCGGGTTAACATACACCTTGTTGGCGCGGTCACGTACCAGTACATGTCCTGCCTGACCATTAACCTGCAGATAGCCATTGTCAAACCAGACTGAGCGTATTTGCAGCTCAGGCCGTAGTTGCAGCACCTTATCCAGTAACTGCGACAGAGGTAACACCGTGTTTTGTTCTGTATTCAGCGTCGGTAATTGCTGCACTGCATAGCTACCGGCGCCCATATAGGCCACCTTGCCATCGATGACGTCAGATCGCAGCGCCTCATATAAATACCAGACACTGGTCAGGGCTATCAGCAAACTGAACCAGAGCCCCCAAAGTCCAACTAGTTTATGCAAACTGGCGACATTCGCGCGGCGCTGCCTGCCCCAGCTTAAGGTAAAAAATTTACGCCACCAGTGCCGGTAAAGATACAGCGCCGACACGATAGAAATAAGCAGCGGCAATGCCAGCATAAATACCATATAAGCGGCAAAAGTTCGGTTAAAAGGCCCAAACAGTACCCGGTGAAAATCGCGGAAAAACCGTTGGATCGTAAAGTAGCTGTTGTCTCCGGCGATGACGCCGCTCACCGGATCAACATACACATGCCGCCACTGACCATCCGCCGTTTCAATTACCACATCGTAATTAAAGCCCGGCGCCAGTGGGGCATTGGCAAAGGATACCTTGTCGGCCGGCCGCGCTTTAGCCACAATGTCATAGGCGTCTGCCAGCGATATCTGCGCCGGTTGCGTGCTCTGAGCCCGGATATTGGGGTTAGTTAACCAGTCCAGCTCGTTGGATAAAGTGGCAAAGGTGCCACTCCAGCAAATTACGAACAACAACAAACCCGTCCAGACCCCGGTCAGACTGTGCCAGTTAAACCACTGCTTTGCGTTCATAACGACGTCTCAGATTAGGACAGCTGCCCCGCCCGGCAGTCAGGCGGGGCTCATGCTTAGAAGCGGTAGCTGAAGGTGACACTGGCAGAGCGCGGATCACCTGGGAAAATGCGGCCAAAGTTATAGCCACCGGTCCAGTGCACTTCGTCAGTGATATTACGCAGTTGCAAGGCGGCATCCCAGTTGGCGGCTTTGTAGTACAACGCAGCATTAAACAACTGATAAGACGGCAAGGTTAACGCCTGCTCAAAGGTGCGACGCTCACCGACATAACTGACGCCAGCACCGGCCGCCCAGTTGTCGTTAAACTGGTACTTAGCCCATAAGGTAGCACTGTGCTTAGGGGCGCCCTCTTTGGCTTTACCTACTTGGCTTAAATCAGTATCTTCGGTAATCTTGGCACGGTTAAAGGCATAGTTGGCAATGATGTTCAGCTTCTCAGTCAGCTTGCCGTTCAGCTCAAACTCTACACCACGCGCCTGCTCTTCACCGCGCTGGCGGTATTTATCAAAACCATCATTGGCCGCCTGCGTGGCCGCATCATCATACAAAATGATGTTGTTTTTGGTGATTTCATAGGCAGATACTGTCAGCAGCACTGCATCATCAAACTGCTTGGTTTTAAAGCCAACTTCAAACAACTCGCTGTCTTGTGGCTCAAACGGGCCGCCGCTTTGTGGGTTGTTGGAAAACAAATCCTGCGGCTCAAAACCGGTTACCCAGGTAGCATACAAGCTGGAGTTGGCTGACAAACGGTAAATCGCGCCAGCCCGCGGCAGTATTGCGCTGTCTTTCGCGCCAAAGCCATCGGTATCAACAATATCGTAATTTTCAGACCGCACACTGAGCAATACTGACCAGTTACCTATATCCATCTGATCCTGCAGATACCAGCCGGTGCTGTTAAAATCACCGCCCCAGGGTGTATCAGCTGTGGCACCATAAGTTTCTACATCACGCACGCGGTACTCTGGCGCTAGAATGTCAAAGGTATCAACGTTATTAGCGATTAACTGTGCCGAGTGATATGAGCGGTCGACATAATCAACGCCCGCCACCAGATTGTGGTTAATGCTAAACAGGTTGAACATGCCGCTGATATAGGCAGATACATTAGCCACATCCGCACTTTCATCACGGTCAACATACAGCAGGTTAATCACTGAGTCTGAGCCATCGACATAATTGCGAATACGGTGCTCAACCAGCTTTTGCTCATAATCCTGATGCATATAGTTCAGCACGGCAGACCAGCCATCAGTCAGCTTGTGATCAATCGCAATGCTGCTGGTCAGTGATTCGGTATCCATTTTGTCGCCAGGTTGTGTTACTGACACCTCTACCGGCACCTGACCCAGCGATGATGCATTGCGCACATTCGGCTGGCCACGGTCTAAAATGCCTTTAGTATCAGCGTATACCAGCTCCAGGTTTACTTTGGTATTGTCGCTGGCCAGCCAGGTAATGCTGGGCGAGGCTAGCAGGCTTTCGTTAAATATCTGATTACGGAACGAATCCGAGTCTTCATAACCCAGGTTAAACCGGTACAACACTGATTCATCGCGATTAGCCGGCCCTGTGGTATCAACAGCAATATAGCGGTCCTGATAGCTACCTAACCGGGCACTGACTTCGTTGCGCCGCTCAGCCAGTGGCTTTTTTGTCACCATATTAACGGTACCACCCGGGCTGGCGTCGCCAAAGATGGCCGAGGCCGGACCTTTAATTACTTCTACCCGCTCTACATGGGCAATCACCGACTGCGACCAGAAGTCATTGTAAGTGCGCATACCATTAACACGGCGATCATCAGAGTTACGAAAACCGCGGATAGTAATATCGTTATACACCGAAAACTCGTTCACACCGCTGATAAAAGGTGCCACATCGTTTAAGCGCATCATCGCCTGATCTTTGATCACCTCTTTGGTAACGGCGCTGATCGACTGTGGAATATCCAGCACATCGGCGGCGATTTTGGTGGCCGAATAGCTGTACTCCGAAAAGGTTTTGCCGGTAAAACGGCCGATAACTTCTATCGTCTCGACATAATCTTTGCCGGCTTCGGTTTGTTGCGCGCTGCCTGCTGTGCTCGTTTGTTTAGTGTTTGTCACAGCGTCGCTGGCTACAGCAACCTGTCCTGACAACAACGCCAAACTGATGGCGGTAAGGTTAAAACTACGCATGGAATTCTCCCAGTACTCAACTGGGGCTGAATGTTAATGAGACTAATTATCAATGTCAATTACAAATTGTTACATTATATCACCCTGCGTAGCCCCCTTGCCCTGTCCTCATCCCTCCTAGACTTACTGCTGCCCGGCCATTTGTTGTAAAAACTGCAGACGTTGTAATTCTTGCTCATCCGGTTGCCAGGGCTCGTCGCTCAATTGGTTTAATGAAAACGGCTCCAGCCTGTACTCGGCTTGTTCACTATCACCATAACGGGTTAGCTCGCCGGGTACCGCTGGGCGTTTTTCCAGGATAAAGCTGCCCAGAAGATAAGGCCCACTGTTGTTACGCAGCACGGCTTTAAAAGCGCGCAGGGTCAGCTCTTGCTTGCCGCTGCCAAGCTTTTCTGTTGCCGTTAATAAGGCCAGTGGCTGGCGCTGTTCGGTATATAAATTCGCCCGTAGCCGGTAAAAGCCGGCTTGCTTCACCTCCAGCTGCACCGGAATTTGCATATCGGTACCGACACCACGGCTATCGGCGACACCAAAAATAGTGGCCACCGGGTTATGGTATTCAATACCGGTTTTTAGCACCTGTGTCGTGCCATTGGCACTAAAGCTGACCTGCACTTCAAAGGCGCCATTCCAGTCTTCTTCCGGCTCGAGTGTAGCGCTGTAACGCTCTGGTGTACCGCGCATTTCAGCGATTGCCACGCCAGAACTAGTGTCTTCGGCGACCAGCTGCACGCTGACATCAAATACCGTTAAACCACTAATTTCCAGCGTTACCGGTACAGGCTCGGGGTAACTAAAGCGGTACTTGGGCAGCACTATACTGGCACTGGCACCACCTTCAAGCGGTACGGTCTGTGGAATATAACGGTTGGGGTTAAGTAAATGCTCATCATCAACATTCAAAGGCCGCGAGTAGGGCGGTAATTCAAGCTCAGCGGCATAAGCGCTGGCTAATAACTTAAAGCTTTCAGATACCGGCTCGGGAATTTTCTCCGTCACGCTGATAGCTGGCTTGGCAGTTTGATCAGGCTTAGGCTTAACTGCCTGTGGTTCAGGTGCAGCCACTGCAGGTGCTGGCTTTGATGGTAAAACAGGCGCCTGCTTTGGCCAAAACAACCATAAGCCTGCCAGCAAGGCTGACAGGCTTAGTACTAACAACACTTTTCGCATCAGGGTTAGTTCGCTGCCTGATACACCAGCGCCGACATACTGGTGTTATTTGAGTTACGTACCACCCGGTAGCGCGAGCTAAAGATCCACCAACCACGGGTTTCGTCATAGGTACTAAACTGCAAACGATCACCATTTAGGTAGTTGGCGCCACTATTAGCCGCAGTAATTTCGTCGGCAGCGCTATTGGCAATCACATCGCTGTGACTATAGCCCTCGCTCATTAACATCGGATAGTGATACGGCATAAAGCTGGATGGGCCACTTACCGAGGTTAACTTGCCATCAAAGGCGATACTGCGCGAACAGCTGTTAAAGCTGGCGGCAGTGGAGGCGCCGCAGCTGGAGTGACTGGCCACGACACCATCATCCTCGCCGGGTAAAAAGGCGCCGGTGGCCCCCAGGAAATCTGACCCGGCACCGACAAAGCGTAAACGCGGTACCCGCTCATCGGGAAAAGCCGCTAACTGGCGGGCGGTATTAACCCTTAAGTCATTTAATACACCAATGTTAGAGGGTGACGGTATTTGCCCCAACCACAGCGACAAGGCTAAGCGTAAGGTGGCATCAATTAAACCTGAGCCACCGGCCACGTTTACGGCTAAGTCGGCCAGCTCTACCCCACCACCAGCGCCGGCAAAGTCAAAGCTGGCAACGATATTTAACGGTTGCAGACCGGCGTTTTGCAGCCACAGCGCCTGATTATCAATAATGTAGCGGGTGACTAAATCACCGGTAGAGTGCGAAACAAAAATACAGCCACTGGCACAGGTACCATTGCGCGACATTTGCTGCAGTTTGGGCCAAACATAATCGCTGGCGATTTTGCCGGCGACACGCTCTTGTGACGGCCAGTCAATACGCACATCGGCGCGGTCACGCCAGTACTGCGCCCAGTATTCCGAACCATTCGCCGTCACCTGGCTGCCGGTAGGCCGGCTTGCCAAATTGTCAGGTTGAAAGCCGTGCACTAATACCACAGGATAGCCGCCAACAGCCGCCTGCGAGCCAAAGCTTAACAGGCCTGCCAATAGCAGCAGGGTAGATTTTTTCATTGGGTTGTCCTCGTCTTTTTCTCTGCTGAATTTGGGTTCTTGCTGAGATGTTTTAATTATTATTGTTTGTCTCTTCCCTGCGACTGTACCCAAACCACTTGCTCTGCAGACGACTCCACGTTAATTCTTGCTGCAGTGTTAAGCAGGACGGGTATACCACTCCAACAACAAAATAGCCCGTTTCAAATTGATTGCAATACAGCTGCTTAGCCAAGAACCGCAGTAGAATGGCGAAAAAACCAGCAAGGCGTTTTAATTTCCTAATAGTGCAAAAAATGTAAAAGCAGCAATAGACGGTCATTAGACGCCTGCTGATAAATTCATCAATCAGACGCCTTGATGCTGCTGTTTAAAGTGATTACTCGAACTATTTTCAGAATTTTTCGGTGACATAAAAAAACGCAGCCGAAGCTGCGTTTTATGCGCGGTCAATAGGGCTATTGTCGTTTCATCTGGCGATGAAAGGTCGCAACGTCAGTTACCTTAGTCTGACCTGCCAGGTCGGCAAAAGGTTGATCTTTGAACTTAGTACCACGCATTTGCACTGAAATACGTGCTGCCTTGTCGTTTAACATGGTTTCACGGTAAAAGGCTTTTACATCGGCCAGCGTAACCTGCTCTACCGCGGCGATCAGTTGCTGCTTGCTGTCAAAGCTAAAACGCTCGCGGTACCAGTCGGTGATCAGTGGTGTCACTTCGTCATTCAGGTTTTTCGCCGGCTCTTTTAGCGTTATTAAGGTGCTGGCTTTGAGCTTGGCAAACTCCTCTTCAGTCAGCTTATCCAGCTCAGCAGCATACTGCTGTTTAAAGCTGTCAAAGCGCGCTTGCATATCAGCCACGCCTTTTACCGGCGTTTGAATGTACATGGCAAAACCAACATAATTGTCCAGCTGCATTGAGGTGCCACCCACGGCATAGGCCAGCTGCTCTTCGGTACGCAATTTATCAAACGCGATATTACTAAAGTGGCTACGCAGCACGGTAGCACGCGCTAACTGGGTGTAGCCAGGCTCAGCGTGCACATGTACATCTACCAGTGCCACATCGGCGACATCAATGTCTTTTTGTACCACCAGTGTCTTACCCGGGGTTGGCTGCCAGAATGCCGTACGGCTGTAAGGCAGCTCAGTGCGCACTGCCGGCAGACTAGCCGCTACAGTGCTGACTACTTGCTCCAACGCAGCTTTGTCGTAATTACCAAACGCAAAAATCCGCAACTGATTATTGGCCAGCAGGTTATCAACCATGGCATTAAGTTCACTCAGCGTCAGGCTTTGCGCTGCGGCAACTAACGCATCGGCTTCATAGTTACCACTGCGCACCAGATTGTTGTAGGCCATAAATGCCTGCTGAAACGGGAATTGCTTACCCTGATTCTGCACGCCGCGAATAAAGCGGTCTTTTGCCTGGGCAAAGCCTTGCTCGTCAGTGCTAATACGTAAACCGGCCAAAGCCTGCTCTAGCAGCTGCGGCTGTTTATCGGTGAAACCCGCCACCATCAGTGCCAGACCATTGTTGTCTCGCAGGCTTAACTGCATCCCGGCAATGTCGGCTTCAGTAACCAGCGCACCTTGTTGCAAGTTGTATAAATCACGCCATAGCGCCTGCGCTACCCGGACTTTAATCTGCTGCTGCGCACTATCACTGTTAATTAAGATTTCCAGCACGCCGCGTGGCTGGCTGGCAAACTGCTGGCTGGGGTAAAGCCAGGCGCTGATGCCGTCGCGTTGTACCACGAGCTCTGGCTTTGCCTGCGCTTGTGGCGCTTTTAGCTCAAAGTTCTCCGGCAGCATGCGGTTTACCGCTGGTAAACTCAGTGCCAGTTGCGGGCTTTGTTGCCAGCTTTGCTGCTCTTCCAGGCTAATATCGGCAATTTTGTATTTACCGTCATAAAAATGCAGGCTGCTGTCATGCGGCTCTTGCTTGCTGATGTACCACACCCGCAAGCGCTCTGGCGTTAACTGCGCCAGTACCTGTTTTATCGCCTCAGCATCAAAGCGCTGATAGTAGTAAGGTGCATTAATCGCATTAGCCGATGGCACCTTTTGCATGGCGTCAGCCAGGCTCGATACATAACCAAATTCATCACTTTTCTCTAAAAAGCGGAACTGGTTGTTCAGGCTGGTTTGTATTTCACTGAAATACTTGCTGTCTACCCCTTGCTGTTTTACCAGCTCGATGTACTGCATCAAGGTGGCGACTATGCCCTCCCGCGCCTGCATGCCGGCATCAGTCAGCTCAATGTCAATACTCAGCGAGCCGTAGTTGCCGTATAGATCCGGCGAAGCGCTGGCATTGAGTTTAGAAATTAAACCCATAGCTTTTAGCTGATAGGCCGGTGTGCCTGGCATTTCTGAGCCGAGCAGATAGCTGATAAATTCGTTTGGCTTAACGGCAAACAGCTCGCTGTTATTGCTGATGGTAAAATCCAGCTTCAGCTGTTTGACATCCTGGTTTGGCACATAGTGAATGCGCTTGGCGCCGAGCTGGCTAAAGTCCAGCGTGTCGGTCACGGTCGGCTTGGCGATGTTTCTATTTTCAATACTGGCAAAATGTTTCACCGCCAGCTGTTCCATCTCGGCCAGTGGCAAATTGCTTAACAGTACCGCTTTCATAATATTGGCGGAGTAATATTTGTTATAGAAAGCGACAGTTTCAGCATGTAACTGGCTGCCCTCTTTGTCGCCTAAGGTTTCCAGGTTACCAATTAAGAAGCGGTTAGCCGGGTGGCTGCCCATCATATTGCGCGCCAATTTATACTGGCCGAAAAAGTCCATTTCTCGGCGCATTGACCACTCGGCATTTACCGCATTCTTCTCTTTTTCAGTGTACTCGGGGTAAAGTTTGGGCGCTTTAAAGAAGTCTGAGAACCTGTCCAACGCTTCGTCATAAGCGTTGTTGTTCACCTTGAACATATAGTTGGTAATATCCAGCCAGGTGTAGGCGTTTTGCGCGCCACCATTGGCGGTCATAAAGGCGCTGTATTCATTGGTATCCGGGTAACGCTCGGTGCCTAAAAACAGCATATGCTCTAAATAATGCGCCATACCCTGCTGGCTCATCGGATCTTGCAATAAACCCACACCGACACTTAACGCCGCGGCTGATTTTTCCGCTTGCGGATCTGACACCAGCATCACTTCCAGTTTATTCGGCAACACCAGGGTTTTATACGCGCGGTTATCATTGGGGCTGGTAACGACCTGACCTTGCAGTTGCTGGGCGCTAACCGGGTTATCTACGCTGCCACTGCGCTCAGCCGCACAACCGGTTAGCACCGCCAGGGCTACCGCACTAATTACAAAGAGTTTTTTCATTTTGACTACCTGCAGATACAAATTTGCTGTGTTTTTGTTACCGACAATGTAATGAAACAGCAAGCGGGTGACCAGCAATGCAGATAGAAGGATTGTAATAAAATGTGTCGGCAGATATCACAGTAAGGCTAAACCTTACTGTGATATAGGAAGTGAAAGCCTCAGTTACATCTGCGATTGTAAATAATTGGGTAAGCCCAACAGCTTAATCAGGTTAAGTTGTTGCTCCAACCAGTGGGCGTGATCTTGCTCGGTATCATCCAGCAATTGCTGCAGCATGGCGCGGGTCACATAGTCCTGCTCGCGCTCGCACAGTGCCATGGTTTGCTTTAGCAGTTTTTGTACGGCGTACTCTACGTTTAAGTCGTTTTGCAGCATGGTCGGCACATCATGACCAACGTGAATAGCATCACGCTTGGTCATATCCGGCACGCCTTCTAAAAAGATAATGCGCTCAATTAAGGCAGAAGCGTGGCCTTTCTCATCGTCAAATTCATGGTCAATGCGCTCGTAAAGCTTATGCAAGCCCCAGTCATGATACATGCGCGAGTGAATAAAATACTGATCCATCGCTGCCAGCTCATTGGCCAACAGCACATTTAACGCATCGATAATGGTTTTATTGCCCTTCATTTATTCGCTCCCCAGCTGTGCCTGCAGATAATTACCCAACCCCATCACACCAATTTGATGCTGCTGGGTTTCCAGCCAGTCTAAATGTTCTTCTTCGTATTCCAGTATCTCGGTAAGGATGTCACGGCTGACGTAATCCTGCTGCGCTTCACACAAGGCAATAGCCTCGCGCAGTAAGGGTAATTGGTCGGTCTGAAAATCCATATCGCACTGCAGCATTTCCGGTGTATCTTCACCGATGCGCAATTTGCCCAATGCCTGTAAATTGGGCAGGCCCTCGAGCATTAAAATACGCTCGATCAGCTCATCAGCCTGCTTCATATCTTTAATCGATTTTTTATAGCAGACATCATTGAGCGCTTTTAAGCCCCAATTTTTGTAAATGCGGGCATGTAAAAAATACTGATTTATTGAGGTGAGTTCGGCGGTGAGCACCTCGTTTAATTTTGACAGTACCTGTGGCTGGCCTTTCATAATGCTACCTTATAGCTGCGGCGAAAAAGATGCCATTAAGTGTAGACCAAAATTACCAAAATAACAAAATCATGTTTAAATTCAACATCATAACACTGATAACAATTCGCATTATTAACCTGTTTCGCGTCACGCTTTACTACCCTGCTTAGTGAATGCGTTTTTCTGGCAGCTGACCGCAAGCCTTTTGTATTTTTGTATTTTTTGCGTTAAACAGAGCACTGACCATAACAATAACGTCCGATCGGGGGAATAATGAAACTCAGCACAGCGTTTGCGGTGTTGTTTCTGCTTGGCAGCACGCTGGTGCAGGCAACAGAGCGGCAGATTGAAATAGACAGCAAGGTGGTGACCGAGCATAAAACGGAAGTTAAAGGTAAACGTTTTAGTTACAGCGCCACCACCGGTACTCAGCCGGTGTGGGATGACGAGGGTAACCCTACCGCCACGCTGTTTTATACCTATTATCAGCGCACTGATATTAAAGATCGCGCCAAGCGCCCGCTGTTAATTTCGTTTAACGGCGGCCCCGGCTCAGCCTCAGTGTGGATGCATGTGGCCTATACCGGCCCTAAAGTGTTAAATGTCGATGACGAAGGCTACCCGCTGCAGCCGTATGGCGTAAAAACTAACACGCACTCGGTGCTGGATGTGGCCGACATCGTGTTTGTTAACCCGGTGAACACCGGTTATTCACGGGTGCTGCCGGGCAAAGATGGCAAAATGCCGAGCAAAGATCAGCAGCAAAAAATGTTTTTTGGCGTCAACGCCGACGTAAAATACCTGGCCGAGTGGATAAATACTTTTGTTAGCCGCAATGAGCGTTGGCAGTCGCCAAAGTTTTTAATTGGTGAAAGTTATGGTACCACCCGCGTATCCGGCCTGGCGCTGGCGCTGCAAAACCAGCAGTGGATGTACTTAAACGGCGTGGTGCTGGTATCGCCCACCGACTTAGGCATATCACGCGATGGTCCGGTAAAAGCAGCTAACCGCCTGCCGTATTTTGCGGCTACCGCCTGGTACCACAACAAACTGGCCAGTGAGCTGCAGCAAAAAGATTTATACGATATTTTGCCACAGGTAGAAGACTTTACCTTAAACCAGTACCTGCCAGCGCTGGCTAAGGGCAATGCTATCAGCAACGAAGAAAAGCAGCGCATAGCCCAGCAGGTAGCAACCTACTCAGGTTTATCACTAGAGGCAGTGCTGCAGAATAATTTGGATATTCCCACCAGCTATTTCTGGAAAGAACTCCTTCGTGATCGCGGCCAGACAGTAGGCCGTTTAGACTCACGTTATTTAGGTATTGATAAACGCGACGCCGGGGAGCGACCCGATTACAACGCCGAGCTGACCTCTTGGTTGCATTCATTCACGCCTGCCATTAACCACTATATCCGCGACGAGCTGAACTATAAAACCGACATCAAATACAATATGTTTGGCCCGGTGCACCCGTGGGACAGATCTGATGACAACACCGGTGAAAACCTGCGCCAGGCCATGGCACAAAACCCCTATTTAAAGGTGTTAACCCAGTCGGGCTATTACGATGGCGCTACTAACTACTTTGATGG
The DNA here is from genome assembly GCA_040752955.1 of Pseudomonadota bacterium. Classification (GTDB taxonomy): domain Bacteria; phylum Pseudomonadota; class Gammaproteobacteria; order Enterobacterales; family Alteromonadaceae; genus Alishewanella. The sequence continues at coordinate 172,434 of JBFMHG010000005.1, forward strand.
CAAATACAATATGTGGCAGTTAGACCCGAGTGGTAAAATGAAACACCGCTTAAGTTTTAAAGGCTACCGCAGTGGCCATATGATGTACCTGCGCGCGGAAGATTTGCAAAAATCGAACGATGATTTACGCGAATTTATTTTAAACGCCTTGCCGGCAGAAGGTGTGGCGGCGAAATATTAAAGTTGTTTTAGCGATAAAAATCCCCGGCAGGTCCGGGGATTTTTGATTATACAGAGCAAAGCAGGACGATGGGGTTACATAGCAATCTTAAGTAACCGGGACACATTCTGGAAACTCTGATTAATCGACTGAGTACGATAATCATAGTTATACTGAATGAACATTTCCTGCTCAGTTTCTTTAATCACTTTAAAGTTTCGGTAATTAACCACCACACTCTCACCATTCGCCAATCGTTGCTCCATCGCATCAGCACACTCACTGAACGTTTGCTCATTTTCACACAGGCCTGTGTAAAGGGCCGTTATAGAGCCGTCGTTTTCTTGCTGCCATTTATATGATTTATAACCCGATATGTCATTGTCTTTATAATCGGTAAATAATGACGCGGTATTATCAGCGAAGAAGTTGTGATAAGTGGGTGTTCTGTTGGCGTATTGTTCAAGTAAATAGCTGCCCATTAAAGGCTGAGTTGCATTTAACTGTTGTGCTACCAGCAATGGGTAATACAAGTTGTAATCATTAACCAAGCTTAGTCCATTAACCGGATGTTGTATAAAGCGATATCGGTATTCCTGCTCGCCTAACATGAGCACTAACTGATTGTCCTCTACTGACCAGTCAAACTCACTTTCTTGTAAAGAAAAACGCTGCGGAATACTGAAACGCGCAACGCCCTTGCTGGCGCTGGTAAAAATAACCTCAGTGCCACCAAACAGCATATTGTGATTGTCAAAATCCGGAATCAGCCTGAAAGATGAGAAATAGGATTTGTTTAATTCAAATTGTGGTACAGGCAGTTGCGCACTCACACCAAGCTCCAGATGTCCGACATGAGACTGCGCTAAAGCATCGGTCAGACCATCAAAATCCTCAGGATTAACAGTGTTATCTGCAAGTGTAAATGACAGCTGATATTCGATGGTTAGACGGCTTTCTGCTGAGGGTAATATTTTTCCGCCAATAACATTCACGTCAATGCCAACATCGACATAATCACCGATTGTATAGCGGTAAAGTCTCATACTAAATTGGTGAACCTTGCTATTGGCCTGTAGTACACCATCCGGGCTGAGCTGAGTTTCAACCGACGCCCAAGAACTTAAGCTACTACCTGAAACGGCAAACTTAAACGGCGTATAAATCTGGATATCCTGGCCGTTAATACTATGTACATAGTCCACAGCAAGATGATTTAAACTGAACAGACCGTCTTCTATTGGTTTGGCTGTATGTGGCGTTACAGTCACTGCCAGTGCGTCTTCATCAGACTCGAGTACAATACGCTTTCTGCCTTCTTCTGAGGCGATAACATAAACTTCGAAATAATCAAAACATTCATCGACAACACAGTTGACTTGAGTAGAACTGATTTCAATAAAACCATTCATGCCATACCAGACTAAATCGAATACATCTCCATCTGCCGCCAGGTAACGACCTGTCTCATTCGCGTATAAATGTAACGCATCACCGTTATCTAATGCCCACTGGCCGATGAACGCTTCTTTTGGTGTGGCAATTTCTGTCCATTTAGACGGGTCATCTGACACCGTTAAATAAATGGTGTAATCAGAATGTAACTTACCGTCTGATACACGAACATTAAATTGATGCTGCCCTACATCAAAAAAGCCCGCTGTAGCAGACAATTGCAACTGATTGCCGTTTTGGCTGCTACTTACCCAATCAGGTTTACCTGTGAAACTTACGGATAAGGAATCGTTCTCAGCATCTTGCAGTGCAAAGCTCAGTGCACCGGTAGACGCTACTGACAACGTTAAGCTTAGCTGACCACTCAACACCGGCGCAGTGTTGGTTTGTACCTGCGGTGGGGCATCTGAACCTGATGATCCACCACAACCAAGCAACATAAAGCTTAACAACAACATTAAATAGCGCATTTTATCCTCTTATATTTTTTTATATCCTTTACATCGGCGCTGAATAGTACACAGTTATGTTTCAACCAGCTATATCACTGAAAAATATTTTCAACCGCAAAGTGCATGCCTTTAAAGGCATAAAGTAATATTATGATTTATCGAAGAGATTATGCTGAGCATCAGTTTCGGTTCGGTTTTACAACAACCAGGGCAATACCGCCCAGAATAGCCAGCGCTGCCAGTAGCAAGCGCAGTGTTAACGGCTCATGCAACAGTAATATGCCAGCCAGCGCTGCCACTAAGGGCACGCTTAGCTGCACTGTGGCGGCAGTGGTGGCGTTTAACTGCGGCAACACGCGGTACCAGATGGCATAACCGACACCTGAAGTTAAAGCGCCGGATAACAGTGCATACACTGCGCCGGCAGTGTCTATTTTTACTTGGCTTATCAATAACAGCGATAAAAGCACCGTCAGCGGCAGCGTGCGTAAAAAGTTACCGGCCGTGACGTTAAGCGGATCTTTCGCAGCCTTACCCCGCAGCGAATACACACCCCAGGCCACGCCTGCAGCAATCATCAATAAAGCGCCACCGAGCGGCGGGGCTGTAAGCCCGGGTAATAACAAACCGACTAAGCCGCCACACGCCAACACAAAGCCTAACCACTGCACCGTTGTAAAACGCTCGCCACGCCATAAGCCATAGGCCAACATGCTAAATTGCACCGCACCGAATAATATCAACGCACCCATACCGGTGTTTAACTGCAGGTAGGCGAATGAAAAGCCCGCCGCATAGACAAACAACGCCAGTGCTGAGAACCAATTCCCCTTAGGCCGCAGCCTGGCTGCAGCAGATGGCTGCTGTAAAGCCAGCAAAAGCCACAGCGTGATAGCCCCCGATAGCAGCCGGATAGTGGTAAAGCTGGCAGCATCAATGTTGCTGTGCGCCAGCGCCGCACGGCATAGCAAAGAGTTACCGGCAAAAGCTAACAGTGCCAGCAGAGTCAGTAACACAATACGGGAGTTGGCCACGTTTATCCTTAGCGAACGAATTGCTGCTTCAGGTTAACATAAGCGACAAGTATATTTATCCTGTAGTGGTTAATAGATAAAAAACCGGGCCTGATGCCCGGTTTTTTCTGTGCGGTCATGTCACTTTATTCGTTAATACCAAGTAAGTTCAGAATAAAGGCATACTCCTCAGCAATTTGCGCCTGGCGGGCAAAACGACCTGATTTACCGCCATGGCCAGCTTCCATCGTAGTTTTAAACAACAGTGGGTTGCTATCCGTTTTATGCGTGCGCAATTTGGCCACCCATTTCGCCGGTTCAAAGTACTGCACCTGTGAGTCATGCAGACCGGTGGTCACCAGCATGGCCGGGTAGTTTTGCTTGCTTACCTGATCATAGGGCGAGTAGGAAAGCATATAGTCGTAATAGGCTTTTTGCTTAGGGTTACCCCACTCGTCAAATTCGTTGGTGGTAAGCGGTATGCTTTCATCCAGCATAGTCGTTACCACATCAACAAAGGGCACATGCGCCACCAGGCCACGGTACTTTTCTGGCGCCATATTGGCTACTGCGCCCATTAACAAGCCGCCGGCACTGCCGCCCATGCCGAACACTTTATCTTTCGCCGCATAATTATTGGCAATCAGATAATCCGTCACATCAATGTAGTCGGTAAAGGTATTAATTTTTTTCAGCAGCTTGCCGTCTTCATACCAGTGGCGGCCCATTTCCTGCCCGCCGCGAATATGTGCAATAGCAAACACAAAACCACGGTCAACCAATGACAACACGGTAGAGCGGAAAAACGGGTCCATAGAAAACCCATAAGAACCATAAGCATACTGATACAGCGGCGCTGTGCCATCGCGCTTAAAGTCTTTTTTGTACAACAAAGACACCGGCACTTTCACGCCATCGCGCGCCGTGGCCCATACCCGGTCAGTGGCGTAGTTATTCTTGTCAAAACCGCCCGGCACCTCGGTTTGCTTTAACAGAGTTTTCTCGCCGGTTTGCATATTCAGCTGATACACACTGGCTGGTGTGGTAAGTGAAGTGTAGGTATAACGCAGCAGGTTAGTGTTTTGCTCAACGTTTACCTCAAAGCCCGCCACATAGGCGGCTTCATCCGATGCCACGTAGAAAGCCTTATCCGGCGCTGCCCAGGGCATAACTTTAATACGGCGCAGACCGTCGCTACGCTCGTTAATCGCCAGATAATCATTAAAAGCCTCAAACCCCTCAATGAATACGCTATCGCTGTGGGCAATAAGCGGCTGCCAATTATTACGATCGCCAATTTTGTCTGCCGCCACGCTCATAATGCGGTAGTTCGGTGCCTGCCAGTCGGTTTGAATGATCCAGCGGCCATTTAAGTGATCAGCATTGTACTTGATATCGCGCTGACGTGGTGCCAGCACGCGGAACGGGCTGTCTGGCTTAGTGGCATCTTGCACCTGCATTTCACTGGATACGGTGCTGCTGCTGTAGATCACCACATAGTTGCCGTCAGTGGTATTGCCGACACCCATATAAAAACTGTTGTCTTTTTCTTCATACACGGCTTTAGCATTTTCAGGGGCTTGCCCCAACTGATGCTGCAGCACCTGGGTGCTTAACAGCGTAACCGGGTCGTTTTTCACGGCGTAAAGTGTCTTGCTGTCTTTCGCCCAGGCAATACTGGCAGACAAGCCGGTTAATACATCGGGTAAATCCTGGCCGGTACGCAAATCACGTATTTTCAGCGTGTACTGCCGCCGACCGCTGTCATCTTCCATATAAGCCAGCAGGTTTTGATCCGGGCTCACCTGCCAGTTTGCTACGGCATAGTAGCTTTTGCCTTTCGCCAGCTCGTTAACATCCAGCAGTACTTGCTCAGCACCATCTTTTAACGCTTTACGTAAGTATATCGGGTACTCTTTGCCTGCCTCGACCCGGCTGTAATAGCTGTAGTCGCCCTTGGTATAAGGTACAGAGCTGTCATCCTGCTTAATTCGGCCAATAATTTCATTGGTCAGTTTGTCGGTCAGCGCCTGATAACCCGCCGCGTATTGGTCGGCATATTCGTTCTCGCGGTACAGATAGTCCAGTACAGTTGGCGAGCTGCGGCTGTCGTCACGCAACCAGTAGTAAGGATCTTGCCGGTCGCCATGCGGTGATGTCACGGTGTAAGGTTGCCGCACAGCCACAGGGGGAATAAGTTGTGTCGCCAATAAGGCGCTGCTAAACAAGCTGCTGCCGAGCAGTAGTGCTATTGCGTGCTTTTGCATTGCTCTGTTCTCCTGAAAATTGTTCTGTTCTCCTAGAATAACATGCCGAAATTAACATAAAGCTTACAGCCTCACTATCTCGGCCTTGGCAAAGCCGCAGAAAAAAGTGTAAGCGGGTGTGTGCAAAGCCGGTTTTAACCGCTTGTTTAGCTGGCACTATTCACAAATGGCGCAAACTAAGCTATTACTATCTGGCTAAGTATCTAAAGGAAAACAAGATGGCATTAATGACAGTGGATCAGGTAGCGGAGTTCTTGGGTGTACAGGCAATTCGGGTTGAACGGCTGGCGCGGGAAAATTTGCTGGTACCGGCAGATAAAGACAGCAACGGCAAACCGATGTTTGATGCTGAAGACGTAAAACGCTACAAAACCCTGGCCGAACGCCTGGGCGGCTTATAACCGTTTTACTGCGTTGTCCTGCATCAGCGTCGTTAAAAGGTGCTGCCAATGCAGTGCCTGCGCAGTTGCATCTGGCCGCGACAGATACCACAACCAACAAAACCCGCTATATAACTGCCTGGCCCAGGGCAGCTTTTGCTCAAGCAGTGGCAACAGCTCAGGTGTGCCACGCTGCGCTGCATAATCTTCGAGCAATGCTTGTGTCTCAACCCCGGTTAACGTGAAATGCAAACTGATGGCAGCTAGATCCAGGCTACTGTCGGCACGCTGACTGTACTCAAAGTCGAGCAGCCAGAGTTTGTCATTGGCGTAGAGCAAGTTACCGGAGTGTAAATCCAGATGACACAAAACCGTATCAGCATGTCGCTGTTGTAACTGTATCGCTGCCAGCTGCAGCTGGCGCAGCAAGCTCGGCTCTGGCGTTACTGCTGGCGGTAATGCCTGCACCAGTTGCTGCACGTATTGGCCACAATCGAGCTCGGCACTTTGTACCGCTAACTGATGATAAGCCGCCAGGGCATGCACTAAAGCGCTGCGACCATGCTGCTGATAATCAAACGGCACGCCATCGGCGATATAGTCGCTTAACATCAGCTGGTAATGATTATTCAAACACAGCGGTGCCGGTGCGAGGCCTTTAGCCGCGGCGGCGTGCTGACAGCGCAGCTCCTGCTGGCGGCAGATAGCCGAATTGGCAGGGTAACAGCGCAGCACATAGTGGCCGTTGGCGGTTTTTACGTAGTAACTTTGGTTACTCTCACCGTGCGATAAGGCGGCAAACGTAAGCACGGGTTGGTCAACAAAAAACTCCAGCTGCTGACAAAGCTGCCTTAGGTGCTCAAGTTCACTGAGGGTTGCTGCTGATAGTGACTGCGCCAAATAAAGTACCCGACAATTGCAATAACGGTATACAGCATAAACAAGCCGGTTAAGAAATACAGGTGTTTTTGTGCATAAACATAAATCGATACCGCATCTATCACGACCCAGTACAACCAGTTCGACACCAGTTTACGTGCCACCAGCCAGGTGGCCATCACGCTAAACATGGTGGTTTGCGCGTCAATATAGGCAAAGTCAGCCTGAGTATAATTCGCCATAAAAGCCCCCAGACCCAGGCCTGCCAAAGCCGTGAGGGCAATTAACAACGCATGGCGCTGCCAGCACCACTCATACACCGGACCACGCTCGGCCGCACTGCACTGTTGCAGCTGACGCCAGCGCCACCAGCCATACAATGCCATAGCAGCGTAATAAAGCTGCAATAAGGCATCAGACAACAACGCCGACTGCCACATCACATGGGTAAATAAAAGGGTGCTTAACAACGCTGCCGGCCAGCACCACAGGCTTTGCCTAAGTGCCAGCACCACATAAGCCAGCGCCAGCACAGTGGCAATAAGCTCAATGCTATGCATCAGCTGCCACTGCGCTATGGCCTGGCTTAACAGCTGATTCATGGCCGCAAATCACCATGAATAAACTTCACCACAAAAACCACCTTGCCGTAGCGCTCGAACGACCACTTAATGCAAGCCTGCAGCGCTTGCATTACAGCGTCGTAATCGCCAAACAGCTGGGTGCTCATGGTATTGGTAAGCACCTTAATATCCGGGTACTGATTTAGCTGCTCAATAAAACCTTTAATAGGGGTAATGTAGTCATCCGCCAGCGGATACTTACTAATTTCGACAGACAGTTGCATTACTAATCCCCTTAAAATTGATAACTGGCGCTGGCACCAAAGCGGCGCGGCTCGGCAAATTGCTCGTAGACATGCGGCTGGTAGCCATCGCGTGGATCGTTACCAAAATAGAAGCCACGCACACCAATATCCTGATCCAGCGCATTACGTGTCCACAGTGCCAGCTCCCAGTTGGCCAGCTGATAACTTAAGCGCGCGCCTAACAGCTCATAGCGGCTCGAGCGGGCATTATGGCCATCAGAATAAAAGAAGCTGTCTTTACCCTGTAAACTCAGGTTAAAGGTTAACGCTTCAGTGATATACCAGTCGGTCGCCAGGCTGTATTGGAAGCGCGGTGCCTGTGCCTGCTCGCGGCCGCTAAAGTTATCACCGTCCAGCGTAACATAGCGGCCCAGCTTGGTTTTAAGCCAGCTGGCCGATAAAAACAGTGCCAGTTGCGGGAGCAGCTGCAGGCGGTTTTCCATCTCAATACCGTAGTTACGGCCACTGCCGGCATTATCAATAAAACCGGCAAATTGCGGGCCGCTATCCGGGTTTAGCCAGCCTTTTACCTGCATATCGTCACGCCACATATAAAACGCCGCTACCCGGGCGGTGATGCTTTGATCCAGCGCACTGCCCTTTACACCGAATTCGGCGTTATACAGGGTTTCCGGCTTAAAGCTGGCTTTGCTGTTTAGCTCGGCTAAATTGCCATCGGCGGCTTTCGCCAGGGCATCGCCGTTTACACCACCAGCCTTGTAGCCACGTGAGGCCAGCAAGTAAATAAGTGCCTGATTATTCACCTGGTAATTCAGGCTGATATTGGCGCCCCACATGGTGTCGTGGTTTTTAATGTTATTAGCACTGCTATCGCTGTAGTCATCGTCGTAGCGCTCTAAGCGCAGGCCCGACACCAGGCTCCAGCCACTGTTAAGCGGTGTGGTTAACTCGCCATATACTGCAGCATTGGTGCGGTTTAGGCTGCTGATAAAGCTATCGGCCTGCCATAAATCCCAGTTCCAGAACTGGCGGGTTAAATCAAAACCTTTATTGGCAACATAAAGCCCCAGCACCCAGTCGCTTTGGCCAAGTTTACCTTCGGGTGTAGAAACAAAACGGTAGTCCAGTGTCAGTTGGTCACGTGCACGCAGGTAACGGTCGGTGGTGGAATATTCATCCGGGTGAATACCGACATAGCTCCAGTCTTCATCAAAGCCATAATCGCTGTCGGCACTAAGCCAGCTTAGCTGGCCTTGCAGGGTGGCGAATGGCAAGCCGCTGTAATCGGCTTTTACTGCCAGCGCTTTGCTGCGAATTTGGTCCTGCCCCGGCTCGTCCGATAAAGTGGTGCGGTTACGATCCAGTGAAAAGGCATCATAACCATTGTCCTGATCGGTCAGATGAGCAATGAACGTCAGCGCCAACGCTTCCGTGGCCTGATACGCCAGCTTGGCGCGGCCGTTAAACTCATCAATATTATTGGTGTCGTCACGGTTTAAAAAGGCATTATCGATAAAGCCGTCTGAGTTTTGCTGCTCCAGCGCCAGGCTGTAACCCAGTTTACTGTTGATGCTGTTACTGAACTGGCCGGCAAATTGGCGGCTGTCATAATTAGCCAGCGTGGCGCTAAGTTTACCCTCGGCTGTTGCTGTTGGGCCTTTGCTAGTTAAATTTAACATACCGGCCAAGGCATTCGCACCAAAACGGCTGGCTTCCGGGCCCCGAAATACCTCCAGCTGGGCAATATCGCTAATGCCGCTGATGCCCAGCCCCGAGTAATCGATGCCATCAATTAAAATGCCAACTGAAGGGTTTATGGTATCGACAAACTCACTGCGCTCGCCAATGCCGCGAATTTGAATATAACGGCCACGCGAGGCGCCGGCAGCAAAGTTGACGTTGGCAAACTGGCTGAGTAAATCATCCAGATGCTGCGCCGAGGTGCGCTTGACGTCCTGCTCACTGACCACAGCGATACTACCCGCTAGCTGCTGCACCGACTGCTGGCGTAAATCGCCCTGCACGGTTAGGCGTTCAATAGCGGTTTCAGACGAACTGGCCAGCGCAGCAAAACTGCTACATACGGCTAAGGATAAAATGGAAGGTAAAACACGCATTGTTGTATGAATCTCCAAACTTCAGAGATCACACCAGCTTGAGGAGTTAGCACCATCCCTCCGCCGGTATAATCCGGATCAGGTTCTAAGGGTTTGCCTGACGGCATCTCAGCAATTGCACCCCTTGGTCGCGCGGCAAGTGTATAGCGTTTTATTTGTCCATGCAATGCACAACGCCGCTGCAACGCCTATAGTTGAAGCGGAATTATGCTGTTTCCGCCGGCTTATTCGCTGACAAGGACACATGATGAAAAGCTATATCGAGCGCGTTATTGCTGAAATTCCGTTATTTTTCTCTCACTTCAGCCAGTGTTTGTTCCGCCCCAAGCACTTTATTCAGCAACAACTGGCGATTGCTGAACAACCCGATGACGTCAGCAAAGGCGTTGAGTTTCTTATCCTGTCTTTTCTTATAGCCTTGTTTATCAGCCAGTTGTTACCCGAAGCAGTAAACCCTGTCACCCTACCCAGCGACGACGCTGCTTTTACTAATTTGGCCAGTAGCGCACTGTTTGATTTATTTCTGTTATTTTTCGCCGCTGCTATCGCCTTTGGCTGCTTGAAAATGGTGGGTGCTGGCGGCAGCTTCTTTACCTTTTTTCGTTTGTTTGCCTTTTTCTGCGGTATCACCATGGTACTGTTGGTATTTGCCAACGCGCTGACCAATATCGGCATGATAGATCCCACAGTTGCCAAAAGCTGGATCCAGCTGGAGCAAAGCGCTAAAGCATTGCAGCCCATGACAGCACAGCTTTTGTGCAATACTGATGTCTCAGGCGAGTTAGCAGCCAACCCGACAGCAAGTGATGCCCTAAAGCAGCAACTGGCGCAGGCGCAAAGCCTGTACCTGCAAGCAACAGAGCGGCCGCTGTTTTTGCTGGGAGTCGGGTTACAAGCAGGTGTGCAGCTTATTTTGGTCTGCTGGCTGTTTATTGCCTGGTTTGCCTACGGTAAGCAGCAACAACTAAGTAGCGGCAAAATTATATTCTCCGCGCTGCTAAGCCTGGTGTTTGTTTATGCGGCCAGCCTGCTACTCAGCCTGATGCAAACCGGCAGCCAAATGATGGCATTGTATCGTGCCTGTCCGCCGGGTTAATCTGGCTTAGGCGCGCCTATTAAACACCTGCCAGTCAGCGTTAAGCTGATTAGAGAGTTGCGTTAGCTGCTCACTAGCACCGGTAGCAATGCCTGCGCTATAGCTTAACTGACTAATATTGTCGTTTAAGCGGTGAATATTATCGGCAATATCATCAGTAACCGCTTGTTGCTGCAGCGTAGCACTACAAATACTCTGATTAGCACTGTGAATGCCCTCAACCGCAGAGGCCAGCTGTGCAAAACGTTGGCCGGTCTCCTGTGCCAGCTGCACGCTATGATCGGCTTGTTGGTGTGCTTGCTGTATCACTTGTACCGCACTGGCAGCCTGCTGTTGCAGTAAGGTCACCATAGTATTAATTGACTCTGTCGCCTGCTGGGTATTGGCGGATAAGGTGCGCACCTCGTCTGCGACAACTGAAAAACCGCGCCCCGCTTCGCCGGCCCTTGCTGCCTCAATCGCTGCATTAAGCGCCAGCAAGTTAGTTTGTTCAGAAATTTTACGGATCACATCGACCACTGCAGAGATTTGGCCAGACTCCTGCTGCAGTTTTTGCACCACAACGGCACTTTGTGTCAGCTGCTGTGCTAAAGCTGTAATGCCGCCGGCACTGTCTGCTGCAACCCCTCGACCGGATGAGCATAGCAGCTCAGCTTGCTGTGCCGCCTGCGCCGCAGCACGGGCATTATCGGTAACATCCCGCACGCTGGCACTCATTTGCTCTACTGCTGTGGCCAACTGCGCCGCCTGCCCGGCCTGATCCGCCGCACTGTGGCTTACGGTGTCACTGCTTTGAAACACTGTGCCAGCCTGCTCACTTAACGCGATAGCACTGGCGCCCAACTTAGCTACCAGCTGTTCAAAATGACTGATCATCTGGTTTAGCGCCTGCGCCGCTTGTGCAATTTCATCGCTACCCTGCGCATTGGCGCGCAGGCTTAAATCTGAATTCTGTTGCACTGCCTGTAGCAGGTCACGCAGCGCCCAAAGCGGCCGGCAAACAGAACGCTGTACCCGCCAGATCAGCAAACTTATTAGCAGAAATAACCCCAGTACCGACACCACAAAACCCCGCACCAGCATTGAGGTAAAGTGCTGAGCTTCATCACGCACAGTGGCCCCAGCGGCAAGTTGCTGCTGAATAAAAGCCTCAGCTAACTTGGTAAAACCGGTAATACGCAGCTCAATTTCGTTATTGACCGTAGACTCATTCAAGATGCGTACCAGTAGTGCGTCACTGCCGGCATAACTTATCCACTCTTCATAGTGCTTAAGCGCCTTGCTAAAAGCGCTGTCGAGCTCTATGTAATAAGCCTCGTCAGCGTGAGAGGGGCGTGCTGCGATAAAAGCCTGCCAGTGCTGCTGTGCCGTTGCCAGTTGCTGTTTTATTGTCTGCTCTGTCGCCTCAGCTGATGCCCAGCCAGTGCGGTATTTGCGAATATCCTGCAGTGCACTTTGCTGCAGAATTTGCTGCACCGCCATGACATCGGACAGTATGGCCAGATGATCGTCATACAGCTTATTAAACAATTTGTCTTTTTGCTGGATGCTAAAAAACGCTGCTCCCATTACCAGCGCTAACATCAGCAGCGGAATAATACCCAGCAATAACACCCGTGAAGAGATAGATAACCTGGACAACATAACAGGCCCGATTCGAAAGAAGTGATGCAAAGTAGTCTAGTCAGACCAGATGACAGTTATATGACAACGCGCTTGACTGTCATCAAAGCGTCATATTAACTCGGCATCATTACATATGAAAAAACAGATATAACAGTCTCGTTATGGACCCGATCGTCTTTTACAAAGCCATTGCCGACAGTACGCGTCTTAAAGCCCTGTTGCTGCTGTGGCATAAGCAAGAGCTTTGCGTGTGTGACTTGATGCAAGCACTGGACGAAAGCCAGCCAAAAGTCTCGCGCCATCTGGCGATACTCAAACAAGTGGGTCTGGTACAACATCGCAAACAGGGGCTGTGGGTATACTATTCTCTGTCAGCAGCGCTGCCAGGCTGGACACAACAGGTGCTACGGCACACAACCGAGCAAAATACTGACTTTCTTCAACTTAATCTGGCCCGGCTTGCACAGCAGCCGGCCAATAGCTGCTGCTAAGGAGCGCCCGGATGACAATTAAAATAGGTATTAATGGTTTTGGCCGCATTGGCCGGTTGGCGCTGCGCGCCGCCTTTGACTGGCCCGAGTTCGACTTTGTTAAGATTAACGACCCGGCAGCGGATGCCGCCACCTTTGCCCATCTACTGAACTTCGACTCGGTACACGGCATCTGGCGCCACAACGCCAGCAGTGATGGCGACAGCATACTGATTAACGGCAAACGTATTAGCGTTAGCCAAAACAAGACCATTGCTGATACGGACTGGTCTGGCTGTGATGTGGTGATTGAAGCCTCCGGCAAGATGAAAAGCCAGGCCGTGCTGCAGGCCTATTTGGCCCAAGGCGTAAAACGCGTGGTGGTAACCGCACCAGTAAAGGAGCCTGGCGTATTAAATGTGGTAATGGGCGTTAACCATCAGCTGTATAACAAAGAAGTCCACAAAATTGTTACCGCCGCCAGCTGCACCACAAACTGTTTAGCGCCGGTGGTAAAAGTTATCCACGAAACACTGGGCATTAAGCATGGCAGTATTACCACGATTCACGATTTAACCAACACCCAAAGCATTCTGGATACGCCGCATAAAGATTTGCGCCGCGCCCGTGCCTGTGGCAGCAGTCTTATTCCTACCACCACCGGCTCAGCCACCGCTATTACCGAGATTTTCCCCGAGTTAAAAGGCCGCTTAAATGGCCATGCTGTGCGGGTGCCACTGGCCAATGCCTCCTTAACCGACTGTGTATTTGAAGTAGCGCGTGCTACCAGCGCGGAAGAAGTCAACGCCCTGCTGCAAGCTGCCGCAGAGGGCGAACTACAAGGTATCTTAGGTTTTGAAACCCGCCCATTGGTGTCGGTGGATTATAAAACTGACCCGCGCTCCAGCATTATCGATGCGCTTTCAACCATGGTCGTGAACGGCACTCAGGTAAAAATTTATGCCTGGTACGATAACGAGTGGGGTTATGCCAACCGCACGGTAGAGCTGACCAAACTGGTTGGTTTGCAGGATAAAGCAGAATAATGTTCGCTCAGCTAAGGGCACCCGTGCGGCAGTATTTACTGGTTACCGGTAACTACTGGGCCTTTACCCTGACCGACGGTGCGCTGCGCATGCTGGTGGTGCTGCACTTTTACAGCCTGGGTTACAGCGGCCTGGCTATTGCCATGCTATTTTTGTTTTATGAAATCTTTGGTGTGGTCACCAATTTAGTCGGCGGCTGGTTAGGCGCCCGTATTGGCCTGAATAACACCATGAATATTGGCTTATTGCTGCAGATCCTGGCGCTGGCTATGTTGCTGCTACCGCCAGAGTACTTAATGGTACCCTGGGTAATGGCGGCCCAGGCACTATCGGGTATTGCCAAAGACTTAAACAAAATGAGTGCCAAAAGCAGTATTAAGCTGTTGGTGGCGGACAGCGCCCAAAGCACCTTGTTTAAATGGGTGGCGATGCTTACCGGCTCAAAAAACGCACTAAAGGGCATTGGCTTTTTTGTTGGCGGTTTACTGCTCAGTGTGTATGGTTTTCAGCTGGCCATTTTACTGATGCTGCTAATGCTGTTAGCCGTCTGGCTTATCAGCCTGTGGCGCTTAAAAGCAGATTTAGGCAAAGCCAAGTACAAAGCCAAATTCAAAGATTTATTGTCAAAAAGCCGCACCATTAATGTGCTCTCTGGCGCCCGCCTGCTGCTATTTGCCGCCCGCGATGTCTGGTTTGTTATCGCGCTGCCGCTCACACTGGCCAGCCAGTTTGGCTGGAGCCACTGGGCAGTGGGCAGCTTTCTCGCACTTTGGGTTATCGGCTATGGCGCGGTACAAAGTATCGCGCCGGCACTTAGCAGCAAAAGCCGCCTGCCCGATGGCCGGACGCTAACCCTATGGGCACTGCTGCTGTGCGCCATACCTGCCGCTATTGCCATAGCCCTGCAACAAAACTGGCATAGCGAAACAGCGCTGCTTGCCGGCTTATTGCTATTTGGCGCGGTGTTTGCGGTTAACTCGTCTTTGCACAGCTATATGATAGTGCGCTTTGCCAATAGCGACGGCGTATCGCTGGATGTTGGCTTTTACTATATGGCTAATGCGATGGGCCGGCTACTTGGCACTGTGTTGTCGGGCTGGGTATATCAGCAAGCCGGTTTAGCCGCCTGTTTATGGATCGCCAGCGCCCTGCTAGTCGCCACTGTGCTGGTCTCGGCTTTATTGCCAAAACAGCACGTATGACAAGCAGTTAAGCTTACTCTACACTGCAGTGGTTGAAAGGCGTTTAACCGAAGAACATGCTTAGCCTACACCCACCTCAGCACAACAGGCGAGATATCGTCATATGAAAAGTGATGACAAAAACAACCTCATAGATGAACACCGTCCAGCAGTAATACAGCAAAGGTTAAATGGCCCTGTAAAGGAAAACCTTATTTCCGACGCTGTCCTCGGTGGTATTGACGGATGCGTAACAACCTTTGCTGTCGTGTCAGGTGTGGTTGGCGCCGGGCTCCCTCCAGCCGTAGCTTTGGTGTTGGGTTTTGCTAATCTGATTGCGGACGGTTTTAGCATGGCTGTAAGCAACTATGAATCGATAAAAACAGACCGCGAGTTCATTCAAAAAATTCGCAACACAGAAATTGAACACATCGATCAAATACCGTCAGGTGAACGGGAAGAGCTTCGTCAAATATTCAATAATAAAGGGTTTTCCGGAGCAGTACTGGAAGAAATAGTGGACACCATAAGTGCGGATAAACACTTATGGGTAGAAACCATGTTGACAGAAGAGTACGGCGTGCAAAAAAACAGTAGAAGTCCGGTCAAGGCAGCAAGTACAACTTTTGCCTCATTCGTTGCCGTTGGCGCTATGCCTTTAGCACCTTTTATGGTGTCGGGGTTAGAAACGAACACCCAGTTTCTGATAAGTGCATTGCTCGCGGCTGTGATGTTTTTTTCTATCGGCGCAATGAAAAGTTGGATGCTGTCTAAATCAGCTATCCGCTCTGGGTTGGCCACCCTGTTAACCGGCAGCACCGCAGCAGCACTGGCATTTTTTGTCGGCTACGCCCTAAGAGAAATATTTGGTATCGCAGCACTGTAAAAATAGTACCTAACAAAGTAATTTCACTCATTTCTCACGCCAATGCTCGCTGCGCTTTGCAGGACCTACCATTAATCTTCACTCTACAGTAAAATAATAATTTAAAAAACCAGCAAACTGTCGCTATAATGCGCAGCACATATACAAAAAGATAAATAAGGCTTCAATAATTAAATATAATTTAATTGTGTTATTAAATTATATTTACTGGCTTTATTTATTTACATTTATATATCAAGGCACGCAGTGACGCCGCCCGGTTAATCACAATGGACGTAACCCCCTCACCCGTTGTTGATCAGGTTGTAGCATGTCTGAAGTGTCATCACGTTCCCACACTGTTAGTTTACCCCACCCTTATTATTTGTGGATTGGTCAGCGCGAGCCTTTACCCTGGCATCCGTGGTTTGACAGTGTTAACTGCGCCGAAGATATTGCTGCAGCGGGTAAAACACCTGAACTGATTGTGCTGGCGGTGCAGTCTGAAGAGCAGGATACGCTGCTGCAAAACTTACGCCGCTGCGCACTTACCTCACATTGCCTGATCCTGGTGCTGCATGAAAGCGCGCTGTCACCCTATTTAGCCAACGGTGTCTGGAGCAGTAACTACAAAGAAAAAGTGCAGTTTTATCAGGCACGTAAACAACAACTGAAGCTGGATTGCCAGGATGATGTCAGCCATAAACTGCTGGCCTATTTATGGCTGCACGATGAAATACTGCTGCCGCATGCACTGCCGGCCAAAGCCTTTTTATATCAATACCCATTGTTAAAAGTATGGGGGTTAAGCCCTGAAGACAGTTTTAGCTGGTTAACCGGCTTAAAACAGCAGGGCTATCTGGATGAGAACAAACTGCATAACCGCGTCAGATTTTGCCCGTCCTGCCGCTCTGGCCATCTGAACTATATTGATGTCTGCCCCAGTTGCCACAGTATCGACACTAAGCCACAAAGCAGCCTGCATTGTTTTAGCTGTGGCCATGTAGGCGAGCAGAGCAGCTTTCGTAAGCTATCAACCCTAAGCTGCCCGAACTGCCTGCAGCAGCTACGCCATATCGGTGTCGACTATGACAGACCGATAGAAAACCAGCACTGCAACAGCTGTGATACGCTGTTTACCGATGCACTAGTGCAGGCCGAGTGCCTGCACTGCCACAGCCACACAGCGGTGTCTGACTTGCAGGTGCGCAATGTTTACAGCTACAAACTGGCCACCGCTGGCCGTACTCTACTGCGTCAGGGCCGGCTGCACTCGTTATTTAGCCTGACACCGGGCGAGCAAATGCCGGTGGCGCAATTTTACTGGCTGATCGACTGGCAAAATAAGCTGGCGAAGCGACACAAACAAACCCACAGCATTTTGTCGGTGCAAATTTTAAACCTAAACTCGTTTTTAGCCAGTGTCGGCGAAAGCAAAGGGCTGGCGCAGCTGGATGCACTGCAAGAGCGGTTGCGTAACGTGATCCGGGTTACCGATGCCTGCAGCAACTATAGCCGCGACGGCTTACTGATGCTGTTGCCAATGACTGACATTAAGCAAATTAAGCCGGTGCACGCCAAACTGTTAGAGCTGCAACAGAAGCAAGCCGGCACCGCACTAGAACTCTGCATTAAAGTGGTAAGCTTACCGGCAAACATTGGTGACAATGTGGCCGACTGGCTAACCGACGAGCTGGTAAAGGCTACGCCGCTGACATGAGCCAGTTCAATACCCTAAGCTATATCCTGCTGGATATGTGGCATGCCATCAGCACGCATTTGCCTTTACTGGTGTGGCTGCTGCCACTGGTACTGCTGTACGAGCTGCCATTGATGCTGCTGGTGGTCAGCGGCATAGTGCGGTTTTACCATCAGCGCTATATGACCATACCGCGCCAGTCGCTGTACCAGCCCGATGTCAGTTGCATTATTACCTGCTACGGTGAAGGCGACGCGGTAACAGCCACCATCAGCTCATTAGCCGAGCAAACCTATAGTGGCAAGCTGGAAATTATTGCTGTGGTCGATGGCGCCGTGCAAAACAGCCATACCTATCAGGCGGCGAAAGCCGCAGCAGCCGCCTGCAACTTACCCAACCGGCGCATCATTGTGTTACCCAAGTGGCAGCGCGGCGGCCGGGTGTCAACGCTGAATGCCGGTTTAAGCGTAGCCAGCGGCGAGATAGTGATGAACGCCGATGCCGACACCTCCTTTGATAACAACATGATAAGCGAAGTGGTGCCCTACTTTGCCGACCCTAACGTACCGGCGCTGGGCGGTGCCTTACGGGTGCGTAATGTTGGCGACAGCCTGCTCACCCGGATGCAGGCGATAGAATATCTGATCTCAATGCAGGGCGGCAAAACCGGTCTGGCGCAGTGGAATTTGCTCAACAACATCAGCGGCGCCTTTGGTGCCTTTCGCCGCAGCTTTTTGCAACAAATTGGCGGCTGGGATACCCACACCGCCGAAGACTTAGATTTAACGGTACGCATTAAGCAATACTTTGGCCGGCATCCTAATTTGCGTATTCCCTTTGCCACCCTGGCCATTGGCCATACCGATGCGCCGGCCGATTTAAAAACCCTGGTGCTGCAGCGGCTGCGCTGGGATGGCGACCTGTTATTTTTATACTTTCGTAAGCACTGGCCGGCCTTTAGCCCGCGCCTGCTTGGTATGGGTACTTTTATCTTTACCCTGCTGTATGGTTTTATGCAAAACGTGTTAATGCCCTTTGTTATTGTTGGCTACAGCGTGGGCCTGGTGCTTAGCTTTCCGTGGCAGTTTTTAGTCTCTATCAGCCTGACCATTTATTTGCTGTATCTGACCGCCTTAAGCTTTTTTTATCTGCTGGTGCTTATCTCCATTTCTGAGCGCGTCAGGCAGGACATTCGCTTACTGCCCTTTTTACCGCTGTACCCGTTCTATGCCTTTTTTATGCGTCTGGTCTGTATGTTTGCCTTGTTAAATGAAGTGGTGCGCCGCTCGCACGAAGAAAGTTCTATGGCACCCTGGTGGGTGTTGAAACGGGGAAGAAAGTTTTAATGAAAATTAATTATCAGCCAAGCAGCAAAGCCAGCCAGCCCACCGTGGAGCAGGGGCTGAAAGTCGACTACGCAGCGGCCAAACGCGGTGCCTATAAAGCGCGTTGGTATATGCTGCTGGCGTTAGTGCTGTTGCCGGTACTACTGGTACTGTGGGTACTGCTTAGGCCACAACTGCTGATCCTGGCCCCCGGCCTTATCAGTACCGAGCCACTCGAGCTGCGCTCACCGGCCAATGCCCGTTTAGTCAGTATTGCGGTTACCAAAGGCCAAGCTATAGAAAGCGGCAGCCTGCTACTGCAGTTACAAGACCCGCAGTTAGATGCGCAAATAACTGAGCTGCAACAGCAACTGGCACAATTGGCACAACCGGTTGCTGTGTCTGATCAGGCAGTGTTACAGCAGCGGCAGGCCAGTATTAGCATTGCCGAGCAAGCCGTTACCCAGCAAAGCGAGTACCTAAGCAGCTACCAGAACTTTAAGCGCTCAGGCTTAGTGCTAACCCATGAAATGGCCGCCGTGCAGCAAACGCTGACCAACGCTAAACTTGCGTTAGAGCAAGCCAAAACCGATACCTTGCAGCTAAGCCAGCAGCAACAAATTCAGCAACTGGCCGGTAACGTGGCCCAGGCCCGCCGCCAGCTGCAACAGGCACTGGCCCAGCTGCAGGCACAGCAACAACAACTGGCGATCACCGCCTTGCATGCGGGCCGGGTGATTGATATTCAGGTAAAGGCCGGCGAATTTGTCCAGCAAAACCAGCCGCTTTTGCTGTTATCCAACCGGCCCGTGCCGGTGATATTCGGCTATCTGGAGCCAAAGTACCTCGATTATGCCAAGGTGGGCGGCAAAGCAACGGTACGACTGCCCAATGGTGATAAAGTACGCGCTACCATTACCGAGCCCGCCCAGCTGCTGGAGCGCCTGCCGGCTAAATTGGCCGGCCCGTTCGATGGCGAACAGGCAGTGCTTAAACTCACCTTAACACCCGAGCAGCCAATTACCGACATTGAAGGGGTGCCGGTTGAAATCAGTTTTGATTGGTTGTGGTAAACACTAAAGACAAAAAAGGCCTGAATTATCAGGCCTCAATAAGCTTTAATTCACACCTTTGATAGTGTGATTAGAAGCGGTAAGTAGCCGTAATAAAGTTGGTGTCGTCTACGTTTAAGTAAGACAGTGACACCTTTTTAAAATCAATACCTACACCAAAACCCACTTCAGTGCTCGAGTCAGACTCACTCATACCAAAGCCGCTGGCTTTAACACGACCGTTAAACACGCCTAAACGCGCATGTAATTCAACAGAGTCATTCAGTTTAAGCGTTGGGCGGTAAGCAGCACCGATCAGAGACTGCAACTTAACATCAACACCGTACACTTTGTCAGAATTTAAGCCGATAACGGCTAATGCTTCTACTTTGTGGGCGAACTTTTCTGTTGTTTTTAAAGTAGTTCCCACCACGCCAGTTGCACCGAAATGACTGACGCTTTCGCTTTCAATATCGGCAGAAATTTGTGTTGCACCCAGCTCATAATACACCTCTGCCTGGGCAGCACCTGCCACCGCAACAGTTGATAACATTGAAGCCAGTATTGTTGTTTTTAATATATTGCGCATATAACCTCCTTTAAATGCACGGCGAGTTTACCTGCGGCAAAAATTTTGGCAACAATGATTTGTAAGCAGCCATTAACCGCTTACTTTTACAGCTAAATTTTCATGGGTTTTTACAGCCCCAAATACCAGGTGGCGATAGAAAAATACAGCACCACGCCGGCGACGTCGGCGATAGAGGTAATCAGCGGGCCGCTGGCGGTGGCGGGGTCGAGCTTAAAGCGGCTGAGTAAAAAGGGTAGCGACAGGCCAATTAAACTGCCGGCCAGTACTACCAGCATCATGGTAAGGGCAACAACAACTGCAATATCATAACCGCCGCGCCACCAGCCTAAGCCTACTACCGCCGCGGCCATGGTCAGGCCTAAAAGGCTAGCGACCAGGCACTCTTTACCCAGTAAATACCCCCAGTCGCGCAGTTTAATTTCGCCAGTGGCCAGGGCGCGCACCATCAGGGTGCCGGATTGCGCACCGGCATTGCCGCTACTGCCAATCAGCAGCGGTAAAAAGAACAGCAGCGCCACATGGGCGGCAATAGTGCCTTCAAAGTAGGCAATACCGGCGCCGGAGAAAATATTGCCAAACACCAGGATCACCAGCCACAGCACACGTTTACGGTACAGCAAGCCTATGCCGGCCTCTTTAACGCTGGTTTCCAGTTTGCCGATGGTGGCAGTTTTGTGAAAGTCTTCGGTGGCTTCTTCGGCGGCAACGTCCATCGCATCGTCATAGGTAACAATACCCACCATCTGATGCTGGCTGTTAACAATAGGCAGTGCCATTAAGTCGTATTTGGCTATCAGTGCCGCGACTTCTTCCTGTGGCATCTCAACACCGGCATAAATAGGATCATGGTTTACCAGCTCGTCAATCGGCATTGTCACCGGCGCCAGAATAAGATCGCGCAGGGTCACCACGCCTATTAACTTACGGGCATCGTCTACCACATAGGCGGAATAGATGGTTTCTTTATCCGGCGCTTCGCGGCGCAAGGAGTCCAGCGCCTGCGCCACGTTCAGCTGCTGCGCCAAAATGGCGTAGTCAGATGTCATAATGGCACCGGCGGTGCCTTCTTCGTGCGAACTTAAGCGCAGTAAGTCTTCACGCTCGGCCTGCGCTAGCGCCGGCAGCAGGGTTTCACGCTGCTCGTCACTTAAGCGGTTAAATAAGTCGGCACGCTCATCAGAGGACATCTGGCGGATAATAGGCGCCAGTTTACGCCGGCTGATGCGGATAGACAGCCTAACCTGCTGCTCTGGTGGTAAATAGCCAAAGACTTCGGCTTGCTCGGCGCGCGGCAGTACAGTCAGTAGCGTCCATAAGTCTTGCGGCGCAAATTCTACCAAGGCGGCAGCCAAATCGGCCGGGTGTACATCCTCTACCTGCTCACGCAGCAGGTGCACGGTATCGGATTCAAGCGCAGTGCGCAGTGTACTGATAAGCGCCGGCAATTCCATAGCAACCTCTTACTAAACTGGCTTAGCA
Organism: Pseudomonadota bacterium; assembly: GCA_040752955.1. GTDB lineage: Bacteria > Pseudomonadota > Gammaproteobacteria > Enterobacterales > Alteromonadaceae > Alishewanella. The sequence continues at coordinate 194,417 of JBFMHG010000005.1, forward strand.
AGGGCTGTTGGGCACCCGGCTAAGCGAACATGGCGTAACGAATGATGATTGGCAGGCTACACCTGCTACCGGGCACGTCCATAGGGTTTCTCATTTGCGGTTAACGGCATTAACCTGTTGCACAATAAGCTAAAGATGGCGTTATTTTATAAAGCATAGCGGTGAATTTCCACTGAATATGGTAAAAACGCCAAAACACCTTCATGTTAGTATTAACCGGACAAGCCCAACTGAGTAAGATGATGACACAACAAAACACAACGCCCTTTGCCTGGTGGTTACCGGTTGAACTGGCCGAGCACCAGTGCTGGCATGTCAATATCGGGCCGCTCAGCCTGTACCTTAGCCGACAGCCACAGCAGTGGTTATTGGCGTATGAACAGCGTAGCCCGACAGAGCATCGTGAGCAGCTCAGTAGCGCTGCGGCGCTGTGTATACCGCCCGGGCTAACCGCCGAGCGTTATATGTTTCGCCAAAGCCCCGCTAGTTTTTGCCTGACACCGCTGCTGCCCGACCGCCCCGTGGTGGTAAAAACGCTGCAACCGCTGCATATTCCGCCTGGCGAACAAATAACGCTGTATATCAGCTCGCCGGTAACTGTGCGAGCGGCCTTACGCCAGCCAGACTGCCCACTGCAGGACATTGCTGTAACCCGGCTGTCTGACACCTGGTTTGGCCCCTCTACTCAGCTGGGTGAGCTATGTTATGCCGATAAAACCCACGCCCGTTTTAGTAAAGACGAGCTACCCAAGCGTCCGCACCGGGCTATAACCCCGGTAAAAATCCACAACAGCTCACGTCAGCTGCTCAGCCTGAATAAAATAAGTATCCCGGTGCCTTATCTGGCGGTGTACAGCTCGGCAGATGGCAATTTATGGACCGATCCCATCAGCCTGCAACATGAAAGCACCGCTGGCTTAACCCGCTTTAAAACCGATCAGCTGTCCACTATTGAACTTGGCAGCATGACGCAGCTTAGCCCACCCCGCGCGGTACCAGATAAACATAATTTGTTCCGTGCCTTCACCCATATGTTTACCGATTAACCGAGGTTTTTATGCCTGAACAACTGTTGCTGTGGCTGCAATCTGAACAAGCTAACCATCTGCTCAAAGCCAGTGTTTTATTACTGGCCGGTTTTGTCGTCGCCGGCTTGGCTTCGCGCGCGGCCGCGCGTTTTTTAAGCCTTCATTTTTCACTGCATCATGTGGTGCTGTTTAAACGCTTGCTGTACTGGTTGATATTAGCGCTGTTTATTGCCTCGGCGCTTAAGCAGCTGGGCTTTTCATTAAGTGTGTTACTCGGTGCCGCCGGCGTGCTGTCAGTGGCACTGGGGTTCGCCTCACAAACCTCGGCTTCGAATTTAATCAGCGGCTTGTTTTTAATCGGTGAGAAGCCGTTTCAACTGGGTGACACCATTAAAGTGGGCAATACCACCGGCGAGGTGTTATCAATAGATTTGCTGTCAGTAAAGCTGCGCACCTTTGATAACCTTTTTGTGCGCATTCCCAACGAAAGCCTGATTAAAAGCGAGGTGACTAACCTAACCCGCTTTCCCATTCGCCGCTTTGACCTGCTGCTGGGCGTGGCCTACAAAGAGCAAATTGCCACTGTGCGTAAAGTGCTGCATGAGGTTGCCGACAAAAACCCATTGTGCTTAGACGAGCCGGCACCAATGTTTTTATTTTTAGGCTTTGGCGATTCTGCGCTGAATATTCAGTTCTCGGTATGGAGTAAACGGGAAAACTTCAGAGAGCTGCGCAACAGCCTGCAGGAAGAAATTAAACTGGCATTTGACCAGGCAGGTATTGAAATTCCGTTTCCACAGCGCACGGTACACCTGGCGGCAACAGCCGACGGCAACAAAGCGCAGGTTAATACAACTAAATAATTGTATTACAGATTTTGTTGGCACCTTAGTACAGGTTAAGGTAGTTTTAAGGTTGCTGTACTACACTTTACAGCCTAGTGCCAAGGGAGCCGGTTATGAGAGCAAGCGTAAACCTAAGCCTGTTGTTGCTGTGTTGTGGCCAGGTTTATGCTGACTGCCAGCCGGTCGCTGAAAACCAGTTTTTAACCAGTGACGCCGGCATCACTATCCGCAGCATCAGCTTTACGGCAAATAATATCTTTGATCTGGACGATCCCGCCTCTTTCTGGCTGCACGAATTTGCCAACTATACCCATACAGTCACCAAAACCTCAGTGCTGGCAGAAGACTTACTGTTTGCTGAGGGCGATGCCCTGCATTTAGAGGAGCTTAAAGAAACCGAGCGGTTGCTGCGTAGCCGCCGTTACCTGCGCGAGGCTGAAGTACGCATTACTCATTTTTGTGCCAGCGATAACAGTGTAATTGTTAATGTCAGCACTTGGGACAACTGGTCACTGCTACCCACGCTGGATTTTTCCAGTGAGGGTGGCCGCAGTAAAAGCGCCATAGGTTTTGAAGAGGACAACCTGTTAGGCAGTGGCAACCGGCTAAACCTGCTGTACAAACGCGACAGTGAGCGCAGTGGCGTCGGCTTTACGCTGTTTTCACCCAACCTGTTTGGTGAGTTCTGGAACGGTACTCTGGCCTACAGCAACAACAGCGACGGCGATAATTATCTGCTAAGTGTTAACCGGCCTTTTTACCGGCTGTCCTCCCCATGGGCGCTGGGGTTTGAAGTCGAGAGCACCACCGAAGACGTGTTTGAATATGACGCCGGCGAAGAGTACAACAGCTTTAACCGTCAACGCGACCATGCCAAAGCCGAGTTTGGCTACCGGCTTTACCCCGACAGCCACAATATTCACCGGCTGCGCTTCGCGCTGGATCTTGAAGATGTGCAGTTTAGCGCCAATGAAAACACCTTGTTTGGTCTGCCAGAGCAGCGTAATTTATCTGCCTTGTGGTTGGAGTATGAACTGGTACGGGCCGACTATAAAAAACTGTTTAATATTAACTCGTTTAACCGCACCGAAGATTTTAACTTTGGCTGGCAACTTAATGCTCGCCTCGGTCAATACAGTGAGCAATTAGGTGCTGACAATAACGCTTTGTTCTGGCAGCTTAGCGCAGCGAAAAACTGGCAGCTGGCAGCCGATCTGTATTTACTGGCCGATGCCCGCTACCTGGAGCGTCAGTTTGCGCAGCCGCAATACCTGCTTAGTAGCCACTGGCAACTGGTTAAGCAGCTAGATGAGTACCACAGTTTGGTGGGTAAATTACATCTGGATAAAGGGAAAAATTTATTCCGTGATGAGCCACTGTATATTGGCGGTGATGACCAGCTACGTGCTTACCCCAGCTATTTCAGAAGTGGTGAAGCCAGGGCGTTGTTAACAGCGGAATATCGCCGCTATACCGATTGGTCGTTATGGCAACTACTGGACGTGGCCTTTGCTACTTATATCGACGCCGGCAAAATCTGGCAAACCGCCGAGCAGGACGCCAATACCTCAGCCGGCGGCACGCTGGTGGGGGTGGGTGCCGGCATTCGCTTGTTATCTAACCATTCCAGCCGCGGCACCTTAATTCATATCGACCTGACCCGGGCGATGACTGATAACGACAATTTAAATGGCATTGAACTGCGCATTACCGCCACCCGGGGCTTTTAGCTTAACGCTGGCACTGGGGGCAAAACACGGTGCTGCGCTGGCCCAACCGAATTTCATTCAGTGTTGTACTACAGGTTATACAGGGCTGGCCACCCCGGCCATACACCAGTAACTGCTGGGCAAAATAACCCGGTTTACCATCGGCCTGGCTAAAGTCTTTTAACGTGGTGCCACCTTGCTTAATCGCAGCAGCCAGGGTGTCTTTCACCACCGGAACCAGCCTGGCAATCTCAGCTGCAGTTAAACTCTTGGCTGGCCTGGTCGGCAAAATACCGGCTTTAAACAAGGCTTCGTTGGCGTAGATATTGCCCACGCCGACTACCACCTGGTTATCCATCAACACCAGCTTTACCGCACTGCCGCGCTTAGCAAAAGCCTGCGATAACTGGGCCACATTAAAAGCGTCGCTTAAGGGTTCCGGGCCTAGAGACGCTAACAGCGGATGCACTTCACCTTTGTGCTGCCACAGCACAGCACCAAAGCGGCGGGTATCATTGAGCCTAAGCGCCATGCCGCTACTTAGCAGCAAATCGATATGATCATGTTTGGTGGGCAGCGTATCGGCGCTTAGTACCTTTAAATGCCCCGACATCCCCAGATGCAGAATAATATCGCCTGCTGGCAACTGGATTAACAGATATTTGGCCCGGCGGGTAACCGACAGGATCGGCTGGTTAAGCTGTGCTAATACCTCGTCCGGCACATACCAGCGTAACAGACGCTGGCGGGCAATCACCTTAACAAGTTGCTGGTTATGTAAGTGTGGGCTTATCCCCTGGCGGGAGACTTCAACTTCTGGCAATTCCGGCACGGCTACTCCGTTACATCAAGTAAAAATAACTGCGCGGCCTGCGCAGCGCTTAACTGATAAAACTGGCTCTGACCGGCTTGCTGTAATAGAAACTGACTATCCGCTGCAGGGTACAACAACCAAATCAGCGGTGCCGTCTGCCCTACCAGTTGCACACTGGTCTGGGCTACAGGCACCCTACTTTTATCTGTGTTTACGTCAGCCGGTGTCAACACGCTGTGTTGCCAGGCCAGTGCCAGCTTAGCCGCATCTACCGACTTGGCTGACGTTGGCTGTAGTTGCCACTGCGGTCCGGCTTTAATCAGCCGCTGCTCACCAAACGCCACCATTAACAGTTCCGTATCAGCCGGGATTAAACGATGCTCGTTAGCAGTGCGCTCTGCCAGACGTTGGGGTATACCGTATAACACGAACATTAAAATCAGTACGGCAAAGATCAGTACATTGTTCCAGTTACGGCGGGAGAGTTTTAACATTGGCATACCTGTCAGCAAAGATGACGCGGCATAGTAACGCAGGCAGGGCTTAAAAAGCAAAAACCCGGCATAGGCCGGGTTTAGCTGTTCGATTACTTGATTTTCGCTTCTTTGAAAATCACGTGCTTACGCACTTTAGGATCGAACTTTTTGATTTCCATCTTTTCTGGCATGGTGCGCTTGTTCTTCGTCGTAGTGTAGAAGAAACCAGTGCCTGCAGAAGAGACTAAACGGATTTTATCGCGCATTTTTTATTTCCTTACACCTTGTGACCGTTAGCACGCACTTCGGCTAATACCGCATCGATACCTTTCTTATCGATGATGCGCATACCACGGGTAGA
>JBFMHG010000006.1:0-186886 GCA_040752955.1 Pseudomonadota bacterium
TCTCTTGTTTAGGACTGCCCGCGAGGGGAATGTCCAAGCCTTTTTTGAGTTTTATCATACGTACTTGCACTACTATTTTGGGAAGAAACAGGGCCTAGTTTTTCAGCTGCTTAGTGCGCAGCGCATCCGGCATTATTTTATCAGCCATCACAGCTGGTTATTTTTACACCAGATACACGTATTAAAGTCGCGGATTCTAGCATTAAACCCGCTGGCTATCTATGCTGTTCGCTAAATTTTCCAACAATCTACCCCGTGATAACCGCCACCGGGCGTGAATAAAAAACGGCGCGACTGTAACGAACATTTAGCACAAAGTGTAGTCAACTTTAGTCCATTTTCAGCTAAACAAAAGCCGCCTGTTGGCGGCTTACAGTTTTATCCGGCGATGTGACGCAATGGCACCATTGGCGACACGTCAGCATCATAGTCGACGTGGCTGTAGCCAAAACCAAATAATCTTAAAAATTCATTATGATAGCCTTTGTAATCCGTCAGGCTGTCGATGGTGTCGGTAGTCACCTGACCCCACAAATCTTTTACCGCCTGCTGAATATGCTCGCTTAACTCTTTACCATCCTGGCGTAAACGGCCAGCCTCATCCACCACCGGATGGGCGCTATACAGGCCCTGGCGGAACAAGCCGTTAATCTGCTCGATACAGCCCTCATGACTGCCTTCTTCTTTCATCACGCGATACAGCAGCGATATGTAAAGCGGCATAATAGGAATGGCCGAACTGGCCTGAGTAACCAGCGCTTTGAGCGATGCGACATAAGCTTTGCCTTTTTTATCGGCTAATTTGGCGGTAATCGCCGCAGCTGCGCGGTCTAAATCTTCTTTTGCCCGACCGATAGTGGCTTTACCGTATATAGGCCAGGTTAACTCTTTACCAATATAGGTATAGGCAACGGTCTGACAATTATCCGCCAATACACCAGCGGCGTTTAATTGATCCAGCCAGCGTTCCCAGTCTTCACCGCCCATTACTTTTACCGTGTGGTAAATTTCGTCATCGTTGGCCGGCTCCACTGATACTTCTTCAATTTCGCGCTTGCTGGTGTTTAAGGTACGGGCCGTGTAGGCCTGACCGATTGGTTTTAGCACTGAGCTGAACACCTCACCAGTAACCGGATCTTTACGCCGTGGCGCCGCCAGGCTGTAAACCACTAAATCAATTTTCCCCATTTCACTGCGGATAATATCGATGGCCTGGGCTTTTAGCTCGTCGGTAAAGGCATCACCGTTGATGTGCTTATTCCACAGACCCGCGGCATCTGCTGCTTGCTCGAAAGCTGCCGTATTGTACCAACCGGCTGAGGCCGTTTTGCTATCGCTGGGCTCTTTTTCAAAGAAGATACCTAAGGTTTTCGCGCCCGAGCCAAACGCTGCGGTAATACGCGACGCCAGGCCATAACCGGTAGAGGCACCGATAACTAACACGTTTTTTGGCCCATTAGCCACCGGACCTAACTGTTTTACATATTCGATTTGTTCTTTTACATGCTCGGCACAGCCGACAGGATGGGCGTTAGTACAAATAAAACCACGAATTTTCGGTTGGATAACCATGACAGCTCCTGCTGTTGTCTGAACAAAATTGGCGATAGTGTAAAACTTTACCGCAGAAAACAGGTCTGATCAGCGGTTTTATCGCAGAATAAGCGTTTATTGTGCGGCATCAGTGCGAAAAATGAGTACGAAAAAAAAGCGTCATACTGACGCCTTTTCTGCTTTATCCAGTTTGCTGCCGCCATAGCAGCGCGGCGAAACCGGCGGCTTCTCGGCATAGTACTCGTACCATTCTGATGGTGTGTAGGTATGAAGGGCTAAGGCATGAATTTTCTCTGCAAGCTCGACAGCCACTACCGCATTGACGGCGCGATGACGCTGCAGCAAGCGCATGCCGTCAAACTCTTTGGTAACAATGACGACTTTAAAGTGAGACTCTGAGCCCGGTGCCACATTGTGCAGGTGGCTCTCGTTTACCACCTCCAGGAACACAGGATCAAATGCACTAAGTAACTTCTGTTCAATAGCGGTATGAATCAACATAGTCCTAATCCTTTTTTTATCCCTGTTTCTAACTCTAGATGGGCCGGTTAAAGTTGCCAGCCCGTTTTGCTGTCAAGCAAAATAAACTCTGCTAAAGAGCTGGCGCTGTTGTAAAAAATAAATTTGTCTAAGACGGCCCTGCAATATAACGAAAGGTCAGATTCAGCCGTGTATCTTGTACCTTCGTTTGTTTCGGTAAACGGTGTAGCCAATGCTGCTGACAACCACTGTCCATTACCAGCAAGCTGCCGCTGCCGAGCGCTAATTGCAGCTGCCAGTCTTGCCGGCGATGTTTAAGATCGAAGCGACGGCTGGCGCCCAGGCTTAGCGAAGCAATAACAGGATCATGCCCCAGTTCCGGTTCATTGTCAGCATGCCAGCCCATATGTTGCTGCCCGTCTGCGTATAAATTCAGCAATACACAGTTAAATGGTTGTTGTAAAAAAAGGCTAAGCTGCGCCGCCAGTTGTTTCAGCTCTGGCTGCCATGGCTGTGGCTCAAAGCGGGTACCCGAGTAGGTATAGGCACAGTGCGCATCGCCCATCCATACCTGTCGCCTGGGGATCAGCACTGGTTTACCAAACATCATAATACTGTCCTGCTGCCAACTAAGTTGCTGTTGTAGCTGGTCGAGTAACTGCTGCGCTTCAGTCCCGTCTAGCCAGTTTGGCCAGAAACGGATACGCGCATCCGGCAGGTTAAACTGCTGTGGCGGGCTTTGTTGGTTGTCGCTATCGGTCTGGCGTGTCAAAATGCACATCTTCTTGCTTTGGCCTTGTTCTGATGAATACAACTTTTACCTGCGCCAGCGGCACCTGGCAATTACAACGCTGGCCGCTTAACCAACCCAACGGCAGTTTACAAGCCTGGGATGCCGCCGACGAGCTGCTAATTGCACATACGCTGGAGGCAGCGACACAGTTTGGTGATCGCAACAAGCGCAAACCCAGGTTACTGCTGATAAACGACAGTTTTGGTGCACTGTCCTGCGCACTGTCCGATTATCCGCAGGTGCAGGTAAACGACTCCTGGCTGGCCGAGCTGGCAAGCCGGCATAACCGGGCGCAGAATCAGCTGGATAACAGCCATTTTCAGCAGCAATCCAGTCTGGCGGCGTATCCGGATAAACCCGATATTGTGCTGTTAAAGCTGCCCAACAACCACAGTTACCTGCAGTATATTTTGCAGCAATTAGCGCAGGTGGTAAGCAGCCAAACGCTGATCCTGGCTAGCGCCAAGGCCAAAGACATCAGCCGTAACGTGCTGGCACGTTTTAATAGTACGCTGGGGCCGGCTTCAGCATCACTGACGGTAAAAAAATGCCGCTTAATTCAGTGTCAGTTTGACCCGGCCTTAACACGCCAGTTGGAAAGTTTTCCGCTGCAATGGCCGCTGGAACAGAGCCAGTTTACGCTAGTTAACCATGCCAATGTGTTTAGCCGGGAAAAGCTGGATCAGGGTGCCCGTTTTTTCCTACAGCATTTACCGACGTTGCAGGATGGCCAGACTGTCATCGATCTTGGCTGCGGAAACGGTGTTTTGGCACTTAGCCTGCTAAGCCAGACAAAAGTAAGCCATGCAAAAACCGTGTCGCTGTGGTGCTATGATGAATCTTATATGGCCGTTGAGTCGGCCAAATTGAGCATAGGGCACAACCTGCCACAGCAGTTGAGCCAATGCCATTTTGTAGTGGATGATTGTTTAACCCGCCACCCCGACAACAGTTGTGATTGGGTATTGTGTAACCCGCCGTTTCATCAGCAGCAGGCCATTACCAGCCACGTTGCCAGCCAGATGTTTATTGACGCCAAACGGGTATTAAAGCCCGGTGGCCGCTTGCGTATTGTCGCAAACAGACACCTGGCCTATCAGGACAGCCTGAAACGTTTGTTTGGCAACTGCCGCCAACTGGCAGCTGATCCGAAATTTGTTATTCTAGAAACGATAAAAAGGAGTTAACCATGCGCGCTTTACTTATTGCTGTATTGCTGTTGACAGGCTGCAGCAGCCCCACCCCAGGCTTTATCCTGGCGCCTCAGGTGTTTTGGCCCCAGTCAAACCAGCTGCAACAAAGCAGTTTTGCTTTTAACGTGTCGGACGAGCGCCCGTTAGGCTATACGCTGCGCTTACGTAACGCAGATAAAGTAGAGCAAGTTAAAACCAGTAACGATGTACGCGCCCAGCTGGAGCAAACGCTGAGCACAGCGCTAACGGAACAAGGCGCACGTCTGAACCCAAACAGCAGTACCCAGATGACAGTGCGTATTGCCCAGCTGCAGGCGCTGGTTGAGCAGCGCACCCTAGAACATGCGGTGACTAATCAGGTGGCATTAACCGTGTTTATTCAAAGCAATCAGGGCACCTTTAGCAAAACTTATTCGGGTGACAGCAGCTTTACTGCTCCATTTAAAATGGATATCGCCGCCGTTGAGCGCGAACTGCGGGTGTTAACCGAACAGGTGCTGGCGCAGCTACTCCAAGATACCAGCTGGCACGCAGCAGTTAGGGGGTAATATGCGTTTTGCTATTACGCTGCTGTTGGCGCTGGCTGCTTTTTACAGCCAGGCAGGCCAGTTTGTGCAGCCAAACAATTTATTTCCCAAAGTAAAACTGATGACATCGCAGGGCGATATCGTTATTGAACTGGACCGCAGCCGTGCGCCTATTAGCGTGAATAACTTCTTAAGCTACGTGAAGAATAAGCGCTATGACAATACACTGTTTCACCGGCTGGAACCGGAGTTTGTGTTGCAGGGCGGTGGCTATGATGCCAACTACAAACCAATAGAAGAGCTGAAACCTATCTTTAACGAGTCGGGCAACGGCCTGAAAAACCAGCTTTACACTGTCGCCATGGCGCGGCTAAACGATCCGCACAGTGCTACCAGCCAGTTCTACTTTAATTTAAAAGATAATCCGCATTTAGATCCGGGCCGGACCTGGGGGTATGCGGTATTTGGTTACGTCACCGAAGGCACAGAAGTGATTGAAAAAATCAGGGCAATTCAAATAGATACTTCTGTCGAATTAGGCTGGCCTAATGTACCGGTAGAAAAGGTACTGTTAAAAACCGCTATCGTCCTGCCAGAGCAATAAAACCGGCTATACTTGGCTTAACAACAAACCACAGGGTGCTGTTAAGCCATACTATGTCAGAGCTGTTTATTGAGCATAAATCGCAGCAGCTGGTTTTTTATATCTCGCGTTATCTGCGCGGGCGTTTACCTCACAGCGAACTGCATCTGTTTGTCTGGGACACCCTGGAAGAATGGGCGCAGCTTCATATTACCCCACAGCAACCTTGTAGCCGGCGCGAGCAGGTATTCTGGCATTTAATTCACCAGTTGGAATATTGGCCTGAGCAGCGGCTGCGGCAAGACAAAAAGCTAAGACGCAGCATTCAGGACTGCATTTGCTATCTGAAAGGTCTGGGTATTGCACCACCCGACTGCGTTGGTATCCGGCCATAACCAGTTGACTGCGCGCCAACGCCAGGTAAGCTACGGTTATTAGTACTCTTTATAAGATACGATTTTGTCACACGCCCTCTCCTGGCTTAGCAGCCTGACGATTTACTTCCAGCGCAGAGTGCTGGCTATCTTTATATTGGGTTTCTCCAGCGGCCTGCCACTGATGTTGGTGTTTGGTGTGTTATCGTTTTGGCTGCGCGAGGCGGGTGTGTCCCGTGCTGATATAGGCTATTTTAGCTGGGTAGCACTGGCCTACGCAGTAAAGTGGTTGTGGTCACCACTGTGTGATCAGCTAAAAATTCCGCTTTTGCACGCCAAACTTGGACGCCGGCGCAGTTGGCTATTCAGCTCACAACTGGCGGTACTTCTGGCAGTAATGTGTATGGCGATGACCGATCCTCAACAAAACCTGGCTTTGATGGCAGCCTTTGCTGTGCTGCTAGCCTTTGCTTCAGCGACTCAGGATATTAATGTTGATGCTTTTCGTATAGAAAGCGCACCAGAAAAACTGCAAGCCGCGCTGGCAGCTGCCTATTTAACCGGCTACCGGCTGGCAATGATCCTGGCATCGGCTGGCACTTTATGGCTGGCAGCGCTGTTTTCCAGCACTGAAGACTATGATCTGGCCGGCTGGCAGCACGCTTATCTGGTGATGGCACTGTGCATGGTGCCAGGTATTATCACCACCTTAGTGTGTCAGGAGCCGGTGACACAGCTGCAGCAGCACAGTAGCAAGCAGGGCTCAGCCTGGCAGCGTTTGCTTGGTTGGTTACGCCAGGCAGTGGTCGCACCTTTTATAGACTTTTTCCAACGCTATAAATGGCAGGCACTCCTGATCCTGGCGCTGATCGCCTGCTACCGGTTAACAGATATCGTGATGGGCGTGATGGCCAATGCCTTTTACGTCGATATGGGCTACAGCAAAGAGGAAGTGGCCAGCATCTCCAAAATTTATGGTGTAATTATGACGCTGGCAGGTGCAGCACTGGGCGGCGTGCTGATAAACCAGTTTGGTACAGCAAAGATATTGTTTTTAGGTGCCATATTAAGTGCAGCCACCAATCTGTTGTTCGCAATGCTTAGCCAGATTGGTTATGACTTGGCCTGGTTAACCTTAATTATCTCAGCAGACAACCTAAGTGCCGGCATTGCCACCAGTGCCTTTATTGCCTATTTATCGTCACTGGTTAACCTGGCCTTTACCGCTACCCAGTATGCAATGTTCAGCTCGTTAATGTTGCTGTTACCAAAGTTTGTCGGCGGCTTTTCTGGCAGTTGGGTTGAACAAATGGGCTACAGCCCGTTTTTTACCATGACAGCAGCCATGGGCATCCCGGCATTGCTATTAATTGTGCTGATTGAAAAACAACGCTTAACAAAACAAAACGCCGCTGGATAGCGGCGTTTGCATTAATGTCAGGCTGATAATACCTGTTTTAGCCCTTCCGTGGGGTCAACACCCAGCGCCTGGCAGTAACGGACATACTCAACCACATCCAGCCGGCGCTCCTGATTTTCTACTTTGCCTATAAAGGAATGCGGCGTCCCTAAAATCTCCGATAAGCTGCGCATAGTGTGGCCTTTTTCCTGACGCTGACGCTTCAGCCAAACACACAAACGCTTGTTCTCATCAGAAGTAACGCTTTTGGTACCTTTCATGTTTTTTCTTCTCCCAGCGTGTTACGCTTTTATTATGTCAAAAATACTTCCTGCAAAATAAAATCCAAACCTTATTGCCAGCGCAATAAGCAATAAAAATCGGTTAATTAAACCACAGGACGCGACAAGCGTACAGCTACAAGCGTTAAAAACTGTACAGCTACTTTACATTAGCGTTTAGTTGTTGTTTCTATGCTAAAAATACCGCTATGCTGGCCTGCATAACCGGCGATAAATTGGGAGCTCACATGGTCAAATTGTTATTTTTGCTGCCACTTTTAATGTGCTTAGCCTGGTACTGGTACCTTAGACAACACGGCTGGAGCATAACGCAGGGTAAGAAAGGCTTTGCGTATATTATTGGCTTTAATCTGGCGATTGCCGCCAGTTTATGGCTGATCCTGTTGCTGACACAGCGCTAAGCTGTGCAGCAGACAGAGCAGTGTTAATGTATTGTTTAATTTACATTAAGCAATAATTTTAAACAGAGAATGATGAGCCACAGCCGCAGGTCGTCGTAGCGTTAGGGTTTTGAACGATAAAGCGGCTGCCTTGTAAACCTTCGGTGTAATCTACTACCCCACCCATCAGGTATTGCAAACTCATAGGGTCGACTACCATAGCAACGCCTTGCTTCTCGACAACAAAGTCACCCTCGTTCACCTTTTCATCAAAAGTGAAGCCGTACTGAAAACCAGAACAACCACCGCCGGTGATATATACCCTGAGTTTCAGATCCGGATTTTCTTCCTCACTGACCAACAGCGCCACTTTACGGGCCGCGGCTTCAGTAAATTCGATGGGTACAACTGGCTCTGACATAACAACTCCAAGGGTTTCGCTGGGTGGCAAATTATCTAATACCTGAGTAATTTATTCAAGTATTAGCCGGGTTAGCCGGCAGGTTAGCGCTAACATTAATTTATAAGCTGAAAGTTCAGCTACTTATGTTAAACTTTGAGCTAACTTTTACAGGTATTATGACTATGCAACGCTGGCAGATAAGGCTTGTGTCGTTACAACGTCGTTTGGCGTTCCCGCAAACGTCTTTGCAATTGTGCGTATTAGGCATGTTGGGTGGCCTGGCGGCTGCGATTCTGATAATCCTGTTTCGCCTTGCCATTATTGGCCTGCAAAGCTTCTTCCTTGATAAGACCGATGACTTCTCCAGCGTGGAAAGCGACATCCGCTGGTTGCTGCCCTTAGCTGGCGCCGTATTAATTGGTCTGATTGCCTGGATAACCGGGTATAAGCATTACCGGCTGGGCATTCCATTCGTTATTCACCGTATGAAACTTAAATACGGCATGATGCCGACGCGCAATACGTTAAATCAGTTTTTTGGTGGTATTTTGGCGCTTAGCAGCGGCTTCTCGGTTGGCCGCGAGGGCCCTTCTGTGCACTTAGGCGCTTACGGTGCCAGTACTTTGGGCAAGTATCTACAGTTGCCCTATAACAGTATCCGTATTCTGGCCGGCTGTGGCATTGCCGCCGGTATCTCTGCCTCGTTCAATACCCCGTTAGCCGCGGTGATTTTCGTGATGGAGGTGGTGCTGCGTGAATACCGCGTACATGTATTTATTCCAATTATGCTGTCCTCTGTCGTGGGCGCGCTGGTTACGCAAACCGTTTTTGGCAGTGGCAAAGAATTAGCCCTGCTGAATATCGTCTCTATCAGCGGCTGGCATCTGCCTTATTTGGTGCTGTGCGGTATTGTGTTTGGCGCTATCGCTTTTGTGTTTAATAACAATATGATGCGGCTGATTAAGCTGTTTCGTAACTGGCCTTTGCTGCTGCGTTTAGCCTTAGCCGGTGCGGTAACGGCGGCGGTGGGTTATGTCATCCCCCATGCCATGGGGGCTGAAGCCGGTGCCATTCATTATGCCGTGAATGCACCTAACGATATTGCCCTGCTGCTGACCATTTTTATCGGCAAAATGCTATTAACGCTGTTTGCACTGGGTCTTGGCGTGCCAGGCGGGGTTATCGGCCCGGTGTTTGGTATTGGCATAGTGCTTGGCACTATTTTAGCGATCATTCCCTCTGCCATTATTGGCGATAACAGTGTTGCCGGTACCTATGCCGTATTGGGTATGGCCGGTTTAATGGCCGCCACTATGCATGCGCCATTAGCTGCACTGGTCGCGGTGATGGAACTGGCGCATAACCCCGGTATTATTGTGCCGGCGATGCTGGTAATAACGACCGCCTATATTACTGGCGTGCAATTTTTCAATAATAAGTCGTTGTTTTTACTTCAGCTGGATTTTCTGCAAATGCCTTACAAGCTGTCACCGGCCGATGACGTGTTGCAAAAAGTGGGGGTATTGGCCGTGCTTGATAACCAATACCAGCTGCTGGATAACCCGGACGAGCCACAGATTACTCAAGCGCTGGATCAGTTGGAGCCTCCACAGCAACTGATTATCCGCCGTACGCATGCCGACAGTGTTGAATTTGTGCTGGCGAGCTACGATGTACAGTTATCGATGACCGGCGCCAGCGCCGTGCATTATCAGCCGATTCAAGGCCTAAACCATCAGGCCACGATGGCGGAAGTGTTTGCCATTTTGGAAGATAAACGCGAAGGCGCCGTCTACATCTACCGTGAACAAGAGCCTGACCAGCTGATTGGTATTATCCGCTGGGACCAGGTACGCAGCTTATTAGTGAAACAGAACAATTTATTATGACAAGCATCCTGGTATACAAAGCTTTGCATGTGTTTTTTATGGTGGCCTGGTTTGCCGGTATGTTTTATCTGCCAAGGCTGTTTGTCTATCATGCAGGCACTCAAAGCACCGATTGTGACGCTGAATTCAAAGTGATGGAGCGGCGCTTGCTCTACTTTGTCACGCCGTTTGCCCTGCTTACCCTGGTGTTTGGCTTGTTGCTGATCTACAGCTACGGTCGCGCCTGGTTTGCCGCCAGTAGCTGGCTGCATTACAAACTCGTACTGGTGGGCTTGTTGTATGGCTATCACGCCTACTGCTTCAAGCTGCTGGCCGATTTTAAACACAACCGCAATAAGCGCAGCCCACGTTTTTACCGTATTTTTAATGAGTTGCCAGTACTGGTTTTACTGGCAGTGATACTGCTGGCTTACCTGAAACCTATTTAGCAGCCGATTCGCTTTTAACGGCGATTTTGCCGTATAATAACGGCCGTCTACTGCCGGCGCCGGGGTCTCTGGCGCGGCTTAACTCTCAGCGTAAAGAGCACAGATTATGAGCTTTAAAGGCGAACACATCCTCTCAGTAAGCCAGTTTGACCGCGATGCCATCCAACAGGTTTTTCATATAGCCCGCAATATGCAGCCTTATGCCAGCCGGCAAAAACGCACCAAGGTGCTCGAAGGCGCAATTCTTGGCAATTTGTTTTTTGAACCCAGTACCCGCACCCGGGTAAGCTTTGGTTGTGCTTTTAACTTGCTTGGCGGTGAAGTGCGCGAAACCACCGGTATGGAATCCTCTGCATTGTCAAAGGGTGAGTCGCTGTTTGACACTGCCCGCGTGATCAGTAGCTACAGTGATGTGATTGCCATGCGCCACCCGCAGGCTGGCTCGGTTGCCGAGTTTGCCGAAGGCAGCCGGGTACCGGTATTAAACGGCGGCGACGGTGCTAACGAGCACCCGACCCAGGCCCTGCTGGATTTATTCACCATAGAGCGCGAACTGGCCGCCAGTGGCCAGAGCATCGACGGCATGCATATCGCTATGGTGGGCGACCTTAAATTTGGCCGCACCGTGCACTCACTGTCTAAGCTATTAAAGCTGTATAAAAATGTGCGTTTTACCCTCATTTCGCCCAAAGAGTTGGCGATGCCGGATGAGATTGTCAGCGCTATCGAGAACGCTGGCCATAAGGTCGATATAACTGACGTGCTGGAAGGCAACCTTAATGCCGATATTGTCTATCAGACCCGCATCCAGGAAGAGCGTTTCCCGTCTAAAGCTGAAGCGAATTTGTATCGCGGCAAGTTCCGCTTAAATCAGGAAATTTATACCCGTTATTGCAAATCTAACACGGTGATTATGCACCCGCTGCCGCGTGACTCACGTCAGGAAGCCAACGAGCTGGATAACGATTTAAACCTGAACCCCAACCTGGCTATTTTCCGTCAGGCCGATAACGGCATCCTGGTACGGATGGCCTTGTTTGCGCTTACGCTTGGGGTGGACAATATCGTTAGTAATTATGAATGTGCCGTACCCTGGTATAGCAACAAGCACAGCGGTTAAGCCGGCTGTTTGCGTTAACTTTTTAAGCGGAATTACCTTATGTCTTTATCTGCAGAATTATTTCAACGTGCCCAGCGCACCATTCCCGGCGGCGTAAACTCGCCGGTACGCGCCTTTAAAAGCGTGGGTGGCACACCGGTGTTTATCGACCGCGCTGATGGCGCTTATTTGTTTGATGTAGACGGAAAACGTTATATCGATTACATCGGCTCTTGGGGGCCAATGCTGCTTGGGCATAACCACCCGGCCATTCGTCATGCGGTAATTGAAGCGGCAGGCAAAGGCCTGAGCTTTGGTGCCCCCTGCCCGGCCGAAATTACCATGGCGGAACTGGTTAGTAGGCTGGTGCCCAGTATGGAAATGGTGCGTATGGTGAGCTCAGGTACTGAAGCCACCATGAGTGCCATTCGTTTAGCGCGTGGCTATACCGGCCGTAATATGATTGTAAAATTCGAAGGCTGTTATCACGGCCATGCTGACTCTTTACTGGTAAAAGCCGGTTCTGGCGCCTTGACGTTGGGCGTGCCGAACTCACCGGGCGTACCGGCTGACTTTGCCAAATACACTCTGACCAGTGAATTTAATAACCTGGCACAGCTTGAACAACTGTTTGCTGAACACGGCCATGACATCGCTTGTATTATTGTGGAGCCGGTCGCCGGCAACATGAACTGCATTCCACCGGTTAAGGGCTTTTTACAAGGCCTGCGTAAGCTCTGCGACGACTACGGTGCTGTGCTGATCTTTGATGAAGTGATGACAGGTTTTCGTGTGGCATTAGGCGGTGCCCAGGCTGTTTATGAGGTGAAACCGGATTTAACCACCTTAGGTAAAATTATCGGTGGCGGTATGCCAGTAGGTGCCTTTGGCGGCAAACGTGAGATTATGTCATTTATTGCGCCATTAGGCCCGGTGTACCAGGCAGGTACGCTGTCAGGCAACCCTATTGCGATGGCGGCTGGTTTAGCCGCACTTACTGAAATCAGCAAACCGGGGGTTTATGACGCCCTTACAGCTAAGACGACGCAACTGGTCAACGGCTTGCGTGAGGCTGCAGCCAAACACGGCGTACCGTTAGCCACTAACCAGGTTGGCGGTATGTTTGGTTTCTTCTTTACCGGCGAG
The DNA here is from genome assembly GCA_040752955.1 of Pseudomonadota bacterium. Lineage (GTDB taxonomy): Bacteria > Pseudomonadota > Gammaproteobacteria > Enterobacterales > Alteromonadaceae > Alishewanella. The sequence goes on from JBFMHG010000006.1 coordinate 12,551, forward strand.
CCACAGGTGAATAACTTTGCCCAAGCCACGCAGTGCAATATTGACGCCTTTAAGCGCTTTTTCCATCTGATGCTGCAGCAAGGCATTTATCTGGCACCTTCAGCCTACGAAGCGGGCTTTTTATCACTGGCGCATACCGCAGAAGACTTAGCCCAAACTATCGCAGCGGCCGACCATAGCTTTAAACAGCTTTAACGGCGGTTGTGTAGCCAGACAATATCCGTATCGTGCGGCCTTGGCCGCACCAGATAACCCAAACCCGCGCCGTTGCTATAAATGGCTATGGCGCGCTGTTCTAGCGGCAAGTTAAAGGCGGTTAGATGCTGGTCTTGCCACAGATAAGCCTGTAATGCAGTGCCTTGTGCACTTAACCAGTAAATGCCGCTTTGGTCACTAAACCAGTGCTCTGGTTTAACATAACGCCAGTCAAGTTCAACAGGCAGCGCAGTGATAGTGCCATCGGGTTCCAGCAGCTGCAGATTGCGGTTATCGCTAAGCTGCAACAGCAAGCTTTCACCGAGCCCGCAGCGCACATCTACCACGTCAGCACGCAAGGGCTTAGCTTGCTGCTGTTGTACCGTCATTAACCACCAGCGATCTTCACGTCGCTCGGTCCAATATAGCTGGCCGTTACAACTGGCATAAAGCCCGGGGGCGGCAGCTTGCTGGGCGTGCAGGTTTAACTCGCTATTGCTTGTTATGTGATACAGCCGGCTGTTTATCAGCGCCAGCAATTCGCCCTGATGCCACAGCAGTTGTTGGATCTGCTGCTGCTCGGTTAAGCGGCTAAGCTGAATGCTGTCACGGCCTTGCGCCAGCCAAATTTGGCTGATACCCGCCCGGTCTGACACAAAGGCAGTACCAGCATCACCATGCGCCACCAAGCGCTCGCTGCGGTTTGACACTTGCCAGGGCCTGACAGTGACAGTGCTGTCAAACGGCTCGAGCCGGTAAATATCCGTAGTGTAATCTAAATATTGCGTAGCAAGGATACGGTTGTCATAGCGCTGTGCCTGAGTCAACTCACGCGTTAACGGACCAAGGCTTTGACTAGTGTCACGTTTAATATCATACAGTTGCAGCTCATGCTGTGCTGGTGACAATAACAACCTCTGCTGATCCCACCAGGAAAACTGCTCTATCAGGTAAGGAAACTGTCGGACAACTTCAGGCTCACCGTCAGGGAGTTGCAACCTAAGCAAGCTGCTGCTGTTTTGCGTTTGCTGCACCAGCAAGTACAGCATGTCATCCTGTATCAGCATATGCTGCACTGGCCAGTACAGGCTGGTGAGGCTTCGCAGTCGTTGCGGTGGTCGCTGGACTTCAGCAATCCACAGCGCCTGCGTAGTATCGTCAGCAGTATTATCTAACCACAGCCACTGCTGCTGCCAGCGCACCAACGCTTGCGGCAATACAGCACTACAGGACCACAAAGCGACTGGCGCTGAAGGCTGCGGCAACAGCTGCTGGCGGTAAAAGTGACATGACTCGCCCGGCTTTTCGCCACGAAACAGCACCTGCTCTGCATCCAACCAGTGCGGTTGTGACAGGGCATTAAACTGCTGAGGTAATGGGCTTACCCGTAAATCAGCCAGGTTTTGTATGTTCCAGCTCAGGCTGTCGGCATCTAGCGGCCGCTGTTGATACACGACATGGCTTTGCGCCTCATTTAGCACCGGCCAGTATTCCTGGCCGCTTAACGCGCTAATTGGTGTAATCGTATCAGGCAACTTCAGCAGCGGCGTTGCAGTGAGACTCGCCAACACATAAGCGACGCTGGCACAGCCAAGTAATATTGCTGCAGCCGTCAGACTGATAAAACGCCAGGGCCAGCGCGGTGGTAATACATCAGGCTTGGCAAGGTCCGGCTGCGCTGTTTCAGGCAGTTCAACATGGGGCAACAAGGTGCCGGGTGCAACGGGGTGAATATCGGCCAGCCAGCAGTAGCCTTTTTTCGATACAGTAGCAATGAAGACTGGCGCTCGCACATCATCACCCAACACTTTTCTCAGTGCGCCGACAGCACGCATCACTGCGGCATCGGTACCTTCATCAGCCGGCCAGACTTTTTCAATCAGGGTATCTTTGGCTAACAGGGTGTTGGGGTGTTGCAAAAAGAAATTGAGCAGGCTGTGTAGTCGTGGCTCCAAGCGCACCATGTGTTCGGGCTTTATGGGTACAGCAGCAGGCCACAGCTGACCGTAGATCACCTGATAATACCAGTCACCAATTTGTACCACAGGGTCCAGATGTGACATTAAGGTCCGCCCGACAGCTTGTTATCTGGGCGGATTATACCTTAAGCCTTGGAAATGTTTAGCGTTTCTATTTGTAAGACAATATATCAGGCGACAAATAACAGAATTTTCCGCATATGTGGATTTAGAACTTGTCCTCGCACCGTACATTTTTAGATGCTCAGAAAACTGGCCGACATTCATCGCGTCTATTTCAAATAGATGAAGCCGATTAATGGCGACAGTTGCGACTGAAATGCTGTTTGGGATGGCAAAGGGACATTTCCGCTTGAAAAAAATATCTATTTCAATAAGTATGACTGAGTTTTATATGAGGAGTTGTAAATATGAATAAAACAGTCCTATTGCTGTTTGTGGCGCTATCAATGACAGCATGTAAATTAACGCTTCCTCAGCCGACTGAGGGCGTAAAGAGAGGCCCAGTATCAGAAATGATTTGGGGAAAGGCCGAATCTCAAAGTGACCAAGTTTCTGATGATGTTATGGCAGAAGTTTCCCCGCGAGTGCAACAGTCCCGACATCAAAATGTCTACGATGAGGGGTATAACTGGGCCTACTTTTTCACTGCCTACAGAAAGATGTCCAAGTATTTTTCATATGATCAAAATGCAACTGATCTAATGCGAATCTATTATCCTGATATTTATACAAAATATCGGAATGACGAATTCGAGCTGGCTAGCAAAAGACAGGCCGCGGTCAGTAAAATTAAACAAACCACGGAAGAATTTGATGAAACACGGGTTCATCAGCTTTTCACCGAGTGGGATTTTGGCACCTATGACTTTGAAAAGAGCGAATTCCCACTGGATTCCCTTACAACGACAACCAGCTATAGCTTTAAACAAGATAGTCTACGCATGCCGAGCAATAATTTTCCTCGTGAGTTCAGACTATATTTCACAAATCCAGAGGTCATTGGCAATTTGAAGATGGATCCAGAAGCAGCCAAGGTATTCCTTCAGAAAAAGAAAAATTCACGCGGTACAATCAATCGAGAACTGCCAGCTATGTTTTACTTCAAGCTTGTAAGGCTTGATGAAGGAGAAGGTATCTTTTATGCCGAAATCCTTGATGGTGAAGTCTACTATGGGAAGGATGATAAACGAGTCGTCAAGTCCTTCTAATTTGTGCTGGCTCAAACTTGACCTGACAGTTCCCAGTTTTTCAGTGTTGTCTGTCAGATTAGATTTGAGTCAGTTTCTTCTCTCAAGGTTCTTTATTCAAAACAATATCTGCGGCAATTAAGCTCCCTCCAGCTCCAGCTGAAGCAAATGCAATTGTCGTAAAAAAAATCATATGTATCGACATAATCAGTTGAAGGTCACTGTCCAATATCACGTGTCTATTTGCCATAAACGCCTGAATTAAAGTCGGAATGAATGCAGTAATAGCCCCATACGTACACAGCATAAGCCCCCTGTCAAAATTGCTTTTGAAAGTAGCTCTTTTCAGTACCATGCTGATAAAACCACCTGCCGTAGAGAAGATCATAAGACTTACCCCAGCAACACCGGCTATACCGAAAGCTTTCGGAGCATCGGAAGACAAATCTAAGCAATACATATAAAAGCCAACAAAAAATATCGTCCCTAAAATAACCGCTACTAAAACTTTTCGCATATCATTCTTCTAAATAGGTTATCGGTGGTAAGGCAGGTAAATGTTGCGCCCACTGACGAAAGTTGTTTAGTCCATGCTTCAGGCTACCAACTCTCTACGTTATTACTTTTTGCTACCTCATAGAATGTTGCGCTTGCTTTACTATTTCTGCGACTGCGTTACAGTTCTGCTGAGACTTGGAAAATATCAGCATGTTATTAGGGTTTTCTTTATGCTCAAGAAATACTAAGCCTTTATCTTTGAAAAATTTATCTAGTTGATACACACCAAGTTCTAAGATTTGCCACGGACTATACTCAGCGATCTTGCAATACTGATCTACACCAGAAAAGACCCACCAAGTTTCCTTTGCAAATAAAGGACTACTTAGAAAAAGCCCTGAAATTATCAATATTTTTCTCAATTTAAAGGTCCTTGAAGAATTGAAATGTCTAATAAAGTACCGTAAGTCGCTAATACAGTTTGCTGGTTATAGAAGTGCCGGTTACTCAGCCGATACCGAGTTCCGCAGCGTTAACCGGGAAGCGACAAGAATAGCTATTTTCTCTATTAAGCTTTAAAACGTATATTTGGTATTTAAACGTATACCTGGGTTAAAGCTAAAGCGCGGGTCCGCAATAATTAGCTCTTCTTCGCCATGTTTTTTTGCTAACCGTACAGTAAATGAGTGCGCCTTGGTAATTTGGTCAGGCGTCAAATGACTTACAACTTGCAACATTGCTGAATTCAGAACCCATTCTTCAGTACTTTCCGGTTCAATGTTGAATCTGACATACCAAACTCCTGATAATGCGGGAGGCAAATTATTACCAGACTCTTTCTTAACTACTGAAATATCGCTGATTTTGAATTGTTTTGTGTAGCAAAACCCAGCTTGATTTTTGTCGTAAACCAATTGCCCTGTTTCCGATAACGTATACTCGTCTGGTTTGTTTGCAATAAAGCCAAGCTCGACAAACGGCTGGATAATATCTTGATTTGCTTCAGTTTGGTTGGATTTTGAAATTGGAAACGCCTGGAACAAAGTGGAACTGACACAAGCTTTCTTGGTCGCTAAGCCATTTAGCGCTGCTAATATATCGGCTTTGTCTGGATCAGCGTTCTGACTACAAGCTGATAATCCAATCGCTAAAAGTACTGAAAGTAAAAATCTGATCATTTTGCCTCTTCTGTAATTTGATGATTCAGTTTTGAATGTCCGATAACAGGAACGCCACTCGTCCCCTTTTGAGCATACTCATCAGTCAGTGAGTCCAATAACTTACCGTAAGCCGCTAAGGCAGCTTGCCGACTGATGTAATGCCGGTTACTCAGCCGATACCAATTGTTACAGCGATAACCGGGAATGCACAAGGTAAAACCTTGTTCACTGTACTGTAATTTAACCAGTGCCAGCAGGTTTTTACCCTGCTGCTGCCACAGCTTAAGTTCGGTTTTGGCCGCACCGGGGCTAAGGTGTTTCATTATGGTCGGCGCTATTAATCGAAGGCCGGACGCAACTGCTCGCGCATAGCGCGGTAGTTGGCCGGGCCCATATTCCAGCGCTTGGGGTTGTCAAATTCGAAATCGATATGAATTTTTCCGGCTGAGTTCATCTGAATAAGCAACTGCACAAATTTATGGCCGCACGCTTCGAATATGGCTTGCTGAAACTCACGGATTTTTACGTTCAGAGCCATTGGTTCACCAGCAATACCTGCAGACGCCGGTACAATCCTATCGCCAATATACAGAAAACCTGAATTGGCCATATGCCCCTCGTTAACATCAAATACAAACGCCAATGCGTCCCAGCCTTCTGATTCAACCACGCGCTTGCAGCGTAACACCAGCTCGGTTAATTCCTGGATATACTTTGGATCAATGTTCATTGTTAACCTCTGTAATCTTGCATATCTTTGCGTGCAACACGTTCAAATGCTTCACCATGTTGATTATTAAATTCGTGGCGGCGTTCAAATACCATATCGCCACTCGTTTTATCAAAAACCTGATACTCAGCAATAATGTTATCTGGGCGTTCAGCGCCGGGCGGATCTAATTCTACAGTCAACCGAACCTCGTAGCCCTCTTTGGTCCAGTCTTCCCACTCATTTTCCATCGATTTATAGGCGCCGCGGTTTAAGTTTGCATCTTGCGGAAACAGGTTTTTTAAGCCTTGGTCGCTCATAAAACGGTGGCCGATAATATGGCCGCCATCGTCTGAGCTTAAGCGGGCATCACCACCTACAGTGCGTTGATGCCGCTTTTCCTGTGATGTGCGGGCTTCACTATAGGTGCTGGTTAACGTGGCAGTTACCGATAGCGGACGTCCTTGCTCATCTATTACCCATACTGCTTCGTTGTCACCAAAGCGCTCGGTGACACTTTGCGTTGCTGGCGCGGAGTTAGCTGGCGTATCGGTACTGCTATGCGTTGCCGTTGTGGCGCTGTTGCTATCTGTGGCTGTAACCCCACCGCCGGATTTCAGCGCTTTTTTGCTGACGGGGGCATAGGCTGCATTGCTGCTGGTTTGTGGCGCTAAACCACCTTCGCCTATGCCGTTGCCTTCCGGTTGCTTGCCCCAGCCCTCGCTGAGTTGCCATACGCGCATTTCGCCAGCAGCAAATATTTGCAATAAAGCATCACGCAACTGAAAATCAGTGAACTTCGATAAATCTAACGCCCAGGGTTTGGCGTGTTGATACATTTCGACCCAAATTTGGCGTAAGTTCCATGATGGTTCTAAGTCGTGCAAAAAATAGCGGCCATATTCCTTGTCGTTGACGTCAGAAATGTAGCCTTCTCCTAAATCAGCGTAAGCCAATAAGCAACTGCTGCAAAGATAGGTTTTACCCCACTTATCTTCCAGAACTACGCCGTTGTATTGCTGGTTTTGCATCCTGCTGCCTTACGGAAAAGTTAACACAACGAAAATTAAGGGTGAATTTTTTCAGTTGAAAGTCGGTTTGTCAATGAGCAAGGGGCAGATCGTACCGTGATGCGGAATATAAGAATGGCATGGCGAGTAACGGCGAAGCGTAATGGCAATTAAATTAAGGTCCGCCCGATAACGTGTTATCTGGGCGGATTATACCTTAAGCCTTGGAAATGTTTAGCGTTTCTATTTGTAAGGCAATGTATCAGGCTAGTTTTTCGTCTTTAGTGTCCTGAGTTTCGGTTTTGTCGCCTTTGGGTTGCAGGATAGGGCTGTATGATTCAGGATCGTTGCAATAGGTGTACCATATACAAGCGTAGGTATTCTCAAGCTGAATATTACTTTCCGTTTGTTTTATCAGCGCCCCAGTTGAGGCTTCGACTACGAGTAATACAAGTGCGATTAAAATTAAAGTTAAAGCTTTCATGTGCAGTTTCTCCTTTGTTGGTTGTCAACAACGTAGTACCAACAGTTGGGGGGAGACTCTATGATTTTTGGATAAATTCTTTATAAAGACTCGATGACATTTGAAATAATGGCAACATCAAGGTCTCCCAACTCATAATCCAATAAATACACGTATTTTTGGTCTGCGCTAACACTAAAACGACTTAATCGCATTTTTTCTACGACGGGTTCAACACTCTGCTTGGCTAAATTGTAATAAAACAGACCATAATCTAACTCACTAATAAGTTTAGAGAAATATATGCCATCTGCAGTTACCTGGAACTTAAAAGCAATCTGAGTCTCAGGCAAGGTAAATTGAAGTAATTCAGGCTCTAAACCTTTGCGCTGTATATAGAATTTTTTCGTGTTACTATCCCGCCAAAAAACGTAATCGCCATCATGGCTGGGTAGATAAAGCTCTTTTTCTACAGATATTGTTCTTCTCTCAGTGACGTCTGCAATACTCGCTTCGATGATCTGCCATTTTCCGTTGTTAACCTCTGGAAAATATATTCCCTCGCCATCACTTCGCCATGATGCAGTTCCGATTACTGCACCAGTATTACCTTGAATTTCATTTAGAAATGTGTTCATGCTGTAGACTAAAATCTTCTGATTCATTTGAATCAGAAGTTTAGTGCCATCAGGTGAAAACATTAGACTACGAATTCGCTCTACCTCAGAAAAGTGAGTTAGTTGTCTTTGTGTACCATCTGCAAACATCAACCAGACCTGGGGTAACCCAGTTCTTCTAGACAAAACAGCAAGAGGGCCCGAGTTTACCGGACTCGTTTCAACATAAGTTTCATTTCGATTAGAGCTAAATACTTTTTCGTTAAGAAGCTCAGTGTTATTTATACGGTTGGCAAGTTTACGTAAATTAATACTCGAAAAGCTGCCTACTGTGGCTACAACATTGCCTGATTTCGTCAACTGAATTTCGTTGCTGCTCTCGTCAGTGTAGGCAATTATTTCTGCTTCACCGTTAAGTTTCACTTTGCTTATGCTTACAGATGATGACGGATAAATAATGTAGCTATCATCCAATCCCCAATCGATATTACCCGGGAAAGAGTCTGCTATTTTTGTGAGCAAGTTGGTTTCCCGAGTGCTCAAATCCATGAGCCATATCTGAGCTGAACCAGCAGACTCACGTAAAAAAGCGATTTTATCGCCTTTTCTGGAAAATCGAGCACTGTAATCACCAAAACTACTTATAGGCGGTATGGTTATTCGCTCTACTGATTTGGACGCCAAACTTAATAAATGAACGCTCATTTGCTTTTCGCCGGCGGGCATATCCGGGTAAACCAAGAAACTTCCATTTGGTGACCAACTTAACCTGCTTGACACAGCTGCTCTGCCACACTCTGTTAATACCGAGTCCGAGATTGGTGTAAAACTGACTAAATCCACTTCAACTAATCGAATCTCACAAATAGTATCTTTAAGTAATCGTTGGTATGCGATATACCGTCCATCAGGGCTAAACGCCGCTCCAAAACTACTGTAGGTATCTTCGGTAAGCTGTATACGTTTATGCTGCTGGAGATCTTCGAGCATAAGCACAGTAACATTTTCGTTTGCGGGACTGGCGTAGCTATACACTAAGTAGCGTTCATCGTCTGACATGTTGTGATAAAACTCTAACCCATCCAGTGCCGTAACAGGCTTGTAGCGCAATAAGGGTATCGACTGTTCAGCCTCGTCCTGAGCCTGAGGCCATAACCACCATACCGAAGCTGCGATAAACAAACTGAAGACAGCAGTTAGCACAGCTGCAGTGGGCCAATAACGGCGCCGGGTTTGTTTTAATACCCCTTGTGCTGCAGGTTCTGACTGTTCAACCTCTTCGGTTTGCACTATCTCGGTTACCGGGGCGATAAAACGGTAACCGCGTTTGGGGATGGTTTCAATATAGGCTGGCTCTCGGGTGTCATCACCTAAGGCAACGCGTAGCACCCGGATAACGCGAGTTACGCGGCCATCCGATACATCGCGTATGCCCCAGACGTCTTGTAGTAACTCGTCTTTAGTGATTAGCTTGCCGGCATTGGCAATAAAGTAGTTGGCAACTTTCTGTGACAGGTTATCCAGCTCAGCGGTGACAGCAATTTTACCCGCTGCATCAAACTGCACCAGTTTGTCCTGCTCGGGTAAATATTGCCAATCGCCAACCTGTAATGGCTTGTCAGGTTTTATGTTCATAAAGTCTGCTAATTGCGGCTAGTCGTCGGTACATTCGGACATTACCGGCATTTCAACTGAAATCGCTGGCAATAACAATACGTTAATACAATTTTGTGGTAGCGGGTAACCGGTTTTACGCGAGAACGCCTGTAAAGAAACCTGTTCAGGCATGGCACGGATCAATGATTCAGCGCCGTAATTTCGATGAAAACCGCTAAATACGCCAAGGGCACCACTCGCGCCGGTTAAGCCTATGGCTTTATTATCATCACGCCCCAGCCAGACAGTACTCACTAAACGCTGGTCGAAACCGGCAAACCAGCTGTCGCGATAATCACTGGAAGTCCCTGTTTTACCCGCAAAAGTAGTATCGGCAAAATTGCTGCTCAGTGCTCTGGCGGTGCCGGTTTTGGTCGCCTGCATCAGCGCATACTGCAGCAGGTACACTTCTTGTTCATCATAGCGCCGGGTCAACTGATGCTGGCGTTGATACAAGGCAAAGCCGGTATGGTCGGTAACCGCCTGCAAGGTGGTAAGCTGCTGATGCAAGCCATTATTGGCAATGGTTTGATACAGCTGTGTCACTTCCAACGGGCTTAACTCCACCGCACCAAGCAGTGCCGCCGGGTGCAGTTTTACCTTGCGGTTTAAGCCAAGCTTGCGCAAGCCGTCATTCAGTGCCGGCAACCCCAGCTGCAACCCCAAGCGCACCGTTGGCACATTTAACGAGTTGGCCAAAGCGTCCAGCAAACTCACTTCACCGCGAAATTGCTTATCAAAATTCTGCGGTTGCCAGTCCTGATCGTTACTGCGCAGCCGAATCGGCTCGTCCTGCAGCCGGCTGGCCAGCGTGTAACGGCCTCGCTGCGCCAACGCTTCTAAGTAAATAACTGGCTTAACTATACTGCCAATTTGCCGCCTGGCATCCAGCGCACGGTTAAAACCGCCGGCCAGTGCCTCTTTGCCACCTACCAGTGCGATAAGCTCAGCCTGCTGATAATCGGCCACCAGCATGGCTGCTTGCAGCTCAGTATCAAGGTTAGCAAGCTGTTGCTGTAGCGCACGCTCTGCCGCCTGTTGTGCCTGCAGATCCAGATAGGTGAATACCTTTATCCCCTGATGTTGATATTTGCTGTCGATACTCAGTTGGCGCAGCTCTTTTTTAACTAAATCCAGATAGGCCACCGAGCCAGTGCGCCGGTATTGCCCCCGGGCTATTACCTTAACCGGTTGCTCAACCGCTTGCTGGTACTGCTGTCGGCTAAGCAAGTGCTGCTCAAACATTAACCGCAGTACCAGATCGCGCCGCTGCTGTGCGCGCTTTGGGAAGCGCCTTGGGTCGAAATAAGACGGGCCTTTTAACAGGCCAATTAATAAGGCGTATTCGGCAGGTTGTAATTCCGCCAGGGGCTTACCGAAATAAAATCGGCTGCCCAGGCCGACGCCATGCACGGCATTGGCATAATGCTGGCCGACAAAGACTTCATTTAAGTAGGCTTCAAGAATTTGATCTTTGTTAAAGCGATAATCCAGCACCAATGCGATTAACGCCTCATTGGCTTTGCGCCACAAGGTACGGTCGCTGCTGAGGAACATATTTTTAGCCAGTTGCTGCGTTAAGGTAGAACCACCCTGTAACGTGCGCCCTGCCACCAGGTTAACCCAAAATGCTCTGAGCACCGACCAGGGGGATACACCGTGATGATGATAAAACTCACGATCTTCTACCAGCAATAGCGTGTCTTTAAATAGCTCAGGTACCTGTTGCAGTTGCACCAACTCACGGTCCTCCTGCTGGGCCGCAACCAAGTGTTCAATCAGTTGCGGCTCTAACCTGGCGAAATTCAGCGGCTCTTTTTGCTGGCGCTGCATAATGCGGTTAATGCCGCTGCGATTAAATTCGACACTAAACAGTTGTGCCGGCTCAAAACCATCAATATAGGTAAACGGCCGCCGGTATATGCTGACATGGTTGCGCGATACACTGTACTGGCCAGGCGCGTCCAGTTTGGGGTTACGCTGGTATTGTAAGTTATCCAGCTGGCTAATCAGCTGCTGTTGGCTGAGCGTTTTACCCGGCACCAACTCCAGGCTACGGGCATAAATTTGTGCCGGCACCTGCCATTTTTGCCCGGCAAATTTTTTGCTGATTTTACTGTCCAGATACACCAGATAAAACACCAGCACCAGCAATAACACCAATGCGAGTTTAACGAAAAATAGCGCGACGCTTTTTAGCCAGCGTTTGATTGATTTGGGCTTAGCTGTGGCTTTGGGGTTAGCCATGGTTTTTGTCGTTTTACGTTGCCCGGTTTTACTGCTCATCTTGCCATCGCTTTTTTAGTTTTGGTGGTCGGTACTGCTGCGGCCGGATCGTCCGGCCAATAATGTTTCGGGTAACGGCCGCGCATTTCTTTACGTACCTCAACCCAGGCATTCTGCCAGAAACTGGCCAGGTTTTGTGTCACCTGCAGTGGTTGGCGCGATGGCGACAGCAGTTCAACCGTCACCGCCAATTGGCCTTGTAGCACGGTGGGCGAGCTCATCTGGCCATACATTTCCTGAACCCGCACTGAAATACGTGGCCCGCCGTCGCCAGCATAATCTATTGGCAGCTTTGAACCGGTAGGAGCCTGCCAGTGCGTTGGCAATAACTGCTGTAGCTGTTGCTGCTGCGGGTAACTCAGCCGTTGTTGCAAGGCGTCATGAAGCGGCAGCTGCGCCAGCGCAGCACTTTTACTGATATTACCAAGATAAGGGCCAAGCCAGCTGTCCAGCGTGCTAAGCAAAGCATCATCACTAAAGTCGGGCCAGTTGGCCTGCGGTTGCAACTGCACCAGCAGCTGCATACGGTGGCACAGCTGACTGGCAGCATCCGTCCACGGCAGGCAACCCAGCCCTTTGGTTGCAATATAACGCTGCCAGGCCTGCTGCTTTTGCTCAGCACTTAGTGCCAATGTGGCTGGCTTGGTATTTAGCACCAGTTGGCCAAAATTGAGCTGCTGCTCGGTGTAAAAACTGCCGCTGTTGTCATCCCACAGCGTTAAGGTTTGCCAACTGAGTTCGTCCTGCCAATCGCTCAGCACATCAGTGAGGCTAATAGGCAAAGCCTGGTAAATACGGTTTTCCCGACCAATTTGCTGTACATGTAGCGCCACTAACAGTGATTGGCCGCTTAGTGCGTGCTCCGGTGCCAGCACAGCACCACTGCCATTAGCAAGCTGGTAACCCTGGCCACGCTGACGTGCCAGCCTGTCCGGATAAGCCCTAAGTGCCAGCACGGCGCTGAGCTGCAGCGGTAGCTGTGCTGTCAGGCTGCAACCGAGTAAACCGGCAAAACGCTGTGCTTGCTGCCACTGCATCGGCAGGCTGTGCTTAACCCGGCCCAGCAACTGCTCAATATCGCCCTGCAGCACCCGGCTATCTTCCAGCACAGCGGCCAGTATACAGGCCAGCGCCATCGCACCCGTTTCGCCTTGTTGCTCCAGCACTTTGGCGTGCAGTAGCATAGCTGCCAGCCTTGGCTCAGTACCCAGTTGATGGGCCTGCCGGCCCAGCGTTGTAATATTACCTTTACTGTCTAGTAGTTGCAGTTGCTGCAGCAGCTGCTCTGCTACCGCCAAATGTGGCGCAGGCGGTGGAGTAAGCCAGGCCAGTTCGTCAACCTGACAGCCCCAGGCGGCCACTTCTAAACGCAGGGTGGTTAAATCCGCCACCGCTATTTCCGGCGCGGTAAAACGCTCTCGCCGCTGCCATTTTTCACTGCTGTCTAGCCGGTAACAATGCCCCGGTGCCAAACGGCCGGCCCGGCCAGCGCGTTGAATAGCCGCTGCCTGACTAACCGCCGCGGTTTCCAGCAGGCTAATACCATGGCGCGGATAAAACCGGCTTTGCCGGCACAAGCCGCTGTCAATCACTACGGTAATGCCTTCAATGGTTAAGCTGGTTTCTGCCAGGTTGGTCGACAGCACGACTTTGCGCTGGCCTTCAGGGGGAGCGGCTATAGCAGCTTGTTGTTGTTGCAGTGTCAAGCTGCCAAGCAGGCGGTGTAATTGCACCTGAGGCGGCAAGCCTTGCTGCTCTAATAACTGTGCTGTTTGGTTTATTTCAGCCTGTCCGGGCAAAAACACCAGTATATTGCCGGCATGTTTAGCTAAGGCTTGTTGCACCGCGCTGGCGATTTGCACCGCCAACGGCCGCAGATCCGGCAGCAGATACTCAATATTTACCGGGTAGCTACGCCCTTCACTTTTTAGCACCGGCGCCTCAAGTGCGGTGGCCAGCTCCGCTGTGTCCAGCGTGGCTGACATAATCAGCAGTTTAAGATCTGGTCTTAACTGCTGCACTTCCAAACACAGCGCCAGCGCCAGGTCAGCATGTAACGATCGCTCATGAAATTCATCAAATAGCAGCAGGTCAACCCCGCTAAGTTCGGGGTCTTGCTGCAGTTTTCGTGTCAGTACGCCTTCGGTAACGATCAGTAAACGGGTCTGACTGCTGCGCTTTTGTTCCTGGCGGATCTGATAGCCAACTGTGGCGCCCACCTCCTCGCCCAACTGGCTGGCCAGATACGCTGCGATGCTTTTTGCCGCCAGCCGGCGCGGCTCCAGCATCAACAGGGTTTTACCAGTAAAATCAGCATGCTGAAGCAAATACAACGGCAGGTAGGTTGATTTACCAGCACCAGGCGGTGCCGACAGCACCACCCGGTTATGCCGGGCAAGCAGTTCGGTTAACTGCGGCAGAATATCAGCAACAGGTAACACTATTTACCCCAGTCACGTAACACAGCGCCAATAACCCTTAACTTAATTCAGCCAGTAAGGTATAGCATATGCTGCGAATACCCTGACCGGTTGCGCCGGCCGCCCAGTAGGCGTTGTTACTATTATTAAAGGCTGCTGCCAGATCAAAGTGCAGCCAGCCCTGGCCGTCATTTGGCACAAAACGGCTTAAGAAACCAGCTGCGTTACTGGCGCCACCGGCACCGCCGCCTTTGACCGGCCGGCTGTTGGCGGTATCGGCATAAGCCGACGGACACTGTTGCTGATGCCACAGCTCCAGCGGTAATTGCCAGGTGAGCTCCTGCACCTGTGCCGCATAGCCCAGGGTGCGCTGTGCCAGCGCTTTATCAAGCGCAAACAGGGCGTTGTATTCGCCGCCTACCGCCGTCATCGCTGCACCGGTTAGGGTTGCGGCATCAATAATCAAGCCAGCGCCCGATTCGCCGGCACACATTAAGCCGTCGGCCAGTACTAAGCGCCCTTCAGCGTCGGTGTTAACAATTTCCACCGTAGTGCCGTTTTTATAGCGGATAATATCGCCCAGTTTATAGGCATTACCGCTGATCAGGTTTTCCGCACAGCACAAAATCAGTTGTACACGTTTATCCAGACCCTGCAATATCGCCAGTGCCAGTGCCGCCGTTACCGTGGCTGCACCGCCCATATCACATTTCATTGTCAGCATGCTTTCAGTGGCTTTTATCGAATAGCCGCCGCTGTCAAAAGTAATGCCTTTACCGACCAGTGCCGCTGCCACCGGCGCGGCAGCATTGCCGGTTGGGTTGTAATCCAGCACCAGCATGGCAGGTTTTCTGGCACTGCCGCGGCCCACGGCATGCAAACCGTGCCAGCCGGCATCGACTAACTGCTGGTCTACTAAAATCTGGCTTTGTACTGTGTCTTTGGCAGCAATACTGCTGATAAAATCAGCTGCCTGCTGTGCTAATTGCTCTGGGTACAGTTCATCCGGTGTCTGGTTAGTGAGCTGTTTGGCAAAACTGAAGCACTGCTGCAAGTGTGCCAGATGGCGCTGAGTAGCTTCGTCACCACAAAATTGTACGCCGCCATGACGTTTGGCATTACAAAAGCCCTGATGAAACGCCCATTGCAGCTCCAGTGTCCAGTTATCACCTGTCAGTGTTACTTCGCTAATACCCAGCGCATCAAGGCTGCGCGCCGCTTTTTGCACACTGCGTAACGGGTCTTTTTCATTGACACAGAGCACAAATCCCGCGGTGTTGGGGATTACGCTAGCCTTGCCCCACTTTGCCTCTGGCGCACTAAACTGAAGCGTTACTTGGATCACATCTGCCATCTGCATTCCTTATTCTCGTCTATACCGAAAAGTGGCAGCCAGTGTACCACAAGCACCTGCCGGCACCACTGTACACGGCACATGCAATGCCACCTGCAAAGCTGTTGTTTAAATAAGATGACGGCCAGCACAGCAATCTGTATACTTCCGCGTCTTTTTAAATCTGATTGCGATGCCAGCGATATTCTGCTATCTATAGCCGCCATATTTTTTGCTTGGCATTATACAGGAGATGATTATGCCAGAGGGCAATACTACCAAAACGCTGGGCTTACTGGCCCTTGCAGGCGTAGCGCCATATCAGGAAGCTGTCGGGGAAGAATATATGAACCCGAAGCAACTGGAACATTTCCGCCGCATACTGGATGCCTGGCGCCAGCAATTACGCGAAGAAGTTGACCGTACCAAAAACCATATGGCCGACGAAGCGGCGAACTTCCCGGATCCGGTAGACCGTGCTGCTCAGGAAGAAGAGTTCAGCTTAGAGCTGCGCGCCCGGGATCGTGAGCGTAAGCTACTGAAAAAAATTGAAAAAACACTGCAAAAAATTGAAGATGAAGACTTCGGTTATTGCGACACCTGCGGTATTGAAATTGGTATCAAGCGCTTAGAAGCCCGTCCTACGGCAGATATGTGTATCGATTGCAAAACCTTAGCAGAGATCAAGGAAAAGCAACTCGGCGGCTAACATGGCCGGTTCCCCTGCTTATATCGGCCGGTTTGCACCCTCGCCTTCCGGCCCGCTTCATTTCGGCTCCCTGATTGCTGCTGTCGGCAGCTACCTGCAAGCAAAAAGTCAGCACGGCAAATGGTTGGTGCGCATGGAAGATATTGACACACCGCGTATGGTGGCCGGTATCGACAGCGACATTTTGCGCACACTGGAGCAATTCGGCCTGTACTGGGACGACAGCGTGCTGTATCAAAGCCAGCGCCTGGCGCGTTACCAGCATGTTTTTAATCAGCTACAGCAACAGAAATCAGTTTATGGCTGTCAGTGCAGCCGCAAGCAAATCAGTGAAATGGGCGGCCTGTATAATAGCCATTGCGCTACGCTGGAGCTTACCCAGCCACCGCTAGCCTGGCGTTTACGCAGCCAGGGCGTTAGCTGCCACTTTACCGATCTGGTTTTTGGCCAGCAGCAGATTGACATAGCGCTGGCGAAGGAAGACTACATTATTAAACGCCGCGATAGTTTGTTTGCTTATCAGCTGGTGGTAGTGGTGGACGATATTGACCAGGGCATTACGGAGGTTATTCGCGGCGCCGATTTACTGCAAATGACCCCGCGGCAGCAGGCACTGTGCCGCTTGCTGGGCCAGCAGCCACCCCGTTATGGCCATTTACCGCTGGCAGTGGCCAAGCCCGGCTTTAAATTAAGCAAACAAAATCACGCTGCAGCCATTAGCCAATGGCCGGCCAATCAGGTAATGGCCAAAGTGTTAGCCTTTTTAGGCCAGCCGCTGCCGACAGAGCTGCAGCAGGCAGAAGTAGCAGAGCAACTTAGCTGGGCGATTGCACACTGGCAGTTAGGCGCAATTCCACGCCAGTTGGAAATACCCGGCATAGAATTTGTCTAACCCGGCGCGCCTGCGTTCTTTTTTTTGCGCAGCTGCGGTATTATTAGCCGGTTTTTTTAAACGGCCGCCAGTGGCGGTATCGTGCAGGAGATGGATCATTATTTCTCGAGTGTTAGATTTTTTGCGCCGCAGCGTAGGCGCAACAAAAAAGCCCGCTAAAAGCAAGTCTCAGGCGGGCAAAACAGCGTCGGACAAAGCGTCTACGCAAAGAGCTCAGCCAGAGCGCGATAAAGCCTCAGGCCACAGAGCAGCGCGGCCTAAGCCTGCCGCCAGTTTACTGCCAGCAGTGCAGCGTTTAAGCCGTGACCAGCACAGTATTTCCCGCAAAGACATCAGCCCCAATGCGCTTAAAGTGCTGTATCGGCTCAATGATGCTGGCTTTGATGCCTATTTAGTTGGCGGCTGTATCCGCGATTTACTGCTGGGTTTAAAACCAAAAGATTTTGATGTAGTGACCAACGCTGAACCAGAGCAGATAAAGCAGGTATTTCGTAACTGCCGTTTAATCGGCCGGCGCTTTCGCTTAGCCCACGTGGTATTTGGCCGTGAAGTGATAGAAGTGGCGACCTTTCGCGGCCACCACAGCGGCAGCGATGACGATGAAGACACTGCACCCAAGGCAAAAACCGCCAGCGCAAACGAGCAGGGCCAGATTTTACGCGACAATGTGTACGGCACTATCGAAGAAGACGCCGAGCGGCGCGACTTCACCCTTAATGCACTGTATTACTCGGTGAGTGATTTTTCCGTTTACGATTTTGCCAACGGCCTGCAGGCAATTGCCGAGCGCAAAATTGAACTGATTGGCGACCCTGAGACACGCTACCGCGAAGATCCGGTGCGCATTTTGCGCGCGATCCGCTTTGCCACCAAACTGAATATGCAAATCGCGCCCGCTACTGCTGCACCTATTACGGAGCTGGCGGTGTTGCTGAAAAACATTCCGGCACCGCGGCTATTTGACGAGCTGGTAAAACTATTGCTAGCCGGTAAAGCCTTCGACAATTTTATGCTGATGCGCGATACCCGCGTCTTAAAGCAATTGCTACCGCAGCTGGATAAGCTGCTAAAACAAGAGCCCGAAGGTAAAGCCTTTTTATTAGCAACCAAAGCGCTGCAAGACACAGACTCTAGAGTCGATGCCGATAAACCGGTGACACCGGCCTTTATCTTCGCAGCCCTGCTGTGGTATCCGGTAGAGCGGCGCAGCCAGGCCTTAGTGATTGACGGCTTAAGCGAAATTGATGCAATGAATATCGCCATGACCGAAGTGCTGGACGATGTGCAGCGCACTATTGCCATTCCCAAACGCTTTACGCTGTCGATGCGCGATATCTGGGCACTGCAAAGCCGCTTAACCAAGCGTGCAGGCCGCCGCGCCTTTAAACTGCTGGAGCAACCTAAGTTTCGCGGCGCCTTCGACTTTTTGCAGCTACGCGCCCAGGCTGAAGGCGGCGAGTTGACCGAGTTGGCACTGTGGTGGGAGCGCTTCCAGTTTGCTGACGAAGCCGGCCGCCTGCAGCTGATTAACCAGCTGGGTAAAGACGGTATCGACAAAGGCCCGCGCCGCCGGCGTAACTACAAACGTAAGCGCACAGCCGAATAATGCTAACGGTACGTTGTTATATTGGCCTGGGCGCAAACCTGGCCAACCCGGTACAGCAACTCGAGCGGGCAATAGCCGCCTTACGTCAGGTGCCGCACAGCCGCTTAGTGGCAGTCTCATCTTTATACGGCTCAAAACCTATGGGGCCGCAAGATCAACCTGATTACGTTAATGCCGTTGCCGCGCTTGACACCTCACTTTCACCCGAAGCCTTGCTCGATGCACTGCAAAACATAGAGCAAAGCCAGGGCCGGCAGCGCAAAGCTGAGCGCTGGGGCCCACGTACGCTGGATTTGGATATCCTGCTGTATGGCGGGCAGATCATTAACACAGAACGGCTGACCGTGCCGCACTATGGCCTGAAGCAGCGTGAATTTGTATTGTACCCATTGGCAGAAATTGCTGCTGAATTACAGCTGCCTGATGGCACTGTACTATCCTCTTTACTTGAGCAGGTACCTCTTAACGGCCTGCAAAAACTTCACAGCAGTTGCAGCTGATGGCACTTTGTGCGATCTTGCGCCTCCTGCGTTAAATGGTCGGATGAGATTATTATGGCTAAGATCACCACTGCCGTATTACAGAAAATGAAACAGCAAGGCGACAAGATCAGCATGCTGACCGCCTACGACGCCAGCTTTGCCAAACTGTTTGCCGAACAAGGCGTAGAGGTGCTGCTCATTGGCGACTCACTGGGCATGGTGCTGCAAGGCCACAGCGATACGCTGCCGGTTACCATTAATGATATTGCTTACCATACCCGCGCCGTGCGCGCCGGCGCGCCCGATGCCTTTGTTATCGCAGATATGCCCTTTATGAGCTATGGCACCCTGGAGCAGGCGCTGCAAAGTGTGGTACCGCTGATGCAAGCCGGTGCCAATATGGTCAAACTGGAAGGCGGCGACTTTTTACTGCCGACGGTAAAAGCGCTAACAGAGCGCGGCGTGCCGGTATGTGGCCATTTAGGGTTAACGCCACAGTCGGTGCATATTTTTGGCGGCTATAAAGTGCAGGGTAAAACCGATGCCGCCGCTGACGCTATGGTTGCGCAAGCCAAAGCCTTGCAGGATGCCGGCGCGCAGCTACTGGTGCTGGAATGTATTCCAACAGCCTTGGCTAAACGCATTACCGACGCGCTGACGATTCCGGTTATTGGCATAGGCGCCGGTAATGTGACCGACGGCCAGGTACTGGTAATGCACGATTTACTCGGTATTAGCAGCGGCTATATTCCGAAGTTTTCCAAAAACTATCTGGCACAAACCGGCGAGATAAGAAGCGCGATAGCCGCCTATGTCAGCGAAGTAAAAAGCCAGACCTTCCCGACCGCTCAGCACAGTTTTTAAAGCAGATGAACATTATTACTACTGTTGAGGCGCTAAGGGCGCAAATTGCTGCCTGGCGCAAAAAGGGCGAAACCATCGCCTTTGTGCCCACTATGGGCAATTTACATAACGGCCATTTAACGCTGGTCGACGTAGCGAAAAGCCGCGCCGACAGAGTGATAGTCAGCATCTTTGTTAACCCGATGCAATTTGGCAAGAACGAAGATTTAGACAAATATCCGCGCACCTTAGAAGCTGACTGTGCAGGCTTAAGCGCGCACCACGCCGATGCGGTGTTTACGCCGACACCAGAGCTAATGTACCCACGCGGGCTGGATGTGCAAACCTATGTTGAAGTACCGCTGCTGGGCGATTTGCACTGCGGTGCCAGCCGGGCTGGTCATTTCCGTGGTGTCTCTACCATTGTCTGCAAGCTGTTTAACCTGGTACAGCCCGATATCGCCTGCTTTGGCATGAAAGACTATCAACAGCTGGCCATTATCCGCCAGATGGTGATTGATTTATCTATGCCGATTGAGATTATTGGTGTACCAACAGAGCGTGCTACCGATGGCCTGGCGCTGAGCTCGCGCAATGGTTATTTAACTGCTGAGCAGCGTGCCATTGCGCCCAAACTGTATCAGCTGCTACAGCAACTCAAACAGCTTATTGAGGCGGGCAATCACGACTATCGCGCGCTGGAGCTTCAGACCAAAGCACAGCTAAGCGCTGCCGGCTTTGAACCTGATTACGTAAATATCAGCCATCAGCACAGCCTGGCGCTTGCCACTGCAGAAACCGAGCCAAAGGTTATTCTGGCCGCCGCTCGCTTGGGCAGCACCCGGCTAATTGATAATCTGGAGCTGTAAGCCGCTTACCCCGTGTTTTTAATGCAACAAAACCAACAAGCCGCTGTGATGCTATGCCACGCAGCGGCTATTGCTTTTATGCGTCACTTATTTTCAGTGCCGGAAAGATTTTTGCTAATACCCGGGTCTTGGTGAACCAGAAAGGTGTTTTTGACCTATCCTCAACTGCTTCTTAACCTGACAATGAGTATTTTATGAAGAAACCAGACGCTCTGGCACTGTCCATTACGCTGGCACTGCTGATGTTATCAGCCGGCAGTGCAGCCGCCGACACCCCGCCCAAAGTAAGTGCGCAGCAGTTTGTCGATTTGCAACAAGGCAACAGCCTGTTTGCCGGTTTTCGCCGCGCCCATGCCAAAGGCATGTGCGTAAGCGGTGAGTTCAGATCAAATGGCGAGCTGGCGCCCTACAGCAGCGCCAGCCTGTTTAACAGTGGCGTTACGCCCTTTGTTGGCCGTTTGTCTATTGCCGGCAATAACCCCACTGCACCGGATTTAAAAGCACCGGTACGCAGCCTGGCGCTAAGTTTTAGCCTCAGCCGTACCGAGCAATGGCGCCTGGCCATGAACACCCCGCCGGTGATGGCCGTGGCAGACCCGCACACTTTTTACCAGCAAATACAGGCGATTCAGGCTGGTCCTGAAGCCATTAAGCAATTTTTTGCTGCACACCCAGAAAGTAGCGAGTTTCGTACCTGGGCCGCCCAGTACAAGCCCAGCGGCAGCTTCGCTGGCGAAGCCTATCACAGCATCAATGCGTTTTATCTAATTAATCACGACGGTAAGCAGCAAGCGGTGCGCTGGGCACTGATGCCCACCGTTACCGCGGACAGTATCGCCTTTGCAGGCGACGATGCACTGCAGCAGGAAATCACCGCCCGTATAGCAGAGGGGCCAGTGGTGTTTAACTGGGTGTTTACCCTGGCCGATGCCAGCGATGATGAAAACAATCCCACTAAAGCCTGGCCAGCAAGCCGCAAGAAAGTTAACGCCGGGCAAATTGTGCTCACCGGCACTGCAGCGCAGCTTGAGGGTAACTGCCATGCCTTTAACTTTGATCCGCTGGTGCTGCCAAGCGGCATTAAAGCCACCGCAGACCCGATTTTACGGGCGCGTTCGGGCGCCTATGCCGAGTCATACCGGCGCCGGGCGAAAGAGCAGTTACAAGGTGCATTAGGGGAGACAAGCCATGACTAAGCCAACACGCTTCTCATTATCGATGCGGCTGTTTCACTGGGGGATGGCGGCGCTGATGCTGGCCATGTTGACAGCGGGGCTACTGATGGTGAAATCGCTGGATCCCTGGCAGCTAACCGTGTTGAGCTTGCATAAAGCCTTTGGTCTGCTGGCACTGCTGCTGGTGAGCGTAAGGCTGGTCAACCGCTTACGCCAGCAGCTACCTGCACTGCCCGACAGCTTACCTGCAATACAAAAAGCCATCGCCAGGGCGTCGCATTATTTGCTGTACGGCCTGATGTTTGCCATGCCACTGTCTGGTTATGCCATGCAGTACTTTGCTGCCCGGCCAGTCGAGGTATTCGGCTGGTTTCGTTTGCCGGCCGCATTGGAGGTTGATATCGGCCTGTACTCACTCTTTCGCGAACTACACAGCATCCTGGCATTAGCCCTGGTAGCATTAATCATGCTGCATATTGCCGGCGCATTGCATCACCACTTTATCCGTAAAGACAAGGTGCTAAAAACGATGTTGTAACAACCATCAACGCCGGGCAAAGCGCCCGGCCTGCGGTTTAAACAGCCCTAAACTTGGCCGCGTCGATAATGGCCCACAGATGCACAATGGCAGCGACAATGAACGGGATCACCAGCCAAAATAGCGCATAGCCGGTAACACAAACTAAAAAGAATAAAATAGCGGCTAAAATGCGGCCTTGTACTAACTGGCCTAAACCGGGGAAAAACACATTACACAACGCAGCGATAACATTACCGCCCGAACCCTGACCTGACATGCTACTCTCCTGTTATTGTTTTAACGTGGCGACAAATTGCTCTGATTGTGCAATTGCCTGGTTCATCTCTGTGATCAGCCGGTTGATGTCACGCTGAATACTGTCAAATTCGCCCTGCAGCGCGCCAATGGCTTTGGCATTTAAATTATGTTTTAAATACAGGCTATTATCTTTTAGCGATGCCAGCACTGGCTGCATGCTTTGCTCGGCACGACGCATGGTTTTTAGCAGGCTGGCGTATTGCTTGCGTGTGTTGGCCAGCTTGCGGGCGCTGTCTTGTTTTAACTTGGCATTGCTGTATTGCTCCAGCTCATCCTGCCATTCATCAAACAGCGCTTCGGCCACATTTTCTATGCTGTTAATGCGTGAGCTGACGTCCTCTGCCGCTTTGTTGCACGCCTGATACTCACTGTCGGTGGTCTCGTACATACGCTGTAAATCACCGCCATCAAAGTTAATCAAGCTGCTGAATTGCTCCAGCGCCGATTTAAACTGCTGCTGTGCCTCTTGCTGTGATTGCTGGGCTTCTTCAACCCGGTCTACCAGAATATCGCGCTTATGCACGCCCACTTTTTCCATTGCAGAGTAATACGCGCTTTGGCAAGCGGTGAGGCTTAAAAATAGGGGTAACAGAAGGGTTAAATAGCGCATAATTTCAATCCGTTGCTTTAACATTATCGGCTGATAATAGCCGCTTAAGCCGGGCAGAACAAATGCAAAGTGGTATCGCTGGCAGCTTAGGCTGCCAGCTCTTTCGCCAGTTGTAGAAGTTTGGGGTAAAACTCTTTATCCAGCTGGGCAATTTGATCTTGCTCTACCAGTACATCATGCAAAATTTGCTCTGTAGTCAGCGGGTTAGCCAGTACCACACGGAACACTATAGTTTCCTGGCGCTGGTATTTCGCCGGCGTTAAGCGGGTACGCGACACGAAAGATTTACCCTCTTCGCGCTGGCGCTTCTGAATAAACTTGGTTAAGCCGTTTAGTAATTCGTTAAAGCGTTGCAGCTGCTCCGGGCTGGCTTTAGCCATCGCTTTTTGTACCTGCGCCGGCACATAACGGTAGGTCAGCAGGCACAGCTCTGGCTCGGTGATCAGCTCAAAGTCGATGTTATGCGCTATTAAGGTGGCAAAATAGCGTGCTTTTTCCAGGCTGCGGTTAATCAGAATTTCATAACCTTCGCGGCCAATCACCTGCAAGCAGGCGTGCACCAGCATGGCCATACCAGGGCGTGAGCCTTCCAGCGTTTGGCTGCCTAAGTCTTTGGAGCCTTTACGTAAAATATATTCAGCATGATGCTCAATAGCATGCGCCGCTGAAGGGTGTTTAAACACCACCATCCCAGCACCCATCGGCACATACATTTGTTTATGTGCATCTATCGTCACCGAATCGGCGCGCTCTATTCCAGACAGCAGATGGCGGTATTTGTTTGATAACAAAGTCGCGCCGCCCCAGGCCGCATCAACATGGAAATGGCACTGATACTGCTCGGCTAAATCGGCCAGTTGGTGAAGCGGGTCGACGTTACCGGTTTCGGTAGTACCCGCTACACCCACTATCGCCAGCGGCCGGATGTTGGCCGCTTTCAACTCAGCCATCTTTTCGGCCAGAAGCATGGTGTCAATTTTGTTGTCGCTATCGGTTTTAATCGCAATCAGCGACTCACGGCCAATACCCAACACATCAGCGGCTTTACCTAAAGAGTAATGGCCACGCTCCGACACCAGGATCGCTAAACCATTGTAGCCATAGTGCTGCATAGCGCGGAACAAGCCTTCGCGGGCGATACCTTTAAAGTCACCATCAGCTTTTAGCAGCCGGTTACGCGCTATCCACAGCGCGGTAATATTGGCAATGGTGCCGCCTGAGCAAAACGCGCCCAGCGAATGGTTAGCACTGTGCATCCATTTTTTGTAAAAACCGTCGCTTTCGCCATACACCAAATGGTGCATCATGCCCAGCACCTGACGCTCCATCGGCGTAAAGGCTTTGGAGGTTTCAATTTTGACCAGGTTCTGGTTAAGCCCCACCATCATTTTTGACAGCGAGAGCACGAAATACGGCAAGGCCGAGGTCATATGGCCGATAAAGCTGGGCGCGGCGGTATGGACCGAGTGCGCTACCAGCTTTTGCATCAGGCCTTCGGCGTAATCAGAGACAAAATTCGGCTGCTGTGGAATTTGATGCGCCTGAAAATCACGCTCAATTTGCCACAGTGGTTTTTCTACCGCAACGATACTTTCGCGCAAAAAGCCGGCCAGATTCTGCGACAGGTTTTGCTCGATAATACTTAGCGTAGAGTCAGGTGCTTCAGGCACGGTAAAGATGCGCCATAGTGCATCTTCAGAAGCGGTTGCCTGTCGTTTGCTTGATTCTGTCATCAACTAATTACTCTGCCTGTTCACTTTAGCAGTGGCTAAAACAGCCGGAAAATGGCGCTCACTTTACTGCAAGCGCCGAAAAATGTCTGCAAAAAAGTGGCGTATCAGCTGCGTAAGCCAATGCCACGGTTTATCAGATACATGGCATAGCTAAACAGCACCACAATAAAGCCCAGCACGACTGCCAGTGCCAACCAGAGGCTGACATCGGTAACACCCAAAAAGCCATAGCGAAACGCATTAACCATATACACCACCGGGTTAAGCGCAGCCACCTGCTGCCAAAAGCCCGGCAAAAGGGTTAACGAGTAAAATACCCCGCCCAAGTAAGTTAGCGGCGTTAACACAAAGGTCGGAATAATGCTGATGTCGTCAAAGGTTTTGGCGTACACCGCGTTAATCAGGCCGCCCAGAGCGAACAGCATGGAGGTCAGCGTAACGGTAACAATAATCACCGCCAGGTTATGAATTTGAATGGTGACGAAAAACAGCGACAGTATCGTCACAATTAACCCTACCAGCATGCCGCGCGCCATACCGCCGCCGACAAACCCCAGCACAATAATGTAGTTAGGCACCGGCGCGACCAGCAGCTCTTCCACGTTGCGCTGGAATTTGGCACTAAAGAATGACGATGCCACGTTGGCATAGGAGTTAGTAATGACCGACATCATAATCAGCCCCGGCACAATAAACTCCATATAGCTAAAACCGCCCATATCACCAATGCGCGAGCCAATAAGGCTACCAAAGATCACAAAATACAGTGTCATGGTAATGGCGGGCGGTACCAGGGTTTGCACCCAAATACGTAAAAAACGGTTGGTTTCTTTATCCAGAATGCTTTTCAGTGCCACCATATAATTTGCTTTGATCATTTGGCACCTCCGCGGCCGTTTTCTACCAGGGTGACAAACAACTCTTCCAGCCGGTTGGCCTTGTTGCGCATCGATAACACCTTAATATCCTGTGCCGTGAGCTGGGCAAAAATCGGGTTTAAACCCTGCGACTTTTCCACATCCACCTCAAGGCTGTGGTCGTCCAGCTGGCGCCAGTTAAAGCCATCCAGTTGTACCCTGGCGATATCACCCGCCACATCCAGCACAAAGGTTTCTACCGTCAGCTTACTCAGCAGCGCTTTCATGCTGGTGTTTTCAATGATCTGGCCTTTATCGATAATGGCGATATTGCGGCACAGCATTTCGGCCTCTTCCAGATAATGGGTGGTCAGAATAATGGTGACGCCTTGCTGGTTAATTTTACGCAAGAATTCCCACATGGAACGGCGCAGCTCAATATCAACACCGGCGGTAGGCTCATCGAGGATCAACAGCTTAGGCTCATGCATTAAGGCGCGGGCAATCATCAGCCGGCGTTTCATACCACCGGACAGCTCACGCGAGCGGGCATGGCGCTTTTCCCACAGCCCCAGCTGGCCCAGGTATTTTTCTGCCCGCTCCAGTGCCAGTTTTTTCGGCACGCCGTAATAACCGGCCTGGTTCACCACGATCTGCAGCAAGGTTTCAAACTGGTTAAAATTAAATTCCTGCGGCACCAGCCCAAGTTGGCTTTTCGCCGCTTCAAGCTCGGTGTCAATATCATGGCCAAATACTTTAACGCTGCCGCTGGTTTTATTCACCAGCGAACTAATAATACCGATGGTGGTGCTTTTACCGGCACCATTGGGGCCTAACAGGGCAAAAAAATCGCCCTGCTTTACCACTAAATCGATACCGCTTAATGCTACGGTGCCACTTTTATAAACCTTATGCAGGCCTTTAATATCTAAGGCTAAACTCAATCTTGCTCTCCTGTTTGCCCGCTATGGCCATAGCCCCAGCGTTGGGTAAGCTGATGCGGCAGTTTTAAGTGGTCTAAGATGCGCGCCACCATAAAATCGACTAAATCGCTTATCTGTTTTGGCTGATGATAAAAACCGGGCGCTGCAGGCATTATGGTGACGCCCAACTTGGCGAGTCTCAGCAGGTTCTCCAGATGAATGACGCTAAGCGGGCTTTCTCGTGGCACTAAAATCAGCTGCCCGGCTTCTTTTATCACAACATCCGCCGCGCGCTCTATCAGGTTGTCGCTGGCGCCACAGGCGATGGCCGATACGGTGCCGGTTGAGCAGGGGCAAATCACCATTTGCTTTGGTGCCGCCGAGCCTGAAGCCACCGGCGAGAACCAGTCGTCTTTGCCGTATACTTTCAACTGGCCAGGTGCGCAGGCAAAATGCTGCTGTAGCATATCGGTGCATTTATCCGGCGCCGCCGGCAGCTTAATATCATGCTCAGTGGCAAACACCACCCGCGCTGCGCTGGATACCAGCAAGTGCACCTTAATGCCCTGCGCCAGTAACACTTGTAGCAAGCGCCAGCCATAGGGCGCGCCTGACGCGCCGCTAAACGCCAGCGTAATTTCCTGTGGTTTGGCCATTATGGCTCCCATTTTTGCTTAAGTGCGCTAATTAGCTTGTCGTGAATACCGCCAAAGCCGCCGTTACTCATAATGACGATATTATCGCCTGCGCCCGCCTGTGCGGTGAGCTCGCCAACTAAGGTATCAATATCCTGGCTCAGACTGGCTTTAGGTGCCAAAGCGCGTGTTAACGGCTCCAGTGACCAGTTGGCATTAGCCGGCTCGTATAAAAACACCTGATCGGCCAGGGCTAACGCCAAAGGCAGCGCGGCCTGGTGCACGCCCATGCGCATGGTATTTGAGCGTGGCTCCAATACGGCAATAACCCGCTGCTGGCCCACTTTATTACGAATGCCCTGCAAGGTGGTGCTAATCGCGGTAGGGTGATGGGCAAAATCGTCATACACCTTAATGCCGGCCACTTCAGCTTTTAGCTCCATCCGCCGCTTGGGGGCAACAAAACGTGTCAGCGCCTCCAAAGCTACCTCAACCGGTACGCCGGCATGGCGTGCAGCGGCTATCGCCATCACTGCATTGTCCACATTATGCTGGCCACTTAGCTGCCAGTGCAGCTCACCCAGCTTCTGCTGCTGTAAATACAGCGCAAACTGGCTGCCGTCCGGGCTTATCAGCTCGGCGCGCCAGTCTTTGCCATAACTTTGCCGCTCGCTCCAGCAGCCCATGTCGAGCGTTTGTTGCACTGCCGGCGTATCTTCCGGTGACAGCACCAGGCCGTTGGCCGGCACCATACGCAACAAATGATGAAACTGGCGTTGAATGGCCGCCAAATCAGGAAAAATATCCGCATGATCATACTCCAGATTGTTGATCACCAGTGTACGTGGCCGGTAATGCACAAACTTGGAGCGTTTATCAAAAAAAGCCGTGTCGTATTCGTCTGCTTCAATAACAAAAAACGGTGATTCGCCCAAGCGGGCCGAACAATCAAAGTTTTGCGGTATGCCGCCAATTAAGAAGCCAGGCTTCAAGTCGGCACACTCTAAAATCCAGGCCAGCATGGTGCTGGTGGTGGTTTTACCGTGCGTACCCGACACTGCCAGCACCCAGCGGTCAAACAATACCTGCTCGGCCAGCCACTGCGGGCCAGAGCTATAGCGCAGGTTGGTATTAAGTACATACTCTACCGCCGGGTTACCACGCGATAAAGCGTTACCGATAATGACTAAGTCCGGCGCGGGTTCCAGCTGCGCCGGATCCCACCCCTGAGTCAACTCAATACCCAATTGTTCCAGCTGGGTGCTCATCGGCGGGTAAACGTTGGCATCGGCGCCGGTAACCTTATGCCCCAAGGCTTTAGCAATGGCAGCAATACCGCCCATAAAGGTGCCGCAAATGCCCAGTATATGAATATGCATAACTTGTCCTGAATATAGTCCGCGCTATTGTAGCAAAACAGCCACCGACACAGTAATACCTGCAATTTGTGCAGAAATTCTTTAAAATACGCCAGCCTCTATACCTAAAGCAAAACTATATTACCAATAAGGAACTCACTGCATGCGCCGCATCTCGCCAGTACTGCAACAGGACGGAGTCGACAGCGACCTGATTTCACTGATAAAAACCATTCTGGCAGCCTGCCGGGAAATTTCTTTTCGCGTCAGCCAGGGTGAGCTGGCTGGTGTATTAGGTTCTACCCTGGCCGAGAATATTCAAGGGGAAACACAGAAAAAACTCGATGTTATTGCCAACGAGTTATTAAAAGAGGTCATTTTGGAAACCGGCGTGGTTAAAGCCATCAGCTCTGAAGAAGAAGATGACACTGTGGCAGGCAACCCAAACGGCAAATACCTGGTCACCTTTGACCCCCTGGACGGCTCATCTAACACCGATATTAACAGCTTAATTGGCACTATTTTTTCTATTCTGCCAGCCAAAGCTGAGCTGGCACCTGAAGATGCCGGCCAGTTCTTACAACCCGGCAGCGCCCAGCTGGCGGCCGGTTATGTGCTGTATGGCCCCTCAACCATGCTGGCACTGACGACAGGCAAAGGCACCCGGCTTTATACGCTGGATAAAACCTACGGCGGCTTTTTACTGACCGAAGAGCAAGCGGCGATTCCAAAATACACCGCCGAATTTGCTATTAATATGTCGAACCAGCGCTACTGGCAACCGGCGATGCAGGCCTATATTGCCGACTTACTGCAGGGCAAAGAAGGCCCGCGCGGTAAAAACTATAATATGCGCTGGATTGCTGCCATGGTGGGTGATGTACACCGGGTGCTGTGTCGTGGCGGTATTTTTGCCTATCCGCGGGATAGCAAAGATCCAAACAAACCAGACAAACTGCGACTAATGTATGAAGCGAACCCGATGAGTTTTCTGGTAGAACAAGCTGGCGGCATGAGCTCTACCGGCTATGAGCGCATTATGGATATCGTGCCAACCGATATTCATCAGCGGGTGGCGGTGATCCTGGGCTCAAAACATGAAGTGGAAAGTTGTGTGGCCTACCATCAGCGATAGCCATTTTTAACCGTGGCGTTATAATAAGCGCCACTTTTTTCGCACCGATACTAATTTTTGCACAGATAAGGGAAAGGCCATGAGCTTAAGCGATGTTGCAGCGGGTAAAAACCTGCCAGAAGAGATTAACGTAATCATTGAAATTCCGGCCAATGCCGATCCGATCAAGTACGAAGTGGACAAAGACACTGGCACCGTTTGGGTTGACCGCTTTATGGCAACGCCAATGTTTTATCCGTGTAACTATGGCTTTGTCAACCAAACGCTATCGTTAGACGGTGACCCGGTAGACGTACTGGTACCAACGCCTTACCCGCTGGTACCAGGTGCGGTGATTAAATGCCGTCCGGTCGGTGTACTGCATATGTCTGATGAGTCAGGCGAAGATGCCAAAGTCATTGCAGTTCCGGTAAGCAAACTGACCAAGCTGTATGACCACGTAAATGACATTGGTGATGTGGACGAGCTGCTGAAAAAACAAATTCAGCACTTCTTCGAGCGTTACAAAGAATTAGAGCCGGGCAAATGGGTTAAAGTGATTGGCTGGGGCGATGCCGCAGCCGCTAAAGCGGAAATTTTGACCTCGTTTGAGCGGGCGAAAAAATAACTGTTGTTTCAACTAACAAAACCCGGCGTGTCCGGGTTTTGTTTTTTATACAGAACAGCGCTAACTACAAGCATTTGCTTAATTAAAGCACTATACTGCAGTTAAATAAGCACTAATAATAACATCTCAACATCACAGAGGCCTGCAGTATGGATGTGTTACGACGTCTGTCTATCGCTAAGAAAATCTATCTAATTCCCATTATCGGCACACTGAGTTTTATTATCTACCTTGTGCTTGCCAGCAATACCGCCCTAAACAACGTTAACACCCTGGAGCAGACTCGTGACGTGCAATTTCCGGTGTTACAGGCCGCACAAAGCTCACTGGTGTTGCTGGAGCGGGTAAAAGACTCTTTGGCCAGTGCAGTCACCACAGGTGACAAAGAAGCTCTTACTGGGGCTGCCAATTTCAGTAAACAGTTTGGTCAGGATTTAGACCGTATTGCCGAGTTAAACCGTGACTATGCCAGTGCCATCAGTCAGGTGAAACAAAGCTATGACAACTACTATAAAGTGGCTTATCAAGTTTCCCTGGAAATGATAAGTGATACCGCTGATTTCAGCACTTTGGCGCAACGCTCAGAAAAAATGAACGCCGATTATGACACCACGGCACTTTTACTCAGCCAATTCCGCGATCAGCGCTTACAGCAGTTTACTCACAGCATCGATGATGCCAGTGAACAGGCGGGTACGCTTATTACCGTGGGTATTATTATGGGTGTTATCACCACCCTGTTGTTGTTCGCCACCGCTTTTCCGGTGGCACGCGGCATCCAAAGCAGCCTGGCCAATATGATAAGCTCGCTGCAAAGTCTGGCCAAAGAAGATGGCGATCTTACCGCCCGTATCCATACCAACAGTGTTGATGAGCTTGGCGATCTGGCGCATTGGTTTAATACCTTTATGCAGAAGTTGCAGCATGTGGTAAAAGACATCGTCAATACTGCAGTGCCGTTATCTGCACTGGCAAAAGACTTACGTGAGCTCACTGACGATACCAACAAAACCATAGCGCAGCAGCGCAAAGCGGCGAACCAAGCCAAACATGCAGTGGATGACATGAGCGCCAGCGTGCAAGCAGAAGTACAAAGCGCTAACGAAGCCGCTGTGGCTGCAACACAATCGAACGATGCAGCAGCTCAGGGCCAGCAAACTGTGATCTCGACGGTAGAAAACATCCAACAACTGGCCGGTAACGTACAGGAAGCCTCAGATGTTATTACCCAATTGGAAGAAGACGCTAATCAGGTCGGCACTGTACTTAGCGTGATCAAAGGCATTGCAGAGCAAACTAACCTGTTGGCACTAAATGCCGCGATAGAAGCAGCACGCGCAGGTGAGCAAGGCCGAGGCTTTGCCGTGGTTGCCGATGAAGTGCGCACCCTGGCTTCGCGCACGCAAAAATCGACCGAAGAAATTCAGCGCACCATAGAGCAATTACAAAATGCCGCTCGTTTGGCCGTACAAAAAATGCAGCACAGTACAGCTCAGGCGGGTAATAGTGTGCAATCGGCCAATCAGGCAGGGGATGCATTACAGCTTATCACCAGAAGCATTGCGCAAATACGCCTGATGAACCAGCAAATTGCCGATGCGACGGATGACCAGCAGAAAATGGCCAATAGCATAGTGCATCACGTCGATGAAATTTTTACCAACACCGAACATAGCGCTGAAAGTGCCGGCAATATTGCCAAAGCGAGCAGTGAATTGGCTGCGCTGGCTCAAAGCCTGGAAAATATTACCCGGCTGTTCCGGGTATAATCTGTTGTTTTAAAAATAAAAAAGCCGGCGAGAATGCCGGCTTTTTGTTTCGCATTACCAATGTTTAACGGTAATAATTTTCTGGTAGGCTAATACGCGCTACACCTGATGCAACAGCGGCCTCTGCCACCGCCCGCGCGACACGTGGCAACAAGCGTGGGTCCATCGGCTTGGGAATAATGTAGTGTTTGCCAAACTGCAAGTCGCTCACTTTGGCCGCTGTTAGCACTTCCTGCGGTACCGGCTCTTTGGCAATAGCACGAATAGCATGCACTGCGGCAAGCTTCATTTCATCGTTAATAACACTGGCACGCACATCCAATGCACCGCGGAAGATAAAGGGGAAGCACAATACATTATTGACCTGATTAGGGTAATCCGAGCGGCCGGTAGCCATAATAATGTCGTTACGCGTGGCATGGGCCAGCTCAGGTTTAATTTCCGGATCCGGGTTGGAGCAGGCAAAAATCACCGGCTTATCTGCCATCAAGCTTAATGCTTCAGCCGGCAGCACGTCCGGGCCTGACACACCGACAAACACATCAGCGCCCATCAGCGCATCTTCCAGAGTGCGCTTATCGGTATTATTGGCAAACAGCTTTTTGTATTCATTTAAATCGTTACGGCGGGTATGAATCACGCCCTTGGTATCCAGCATATAAATATGCTCACGCTGGGCACCGCATTTAATCAGCAGCTCCATACAGGCAATAGCAGCAGCGCCAGCGCCCATACAGACGATAATAGCGTTTTTAATGTCTTTACCCTGAATTTCCAGCGCATTTAACATGCCGGCGGCGGTAACGATAGCGGTACCATGCTGATCATCATGAAACACCGGGATATTGCAGCGCTTAATCAGCTCTTTCTCAATTTCAAAACACTCAGGCGCTTTAATATCTTCTAAATTAATGCCACCAAAGGTGTCAGCGATGTTCGCCACCGTATTGATAAAATCTTCCGTACTGCGGTGAGACACTTCAATATCAATCGAGTCCAGATTAGCAAAGCGTTTAAATAATAATGCCTTACCTTCCATTACTGGCTTAGATGCCATAGGC
The DNA here is from genome assembly GCA_040752955.1 of Pseudomonadota bacterium. Classification (GTDB taxonomy): domain Bacteria; phylum Pseudomonadota; class Gammaproteobacteria; order Enterobacterales; family Alteromonadaceae; genus Alishewanella. The sequence continues at coordinate 46,169 of JBFMHG010000006.1, forward strand.
CCCAGATTACCCAGGCCTAAAATGGCAGTACCATTCGAAATTACTGCCACCAGGTTGCCTTTGCCGGTGTACTTGTAAACATTATCGACGTCGGCGGCAATTTCCCGCACCGGCTCAGCCACACCCGGGCTGTAAGCGAGTGCTAAATCAGTTACCGTCTCGGCCGGTTTACTGATCTCGATACTAATTTTGCCGGGTTTAGGCTCTGCATGATAACGCAGTGCCTGTTCTCTGAAATCTGCCATCGGTTCTATCCTGCTGTTTTGTAGGGCTAAGCGTATTGTTATAAAGTGTTATCGGGCTATTACGCTGTGGGCGGCATATTCTAAAGAGGCACGCTGCTAAAGAGAAACAGAATCGGTCTGATCGTACCAGCCTGTCGCGGTTAAAAATGCCATACCACTTTAGTCGTAACCAAGGTGTTATAACAATAAAAGTCGCCCACGCCAAGAGACGTCTAGCCACCCAGATGAATTAACCGCCATATCACTGAATACAGATGCCAAAGCAGCAGCATAACCATGCCCACCACTGCCCGCCTGCAGACATGACGAGCCTAAGAATGATGGACAAAGATAATCGCTAAGCTGATGAAATATCAGGTTTAAAATGCAGAACTATCGTTAAGCGTGCTCAGTTGCAGTAACAACAAGACCGGCATAAAAATATTTTTTCAGTAAATACTGACTATTTGCACAAAAAACAGCCAGCAGACAGCGACAAAAAAAGCACCCGCAGGTGCTTTTTTGCTGTCTTGGCAATAACCGATTAACGGCTGCCCAGTACAGAGAAACGCTTTTTGAAGCGGTCAACACGGCCGCCAACGTCTAACACTTTCTGCTTACCCGTGTAGAACGGGTGGCACGCAGAGCAAACGTCCAGGTGGATGTCTTTGCACAGTGCAGATTTGGTTTTGAATGAGTTACCGCAAGTACAGGTTGCAGTAATTTCTTTGTATTCTGGGTGGATACCTGGTTTCATGGCTTACCTCGTTAGGCCGTATCGCTATCTGGTCAACTATTGCCAGACACCATACGTAATTACAGTTAATTAAGGGCGCGTAGCTTAATAGATAGCCAGCCAAGTTGCAACAGATCAGTCGCTGTTGCGGCAAATTTTGTTTTACTTGGCATTTGACCAAGGCCTCCTTACACTTAACCGCTGCTTGATAACGGAAACCTGCTGTGACAGTTGTACGTGTGGCCCTGCCGCTGCCGCTTAGGCAACATTTTGACTATCTGCTCGATGCCAGCCAGCCGGCTCAGGTAGGCTGTCGTGTGCGTGTACCTTTTGGCAACCGTACGCTGGTAGGCATTGTCTGGCAAATAAACCCTGATGATAGCTTTGCCGCCGATAAACTGAAGCCAGTGCAGGCCCTGCTGGATACTACGCCGGTGCTGCCAGAAATACTCTGCCGCTTGCTCAGCTTTGCCGCTGAGTATTACCACCATCCGCTGGGCGAAGTATTAATTAGCGCCCTGCCGCTGTTACTGCGCGAAGGGCGGAACCTGAGCGATTACCAACCCAAAGCCTATCAGCTTACCCCCGCGGGCCAGGCAATAGATGCCAGCGTGTTAAAACGTGCCCCCAAACAGTTCGAACTTTGGCAGGCCATGTCGCAGCACCGCATCAGCGAGTCTTTGCTGGGGCAACAATACAGCCGAGCCAGCTTGAAGCAGTTAATGGATAAAGGCCTGGCCGAGGAAGTGGTCGTGCCCGCCTCGCCTTACACCGCCCCCGCCGCGGCGCCCAGTGGTTTAAAGCTGACAACAGCTCAGGCACTGGCTGTCACAGCCATTCATCAGGCGTTTGGCCGCTTCGAACGTTTGTTGCTGGAAGGGGTTACCGGCTCGGGTAAAACCGAAGTCTATCTGCAAAGTATCGCCACTTTATTGTGTCAACAGCAGCAAGTGCTGGTAATAGTACCGGAAATTGGCTTAACACCACAAACGCTGGCACGGTTTCAGGCCCGCTTTGATGTGCCGGTGCTTTGCTGGCACTCGAACCTTAGCGATAGTGAACGCTTACATTGCTATTTGCAGGCGCAAAGTGGTGCAGCCGCCATTATCGTCGGTACCCGCTCGGCGCTATTTTTACCCTTCTGGCGTCTGGGGCTGATTATTATTGACGAAGAGCATGACCAGTCATTAAAGCAACAGGATGGCTTTCGCTACCATGCGCGTGACCTGGCGATAAAGCGCGCGGCGCTGCAGCACTGCCCCATAGTGCTGGGCTCAGCCACTCCCAGCCTGGAAAGCCTGCATAATGCACTGAACAAACGTTTTATCCATTTACCCCTGCCAGACCGTGCCGCAGGCCAGGCGCTACCCGGCTTTGAGCTGGTGAATTTAAAGCAGCAGGTACTGCAATTTGGCCTGGCTAGCCAAACGCTGACACAGATCAGGCAGCAATTGGCAGCTGGCCATCAAGTAATGCTGTTTTTAAACCGGCGTGGTTTTGCGCCGGCGCTATGCTGTGACGAATGCGGCTGGCTGACCGAATGTCAGCGCTGCAGTGCCTTTACCACCTATCATAAGCAAAGCCGGCAACTGGTATGCCATCACTGCGGTGCCAGTAAAGCCATTCCACGCCAATGCGCCCATTGTGGCAGCACCAAACTGACGCCACTGGGCCAGGGTACTGAACAACTGGAAGAAAACCTGCAGCAGCTGTTCCCCGATATCGCCATAACGAGGCTGGATCGCGATAGCACCCGGCGTAAAGGTTCGCTAAACAGTCTACTGGACGACATTCATCAGCATGGCGCCAGGCTGATTGTCGGCACGCAGATGCTGGCAAAAGGCCACCATTTTCCCAATGTAACCCTGGTGGTGATCGTCGATGTGGACGGTGCGCTGTACAGCAGCGATTTTCGCGCGCCAGAGCAACTGGCACAGCTGCTTACGCAGGTAGCGGGTCGCGCCGGGCGTGGTGATAAGGCAGGCAAGGTCCTGCTGCAAACTCACTACCCGGAACATGCGTTGCTGCAGGACATTATTCAAAATGGTTATGCTTCTTTTGCGCGCAGTGCGCTGTTGGAGCGTGAGCAAACCCGGCTGCCGCCTTACCAGCATTTAAGCCTGTTTAGTGCCCAAGCGCATCAGGCGCCACTTTGCCAGCAGTGGCTGACACAACTGGCCGAGCAGGCCAGACAATTTCCGGCGTTACAGTTACTCGGGCCCATACCGGCACCGCTGGAGCGTCGCGCCGGTTTATATCGCTGGCAGCTGCAGCTGTACAGTGCAAACCGCACCGCTATGCATCAGGCGCTAAGTGCCTTGTTAGACTGCGTAAGTAAGTGGCCACTTAGCCGTAAAATTAAATGGCAGCTTGACGTGGACCCGACCGACCTTACCTAAGACGAGCCGACAGCAAGGGCGCGGTTTCTTTTTCAGTACAACCGGGTAGAATAGCGCCCAGCACAGTAGTAAGAGTATTCCAGCCGTTATGCCACAAAAAGACTATGTTAAAGCCAGCCGGCCCAAAGCTAAACCCGCTCGGGGACGAGGCCGCGCCAACACGAAAGCAGCAGCGCCCGGGCGCAAACCCTGGCTGTTGTTAGTCGTCACAGCAGGCTTAATAGCCGGCTTTATCTACTTTTTATGGTTTTTAAACCAGCAGCCTGCAGTTTCTACTACTGTAGAAAAACCTGCCGCCAAGCCGGTGAAAACCGATGAGCTGCCAGCAAAACCCACACAAGAGCCATACCAGTACATTAAAGAGCTGGAAAACAAGCAAGTTACCGTAGAGGTCACTGAACAACCGCAGTCTACAGGCCCCTATCAGATGCAATGTGGTTCGTTCCGCGAGCAAAAACAAGCCGAAGCGATGAAAGCACAAATTGCTTTTGTCGGGTTTAGCTCTGAAATCCGCCGCACCGAAGGCAATAACGGCGTATGGTATCGGGTAGTGCTGGGGCCTTATGAGTCAAAGCGTCAGGCCACGGCTGACCGCAACCGGCTACGCCAGCAAAGCATTAATACCTGCCAGATCTGGAACTGGTCTTGAAATAGTCGCCAGCCAGCCTTACTTAATGCCTAGGTTAATGACGCCCCAAGGCTAAAGTATGACAACGATCGTTTCTGTGCGCCGCAATGGTAAAGTTGCCATTGGCGGTGATGGCCAGGTTTCACTTGGCAATACCGTTATGAAAGGCAATGCCCGTAAAGTTCGCCGGCTTTACAACAACAAGGTCATCGCCGGTTTCGCCGGCGGCACCGCCGATGCTTTTACTCTATTTGAACGCTTTGAAGCCAAACTGGAACTGCACCAGGGCCATTTAATGCGGGCAGCCGTAGAGCTGGCAAAAGACTGGCGTACCGACCGTATGCTACGCAAATTAGAAGCGCTGCTGGCGGTGGCCGATGCGAACACCTCGCTCATCATCACCGGTAATGGTGATGTGGTGCAACCCGAGCACGACTTAATTGCCATTGGCAGCGGAGGCCCTTATGCCCAAGCGGCCGCCACGGCACTGCTGCAAAACACAGAGCTTAGTGCCCGCGACATCGTGGAGAAAAGCCTGACCATCGCCGGTGATATCTGCGTATACACCAACCAGCATCAGACCATTGAAGAACTCTAAGCAGGTAGCCTTATGTCTGACATGACGCCAAGAGAAATTGTCCACGAGTTGGACCGCCACATTATCGGCCAGAACAAAGCTAAACGTGCCGTCGCCATTGCCCTGCGTAACCGCTGGCGTCGCATGCAGTTAGATGCAGCACTGCGCCAGGAAGTGACGCCGAAAAACATCCTGATGATAGGGCCAACTGGGGTGGGTAAAACCGAGATAGCCCGTCGGCTGGCGAAGCTGGCCAATGCGCCCTTTATTAAGGTAGAAGCGACTAAGTTTACCGAGGTCGGTTATGTCGGCAAGGAAGTAGAAAGCATTATCCGCGACCTGACTGACAGCGCCGTCAAGATGTTCCGTGAGCAGGCAATAGAGAAAAACCGTTACCGCGCCGAAGAAATGGCCGAAGAGCGTATTTTGGACGTGCTGTTGCCGCCGGCCAAAGCGGCCTGGGGCGAGCCGGAGAACAAAACTCCGGCAGATTCCAACACCCGGCAAATCTTCCGTAAAAAACTGCGTGAAGGCCAGCTGGATGAAAAAGAGATTGAGCTGGAACTGGCGCAGCCAAACATTGGCGTGGAAATTATGGCGCCGCCGGGCATGGAAGAGATGACGTCGCAACTGCAAAGTATGTTTCAAAGCCTGGGCCAGGACAAAAAGAAAAAGCGCAAACTGAAAATAAAAGACGCACTAAAGCAGTTGATTGAAGAAGAGGCTGCCAAGCTGGTTAACCCGGAAGAGCTCAAAACCGCCGCGCTGGAGGCAGTTGAGCAAAACGGTATCGTGTTCCTGGACGAGATAGACAAAATTTGTAAGCGTGGCGAAACCAGTGGCCCTGATGTGTCACGCGAAGGCGTGCAGCGCGACTTACTACCACTTATTGAAGGTTGCACCGTCAATACCAAACACGGCATGGTGAAAACCGACCATATCCTGTTTATTGCCTCCGGCGCCTTTCAGATGAGCAAACCCTCAGATCTGGTGCCAGAGTTACAGGGCCGTCTGCCAATACGGGTTGAACTGGAAGCCTTAAGTGCCGCTGATTTTGAGCGTATCTTAACTGAGCCTAAAGCCTCTTTAACCGAGCAGGCAACCGCTATGCTGGCAACCGAAGGTGTAAACTTACGCTTTAGCACTGATGGCATAAAAAGCTTAGCGGCGGCGGCCTGGCAGGTGAATGAAACCACCGAAAATATCGGTGCCCGTCGGCTGTACACCGTAATGGAGCGGCTGTTGGAGGAAATCTCCTATGATGCAGCCGACCACGCCGGTGAAGAAATTCATATCGATGCGGCCTACGTGGAAAAGCACCTGGGCGCCTTGGTGAAAGATGATGATTTAAGCCGGTTTATTCTGTAATGGCCTCCAACGCCCCCAGCATTGACGCAGACACTCAGGTTAGCCGGCTGCACTACCACCAGCGCAGCCGTAAGCTGGATGTACAGTTTAACAATGGCGAAACGGCCAGTTTCAGCGCCGAGTTATTGCGCGTGTTGTCGCCCTCGGCCGAGGTACGCCGTCATGGCAAGCCAGTGCTGGTGACCAACAAAAAGAATGTCGCCATCAGCAAGGTATTGCCGGTGGGCCATTATGCGGTAAAGCTGGTGTTTGATGATGGCCACGACAGCGGCATTTATAGCTGGCGCTATCTGCATCAGCTGGCGTCGCAGCAAGATAGCTTATGGCAGCAATACCTGACACAGTTACGCCAGGCAAATGCCCAGCGTGACGAGCTGATTGCCGTAACCTTTAAACCCTGAGTGCCGCTACCGCAACAATTAGCGGCTAACTCAGTTTAAGTAGTCTGCTCTTAGGCCTGGAAACGTTCAACTGTCTGACGCAAACGCGCTGCCTGCTGCGCGACCTCCTCGCTAATAGACGCATTGTGTCTGGCATGGCCAAAGGTTTCATCCGACAAGTCGCGGATTTTTACCACGTTTTTATTCACTTCGGCAGCCACTTGACTTTGCTCTTCTATGGCGGCAGCAATTTGTGTGGTCATATCCATAATATTTGTCACATCCGCGGTAATTTCGCTCAGAAGCGTCATCGCTATACCGGCTTGCTCGGCACTCTCACTGCCTTGCTGACGGCAGCCCTGCATCACCTGCACAATATCGTTTGTGCGCCCCTGCAAACCTGACACTATGCTTTCTATCTGCCGGGTGGAATCCTGAGTGCGCATGGCCAGGCTGCGAACTTCATCAGCGACAACGGCAAAGCCCCGCCCCTGATCGCCTGCTCTGGCAGCTTCAATGGCGGCATTTAGCGCCAGTAAATTGGTTTGCTCTGCAATGGCCCGGATCACATCCAGTACCGAGCCGATGGTTTTGCTGTCTTTTTCCAGTTCAGCTACTACAGTGGTTGCATCCTGTAAACGTTCGGATAGTCGCCTGATCCTATCGACGGTTTGCTGCACTTCGCTGCGGCCACTTTGCGCATTATGGTTCATTGCTTCGGCCTTGGCAGCGGTAGTTTCAGTGTTGCTGGCAATTTCGTTGATCGTTGCGCCCATTTGCGTGACTGCAGCGGCAACCATATCGGTTTCGTTCTGCTGCATTTGCATTCCAGTGCTGGTGTCTGACGTAGATTTGGCCAACTCCGCTGTGGCGACATCAAGCATTTCAAGTGCTTGATTAACCGTTTTAATCAGGTTTTGAAAATCACCCAGCATGCTGTTGAAATCGGTTGCCAGCATAGTCATTTCATCCTTGCCGGCCACATCAACCCGCATACGAAAATCATTGTGTTGCCGGATCAGCCCGATGGTTTTACACACCTCTAATACCGGGCGTAAGATGCTCCGACTGGTTAAGGCCACCAGTGTTAACACCATGACTAAAACCAGGACAAAGGCGCTTAAGGCCAGCGTTTGGGTGGTGCTAACCGCGGCACTAATGGCAGTACTAGTTTGTTCTGACAACGCCTTTAAGCTGGCCTCGGTGCTTTGTATGGCTTTACGCATCTGCCCCGTTACGCCCTGTGTTTCATCCAGCCCCATTTGCTGCATGGCGTTAACCAGAGCAGTAAAATGTTGCTGGTATTGCTGTGCCAGTTGCAGACTGCCTGGCTCGGCATTGAGTTGTTGGCTTAGCTGTAAAAACGTCTGTTCAAAACGCTGAACATGCGCCATGTCTTTACGGAGTAAAAAATCCTTTTCAGCCCTGCGCAGTTGCAACATCAGAACACTGAGATCATCACGGTTAGCGGCATCAAGTTGTTGCTCTAACTGCTGCACCGCCTGACGCAACTGCCCCATCACGCCAGAGCTGTAATCCAGCCCGATCCGTTGCTGCTGGCTTACCAGCTGATTGAAGCTTTGCAGATAGTCTGCCGTCAGGCTGCCAAACTCGGCTAATGGCTTACGGTCAATGCCGTGTTGCTGTAACAAGCTGTCTAATGCCTGTACGCGTTGCTGCATTTGCTGGTGATGATCAACCAGCCGCTGCTGATATTTCAGCTCGGTGCGCATCATAAAATCTTTTTCATGGCGGCGAAACATCAGCACATCAGTACTAATTTGCTCGACCAGCTGCTGAGTCTTCGCCAGACTGGTCAGTTGTGCACTTTGATAAAACAAAATCAGCAGCATAATAGCCATTGCCAGCACCAGGGCACCGCCATTAATAAATAACCGCTGTTTAATCGTTAAATGTCTTAATCGACTCATGCTTTACACCTGAAATGTTAACAACAGCTTTGATGATAGTTCAGGCGTAACAAAATGCTGCAAAAATTGTCGGCTAAACGTCTAATTGAGCAAGTTGTAGGCAGCCAGGGTGCTAGTTGCTCCCAAAACCGCGCCAGCTAGTACGTCTAATGGAAAATGCACGCCAAGCATGATGCGCGATATACCTATCGCCATGGCCCAAAGCAGTGCCAGCGGCCACCAAAACGGAAAATAGATTGCTATTACAGTGCTAAACACGAAGGCACCGGCAGTATGGCCCGATGGCAAACTAAAACGGTCAGACGGAATAATATGAGCATTGATAAAGGCCGCCAATGCGTCTGCTGGCCGCGCCCGTTTGATGCTGTTTTTTAACACTAAATACAGCGGTAATTCCACAGCAAAGGCAGCCAGCAATAAGCCACTGACGGTGTAAGCTTCTGCCGAGCCGGAGCTTAGCAGTAGCAGTGCAAACAGCAGGTACAAAGGGCCATCGGCGGTCTTTGACAACCACAAGTTTATTTGGCGGGCCTGTAGTGAGCGACTGCGGCGAAACAGCCGCTGAAATGACGCCTGATCCCACTGTTCCAGTCGTTTAAGCAACATAATAAGCGCTGTCCTGAGTGTCGACTAACAACAGGCTAGCGTGACTTTATGACGTTAGCGTGACACCGGGTGCCCGGACAAACGCTAAGGCTTCCGGCTCGGGTAATGGCCGGGCGATGTAATAACCTTGTACGGCATCACAGGCCATACTTTTAAGGAGCTCAAGCTGAACGGCAGTTTCTACGCCTTCGGCCAGAATGCGTTTGCCTAAACCATGTGCCAATTTGGTCATGGTTTTTACGATCATCATATCGGAGTCGTTACCTGCCATATCCATCACAAAGCTGCGATCAATTTTAATCTTATCTATTGGCATACGTCGCAAATAGGCCAGCGAAGAGTAGCCGGTACCAAAGTCATCAATCGAGACACGGATCCCCATCTGCTGCAGCTCCAGCACATGGTTAGAGCCCTTCTCCATATCATGCATCGCGGTATTTTCGGTGATCTCAAGCTCCAGAAACTCCGGTGTTACCTGATACTGCTGCAGTAGCTGCTGAATGTGCTGCTTCAGGCCGTCCTGTTGAAAATGCAGTGGTGACATGTTTACCGCCAACGGAACCTCAATACCCGACTTTCGCCACTGGCTGATGGTTTGCACTGCCTTTTGCAAGATCCAGAAGTCCAGTTGCCGGCTTAAGCCCAACTGTTCAACGAAGGGTAAAAACTGTCCTGGCATCAGTAAGCCCAGCTTGGGATGCTGCCAACGTACCAGTACTTCAAAGGCATCAAGTTTGTTGTTGCGCAAGTTCAGTTGTGGTTGAAAATACAGCACTAATTGATCATGTTGCATCGCCGCCAACAATTCGGTCTCCCAACCGATTAAGCGGGCTGACTCATCTTCCATACCCGCTTTATACGCCAGGTGCCTCGCTTGCATGCGTTTAGCCTGATGAAAAGCTATATTGGCCTTCTGTAATAATGTTTCGGCGCTATCGGCATCATAGGGCGCACAGGCAATCCCGACAGTACAACTTAGCTGCAACTGGCCAGCTTGCGAGTCAAAGCGCTTTTCCACCAACTGCTGCAGATGACGTAGCGCGTAAGTCAGCTGAGAATCGTCCTGAATATCTGTCAGCGCCAGCGCAAAGATATCGCCGCCGGTACGGGCGACCAATGCCGGCTTTAAAATACTGTTAGCAAAGCGCTGATTTAACTGGCGCAGCAGCATATCGCCTTGCTTTAAGCCTACCGACTCATTAATGGTTTTAAACTTATCCAGACCTAGCATCAACAGATAAAGTGGTGTATCGGCACTTTGCTGCAGTTTATGCTGTAACTGCGTCAGTAAAGCGTCCCGGTTCAGTGCCCCGGTCAGTTGGTCGTAGCTGTCCAGATAGCGGGCTTTTTCAGTTAACTGCATATTGGCGCTACGTTCATGCTCATGCAGCCAGATCAGTAGCGCCAGGCCCAGGCACACCAGTAAAAAAAGCTCTACGCACTTATAAATTAATGTTAGACGGGGATCGGCTAATTCAGCTGCACTTAGCAAACGCCAGACTGAAAAAACAATGTACAAAAACCCCCATAAAGACAGCGTTGCAGCTGCTAACCTTTGCCCCAGTGACGACTCCAACCGTTGTAACAGACTTACTGCGGCGCCCAACAGCAAAATGCCCATCAATAATAATCTTAAGTAGACTTGGAAGTATTCACGCCAGTCACTGCCAAGCTCCACCAGTTGAAAAGGCAGTAATGTTAACGCACTTATGGCTAGGAGCAGTAACAGGATGAGGTGCGTTGGCACCTCAGCCCAACGCGGCGCAACTGACCGGCGAGTTTGCATCATGCCACGTAGCAATAATACAGCAAAGGTGTAACTCCCCATGATGGTCACCAGCTGTAACCCTTGCATTATTGCCGGCTGTGGCAAAAGCCATTGCAGTAAAATAGCCAGTTGGTAACAGCTAAAACCCAATACAGCGATACACCAGGAGCGTATATAGCTTTGCTGATAAACCCGGTTCAGGTTCCAAAGCAACAAGCAAAGCAATAGCCCCACGCCGACCTGGGTCAAATAAATGGCCAAACGAGCAAAAATTTCTGCAGCCACTGTCAGTACCTGTTAATACATCTTTGCACACCTTAACAAACAACAACACCTGCCGACAATACGCAGTTAACCAAGGCTGGATAAAAGCTAATAATAATAAGTGTTTGAGCTTGCTACACTGAGCGCTATACTGACGATTAATTCTGTCATTGCCGGAGCTCACCATGGAATACAATACGTCTGAATTATGTGATCTTTATGCCGATTTGGTCGATGTGGTTGAACCGCTCTTTGCTAATTATGGCGGCAGGCGCTCTTTTGGTGGCCAAATTCATACTGTTAAATGTTTTGAAGACAACGGCTTAGTACGACAAATGCTAAGCGATCCAGGTGTCGGCAAAGTGCTGCTAATTGATGCCGGCGGCTCGGCGCGGCGCGCAATTATTGATGCTGAACTAGCCTCGCTTGCGGCGACCAACGGCTGGGAAGGCATAGTGTGCTACGGCAGTGTGCGCGACCTTGATTTGCTGGAGGATTTTGACATCGGCATTCAGGCCGTTAATGCCATTCCGGTAGGCGCCGATGACAAAGGTTTTGGTGAAACTGAAGTGCCGGTTAATTTTGCTGGCGTCACCTTTTTACCCGGCGATCATTTGTATGCTGACAGCACCGGTATCATTATGTCACCCGATCCACTGGACATTGAATAGTCAGGTTGGTCAATGCTAACCCTTTTTACCGCCACCCGGCTTAAGCAGCTAAGTTCCAGCCGCCCTGGTGAACAACGATTGGGCGAAGCCGTTGCACTGCCACAGGCTGGCCTTAGCATCAGCGCTCAGCTTGAACAAGCCAAAGCAGCTGGCTGTCAATTTGTGCTGTTAGGTATACCTGAAGATATCGGGCCCAGGGCAAACCTGGGCACGCCAGGAGCCACTGGCGGTTGGCAAGCGTTTTTAAGCCGCTTTTTGTCTTTGCAAAACAACAATTTTATTGCTGCCAGCCAACTGCTACTGCTTGGCGAGATTGACTGCACTGCCTTACAACAACAGGCTGATAAGCTGGATAATAAGCAGCCTGAACAACTGGGGTTGCTACGTGAGCTGGTAAGCCAGTTAGATCAGTATGTCAGCAACGTAGCACAGGCCATCTTCGCTGCAGGTTTATACCCTATTGTGATTGGCGGCGGTCATAACAATAGTTACCCATTATTAAAGGCACTTGCCACACAGAGCGGCAAGCCGGCAAACAGCGCCAACCTGGACCCACACAGTGATTTTCGTCCGCTGGAAGGACGCCACAGCGGTAACGGTTTTAGCTATGCCTGGCAAGATGGCTACTTGAAACACTACTTTGTATTGGGGCTACATGAATTGAAAAACTCCGCTGCCACGCTGCACCAATTACAGCAAGCCGGAGCAGAGTTTTGCAGTTATCAACGTATCTTTGTCCGGCAAGAGCTGAACTACCAGCAGGCTCTGGATCTGTGCATTGATACGGTAGTGCAGGGCACCGGCGCTATTGGCATTGAACTGGATACCGACAGCATCAGCATGATGCCGGTAAGTGCCTTTACCAACTGTGGTATCAGCGTACAAGCGGCAGAGCAATTTGTGTATCAACTGGCCAAGTTACCCCGCAGCCGTTATTTGCATTTGGCCGAGGCCGCACCGGCACAGCATGCAGCGGGTTTAGCCGCAGGCAACAGTGAGGCCGGCCAAATTCTGGCAGCGCTGGTATACGCGTTTATTCAGGGTAAGCAGCATCAGGCTACAGCGCTGTAGGACCTTTTGGCTGTTGCTGCCATTGTTTTAACCAGACCGCAAAACCGCTTAACTCGAACGGCCGGGAGTATAAAAAGCCCTGACCACGGGTGCAGCCCATGCGCAGTAACTTCTGTTCGACTTCTACCTCTTCTATACCCTCAGCAATGACGCCAAGATCCAGGTTACGCGCCATATCAATAATGGCACCGGTGATGGCAGAGTGCATATCGGATTTATGTAAATCATTGATAAAACTGCAATCAACCTTGACATATTGGATGGGTAAACGACGCAAATAGGCCAGTGATGATAATCCGGTGCCAAAATCGTCCAGCGCCAGCTCTACCCCTAAGCGGTGTAAGCGCTCTATGGTTGCCAGTGCTTTATCCGGCGCATCAGCCAGCGCACCTTCTTTAATTTCCAGCATCAGCAGTGCTGGCTTAACTTTATATTTTTCAAACAAAAACTCTAAACTATCGACCAGCTCGTCCTGCAATAAATCTTTGCTGGAGATATTAACCGCTATCTTGCTGTTTAAACCGGCTTGCTCCAAAGTGGCGATCATAGCAACCGCCTCTCGCACTACCCACTGGGTTAACGGGTAGATAACACCCGTTTGCTCAGCCAGCGCCAGAAAACTGGACGGTGTCATCAGTCCACGGCTCGGATGACGCCAACGCACAAAGACTTCGCCGGCTAACACCTGACGGGTTTTCATATCAATTTGTGGTTGCACATAAAGCGCCAATTGGTTATCCGCAATCGCTTGTCGCAACTCTGCCATCAGGGTCAGTTTGTCACTACTGTAGTTAAGCATGCGAGGATTGAACACCTGGCTTTGCCCCTGTAACCAGCTATGATGCTGCAGCGCCAGATAAGCGCGCTCCGATAATTCACTTAACAAGGTGCCATGCTCAGGGTAGTTGGCAATACCAGAGTGCAGCTGATATTCGACTGCACAACCGTGCACTATCATTGGTTCCGGGACGTGCTTTTCCAGATTATCTGCCACATATTCGGCCAAATGTTGCTGCTCGGTGCTGTCTAACCAGACGGCAAAATCGACGCCGCCCAAATGACAAAGCCGGATTGGCAGCTGTTGACGAAACTCAAAGGTGAGCGCCTCTGGGGTGTCTTTCAGCTGCTGGTTAATGCGCTGAGCAATCTGAGCCAAGATCAGGTTACTGTTGCTGTGGCCAAGTAACTGATTTATTTGCTCAAACTGGCTGATTTTTATCAGCAGCAACGAGAACTGCTGTTGCGGTGCCCGCTTTAACAGTTCATCCAGCTGCTGTTGTAGGAAAAATTTGTTAGGAAACCCACTAATATCATCATGCAGTGAGTAAAACCCCAGCGGGTTGGCCTGTTTTTTTTGTTGTTGCTTATTCAGCTTGTGCAGGTCGAACTTAAGTTTAATCAAATAGATAAAACTCAACAGCAGTAACCCTGACAGTAAACCGAGTAATGGGAGTTGCTCTGGTTCAGCCTGCGCCGCAACGGGCCAACTTAATAATGCCAAACTTAACAGCCGGTAAGACAAAGTGATTCTCCCGCATTAACATTGTTACTAGCATAATCGAAAACCACCTGTTGTAAAGCTACTTACAGCCGCGGGTTAACCTCTTTACCATTTATTATCAGCTGTTTAAGTGGGCTCACACCGAACTGATAACAGAGCTCAGCAGGCCGGCTGATGCCGTAGCAAGCAAAATCAGCTCGCTGGCCAACCGCCAGGGTTCCGCGATCATTCAGGCCCAATGCCCTGGCGGCATGGCGAGTCACGCCGAGCAGGGCTTCTTCGGGGGTTAAACGGAATAAGGTACACGCCATATTCAGCATCAGCGGCAGTGAACAAAGCGGGGATGTACCCGGGTTAAGATCGGTTGCCACTGCCATTGGCACTTTATACTGGCGTAATAGTGCTATGGGTGGCTGCTGTTGCTCACGCAGAAAATAGAAGGCACCGGGTAATAAAACGGCAACAGTCCCGGCTTTTGCCATCTCGGCGATGCCAGCTTCATCAAGAAACTCGATATGATCAGCCGACAAGCCGCCAAATTCAGCCACTAACGCACTGCCGCCCAAATTGGACAGCTGCTCCGCATGCGCCTTCACTGGCAAGCCGAGCGCGGCAGCCGCTTTGAACACCTTTCGGCTTTGCTCAACACTAAAGCCAATGCTTTCACAGAACACGTCTACTGCATCTACCAGGCCAATCGCCGTTAAGTGCGGCAGCATATTGCATACAGCATCAATGTAGCCATCAGCATTGTCGACATACTCCGGCGGTAAGGCGTGGGCGCCCAAAAAGGTTTTTTGCACCGATACCGGGTGATGTTTTGATAACTCAGCAGCAACTTCGAGAATTTTCTGCTCGCTGGCCAGATCAAGGCCATAGCCGGATTTAATTTCTACTGTGGTAACCCCTTGGCTTAACAGGGCATTAAGCCGGGCTTTAGCCAGCACAAACAACTGTTCATGACTGGCGGCACGCGTTGCAGCAACTGTCGCTTTGATACCTCCGCCGGCAGCGGCTATTTGCTGGTAACTGGCGCCATTCAGTCGCATTTCAAACTCATTGGCACGATCACCGGCGTAAACAAGATGAGTATGACAATCAATAAACCCCGGTAACAGCCACTGCCCTGCAGCATCATAAAGTGGTGTTGCCAGTGTATCAAAAGCCGGCAACTGATCACGTGGGCCAATAAAGGCAATACGGCCGTCTTTTACCGCCAGCACAGCATTTTCAATGCTGCCATATGGCTGACCATTATCGGTCATAGTGGCGATATTGGCATTTACCCAGATCGCATCAAATTGCTGCATGACTCTCTCCTGTATGCGGGTCGGCACTAATTTTACACCAACAACTTGTCTATACAACAAATCTGCAGTATTTGTTATAGCAGTATCGTGATGGAGCTTAGCGTGGCCAAATTCGCCCAGATCAAAGAATACATTCTCAGCCAGATAGAAATAGGTGCCTGGCCCGAGCACAGCCGGGTACCTTCAGAGAATGTATTAGCAGAACAATTCAGCGTCAGCCGTATGACAGCGCGCCGTGCACTGCAAGAGCTGAACGAACAGGGCATTTTATACCGCACACAAGGTGTTGGAAGCTTTGTCGCCGCACTTAAATCGCAATCCTCATTGCTGGAAATTCGCAATATTGCCGATGAGATATACAGCAGAGGCCACGCTTACAATGCCCGCCTGTTACAGCTGACCGAACTGCCCTGCCCGGCTGTTATCGCCAGTGCATTGGGGCTTAAGCGTAATGAAGCGGTATATTTTTCTCTGATCGTGCACCTGGAAAACAATCAGCCACTGCAGTTAGAAGCCCGTTATGTTAGCCCACGTCTGGTGCCAGACTATGTCAGGCAGGATTTTAATCAGCAAACACCGCACCAGTATCTCAGCCAGATTGCGCCGCTAACCGAAGCAGAACACTTAGTCGAGGCAATATGGCCGGATGATTTTACCTGTCGGCATTTATTGCTCAAGAAACCAGAGCCCTGCTTACGTCTGACCCGGCGCACCTTCAGCCGCGAAGGGGCGGTAAGCCTGGCTTATTTAACAGCGCCCGGCAGCCGCTATCGCCTGGGGGGATACCTTAATTTTAGTCTGCAACCTAACCGCTAACACTTTACTGCCCATTGCAGGTATCACCAGTTTGTTTTACTAGACAACATTTTTTAGTGAGCACAATTTTTTGGCTAGATCAGTAAAGATTTGTTTGTTAACGTCAACTTGTTAAGCAATTATCTGCTGTCTATGTTTAGGGCTCAGCTTGAGCGCGGAGTGAACACCTGTGATCCAGTTAAAAGTTGCGCATAAAGTCATCCTCGGCTTTGGGTTTATTGCCCTGTTATTATTGCTATCCAGCGGCTCGGCGTTATTAAGCTTCGCTGCTGTTTCACACTCCAGTGAACGGGTGAATCAATTAGCTGTGCCGGTGCAACAGCAAAGCAATGCCGCTCAGGTACAATTACTGAAATTAGCTAAGCTTTCTGCATTAGGCTATACCGCCGAGCAGGACGCTGATATTAGCCAGTATCAACAACAGTTTACTGCTGGCAGCAACGACTTGCGCCAGCAACTAAAAGCGCTATCCAGCCTGACCAATGGCGAAGCGCAGTTTACCAGTGCACTGGCCGATATTGACAACCGCTATCAGCAATACGCCAGCGCGGCTGACGCCATGTTCAATGCCCGGCTAAAGAGTCTGGCATTGCAGCAAAAGGTGCTGGAAGAATTTGCCATACTGGAACAACTGGTCGACAGCATAGGCGCAAACCTGCTAGATATTTCGTATCTGGATCTACCGGGTGGCGCCCGTCAGATGGAGCTTATCGCCGGTAGCGCAAACCGTATCGATGGGCAGTTGCTGGGACTATTAAATACCTTTAAAGAAGTGGCGGCTTATAACGATATAGCGCAGGCCGAAGCCGGTCAGGAAAACCTCAGTTTTTCGCTCAGTGATATGCAGGTCAATATCGACTATATGGCTAACCAGGTTGCCACGCTTAATACAGATGGCCTGTGGCAGAGTATCACCGAACAGTTGTCTGAACTGACCAATAGGGTCGAGAGCCAGAGCAGTCTGGCCCGAATTAAGCTGGCACAGGTTGAAGCGCAGCAACAGGCGCGCCAACAGTTGACGCTATCGGAGCAACGGGTAGAGCAAGTCATCACAGCGTTAGATGCCTTACAAAGCGCTGCAGATAAACAATTCGCCGCTTTACAGCAAAATGTGTCTGACTCGGTCAGTTCAGGTAATACCCGCACCTTAAGCCTGATGCTGGTGCTTATTTTACTTGCCGTGGCCGCCGCCTATCTGACGATAGGCGCGATGTTGCGGCCACTGGCAGAGATTAATAAAGTGCTCAGCGACGTAGCCCAAGGCAATTTGACCCGAAAGCTGCAAGTAGAGCAACAAGATGAATTTGGCGCGCTGGCAGAGAAAGTCAATAGCCTGACCAGTGCCCTTAGCAGCCTGATTATCGATATTCAACACAACGCCAGCGAACTGAACCAGAATGCCAGCCAGTCAGCTTACGAGGTGGGTGAAATTAACGACTCGCTGCAACATCAGCAACAACAAATTGCCAACGTGAACGACATTACCCGCCAGTTAGCGGACAGCACCCGTGATATTGCCAGCCAATCTGCCGAAACGACAGATGCAATGCAGCAAGCACTGAGTCAAGGCCAGCAAATAGACCAAATTGCGCGGCAAAACAGCGACCGTATTACTCATCTGGCACAGCAACTTACCAACACCAGTGCCATCATGAGCAGGGTTAATGATGAAGCCAATAACATAGGGAGTATACTGGCAACTATTCGCAGCATCGCTGAGCAAACTAATCTGCTGGCTCTCAATGCGGCCATAGAGGCAGCCAGAGCCGGTGAGCAAGGCAGAGGCTTTGCTGTTGTAGCTGACGAGGTTCGCTCACTGGCAGGACGCACACAACAAGCAACGGATGAAATCCGTCAGATGATAGAGACTCTGCAGCAACAAAGTAAGCACGCGGTGCAAGCCATAAGCAACGGTAAAACTGATGCAGACAGCTGCGTAGCACAAACACAAGAGCTGGCTAGTTCACTAAGTGTGGTAATACAAGCCATGGCGACAACTCAGGACATCAGTAGCCGCGTTACAGCAGCAACTGAAACCCAGCTAAAACTGGGTAGCACTATTGATCAAAACATGCAGGAAATGGTGGAAGTCGCCCATGTGAGCAGCGAGAAAGCCGAACGCACCTTACAACACAGTGACGGTGTATCACGCCTGGCCAATGCGCTACAAAAAGCCGCTGGCGCCTTTAAGATATCCTGACAGACAAACAACCAGCATGAGGCGGCGTCCTGCCGCCATATTTGCCATATCCCTCAGCACTTACCAGCATCATGCCAGCAGGTGATAACTCCTTAACAAACGCAGACGCGCTCAGGCTAGTCCTTAGCAAAGAAAAAGGCTGGACGTTGTCCAGCCAGGCAGGAAGTATTTTTGCATCCTGTTGTTTTTCTCGATTCCCTTCGCTGTCTAGTGTGCCAAATCAGGACAAAAAAACCCGATGAAAAGATGATATCAGCATCAAACTAACGCAAATTGTTGTTCCCGGTGCTTTTTTTGCTGCTTTTTTAAACTCTTTGCATCTAAAAGCTCAATATTGGCCTCGTGGGCAAAAATCCAGGCCTGACTACTAAAGCCAGCGTAACTGACCACAATACCGCTGTTAAAATCGGCGGCCAGCATTTGCTGAAACAACGCCCGGATCTGGTTAATATCAACCACCTGATTCGTTTGCTGCATAAACACCAGTTTTTCCTGCTGCCCCTGCAAGTGCAGACATTGATATTCAGCACCTACCCGCTCAGAGTGAGATAATTTGCCCTGATGCAATAAAAAACGTTCAGCATCCTGTAAAAATTGCTGTTGTTTATCGCTACCTGACAGAAAAGGCTTCAACCTGAGCGATAAACCAAACATCCGGTACTGCTCATCAAGTTCAAAAAATGCCAATACGTTAAATAGCAGCGCGACGACGAACATCAACACAAAACTCCAAAGCATAAAGGCAGACCAAAATGCCGACATCACCCAGGTGTTGTTACTTAGTAATAAAGAATGCTCAGCGAAGAACAGATATAGTGCCCCTGCGACAACGCCAAGTGCGGTGCTGACCGAGGAAATCACCAGCCATTTGTTTTTCATAATGCCCTCAACTCCATCTGTTGAGCAGCAAGTATGTGGCGGCAGGCAGAAATAATCCTGATAAGACGCTGATAAATGCTTTACAAAAGCTTATTTGGTGACAAAAGCATCAGCCGCAGTGCAATAAAGCAGCAGAGGCGCAAGCAAATTGATATTGAAAATCAAAGCAGTCAATAAATGCCTGCGCTATGACGCGGCGCTGTTTGTCGGCTGTGCCGGCGAAACTCACCGTAGTACCGGCATGCCTGGCTGCTTGCTGATAAAACTCAACACGGCTTACCCGTTGTGGGCAAACGAGATTATAGGTTCCGACAGGTAAGGTTGGATAACTCAACAGCTGTATCACCGCACGGCAAATATCAGCACTGTGCACCATATTCACGGCAGCATCCGGATCGGTAAGGGCTTTTCCGTCGCTAAAACGTGCCGGATGACGCCCCGGCCCCATTAGCCCGGCCAAGCGTAACGTCATACAAGGCTGAAATTGCTGCAGTGCCTGCTCGCCACTATATAACCGTGCCACCCTGGGCTCAGTCAGTACCAGATCGCTTTGCTCGGTGACATCGCCGGCTAGTCCCTGATAAATACCGCTTGAGCTAAAATGAATAACACCGCGACTACCGGCTCGTTGCAGCAAATCGGCCAGCTGTGTCAATGAATAGTAATAACGGTCATCCTGCTGTTGTCGCCCGGGCGTAATGGCACAGACTACTACCGCATTGGCAAACAGCGTCTCCAGCGCAGTAGTGTCAATGATTGGCTGAGCTAAATCCAGCTGTTGGAAACCAACCGCGAGGCCAGCTAAGGCTGTCGCCCCTTCACTGCGCTGTGTTACCGTGACACTGTGGCCGGCTGCCACTAATACCTTGGCCAACAGACTTCCCAGCCAGCCGCAGCCAACGATAACGACCTTCATATCAACACCGCTTCTCTATTAATCTGGCTACTTTATTACGCCAGCGTAGTAGTGATGCCAGACACCGGCAACACCGCATACCGGCCGTTAAATTCGGCAGCCAGGCTATTATCGCAATAAATACCAACCCGAATGTGCAGCACCGCTTTTTTGCCTTGAGCTAACACACTTAAATCGCCAAGGCAGTGTTGTAGCACGCAGCGCGCTTCAGGTGCAGCATTAATCGGTTTGACATAACGGATATTGGCATCGGCTAATACCTGATGACCTGATAAGCCAGCCGCCTGCAATTGCAGATACAACATGCCCCAACCGGTTAACGTTGCCAGCGTATAGATACTGCCGGCAAACATAGTCTGGTGAAGATTAATATTGGGTGCTAGTGGTGCTGTGCAGCACAGTTCATTGCCATCAAAGCGGCTTATTGTAAGCTGCATATACTGGCTAAGCGGAATGGTTTGCTGCCATGTCTGGCTTAAGGCATCACACCAACTGGCAAATTGCGCCGCACTGCCAATTAAACGCAGCGGTTTATACATTTGCCAATGAGCAATACCAAATAAAGCCGGTGCTTGCTGCCCGATAGCATACCCCTGGCGCTGATAAAAACCGACGGCGCTATCACGCGCATTTAGCTGAACCATACTGCAGCCCCACTGCGCGGCTTCATATTCTAGCGCGTCTAACAGGCGTTTACCGGCGCCAGACCCACGATAAGCCTCGGCCACCGCCATATACCTTACCTGTGCACTGTGCTCATCACAGCGGTGCAAACGTCCAACCGCCGCTACCTCACCTTGTTCAGTTATCAGCATTAAGTGGTAGGCATCTTGCTCCAGTGTATCGCGCTCTGAGCCCGGTGGTTGTTGCCAGGGTGCACGCAGCACCTGATAGCGCAACTGATAATACTGCTGCCACTCATCCGCCGTTTGCGGAGTACGCAGTTGCCAGTGTCGCATAGTGTCTCCTTGCAAAATCAGCTGTGCAGTAAAAAGGTTACCGGACCATCATTGACCAGGCTGACCTGCATATCGGCGCCAAAGCGGCCGGTGGCGACAGTAAGCCCCTGCGCCTGACAATGATCGATAAAAGCCTGGTAAAAAGCACGGGCTTTATCCGGTGTTGCCGCTGGGGTAAAGCTGGGCCTAAGGCCCGATTGTGTATCCGCCGCCAGCGTAAACTGTGATACCACCAACAGGCTGCCGCCAGCCTGCTGCACATTTAAGTTCATTTTTCCGTTGGCATCGGCAAATACGCGATAATGCAATACCTTGTGCGCTAATTTCGCTATGTCTGCTTCGCTATCCTCAGCTTCAACACCCAACAGCACCAGTAACCCCCGGCTTATTTCCCCGACAACTTCAGTGTCAACCCGCACTGCTGCCGAGCTAACCCGCTGAATTAATGCTTTCATGTTAACGACTTACCTCTGAATTGTCTTCACGCTGATCCGGATCGTCCGGCGCAGCAGGTGGTGTATCCGCCGCCAGTTGTTGTAATAACGCAGTAAGCTCTGCCCCCAACAACACCACCAGCCAGCATAAATACACCCAAACAAATAAGATCGGCACCAGCGCCAGCGCGCCATACAGCGTATCGTAAGCCGGGAAATGGGTGACATAAAGGGCAAAACCGCGTTTGGACAATTCAAACAATAACGTCGCCAACAGCGCACCCCAAAACGCATGACGGGCGCGCACTTTAATATTTGGCACCAGCAAATACAGAATGAAAAACGCCACTAACGACATCAGATAAGGCACCAGCCCTAATAACACCGTAGAAAAGCCTGGGGTGTAATCATCAGCAAACCGTGTCAGGCTGACAAGATAAGAAGTAACAGCAATAGAAGAACCAAACAGTATCGGCCCCAGCGTTAGGATCATCCAATAAATTGAAAACGAAATAATTGGCCGGGGTCTGCGCTGCACCCGCCAGATTTTATTCAGTGTTTTGTCAATATTGTGAATAAGCAACAAGGCCACACCGACCAGCGCCAACACCCCAACTGCCGTCATGCCACCGGTGTTACCGATGAACTGGCTGACATAGGCCTGAATTTCCTCACCGCGCGAGGGAATAACATTAGCGTAAACAAAAGCTTCAATGTCCTGACGAAATTCACTGAACATCGGAAAGGCTTTAAGCATTGAGAACATTACCGCCACCAGCGGAACCAGCGACAATAAAGAGATATAGGCCAGGTAGCCGCCAATCATACCAATCTGATCCTGCTGGCAGCGTTGGGCGTACAGCCGGACAAACCTCAGAGCGGTATGAAGATAAGACTGCCAATCGCGCTGCATATTGCCTCCCTGATAAGCTTAAATGCAGAGAATACAAGAAAATAACGCTAGCAACCAGCAAAGGTCCTATGCTCAGAGCATAAAAAAGGCCAGCGCTAAGGCTGGCCCTAATCATTACTGTACGGTGTTAATCAGCGCTGCGGCTGGCGCGCTTACGGTCACTTTCAGTTAAATGACGCTTACGGATACGGATAGATTTTGGTGTCACTTCTACCAGCTCGTCATCGTCGATAAACTCAAGCGCCTGCTCCAGCGTGTAGCGAATTGGCGGCACCAGGTTAATGGCTTCGTCAGTACCTGAGGCCCGCACGTTGGTTAACTGTTTGCCTTTTAAACAGTTAACCGTTAAGTCATTGCTGCGGCTGTGAATACCGATCACCTGACCTTCGTATACCTCTTCGGCGTGGCTGATAAACATGCGGCCACGTTCCTGCAACGAGAAAATGGCGTAACCGGCCGCTTTACCCATGGCATTAGAAATCATCACGCCATTAGTACGCTGGCCGATAGAACCGCCTTTGTGCTCGCCGTAGTGATCGAAGCTGTGGTACATCAGACCGGTACCTGAGGTAATAGTCATAAATTCAGTACGGAAACCGATTAAGCCGCGGCTTGGCATGGTGAAGTCCATACGGATACGGCCTTTACCGTCAGGCTGCATATTGGTCATTTCAGCCTTACGCTCACCCATGCGTTCCATAATAGAACCCTGATGCTGCTCTTCACAGTCGATGGTCACGTTTTCCATCGGCTCCATCTTCACGCCATCGACGGTCTTCATGATAACTTCCGGCCGCGATACCGCCAGCTCGAAACCTTCACGGCGCATATTTTCAATTAGTACACCCAGGTGTAACTCACCCCGGCCTGACACTTTAAACTTGTCGCCATCGTCGGTTTCTTCTACTCGTAGCGCGACGTTGTGCTTCAGTTCGTGCTGTAAACGCTCTAAAATTTGCCGTGAAGTAACAAACTTACCTTCTTTACCAGCAAAAGGTGAGGTGTTTACCTGGAACGTCATAGTTACGGTAGGCTCATCTACCTGCAGTGCAGGTAAGGCCTCTACTTTGCTGGTCGCACAAATGGTGTCAGAAATTTTCAGTTCACCCAAACCGGTAAAGGCAACGATATCACCAGCGGTGGCTTCAGTAGTCTCTACCCGCTCTAAACCTAAGTAGCCAAATACCTGGCCCACTTTACCATTACGTTTGCTGCCATCAGCACTCACAATAGTGACCTGCTGGTTTGGCTTTAAACTACCGCGTTTAATACGGCCGATACCGATAATGCCCAGGTAGCTGGAGTAGTCCAGCTGTGACACCTGCAGCTGTGTTTCGCCGTCCAGTTCTACTGCCGGTGGCGCTACGTGATCAACAATAGCCTGGAACAAATCGTTAATGTCGGTTTTCGGCTCGTTGTAATCCAGCGTAGCCCAGCCGTTTAACGCTGAAGCGTAAACAATTGGGAAGTCCAGCTGCTCATCAGTAGCACCTAAGTTGTCAAACAGGTCAAATACCTGATCGATAACCCAATCTGGGCGAGCACCCGGGCGGTCAATCTTGTTTACTACCACTATGGGCTTTAAACCATGTGCGAACGCTTTTTGTGTTACAAAGCGGGTTTGTGGCATGGGGCCGTCTACTGCGTCAACCAGCAGCAATACCGAGTCTGCCATTGACAGAACCCGCTCTACTTCACCACCGAAATCGGCGTGGCCGGGCGTGTCCAGAATATTAATGTGGTAGCCGTTCCAGCGCACTGAGGTGTTTTTTGCCAGGATAGTAATACCGCGCTCAGATTCCTGCGCGTTAGAGTCCATCACACGCTCTTGCATTTTGGCACGGGCGTCGAAGGTGCCAGACTGCTGCAGCAGTTTGTCAACCAAAGTGGTTTTACCATGGTCAACGTGCGCAATAATGGCAATGTTGCGCAGCTTTTCTAAATTTGTCGCGGTAACGCTCATGTAACTTATCCTCTGTGGCACTAGATGACCATAATGACCACCAGGCAAATACGAACTGAAACGAAAGGGCGCATATTCTACTCTGTTTTTCAGTGGAAAGAAAAACCGCATTAGCAGTTTCGCTCATTTTTTTTCACAGCATGGCATGCAGCCGCTACACTTAGGACGGCAACAATTGCACCACAATAAGGCAGCATGGCTCCATTTTGGTGCAAGGCTATGTCTTTGCGTGAGCAGAAATCAACTCATGCCTTTTAAAATCAACACTTTAATAAAGTGGCATGCAATTGGCATTTAATGGCGCAACACCGCAAAAACAGTTCAAAACAGGTCAATTTGGAGGAATGCATGTCTGCATCATCTGTACTGAATTTAATTAAAGAAAATGAAGTAAAGTTTGTTGATTTACGTTTTACCGATACTAAAGGTAAAGAGCAGCATGTTACCGTGCCGGTGAACCAAATCACTGAAGACTTTTTTGAAGACGGTAAAATGTTTGACGGCTCATCAATCGCCGGCTGGAAAGGCATTAACGACTCAGACATGATCCTGTTGCCAGACCCAAGTACTGCCGTGCTGGACCCATTCTTTGAAGAAACCACGCTAAACATCACTTGTGATGTTATTGAGCCAAGCACCATGCAAGGCTACGATCGTGACCCGCGCTCTATCGCCAAGCGCGCTGAAGAATACTTAAAGTCTACCGGTATTGCAGACACTGTGTTGTTTGGCCCAGAGCCAGAGTTTTTCATGTTTGACGATATCCGGTTTGAAACCAACATGTCAGGCTCCTTCTTCAAAATTAACTCAACTGAAGCGGCCTGGAACTCTGGTACATCGTACGAAGATGGTAACAAAGGCCACCGTCCAGGCGTAAAAGGCGGTTATTTCCCGTTACCACCAGTAGACTCAGGCCACGATATCCGTAGCGCCATGTGTATGGTGCTGGAAGAAATGGGCCAGACTGTTGAAGCTCACCACCACGAAGTGGCCACTGCAGGTCAGAACGAAATCGCTACCCGCTTTAACAGCCTGACGAAAAAAGCCGATGAAATTCAGCAGTTAAAGTACGTTATTCATAACGTTGCCCACCTGTACGGCAAAACGGTTACCTTTATGCCAAAACCGCTGGTAGGTGATAACGGTTCAGGCATGCACTGCCACCAGTCATTGGCAAAAGACGGTGTTAACCTGTTTGCCGGTGACAAATATGCTGGCTTATCTGAGCTGGCACTGTATTACATCGGCGGCATTATCAAGCACGCAAAGGCCATTAATGCCTTTACTAACCCTTCTACTAACTCTTATAAGCGTTTAGTTCCGCACTTTGAAGCACCGGTTATGCTGGCGTACTCAGCCCGTAACCGTTCAGCATCAATCCGTATTCCACTGGTACCGAGCGCGAAAGCCCGTCGTATTGAATGTCGCTTCCCGGATCCGGCAGCAAACCCATACCTGGCCTTTACGGCTCAGCTGATGGCGGGTTTGGATGGTATCCAGAATAAGATCCACCCAGGCGATGCGATGGATAAAGATTTATACGACTTACCAGCAGAGGAAGCGGCCAACATTCCACAAGTGGCAACTTCACTGGAAGAGGCGTTAAACGAACTGGATAAGAACCGCGCTATTTTCACTAAAGGTGGCGTAATGTCTGACGCAATGATTGATGCCTACATTGACATGAAGCGTGCTGAAGCCCGCCGTGTTGCGGTAGCAGTGCATCCGTTAGAGTTTGAACTGTACTACAGCGTTTAATGCGGTTTTAAATTTGTATATTAAATAAAGCTCACTGCGGTGAGCTTTTTTTTTGTAGAAAAAAGCCCTGAAGCAAGCTAGAGTAACGCTATGGAACAACAATAATAAGAATAAAATTTTGATGGACTACAACATGAATAAGATATTGTTTATTTTAGTATTGTTGTTTGCAGCAACAGCGGTAAGTGCCCAGGAAAGCAAAAAGGTGTTTGTCAGCCGTGATGCAAATGGTGTGTTAGTGTTTTCCGACAGTCCACAGGCTGATTCTGAAGAGCTCACGCTGTCCAGCCGCGCAAATATTATGGCCGCAACAGACCCTACCCTACCCAATACCAAAAAAGCCGCTACAGAATCTTTTACTGTAGAGATTGTGCAACCTGAACATCAGGGTACAGTGCGCGACAATACCGGCTCGGTATATGTCTCCGGTAAAATCAGCCCGATGTTTGAACGCGGATTACGTGTCAGACTATTAATAGATGGCAAAGCACAAACTGAACCACAAAATAATGCCGTGTTTATTTTGCGTGATATAGAGCGTGGCGAGCATACATTGCAAATGGAATTATTCGACCAAAACGGCAAGATAATTGCAGTTAGTCCTGTAACAACCTTCTATCTACATAGAGCTTCGGTAATTTCACCAAATTAGTGCATCGGTTAGGCAATTCAGGCGCAACTGAATTACACTGTCAGCCAATAGCACCAATTTGGTGCAAAAGGTGGTACAGTGACACGAGATACAACAGCACAGCTACATACACAGATCACCGAGCAGCTAACGACTGCCGTTATGCTGCTCGATACCGGCTTACAGATCCGCTATTTTAATACCGCTTGCTGCGCTGTGCTGGGCTTGGGTGAGAAACGCCTGTCGGAGCAATATTTCCCGGCATTATTTCAACATATCGATATTAGCCCGGCGCATTTTCATGCTGCCTTTAGCAGCCGGCAAGGTTTCAGTGTCAGTGATGTACAAGCAGTACTGGCTGATGGCCGCCATTTACTGCTGGATATTGCTGCCACCTTAAGCGAGCAGCCCGCCGATCATTTGCTGCTCGAGGTCCGCCAGGTTGAACAACAACGCAAAATCAGCCTGGAGAGCCTGCAACAACACCAGCATTTAGCGGCACGAGAGTTAATCCGCGGCCTGGCACATGAGATTAAAAACCCTTTAGGCGGCCTGCGCGGTGCTGCACAGTTACTGGAAGACTCATTGCCGGCAGAGTTGACCGAATATACTCAATTGATTATCGCCCAGGCCGACCGTTTACGTAATCTGGTCGATAGGCTGCTTGGCCCCTACCGGCCGGCACAACGGGTAAGCAGCAACCTGCACCAGATGATAGAACAGGTACGCCAGCTGGCACTAATGGACAACCCGGCACAAGTCAGCTTTAGCCGTGATTATGACCCCAGCATTCCCGATTTCGCCTTTGACCCAGAGCTGTTGCAGCAAGCATTACTAAATATAGTGCGCAATGCCCAGCAGGCATTAAGCCAAACAAAACAACCGGCTATTTGCCTGCAAAGCCGGGTATTACACCAACACACCTTGCATGGTAAACGCTATAAACTGGTAGCGATGATTAGGGTTACCGACAATGGCCCCGGTATTCCCAACGACATTAAAGATACGCTGTTTTACCCTATGGTAAGTGGTAAAGCCGGTGGCACTGGCCTGGGACTATCCATCGCGCAAACACTGATCCACCAGCATGGCGGTTGGATTGATTGCGACAGCTGGCCTGGCCATACCGAATTTACCCTTTACCTGCCCATTGCCGACACTGAGGATTGAACTGATGAGTCATACCGTTTGGATAATTGATGACGATAATTCTATCCGCTGGGTGCTGGAAAAAGCCCTGGCCCGGGCGGACATTTTGTGTGAAAGCTATGCCTCTGCCGACTTAATGTTACAGCGGTTAGAATACGACACCCCGGCAGTCGTGGTGTCCGATATCCGTATGCCCGGCACAGACGGCATGGCATTGCTCAGCCGGTTACAAGAGCTGTCGCCAGAGCTACCGGTCATTATTATGACGGCCCACTCTGACTTAGACAGCGCAGTAAATGCGTTTAAACGCGGCGCCTTTGAATATTTACCTAAACCGTTTGACGTTAACGATGCTGTGGCACTGATTAGCCGCGCGCTGGAGCATGCCAAGGCACGTCAACCCAAGCCGCAAGCCACAGCCGCTGCCCTGTCACCGGAAATTATCGGTGAAGCGCCGGCGATGCAGGAAGTGTTTCGTGCTATTGGCCGGCTGGCCCGCTCCAGTATCAGTGTGCTGATTAACGGTCAGTCCGGTACCGGCAAAGAACTGGTAGCAAGGGCCCTGCATAAACACAGTCCACGTGCTGAGCAGCCGTTTATTGCACTGAATATGGCGGCTATTCCAAAAGACTTAATTGAGTCTGAGCTGTTCGGCCATGAAAAAGGTGCTTTTACCGGTGCCAACAACCTGCGCAAAGGCCGCTTTGAGCAAGCCGATGGCGGCACCCTGTTTCTCGATGAAATTGGCGACATGCCTCTGGATGTACAAACCCGGCTGCTAAGGGTGCTCGCTGATGGCCAGTTTTATCGTGTTGGCGGCCATCAGGCTGTGAGTGTCGATGTGCGTATTATCGCTGCGACTCATCAGGATTTAGAGCAGCTGGTTAGCGAAGGTAAGTTTCGAGAGGACTTGTTTCATCGTCTGAATGTGATCCGCATCCATTTGCCACAACTTAAAGAGCGTAGGCAGGATATTGCCAAACTGGCCCAGCACTTTCTGCAACAGGCAGCAAAAGAGCTGAACGTGGAAGCGAAAACCCTGACCAAAGAGGCTGAACAGTTTTTAAGTCAGCTGGACTGGCCAGGCAATGTGCGCCAGCTGGAAAATACCTGTCGCTGGCTCACTGTTATGGCTAGTGGTAAACACATAGTCGTCGCCGACTTACCGCCGGAGCTAAGCACTGTGGCAAAACCTGTTGCAGTAGCCGCGAATGGCCAGGCTCATAGCTGGCAAGATATGCTGGCAGGTTGGATTAGCCAGAAGTTAAATGCGGGTGAGGAAAATATCCTGGCGCAAGCCGCGCCGGAATTTGAGCGCACTGTACTGCAGCAAGCGTTGCAATTTACCCATGGCCATAAGCAAGAAGCGGCCAGACGCCTGGGTTGGGGCCGCAATACGCTAACGCGCAAGTTAAAAGAGCTGGATATAGACTAAGCCGCCAGCGCTGCATTGCGCTGGCCGAAACTAGAAACCAGAAACAACTTAGCCTGGCTGGCGGCCTTGATGTTTATGCCGGCGCTGTAACTGCATCTGCTGCAGTTGCTGGCGTTGCTCCTCTGTTAACAGCTGCATAATGTCATGGCGCAGTTTCATCCCAGCCAGTTGTCGCTCTAGTTTTGCTTGCTGGCGCTGCTCTAACAACTGCCGTGCAGCGACTTCATCAAACTGATCGGCCGCCATCAGCGCTTTTAATTGTTGATGGCTGGCGCGAATCTCTGCTTTACTATCAGCTTTACCACCATCAGCTTTGCTAGCGCGCTCATTGCGGTGTTGCTGTATTAACTGGTTAATTTGCTGCTGTTGACTATCGGTTAAATCTAACCGGGCCAGCGCACGTTTTAGGCCAAATCCGTGCTGCCTGTTATGCTTGGCATCTTTGGTCTGATGGCTGACAGCCTGGTGCTGTGCATCTGCTTGTTTTGCCGGAACCCCGGCTACAGCTACGCCTGCAGCGGTAAACATACTTAAGGCAAAAATCAGTTGTGTTGCTCTCATTAGCGTTACTCCGGTGTTTAAGACAACATTAGCTTAAAACACCTTGTGCAAAGTAACGCAAAGAGCAGGTAAAGATTACGTAAAGGGCTGCGCGCCAGCACCGATTTTACGTACACTGACCACAGCAGTAAGGAGGAATAATGCCGGCAATTTTAATGATTGATGACGATACCGGGCTGTGTGAGCTGGTGGCGGAATATCTGGCACTGGATGGCTTTAGCTTTGACGCCGCCCATGATGGCAAAACCGGCCTGACACTGGCCCAGCAAACAGCTTATGATCTGATCCTGCTGGATGTGATGCTACCGGTAATGGACGGTTTAGCCGTGCTTAAAGCCCTGCGCGAAGGTCACTACTGCCCGGTACTAATGCTGACCGCGCGCGGTGATGACGTAGACCGAATTGTTGGCCTGGAGTTGGGAGCCGACGACTATCTGGCTAAACCCTTTAATCCACGGGAGCTGGTCGCGCGCATCAAGGCAATAATACGCCGGGTAGAATTAACGCGCACCCCGCAGGACAACAGCCACAACATTCTTAAGCAAAACGGTTTGGTGCTTAACCCACATAACCGCCAGTTAAGCTGTAATGGCCAGCCGGTAAGCCTTACCGCAACCGAGTTTCAACTGTTGGAGATGTTGATGCGCCGTGCTGGCGAGCTGGTCAGCAAAGACGAGCTGAGCCGCGAAGTGCTGGGCAAACGCTTGCAAATGTACGACCGCAGCCTGGATATGCATATCAGTAATATCCGCAAAAAAATTGCCCCTTTTGCCAGCGATGAAAAAATTCAAACCCTGCGCGGCAGTGGCTATTTATTTGTCGGTGGCGAATAATGCCGGTGCTAAGCAAATTAAACCCGTTTCGCTACCTGGCCGGCCGCATTTTTATCTGGTTCTGGCTGGTGTTACTCACCGCAGTATTTGCCACTTTGGCGCTGTCGCGAGCACTGACCGAGCCAACAGAGATCCGTCGGCTGCCCTTGAGCATTCAGCAACAGCTACAGCAGCAATTGCAGCGTTTTGCCGGCGTTGAGACGACGCAACAGTTGTTAAGCCGCCTGCAACAGGATAATCCTCAGCGCTGGCTGGTGGTCGATGCACAAAGCCATACCATCTTGACAGCCGATTTATTACCGCGCGATTTTGACCAGAACTGGTTAACAGAATTGTCCCAGCTGACGCGGCCGCGCTGGCTTAAACATCACAACACCTCCCTAGCCGGCCCCTTTTTACTACAAATAGGTAACGATCAACTGGCGCTGTATCAAAAACGCCAACGTCCGCCACAGCCCTGGTGGCGGTTAAACACCATTCCTCAGCATGTGTTGCTGCTGCTTACGTTAGTCATTTCCGCGATCGCCAGTTTTATTCTGGCCGTGTCGATTTCGCGGCCGCTCCGCGAATTACTGCAGCGTAACTTAGCGTTCGCCGATGGCAAGCTCGATAGCCGGGTACAGCATCTGGTAAAACGACAAGATGAGCTGGGCCAGCTCGGCCACAGTTTTAACACCATGGCAGAGCGCATCAGTGCACTGCTGACGAATCAACAGCGTTTATTGCGCGATATTTCGCACGAGCTGCGCTCACCGCTGGCACGTGCCCAGCTGGCACTGGGTTTGACCGAGCGGCAGCAGAATCTGGCACAAATGCCAAGGTTAAAACAAGAGCTGGACCGGCTGGATGCCATGCTCGATGAGCTGCTGACTTACAGCAGACTGGATGCCGGACAATACCAACTGCGTAAAGCGCCATTTGATCTGCCTTCGCTACTTGCTGAAATTATTGCCGTTAACCAGGTAGAGGCTGACGCCAAACAACAGCAACTGCAGCTAAGTGCTCCGGCGGAGCTAATCATCAATGCCGATAGCCACCTGCTGGCACGGGCAATAGAGAATATTTTACGTAACGCCATTAAATACAGCCCGGCCAACAGCGCGATAAGCTGTCAGTTAAAACTGCTGGCAGATTATTGTCAGTTAGACATCTGCGATCAGGGCCCCGGCATTAATGAGGGCCAGTTAAGCGCTATTTTTCAGCCATTTTACCGCTTGTCCAGCAATCGCGAACATGACAGCGGCGGCACCGGCCTGGGGCTGGCGATAGTGGCGCAAATAGTGCGCCAGCATGATGGCAGTGTGACGGCATCGAATCAGCGCAGCGGCGGCCTTTGTGTCAGGCTGCGCTTACCGCTACACTAGCGCGGTTTAACCTTTGGTCGGATACCCCGAGAGTGAAAACTGACACAGCTGACTTTCCATTGATTTCTGTTTTAGGCCAGGCTGGCAGCCTGCTGCAGGATTGGCCAACGCGGCTAAAGCCGTTCTGGCAAAGCCTGCAATGCGGTGTTTTAACCGGCTATGGTGATTTACCACTGCATTACTATGCCCACCGCACGCCAGGCGCACATCACGCTATTGTCATTAGCAGCGGCCGTATGGAAATGGCGGTCAAGTATGCTGAGTTATGCTATGAGTTGGTGCAAGCGGGGTACAGTGTCTATTTGCTCGACCACCGTGGCCAGGGGTTGTCTGGGCGGGAATTGGCGAACCCAGACAAAGGTTATGTTGCAGACTTCAGCTTGTATCAGCAGGATCTCGATCTGTTTATCCGCCATATCGTGCAGCCGTCAGGCCATCAAGACTATCTGGCGCTGGGGCATTCGATGGGCTGCGCCATTTTAGCCGGCTATATGCAGCGCTATACGCATCCGTTTGCTGCAGCTATTTTTGCCTCGCCGATGTTTGGTATTTATACCGGCCTGGTACCGGCCCGGCTGGCCGAAAGCCTGGCGCTGGCCTTTGGCGCACTTAACCGCCGGTTCAGTAAGACGCCCTGGTATTTTCCTGGCCAGACTAACTACCGCGAAAAAGCGTTTATCAATAACCCGCTCACCAGCTGTGCAGAGCGCTACCGCTGGCTTAATCTGCTGTTTCGTGAACAGCCAGAAGCCAGATTGGGCGGCGTAACTACCGCTTGGGTCAGTGCCGCCATAGCCGCTATGCGCAGGATTGAGCAAACGGCAAGCCAGTGGGAAATACCTGTGCTGCTACTGCAAGCCAGTGCCGACAAAGTGGTCAGCAATTATGCACAGGATCTATGGTACCAACAGCTACCCAAGTCACTACTGCGGCAGAAAGTTTGCCTGCCCGCTGCGCGGCATGAGATTTTTATGGAGCAGGACAGTATCCGCCAGCAGGCTGTGCGGGCGATAAATGTTTTTCTTGCCTCACTGGCAGCTAACCGCTGATCTGGTAAACTGAGCGGCGCTGACATCAGGAGTTTGTTATGCTAAACATCGTGTTATTTGAACCGGAAATTCCGCCCAATACCGGCAATATTATCCGCTTGTGTGCTAACACCGGTTTTCAGCTGCATTTAATCGAGCCACTGGGGTTTGCCTGGGATGACAAAAGGGTAAAGCGCGCCGGATTAGATTACCACGAGTTTGCCCCGGTTAAACGCCACGCCAATTTTGCCGCTTTTGTTAGCGAGGTCGCACCTGGACGCATGTTTGCCTGCACCACTAAGGGCAGCACCGGCCATAGCGAAGTCAACTATCAGACTGGCGACACGTTAATTTTTGGCCCGGAGAGCCGCGGTTTGCCGCCAGAAGTGCTGCAACAACTGCCGCAGGCGCATTGGCTGCGCATTCCAATGACAGCGCACAGCCGTTCGATGAATTTATCTAATGCCGTAGCCGTATTTGTCTATGAATCCTGGCGTCAGTTAGGTTTTGCCGGCGCCCGCAGTTAAGCCGACCTACAATTTGCCTAATTGCCCTAGCTGCAGCTATAGTTAATGGCGCTTTGCTCGATTACAAGGATGTCGACACCATGCCAAGCTTTCGCTGGTTGCCCCTGGCTGGGCTACTGCCCTGTTTTTCTGCCGCTGCGGCCTTTGAAGCTATTGTCTCGAACTTACCTTTAGCTGCACTGCTACTGAGCCTACCGGTCATCTCCGTGCTAGCCCTATACAATTTGAAGCTTAAATCACGTTATCAACAACTTGACCTTAAGCAGCAACAACTTAACCAGTTTTTACAGCGCTGCGATGATTACATTGCCGTGCTGGATGCCAGTTTAACGCCGCAATATAAAAATGTCTCACTTACTGCTGCAGGCGTTACCGACGACAATAAGTTACCGATGTATCTTCAGCCTGAGGGCAACAGTTTACTACTGTCGCACTTGCAACCCGGTGATAATTGGCTTGGTGAAGCCTGGCTTGAGCTAACTGCTGGCAAGCGGCTGGCGTTATCTGTGGCCATTACCCGCCTTAATGACACGCCAGCGCAATACCTGTTATTGGCGCGTAATATTGACGATTTGAAACAGCAGCAACAGCAGCTGGAGCAAGATACTCTGCGCGATCCGCAAACCGGCTTATTAAGCCCCTTGCTGCTGAACGAATACCTGCACAGCTGCATTCAGTTATCCGGTAAACGCCAGCCTAACTTCGCGCTAATGCTGGTTAAGTTTAGTCAACTGCTCGGTGAGCGACCAGTGAACCCTAACATTACCCTGCCCCAAGCGATGCCAATATTGGCAAAGTCACTGGCGCAATTAGCCGGCCCTGAATGTATGACTGCCCGTTACAATAGCGATACTCTTGCTGTTGTTGTCCCCCACCAGCTATGCGGCGCGCATACCGAAATTACGCTGAACCGGTTAGGACATAAGCTGCTTAGCTTGAGTGAGTCGGCGGGGTTTAACCCGGGACTGGCGCTACAAACACTGGTAGGCATAAGCATCTATCCTAATGATGGTCAGCATGCTTCTGAGTTACTGGTCGCCGCGAATGCGGCTTTGCAGCAAGCCAGTAAAACCGGTGATAGCCAGCTGGCTTTTGCCAGCCGAGCTATACAGCAGCGCGCTCCGGAATATCTGACATTAGAGGTTGAGCTGCACAAAGCGCTACAGCGCG
This sequence comes from Pseudomonadota bacterium, assembly GCA_040752955.1. GTDB lineage: Bacteria > Pseudomonadota > Gammaproteobacteria > Enterobacterales > Alteromonadaceae > Alishewanella. The sequence continues at coordinate 81,139 of JBFMHG010000006.1, forward strand.
ATGAGTTTGAGCTGTACTATCAGCCGCGTTACAGTATTGGCAGCAACCGTATCGTTGGCTATGAGGCATTGCTGCGTTGGCACAATCCGCGCCGTGGCGTGCTATTACCACAACACTTTCTCACCCTGGCCGATGAAACCGGCTTTATTGTGCAACTGGACCTGCTGGTATTTCAAAAATGCTGTGAACAGCTGTTACGCTGGCAGCAAACAGACATTAGCCGTGGCCGTATGTGTCTGAATATCTCCAGCCTGAGCCTTAAACAAGCGCAATTTGTCAGCCAAATTGCCGCGCAGTTGCAGCACTGTGGTTTAACAGCAGAACAATTTGAATTTGAAATTGAAGAACCATTACTGTTAGAAGCCGACAGTGTCGTTAACACTAACTTGCAGCAACTGGCCCAGATGGGCCTGCATTTGACACTGGATAACTTTGGTACTGGCGTATCATCGCTATCGGTGCTGAAACAATTTCCGCTGCACGGGCTGAAAATTGCCGCCTCGTACATTAAAGATATGGAGCATAATGAGCAGCAGCGTAATATCACTGCAAATATGATCAGGCTGGCGTCTTACTTACAGTTAGATGTGATTGCCAGTGGTATTGAAAACGAAATGCAAGCCTATTTGCTGCATGTAATGGGTTGCGATATTTTACTTGGCCACTTATTTAGTAAAGCTTTGCCAGCAGCTGAGATCCCGCTGCTGCTGGCAAAAGAGAGTAAATTGGTGCGAAAACAGGTTAGCTGATTTCGTCGCGCTTCTCACGGCCGAGTAAATCCAGTGCGGCCAGTTTGACATCTTTGCCCTGATACAGCACTTGGTAGATTTGCTCTGTGATGGGCATTTCAACACCAACCCGCTGCGCCAAATTAAACACCTCTTTGGCGTTGCGATACCCTTCAACCACCTGACCAATGCTATGCATGGCTTCGGCGACAGGTTTGCCCTGCCCGAGTAATAAACCAAAGCGTCGATTGCGCGACTGGTTGTCGGTACAGGTCAGCACTAAATCGCCAAGGCCGGCCATGCCCATAAAGGTGTCTTTCTTTGCCCCTAAGGCACAGCCTAAGCGGCACATCTCAGTTAAACCGCGGGTAATTAGCGCCGTACGGGCATTGGCACCAAAGCCGATACCATCGGCCATACCGGCGCCGATAGCGATAACGTTTTTCACCGCTCCACCGAGTTGCACACCGATAAAATCCGGGTTGGTGTACACACGAAAGCTCTTAGCACAGTGCAATAAATCGGACAACTGGCGGATAAAGTCAGCATCAGTTGATGACAGTGAAATGGCCGTTGGCAAACCCATCGCCATCTCTTTGGCAAAGGTAGGGCCCGACAGCACCGCCAGTGACACCTGTTCACCTAAAATTTCGCGCGCCACATCCTGCAGTAAGCGACCGGTTTCTGGCTCCAAGCCTTTTGTTGCCCAGGCAACTCGCGCATCAGCTCGTAACAGTGGCTTTATCTGCCGTAACGTATCGGCAAAGGCATGGCTTGGCACCACGACCAGAATATCGCGGCTACTGGATACAGCAGCGGCCAGATCGGCGGTCAGCTGCAAACTGTCTGGCAGGGCAATGTCCGGCAGGTATTTCTGATTAATACGCTGCGCGGCCATCTGTGCCATGTCGTCGCTATTGCGACCCCATAGGCTGATGGTATTGCCGTTACGGGCCAGACAAATTGCCAGAGCGGTGCCATAAGACCCCGCTCCGAGCACAGCAATAGCTGAAGGCTGCATTGCTTAAGCGTCAGCCTTTACTGCCTGAGCTTCAGCCTGGCGTTTTTGCACATACTGGGCAAACAAGGCATCAAAATTAACCGGTGCCAGATTCAGTTGCGGGAAGGTGCCACGGTTAACTAGGTTAGACACGGCTTCACGGGCATAAGGGAACAACATATTAGGGCAGAATGATGCCAGCATATGTGCCATTTGCGCGTCTTCTAACTGACCAATAGAGAAAATACCGGCCTGCTGCACTTCACATAAAAACGCCGTTTCGCCTTCTACTGTAGTGGTGACGGTTAATGACAGCACCACCTGGTAAACGTTGTCTTCCAGCTTTTCGCTACGGGTATCTAGGTCTAGCTTGACTTCCGGTTTCCACTCTTTGCGAAAGATAGCCGGCGCGTTAGGTGCTTCGAAAGAAATGTCTTTAACAAAAATACGCTGGATTGCAAATTGTAAACCTTGCTGCTCAGTTGCAACGCCGTTTGCTTGTTGTTCGGCCATGATAATTCCTACTGTAGTTATTTATGTAATAAAGGATCGAGTTGCCCGCTGGCATCAAGCGCTAACATATCATCGCAACCGCCAATATGGCGCTCACCGATAAAAATCTGTGGCACTGTGCTGCGCCCATTGGCACGTTCAATCATCTGGGGACGCAGTTCTGGCTGCTCATCGATACGCAGTTCGGTATAGCTTACGCCTTTATTGTCCAGTACTGACTTAGCGCGAACACAATAAGGACAATAGGCTTTGGTGTAAATAGTCACCTGCGACATCATTACCTCTTACTTTTAACCACCGGTAAACTGGCGCCAGTCCAGCCACTCATGCCACCTTGCAGTACTGACACCTTGCTAAAACCTTGCTTAATAAGGCTGGCAGCTGCTTTTTGTGCCGTCATTCCGGCCTGACATACCACAATAATGGGTTGCGCTTTGTGTTTTTCAAGCCCGGCCAGTTGCTGTTTTTCAATATCACTCAGTGCCAGTTGACGGGCGCCGGTAATGTGGCCCTTGGCAAAATCGGCCTCGGCGCGGATATCGATCACCACAGCATCGTCACGGTTAACTTGCAGGGTTAGCTCAGTTGGGCTTAGTTGCTTAACCGCGGAGAAACGCGATTTAATTATGCTGACCATTAACATCACAAACAGCACAACCCAAACTGCGCTTAGGATCGGATGATTGGAAAAAAACTCAATATACTGCTGCATATTTACTCTGCTTACGCTTAAAAAAACCAGCGCTGAGTATACTGAGTTTGCTGATTAAAAGCAGCCCTGAAACGCGATAAGCCCATGCATGGGGCTGGAGAATTATCCAGATTTCGGTAAGATAACCTCTCTTTTTTTCGCTGACAAAGCCGGAGCTAGCATGACAAGTGGCAAAAAACCTTTGGTGTTATTAATTCTTGATGGCTGGGGCTACCGCGAAGAGACTGACAATAATGCTATCGCCCAGGCGCAAACACCGGTAATGGATGCGCTATGGCGTGATTATCCGCATACGTTAATTTCTGGCTCGGGCCTGGATGTGGGCTTACCCGATGGCCAAATGGGTAACTCTGAGGTTGGCCATGTTAATTTAGGTTCTGGCCGGGTGGTGTATCAGGACTTTACTCGTATCACCAAAGCGATCAGCGACGGCGATTTTTTTTCCAATCCGGTGTTGGTCGATGCCGTAAACAGTGCACAACAGCAGCAAAAGGCAGTGCATATTATGGGGCTGTTATCGCCAGGTGGCGTGCATAGCCATGAAGACCATATTCTGGCGATGATTGAACTGGCCGAGCGCCAGGGCGCCGGGCCAATTTACCTGCATGCATTTTTGGATGGCCGCGATACACCACCGCGCAGCGCCAAAGCCTCACTGGAAAAAATTCAGCAACATTTTGCGCGCACAGGCAGCGGCCAAATTGCCTCAGTAGTAGGCCGTTACTATGCGATGGACCGCGACAAGCGTTGGGACCGGGTAGAACAAGCCTATGATTTACTGAGCCTGGGCCAGGGCGTTTATCAGGCAACAGATGCGCTGCAAGCACTGGAGATGGCCTATAAGCGTGACGAAAACGACGAGTTTGTAAAAGCCACCGCCATTGTGACCCAAAACGGCACCCCAGTGCAGATGCACGATGGCGACGCGCTGATTTTTATGAATTTTCGCGCCGACCGCGCTCGCCAGTTCAGCCGTGCCTTTATTGATGCTGACTTCGCCGGCTTTAAACGAAAGCACTGGCCTAAACTGAGCCGGTTTGTCATGCTGACCGAATACGCTGCCGATATTGACGCACCTTGTGCTTACCCGCCAGAAAGCCTGGATAATGTGCTGGGTGAATGGCTGGCCAAGCAAGGTAAAACTCAGCTGAGAATTTCTGAAACCGAGAAGTACGCCCATGTGACGTTCTTTTTCAGTGGTGGCCGTGAGCAGCTGTTTGATGGCGAGCAGCGCATTTTGATCGACTCGCCTAAAGTGGCGACCTACGATTTGCAGCCAGAAATGAGCTCTGCAGAACTGACCGACAAGCTGGTAGCAGCCATTCACAGTGGTGACTTTGATGTCATTATCTGTAATTACCCTAACGGAGACATGGTCGGCCACACCGGCGTGATGTCGGCCGCAATTAAAGCCGTTGAAGCTGTCGACAGCTGTATTGGCCGGGTGGTGAAGGCGCTGCAGGAAGTGGGCGGTGAGTGTTTAATCACCGCCGATCATGGTAATGCCGAAATGATGCTCGACACTGACTCAGGTCAGGCGCATACCGCCCATACCAGTGGTCCGGTGCCGCTTATTTATGTTGGCCGGCCAGCTACTGTTACGCCAGATGGTATTTTAAGCGACATTGCCCCCACTATGCTAAGCCTGATGGGGCTGCCGGTACCGGCAGAGATGACGGGTAAAATTTTGATGCAACCGCGCTAGATGACGCTGACTTGCAAGCCTTGCCTGCTATTTAGCGCTGCCCTGCTGTGCTTTGCGCAACCTGCGTACAGCCAGACACAGCAGGAGCAGGAACTGGCGAAACTACAGCAGCAAATCCAGCTGACGGAGCGAGAAGTAAAGCAGCAGCAAAAGCAGCTGGAACAAGCAGAAGCGGCTTTGCAGCAATCTGATCGCGCCCTGGCCTCAGCAGCCAATGCAAAACGCGATACCGAGCAGCAAATCAGCCAACTGCGCCAGCAAGAGCAGAAACTGCTGGCGCAACAAAGCACGCTCGAACAACAGTTACAGCAGCAGCAGCAACTGCTGGCAGAGCAACTCAAAAGCGCCTATAGTCTGGGGCAGCATGATTACAGCCGCATGCTGCTCAATCAACAGGACGCCGCCAAACTGGAGCGGGTACTGAGTTATTACCAGTACTTTAACCGCGCCCGTTTAAAACAGCTTGCCGAAATCAATAGCACCATAAGCCAGTTACAACAGGTTCTGACCGAGCTAACGGACAAACAACAACAACTGGCTCAGCAACTAACCATGCTTGAACAGCAGCAACAGCAATTGGCGCTGGCTAAAACACAGCAACAACAAGCGGTTGATAAACTCAGCAACACCTTAAAGCAACAAGGCCGCCAGCTAGACTATCTGCGCCAGAACGAGAACAGCCTGCAGACAAAACTGGAAGAGCTGCGCCGTGTAGCGCAGCAAGCGCGGGAATTAGCCGGTTTAACCCGACAAAAAGGACAACTCACCTGGCCGCTGAGCGGCACCTTACTGCAGCGCTTTGGCGAAAACCGTCAGGGCGGTATGCCAGCCCGTGGCATCTTGATCCAGGGTCGGGAGGGCGACGCGGTAAAAGCTATCGCCGATGGCCAGGTTATTTATGCCGACTGGCTAAAGGGCTATGGCTGGGTGATCGTGCTGGATCATGGTGCAGGCTACATGAGCCTGTATGGCCATAACCAAAGCTTGCTAAAACAACCCGGTTCGCGCATCAGTGCCGGAGAAACCATTGCCTTAACCGGCATGAGTGGCGGCCAGGCTACCGCAGGCCTGTACTTTGAAATTCGTGACAAGGGTGAAGCGGTTAATCCGCTGCAGTGGTTGGAAAAAAGCCGGCGTTAAAAGCGTAGCGAAAGTGGCAAAATTCAGTTTATACTTTCGCCGATACGAACCGCATACAAGCGGGCGAACGACACAAGAACGAGAATAATAACGACGTGCGACCACTACTGTTTTTCATCTTTGGGATCTTCACTTTGGCTGGCGCCTATGCTGCCGATGCACCACGTGTTGCTATCATCATCGACGATATTGGCTATCAAAAAACCGACTTATCTTTGATTGACCTGCCCTACCCGCTAACCTTTGCTGTGTTGCCACATACGCCTTATGGCCAGCGCGCGGCACGTTATGCCTTTCAGCACAACAAAGACGTGATGCTGCATATGCCAATGCAAGCATCCAACGGCATGGCACTGGGGCCTGGCGCCTTAACGGTAGAGATGGATAAACATCAGGTGCAACAAACCCTGCAAGCAGCATTGGCTGATATACCCTATGCTATTGGCATTAACAACCACATGGGCAGCTATTATACCGAACAAGCCGATGCCATGGCCTGGACCATGGAGTATTTAAGCAAGCGACATTTGTTCTTTGTTGACAGCCTGACGACGTCACGTAGCCAGGCCAGTAAATATGCCAAACAATTCAGCGTCACCAACTTAAGCCGGCAGGTTTTTTTAGACAATGAACAAAACGAAGCAGCCATGCTTAAGCAACTGGAGATCTTAATTAATATTGCCCGCAAGCGGCAAAGCGCCATTGCCATTGCACACCCGTACCCACAAACCCATAAGTTTTTACGCAAGCATCTGCCAAAGCTGCAACAACAGGGTATTAAGCTGGTGAGTATTTCACAGTTACTGCCCCAGCATCATGATGTTGTGGCGGCCGGCTTTACGGCACCGGCAGTCTCTGCCCCGCAATAAACGTCAGGCCCGTTATGCGGGCCTGATGCTATTAAGTAGCTTGGCAGGGTATTACTTTTGCTGCTGTAAAAACAGCAGCAACTCGGCAGCTGGCATCGGTTTGGCATACATAAAGCCCTGCACCTCATCACAGCCCATGGCTTTTACGGCCTGTTCCTGTGCGGAGGTTTCCACGCCCTCAGCAATGGTAGATAAGTGTAGTCGTTTGCCCAGACTGATAATAGTCTCAGCGATTACCTCACCTTCCACTTTATCTAAATCACGGATAAAGGCGCGGTCTACTTTAATCCGGTCCAGCGGTAATTGCTGCAGATAACTGAGCGAAGAAAATCCAATACCAAAGTCGTCAATAGCGACTTTAATACCAAAATTCTTCAGCTTCTGCAGTGCATCTATCACTATTTTCGGTTCGTCCATCACCACAGACTCGGTGATTTCAAGCTCCAGCAACTGCGGGGCAATCTGGTGGCGCTGCACACAATCTATGACCGATTGCACAAAGCCATGGTTTCTAAATTGCGGCATTGACACGTTTACCGCGATTCGCAGCTGAGCAAAACCTTGTTTCTGCAGCTGCTTAATTTGCAGGCAAGCCTGCTCAAGTACCCAGCTACCAATATCCACAATAAGACCAGAATATTCAGCTAATGGAATAAACACGGCCGGCGAGACAAATTGGCCGTTGGTTTGCGGCCAGCGCAGCAGCGCTTCCATCCCCACCACGCGCTGAGTGTTTAGCGAAACCTGGGGCTGATACCACAGCTGCAACCGGTCATGAGCAAAGTCTTGTCGCAACATCCGCAGCAGAGCCAGCCGTTCGGCCATTTGCTCTTCCATATCGGCTTGATAATACTGATAATTTTGCCCAAGCTGTTTTTTCGCTTTATTCAGCGCTATGTAAACGTGCTTTAAAATGGTCAGGCCTTGCTCGGCCGTGTCGGTGAGCCGGCACAGACCAAAGGTCGCATTTACCTGCAGTGCATGTTCTGAGGCCTGAAATGGCACCTCAAATACCGCTTGCAAGCGCTCGGGGGTAAGCTCTTGCTCAGGCCCAACCAAGCCAAAGACGTCAGCACCAATACGGCCTAACTGAGCAAAAGCACCAAAATGTTCAATAAGCCTCAGCGTTACGGCAATCAGTAACTCGTTGCCAACATCCTGGCCTAAGCCATCGTTGACGTCAGAAAAATGATCAATATCAATTAGCACCACAACATTGTTGGCGGCTTCGTAACGCTTGGTATCCTGTAAGATCTGAATAAATTCATTGCGGTTGGGTGTTTTTGTCAGCGGGTCAATGTAGGCCGCATGTTTCAATTGCTGGAACAGTGTCACATTTTCATAGCCGATAGAGATGTTACTTAAAAATACCTGGATCAGCTGACGATCAAGCTCTTCAATTGGCCGGTTGGTTTCTATGTAAACTGCTGCGCTATGTTTATCATTACCCAGATACAGCACAGTATCCATATCAGTAAAGATATGCTGGCGGGTTGCCAGACACTTGGTGATCTGATTCACTATACGCGGATTATCCAGCCGTTCCAGCTGGCATTTGATAAAAGGTGCATAGTGGCCGGCAGCACCTAATACGTAAATCGTCTCGCTGGCACTGCCGTCATCTTCAATTTGGGCACACAGCACACCCTCAGCGTGCAAGCCAATTAATGACGAAATTTGTGTGACGACGCCCTCAGAAAACTCATGCAGTGAATGCTGCTCCAACAAGTTAGCACCCGCATTAATAATTTTTTCCAGACCACGCCGGCTTTGGTTAATGGTGCGGATCTGCTGGTAGGATCGTAGCGAAGCTATAATTGAGGTAACCAGTTTACTGCGGGTTAATTCGGTTTTGGTTTTGTAATCATTAATATCATATTCTTTGATCACGCTTTCTTCAGGGGCATAACCCGGCTGTCCGGTGCGCAGCACAATGCGGATCTCGTCCATGCATAATTCATCACGGATTTGTTGCACCACTTTAAGGCCAGCATCATCCGACTCCATCACCACATCCAATAACACCAGGGCAGTGTTGGGATTCTGCCGCAAAAACTTGACCGCCTCCTTGCCAGAATAAGCATGATGAAACAAAAGCTTACGACCAAGCACAGTAAGATCACTTAGTGCAAGTTTGGTAACAGTGTGGATTTCTTCGTCATCGTCAACGATTAGCAGGTGCCATTCCCCCAGTGCTTGTTGCTGAGCGGCTGCTACGGGTTCATCTTCTGCTAAAAACAGAAAATCCTCATCTGTTTCTTTTGACACCATTATTAAGCCTTATTGAATGATTCCGTTTAAATATACATGCTTAAACCTGATAAGACTAAGTTATACCAGATTTTATTTTGTGCAAAGCGGTAAGCGAAACTTGCTGCAAAATATCCACGGTGCCAAGATAGCGATGCAAAGAGTTTCAGGACAGTCATCGCAATGGTAAAGATAAGCAGTGTCAGCGGCCAACAACGTTTGCGGCAATTAGCTAAAATGCAGCTGGGTAATAGTGTGGTATCACCGACAGAGCCAGAAACTGCACCACAGCCAACCGGGCATGGCCAGTTTAACGACAAACACCAGCAGCTGGCAGCGCGTTCAGGGGCACAAAGCAGCCATTTAAACCTTGCCGAACGAGCTGAACGGCGGCTGCAGATGCAACGTGAGCGCCAGCAACATAATTTAGAACGTGTGATCGCCCAGGCTTTGGAATATTGCCCCGATACTGTCTCTAACCAGGAAGTGGACCCCGACTGGTTTACCCAATTTTGTGAGTTAACGCTTGATATATCCAACACCAGCATGCAGCAGCTGTGGGCGAAAATTCTTGCCGGTGAAATCGCCAGCCCCGGTAAGTTTGCCTTAAAAACCCTGCATACGCTAAAGCGCATGAGCGTAAAAGAAGCTATGGCACTGCAACAAGCCGCTGCATTAAGCTGCCGCACCCGCCAGGACCCGACGCCACGTATCTATTTTGGTTACATTCGACGGCCATCGTTGTGGCACTTTCTCACCGGCCGCAGCAGAGCAGTGTTAAACCTGAACCAGTTTGGTTTGTCTTATCCGCAAATACTTAGCCTGGTTGATATCGGCTTGCTGCACAGCTCTGAGATTGAAAGTGGTGAGCTGACTTATGGTCAACAGCTTCATTGGCAATATCAGCAAACCAGTCTGACCGGCACCATTAGCAGTAAAAACGTGGTATTACAGTATTACAAATACACTGCCAGCGGCGCTGAGCTGTTACCACTGGTTACGCGGGAACCACATCAGGCTTATCTTGATGCACTAAAAACCCTGCTACGTACGACTATCCGTTTTACAGGCTGATTGGCACCAATGCATAATCTGCTTTAGGTTGTCAGCACCCAAGGGTTTGATGATGACATCGTTCATGCCTGCCTGCAAAAACTGCTTAATTTCTTCATCAAGCGCATGGGCAGTAAATGCCAGTATGGGTGTTTGCTGATACTCCGGCCGTTGTCTTAACTGACGTGCCACCTCAGTGCCAGCGATATCAGGCAACTGAATATCCAGTAAAATGAGATCAAACCGCTGGTGAGCACAAAGTTCAATCGCTTCAGCGCCGGTTACGGCGGTTTCAAGCTGCAGCGTTTGATGCTGTAACAGCACCCGAATAAACGCCAGATTAGTCGCATTGTCATCAACCACCAGCAATTTCGGCACTTCAGCACCGGGTGGCAACGTCTGCGTTAACTGCTGGAGACAAAATGGGCCAATACTTACTGGCAACTGCAGCAGTTGCTGCCAAGTTGCGCACGTCTGAGCGCTGGCGTAGCAGAGCACGCGCTGGCAACGGCTAAGCATTTGCATGATTGCTTGCCAACGTTGAGGTTCGGCTGGTGCACTTCCCTCTTCGGGTAAGAAAATAATCGCCGCATCATACTGATGCAATGACACTTTTCGTTGAAGATCAGCCAGATCATTACAGCTAGCCAGATAACCGGTTAAGGCACTCAGGCTGGCAGCACGCTCTTTTAACCTTGCCGGCTGGTTATCAAATAGCAATACATGCTGCAACATTACCGCTTCTTCGGGCGAGATCGCTGTCAGGGCAAGTTTGACCTGAAGGGTGCAGCCCAATCCATCAAGCGACTGCACGCTAATATCCCCTGCCAAGTCTTGCCTGGCACTGGCGACAATGGCGATGTCGACATCTTGCCATGGCTGCATGGTTGCCGTGTCTTGCATTAGCTTTTGCCGCACCGCTCTGCTTAGGCCATCACCGTCACAAATTAAGGTCAGTTGCAGCTGTCGCTGCTCAGCGTTGAGCTGCACATATAAGCTAATTTCACTTACCTCATTGCTACGACAGCCCAAACGCAGTAGGGCTTGTAGCAAAATAGCCAGGGTATGCGCACAGCATTCTACGTTATAACGGCAATTATCAGCAGCTTCAAACAGCTGCAGACTGACATTGCGGTTGGCCAGCTGAGCTTGCAGCTGTGGTACCTGTGCAGCCAAAAATTGCGCTAAATTTATGCTCTCTGCCGTGGTGTTTGCACTGGTGTGTTGTAACAGAAATAATTGCGCATTAAGCTGCCAGGTCAATTCATCGGCGCAGAGGTTCTGCTCCAGCAACTGCTGTATATTCTGCCCGAGTAGTTGCAGTTGTTGTAGTTGCTGGTTGCGCTGCTGTTGTATTAACGCGGTTTGCGCTTTTGTTTGCGCCTGTTCCTGTTGCAGCGCTTCAAGCTGTTGTTGCTGCAGCTGTTGCTGATTCTGCAGCTGTTGCTGCATGCTGGCCTGTGCAGACGCTAACGCATTAATTTCATGTTGTAGTGGCGTTAATTCACCGACAAGTTGCTCTTCAACCTTTACGTTAAGCTGACCATGTCGCAGCTGATTCAGTTTATGCGTTAACAAGCTGACATCAATATGCAAACGTTGTTGGTGCTGTGTGACCGTACGGCGGAATAACAACAACACGCCCCCCCCAATCAGTGCCACGATCAGAACCGGCATTAGCCATGCAGCAGACAGCGGCAGCTGCTCGACCACCAGCATTATATAGTATTGCTGCGCCAATGGTCTCAGCGCACTGGTATTCGCTGCAGCGGGTTCAGCAACAGGTTGAAGTGCAATAAGGTAAGGGCCTGACGAGACTAACTGAAAGCGGTCTATCTGTTCATTCTTGCCTAACGGGCGCACCATATCCGTTGGCCCGGTGCTAATAAGCAATTGATGTTGCTGGTCAAACACCGCTATGGTGGTAAGCCCCAGGCCACTGTTATGACCAATGTGGGCCAATTGGGCTTTTAGCCATTGCGGATCGCTGCTATTAAGTAAAGGCCTGATACTGAGCTGCAAGGTAGCGGCAAAACGCGTCAGTTGAAGCTGCTGCTGCGTTTTTGCTTCATACTGAGACCACAGGCCGATAAACAGCGTCATCGCCAGTAGTGAAACTAACCAGGGTAAGGTTAACTGCCTGAAAAAATTTATCAAAATTGCTTCTGCTTTAACGAAGATTGGCTTAACTATAAATCGATTCGCCAACACGAACAAGGCCGCCCCGGATGGGACGATTCGGGCTGCGCTTCAACAGCGCAGCCCAGGACACACACACTAAAAATGCAGTTCGATGCCGGCAAAAGCACCTTTAAAATCCAGATCGGCGTACAAATTGTCGATATCATCTAAGCGCAGATTAACAGCGCGATAACCCAGTTTCAGCCTTAAATCGACCGCCAGATTATCCAGCAGCGCATAAGCTACACCGGCTTGCATGTCATAAACCCGGCTACCGTCGTAAGACACAAAGCTGCCATTGGCGAACAGCTCCAGTCCGGTTAGCGGTAACCCCACAATAGCTGAGGTATAAAGCATAGGGATAAAGGTTGACGTATCCTGCACTGCAACCGCGCCACTACCACCAAGGTCAGCCACAGCCACACTGCCATCAATATGTTTGGCGTTAATGCCCAGGTCCAGGCTCACCAGGTCATTATCGAGAATTTCGTAATACAGCACATAATCCGTGTTGGTCAGATCAACCTGGTTGGCAATATCAGTATCGACAGCAAAGGTCTCGCCGGCAAAGCTGAAGCTGGCGTTCAATGCCGTTAAACCGTTGCTTTCCAGCTGATTATGCTGCAGGCGGATATTGGGCAGCAGTGGCAGAGGATGCTCCAATGCTACATAGTAAGAGCTTTGGGTTTTATCATTAAAATTAAAGCCTTGTAGCTGCTCGTCGTTAGCAAAACTGCCATCGGTAGAGGTGCGCCAACCATCAGCGCCGATATACAAACCCAGTAAAGTATCGGCTTGTGCCGCTGTGGTAACAAGACTGCCAGCCAACGCAAGCATTAAAACAGAGTGTTTCATTGGTGTAATTACCCTTGTGTTAATAATTCAGATAAGTCGATAAGCGCCGCATTGGCACGGGAGATATAGTTTGCCATCACCAGTGAATGGTTTGCCATCAAACCAAAACCACTGCCATTAAGCACCATTGGGCTCCAGATTGGCTGCTGTGTTGCCTCCAGCTCACGGATAATTTGCCTCAGGCTGACCATGGCATTTTTTCGCACCAGCACATCGGCAAAATCCGTCTCCACCGCTTTTAGAAAATGCAGCAAGGCCCAGCTGGCACCGCGCGCTTCATAAAACTCATCATCCAGTTTCCACCAACTGGTTTTAATGCGCCGGTGTGCGGGTGTGTCGTTAGACTGGCGGGCCGAGGCATCATTGGCTAAATCAGTGTTCAGCCGGTCTTGCCCAACACTGGCACTTAAACGCTGCGAATAGCTACCCAGGCGCTTTTCTACCGCTTTTAACCAATCGCGCAGGTTATCGGCGCGTGCATAAAACTGGCTATCGGGTCGCTGCGGATCCATCAGCTCAGTGCGGTAAAGGTAGAGTTGCTCTATTGCTTTGCGATACTCGGCCTCTGCACTGGGGATGGCCCAGCTACGATGGTCAATATTAAATTTCGGCTGGGCAATTTTCAGATAAGGGTTTTCGGTAGATTGCGACTGTGAACGGCTCAAATCTTTGCGTAGCGCCAGCGCCAGATCGCGGGTCATCTCCAGCACACCCAACTCCCACGCAGGCATATTGTCCAGCAGCACAAAAGGCGGCATCACATCATTGGCCAGATACCCGGCGTTTTTATCCAGCAAGGTTTCACTGACCCTGATAAGCGCCGTGGTTGTGCTGTAGCCGATAATGGCACTGTCGCCCAGTTGCTGTCTGCTCTGGGCGATATCATCTACCAGCCAGTCCGGCTCCCGGCTGGCCCACCACCCCACGATATAAAGTACTAATAATGCTGCAGCTGCGGCCGCAGCTAGCACACGGGCATTGAACATAACGGCTCCTTAGCGTTTTGGCATCGCCACTACCGGTAGCTCAACCTGCAGTTGTTGGCCACCGGCAAAGCTTAATGTCAGCGGCACCGGCATGCCGGGTGTCAGTTCAGCCTGAGGTTCAAACAGCATCAAATGCAGGCCGCCAGGCGCCAACTCGACAGTGCCACCCGCAGCAATATCAATGGACCTGACTTGTTCCATCCGCATCATGCCATCTTTGTGGCTGTGCTGATGCAATTCTACCCTTGCAAACAACGGGCTTTGCGCCGACACCAACTGCAGTGAGGTATCGCTGGGGTTAGTCAGGGTAAAGTAACCTGCAGTAACACTGCGCCCGGGCATTGGCTGACGCACCTGGCCATCTTTCACTGTGGGTGTGGCGGCCTGAAGCAGCGGGCTGGCTAGCGCCAATAACAACAGAGTTCTGCTTAGCAATCGCATTACTTTTCTCCTTATTCGTCACAGCCTTATATTACACCAGTTTAACCGCTGGCACAGCCTGTAACACTAAGGTAGCGCATTTAGCGATCGGGCAGTATGGCTGCCGCCACCAAATAAGCAATCAGGGTCGCCACCGGAAAAAGTAACAATAAGATGATAGCCAGCATACGGATCAGCCAGCGCGGCTGCTGATAATAGCCCGCCAGACCAGCACAAACGCCGGCAACTTTGCGATAATTACGTGCGCAATACCAGCGGTCAGTGTCATAAGTCGCCATGTGTTAGTCTCCTGTTTTGTGGTTCGGCTGAGCGGCTGACCTCGCCAGCCACAGCAGGCTGCCAAATGCAGCAAAGGTAAGCAATTCCATATTTAACCAGCTCATCAGTGCTCTCCTGTTAACCTTATGGCCAGCGGCGCCAGTAGTTGCCAGGCCAGCATCACTGGCACTATGCTCAGTACCGGACTTATATATGCCAGTAATAACCAGAATGACGGGATTAGCATAGCTTATTCCGCAATTACGCTTGGGTTGACCTGGGCTAGCTCTTGCTTGGCCAGCTCACTAACGTCCTGACGGGCGCTTTGCTGAGCAATCAAATCCAGCACACTGCTTTGCAGTGCCAGACGTGCCTGCTGCTGTGTTTCTTTGGACAAACTGCTCAGTTGTTGTTGCACCACCTGCTGTAATTCTGCAGAGACTTCATTTGCTGACAGCGGACAAATGCTAAGGGCAGCAGCGAAAGAACAGGTTAAAGCCAGAGTAGTTAAGCGGTTCATTGTTATATCCTTGTTACAAGTTAGTCGGTACTACATCGTTGATATACCAGGGTATTTCAAGTGTTATGCCAACCAACATAAACACTATAACTATTTGATTTTAAATAATAAAATAAAAAAGGCGCCAACTGTTACACAGTGACGCCTTTTGTAGAAACTAAAAAATAGTGAATTTAACTAACTAGCTGGCCAAATCGGCTAACGGCTTAAGCTTGGCAAGCGCCTGCAGCAATAATGCCGGTTTGGCATCGGCAAAATGGCCCTGCTCACTGAGTAAGCGCCGCCACTGGCGGGCACCGGGCCTGCCCTGAAACAGCCCCAGCATATGACGGGCAATGTGCCAGAAACGCGCGCCCTGCTGCATTTGTTGCTCGATATAAGGCAGCATCTTTAGTACAACTTGCTCGGGGCTTAAGACTGCACTGGTATCAGCATAAATAAGCGCATCTACCTCGCTTAACAGCAGCGGGTTGGTATAGGCTTCACGCCCCACCATCACACCATCCAGGTACTGCAGTTGCTCTTTGGCCTGCTGCAACGTTTTAATACCGCCATTAAGGCTGATATTAAGCTGTGGAAACTCCCGTTTCAGCTGCTGCACCCTGGGGTAATTCAGCGGCGGGATCTCGCGGTTCTCTTTTGGGCTTAAGCCTTTTAACCAGGCTTTACGGGCATGGATAATAAACTGCTCACAGCCGGCATCAGCCACCTCGCTGACAAAATCCTGTAAAAACTGGTAGTCGTCTGAATCATCAATGCCAATGCGGGTTTTCACCGTCACCGGTATAGACACCGCGTCTTGCATGGCTTTAACACAATCTGCCACCCGCGCCGGCTGTGCCATCAGACAAGCGCCAAACATGCCGTTTTGCACCCGATCTGACGGACAACCGACGTTAATATTTACCGCATCATAGCCACGCTGCTCGGCAAGCCTTGCGCAGTGTGCCATCTCGGCCGGCTCAGAGCCGCCCAACTGCAGCACCACCGGATGCTCTTGTTCGTTAAAGGCTAAATAGTCACCACTGCCATGGATAATAGCGCCAGTGGTCACCATCTCGGTATACAGCACGGCATGGCGGCTTAACAGCCGGTGAAAATAGCGACAGTGCTTGTCAGTCCAGTCCAGCATTGGGGCGACAGAAAACTGATGAGCAGCAAGCACCTGATTACGCATACTTATTTCATGTCCGGCAGGTTACGGCCGTAGAAAATTTCGCGCATTTCACGAAACACTTTTTTGCTGATGATTTTTTGCTCTTCCGCCGTCATCGAGTCGGTCCCCATACCAAACAGGTAATTGTTCAAATCAGCTTCTTTTAGCATCATCTTGGTGTGAAACAGGTTTTCCTGATACACGTTAACGTCAATCATCTGGAAGGCGCGCTTGGTCTCTTCGTCCATAAAGTTCTGAATAGACGTAATAGGATGATCGATATAGTGCTTGGTACCACTGACATCACGGGTAAAACCGCGCACCCGGTAATCAATAGTGACAATATCAGACTCGAAGCTGTGAATTAAGAAGTTCAGTGCTTTCAGTGGCGATATAATACCGCAGGTTGACACCTCGATATCGGCACGGAAAGTACAGATGCCATCATGCGGGTGCACTTCCGGATAGGTGTGCACACAAATATGGCTTTTATCCAGATGCGCCACCACTACATCAGGCCGTGGGCCGGGGTTTTCTGAGTTATCCGGGTCAACCAGTACCGGCTCTTCACTCACCAGTATGGTGACACTGGCACCTTGCGGATCGTAATCCTGGCGGGCCACATTCAGAATATTAGCACCAATAATATCGGTCACTTCGGTCAGAATGTCGGTTAAGCGGTCAGCATTGTACTGCTCATCAATATACTCGATATATTCCTGCCGGTGCTGCTCTGTTTTGGCATAGCAGATATCGTAAAGGCTGAAACTCAGGCTTTTCGTCAGGTTGTTGAACCCATGTAGTTTCAATTTTTCAAAAGGTTTAACCACTTAACTTTTTCTCCGCAAAAAACCGCAGTGCGGTTATTAACTGAATTACTGCTGCTGGCTGCCGCTGGGCGCCGTTGCTGCTTCGATAACGCTGAACGAGTGACTCACTGCGACACTGCCCGATAACATAATAGATACCGAGCAATATTTATCGGCGGATAATTGCACCGCGCGCTCTACCTGCTTTTCACTCAAATTAGTACCGGTAACAACAAAATGCAGATGCAGCTTGGTAAACACTCGGGGTACAGTGTCAGCGCGCTCGGCGCTTAGCTCAACTTCACAATCCTGCACCTGCTGGCGGGCTTTTTGTAAAATGCTCACCACATCCACTGACGAACAGGCGCCAGCGGCCATCAGTACCATTTCCATTGGACTAGCGGCAACACTGCCGTCTTTATTGCCGTCAAACACAACCGCATGGCCGCTGCCTGAGCGACCAATAAAGGTGTTGTTGTCCAGCCATTTAACTTTTGCTTGCACAGGCTACCCCTGTCGAAAAAACAAGGGCGGTATTTTACGTAAAACGGCGGCAGGTATCTAGCATAATTGCGCGGTCTGGCAGGTTAATCGAGCAGATCGGCGATGGCGTTATCAAACAGGTTTTTGATTAACAGAGAGATTTCGTTGATGAGTTCAGCTTGTTGCGCAGTCGCTTTTTTTTCCAGCACACTGCTTAACACCTCCTGAAAGTCGTACATGATGCCATCCACTTCTCGGATAATCATGCTGCGATGGTTCATTTCCAGCTCGGTGTGCTGGGTACAGAGGGTGATGATTTGTTCGGCAATCGACTCTTCTAACAGCTCGCCGATGGTTTTACCAATACCATTGCTGCCGCCCTGCTCAAACAATGACAGATGCTCAGTCAGAAACTGGATCAGATGTTCGTATCCGGGTTTGTCTGTAACCATAACTTGCTTACACCTGGCTGCTGGCAATACAGCAATAAGTTTTCGTTATTTAAGCAAAAACCATAGCATAAAACAAACCGGGGCTGGCGCCCCGGTAGGATTTATTTTTTATGCTATTTAAAACTGTAAGCCCGGAGAGAGCTGCTCCGGCATCACCACCTGCTCTAGCTCTACCGATGCCACCGGATAAGCGCAATAGTCAGCGGCGTAATACGCACTGGCTCTGTGGTTGCCGCTGGCGCCTATGCCACCAAAAGGTGCGGCTGAACTGGCGCCGGTAATAGGCCGGTTCCAGTTGACAATACCGGCGCGGATCCGGCGGAAGAAATGCTGATACAGTTCGGCACTGTCGCTAAGCAGGCCGGCTGATAAACCAAACGCCGTGCTGTTGGCCTGATCAATGGCCTGATCAAAGTCGCTAAAGCGAAACACCTTCAGTAAAGGCCCAAAGTGCTCATCGTCCGGGAAGTTGGTCACAGCCGAGCATTCGATAATACCCGGTGTCACCAGGGCAGTGTTTTCATCCAGGTGACGCATTTCCAGCAGCACCTTGCCGCCCAGCTCTACCAGCTGTTGCTGCACCGCTAACATGCCCTTGGCGGCGGCAACCGAAATCATCGAGCCCATAAAAGGCTGCTCGGGCGCATCGTAAATGCCCACTTTGATATTACGGCTAACCTCTAATAAGCGAGCTAAAATGGCGTCGCCCTGTGCGCCCTGTGGTAAAAACAATTTACGGGCACAGGTGCAGCGCTGACCGGCAGAAATAAAAGCAGACTGAATAATATCGTGTACCGTGGCGTCGATATTGCTGACATCCTGCACGATAAGCGGGTTATTGCCGCCCATCTCCAGTGCCAGAATTTTATCCGGCCGGCCGGCAAATTGCTGGTGTAAGTAATGGCCGGTACGCGAGCTGCCGGTAAAGAAGATACCGTCAATACCATCATGGGCCGCTATGGCTTTACCGGTATCCACTTCGCCTTGTAGCAGGCTTAATACGCCTGCAGGCAAACCGGCTTGCTGCCATAGTTTTACTGTATCTTCCGCCACCTTAGGTGTCAGCTCTGAAGGCTTAAACACCACGGCATTGCCCGCCAGCAGCGCCGGTACTATATGACCATTAGGCAAATGCCCGGGGAAGTTATAGGGGCCAAACACGGCGACTACACCATGCGGCTTATGGCGGATAAAGGCTCGGCCTTGTGGCATCGGGTTTTCTTTGGTGCCGGTACGCTCCTGGTAGGCACGCACAGATATATCAATTTTACCAATCATGGCACCCACTTCAGTGCGGGCTTCCCACAGCGCTTTGCCAGTTTCCTGTGCAATCGACAGTGCCATCGCTTCTTTATGCTGGGTGAGCAGCTCAGCGAATTTTTTAACTACAGCAACCCGCTCATCAAAACTTAAGCCGGCCCAGTCGTACTGTGCTTTACGTGCTGTGTCTATCGCTTTTGCCACCTGCTCAGCGGTGGCTGCCTGGCCTTGCCAGATCTGCACATTTTTTGCTGGATCTAATGAAACAAAGGCTTTACCTTCGCCCGACACCCACTCACCATTAATAAACTGCTCTGCGTGCTTCATGCTACTCCCCTGCTAAAATTAGGCCCTAGATGCGGGTAACCCTGACCCAATCGCCGGCATCAACCTGCAGCGCGGCTGCAACATCGGCCGGTATGGTTACCTGCTCACCGTGTTCGTCTGGCTGTAACAACAGCCAGGTGGCGCGAAAATTTACCAACTGCGTATTACTGATTAAATGCGGCTGGCCCCGAGTTACCTCACCAATCACTACCTGTAAGCGGCGGCTATTTCGCACCGAGCGAATATGCTCTACC
This sequence comes from Pseudomonadota bacterium, assembly GCA_040752955.1. Classification (GTDB taxonomy): domain Bacteria; phylum Pseudomonadota; class Gammaproteobacteria; order Enterobacterales; family Alteromonadaceae; genus Alishewanella. The sequence continues at coordinate 101,091 of JBFMHG010000006.1, forward strand.
CTTGCCTCTACGGTTGGGCCGGCATCGAAAATATCAACGTAACCGCGGTTAGAAAACCCTTCAGACTGCAACAGCGCCAGCGCCGGCTTCGTTTTTTCATGCACTTTGCCAATCACTGCCTGCGCTTGTTTGCTCAGCAAACTGACATAAATCGGGTATTTTGGCATCAGCTCGGCAATAAAGACTTTCTGCCCTATGCCGGTAAGATAGTCGGCGGTGGGAAAATCCAGCGAGAAAAAATGCTCCTGCAACCACTGCCAGAACGGCGAGCTGCCATCGTCATTCGACACACCACGCATCTCGGCAATTACCCTATCAGCGAAACGCTCAGAAAATTCTGCCATAAATAAAAAGCGCATTTTCGACAACAGGCGGCCGTTGTGTTTTTCGCGCCGGCTTTCACGTAAAAACAGCGTACACAATTCACTGACGCCAGTGTAGTCGTTGCAAAGGGTTAAAATATCCACTGTTTTGTACACGCCCAGTGAGCGTGAGCTGTGCACTACCTTACCTAAATGATAATGGTAGAAAGCATCGTCCAGGCCTACCGCGGCTTCCAGTGCACTGGTGCCACAGACTTCACCGGTGGCGGTGTCTTCCAGCACAAACAGGTAGCCTTCATCACCAGGCGATGTCACCTGTTTACTGAACGAATGCTCAGAGCGGCTGATTTTGCGCATCAGTAGCTCGTCATTGACCGGCAAGGACGTAAAGCCATGCCCGGACTCGACTGCAATATCATACAGCGCCGGGTAATCATCCGCTCGGATTGGGCGAATCACCATCATCGTCGCTTACTCCAGTTTTGCTTTATAGTTTTCGGGGCCCAAAGGCCCTTTGCTTCATTTTTGCAGTCTTAATGCTGCTTGCTATATAGGTTTAGCTTACGGTTAGGCGCTAACCACCTGTTTAACCGCCTGCTCAAAGCGCTGCATACCCTCGCGGATATCGGCCGGGGTAATCACCAGCGACGGCGCAAAACGCACGACATCAGGCCCGGCAACTAAGGCCATCACACCGTGCTCGGCAGCAGCCAAAAAGAAATCGCGCGAGCGGCCTTTGTACTTATCGTTTAACACAGCACCCAGCAGCATGCCCTTGCCGCGCACTTCGCTAAATACCTGGTATTTCTGGTTAATGGCGTCCAGCTGCTGACGGAATAACTGCTCGTTCTCTAACACCTGTGTCATCACTTCTGGCTGATTTACCGTGTCCAGTACCGCTTCAGCCACGGCACAGGCCAGAGGGTTACCACCATAGGTACTGCCGTGGGTGCCCACTTTCAGGTGGCTGGCAATCTCGGTCGTGGTTAGCATGGCGCCAATCGGGAAGCCGCCACCTAATGATTTGGCGGTGGTTAAGATATCCGGCGTTACGCCATAGTGCATATAAGCATACAGTTTACCGGTGCGGCCAACGCCAGTTTGTACTTCATCCATGACCAGCAGCGCGTTGTGTTTATTGCACAGCTCACGCACACCCTGTAAAAATTCGGCTGTGGCGGGAATAATGCCGCCCTCACCCTGAATAGGCTCCAGCACCACGGCACAGGTGTTGTCTGAGATTAACGCTTTTACACTGTCCAGGTTATTAAATTCCGCATGCAGCACAGCGCCTGGCTTGGGACCAAAACCATCTGAATACGCCGCCTGGCCGCCGACGGTTACGGTAAAAAAGGTACGGCCATGAAAGCTTTTACCAAAGGAGATGATTTGATCTTTATGCGCGCCGAATTTATCCAGCGCCCAACGCCGCGCCAGTTTAAAGGCCGCTTCGTTGGCTTCTGCACCCGAGTTGGCAAAGTACACTTTATCAGCAAAGGTGTTGTCGACCAGCTTTTTTGCTAACCGCAGCGCCGGTTCGTTGGTCATCACATTGCTTAAATGCCACAGCTTATCGGCCTGCTGTTTAATTGCGTTGACCAAAGCCGGGTGACAATGACCCAGGCTGCTTACGGCAATGCCGCCGGCAAAATCAACGTATTCGCGGCCCTGTTGATCCCAAACGCGGGAACCCTCGCCTCTCACCGGAATAACGCCGGCAGGAGCATAGTTGGGTACCATAACTTCATCAAATAATGCGCGAGTGATTTGCGACTGGCCGCTCATGTTCTGTTCCTCTTTGGTCTGCTGGATGCCGCTGTGCTGTCAGCGATCAGGTTAGGCTTTAGCCCTAATTGTCAGGCATTATTGCAGATTAAACCCGCCTTGTCTTGCCTGCTAAGACAGCCCGAAGCCAGAAAAAACAAGGCCTGCAGATAGATTTGCATGCTATTTGAATAACTACGCAGCTAAAGCAATTTTTGCCAACCTTGGCATAGCCATAAGCGTGTTGCTGCCACAGGCTGCTGCACAGTGTTGCGGCAATGGCCGTCGGTTTACACACTGATGCATGTTTATGGCCAGAAATTTTTTTGTTAAATATCGACACCCAAGCGTTTTAAGTTAGTTTTAGCCAGCAGTTCAATGTTTTCGCCACTCAGCTGAACTTTGGCAAACCATATCTGACGTTCGGCTTCTGTAACCTGCTGAAGACTTTTCAGCTCTTGCCACTGTACGTAGGTTTGTGCTTGCTGCACCAGACGAGCCAATGGTGTACAACCATTGTAGCCAATGCCCTCTGCCAGCTGATCCAGCGTTTGACACAATGGCAGTGACTGTAATTGCCAGCAAGACGTGATATCAGCACTGAGAATAGCCGCAAATTCATGCATGCTTTCACACAAAAAACTGGCATCGGGTGTTAATGCATCCAGCGCGTCGGTCAGCTGCACATCGCGGTTTTCCCGGGCATGTAACAACTGCTGCTGGCGTACCTCGGCAAAAGTACGCAGGTAATTACGCGTGACCACCAAGTGCCCCAACGTATGAAACAGCCCCACGCAAAAGGCGTTATAGGGTATCTCGGCACTGTTTTCTGCCAGCTTACGCGCTGCTATGGCCACCGCTAACGAGTAGTCCCAGATCCTGCTCTTCAAACTGGTGAAGGGGTCGGTCGAATGCGGCAGCATGCGACGCATGGCATAGACGGGTAAAATCAGTTGCAGACTTTCGACACCCAGAAAACGTAAGGCTGTTTTAATGTCTTTTACCATAGCACCTGACGCTGTGCGGTTACGATATTGTGGCTGATTCACCAGCCGCAATAAGTCTTCCACCAACCAGGGCACAGCTGAAATTAAACCATCCAGTTTATTTACCGTCACCACTTTGGCGCTGAGCGCGTCCAGTAACAGATAGAAACTCTGACCGGGATCAAAGAGTGAAGCCGTTACCTGACCGATATTGTGCAGTTTACGTAGCAGCTCGTCTGCAACCTGGTCATGTAAGTGTGCCTGCGCAAATTCACTGAACTGGGCTTTGGCCTGAGCACCGGCTGCGCGTAATTGCGCAGCTCTGGCATCAACATCAAGCAGATTGCGGCTATCGGTTGGTTGACCGGCACGGATTTGATAGCGCAGTCGTTTGCTGTCTGGATTAACGCCAACCAACTGGTCAAAAAAACGCTGCTGCAGCGTATCCGCTGCCAGCACTGTGGAGTTTGTCACGTGTCGTTATTTCCATTAGCCAAATTAAAAATACCCCATCCTGTGGTGCGGACAGGTTTCAGTCAAGCCGCGCTGTGTCTGTCGTTAACTGTAAAAAATTTGCCAGCAGCTCTTTACCTTGCTGACTTAATATTGCCTCAGGATGAAACTGTATGCCATGAATAGGCAAACTGCGGTGCATAAGACCCATAATATCGACCGCTGTATCGTCATCATTAGTGGCCCAGGCAGTTTCAATCAGCTCAGCAGGCAGGCTTTGCCGTTCCACCACCAACGAGTGGTAACGGGTAACATCCAACGGGTTAGCCAACCCGGCAAACACTGACTGATTGTTGTGGCGGATCAACGAGTTTTTGCCATGCATCACCTGCGCGGCACGGACGACTTTGGCACCAAAGACCTGAGCAATGGCCTGGTGCCCCAGACAAACGCCCAAAATGGGCAGCTTGCCGGCAAAGTGCTCTATTGCCCGCAGTGAAATCCCGGCATCGTCCGGTGTTTTTGGCCCAGGCGAAATCACCAGATAGGCCGGTGCCAGCGCCTGAATTTGCGTCAGACTAATATCATCGTTACGTCGCACCATCACCTCTTGGCCCAATGCAGCGAAATACTGCATCAGGTTATAGGTAAAGGAGTCGTAGTTATCAATCAGCAGTAGCATAACCTTGGCCTGCAACGCGCTTAGGGCGCAACAAACCCCACAGCATCATTCACTTTAGCCAGGGTGGCGGCAGCGCGGCTACGGGCTTTTTCGGCGCCATCACGCATTACCGCTTGTAAGGTAGGCAAATCAGCGCGCAGCTCGCTAAAGGTTTTTTGTACTGGCTCTAGCAGGCTGATGACAGCATCAGCCACATCGCCCTTTAAATGACCATACATTTTGCCTTCGTACTCGGCTTCCAGCGTGGCAATGGTTTTACCGGTAACACCACTTAAAATACTCAGCAGATTGGCAACACCTGGCTTGGCATCAAGGTCAAACCTTACCCGTGGTGGATCTTCTGAATCAGTCATCGCCTTTTTGAATTTCTTGCTGATCATCTTCGGATCTTCCAGCAGGCCAACAAAGTTCCACGGATTATCATCCGATTTTGACATCTTTTTTGTTGGATCTTGCAGGCTCATCACCCGGGCAGCCACCGGTGGGATATAAGGCTCGGGTACTGTAAAAATATCACCATGTACCGCATTAAACCGCATAGCAACATCGCGGGCTAACTCAAGATGCTGCTTTTGATCATGGCCTACCGGGATCTGATTCGCCTGATATAACAAAATGTCAGCCGCCATCAGCACCGGATAGGTAAACAAACCGGCATTGACGTTATTGTTATGCCGCTCTGACTTGTCTTTAAACTGCGTCATGCGGCTTAGCTCACCAAATTGGGTGTAACAGTTGAGTACCCAGGCCAGCTGGCTATGCTCCGACACATGCGATTGCATAAACACCGCTGAGCGCTTAGGGTCGATGCCACAAGCCAGATAAAGCGCCAGGCTATCCAGGGAGGCACTGCGTAGCGCTGCAGGTTCTTGACGCACCGTAATCGCATGCAGGTCAACGATACAATATAAGCAGTCATAATCATCCTGCATTTTATCCCACTGGCGCAGGGCGCCCAGATAATTTCCTATTGTCAGTTGGCCAGAAGGCTGTGCGCCACTGAGTACTATGGGCTTTTTGCTCATTATTGTGTCCACTATTACCACTGTTTCAGGTTAACTTTAGGCCGGTACCCAGCCGCTGTGCGCGCCATTATATCTGCTTAAGGGCTAGACGGGCAGTAAAAATGCGCCTTAGCATACCACTAAGAGGTTAGAGTTTTGGCCAGCTGCTGCCGCATTTGATTTATTACTTCTTTGTAGTCCGGCGCATTAAAAATGGCTGAGCCGGCAACAAACATATCCGCGCCGGCAGCGGCAATCTCAGCAATATTCTCCACTGTCACACCGCCATCGATTTCCAGCCGGATGGGTAAGCCGCTCTGATCAATTAACCGACGAGCGTCAGATAGCTTATTTAGCGTAGCCGGAATAAATTTTTGTCCGCCAAAGCCTGGGTTTACCGACATCAGTAACACCATATCGACTTTATCCAGTACATAATCAAGATAGCTCAATGGCGTAGCAGGATTAAACACCAAGCCAGCTTTGCAGCCATGGCTTTTGATCAGTTGTAGCGTGCGGTCAATATGGCGTGAGGCTTCAGGATGAAAGGTAATCATACTGGCGCCGGCCTGAGCAAACTGTGGCACTAAACTGTCCACCGGCTCTACCATCAGGTGTACATCAATAGGCGCAGTGATACCGTAGTTACGCAGCGCCTGACATACCATAGGGCCAATAGTCAGGTTTGGCACATAATGATTATCCATCACATCAAAATGCACCACATCGGCCCCCGCGTTCAACACTGCTTTGACCTCCTCGCCTAAACGGGCAAAGTCAGCCGACAAAATCGATGGTGCAATCAGATAAGGTTGCATAGCAACACCCCCAAAATCAGCAAAGCCGATACTTTACTGGATTTGCTGCTAAAAAACACGCTGACACAGCGCCAACTTGCTGCACGCAAAATAAGCAACAACGCACCAATACTGCACAAGCTGCTGCTGACTCAAACCGACTAAAATTGCCATGCTGCTGAAAATAAATGATTTATTTAACTGGCATGCATCTTGGAATGCCAAAAGCAGGGAACAGAGAAAAGGGCTAATAAAATGAAAACAGCAACACAACGTACTATTTTGGCAGCAAGTTTATGGATGCTGGGCACTGGCCTTAGCAACGCGGCCGCATCAGAGCTGACGTTAAGCGGTGATGTAACCTTTGCGTCAGACTATGCCTTTCGCGGTATATCACAAACCGAGGAAGCTCCGGCACTGCAAGGTGGCTTATCACTGAGCTCTGCATCGGGCTTTTACGCTTCTGTGTGGGGGTCTAACGTTGACTTTCTGGCTGAAGGGACACTTGAGCTGGATGTGATGCTGGGTTGGAGTGGTGCCATTAATGACGATTGGTCGACCGATGTGGGTATCATGCGTTATGGCTACCCGAATGCTGAAATTGACGGCTCTAACTTTTATGAGCTTTATGGCTCACTGTCATACAAAGACCTGACGTTTGGTTTGGCGTACAGTGATGACTACTACGCGAATAGTGGCAACTTTGTTTATGTGTATGCCAATTATGCCTATGCACTTAGCGACAATCTGAGTTTGGACCTACATGTTGGTCAAAACGAATACGATGATAGCAGTGCGAGTTATCTGGACTGGAGTATCGGTTTAAGCACAGAAGTGCTGGGCGCCGGGTTAAGCCTGACGTATGTCGATACCGATATCAATGGGTCTTACCTGGCAGATAGCCGGATCATTTTTGCCGTATCAAAAAGTTTTTAATCTGACAGGCTGGCAGCGTGCTGCCAGCCTTTTTCACTTGCCACTGATCCATGTTCGGCGCTATTGCCTATAAATGCCCGGTTGCTGAATTAATAATCAGCTTGTTTCAAATAACCAGATGTTTTATCATCACAGCGTTTTAGAAGAGCAAATGGATTTAACATGAAATTTACCAAGCTGTACCAAGCTGCTTTAATTTCAGCTGGCATTACTGCCGGTGCTCTTTATGTTGTAGCGCCAAAGCTGCTGACCAGCCAACACTGTGCCGCGCTTGAAGACACCACTGCACAACAACAGTGTTTAGCAACACAGCAACAAAGCTGGTTTAGTTGGTTTCAGGGCAATAGTCGCTCCACGCAGTTTCATTTTGTTGACTTGCTGGAATTGTTGAGCCGGCTGAGCCCGGCACAAAAACCTTAATGGCAAACAAGCCAGCATTGAGACAAGTGATTAAGGCGGTATTGGGCGCTTTTGTTGGCGTACAGTCAGAACAACAGCGCCAACAGGACTTTGCCAGCAGCAGCCCTATTCCTTACATCATAGTCGGCTTAGTCGTTACCCTACTTTTTGTGGCTGTACTATTACTGGTGGTGAAACTGGTACTGACATAGCCTGATACACCGCAAACAGTTCAGCTACCTTACCCCTGCCAGAACCTTTTTGGCTGATTGAACGCCCCACCTGCAAACTATGTAACACCGCTTGCTGATATATTTTACGCGTCCAGGTGGTATCGTGGTTACTGATCACTACCGTTACACCGCGTTGCTGGGCTTTTTCTGCCAAATTAGCCAGTTGTGCCTGATCATCCAAATCAAAGCCCTGTCTGGCATAGCTGGTGAAGCTTGCGGTTTTGCTCAGCGGTACATAAGGCGGATCGCAATATATAACTGCACCAGCTTGAGTATGCTGCATCACCTGCTGGTAACTGCTGCAGGTGAACGTTGCACGCTGTGCTTTTTCAGCAAAGTAATGTAACTCGGCCTCCGGGAAGTAAGGTTTCTTATAACTTCCAAAAGGCACGTTGAATTTGCCCGACAAATTATAACGGCACAAGCCATTGTAGCCATGCCGGTTAAGGTAGAGAAACAGCACCGAACGCTCGTACGGATCCTGACTTAAATTAAACTGCTGACGCAGGCTCAGATAAGCATCACGCTGGTTGCTTTGGCTGGTAAATAAGGCTTTGGCATCGGCGATAAAACTCTGATGGCGGCTTTGCAGCAGTTGATACAGCGCGATCAAATCAGCATTTATGTCATTTAGCTGGTAAGCGGGATAATCAGTATTTAAAAACACCGAGCCTGCGCCAACAAAGGGTTCAACCAGGGTATCTGCCGGCGACAGATGCCTGCTAATAGCATCGACCAGGTTATATTTACCCCCTGCCCATTTTAAAAATGCCCGGCTTTTTTGCACAGCAGCCATTATCCGCCTATTGCGCCTGCAGACTAAGCTGTCGTGCTTTTATCTCAGCCTGAATCGCCTGTACACTCTTAACAAAAGGGCCTGTTGCACGAAGTGCCGCCGGCAATTGTGCCATTTGTTGTTTTGCCTGCTCAGATGAATTAAATGGCGCCAAAACTAACACTAACTGCATCTTACCTTGCCACTGGCGTTGATAGCTAAGCACCTCCAGTTCTGGATAGGCTGCGGTAAAACGTGTCAGCGCCGCGTCGCTGGATAACACTGCCAGCTGCACGGCAAAGTTACTTTTTGTCATCTGTAACAATGCAGTTTCCTGATAAACATAAACGGGCACGTTATTATCGGCTTGCACTGTTTGCTGCTTGTCATTGGCAACAGCGGTAATATCAGCTGCTGGTGAGCTTTGCGCCTCATCCTCCACAGCTTCAGTCTCAGGCTTTGCTATTGCAAACTCTTGCGCTGGAGCTGTCACCGCCGCCGTGTCAGAGGCTTGAGTTTGCGGTTGCAAAGCGTCGACATCAGGCGCTGCGCTGCTAGGGTCGCTGAGATTATCCGAACCAACGTCTGTATCACTGACGCCTGCAGCTACATCGCTTATGCGGTCATCAGTATCGGTGTCACTGCTGGTAGTTGTCGCTGTAGTATTATCAGAATGCGTTATATTTGGCTTAGCCGGCAACGGCTGACTTTTAGCTGCTTTATCTTCAGCCGGCCACAGCAATAACAGCAACAATACAACCACTGCGCCGCCAGCACCGATGGCCCACAGTGGTATGCGGCTTTTAACCGTATCAACTGCTGTGGTCGCTGATGGTGACCGTGGTGGCAGCAGTAACGCATGTAGATTGCCATCAGCGGCTGCCATACGGCTTGCCAGCTCGATACTGTTCAGTGCTTCATGCTGCAACAAAATGGCTGCATCGTCCGCTGTTAGCCGGTTTAATGTCAGACTTAACGGTGCCACTCTGAGCGGTTCGCTACAAAAATAAATCAGCAAACAAGGTAAATCAGCGAGCTGCTGTAGCACCGTTAGTGGAAGCTGCTCAGCGTCATCGACAATTAACAAAAGCGGGCTTGTCGTTGACGCTGCAGCCACTTGCTGTGCCAAATCCGTGTGCGGCTGCAGGGGTTGCGAAAACCACTGTTGCATCAGTTGTTCACCTGCTTGAGCCGCAGCAACTTTGCCATCCAACAAGGCGACATTATATTGCTCAGAGAACAACTCGGCAGTCGCTAATGCCAGTGTTGATTTACCACTACCGACAGCGCCGGGTGCCTCAACTTGTGGTACATCGTTAAACGCTAACTGAAATAATAGCCTTTCCAACCATTCACGCTGCGTTGGCAATAGCTGAGTTTGTTGCGCTAACTTTTGCTGCAAAAGCGTGATATCCATCAGGCAAATATCCTTGTTAGTTCCTGCTCAGTCACATCGTCGACTACCGCAGTCTTGCCAAAGTTCGTCGGTAAGACGAAACGCATTTTGCCGTCGCGTACTTTTTTATCGGTTTTCATATAAGGCATAAAATCTGCCAGCTGCATGCCAGGTGGGGGTAATATAGGCAACTCAAAGGTGTTTAGTAAAGTGCAGATCCGCGTTAACTCCGCATCGTTAAGCCAGCCGCGCGCAAGCGATACCTTAGCAGCCATCACCATACCCGCAGCAACTGCCTCACCATGCAGCCAGTTGCCATAGCCAAGCCAGGCCTCAATAGCATGGCCGAAAGTATGCCCCAGGTTTAGCAAGGCCCGGTCACCCTGCTCAGTCTCATCACGGCTAACGATGTCAGCTTTCATTTGACAGCAATGGCGTATCATTTGTGCCAGGCATGTATGTTCTAACTGTCTTATGGCTTGTTGTTGCTGCTCCAGCCAGCTAAAGAAAGCCGCATCGCCAATCAGGCCATATTTGATTACTTCAGCCATGCCTGCGGCAAATTCACGTTTAGGTAAACTGGCAAGTACACGGGTATTGATCAACACCTGTGCCGGTTGTTTAAAAGCGCCAATCATGTTTTTGCCAAGTGGATGATTCACCGCAGTTTTGCCACCCACTGAAGAATCAACCTGTGACAACAAGGTGGTTGGGATTTGAATAAAGCCAACGCCACGTTGATAACAGGCAGCAACAAAACCGGTGAGGTCGCCAATCACACCGCCACCAAGGGCCACCAGCAACACATCACGTGATATCTGCTGCTGTAATAAAAAGCTCAACACCTGCTCGAACGACTGTAAGGTTTTATAAGCCTCGCCGTCTGGCAGCAAAAAATGTTGCACTTTAGTTTGGCCAAACAATGCCTGCACAGTGTCAAGATAAAGCGGGGCAACGGTAGGGTTTGAGATGACAACAACCTGCTTTTTCGCAGCTAATGCAGGCAAGAGCGGGCTGAAGGTATCGCTAATATTAATCGGGTAGCTGCGCTCGCCAAGTTGCACGTCAACTCTTTGCATTTGCAGCTCCCTGATTCAGAAGAAAACTAAAAACCCAGCTGATCTATGATTTGGCTGGCTACTGCCCGTGCACTCTGCTCGTCGGTACGGACGGTAAAATCGGCAATTTCCGCATACAGTGGGTTACGCTCAGCTGCCAGTCGCTCCAGTACTTCTCTGGGCGCTTCTTCAGTTTGTAGCAGAGGACGACGCTTATCACGTTGGGTACGTGCTACTTGCTTTTCGATAGGTGTTTCAAGATAAACCACGATACCACGTGCCGACAGACGGTTACGGGTCTCTTTGCTCAGCACCGAGCCACCACCCGTGGCTAACACTATGCCTTGCAGCTCTGTCAGATCCTGAATGACATTTTCTTCACGTACGCGAAAACCTTCTTCACCTTCCAGATCGAATACCCAGGCGATATCTGCTCCGGTGCGGCGCTCTATTTCCTGATCTGAGTCGTAGAATTCTAGGTGAAGCATGTCTGCTAGGTGACGTCCGATTGTGCTTTTACCCGCACCCATCGGCCCTACGAGGAAGATATTACGTTTTTCTGCCATAAGTCGTATTACTAATCAGCGAAAAGTTGAATTCAAGGACCAAAAGGCTCCCACGAAAATTTGAAGCGCTGAATTATGTCAGGAATAGCCTTTCGTTGGCAAGCTAATTCTCAAAAGCCCGGCTAGCTGCAATAGCAGCTAGCCGGATGAAGCGGTTATAAGCCGTCCGTGATAATTTTCGGTGTAACGAAGATCAACAACTCGTTCTTCTCATTAACCTCACGGGTAGTCTTAAACAAATTCCCTACGTAAGGAATATCACCGAACAGAGGTACTTTACTCACCGTCGATAAGATCTGTTGCTGATAAATACCACCCAGAACGATAGTTTCACCATTATCAACCAGCACCTGAGTCTGGATCTGCTGCGTATCAATCGCCGTAGCAGGGCCAGTTGGGGTTTGTACAGTTTCACCACGGGTATTCTGTGTAATGACCAGATCAAGGATAATCTTGTTATCCGGCGTGATCTGTGGGGTCACCGTCAGGCTTAACACCGCCTTTTTGAACTCTACCGTGGTAGCACCACTTGATGCGGCCTGTACGTAAGGGATTTCCACACCCTGCTCAATACGGGCTTCTTTCTGATTAGCCGTGGTAATGCGCGGGCTGGCTATAATTTCACCTTTGTTTTCCTGCTCCAGCGCGGACAGTTCCAGGTCAAGTAAGGTGCCGTCGGCCAGGCGGGCGATATGGAACGCAATACTTCCCGCCGGGTTACTGGCTGGTAAGTTAACGTTCCACCGGTCGTTAAGAGATGGGATTACACCATTGGCAATGGTATTGGCGCCACCGGCAGAACCCGACGTACCCTGGTTTGAGCTGCTACTACTTTGCTGATCACTAAAGCCCCAGCGGATGCCTAACTCATCAGTCACACTGTCACGTACCGTGACCATACGCGATTCAATCAATACCTGACGTACTGGCACATCTAAGCGTTCAATTAATTTACGTACGTTTTCGATATTAACTGCAGTGTCTTTAATCAGAATGGTGTTAGTACGCTCATCGACGTTTACCGAGCCACGTGAAGACAGCAAGGTGGCATCTTTGTTGCTCAGTAACTTGGTAATATCTGCCGCTTTGGCATAATTTACCGATAAGAAATCAGAGTATAACGGCTCTAAATCTGCTACCGTTTGCTTCGCTTCTAGCTCACGAGCTTCACGTGCAGCAAGCTCATCGGTAGGCGCTACCATCAGAATGTTGCCTTCCATGCGTTTATCCAGGCCCTTCACCCGTAAAACGATATCTAATGCCTGATCCCAAGGCGTGCCATCCAAACGCAAGGTAATGTTTCCAGTAACGGAGTCGCTGGTTACCAGGTTAAAGCCGTTATAGTCAGCAATGATCTGTAATACAGTGCGTACTGGGATATCCTGGAAATTCAGCGATATGGCGCGGCCTTTATATTCCTTACCACCACCTAAAATACTGCGGTTGGTGGTGTCGCGCTCCACATTCAGGGTGAAAATATTATCAATTTGCTGATAGGTGTAAGTGAATTCTGCGGTGGTATCAATAACCAAGCGGGCTGAGGCACCGTCTTTAAACGTCTCAATACCTTTAACAATAGTGCCGAAGTCCACCACGTCTAACTGATACAGTAACTCATCAAGAATGTCGGTATTGTGAAACTCAACTTCCAGTTTACCCAGACGCTCAGACACATCAACTGCTGCCGTGTTGTCACGTAAAAATACCAGCACACGGCCTTCGCCTTTATCACCGCGACGAAAATCAATAGCGTTTACCCGGTTTATGTAGGTGGGTTTAACATCTGCGGCTTGGCCGACGTCGCCTGCTGTTGGGTTATCAGAAATGTGCATGTAAAACACATTACCCCGTACCCGTGTGCGGTAGATTTTCAGGTAATCAAGATAGATGACTGTTTTGAAACCATCACCAGAGAATTCTGATGTAATGCGCTTAACACCGGCCTTGTCGATCAATACTTCATTGAGCTTTTCTTCGTAATCTGACTCATCAAAAAACAATTCGATACGTGCAGGCTCGTTGAATACCTGAATACTCGGATCGGCATACAACTCTTCGTCAAACACGAACTCAATCTCAGTCTCGCCGGTTAATAAAGGGTTGTATCGCACGTCGTACAGCAGTGGCACTGCTGAAGCCGGCAATGAGAGTAGCATTAAGGCTGCAAAGCACAGTATGGTGCGCTGGATGCTGTCAGACATTGTTTTGATTATTTTATCCATGATTTACTCGCATACCTATAAATTACTAGCTGCTGATGACGCGTCAGCCATCTGCAACATGGTCGTCCGTTCTTTCCAGCAACCGGCGCCATCTGGGATTAATTCAAGCAACTCAATGTGAGTTGGTTCAACGTTAATCACGCGGCCGTGAAACAATCCGACGTGGTTGTTCAGGGTAACGCGGTGTAGTGTTTTATCTGACGCTTCAATTAACGCCCAGATATTCCCTACATCGCCCAAAGTGCCACGCATCTTTAAGTTATCCAAAGCGTATTTTTCCAACGGCTCTTTTCGGCGACGCGGGTCGGGATGTAAACAGTCCTGAACCTGCAAAAACTTGTCCTGAATTGCTTCTGGACGCGGTGCAGAAAACGGACTACGGGCATCTTGTGAACGATACGGAATATGAACAAACTCCTGTACCTCTGGCAGTGGCTCTACCCTCGCCCGGGTATTGGCTTTGACGTCAGCAATGTAATTCTGCACATCGCTTAAATCGTCAAAGCAACCACTTAATAACACTGCCAATGCAACTACAGTTAACCGCCTAATCATGGCTGCACCTCTTTATAGCGGTAGGTTTTTGCCACAACGTTAAAACGTAAGCGCTCGTCCTTTTCAGTCTGAATAGAGAAGTCATGTAAGCTGACGATTCGCGGTAGCTTCGCCACTTCACTGACGAAATTACCGAATTGGTGATAATCACCGATCACTTCAATTTTAATCGGTAGCTCGGTGTAAAATTCCTTTTCTATCTCCGGCTCCCAGTTAATACGAATAAAGGTTAAGCCACTGGTAGTGCCGACGTAGGTAATATCGTCTAGCAAGCCCGGTGTCTCGTGCGTGGTCGGTAACTGCTTTAACAGAAACGAGAAGGTTTGCTCCATTTCAACCATCTGTTGTTTGTACAAATCCAGATTAACCGCTGATGCGTATTTCGTCCGATAAACCTGACGTAGCTCCTGCTCTTTATTCTGCGCAAATGCCAGTTCGTCTATTTTGCTATCTACCAACAAAAAGTAACTAATTACAGAAACCAGTAACGCCAGTAACACCGCAAAGATCACTTTGGCGGGTGTGGGCCAGGAGCCCATGTTCTCAAAGTCCAGATCATTGATGTCGATCTCGGACAAGTTAAAGTTCATACTCATCTTGCACCTCCCCGCGCCGGCGGCGTCGTTTCAGCGCCTTGTACTTCCTCGTAACCTTTTACTTTAAGGTGCATTTTAAAGTTGCTCAGTAAGCTGACGGAATCTTTACCAGCCTCGATAAACTCCAGGTATGGCGTTGCCAATAATTCTGATTCTTCAGCCTCACGTAACATGTTTGACAACCGATTATTAGACTCGCTCTTACCCACTAACAGTAATGCCGTGCCTTTTTTGTCCAGCTGCGTTAAATAGACACCTGCTGGCACTGAGCTGGCAATTTCGTCCATTATCTGTGTACCCAGGTTTCGGCTGCTCTGTAGCTGAGAAATAAGCGACATACGTTGCTGCAGGCTTTTCTTGGTTTCGTTCAAGTTACGGATTTCGGCAATGCGTTGATCCAGTACTTTGATTTCACTTTCCAAAAAGCGGTTGCGCTGCAGCTGACCATCTATCCGGGCGCTATAAATCATGTTGACAACAAACACCAGTAAAAAACTGAGTACTGCAGTACCAGTTAACAGCGTAAGATATTGTTTTTGCCGTTCTTTGCGCGCTGCGTCGCGCCACGGCAACAGGTTTATATATGCCATGACGAGAAACTCCTTAACGCCAGGCCACTGGCAACCATTAACTGAGGTGCATGACGATTAAGCTGATCGCGATCGACCGCTGTCGCCACTTCCATCGTTTTGAAGGGATTTGCGACTACAGTGTGGATCCCAAGCTCATCAATTAACAACCGGTCAATACCTTCAATAAGCGCGGTACCACCAGAGATGACCAAATAGTCCACTGCATCCTTACCACTGCTGGTCAGGTACATTTGGATACCTCTACGAACCTGTTGTAACAACATGGTTTGGAAAGGAGCCAGGACTTCGAATGTATAGTTGGGCGGTAAATCACCACTGACTTTAGCCTGCTCGGCTTCTTCATAACTTTTATTATAGTAAGACAAAATACTGCGGGTGTATTGGTCACCGCCAAATACCTGGTCTCGCGTATAAAGTGTTTTACCATTCTCGATGATACTGAGAAGGGTCATAGTCGCGCCTATGTCTACCATAGCGACCACTTTCTTGTGGGCATCATCAGGCAACTGCTTTAGGCACAGCTCTTCAGCACGGCTTAATGCGTAGCTTTCAATATCTACAACTTTAGCACTAAAACCACCGTTCTCTAACGCGGCGACTCTGGCCTCGATACTCTCGGTACGGGCTGCGCTAAGCAGGACATTAACTTTTGATGGATCGGCTTCGTTAACATCGAGTTTTTCAAAGTCGAGGCTAACTTCGTTAAGTGGATAGGGAATAAGGGTGTCAGCCTCAACCTCGATCTGACTTTCAAGTTCAGCATCAGTTAAGGACACATCCATAAAAATGACTTTACTGATCACGGTGGATCCGGAAACAGCAGTGGCGGCGAATTTGACTGATCTGGGGATCTTCTTCCGGATCTTAGCCAGTACATTACCTACTGCTTCAATGTCCTGGATCTCCCGATCAGACATGGCACCTTTAACCATAGGTTCAACGGCAAAGGCTTCTACTTTGCAGACACCATTATGCTGGCTGAGTAACACAGCCTTAACGGAGTGTGCACCGACATCGATCCCCACCATCATCGGTGTTTGTTTACTGAACAGGCGATTTATCATAGCTTCCTGCGGCCAATTTATAGTTATGATTATTGTCTCATTGTTAGCTCAGTCGCTAATTTTTGGCAAGAAAAAGCGTTTAATCTAAAGCTAATAAATATATACTAGCAGCGTTGTAAAAGAATTGGGAGTAAAAATTGGGGCTATTCAGTGTCTTGGGTTAAAAAACTTTTAATTCTCAGTCTGATCCTGATCCTGCTCGGTGTAACAACGATCGCAGGGATCTATTTCTATCTAAAAGACGATCTACCTGACGTAACCACCTTGCAAGACGTCAGATTACAGACCCCGATGCAGGTGTTCACCGAAGATGGCGAGCTTATTTCACAATTTGGTGAAAAACGTCGTATCCCGTTAAAACTGACAGAAATGCCGCCTTTATTGGTTCAGGCATTTTTAGCTGTTGAAGATACTCGCTTTTACGAACACCCTGGTATAGATATTATCGGTATTTTCCGCGCGGCAACGGTAGTGGCGCAATCTGGTGACTTCAGCCAGGGTGCCAGTACCATTACCCAACAGCTGGCGCGTAACTTCTTTTTGAGCCGGGAAAAAAAGCTGATCCGTAAGATCAAAGAGATTTTCCTTGCCTTTCACATCGAACAGTTGCTGAGCAAAGATCAGATCCTGGAGTTGTACCTGAATAAAATAGAACTGGGCCAGCGCTCCTTTGGTGTGGGTGCTGCCGCGCAGGTCTATTTTGGTAAAACCGTGCATGAACTGACAGTTGATGAAATAGCCATTATCGCCGGCCTGCCCAAAGCACCGTCAGCGTTAAACCCAGTACGCTCAGCCAGCAATGCCCGTGCCCGGCGTAATATAGTGCTTGGCCGCATGCTGGATACCGGGGTTATTGATAAAGCCACTTACGATACAGCGATAGCTGCGCCCATTACCAGCAAGCTGCATGGTGCGCAGATCACTGCCTCAGCACCTTATATTGCTGAAATGGTTCGTCAGGACATGGTAAACCGTTTTGGTGAAGAGACCGCTTACTCTGCCGGCCTGAAAGTCTATACCACGGTGAATAGTCAGCAGCAGGCTGCAGCAAAGCAGGCACTGCAGCAAAACCTGTACGACTACGACGAGCGTCACGGTTATCGTGGGCCTGTCGCCCAGTTATGGCCGGCGACACTGCAACAAACCGCAGATAGCGAACCAATATTTGTCGAAGACAGCCCGCTGTCGCGTGAAGATATTTTGGATTATCTGGATAAACAAAGCGGTATAGAAGATTTGATCCCCGCTGTAGTAATACAGGTTGCAGCACAAAGCGCCGAACTTATAATCGCCGGCGGCCAGCAGATCACCCTAGAGTGGGACGGCTTAAAATGGGCGCGGCGTTTTATTAATGACGAGCGTCAGGCCGTTGCGCCTAAAACTGCCTTTAATATAGTGGCACCTGGCATGCACGTTTTGGTGCGGCAACAGCAGCAACAATGGCGTTTATCTCAGGTGCCTCAGGCCAGCAGCGCTATTGTAGCGATAGATCCTAATAACGGCGCTATCCGCTCTCTGGTTGGCGGTTACAGTTTCAGTCAAAGCCAGTTTAACCGCGCCACCCAAGCTAAGCGTCAGGTTGGCTCGAACATTAAGCCGTTTATTTATTCAGCTGCATTAGAGCATGGCTATACCCTGGCGTCGATTATGAACGACGCTCCCATACACCAATGGGATGATAATGCCGGTATCGCCTGGCGGCCAAAGAACTCACCCGCGGTGTACGACGGCCCTATCCGGATCCGCGAAGCACTGGCGAAATCGAAAAACGTGGTGTCAGTGCGCTTACTGCGTGGTGTAGGTATCGACAACAGTATTCGCCATTTGCAACGCTTTGGCTTTGCCGCCAGCGACCTGCCCCGTAACGAAACCTTATCGCTGGGCTCTGCGTCTTTGACGCCGCTGGAACTGGTAACAGGTTACGCGGTATTCGCCAACGGCGGCTATCTGGTTACCCCTTATGTCATCGATAAAGTGCTATCGGATGAAGGTGAGGTAATATTCGAGCAGAACCCGGCTATTGCTTGTCAGCAATGTGAGCAGACAGCAACTGAAGAAGCAGCAAACAACACTGAAGACAGTGAAGCACAGCTGGATCAACTATTTAGTCAGTTAGCGGCAGATAACAACAGCGAAACCGAGCCTGACGCCATCAGCGAGCCACAGAAGCGCCTGGCTGAGCAGGTTATATCAGAGCAGAACAGCTTTTTAATTGCCGATGCGCTGAAAAGCAGCGTCTGGGGCGGCGGTAGCTGGCAGCATGGCACCGGCTGGAATGGTACGGCCTGGCGGGTGCAAAGCCTGAAACGGCGGGATATTTCGGCTAAAACCGGTACGACTAATGATTCAAAAGATACCTGGTTCTCTGGCTTTACTCCGGATCTGGCTGTTACCGTCTGGGTTGGCTTTGACGACGCTAACCGCAGTTTAGGCCGCGCCCAGTGGCATGCTAATATGGGTCAGCAACAAAGCGCCGGCACTGAATCGGGTGCTCGTACCGCACTGCCAGCTTGGTTAAACTATATGCAAGCCGTTAGCAGCAGCCTGCCTGAGCGACCAGCTACGCCACCGGTCGGACTGGCATCCGTACGGATTGATCTGCAAACCGGCCTGCTAAGCCGCAAAACCGACCATAGCAGCAGCTTTGAGTACTTTAAACCCGGCACTGAACCCAGCCAGTATGCCAGTGCGGATATTCAACAGATCAGTTTTGACAGTAGCGCTGAGAAAAAGCCGGCTGAGCAGGACAAAGAAGAAGAAGTCGAGCTGTTTTAACCCCAGTTACAAAAAGCCCGCAAAAATGCGGGCTTTTTTCTGTGAACAGTACCAACTCACAGCTCAAGGCTATAGCTCAAACATCTTGCTCAAACCTGTTGTTCAAACCACTGCTTAGCCTGCTGTAAGGCTGACAGCACCTGCTGTGGTGCTGTGCCGCCTAAGGCCGCACGCTTTTGCAAACCGGCGTCCAGTTGCAATGCCGGATATACATCTTCGCCAATCAAGCTACTGAACTGCTTAAGCTCATGCAATGGCAAAGCTTCCAGCGCCAGCTGTTGCTTAGCGGCGTGCACCACCAGCTGACCAACCACTTCGTGCGCATCGCGAAACGGCATACCTTTACTGACCAGATAATCGGCTAAGTCTGTCGCATTGCTGTAACCCAACTCTGCCGCCTGACGGCACTGCGCCTGATTAACCGTTAAATGGGGCAGCACCGTCGCCAGCACCAGTAAGGACTGCTGCCAGGTGGCCATCAGATCAAAAAAGCCCTGCTTGTCTTCCTGCATGTCTTTGTTGTACGCCAGCGGTAAGCCTTTTAACACATGCAAAATAGCCACCAGATGGCCCAGCACCCGACCGGTTTTACCCCGCAGCAACTCAAACACATCCGGGTTTTTCTTTTGTGGCATTAACGACGAGCCAGAGCTAATCGCATCACCCAATTTAAAGAAGCCCGCCTCGCCGGAGCAGAAGAAAATCACATCTTCAGACAGGCGCGATAAATGCGTCATACAGATACTCGCTGCGGCCGAAAGCTCTACCACATAATCCCGGTCAGACACCGCATCTAAGCTGTTAAGCGCAGCGCTGGCAAAGCCGAGGCGCTGAGCCAGTTGTTCGCGATCTACCGCCACACCGGTACCGGCCAGAGCACCACAGCCCAGCGGACAGACGTCCATGCGGCTTAGCGCATCATCTAAACGGCTTAAATCACGCTTAAACATCTCCACATAAGCCAGCGCCCAATGCGCTACCAATACCGGCTGTGCGCGTTGTAAATGAGTAAAACCCGGCATTACGGCGGTACCGGCATTGTCGGCAAAGTTTAACAACGCAGCGATACTGCCCAGCAACGACTGGCGCACGCCCTGCGCATTAAGCTTGCTCCACAGTCGCAAGTCGGTAGCCACCAGATCGTTGCGGCTACGGCCGGTGTGCAGCTTTTTTGCTACGGCGCCAAGCTTGACTGTTAGCTGCGCTTCTACCCAGCTATGAATATCTTCTTCACTGGTTTGTAACGGCAACTTTGGATCTGCCTCTATCGCCACGGCTAAATCGGCCAGCGCGGCATCAAGCTGCGCGGCCTCATCCTGGCTGATAATAGCGGCCTGCGCCAGTTGCTGCGCCCAGGCGCGTGATGCCTGAATGTCCTGTTGCGCCAGCAGGTAGTCGAAACTTAGTGAGTCGTTAAAACTGCGAAACTCGCTAAGGGTGGCTTCCTGAAAGCGTCCGCCCCACATTGCCATAGTGTTAGTCCTTTTGTTGCTGATGCAGCGCCCGGATGCGGCTGGCCAGGCTGTATAAGCGAATAAAACCGGCGGCATCTTTCTGGTTATACACCTCATCGCCTTCAAAGGTGGCAAAAGCTTCAGAGTACAGCGAATTTGGCGAGCGGCGTTTGGCTACCGTCACATTACCTTTGTAGAGCTTGATCACTACATCACCGGTTAACTGTTCAGCCAGCGAGGTCGCCGCCGCCAGAAGCGCGTCCTTAAGCGGCGTAAACCAGCGGCCATCGTACACCAGCTGGGCAAATTCCAGCCCCACTTCTTCGCGGTACTTCAGTGAGGTACGGTCATACACCAGTGCCTCTAAGCCTTTTAATGCCGCCATTAAAATAGTACCGCCCGGTGTTTCATAACAGCCGCGTGATTTCATGCCCACCAAACGGTTTTCTACGATATCAATACGGCCAACACCATGCTCTGAGCCAATCTCATTTAACAGCTCAATCGCCGCTACTGGCGCTATGGCCTGGCCGTTAATTTTACTCAGCTCGCCTTTATCAAAGCTCAGCTCAACATAAGCAGCATGATCGGGCGCTTGCTCCGGTGACTTGGTCCACATCCATACTTGCTCTGACGGTTCACACCAGGGGTTTTCCAGCTCGCCACCTTCATGCGAAATGTGCCATAAGTTGGCATCGCGGCTGTAAATCTTGGTAGCAGACGCGGTGGTCGGCACCTTCTTTTCGGCTAGATAGTCCAACAGTGACTGGCGGGAGTTAAACTGCCACTCACGCCACGGCGCGATCACCTTTAATTGCGGCGCTAACGCAGCAAAAGCCCCTTCAAAGCGCACCTGATCATTACCCTTGCCGGTGCAGCCATGACAAAGCGCATCGGCGCCCAGTTCCAGTGCCAATTTAACCTGAGCGCGGGCAATCACCGGGCGCGCCATAGAGGTCCCCAGTAAATACTGGCCTTCGTACACAGCACCGGTTTTCAGTGTTGGGTAAATCACCTCTTTGACGAACTCTTCACGTAAATCAACGATATGACAACTACTGGCGCCGGAATTAATGGCTTTTTGCTCCACGCCGGCCAGCTCTTCATCACCCTGGCCGACGTTAGCGACAAAGGCGATCACTTCGCAGTCGTAGTTATCTTTTAACCAAGGCACTATGGCCGAGGTATCTAAACCACCGGAATAAGCTAAAACGACTTTTTTGATACTCATAGTGTCCTCACGCAAATAAACTGATTAGTACGGCATTCTGGGCATGCATGCGGTTTTCCGCCTGCAGTAAAACAAGTGACGCGTCGCTGTCGAGCACTTCGCTGGTAACTTCGTGCTCACGATGCGCCGGTAAACAGTGCATAAAATACTTCACCGCCAGGCGTTGCATGACAGCGGTATTAATCTGGTAGGGCATAAACACCCGCTCTATCAGCTCAGGGTCGGCTTTATCGCCCATCGACAGCCAGGTATCAGTATAGATAGCATCAGCACCGGCAGCGGCAGATAAATGCGGGCTTAGCTCCAGCTCAGCACCGGTGTCAGCGGCAATTTTTTGCACCTTGAGCAGCACCTGGGCATCTGGCGAGAACCCTTGCGGTGTCACGACGGTCATCTTCATGCCGCTTAGCGCCGCACCTATCATCAATGAATGACACACATTGTTACCATCGCCAACATAGGCCAGATGTACCTTGGTTAAATCACCAAAGCGCTCTTTTAGTGCCAGCAGATCGGCCAGCGCCTGGCAGGGGTGGTACAAATCGCTTAACGCGTTAATCACCGGCTTACGGCTGGCTTGCGCCAGCTGCTCCAACGTTTGCTGCGAAAACACCCTGGCCACTATTGCATCGGTCCAGCACGCCAGGTTACGGCCGAAGTCAGCCACGGTTTCACGCTTACCCATAGCGCCGTTCTGCTGATCCAGATAAACGCTGTGGCCACCAAGCTTATAAATACCCACATCAAAACTGACGCGGGTACGCAGCGACGGTTTTTCAAAAATAAGCGCGATGCTTTTACCGGCTAACGCCTGGCTGTAGTTTTGCGGCTGTTGCTTTACATTAAGCGCTAAATTCAGCAAATCGTTAAGCGCTGCCGGGCTTAACTCAGCCAGGCTCAATAGTTGGTTCAGTTTACTCATGTTCAGCTGATTTGCCGCCGCAGCGGCATCCTTGTTTAAGGGACTAACAGACGATGCGCGTGCCTACTGCTTGCTGTCGCATCAAATTTAATAAATCCTGCGGGTGTTGCCAGCCCGCGACGCTAATGCTTCGTCGCAGCGCCTGAGCAGTGTCTAAAGCGGCGTCCAGTTTTACTTTCATACCGCCTTTAATTACGCCTTGTTGCACTAAAGCGGCAGCCTGTTCGCTATTCAGTTCGCTAATCAGTTTGCCGTCACCATCTAAAATGCCCGGCACATCGGTCAGCAGTACTAACTGCCCTTGCACCAGCTGGCAAATTGCCGCGGCGGCCAGATCGGCATTTACGTTTAATAATTGCCCCTGTTCGCCGTGGCCAATAGAGCAAAACACCGGGGTAAAGCCGCCAGCCAGCAAATTCTGTAGTAAAGCACCATCACGTGGTTTTGCCACGCCAACAGCACCCAGTTTGGTGTTTAATTCAAACCGGCAGCTATTACCGGCAGAGAGGGTTAAGCCAACCGGCTTTAAGCCTTTTAAGTCGGCCCGTGCCACCATATGGGCATTCACCGCACCCGCTAAGGCACCAGTGATCACCGGCATTTGCTCCGGCGGCGATACGCGCTGGCCATCGAGCTTCTCGGTGTGAAAGCCAAATTTGGCCAGCCACTGATCAACCTGATCGCCGCCACCATGCACCAACACCAACGGATACTGTTGCTTTAGTTCGGCACACACGGCCAGCAAAGCATCCAACGCCGCTTCATCCTGTAATAAGCGGCCACCCATTTTCAAAACCAGAGGTGACTTACTCATGTGCCACCCCCGCAAACAAACCGGCAGTTTCTGGTTTACCAAAACGCACATTCGCCGCCTGCATCGCCTGCGCCGCCGCGCCTTTTAACAGGTTATCAATTGCCGATACCACCACCAGTTGCTCGCCGTCCTGCTGCCAGTGGATGTCGCAATAAGGCGTACCAGCGACATCAGCTACATTAGGTGAATGCGTGACAAGCCGCACTAACGGTTTGCCGGCATAGGCCTGGTTAAAAGCGGCAGCAACTTGATCCGGTGTAACGCCCGGTTTTAAGGTGACGACACTGGTCGCCAGAATGCCACGTTTAAAGTTACCCAGATGCGGCGTAAAAACGACTTTGCGGCCAAGATTTTGCTCAATTTCCGGTCGGTGGCGGTGCTTAAAGAAGCCATAAGCATTTAAGCCCACTTCACAAAATGAGGTATTAAGCGCGGCTTTACGGCCGGCACCAGATACCCCACTGGTGGCATTAATCACCGGAATACAATTATCAGCTACTAAGCCGGCTTTAATCAGCGGCAACAGTGCCAGACTGCAAGCCGTTGGGTAACAGCCCGGTACTGAAATCAACCGAGGCAATGGCTCGGTTTGCCACTCCATTAATGAGTACACCGCTTCCGCGAGTAATTCCGGGTGCAGATGCTCATAACCATAATACTTTGGATACAGCTGTGGCTGCTTTAAGCGAAAGGCACCGGATAAATCCACCACATCAATACCTTGTGCCAACAGCAGCGGCGTTACTGCCTCACTGGCTTCATGTGGCAGTGCCAAAAAGGCTACGTCTACTTTACCGTTAAGGCCAGTGGCCAGCTCATCAGTCCACGGCTGCACCAGTATATCCAGTTGTTGCTTATAACGAGGATACAGTGCGGAGAACGGCTCGGCAGCCCTACCGGCCGAGGCATAAGCTCCTACCAGCTGAAAATACGGGTTTCGCGCTAAAATCACCGCCAGCTCAGCACCGCTGTAACCGGCAGCGCCTAATACAATGCTGCGCACTAAAGAAGAAGAAGTTTTGTCAGTCGATAACATGGGTAACAGCTCTTAAACAATAAATAACGTATAGGTATAGCACGAAACAGCCGCTAGTGTAGAACGGCCGCCATGCAGTTTCAAGAATTATTATTCTGTTTTTTTGAATTTTTATTTGCTTTTAAATTGCGGTGTTTGGACTTATGCCGCTACCTCAATTCGGTTGCGGCCATTTTGTTTCGCTTGATATAAGGCGTTGTCTGAGCGGACTAACAGTTTATCGTGGGCAGTCTCGCCGGCATATTGCGCGATGCCCATACTGATACTGATATGCAGATTAGCGGCGAAAGCCGAGCAATCGATGTTCTCTATCGCCAGGCGGATGCGCTCACAAATGTCTCTTGCATCGGCCAGGGCGGTATTGGGCAGTAGTACAGCAAATTCTTCACCACCCCAGCGGGCTACGGTATCGTCCTGCCGGCAATGCTGGCTGATTTCAGTGGCAACCAACTTCAGGATCTGATCACCCACACTGTGACTGTAGCGGTCATTTACCCGTTTAAAGTGGTCAATGTCGACAAGCACTAAACAAAGCGGTAAACCATTACGGCGTGAGCGCGCGCACTCACGCAACAGTGCCTCATCAAACGCACGCCGGTTGGCAAGACCCGTAAGAGGATCCAGACGGGCTTGCAGCTCGAACTCCTGCGCCTGCTGCTTTATTTGCATTAACAAGGCTGAGCGCTCCTGATCCACCTGGCGCAAATGATCGGCCTGCTGCTGCAATTCAAAGGTTTTTTCTGCTACCTGTGCACTTAACTGTTTAGCACGCCGTTTCAGACTGCCCAGCCGCCAGCGCAGCGCCAGCACAGCGCTTAGCACGCTAAACACGATCAACATCAGCCAAAACAGCGGTCGCTGCCAAAAATAGGGCGCTATGCTAAAGCTGAAACTGGCGTTGTGCTCACTCCAGCCGCCCTGCGGGTAGGCAGCACTGACCATAAAACGATAGTTGCCCGGTGACAGGTTCGTGTATTCAGCACTGGTATTAGAACCCCGCTCTACCCAATCGGTATCAAAGCCCTCGAGTTTAGTACGGTACTGAATGCGCTGCGGCATCACAAAGCCTAAACCGGCAAACTGCAACTCTATGCGACTGGCACCGGCAGCCAGTTGGCTGTCACGGTATAGTGGCAGCGACTTACCATTTACCTTAAAGCCTTCAATCACCACCGGCGGTATATTGGCAGCAAAACGGGCTAAATCCTCTGGCTGCACTTTACTGGCACCTTTAGAGGTAGCAAACCAGACACTGCCATCACGCGCTACCGCTGCCGCCTGCATCGAGCCGCCATTGGCCTGCGCGCTTTGCATGCCATCACTTTCGCCAAACAGTTCATAGTCAACAGCACTGCGCTTTGCAGCCAAAAACTGCTGCAGTTGCCGGCGCTCAAAGCGCAGTATGCCTCTGTTACTGCTCAGCCACAGATGCTGCTGTTGGTCGATGGCGGCCTGAAACACCTTATCAAATGGCAGGCCAGCGTTGCGACCCAGCATCGTCAGTTGGTCAGTTTTCAAATCAAAAGCGACTAAACCGCGATCGGTTGCCATCCAAAGCAGGTCGTGGGCTAAGTCGGGCGTAAAACCAAAAGCATACTCGGCATCGTCCAAACCGGTAAAATCCAGCGTTTCAATGCGGCCATCCGCCTGACGTATTGCTACCCCGCCGCCGGTGCCGATAAACAAACGGCCGTCAGGGTGTAAATACAGCGCCATCACAAAAGGCGTGGGCAAACCCTGCTCTTTGGCAAAGCTGGTAACCTGCTGTCCGCTAACATAGTTTAAGCCCTGACCGGTGCCAAACCATAAGCCGCCGTCTTCAGCGATGGCAATAGCGCGAATTTCATTAGCCAGCAGACCACTGCGTCTATCTAATTGACGCACAACATGGCCATCACGCCATTGAATGGCACCATCAGAATAAGTGCCAATCCAAACCGAGCCGTCCGGCGCTTCCACCAGACTGAGCACCGACTGACCGGTACTGACAGGTGATAAGTCAATATTGTTTATGCCCTGTGTGGTATAGCGGCTAACACCCTGACTGCTGCCAATCCAGACACTGCCATCACTATGCGCCAGCACAGCACGGATATAATCACCGGCCAATCCCTGAGCGGTGGTATAGGTGACAAAAGGCGCGTCACGCAAACGGAACAAGCCACCGTTGGTGCCAACCCAAATGCTCTGTTCACGGTCTTGATACAGCGATAAGATGCGGTTATTCGGCAGGCCATCGGCCATACTGAGTGTTTCCAGCCCAAGCGCGCTATGCCTTAGCAGACCACGGTCGGTGGTGCCAATCCATAACTGCTCACCGCTAACCAACAGCGCCGATACTGGTATATCAGTTAAGGCTGCAGAAAACTGGCTAACACTACCTGCGTGATAGCGGTATAAACCGCGCTCAGTACCAATCAGCACGCTGTCGCCATATTGACGCAGCGCAAATACCGGCACCTGTGGTAAACCACTTACTGTCGTCAGTGTTACACTGCTATCACTGCTGCTGAACCATTGCAGGCCACGGCCAGTGCCCACCCAAACCTTGCCATCTCTAGTCGCCAGTACACTGTGCACCACATCGCTAATTAAGCCATCAAAGGTGGTAAATTGCCTGCGCTCGCCCTTGGCATTTTGCCAAAACAAGCCCTGCCCTTCACTGGCCAACCACAAGTTGCCGTGCTGATCTTCGGTTACAGCGTTGATAAGTACATTAAAGGCCGGCCAGCTTTGCCAGCCGCTGGCGCTGCGCTTGCTGATGCCGCCACGGGCACCGGCCAGAATAAGGTTATGTTGCTTGTCTTTGCTGATACTTCTGATACCGGAGTCGGGCAATCCTGTAGGTTCACCGCGGCCAAATACGGCAAACTCCCGGCCGTTAAAACGGGCAGCACCTTCCCAGGTACCAATCCACAGGTAGCCGTCTTCGCTTTGATTAAGACTGTTAATGGTGTTATGCGGCAGGCCGTCGCGGGTAGTCCAGCTTTCCTGAAAATAGTCACTGAGCAGCGTTTGGCTGGCCTCGCTCCTGACGCTAAGACACAGCAAAGCTACTGCTAAAACACAGCTGAATAAACTGAATAGGTGTTTTGCTTTACTCAACATCACTGCACATCCCTGGTTCTTAAGCAGCTGCTAAAGCAACAGTAGGGCAAGAGTAACGCAAAACGGCGCGCTCGCCAAGCCAGGACACAGCGCTATTGTTAAGCGCTGTTAACCGCAGCTGGCATTACAATGCGCTTTGTGGCCGCACCCCCAGCAAGTGGCAGATGGCGTAGCTTAATTCGCTGCGGTTAAGGGTGTAAAAGTGAAAGTGATCAACGCCTTCGCGGCTTAGCACCTTCACCATCTCCATGGCAATATTCGCCCCCACCAGATTGCGGGTGGTAGCGTCATGTTCCAGCCCTTCGTAGGCTTTATGCATCCACTGCGGTACCGCCACATTGGTCAGGCTGGCGAACTTTTGCAGCTGGGCAAAATTGGTTACCGGCAAAATGCCCGGAATAATATCCACCTCGATACCAATGGCAGCACAGCGATCGCGAAAACGCAGAAACTTCTCGATATCAAAGAAAAACTGCGTAATGGCCCTGGAGGCGCCGGCGTCTACTTTGCGCTTTAAATTCAGCAGGTCAAACTGGGCGTTTGGCGCCTCAGGGTGCACTTCCGGGTAGGCTGCCACTGAAATATCAAAGTCGGCCACCGAGCGCAGAATCTCCACTAAATCTGCAGCATATAAGTCCGGTTTTGCGCTGCTGCCAGGTGGTAAATCACCGCGCAGTGCCACGATATGGCGGATACCGCTTTGCCAGTAATCTTTGGCAATTGCAATTAAGTCATCTTTACTGGCATCGACACAGGTTAAATGCGGTGCAGCGATTAGGCCGGTACGCTGTTTAATCGATTTGATAATGTCATGGGTGCGGTCACGCTCGCCCGAGTTAGCGCCATAGGTTACCGAAACAAAAGACGGTGCCAATGGCGCCAGCCGCTCAATTGACTGCCACAGCGTTTGCTCCATCTGTGCCGTCTTGGGCGGGAAAAACTCAAAACTGACGTTAACCTTGCCTTCTACATCTTGCAGGTTGCGGTTGATTGCTTCTAAATACTGTGCATTTGCAAATGCCATAACCACTCTCTTCTGTTACGTCAGTGTAGCGGGCTGTGCCCGACGAAAATAAAAATCGATAAGCTGCGCCAGATCGGCATGTAAGCCGCCGGCGGTAACCTGTTTCCCCGCACCCGGCCCTTTTAACACCAGCGGGTTGCTGCTATACCAGTCTGACTCAATGACAAACACGTTATCGCAAGGCGCTATGGCCGCCAGTGGGTGCGCCGGGCTAACCGCCTGCAGCGCCACGCTGGCCAGTGCACCTTCATCCTGCAGTGTTAAACAGGCAACGTAACGCAGCAACTGGCCCTGAGCCTTCGCCCGGGCAAACAACCGCGCCATAGCCTCATCCAATACATCACGCTGAGCCCAGAACTGCTGCCAGCTACCCTGCTCCAGCTCGGCGGGTAGCAGTGGTTGCAGCTTAATATCCTCAAGTTCCAGCGTCAGGCCAAGTTCACGCGCCAGCACCAGCAATTTACGCTGCACATCTTTACCAGATAAATCATCACGCGGATCGGGCTCAGTCAGCCCGGCTTGCTGTGCCTCTAGCACAAAATCAGAAAACGGCTTGCTGCCATCAAACTGACAAAATAACCATGACAGGGTGCCGGAAAAAATACCGCTGATCTGGCGTATACGATCACCGGCACTGAGCAATTCCTGCAGGCTACGCTGCACCGGAATACCGGCGCCGCAGGTGGTATTGCTTAACCACTGGCGCTGGTGATCTGTCAGCGCTTGCTGGATGCATTGATACTCGCTGCCCGGCAGAGTGACGCCCTGCTTGTTCGCGCTGATAATGTCGCAGCCGGCGGCAATAAATTTCGGATACAAGCGGGCAAAATCGGCACTGGGCGTAATGTCTACCAGCACCTTGGGTGCGGGCAAACTCTGCAAATAGCTAAGCAAGCTATCGCTGTCCCAGCTGGTAGCATCAGCTAAGGCTTGCGCCCAGTCAGTTGGTGCGATGTCAGGCTGCAACAACGCCTGGCGCGAATTCATTACACCGGCCAGCGACAACTTCACCTGCGGCTGTAACCGCTGTTGCTGGTGCGCTAACATTGCCAGAAACTCGCCGCCAACATTGCCACTACCAGCCACCACCAGCTTGAGCTCGGCGGCCGGCGTTACCAAGGCCTGATGCAGCTGCTGTAATTGTTCGGCATTAAGTGGCGTTGGCAATAACCAAATCAGCTGCTGCTCGTTCTCGTAGCGGTGTAGCGCCTGCGGCAGCAGGTTAGCACTGGCATCAATGGCCTGTTCGCCCTTTAACCATGCCAGCGCATGGTAACGCCTGGTGTCCCAAACCGCATGAATATGCTCTGCCGCCAACAGCGCCAGCGCCTGTTCGGCGCAGTTGGCCGGCAATAACCAGATCACATGGTCGCTCTGGTGCGCCAGCGTTACCACCGGCTGTTGCAGCTGCAGTGCCAGCCGCTCAGCATCATAACTGCCGGCGGCCAGTGTCAGTAACGTGACGTCATTGAGCTCGGTAATAAAATGCTGCGCTTTTACCTGCTGCTGCACCTGACATCCCTGATGCACAGGCTGATAACTGCTACGCACCCGCAGCCGGGTAGCCGTGCCGGTAAGCGCTGACAAGGTGCGGGCATGCAGCACCGGGTTACCCAGACGCGCCAGCTGACAGGCCTGTTGCCAGCTTACTTGCTGATAAGGCAACGCCGACGCCACTTTACGCGGATCGGCGCTGTATATGGCTTTTACATCGGTCCAGATAGTCACTTCAGCGGCGTGCACCAAAGCCCCTAATAAGGTTGCTGAGTAATCACTGCCGTTGCGGCCCAGCGTAATGCTGCGCTGCTGTTCATCACGGGCAATAAAGCCAGTCACCACATGAATAGTGTCTACCTGGGTTAGCGCGGCTAATAAGGCTGCCGATTGCGGCAAATCTGGCTGGTGCTGGTTTAAACGTAAAAAATCGCGCGCATCCAGCGCCACTGCATTAAGGCCGCGCTCGTTTAGTACCGCGTTTAGCAGCAGTGCAGATAAGCGCTCTCCGATGGCCAGCACTTCGTTATGCCGCTGCTGTGTTAAAAGCGCAGGTACCTCGCCCAGCCAGTGCTGTAGCTGTGCCTGTACGCTCAGCGCATCTTCTGTACTCAGTGCCTGCTGTACCAGTTGGCTTAACTGTTGTTGCAGTGCACTCAGTAAGCTGTCGCACTGTGCGACGTTATCACCACTGGCGATAATATTAAGTAAGGCATCGGTGGTATCGCCAGGCGCGGAAACCACCAGCCATAATGCCTGCCCGGCGGCCTGTTGTTGTAGCTGTTGTACCAGCTTGGCTACTGCAGCAAAGCGATTGGCATCGGCCAGGCTGCTGCCACCAAATTTATGTACCTGTGCCGCCTGTTGCGGCTGCAGTAGTGTTTTTGAATGCATGTTGTTACCAAAGGGCGCAAAGCGCCGGATTTAATCTAAACTGCTGTGAATTTAGCGCTGAGTCCGCGTTAGCGGCAGCAGACTTAGCGTCTGAGTGCTGGCGCTGCGCACTGGCCAGGGCATTAAATGCCTGCTGCAAATCAGCCAGTAAATCGTCAGGGTTTTCTATACCAACGGATAAGCGGATCAAGCTTGGGCCAATACCGGCCGTTTGCTGCGCCTTGGCATCCATAGACGCATGCGTCATAGTACCGGGGTGGCAGATCAGGCTTTCAATACCGCCCAATGACTGCGCCAGAGTAAATAGCTGCAGCGCATTGAAAAATACCGGTAGCAGCGCCTGCTCTACTGCCAAATCAAAGCTGCACATAGCGCCAAAGCCGTTTTGCTGCGCTTTGGCGATAGCATGGCCAGGGTGCTCCACTAAGCCTGGGTAATACACCTTGCTTACCAGCGGCTGCTTTGCCAGAAATTCAACGATCTTAGCGGTATTATCCTGTTGCAATCGCAGCCTCGGCTCCAAAGTGCGCAGGCCGCGCAGCGTCATATAGCTGTCAAAGGGCGCGCCGGTAAGGCCCAAGCAGTTGGCCCACCACTTTAGTTCATCGCCTAATTGCGCACTGGCACACACCAGCACACCACCGACAATGTCGCTGTGGCCATTAATAAACTTGGTGGTGGAGTGCACGACGATATCTGCGCCCAGCGCCAGCGGTTGCTGCAATACCGGTGATAAAAAGGTGTTATCCACCACCACCAAGGCCTGTAATGGCTTTGCCAGCTGACACACCGCCTGCACATCAGTAATTTGCAGCAGCGGGTTTGATGGCGTTTCCAGCCAGATCATTTTTGGCATGGCTGCAGTTATCTGAGCAGCCCAATCCGCTTGCTGAAAATTGACGATCAGCAGTTTAAACGCCTTTTTACGCGTAGCTAAGTTGGTAAATAACCGATAGCTGCCGCCATAACAGTCATGCGGGATCACCAAAGTGTCATCCGGGGTCAACAGCTGCAGCGCCAGTAAACAAGCTGACATACCAGTATTGGTCACAATACCTTTAACACCGCCTTCCAGCTCAGCCAAAGCCTCGGCCAGTAAGTCACGGGTGGGGTTATTCGAGCGCGAATAGTCGTAAGGCCCCGGCTGTTTAAATGCCGGTAATTCGTAAGTTGAGGTTAAATACAGTGGCGGCGTAACGGCACCATAGGCGGTATCCTGGGCAATGCCGGCACGGGCAGCGATGGTCGCGGCATGACGCTTTGACATAACAAACCTCATTTAGATGTTTAGACGTCTAAAAGTATAATGTCAGAAATAAAGATGTCAAACCATTTAGCCGTCTATAATGATTATTTGTTGTGCACTGTTTGACTCGGCGGCATAACAAGATAGAATTTCGCCACTTGCGCGAGCAATACATTATTCAGACTACTACAAGGTAAGCATATGGCTAAGTGGAATGGGGAATACATTCACCCGTACGCGGAACACGGTAAAAAATCAGAACTGGTAAAAAAAATCACCGTATCAATTCCGCTGAACGTATTAAAGGTGCTGACAGATGAACGCACCCGGCGTCAGGTGAATAACCTGCGTCACGCTACCAACAGTGAGTTGTTATGTGAGGCATTCTTACATGCCTTCACCGGCCAACCATTACCGGCCGATGAAGACTTACGTAAAGACAACCCGCATCAGATCCCGGCTGAAGTGCGTCAGATCCTGACCAGCATGGGCAAACCTATCCCGGTGATTATTGAAGCCGACAGCGATGAAGAATAAGTTGCTGTAGAGCATAAAAAAACCGCCTGCAGGCGGTTTTTTTATGCGTGTAGCTTAGGCGCGACCAGCTTAGCTCATGGCAGCCTGTAGCTTTTTCATCGCGTTTTTCTCCAACTGACGTACGCGCTCTGCCGATACGCCATAGCGATCGGCCAGCTCTTGCAACGTCAGTTTGGCATTGTCCAGCCAGCGGGCACGGATAATATCCTGGCTACGATCATCTAAGGTGCGCATCGC
Source organism: Pseudomonadota bacterium (assembly GCA_040752955.1). GTDB lineage: Bacteria > Pseudomonadota > Gammaproteobacteria > Enterobacterales > Alteromonadaceae > Alishewanella. The sequence goes on from JBFMHG010000006.1 coordinate 134,265, forward strand.
CGCTTGTAACCGGTCAACTGCGGCGTTATCCCACTGATCTTCCTCGACCCGGTGCGCCAGATCAGAGGCTTTATCTTCCAGGTAATATACCGGCGCAGTATAAGCTGACTCATCATCTTCGTCCGGCGCGTCAAACGGCATATCGTAGTTGCTCATACGCGCTTCCATTTCGCGCACTTCATGCTCGGCAACACCTAACGACTCGGCTACGTTTTTCACTTCTTCCTGATTAAACCAGCCTAAGTGCTTTTTCGCTTTACGCAGGTTAAAAAACAGTTTGCGCTGTGCTTTAGTCGTGGCAATTTTAACGATGCGCCAGTTTTTCAGCACATATTCATGAATTTCGGCTTTAATCCAGTGCACCGCAAAAGACACCAGCCGCACGCCTACGCTGGGGTCAAAGCGTTTTACTGCTTTCATCAGGCCAATATTGCCTTCTTGGATAAGGTCGCTAACCGGCAAGCCATAGCCAGAATAACTGCGGGCTATATGCACCACGAAACGCAGGTGCGACATAATCAACTGGCGAGCCGCCTCTAAATCACCATGTTGGTGTAAGCGTTCAGCCAGGCTGCGCTCTTGTTCTGCGCTGAGCATAGGTATAGCACTGACAGCATGGGTATAAGCTTCCAGGCTACTGCTGGCCGCTACCGGTAATGACATCATTTCTGCTGTATCGCTCATTTCTGTGTCCTGTCCTAAGCTAAGTGAGGCAATATTAGCACTCTTTGACAGAGAGTGCTAATTTTAGTTGCCGCTTTTTTAGATCTGCTTATTCTAAAAACTAAGTTCTCATAGTTAAACGTTATTAAGGGCCGGTTGGTTCAATGGCAGTGATATGCCGGCGTACTGAGAGGTAAGAGCCCCCTAAACCCAGCGCCATCGCCAGCGCCATCAGGCTGGCAAATTCGGTAAAGCTGAGCGCCTGTAAACTAAAGTCGCTGTCGTACAGCGAAGTCACGCTGACAATGGCGCCTTGTAACCACCACAGCATGGCCTCAACAATTAAAAAGGCCAATAAGCCACCAAATACGCCATACCAGATGCCGCTGTATAAAAAGGGTCGCTGAATAAAGGCATCAGTGGCGCCAACCAGCTTCATCACTTCTATCTCATCTTTTTTATTCATAATAGATAAGCGAATGGTGTTACCGATAATCAGCAAGACAGCGCCCAGCAGCAATACTGCAATCACCAGCACCGCCTGACGTAATAAGCTGACAATGGCATCCAGCCGGGTTAACCAGTCAATATCCAGTTTACCGAACTCGACAATCCGCTCTTTACTCAGCCTTGCCAGTAACTCGCGGGCACTGTCGGCCTGGGTATTTTTCGGCAGCACCAGCAGCACATCCGGCAGCGGGTTATCGGTTAAATAATTTAGCGCTGCGCCAAAACCTGACACAGTGGCAAACTCGTCCAATGCCTGCTGTTTACTGATATGACTCACGCGGGCAATAGCCGGATCGGCCTGTAAGATTTGTTGCAGGCTACGTATCTGGGTGTCGCTGCTGCCCTCTTTAATAAACAGACTGATTTCCGCCGCCTGAGTAAAGCTGTCGCTGACCTGCTGCACGTTCTTTACCAGCAGGTGTAGGGTCGCCGGCAAGGTCAAACTGACGCCCAGCACACCGATGGTTAAAATAGAAGCAGAAGGGGTACGCCAAAGCTCACCTAAACTGGCCACCGCCTGGCGCACATGATTTACCCAGAACATGACAAAGCGGCGGGCAATGCCTATTTTATGCTCGGAAGCGCCGCTGGTGACCCGGCCTGAGAATAAGATACTCATAGTGGGTCCTCCTGATATTGCAGCAGGCCGTCATTGATCATCTTGCCCTGCTTCAATGTCAAGGTGCGGTATTTCATCCGTGCCACCAGGCCTAAATCGTGCGTGGCCACCAGCACAGATACACCCACCTGATTAAAGGCTTCAAATACGCGCATAATGTCTTTGGATAAGTCCGGGTCCAGGTTACCGGTAGGCTCATCGGCCAGCAGCAGAGGCGGTTTATTCACTACGGCCCGCGCGATACCCACCCTCTGCTGTTCACCGCCGGATAGCGTGTGCGGCAGGCAGCGTACTTTATCCAACAAGCCCACTTTATCCAGTGCCGCATGCACCCGCTTCACCATATCTTTTCCACTAAAGCCCTCAATCACCAACGGCAGTGCCACATTGTCAAACACCGTGTGGTTCATCAGCAGGCGGTGGTTTTGGAAAATAATGCCAATGTCACGTCGCACATAAGGAATATGTGCGCGACGAATGCGGCTTAAATCCACATCGTTAATCAGCACCTGGCCCACGCTGGGGCGCTCAATCAGGCTAATCAGTTTTAACAACGTGCTTTTACCGGCACCGGAGTGGCCTGTCAAAAAGGCCATCTCGCCTTTTTCCAATTTAAAACTAACACGGTCCAGCGCGACAAAACCACCGGGATAACTTTTACTGACGTCGGCAAATTCCAGCATGCTTAAGCGTCCCGATTAAACAGGGCGCGAATAAAGTCTTTGCTGTTAAACACGCGCAAATCATCGATGCCCTCGCCCACGCCAATATAGCGCAGCGGTAATTTAAACTGGTCAGCAATAGCAAAAATTACCCCGCCTTTGGCCGTACCGTCCAGCTTAGTCAGGCTGATACCGCTGAGCGTCACGGCTTCATTAAAGATTTTGGCCTGGCTTAGCGCATTCTGGCCGGTACCGGCATCCAGTGTAAGCATCACTTCGTGAGGTGCTGCCGGGTCAATTTTTTGTAATACCCGAACAATTTTTTTCAGCTCTTCCATCAAGTGGGCTTTATTTTGTAAGCGACCAGCGGTGTCGGCAATTAACACGTCGACTTTACGTGCTTTAGCCGCCTGATAGGCATCGAAAATCACCGAGGCACTGTCGGCACCGGTGTGCTGTGCCACCACCGGGATCTGGTTGCGCTCACCCCACACCTGCAGCTGCTCTACTGCGGCAGCGCGAAAGGTATCACCAGCTGCCAGCATCACGCTTTTGCCCTGTTGTTTAAACTGCTGCGCCATCTTACCGATGGTAGTGGTTTTACCGACGCCATTTACCCCAACCATCAAAATAACAAAGGGGCCGGCTGGGTTTACCGGCACCAAGGGCTGCTCGACATCCGCCAAAAGCGCCGCCATATCCTGCTGCAATTTATCAAACAGCAGCGCTGAGTCTTTTAACGACTTGCGATCGGCATGTTGCTCTAACTGGCGGATCAGTTTTTGTGTGGTGTCTACGCCAACATCGGCCAGCAACAGCTGGGTTTCCAGCTCTTCGTATAATTCATCATCAATTTTACGACCACTGAATAAGCCGGCCAGGCCTGCGCCCAGGTTTTGGCTGGTTTTACTCAAGCCCTGCTTTAAGCGCGAGAAAAAGCCCGCTTTTTTAACCGGTTCAGCCACCGCCCCTGTTGGTTTGGCTGCTGAAGCAGGCGTTTCAACCACAAAGTTATCTGGTTGCACAATATCCGCCGCAGCCGATGGTGTTGCTGTGCTTACCGGCTCAGTTCCCGCTTGGGTATCCTGCACCACGGCAGCCTGCTCATCCGGCTTCGCAGGTGTTTGGCTTTGTTGCTTAGCGCTGTCGGCCGTTTCGGCCTCGTCAGTCTTACCCAGTCCAAGCCAGGAAAACAGTTTATTTTTTTTGCTCATAAGCCCAAGTGTATACTGATAAAAACTAAGGTAAACTTGGCCGTTATACTAACACCTTTGTGTTAAAGGCAAAACGGATTAGATGAAACAAGCAAAAAGCGCCGCAAAACGGCCCGCCACAGGTAAAAAGCTCTCAGCCGTGAGCGGGGCGCCGGGCGAAGTACGTATAATCAGTGGCAGCTGGCGTGGCCGAAAACTGGCTGTGCTGGATGCCGAAGGCTTAAGGCCCACTACCGACAGAGTAAAAGAAACGCTGTTTAACTGGCTGATGCATGACATTGCCGGCGCCACCGTGCTGGACTGTTTTGCCGGCAGCGGCAGCCTGGGGTTTGAAGCCTTATCACGCTATGCCAGCCACTGTACCTTGCTGGAGCGCGATAAAGCCGCGACTAACCAACTGCTGGCTAACCAGCGCAAATTAGCCTGTGTCAATGCTGAGATTATTCACACCGACAGCTTGCAATGGTTAGCAAAGCCTTCGCTGCGTCGTTATGACGTGGTGTTTATTGACCCGCCGTTTCGCAAAAACCTGGCAGTACCCTGCTGTCAGCAACTAGAACAGCAGCAGTGGTTAACTGACAAAGCGCTGATTTATCTGGAGACAGAAAAAGAACTGGATGTCGCCGCTTTGCCAGCTAACTGGCGGCTGTTAAAAGAGAAGGTAGCCGGCCAGCTGGCGTACCGTTTGTATCAGCGCACCAGCTAAACCGATGTGAGGTGAAAGCTGCTACATAGCGTCGCTGCTGTTAAGCTCCATGCCTAAATTGGTTAGGCCCTGCTCTGCCACCCAGTTTTGCAGTAACTGGCGCTCTTCACGGCCAAATTGTTTCAGCGGCGTCACCAGGGCTATCAGCTCGGCCAGACAGTCCATTTCATATTGCATCAAGGGGTGCTCACGGACGATTTTTTTCAGCTCAGCTTCGGTGGTGATGTCATCATCGATGCTGTCATGCTCAATCAGCCTCGCCACCGTGGCCTGAGAAATTTTTGCCACATTAATAAACTCACTGGCGTCTTGCTGGCTAATACCACTTAACATCATATCCAGTGCAGTGGCGCAGTCCACCGCCGGATAAACACCAAAAATATCAAAATCAGCCAGCTCAGGTGTGATCAGTTCCAGCTCTTCGGCTAATTTGGCAAAGTTTATCTTGACTTTTTTTACCGTTAACCATTCCCACACCAGATTTAAAATATGACGCGGTAGTTCGGCATCACCGGTTTGGGTCACTTCTGCGAATAACTGGTAGTTTGGCAGCATGCGTTCAAGTAAGGTGGCAGCGATGGCCGCTTGCTGATAAAACCCCAGCTCACGCATCGCCTGAAAATTATTGGCTTTTACTTTCATCTTGGTCTCGGCCGCACGACCAGCACAGATCAAAACTGTCATAGTTCAGCTCACCACAGTGGCAACGCCACTGTGCCGGTTCATGCTGTAATTGTTGAAGATACTGCGTGATTATACGCTCTGCGGTTGCAAATTGCTGCTCGGGTACCCAGAGTTGCACACCGATGTCGGTGAGTGGCAGCTCACCGGCAGCACCCGCCAGAAACTCGCCTTGCAGCTGTACCAACACGGCAGCGCGCTGTAGCAAGCCACGCAACAGCGCCGCTTCGACGCTGTTTGCCGCCAAATACACCCGCTGCCACTGTGTTACATCAGCCGGGTGTAACAACAGCACTTAGCTGGTTACCTTCAGCTGCTTTTGTGCATATTCAAACTTCAGCTTGTATTCCATCATACGCTCTTCAAGCGTCTGCAATGCCTGCTGATGCGCTTCCTGCTGCTGTTGCAGCTCCAAACGCAGGGTGCGAATAAGCTCACGGCTGGCATCCGCTTCCTGCTGCTGTTTTTGTTCAGCGGCAAACTGTCGGTTTTGCGCATGTTCAAGCTGGGCTTCCATTTTCTGCGCTTTGCTTTGGCTATGCTGATACTGCTCAGTCAGGTTTACGTAGTCTGCCTGTAGCTTAGTTAACTCCGAGCCTAAACCACCGGTTTCATCCTGCATTGCCGCTAACTGCTGTTGTGTTTCGGCCAGTTGTTGCTGCGCTTGTGCTAATTGCTGTTGCAGTGCCTGCTGGTCTTGTTGCTGCTGCTCAACTTGCGCCTGCAACTCTTGCTGTAACTGCTGAATTTTTTGCTGCTGCAATTCCTGCGTTTTCTTGCGGTCCTGCACTTCCTGCTGTAAACGGCCGATGGTTTGTAATTTGTCCTGATTGGCCGCTTCAAGCTCAGCAAACTGCTGCTTTTCGCTGGCGAAACTGGCGGCCTGCTCGCTTAGCTGTTGCTCTAGTTGCTCCAGCTTGGTCTGGTAGTCGGCCTGCAGTTCGTTAATTTGCTGCAGCTGCTTCTGCTGCTGCTCGGTAGCCAATTTCAGCTCGGTTTTGCTTTGCTGCACCACCAGTTTCATTTCGTGCACAGCAGCTTTAGCTTGTTCAGCATCGGCCTCGGCGCCGGCTAGCTGCTGTTGCAATTGCGCCAGTTGCTGCTCAGCTTGCTGCAGTTTTTGTTGCGCAGCCGGGTCTGCTGAGTTTTGCTGTAACTGCTGTAATTTCTGTTGGAATTGCTCTAACTGGCTGGTTTGGGCTTCACGCTCAGCACTTAAGCTAACGACCTTTTGCTGCGCCGCTGCCAGCTCTTCACTTACCACTTTATGCTGCTGGCGCAGCTTCGACAGTTCCTGATTATCAGCACTGGCTACCGGCACAGCCAGATCAAGCTGCTGCTTGGTTTGCTGCCAGTCTTTAAACAGTTTCTGATAAGCCTGTTCCTGTTCAATTAAGCGCTGTTGCCACTGCTTCTGGCTATCAGCCACCACAGTGTTGGCAAACTGCTGCAGTTGTTGTTGCTGGGCATTGAGTAACTGGCTGGAAAACTCCACCAGACTGGCTTCCAGCTGCTGCTGCGCTGCCTCGGTTAAATCGGCAATAACTTGCTGCTCGTTTTTATTATTGTTCTTTTTCACTGCATTCATTATCAGCTCTCGCTTTACTGCGGCAGCGCCTGCAAATTGGGCTGCATACGCTACGTTCTGTTCAGATTAGTTCACCGGCTACCTTATCAGTTATTTGCGCCGACGCACACCAGATCGCTGATTAGTGTAATATGAGTTGTCACCGATAGCTAACGCTAATGATACTTTTAGTGACGTAAGCGGCTAAATTGTTATAACAGGAACAACGATATGATGGATTTGACCACCCCTGCCCTGCTCTTCCCGGCTATCTCATTGTTATTGCTAGCTTATACTAATCGTTTTCTGGTATTGGCCGAGCTGATCCGTGAGTTAAACCAACGCGAAGGTGGTCAGGTGCGTGACCTGGCAAAACGACAAATATCTAACCTGCGTAAACGTATCGTGCTGATTAAAACCATGCAAGCCTTTGGCGTACTGAGCTTTGTGCTGTGCACAGCAGCCATGTTTTGTCTGTTTATGCAGTGGCAAACTGCCGGCCAATTAATGTTTGTCGTCAGTCTGATTAGCTTATTAATCAGCCTGCTCTATTCTTTGTATGAGATCCAAATTTCCTGTGACGCCATAAATATAGAGTTGGAATCGATACAACATGGTTAAGGTCGACGAGCAGCGGACACCAGCATGACTAATGATGACTTTTTATTTCAGGAAGACAGTGCACAGGGTGGCACGCCTGCGCCGGCCAATACTGCACCGCCCTGGCTGGTACTGATTGTAGATGACGATGACAGCATTCATCAAATCACGACATTGGTATTGAATAATTTCGAGTTTGAACAGCGCCCACTTAAACTCCTGCATGCCCACAGCGCGCGTGAAGCGCTGACACTGATACAGCAACACGATGATATTGCGCTGGGGCTGATAGATGTGGTGATGGAAACCCAGCATGCCGGACTTGAACTGGTAAAAACGATCCGTCAACAGCTGAAAAATCAGCGTATGCGGCTGATACTGCGCACCGGACAGCCGGGTGAAGCGCCGGAAGAGCATGTGATCCGCGATTACGATATCAACGACTACAAAAACAAAACCGAAGTAACCGCCATTAAACTAAAAACGCTGCTGTACGCCGGCCTGCGTTCTTACCGTGATATCTGCATTATTGAGCACCACAAAGCCGGGCTGGAGAAAATTATTGGTTGTACCACCAGTTTCCTGCAATGCAGCACGTTGAAGGACTTTGCGTCGCTAATTTTAGGTCAGGTAGCCTATCTGCTGGATTTGCAACGTGAGCAAATTTTCTGCTGCGCGGCCATTAACAACGCCAAACAACAGGGGTTGATGCTGGATGTCATCGCCAGCAGTAATCCGGGGCAGGAGCGCGGTTTGCCGCCTGAGGTATTTGCCAAAATTCAGCAGGTACAACAGCAAAAGCAGTCTTATCAAGGCGAAGACTGCTTTATCAGCTATTTTACTACCCACAAAGGTAGCGAAAACTTTCTGTATGTCAGTAAAGGCAGCAAGCTGGAAAGCACCGATCATCATTTACTCAGCTACTTCTCGCACAATATTGCTATTGCTTATGAAAATATTCGTCTGCGCGAGCTGATGCGCGATAGCCAGCGTGAGCTGTCCTATATTTTGGGCGAAGCGGTGGAAAAACGATCCAAAGAGACGGGTAGCCACGTAAAACGGGTAGCCAACTACAGCCATTTACTGGCGGTAAAGTGCGGCTTATCAGAATACGAAGCTGAAGTGATAAAATTAGCATCGCCACTGCACGATCTGGGTAAAATCGCCATCCCGGATCATATTTTGAATAAGCCGGGCAAACATGATGCTGCCGAATGGGCTATCATGCTGCAGCATGCTGAACTGGGTTACCAGATTTTACAACATTCCACTAACGAGATCCTGCAGATGGGTGCCATCATAGCGCACCAGCATCACGAAAAGTGGAATGGCAAAGGCTATCCGCAGGGCTTAAGCGGGCACAATATTCATATTGCCGGCCGCATCACCGCGCTGGCTGATGTATTTGACGCGCTGGGCAGCGATCGGTGTTACAAAAAAGCCTGGCCGCTGGAGCAAATCATCGAACTTATCCGCACTGAACGCGGTCAACAGTTTGACCCGGCATTAGTGGATATTTTGTTAAACAACCTGGAGGCATTTCTTGCAATACGCGATGCCTACCCGGATTAAGCATAGGAACAGAAGTATGCAACCTGGCATGATGAAAACGCTGAGCATCGCCGCTGTCGCACTGGCAGCACTGATATTAACGGGCTGTGCTACCGGGCCTAAAGTGCGCTCTGACAGTGCCGCTAACGTGAATTTTTCCGCTTACCGCACCTTTGGCTTTATGAGCGAGCCGGCCACTGACAAAGCCGGTTACGCCACGTTAGTGACGCAGCACTTTAAAGATGCCATAACCGCTGAGATGACAGCTCTTGGTTATCAGTACAGTGATAATAATGCCGATTTGCTGGTCAACTTTAACTCTAATGTAGAAAACCGTACTGATGTGCGCTCTACACCCAGCGCCAGCATCCATTATGGTTACTACAATTATCGCCATGGTATTTACGCCGGTTTTCCGCTGATTAGTAACGACATTGATACTGTGCGTTACAAATACGGCACCGTGAATATCGATGTGGTTGATGCGGCGAAAAAGCAGCTGATTTGGGAAGGGATTTCAGAGGGTACGCTGAAAAAAGCTGATTTAGAAAACCCCAAGCAAGCCATTGCTAACGTAGTCGGCTTAATTTTCCAACAGTATCCTACACGTCAAACAGTACAGCCCTAACGCCGGTTTAGGTTAAACAACAGGTTAAACCGAAAATGCCGCTTCGCCTTGTGCCAAGCGGCGTTTTTATTAGCTGGCGCCAGGCACCAGCTGTTTAATTTTCTGCTGCAACGGCGCGCAATCAGCAGTTATGTCTTGCTGCTGAATAGACAAGGTCAGCTCGCCCACCGTCACACCAAACTTATGCAAAGTGCTGCGGTTAAGCAGGTTTTGCTCATCCACCAGATACAACCAGTCTTTTACTTTAACATCCAACGTATCGCCGTCATAAGGGACCCGCAGCGTGTATTCCCAGTACAAGGTGTTGCCGGCCAGTTGGCCTGTCGCTTCACCAATCACATCGCCGGCACTGCCACTGATGCTGCCATCGGCATTTTGCTGCAGTTGCCAGTGGCGCTGCTCAATACGGCCATCACTAAAATAAAACAGCTCATACAAATCGCCGTTATTGCCCTGCCAGCTACCACATAGCTCAGCGGTAAAACGCACACTTTGCTTACCTTGCCAGTCATGCAGTACCCCCCAGGCACGGCTTTGGCCCTGAAAAAACTGATCCAGCTTTAGCGTGGGTGTTTCGTTAACATAATCCGTGACCGACTGACTGCAACCGCTTAGCAGCAATGCAGCGCCTAAAATGGCTAGTTTTTGCATGTTTTCCTCCGGTATTTCGCCAATTTACGGCCACAATACTGCAGCGGCTCATAAAAATAGAAAAAAACGCTGAAAACCGCCAACTAAAATCAGGCCAGCACCGACTTATATGCAAAACCGAAAGAGAATAACCATATCGTGTTTAAACGCAGTGATGAAAGTTTAATCGCCAAAGCCCTGGAAGGTGACCAGCATGCCTGGCAACAACTGGTCAGCCGCTATCAAAGTGCACTGTATTATTTTGGCTTACGCCTGCTGGGCTCAAAGGATGATGCCAATGATCTGTTGCAGGACGTGCTGATGGTGCTGTGCCGCAATTTAGGCCAATACCGCGGCGAAAGCAGCTTTAAAAGCTGGCTGTTCAGCATTGCTAATTACCGCGCGATGGACGTACTGCGCCGGCGCAAATACAGCGAGGATGAGCAAAGCCTGGCCGAGCTTGCTGATGACAGCCCGGCGCTGTGTCAGCAACTGAGCAGCAAGCAGCAACAGCAGCAGGTAAGGCTGCAGCTGCGCCAGCTACCAGCCGAGCAGCGGCTGATACTGGAGCTGAAGTTTTATCAACAATTTACCTTTGATGAAATAGCCAGCCAGCTGGCTATATCCAGCAATACGGCGAAATCACGTTTTTACACCGCGCTGGATAAACTACGTCTGCAGTTGGAGGACGACCATGTCGAACAATCAGCAAATTTTTGAGCTCTGGCTTGACGGTAAAATCAGCACCGAGCAGTGTAAAACCCAATTACAGCATGCCCCAGAGTGGCTAGCGCGGCTTAATAGCGCTGTGGTGATCCGCCAGGATGCCAATACCCCGGAGTTTGATGCCGTGCCAGTGTTTGACAGCAGCGCAGTATTTGCCAGTCAGTGGCAGAGGCCCAAAGCCAGGCGCAGCTGGTGGCCGCAAATCAGTCTGGCGTTGTCATGCGCAGCGATGATGATTAGCTTATCACCGGCACAATTGCGCCTGCAGGACGGCAGCCTGACGCTAAGCTGGCACAACCCGAAAGCCGAAGTCGACACTGCCGTCAGCGCAGCGCTGAGCGCTTATCAGCAACAGCAGCAACAGTGGCTGGCGCAGCAGCTGACGTTACAGCAGCAAAACACCAACTCACAGCTGGTACTGTTAAAAGACTACCTGCAAGACGAGCTCAAACGCGATCAACGCAGCGATATGTTGCAACTGGTTGAACACTTGAACCAGCAGCGCCAGGCCGACTGGCAATACTGGCAGGACAACTATCAGCCCATTCAGGCCAATTTCCGGCCGGATAACAGTTACTACCTAACCCCAACGAATAGCGGAGTGGACAAACCATGACTTTTTTACGCCCAACTTTACTTGCTCTAACCAGCGCCGCCCTGCTTGGTTACGGCACACACAGCATCGCAGATGTGGCGCCACAACTGAAAAAAAATGCCGATATTCTGCAAACCATATTACAAACCGCTTTTAGTAATACAGAGCAGACCCGGTTAACTTCATTACAATCCAGCTATCTGGCGGGCCAGGGCTTGCTGTTTCAGGCCAACAGCAAATTTGGCACCAGCCATATTTTTCAGTTTAACGATGCCCGCGTGCCGGTGGCACCACCGCCGCCGCTACCCGCTAGCCAATTTGAATTTGAGATAGACAGCGAGCAGCTAACCATCATTACCGAGCAGGCTGAAGAGATAGCGGAGCAGGCGCAGCAGCAATTTCGCCAGCATCACCGCCTGTTCGAGCAGCAGCGGGCACTAGAACGTGAGCTACGCGATGTTGAGCGTGAAAAGCGCGATCTGGAATTTAGCCAAACGCTGGCAAAGCTGGACAAGGAGCAACAGCAGGAGTTAACGCAGTTAACGGAAAAAACCAAACAGCTGCAGCAAAGATTAGCCGAAGCGGCCAAGCAAGCCGAGCAAAGCCGTGAACAATTGGCACAGCAGCGGGCTAAGCGACAAGCTGAGCAAGAGCAGCAAACCGCTGCACTGGTGAAGGCAGTAGGCGAGCAATTTAGCCAGGTGTTATGTGACTATGGTGCCAGCCTGCGTCAGTTGCCGGACAACGAACACGTTACACTGCAGCTTAATAGCCGCAGTGACGCCGGCCGTTATTACTGGGTGATAAAAAAAGCAGATATTAACCAGTGCATGGCGGGCAAAATAAAAGCAGCGGATTTACTCGCCAAAGCCAAGCGCTATCAGTTTTAACTTGGGCCGGCGCAAGCCGGCTTATTTACTTAGGCCTAAACAGCTGAAACCGTGTTGCTGCATCCACTACAAAATAATCGCCGGCGCCGCCACCGCGTAATACCGGTTGCGCGGCGGCGGTGTCATAGATGCCGTTTACCAGTAAATGACGGGCAATATGCACCCCTACCACTTCACCGAATACCATCCAGATACTGATTTTACTGCCATCAGCGCCGGTTAACTGCAATATCTGGCTTAACTTGCATTCAAAGGTAACCGGGCTTTGCGCCACATGCGGCACTTTCACCAGGGTTGATGCTTTGGCCGTTAAACCCGCCAGATCAAACTCGTTAATGTCTGGCGCCACTGCAGCGCTGGTTTGGTTCATGGCCTCGGCCAGGGGTTTAGTCACCAGATTCCAGCAAAACTCCCCCGTTTGCTCGATATTGCGGATGGTGTCTTTATAACTGGTGCTAGCAAAACCTATTATTGGCGGCGTGTAATTAAAGGCATTAAAAAAGCTATAAGGTGCCAAATTCAGCCTGCCATCAGCATCTTGTGATGAAATCCAACCAATAGGGCGTGGTGCCACCAGTGCATTAAAGGGGTCATGCGGCAAACCATGTCCATTAGCCGGTTGATAAAAATAACGATCGTCAGACACAGTATTAACTCAGTAATAAATAGCAGGTCGCCAGCGTAGCAAAATTTCTTTTTAAGCACAGTCTGATCGGCGACAATAGCGCCGGTTTTTCTTGTCGAGCCTGTACCATGTCTGATGTTGTATCCCAACACAATGCATTAAATATTGATGCCATTATCGACGCCTTTTATCAGCATGGCTGGGTGTGGCTGCCAAATTTTATCAGCGAACAGCTTAACAGTGCCCTGTTGCATGAAGCACAGTATCAGGTACAGCTAAAACCGGCCGGCATTGGCCGCAACAGCGATCACCAGCTAAACCAGCAGGTACGGCGTGATGCCACCCAATGGTTTGATGGTAAAAGTGCTGCCCAGCAGCAGTATCTGGCGCTGATGGCGCAGCTACAGCAGGCATTTAACCGGCGCTGCTTTTTAGGCTTGTTCGACTTTGAATGCCACTTTGCCCGTTATCAACAGGGCGATTACTACCAAAAGCACCTGGATGCCTTTAGCGGCCGCTCTAACCGGGTACTGACTACAGTTAGCTACCTCAATAGCGTCAGCCGCGGTGGCGAACTAGCACTGTATAACGAGCAGGACCAACTGATTGATAAGTTTCTGCCGTCAGCGGGTAGCCTGATCTTGTTTGAAAGTGAGCGTTTCCCGCATGAAGTGCTGCCCGCCGTTGACACCCGCTTTAGTATCGCCGGCTGGTTTCGCAAAAATGCCAGCATTAACGGCGTACTGGATCCGGCCAGCTAAAACGCCTATAATAAGCGCCATGCGTATCTGGTTAAGTTATGTTTTATTGCTTTGCCTGGCACTATCCGGCCTGTCCGGATCGGTGCAGATGGCGCATGCCTACACACTGGCCGATGCGATACAGCAGCAACAAAGCATTGCCATTGTTGAAACCGCAGCTGAGGCAGACACTACGATGCCTTGCCATAGCGCTGCGAAAACGGCTGAGCATACACTTCAGACAACAACGGACAACACCACGCACGACTGTTGCGACACGCCACAGCATCAATGTAAAGGCGATTGCTGCGCCAAACATTGTGCCGCAGGCGGCGCCTTACTGGCTGCAGAACTGTTCCGTTATATCCGCCCGCAGACAATAGCGAACAACAGCCCGACAGCCCTGCCAAAATGGTTATTTGCCGCCGAGCCACCGCCACCGATAAACGCCTGATCCAACTCGTTTAACACGCGTGCTTTATCACGCTATTACGTATTGGTTTTAGGAATTTCACCATGTATAAAAGTTATGTTTTTGCCGCCCTGCTGGTGCACAGCGCTTTGCCGTTCGCGTCTGTTGCCCAGGATCACAGTGACCACAGTGACCACGCCCACACTACCGACAGTGCAACACAGAGTGTGCTGCAACAGGTGTTGCCAACAACAAGCAGTTATGTCTGCCCAATGCACCCTCACATCGTGCAGGATACCCCTGGCACTTGCCCGATTTGCGGTATGGATTTAGTCGCACAAAAGCAGCAGCGCAGCGCCACAGTAGAGGTTAACGGTGCCATGCAACAGGCGTTGGCCATCCGCACTGAGGCGGCGGCCCCCCGCACTTTATGGCGTTTTATTCAAACCTATGCGCAGGTGCAATACCCGGAAGATGCTATTCATCACAGCCATATCCGCGCTGAGGGCTGGATAGAGCAGCTGCATGTACGTACCCTGGGGCAGCGGGTAAAAGCCGGCGATAAGCTATTTAGCTATTATGCCCCCGATCTGCTGGTGGCGCAGGATGATTACTTACAGGCACTGTCGGTGAGTAAGCAAAACGGTGAGCGCAGCAGCAGTTTACTAAAACGCGCCGAAACCCGGCTAAGGCTGCTGGGCCTGTCCGATAACGATATCAAAAACCTGCAACAAAGCCGGCAAAGCCAGTATGAAATTACCGTTTATGCGCATCAGGACGGTGTGGTCACCATGCTTAACGTGCGCGATGGCATGTATATCAGCCCCGGCGACACCTTAATAGAAATCACCAGTCTGGACCGGGTCTGGCTGCTGGCCGATGTGCCTGAATCGCAGCAAAGCTGGCTGTTTAACGGCATGAGCGCCGAAGTGGATATCCCTTCGCAGCAGCAAAAAGGGTTGGAGACCAGCATCGACTATATTTATCCGGCGCTGGATGCACAAAGCCGCAGCAGCAAGGTTCGCCTGACGCTGGATAACCGCCAGCAGCTGCTAAAACCCAATATGTTACTGCCTGTGCGGCTATATGGCGGACCACTGCGTGATGTGCTGGCGATACCGCGTGATGCGGTGCTGCTAAGCGGCAACAGCAGCCGGGTAGTAGTAAAAGACGGCGACAGCTTTAGCGTGCGGCAAATCACCACCGGCAGCAGCGCGCAAGGCTATGTGCAGGTGTTATCCGGCCTGCACGAGGGCGAGCAGGTAGTGGTGTCCGGCCAGTTCTTACTGGACGCCGAAGCCAGCCTCAGTCAGCTGCCTGTTAGCAGCAGCCATCAGCATTAGGAGACAAAGCCATGATTAAGGCGATTATCCGCTGGTCGGTGCAAAACCCGCTGCTGGTGCTGCTAAGTACGCTGGCACTGGCACTGTTTGGCTATCAGGCCAGCCAGCAACTCAAATTGGACGCCCTGCCGGATTTATCCGACGTGCAGGTGATTATTAAAACCAGCTATCCGGGCCAAACCCCCGACACCATTGAACAGCAGGTGAGCTACCCGCTGTCTACCGCGCTGTTAGCGGTACCAAAAGCCAAAGCTGTGCGCAGCTTTTCTATGCCAAACGACAGCTATCTGTACGTCATTTTTGAAGACGGTACCGACCCTTATTGGGCCCGTTCACGGGTGCTGGAATACCTGCAAACCGTCACCCTGCCGGCTGGCGCCCGTGCCACGCTGGGGCCAGATGCCAGCGGTGTCGGCTGGATTTTTCAGTATGCGCTCAGTGCGCCAGACAGTGATATGTCACTGGAGCAGCTGACCAGCCTGCAACAGTTTTATTTAACGCCTGAGCTACAAAGTGTGGCCGGTGTGTCGGAAGTAGCCACTATCGGCGGCATGACCCTGACCTATCAGTTACAGTTAGAGCCACGACTGATGCGGGCTTACAATGTTACGCTAGCCCAGGTTATCAGTGCCATTAACAGCCACAATCAGCAGCAGGGCGGCAGCGTGATTGAGGTGGCAGAGACTGAACTCTTGGTACAAGCCGGTGATTATATTCAGTCATTAGCCGACCTAGCTGCGGTACCGCTTGGCGTGCGCAACAGTGCCGATTACCCGCTCACGCTGGCCGATATCGGCACAGTGCAGCAGGTACCTGCCGCGCGGCGCGGTATTGCCGAGCTTGACGGTGAAGGTGAAGTGGTTGGCGGCATTATCGTAATGCGCCACGGTGAAAATGCGCTGCAAACCATAGCGGCGGTAAAAGCCAAACTACAGCAGCTGCAAAATGGCCTGCCCGAGGGCGTTAATATCGTTACCGTGTATGACCGTTCACAGCTGATTGAAAACACGGTAAATAACCTCAGCCAAAAGCTGCTGGAAGAAATGGCAGTAGTAGCACTGGTGTGTTTTGTGTTTTTACTGCATGCCCGCTCGGCATTGGTGGCGGTAATCAGCCTGCCGCTGGCACTGCTGGCCAGTATTTTACTGATGCAACTGATGGGTATTAACGCCAACGTCATGAGCCTGGGGGGTATTGCCATTGCCATCGGCGCGCTGGTCGATGCCGCCATTGTCATGGTAGAGCATGGCCATAAAAAGCTGGAGCACGCCCGCAGTGATGGCCGCACACTGAGCAAAGCCGAGTTTCGCCAAACTATTATTGATGCCTGCCTGGATGTGGGCCCGGCGCTGTTTTTCTCGCTGCTGGTGATTACCGTCAGCTTTTTACCGGTGTTTATGCTTGAAGCGCAGGAAGGCCGCTTATTCGCGCCACTGGCCTACACCAAAACCTTTGCTATGGCCGCGGCAGCGCTGTTGGCTATTACGCTAATTCCGGTGCTGATGCTGTATTTTCTGCGCGGTAAAATTCCGTCTGAGCACAGTAACCCGCTCAGCCGGCTGTTAATAGCGCTGTATACGCCGGTACTTAAACTCTGCCTGCGCTTTCCTAAAAGCCTGGTGCTGCTGAGCGTATTGGCGCTTAGCTCTAGCTTGCTGCCGTGGCAGCGGCTATCCAGTGAATTTATGCCAGCCTTTGCTGAAGGCGACTTGCTGTACATGCCCACTACCCTGCCCGGCTTAAGCCCGGCCACAGCGGCCAAACTACTGCAACAAACTGACCGGCTGATTAAAACCGTGCCCGAGGTAGAAACCGTGCTGGGTAAAAGCGGCCGCGCCAATACCGCTACCGATCCGGCACCGCTGACCATGCTGGAAACCAGCATTAAATTAAAACCACAAAGCCAGTGGCGTGAGGGCGTAACGCTTAACGACATTATCGCCGAGCTGGATGCTGTGGTGCAGGTACCCGGCCTGACCAACGCCTGGCTGCCGCCGATAAAAACCCGTATCGACATGCTCTCGACCGGAATTCGCACCCCTGTAGGCGTCAGAGTGAGCGGGCCCGACCTTGCTACGCTCTCAGAAGTGGCACAGCAACTGGAAGCAGAGATTAAACAGCTGCCCGGCAGCCGCTCCGTGTTTGCCGAGCGCGCCGAAGATGGGCTTTACCTGCAAATTACCCCCAATTTGCCGCAACTGGGGCGCTATGGCATCACCTTAACCGAGCTACAGCAGTACGTGCAATTTGCGATTGGCGGTGCACCGGTTGCCCAGAGCATACAGGGCCGCGAACGTTATGATATTAGCCTGAGGTTTCCGCGGGATTACCGTACTCATCCGGATGATATTGCCAAATTACCGCTGCAAAGCCGCGATGGCGCTTATGTGTTGTTAGAGCAAGTCGCTAAAGTCGAGGTAACCAGGGGCCCGGTAATGATCCGCGCTGAAAACGCCCGCCTAACCAGCTGGGTGTTTATTGATTTACCTTCAGACACCCAGCTTGGCAACTACTTAACGCAGTTAGAGCAGCTGCTGAGCGAGCAGCGTTATCCGCCACAAGTTAGCGTCAGCATTGGCGGCCAGTATGAGTATCTGGAGCGGGTGCAGGCACGTTTGCAGCAACTGGTGCCGTTCACCCTGCTTATCATCGTCATCTTATTGTACTTAACCTTCCGTAGCTTCGCCGATGTGAGCTTAGTGCTGATCTCACTGCCTTTTGCCATGAGCGGCAGCCTGTGGCTGCTATATCTGCTGGATTATCAGCTGTCGGTCGCCGTGGCGGTGGGGTTAATTGCATTAAGTGGCGTAGCAGCAGAGTTTGCGGTGGTGATGCTGCTGTACTTAAAACGGGCAGTAGAAGAGCTACAGCCAGCAAACGAGCAGCAACTTTGGCAAGCCATAATGCAAGGCGCGGTGCAGCGGGTGCGGCCCAAAGCCATGACGGTGCTGACTATTATTGTCAGTTTGTTACCGATTATGCTCGGTGGCGGTGCCGGTAATGAAGTGATGCAGCGCATTGCCGCGCCGATGCTTGGCGGCATGATAGCCGCGCCGCTGGTATCGATGTTGCTGATGCCGGTGCTGTACTTTTTATTACTGCGGCGCTTATTGCCACAAAAGTGATAGCAAGACCTGGCACAGAGTGTTGCCGATAGCGCAGCCACAGACCCTTTTCGCCCCAGCGAAGGCGGATAACAAATTCGCCCGGAGCGAATTTGGTCAGCGCAGCTGGTCCGCCTGGTGGAGGGCAGGAAGCCCGCAACCCCGCTGTGGCGAGCATAGCGGTAACACTCTCGTGCTACCACGCTGCTAAATCAGTTCTTACCGGCTCCCAGAGCCACTTTTTGCCCTACGGCAATACCATGCCGGGCAAACCAGCCACGCGGCAACTCCAGTGCAGCAATCACCGGCTGCTTTGCCGGCACCGGCGTTTCATCAAACGGCTCTAGTGTTATCAATTCCGTAATCGTCCAGTCCGGGCCTATATAAGCGACATCCAGCGGCATAGCGGTATTGGCCATCCACAAAGATACCGCTGTTGGCTGGCTATACAGCAGCAACATGCCGGGGTCGGCACTTTGCTGAAACATCAGCCCCTGCGCCCGCTTCTCTGGCGTGTCGGCCAGCTGCACCTGTATTGTCATCTCACCTAGCTGTAAGGGCACCAGGTCGAACACCTCAAGCTCGTTATCCTGAGCGGCACAAGCCAGCAGCGGCAGACATAACAGCACTAACAGTAGCAAACGTTTCATCAGGCGCTATCCTTGTAAAACATAACTTAAGGCAATACCGGCAAACACCAGCATGCCGACATAGTGGTTGTGTAAAAAGGCGCTAAAGCAATCGGCGCGGCTGCGTTGGGCCAACCGGTATTGGTAGACAAAACAGCCTGCTGCAGCCAGCACACCCAGGTAATACACCCAGTGTAACGCCGCTAAATAGCCCACTGCCGCAAGTAAACCCAGCGCACCAAGTTGCAACAGCACAATAATCGGCAGCGCATAATCACCAAATAAAATCGCGGTTGATTTAATGCCTACTTTGACATCATCCGGGCGGTCGACCAACGCATAATAAGTATCGTAAGCCACAGTCCAGAGCAAATTCGCCAGATACAACAGCCACACCAGCAGTGGTAACTTAAGCTGTATTGCCATAAAGGCCATCGGCATGCCCCAGCTAAAAGCCGCGCCCAACACCACTTGCGGCAAATGGGTATAGCGCTTCATAAAAGGGTACACAGCGGCCAGCAGCAAGGCGACAACAGACAGCAGCACCGTTTGCCAGTTTAACCAAAGCAACAAACTGGTACTCAGCAGCACCAGCAGGCCAAACAGCTGTAGCGCCTCACCGGCGCTAACCGCGCCACTGGCTAAGGGCCGTGCCTTAGTGCGCTCTACCGCACCATCCCAGTGCCTGTCGGCGTAGTCATTAATAACGCAACCAGCAGCGCGCATCAGCACTACACCAAGGGTAAAGACGATTAACATCGATAGCGGCGGCACGCCTTCTGCAGCCAGCCACAGCGCCCACCAGGTTGGCCATAGCAACAAATAAGTGCCAATTGGCTTTTCCAGCCGCATAAGCTGTAAATAGTAACGCCAGTTGGCGGCCTTTAGCACCAGCCTCATGCCGTTATTACCTTTAGTTGCGTGGTGGCTGGCAGAAATACCTCTGCCACCAGCAGCGGCAAACCATGCAGCTGAAACACCGAGCGCCTTGCAAAGCAGCGGCTGTGCTGCGTAACACTGGTTAGCATGCCTTGCAGCGTAAGCTCGGTTGCCTCAATGGTGCCACGACGTAAACCGGGTTGCTGAAAAATATAATCGCCCAGCGGCCGCTCGCCCATATCCGCTAAAGGCTTTAGCTGATTGATGGTTTGCTGCGGCAGCCAGGTTTGTGCGTAAACACAGGGCTTATCATCGCACCACAGCATCACCTCGCGTAACTGTGCGTTAATAGTACCCGGCAATAACGACTGTAAAAAGGGCGGTAACGTACTTTGCCGCTCATTTAATAGCTGCAGACGAAACTGTTGGCAGTGCCGTTTTAAGCGGGCTGTAAGCGAAGCAGGTTCTAAAATCCAGGGGGCCAGCTCAGCCGGCAGGCTCAGATTGCGCGCATCCTGCCAGGGCTGATCTAACGAAATTAACGCTGTGGTCACGGGGTTTGTTCTGTCGTGAAAAAAACGTGCTGCATCATAACAACTTCAGTAGCGCTTTTCAGCCGTTATTGGCCGACAAAAGCGCTTACCGCCACCGGTCTTAACTGGTAAAATGGCCACCTTCACGCTAAGGTTAGCATCAGTGCTGGCCAATTTTCTTAACTAAAAGTGATACTTATGCTGAAAATTCTTCCACTTTGTCTGTTGCTACTCGCCGCGCTGCCAACGCAGGCACAAGAACAACCGAAAGAAGTGGTGTACTACGGTTTTGACCCGGATATCGTCACCAACTATATCTCTGGCAACCGCCGCAGTCTGGGCTATATCCGTATTACGGTTGAGCTGATGCTGGAAGACAAGTCTTTTTTACCGGCCATTGAGCACCATGAGCCACTGATCCTCGATATCATTTATGGCACCATCAGCAAACAGCCGGAAGATAAAATTAAGTCGCTGACCGGCCGCGAGGAGATCCGCCTGGCGCTGCTGGATCAGCTGCAACAGGCGATGAAACGTGAGGCTGGCAATCCTATCATTCGTGATATTTTATTTACTAAATACCTGTACCAATAACGCCAGATTATCGTCCGGGCCTGCGCCGCAACAGCCAGGCCCACAGCAAACCAGTAACTAAACCGCCTAAGTGCGCCCAGTTCGCCATACTGACCCACAGCACATCCATAAAGCCCAGCAGCAACCACAGCAGCATAAAACCGGCCAGACCATTGCTGATATTAAGCTGTTGTCTGGGGTTAAGCTTTCCGGCCAGCCAGCAATAGCCCAGTAAGGCGTATACCACTCCCGACATACCGCCAAAATTAGGCCCCACCAGAAAATACTGTGCCGCATTAGACACCAGCGCGGCGGATAAGGTGATATTGATAAGCACAGCCGCGCCCAGCCGCTGCTCTAACTGACGGCCAAGATAAAACCACCAGGCCAGGTTAAACACGATATGCGTCAGGCTAAAATGCAGCAGCATAGGCGTAAACCAGCGCCATAACTGTGCGGGCTCTGTTAGTTGCAACGCACCACTGCTGGCTCGCCAGTCCAGCTGCTGCCAGAGATAGACCAGCAAACACAGCGCAAACATCAGTAAGGTCAGCGGTGCCTGCTGCCATAACTTGCCGAAATCCGGTGCTGTTAGCGCAGGTCCGGACACGCTGGCCGGCTGGCTTAATTGCCAGGCCGCCGCCTGATAACGCGGGTGCGACGGCTGCTGTATAAAGCGGTGAAACTCAGCTTCGATCTCTGGCAGTTGGGCACTGTCAGCATACAGCTCGGCAAAATCGGCTTGCTGCACCACAGCGCTGACATTTAAACCCTGAGCCCGGCAGTAATCGGCAAACAGCTGTGCCGCACTGGCAGAGTTTAGCTCGGCGAATTTGTTCACCTTATTTACTCAGCTTCGCCAGTCACAAACGGCAGTTGCCCACGCCAGCTTTCAAAGCCACCGTCCATGCTGTACACCTGCTCAAAGCCTTGCTGGGCTAAATACTGCGCCGCGCCCTGGCTGGAATTGCCGTGATAGCACACGACCACCACCGGCTGGTCGAACTCATGTTGCTGCATAAAACTGTGCAAACTGCCATTAGTTAAATGAAAGGCGCCGGCAATGTGGCCGGCAGCAAAGCTTTGCTCATCGCGGATATCGGCAATGACCACCTTGCCAGCCTGTTGTAACTCAGCCGTTTGCGCCACCGAAATATGTTTAAAATCGCTCATAACTACCTCTACACCAAGTTTGGGCTATGATAACGCAGCCGCCGGCAATTAGCAGCAAGCAGTAACACTCAACCAGCCGGCCTACTTTAGTGTTAGTTGGGCGCGATAACACTGGACAGCGATTAAACTATTGTTAACAATAACCGGCAACTTAATTTCCCGCATGGAGCTGTTATGACTGGCCTGATTTTACTGGCAATTCTGGTTGCCATCCTGTTTTGGGTTATCAGCATTTTTAACCAGCTGGTAAAACTTAAAAACCGCTTTCAAAATGCCTTTGCCCAAATTGAGGTGCAGTTAAAGCGCCGCTACGATTTAATTCCTAACCTGGTTGAAACCGCCAAAGCCTATATGGCGCACGAACGCGACACCTTAGAGGCCGTGATCAGTGCGCGTAATGCTGCCATGGCTGGCTTAAAAGTAGCAGCGAATAATCCGGGTGATGCCGGCGCTATCAGCCAGCTTGCCGGTGCCGAAGGCGCACTGCAAAGCGCAATGAGCCGGCTGAACGTGGTTATGGAAGCTTACCCCGACTTAAAAGCTAACCAGAACATGATGCAATTGTCAGAAGAGCTGACCAGCACCGAAAACCGGGTTGCTTTTGCCCGTCAGGCGTTTAATGATGCGGTCACCGACTATAACAGCTACAAACAAAGCTTCCCGCCAGTATTGTTTGCTGCCAGTTTCGGTCACGCCAGTGATGCCAAACTGCTGGAATTTGCTGACACGGTCGCCATCCAGGCTGCGCCTAAAGTTAGCTTTTAACCTTAGTAACAGGCCATGAGCAGTAACTTTTTTACCCAGCAGGACTTAGCCCGGCGCAATACCCGTATTCTGGTGCTGTTGTTTAGCCTGGCGGTGCTGCTGTTGTTAGCCCTTACCAACCTGCTCGCCCTCATCAGCTTTGGCCTGCTAGACCCCAACTTACTGAGTCAAGGCTTCACCTGGCAGCAGCTGCCCTGGCCGTTGGTTGGCACTGTCAGCCTGGTGGTCATTGTCGCCGTGGGCATCGCTGTACTGGTCAAATGGCAGCAATTACAAGCCGGCGGCAAGGTAGTGGCAGAGTCGCTTGGCGGTGTGCGGGTAGCGCCCGACAGCAATGATGCAACGGAGCGGCGGCTGTTAAACGTGGTGGAAGAGATGGCGCTGGCCGCCAATACGCCGGTACCGCCGGTGTACCTGCTGCCCGAGCGCAGTATTAATGCCTTTGCCGCCGGTTACAGCCCGGCCGATGCCGTGATAGGCGTCACTCAGGGCTGTGTTGAGCAGCTAAACCGCGACCAGTTACAAGGCGTTATTGCGCATGAATTCAGCCATATTTTAAACGGCGATATGCGGATGAATATCCGCCTGATCGCTATCCTTAATGGCATCTTGTTTTTAGGCCATATTGGCTATTATTTGCTGCGTGGCAGTCGTGGTGCAACAATCCGGGTTAGCTCACGCTCATCGAACAACAAAAACGGTGCCGGCGGCATAGTGGTACTGGGGCTTGGCCTGGTCGTTATCGGCTATGTCGGCTCGTTTTTTGGTAACCTCATTAAAGCGGCAGTGAGCCGCCAGCGTGAGTTTCTGGCCGACGCCAGTGCTGTGCAGTTTACCCGCAACCCACGCGGCATTGCCGGCGCGTTAAAGCTAATTGGCAGCCACAGCCAGCATAGCCGTATTCGCAACGGCAATGCCGATGAAAACAGCCATTTGTTTTTTGCCGAGGCCATTAGCCGCTGGGCATCTATTTTTGCCACCCACCCACCGCTGGCGCAGCGGATTAAGCGGCTTGAGCCGCACTGGAATGGCAAATTTCCCAGTACTACCGCAAGTACACCACAAAGTGCGACAGCTGCTGATACAAAAGCAGATGCCGCGCCGGGAACTTCTCCGGCTGAGCGCTTACAACAGGCACTACCATTATTGCTATTACATAGCAGCCGCCAGACTGACCCCGCGATGGCACTGGTATGCTGCCTGCTGCTGCAACAAGACGACGCCAGCCGTAAACGCCAGCTTAAGCTGATAAAAGAAATGGGCCCGGCAAGCTTACTGCAGCAAGTTGACCAGCTCTGTGACACTGTCGCCAGCCTCAGCGCTTTGCAACAGGTGCAATTGCTGCAACGCCTGATGCCGGCACTGAAAACCCTGCCCGAAAGCCGTTTTGTGGTGTTTGAGCAGCTGCTGCAAGCCCTGTTACAGGCCATCCCCAACCTGACGCTGGCGCCCTGGCTTATCCGTGCTTTTGTCACCCACAACCTGGCCGTGCAATATGACCCGACAGAAATCAGTAAACGCTATTTGACCACGCCGCTTAATCAGCACGCATCTGCTATCGCCCAGCTACTGGCACTGGTAAGCGCCGCCGCCGGCAACGCGCAACAGCAGCAACAAGCCTGGCAAGCCGGTGTAGCGGCGCTGGGCTTTAGTCCGGCTGACAGCCGGCCCGAGGCAAACTTTAGCCTGCTGGATATGCAGTTAACGGTGTTACTGGCGCTGGCACCGCAGCAAAAAGCCCGTTTATGGCAGGCATTGGAAGCCACAGTGCAAGCCGATAAGCTGCTGCAAAGCGACGAGCAAGCGCTGTTGCTGGCACTGGCCTTGCTGCTGGAGATACCTTACAGCGCCGCCACAGCCTAACGCAGATTTAACTGCAGTTCGGCCTTTAGTCTTAGCGCGTTTTCAGCTAGAATTAGCGCCCATTTTTTAAGCAGGTTTCAGCAGGACACGTCATGACCGATAATCGCTTGTTTTTGTTGTACGATACGTCATTTGACGAGATGGACGCTGAGGGCAGCCCGGGCTTTGGCTATGTACTGGTATTTAACCAGGACGATGCCGAACAGTTTCAGCCGGGTGAAAACCCAAGCTGCCCGGCAGTGTCTATGCTGTTTACCGACCATGCCGATGGCAGCATCAGCGGTGATTTACTCGGTTGGGCACATCTGGATGCCGAGATTTTCAGCCAATTCCCGCTGGGGCACTTTTTACTGTTAATGGAGCAAGCCGCACAAGTGGCCATTAATGCCTACCGCCAGGTGGGCCAGGTGCCCGACCGTTTAGTGGCGCAGCATCTGGACGATGAAGAGCTTATTCAGTTTGATGTGCAATTTAATGATTTACAGCTGAATGAGCAGCAAAACGAGCAGCAGCTGGCACAACAACTGATGTCCGGCCGGCCTTATCTTGACTCTTAGCCACTAGCCAGCAAGCGCGGCCGCCAAAGTGCTTTGCAATTATCAGGCGCCGCTTTTACTATTAACAACAATTAAGCCCCTTTCCCGGAGTAGCAACATGGCACAAGCCATTGATATGTCAGCCATAGAACAGGCATTAAATGGCTTTACCATACCGCCACAACCGGAAATTCTGCAGCATATTCAGCAGCAGCTTGACGCACCAGAACCCAATATTAAACGTATTGCCGCGCTGATAAACCTGGATATCGGTATCGCCGGCTTTACGTTAAAAGTGGTGAACTCGGCGTTTTTTGGCCTTAGGCGCAAAATTACTTCGGTAGAGCATGCCTGTAAATTTCTTGGCGTTAACCGGGTAATTAAACTGGTACGCAGTGTGCTGCTGCGCTTTACTCTGGCCGAGGGTAAAAACGACAAATTCAGCCTGAAACTGTGGGCCAGCGCACTACAAACCGCCAATATTGCCATGACGTTAGCCAAGCACTTTAATTTTGGCCAGGACGTGCAGGACGACTGCTACAGCCTGGGGCTGTTTCACAACGCCGGCATCGCACTTATTCACCAGCAAGCACCACAATACGAGCAGCTGATGCAACAAGGCCTGTTGGCGCAGCGCGGTTACAGTGAAATTGAAGAGCAACATTTTGCTACCTGCCATGAAGTGCTGGGCTACCTGATTGCCGAGTCCTGGGGCCTGACGCCAACACTGTACAACGTCATTGCCTATCACCACAGCCCTACCCTGATGCTGGAGTCGGACAGCGAATTAGAAAAACAGCTGTTTGCCCTGCTCAAGCTGGCCGAGCATTTTAGCGGCGAAAGCCGTCAGCTGTTCGAGATTAGCCTGGATCCGGAGTGGGAGCAGCACAAAGGCGCCATCCTGGAAGTGCTCGACATCGAACCGTTGCAACTGCCCGAGCTCGCTGAGTTACTGCACCGCCAGCAGATCAGTACCATTTATTCGGTATAACGGTGGCACACCACAAACTTAACCTGCCACAAAAGCGTTGCCCGGTATGTGGCCTGATGTTTAGCTGGCGTAAAAAGTGGCAACGTAATTGGCACACGGTGGTGTATTGCTCTGAGCGTTGCCGACGCCATAAAGCCACCGCCGGCGAGCACAACTGATGAAGATTATCCTGGCGCCGATGGAAGGCGTGGTCGACGCCCTGATGCGCGATATGCTAACCCGCATTGGCGGTTATGATTTATGCATCACCGAGTTTATCCGCGTCGTTGACCAAAAGCTGCCCGCCCGGGTGTTTACCCGACTGTGCCCGGAGCTTCTAACCGATGGCAAAACCCTGGCCGGCACGCCGGTTAGGGTGCAGCTATTGGGACAAGATCCAAACTGGCAGGCCGAGAACGCGGTGCGCGCTGTCGAATTAGGCTCACCCGGCGTCGACTTAAACTTTGGCTGCCCGGCCAAGACCGTGAATAAAAGCCGTGGCGGCGCTGTGCTGCTAAAAGAAACCGAGCAGTTGTACCGTATTGTCAAAGCAGTGCGTGATGCGGTACCACAGCAATTTGCAGTCAGTGCCAAAATCCGCCTCGGCTATGATGACACCTCACTGACATTAGATAATGCCGCCGCGATAGCCGCAGCAGGCGCCAGTATGCTCACCGTGCACGCCCGCACTAAAAGCGATGGTTACCGCCCACCGGCTTACTGGCCCTGGATCGCAAAAATTAAGCAGCATGTGGCCATACCGCTGGTTGCCAACGGCGAAATCTGGCAAGCCAGTGATGCGCTGCTGTGCCAGCAACAATCTGACTGTACTGACATTATGCTTGGCCGTGGCGCGTTGGCGATGCCCAACCTGGCGCAAAGTATCCGCACTGGCGAGCCAGCCATGCCCTGGCCACAGGTGCTGGAACTGTTAATGCAATACTCTGAGTTTGAAATGTGCGGCGATAAAAGCCAGTACTACAGCAACCGTATTAAGCAGTGGTTTAGCTATTTGAAACTGCAATACCCAGAGGCGGCAACGCTGTTTGGCCAGCTTAGGGTACTGCGTAAAAGCAGTGAGATCCTCGCCACGCTTGAGCAGGCATTGCAGTTTGAGACCAACGCACTGACAGGTTAGACCAGTATAACCTGGCGAAATGTTAGCCATCATTAGCCGCAATCCAAAAAGCCGTTAAATAAAGACTATACTCCTCAAACAGTTAGTTTAAGGAGATAAGCCTATGCCAGTAAAAATAGCCGTGCTGATGGAAAGCCGGCCCGGTGAAAAGCGGGTGGCCCTGGTGCCTGCCGTTGCAGAAAAGCTCAGCAAACTGGGTTGCAGCATCAGCATGCTAAGTGGCGCCGGCCTGGGTAGCAAACTGCCCGACAGTGCTTACCAGGGTGTCGACATTGCCGGCACTGAGCAGCATTTGCTAAGTGATGCCGACATTGTACTGGCAGTACAACCCCCTGCAGCGGCTGATATTGCCCTGCTAAAGCCCGGCACTATTTTGCTCAGTTTTATTTACCCGCATAAAGAGCCTGAACTGACCCGCTTATTGTGTGAAAAACACATTACCTGCTTTGCTATGGAGCAAGTGCCGCGTATCAGCCGCGCCCAGGCGATGGATGCGCTATCCTCTCAGGCGGCGCTGGCCGGCTACTACGCTGCCCTTTTAGGTGCCACCAGCCTCGCGCGTATTTTACCGATGATGACCACGGCCGTGGGCTCTATCCGCCCGGCGCGCTGTCTGGTGATGGGCCTGGGCGTAGCCGGTTTACAGGCATTAGCCACCGCCCGGCGTTTAGGCGCCATAACCGAAGGCTATGACGTGCGGCCAGAAACCAAAGAGCAGGCCGAGTCCTTAGGCGCTAAATTTGTCGATACCGGCGTTGATGCCCGTGGCGAAGGCGGCTACGCCCGCGAGCTTACCGCTGATGAAAAAGCCCAGATTGCCAGCGTCGTCACCAAGCATATTCAGCAGGCGGATATTGTCATTACCACCGCCGCCATTCCCGGCCGGCCCTCGCCCAAGCTTATCAGTAAAGCCCAGGTAGACGGCATGAAACTGGGCGCAGTGATTATCGATTTAGCCGCCGAAGGGGGCGGTAACTGCGAATACAGCATACCGGGGCAAACCGTGACGCAGGGCCAGATCACCATAGCCGCACCGCTGAATGTGCCGTCTATGTTAGCCGAGCACGCCTCTGAGCTGTACGCCAAGAACCTGCTAAACCTGCTGCAGCTGTTTATTGTCGATGGCGCTATTGCACTTAACTGGGATGATGAAATTCTGGCGAAAACCGTGCTGACCCATAACGGCGAGATTAAACCCGAAGCGGTAAAAACGGCGCTGGCACAGCACTGATACAACGAAAAACAATGATTGGGAAAAATTACTGGGGAAGCTTATGGACTACACCACCACTTTACTCACCGGCTTTGTCGCGCTGTATATTTTTATGCTGGCCGCCTTTACCGGCTTTGAAATCATCGGCCGGGTACCGGCCATTTTGCACACACCGCTGATGTCCGGCTCTAACTTTATTCACGGCATCGTTGTGGTCGGTGCACTGTGGGCGCTCATTAACGCCAGCTCATTGGCCGAGCAAATTATCGGCTTTACCGGCGTGTTATTAGGTGCCGGCAACGCCGCCGGCGGCTATGTCGTGACCGAGCGTATGCTGCAAATGTTTAAACCCTCTAACAAGCCCGGTAAGGAGTAACGCATGAACGCTGCCCTGCTTATCGACAGTAGCTACTTTATCGCGGCTTTTTTGTTTATTTATGGCTTAAAGCGTATGTCATCACCGCTTAGTGCCCGCTCTGGCATTATCGTTGCCGGCTGGGGTATGGTGCTGGCGGTGCTGGCCAGCTTTTTATACACGCTAGATGTTAACGAAGCCGCCAAGCCGCATCTTAATACCAATATCACACTGGCGCTGCTTGCCTTGGCACTGGGCTTAGGCTGGGCCTGGCGCAGCGGCAAAAAAGTGGCCATGACCGAAATGCCGCAAATGGTGGCGCTGTATAACGGTATGGGCGGCGGCGCGGCAGCGGCTATTGCCGCCATTGAGCTGATTGGCTACAAAACCCACGGCACCGTGTCGCTGAGCCTGGCGGTACTGGGCGGGTTAATTGGCGCCGTGGCGCTATCGGGCTCGTTAATTGCCTGGGCCAAGCTGGATGGCCGCATTAACGGCACCCTGCGCTTTGGCGCGCTGCAGCTGGTAAATGGCAGCTTGCTGCTTATTTTACTCGCCATTGGCGGCTACATTATCTGGCACGGCGGCGAGGTAGCCTGGCCGTTGTTTGCGGTGTTTTTTGCCCTGGCGCTGCTGTACGGCGTGATGATGACAATGCCGATTGGCGGTGCTGATATGCCGGTGGTCATCTCGTTGTATAACGCCTTTACCGGCTTAGCCGTTGGCTTTGAGGGCTATGTGCTGAATAACCCGGCGCTGATGATTGCCGGCATGGTGGTTGGCTCGGCCGGCTCCTTATTAACCTTGCTGATGGCCAAAGCGATGAACCGCTCGGTCGCCAATGTGCTGTTTTCTAACTTTGGTGCTGCCAGCGATGAGGCTGAAGGCGAGATTGCTGGTAGCCAGAAACCGATTGATGCCGGCGATGCCGGTATTAATATGCGCTACGCCTCTAAGGTGATCATCGCGCCGGGTTACGGTTTAGCGGTGGCGCAGGCGCAGCATAAGCTGTTTGAGCTGGTAAAACTGCTGCAGGACGCCGATGTTGAGGTGAAATTTGCCATTCACCCGGTGGCTGGTCGTATGCCGGGCCATATGAACGTGCTATTGGCTGAAGCCGGTGTACCGTACGACATTATCTATGACATGGAAGATATTAACGACGAGTTTAAAGAAGCCGATGTTGCCATCGTTATTGGTGCCAACGACACAGTAAACCCGGCGGCACGCACTAATAAAAGCTCGCCGATTTACGGCATGCCGGTGCTGAATGTCGATATGGCCAAACAGGTCTACGTGGTAAAACGCGGCCAGGGTAAAGGCTACTCCGGCGTAGAAAACGCGCTGTTTTACGCCGATAACACCCAGATGGTGTACGGCGATGCGCAAAAGGTCATAGTGAATATGATCCAGGCGATAAAATCGCTCGGTGGCGGCCACTAGCCCGGTCTACCTGGCCTGGCCAACTGCTGCTGGCACAACTGTGCCAGCGTCTGCAGCGCCCGCCCCAGCCGGGCATCTTGCAGCACTGCGCAGTTGAGCCGGATACAATGATGAAATGCCGGCTTATTGCCGGCCAGCGCCGGCGCGAAAATGGCGCCCGGCGCTATGCTGATCTGCTGCTCCAGCGCCTGTTGCGCCAACAGGTTAGCATCTACTGCACTCGGCAGCTCCAGCCATAACACAAAGCCGCCTTGTGGCTGGCTTAACCTTGTGCCTTGCGGAAACAGCTGACCGATCTGGTTACTGATGGCCGCCACGGCCGCCTGATACTGCGGTTTAACGTGCTGCAAATGCCGTTGATACTGGCCATTTTGCAACAGTCTGGCCACGGCCAGTTGTGGCAGCGCCGCAGTGCTGATATTGCTGATAAATTTCAGGTACTCCAGCTTAACGGTATGCTTAGGTGCGATCACCCAACCGAGGCGTAGATCCGGCGACAGTGTTTTAGAAAAGGTGCTGCAATAAAAAATATCCGCCTGTGGCGCCAGCGCCAGACAACTGGCCGGCCGTGGGCCGCTAAAACCTAAATCGCCGTAAGTGTCATCTTCAATCAGGGGGATGCCGCGCTCGGTTAACATGCCGGCGATTTGCTGTTTGTGCGCATCCGGCATCAGGCTGCCCAAAGGGTTACTGTAGTTAGCAATTAATACGCAGGCTTTTACCGGCCACTTTGCCAACGCCTGCTGCAGCACGTCCGGCTGCAGGCCTTGCCTGGCATCACAGGGCAAAGCTAAGGCTTGCAGTCCGGCCGCTTGTAGCGCCTGCAACAAGCCATAAAAGGCCGGGGATTCTATCGCTACGATATCGCCAGGCTGGGTCACCGCTTTCAGGCTTAACATCAGGGCTTCCTGGCAGCCATTGGTAATGATCACCTGCTCCGGCGCTACCACGGCGCCGTGCAGCGCCATCAGCCTGGCAATTTGCTGGCGCAATTCCATCGCACCGCTACTGGCTTCATACCGCAACAAGCGCGCCGGCTCAGATTTTACCATGTGCTGCAACGCTTTTTGCAGGGCGTGCAGCGGTAAAAACGCCGGTGCGGGCACCGCAGCCCCCAGCGCCATATAGCGGCTATCCGCGGCGGCTTTAGATAAGGTTAACGCCATTTGCTGGCTGCTAACCATGCTGGGCGACGTTTGCGGCAAGGGGGCATTGCTCAGTGGCGGCGGTTGATAGCGGGCTTTAACAACATAGCCGCTGCGGCTGTTGGCCATAAGGTACCCCTCGGCTTCCAGCTTACGGTAGCTGGCTACCACTGTTGCCACGCTAAGGTTACGCCGTTTCGCCAGTTCACGTACAGCGGGCAGGCGTTCGCCACAGCGATACTGGCCTTGTTCTATTTGCTGCTGCAGTTGCAGTGCCAGTTGCTGATATAAAAAGCTCACTTAAGCCCCTTGTTAAAACTTACTCTGACCATCCCACTAACGCCTGCCACAGCGCAGGCAATACCGACACGGCCAGTAAGGTGCCCATGGCACGGTTAAACCAGCGCCGCTGCTGTGGCACTGTTAACAAGCGCTTTAACGCCGCCCCAAACAATAACCAACTGCCAGTGCAGGGTAACCCGACCAATAAAAACACCAGTGCAATCAGCCCCAACTGCTGCCAGTACACGCCCTGCAGACTGGTAAAAGCAGCAATAGCACCGGTAATCATCACCCAGGCTTTGGCATTCACCCATTGAAACAACACCGCCTGCGTAAAACTAAGAGGCTTACTGCTGCCGGTTTCAATTTGCTCCGGCTCGGCGGCGGCAATCTTCCAGGCCAGGTAAAGCAGATAGACGGAGCCAATAACTTTAATCAGTTGGTGCCATAGCGGTTGCTGTAACAACAAGCCGGCCCCCAGCCCCACCGCCAGTAACATGAGCAAAAAACCCAGCTGAATACCGGCCAGATGCGCCAGGCTTTTTTGCACGCCGTAGTTTAAGCCGGACGACATAATCATAATATTATTCGGCCCCGGCGTAATGCTGGTGGCAAAAGCAAAAAACACTAAGGTCCAGAATAGTTCCATCTTGGCAGCTCCGCAGAGATTGATCAGCACACAGACAATAACGCCGCTGCCTGCCAGAAAATATACACAGAAGC
Source organism: Pseudomonadota bacterium (assembly GCA_040752955.1). GTDB lineage: Bacteria > Pseudomonadota > Gammaproteobacteria > Enterobacterales > Alteromonadaceae > Alishewanella. The sequence continues at coordinate 166,951 of JBFMHG010000006.1, forward strand.
ACAGCAAAAAAGCAGTACAGATTAGCCAAAACTTAAACCAAAGCAGTACAGTGAAATCACACTGTGGACAAAACAGCGTTTGACTTTCACCAGCCAGGTTGTAAAAATGCGCAAATTGTAAATTTGTTGTTTAGAAAAAGCGCTTTTTATAAACAAGGTGGCAGGATGCAAGACCGGCAATACAACGGCGTAGTTCTGGAAGATAAATGGGGTAAAACCTATCTGTGCAGCAGTTGTTTGCTGGCCTGGGCCGACTTGGGCAGCAACACGGTACGCGAGCTGGCCGACACAGAGTACGGCCGCTATTTTCTGCACGACTTAGAACCCGGCTACAACCTGCGTGACATTTGGGCGCAGCTGTACCAACACGCCCGCCCCTGGGCCACCGACTTAACTAAACTGAATAACTTTCAGCTGCGTGATACCTTGCTGCAAATGTTCGCCCGCGACGAAATGCGCGTCTGGCAACTCAGCGACGGCTGGGGCAAGCAGCCCGAAGGCAACGGCATAGGTGAAGGCGGCTTAGCGCCAGCCAGCAGTGGCAATACCAGCAGTAAACCCGCAGCCAAAACGGCTAAGCCAAAAGGTGGCGGGGTTACAGCAGATACGCCAGTGGCAGCGAAAGCTTCCGGGCATGAGGGTGCAGTGGCGCCAGCGGCTATCGATGGATTAGAACAAAAAGCAGCCGAGCTTGCAGCTATTGGGAAAGAGATTCGAGCAAATGGTTACACCCCCAAGACAGATGCTGAGATTCAGCAAGCGATAGCGAGTGGCGACATCGGCGACCAGCGCTATTTGGTGAGTGTACAAAAACGCAAATCTAAAGACGAACCTGTTGGCTACCGTCGCCCTGATACCGGCCGCACCACGATGTGGGTGAGTACTTTCGACATGATGAAAGACAAAGACTTATCTGCACCGTTATTAATGGCGGCACTCGGGTCTGATTTCGATCCTGCATCGGAGTATGACTTGTACATTCTCGATCAAGGAGTGGACCATGAAACAGATGGAGCTTTAACCTTTGTCCCCACTTTTGAAAACATGCAAAAGTATGGACCTGAAGAGTTACACAAAGATAACCCAAGCGATATTGCACGCAACAAAGAGTTGCTGAAATCGGTAATGACACCAGAACAGCAAAAAGAGTATGCTCAAAACATTGCCCTGTTTAGAAGCCAGGCTGTAGAAAATGAATGGAACGAATTCATTGATGACGACATAAATGATTTCCTCAACGAAAATTCATTCTCCAAGGAAGAAAAAGCTGCCTTTCGATCTAGACACTTATACCGAACACAAATTGGTAATAATGCCTACTTTACAGGTAACGGTGCTACAGAATTCAGCTTGAATAACGCGAATGCTGAAGCAATTGCTAAAGATGGAATAAAGCTAAATAAACAGCCGGGCAACCTTGGCACGCCAGAAATACTTACAATACAAAAAAATCCACAATCTATAGCGGCGTTGGAAAGCCAAGGGCGCTTAAAAATTATACCGATTAAGAAAGGCGGTTAATGATGCCTAGCATATTTAAACATTTAGGTCTGATAGATTATTCCAATATACCAACCGACTACCTGTACATCGGTAAGTTGCCCAACGCGCTATCGTCACCCAACAGAGAGATAGTCAATGACATATTTATCGGTAAAGGGCTTTTTATTGTCAGAAAAGAAGGTCGCTTAGCTAGTGGTAAAAGAAACAGCATAACGCAATTTGAAATGCCCTTAGCAGCTTTAAGCTGGGTGGTAGAGTCAATAGAAACTATGTTTGAGCGCAAGCCGTCACAGGGCGGTCTTGCAAAAGATGTACAACATACTGATAAAGTGTTTGACGGTGAAAATATTGAATTACGTTATGGCGTTTCTGTGGCTGGTGAAGGCATAGGTGGCTATACCGTGACAAATTTCAGCCGGGATTGCTATATCCTACCGGGTGAAGCTGCGCAGACTTTTTCTTTTGCATTAAGTATTTGGCAAGATCACGCGCGGGAGATGTTTAGAGATATTATTAAACGTCAGCTTGCGGGTGAGTTTGCTTAAAATACTGCAGGTAATTCATTGGCATATCTAAGAACTGACTTACTTGAAAATCATTATATTGTTGCAATAACGTGCCAAGATCCAGTGATGACCGACTACACCAGGTTTGTTGTTTGCAGCCCTGACACGCTGATTTTTCTCAGTAAAATAGTCGCCGATAAGCGTATCAGCAGCAAGGAAGATGAACCTGGACTGTGGCTAGAGCAAGCTGAGTTCCCGCTGGTTGCTTTACCTTGGATAGTCCGGATGATTGAAGAGAAATTTTGGCGCTTGCCAAGCCAGGGCGGCCTACCAAATGACACCTTACACATAAGTGGCAATATTGCAGGCGAACAGCTTAAGATCCGTCATGCCCCGCAGTGTAGTGATGATGGTGAAAAAGGCATTAAGTTACAAAACTTAAGCCGTCCTGCAGTTAATGGCAGAGGAAACAGCCAAAGCGTTTTGCTACCTAATAAGCTGTTAAAACAGGCGGGCTTACTGCAAATACTTAAGGACTTGTGTAGCAAAAATAACCTCACGTAGGATTTTGGTAAACCGTGGCTTAATTAACAGGGTAGTAGGTTAACCAATCTAACTTTAAAGATGCAAAGTGAGACTCTCTCCAGTATCAGTAAAAAGCAGTAAGTTTCCGTCAAACACAAGGTTTGGAAACCGGTAACCAAATTCGATCTGGTGATGTTTCAGTACATTGCTAATGGCGTTATAACTCACGAGTTGAGTCCTGTCAGGCGCACGGCTCACAAACTCCAGTAACAACACAGAGTCATTTTTATTATTCCAAAGCCAGCATCCCATAAAGTTTTTGCCAAGCAGATTACCATTCACACTAATTGCGCCTACAGTAGGCCCCCCCATGCCAACTTCGCCATTAGCCATAAAGGTTAAACTATGCTTCTTGTTGGGAGACAAATCTGGCATCTGTTGTCCCTGTGTCGGTAATTTATGCATCAGCGTTATCGGCGGAGTTTTGCCCGACAGCTGTACTTTGCAAAAATACTAGCGCGGCATCGCAGTTATACAGCGCTTCACGATATGGCAGAGAAATCTCATACGCCAACATACCACCGCACCGCTGTGTAAAACGGCTTAAACGTTCTTTTTCTGCGGTAAGTGCAGCAATAATATCAGTAATACGATAGTGAGCGGTTAAGTGTGCAATAGCCTGTATAGTCAGCTGGCGCGTGTCTGGCCTTTTAGCAGCAAAAGGATTGTCTGTGGTCGCTATACAGCGTTGCACTACCGTTGTTAGATCAGCTAAATCTGTGTTGTGATCCATGGGGTTGTTACCAGCTTAGAAATTAATGTCTGAATTTATTACAATACTTTTACATTACAAAATAGCATCAAGCGTCTGCTAAGAGCGAATAGCGGACAGTAACGCAAAGCACAAGGGCGACTAGCCGCGCAGCGGATTGGCGTCCCAGCGATCAACGGGAACGAATGGTGCGCCTTGTTATAAGCCGTGATTTTCTTTTGCCGAGCTATATACTCGAGAATGACACTGGTACAAAGTACGCTGATTATATACCTCAAGTTCATTCATATCATTTTCAAATGAAAAAACTTTCACTTCCTTTTTCTGGGCTTTATACATATCTATAATCTTCTGAGGTACGCCCTTTGGAGATAGAGACTCTAGGTCACCAAACATATACCTAATAAACGCATTAGAGTTAAGATTAAAATCAAATGCCATATGATTTCCATCAGGCACTGGAATTGTATGACCTCGATCAGACACAATACATGTGCCGTTTGTATACCTATAAATCATTACAAACACTACTGTATCGGGGTTCTCAAAAAGAGACCGTATAGTTTCCTCCATGAAATTAGGCCCGCCCTCCCTAAACTCAGAAAGTAACATAAACAATGTGCCTAACCAAGTGACATATTGATTATGGGTGATGCCAAGCTGCGAACATAAGTATTCCTGTTGAGGTCTATTTCCTGCTATTAGTTTTTCAAATCTACTTTTTAATGGCTCTTGAGCAGGTTTAAAATTCCGCAGGACAGCAAATGTATTCAGAACCTTCTCAACTGAGTATGGATTTCTCACGAAATTAAGAAACTTAGCAACAAATAGATTAAGAACCTCTTCTTTAATATCGGAATTATTCTTATCTATTTTTGATAGAAGGCTTTCTGTATCATTTCCAATCCGCCCTTCATATTTGGTAAAAATATTCTCAAAATTCAGGCGCAGCCTTCTATCAACAACATCAAAGCTAAATAAATCATGAATAGATAGAGAACCATCAATTTTGGTTCCTTTATCAGAAGATAACTCATAGCCAAAAGCTTCTCTATCTGTAACCTCAAAGGAGTATACTCTTTGATTCTGTTGGCTAGCTCCAGGATTAATTGAATTAAGCCTAAGCTCTGCTTGAGAAATAAAGTGTTGATTTTTTGTTTCGCTTAAATGAACCACCCTGCCTCCAATGGCTTACAACGCCGCGCTCTGCGGCAAATTTGGAGCGCAGCGGAAAATTTTCCCGGCAGCAGCGCCTTGTTATATCACCATGCCTCAGGGTTTTCACATCTAGGGCAAACATTATCATATGTGTCTTCCCAAGAAGACATTTCCCCATTTGGCCAAGGGCAGCCACAAATATCACAATCTACCTCAATTTCCTCTGACTCCTCATTCCTACAGCTACTTACTGTACAACGATAACCAGTGGAAGAGTCAGTGTTCGGAATCATCGTGTAATTGCCACAGCTTCCACATGTGTATACGTTCCATTCGATGTCCATCAGATGCTTCGGCCGCACTCCGGCGAAAAGAGCATGCTTTGCCTCTCTCACATCTATAGATGCTTCTTTAAGCTCCTGTTCATACTCGTCGGCTAAAACTTCAAATACATGGTATTTCTCTGTACCTATCTCTTCTTCCAAATCAAATAATGAGAAAATATCGGTAAACTCTGAAAGTCCTCGAACTAGTCTACCAACACATAGGCGTACATCTTTAGCAGTAAACTCAAACTGGAAATGCTCAATGGAGTTACGTAGAGATTTCATCCAATTTATGTCGTCAATGAAATTTTGATCTACGAGATTATTGCCTGTAACACTACAAACTTCACACATAGCAACAGCCAGTGCTTGATCTACTGTCACTGTATGAGGATTAATTTGGCCTTTCACAAGATGTTCAAAATCGTAGCCTTCAGACTCGAGCGCACTGAATGCTTCTAATAAACTCACACCATCAGCTTTAGCTCGCTTAGCAACTTCTTTATAGCATTTAGAAAAAACCAAGCTCTCATCTAGAGATTGTAGGTACATCTTCAAGACCAGTTCAATACAGTGCGATAGATGTGTAATTGAGAACTTAAAGGCTTTTAAAACTCCGGCCTCGCCTTCTTCATACTTGGATAGAGCCTCATTGAAACTGTCTATCGCATTTTCTTTAATATCAAATTTAAACTTCACAATTTGCACCGTCCATTCTGGTGATAACGCCCAACTCAGCAGGCAATTTTTGCGCAGCGAAAATTGATCCGCTACAGTTGATTGTCAGGAGCCTTACCAGCTGTCGCTCTGCATGTCATTTTTGTTGCTCTGATATTCTGAAATGCCTTCTGCCGAACCTTCCAAGATGATTGCCATCGCTCCCACCACCTCCTTCAAATTCCTCAGATTGACTCTCGGAGAGTCCATTTGAAGAGAGTTATTTCCATCAAAATCCTTTGGATATCTAAAAGTCGTAGAACGTGGATCGACTTTCTCAAACTGATTAATTAAGCTGTCAAATGCCACTAAGCCATCTTTACTACCGTCTGGCCATAGTTCGACTAGAATATCACGCACCTTTGGCCACAACTTAGATAGTTGATGTTCAGACTTTTGCTTATGCTCTAAATCAAGCAGGCGATTGCCATCGTGCAACAGGGACTTTAGTCTAAGCTCAATATAATGCCGATACAGGAATACAATTGGAAAAATCAGCGAATCAGCAGTGCCGCTACGATCAGCCACAGAGTTAACAAGAGAATCTCCTGCCTCTTTGTATCCGACGATGTAAAGCTCTGTTGGATCGTGATACCAATCAAGACAAGCATTCATCCACCAGTCTTCAGCCTCAGTAAAAAGCTGATCATCGCCCTTAAGTTTCCTCATTCTCCCGCCAAAGAGACCATCAATGCTGTCAGACATTTCTGCTTCCTAACAGTTATCATGTAGACTTCTCAGCAACAATTGATGCTTAAACTGATAAGCCACCACTTAAAGTTCCCATTTTAAACAAATTACAGCTTGTACAAATCTTTTACAATAGGATGTTACCGATAAGTCTCAGTAGTACAGCTTATGCTATTCAAATTAGGGAAGTAGCGATAGAACTGATTTACCATTCCACTCTGAAACGTCCGCTTTTGGCACAAACCTGCCATTCCCCTACTCGCTTTTTAACCCCACTGCCGCCAGTTGCTGCAGCTGCTCGAACTGCTGCTGGCTAATACCAAACTGCTTTAGCCGCAGCCTTTGTTTAACGTCCAGGCTATCAACCCGGAATTTAAGCACTGTGCTATTGGGGTTTAGGCTAAAGCTACTGATATCCCGCCAGGGGTAAAACTCGCTGCCGGCGATGGCATCGCCCAGGGTAATGCCCTCGGCGTTGACGCGAAAATACCTTGGCTGCTTCAGCGCTATGCGAATACTTACTATCAGCGCAATGGCCGGTGCCATAACCAGCAGCGCTAATAGCTTGCTAATACCACGTGGCTCTGCGTTTAGCAGATCGGGCAAGTAGCTGTTGCCCAGCAAGCTGCAGCAGCCTTTGCATATTGCGCCGTATATGATGGTAAGCTGTGCAGGTTAGCTTTTAAGCGCACCCAACACATAACCGCCGATAGAGCTAAGCAGTGCAATGGCGGCTTCAGAGAGCTGCCCCGCTAAAGCGAGAAAAGCCGCCGTTACCAGCACGGCAAACACGGTAAGAATTTTCAGCGCGTTGCCACCATCAAAAAACGCTTTTAATGAGGTCGCCGCAGTATCTGGCGCCTTGCTAATGGCGTAGATAGCTGCAATACCCGACACCAACAAGCCGGTAAACAGCAGTGCGGTTAGGGCATACATAGCGATTAAACTTAAATTAGGATCAGTCAAAGGCTGCATAACAAACTCCGTTTGTTGCGATACCACCTGGGGTTAACTGGCGTCGGGTTAAGCATAGAAGATTTTCGCCGCTTTGCCGCAGCCAGTTAACCGCACTTATGGCTTTAGCTGACTAAGGTAGCGAACCCTGTTTTTGCACCACTTTAAATTTACTCCAGCGCCCCGCGGCGCCCTGGCCGAACAGCCGCTCTGACATGGGAATAGAGACACTGAGCTCTGGCGCTTCAGGATGCTGATACGGATAGGCGTCGAGTAAACTAAACAAACCATGCCCGATAACAAACGAATTTAACCTGTCTTTTAACAGTTCACCCTCGCCCGTGGACGGCGCATAACCGGTGTAGGGTACGCCTTGTTTATCCAATGGTATGCCGACGTTATCTACCCGGGCAAACAACTCGCCGTTTAGAAAATACTCGACAAAGGATTCATCCGGCCCACGGCTGTAACGGATGGCAACGCGCTGCTTTTTACCGCGATTAATATCCACTTCACGGATGATCTGAGTGTAAGCCAAGTCTAACCCGGTGCCTGGGCTACCGGTTACCACGGTAGGCAGCCGTTCAATTAACGCGAAGGCTTTATTCTCAGAGATAAACCAATCAAACAATTGGCCGGTGTCAAAATTGATCATATTTAACACCACACCGGCCTGCTGGCCTTCTAACACCGTGGCTTGATAAGGCTGATCGCAAGGGTCGGCCAGATCTAAATAAGAAAATGCCGAGCCATAGCAGCCCTGAATGACTCTGGCGGGATCCGTACCTGGCGTGTGAGCGACAATTTCAGCAGAAAACTCCAAAGACCCATGCTCAGGCACATTAAATGCCTCGGTGCTGATGGCGATATATTTCAGATGGTCAAACACACTAAAATCCGCCCCCACCTGAAATGGAATGGCGCTAACGGTAACCGCCTGCTTAGTCACCGCCAGGCTGCCACCGGCAGACAGTGATAAAGGCCCATAAATATTGGCCCATTTTTGCTGATACTCTTGCAGGTTTTGCGCATCATATTTCAATACATAGTTGCCGCCCGGCTCGGCGAGAACATCAGCGCTATTAAACGCTAAACTGGCAATACAACATACAGCAGCCCAGATTTTACCGGATACAGGTAATACTCGTTTCATGATATTTCCTCTGCGATATTGTTTAACACACCTTGTGTGTTTACAGGCATTGGTGCCTGCCGTGCCGCTGCCCTCTACGTTAATACAATGCGGTTACACCTAAAGACATTATTATTAACATATTGTTTTTAATGTAATTCTTATAAAAAATTACCTTTTGGTTCGGCCAAATTGACACGCAACAAGTACGCCAGAAAATTATTATCAAGCTTATCAATAGCTAGGGAATGTGTAGAAAAGTTAAGCCCGCTAAGGCGTAATTTTTGTAAACTTTACTGACGGCCAGTTTAAGCACTGGCGCTGACATGACAGAAGCGCTAAAGGTGGTTTGACTCTTTAGCGCTGTAACGACAACGCCGATTACAAAACTGTGTAAGGTAATCGCGGTTTACATGTTTAGTCTTTGCCGGATATCAGCGAAGCAGCGTCTTTCACTTGCTGTTTTTGTTGCTGCAGCGTTTGCTGTAATTGCTGCTGTGGCTGTTCGATTAACTGCTGTTTTTGCTGCTGCAGCGTTTGCTGCAATTGCTGCTGCGGCTGCTCGATTAGCTGCTGCTTTTGCTGCTGCAGCGCTTGCTGCAATTGCTGCTGTGGCTGCTCGATTAGCTGCTGCTTTTGCTGCTCTATAGTTTGCTGCAGCAATTTTTCGGGCTGCCGGGCCATATTGGCATATTCCACTAACTCATCCGGCCAACTGGGTATCAATGCCTTGGCCTGCTGCTGTGCCGCTTCGGCAAACACTTCCGTTACGCCGCCAGTGCTTAACAATACCGCCATTTGGTTGGTGTCGGCATTCCAGACAAAACCGGCTTTTTCCGCCAGCATGGGTATCGGCGTATAGTTAGAGGCGACATAAAACAGCGGGCCTTGTTGTTTGATCTCATCGGCGGTATTTAGCAAGGTGACCGCGGTTTGGTAATGTTCGCCCAACAGTGGCTGTAGCCGGTTCTTGATTAACGGCTGCTCAAATAAATTCACCTCTTTGGGGTCTAGCCCGACTAAGGGTTTTAACATTGCCCACATAAGCTGCCCCTGTGGCGACAGCAATAAGGCTGGTGCAACACAGGCACTGAGTAGTAACGCCGCGACTAACAACAAGCTTAGGCGCGCGGCAGCGCACTTGTTTACGACATAAGTGAACATAAGTAAGTTTTACCTGAAATGGTGTTGAGATTAGGTGTGATGTGACCCGGAGCCGGATCGCGCGCACTCTAGCATAGCCAATAGTGGTTGGGCAGAGTGGCTACAACATATATTTAGCGCTTATGGTTACCACCTGCTCCCAACGGCTAATAACGGCTCAGCCAGCCGCGGTGGCCAATTACGCCTCGTCAAACGAGTTATAGTACTGCACTAAAAAGTCTACCAGGGCTCTTACCGCCGGTAGCATGCCGCGCCTTGAGGGGTACACCAGATGAATAATGTCTCTTTTGGGCTGCCACTGCGGCAATAAATGCACCAGGCTGCCGTCTTTAATTTGCCCGGTAACCATTAACGAGGGTAACTGCACCACGCCTACCCCTTTCAGTGCCGCGTTTCTCAGCGCTATCATGTCGGTGGTGACATAACGCGGATGATGTGGCACTGATACCTGCTCACCATCGGGGCCGAACAGGGTCCAGGCGTACTGATGCTGCGGCTCGCCCAGCCCCAGACTGGGCCAGTTGGATAACTCCAGCGGATGCGCAGGCTGGCCGTAGCGCTGAATAAGGTCGGGGCTGGCCATTAAGCATAACCCCCGCTCTGACAGCACCCGTAGCACTAAGTCACTGTTTTCAAGCGGCGCAGGCCTTACCCGGATAGCAATATCCACCCCCTCGGCCACCACGTCCACCCGGCGATTGCTGGCTTCCAGATGAATATTCACCTTAGGGTATTTCAGCATAAATTCGGCCAGCGCCGGGCCGATATGCACATGCAGCAGCGCGATAGGACAGGTAAGCCTGATGGTGCCACACGGCTCGGCTCGGCTGAACTCAATGGCCTCCTGCGCGGCATCGGCTTCAATTAGCATGGCCTTGCAGTGGGTCAAAAATGTCTGGCCTATTTCCGTAACCTTAAATTGGCGGGTTGAACGGTAAATCAGCGTTACGCCCAGGCGCTGCTCTAAGCCGGCAATACGGCGGCTTAGCTTAGATTTGGGCAAGCCAAGTGCGCGGCTGGCGGGGGCAAAACCACCATGCTCGACCGTTTTTACAAAGTAGTAAAAATCATTCAGATCCTGCATTGGCCATTACCTATCGTTCTATTAATGGAACTATCTTACGCAAAATAGCTAACTACTCAATGTTCTGTTCTTTATATACAGTTAAACGCAGCCATAAATTGCTTTTACCATGCTCAACAGAAGGAAACACATGATGACTAAACCCTATGTCCGTCTTGATAAAAACAATGCTGCAGTATTATTGGTTGATCACCAGACCGGCTTATTGTCTTTAGTGCGGGATATTGACCCGGACAAATTTAAAAACAATGTGCTGGCCCTGGCAGATCTGGCCAAGTACTTCGGTTTACCTACTATACTGACTACCAGCTTTGAGCAAGGGCCAAATGGTCCCTTAGTGCCTGAGCTTAAAGAGATGTTCCCAGACGCCCCTTATATTGCGCGGCCCGGCCAGATTAATGCGTGGGACAACGATGACTTTGTTAACGCCGTAAAAGCCACCGGCAAAAAGCAGCTTATTGTTGCCGGCGTGGTGACCGAGGTGTGCGTGGCATTTCCGGTGCTGTCTGCGCTGGAGGAAGGTTTTGATGTGTTTGTTATCGCCGATGCATCAGGCACTTTTAACCCGATGACCCGTGATGCCGCCTGGGACAGAATGTCGGCTGCCGGTGCCCAAATGATGACCTGGTTTGGTGCAGCCTGTGAGTTACACCGTGACTGGCGTAATGACATTGAAGGGTTAGGCGCGCTGTTCTCCAACCATATCCCGGATTATCGCAACCTGATCAACAGCTATATCACCTTTCAGGGCAATAAATAACCACCCGCTAAGGGCATAGTACGCTATGCCCTTTACCCTTCAGTTGGCACCAGCAGCCCCTGCTGGCGCAAATAACGCAGCGTGACACTGCGCCTAAGCTGATTACCCGCCGAGTTAGCCGCCAGTTGGTTGTACACATGGTTGGCAAACGGAATCGCCACCAACTCGAGTTTAACCCCCGCCAGGCGGGCATAATGCGCAAAGCGCTGTACCGACCAGGCCGGCACTAAACCGTCTTGCTGCGGTGATAACATCAGTGTCGGCGGCGCCTGCGCAGATAAATAGCTATAACTGCTAACCGCCTGCAACCGCTGTGTCAGCTGATAAGGATCACCGCCGAGATAGCCTGTTACCAGCATTTTCGGTTCAAAACCGCTTACAGGGTAACCGAATTCATAAATGGCTAAAGGGTCTACCGCCGGATATTGCACCACGACTGCCGTGACAGCAGGCGCGGCACCACCGCACTGCGCCTGCTCTGCCTGCATTGCACTGCCGTACGCCAGGTTAAGCGCCAGGTTACCACCGGCCGAATCGCCCAGTATCGCCAGCCGGTTCATATCGCCGCCGTAACGGGCGGCATTGTCTTTTAACCAGCTAAGCGCACAGGCAACGTCTTGCGGCGCTTTTTGCCAGCTGGGGCTGCCGTCGCTAAATAAGCTATAACCGGCACTGACCACCAGATAGCCCTGTTCAGCAAACCAGCGCAGGTCGCTGCTGGTTTCCAGCAAAGAGCCAGTCATAAAGCCGCCGCCGTGGATATACAGCAGCACAGGCGCAGCCGTTGGCGTGTCTGGCGGTAAAAACAGCGCCAGCGGCTTTGATATGCCGTTATAGCCGTCATAACTTAACATCAGATCGGGCTTAGCAGCGCTGATGCTTTTAAGCTGCAGGGCGTGCAGCCAGTTAATGTCACCCCCGGCTGTTAGCGCTGTTTGCTCAAGCTGATAACACACCACAGCGCTGCTTATCGCAGCTGCAAGTGCCGCCGACAGTGACAGTGTCGATAAGCGCGTTTTCAGCTTACGCCGCCAACACCACCCGCTAAACAGGCTGCCGGCCAGGCTAAACAGCAGAAAGTGCGGCGCTAGTGTTGTCCACAGCGCCGAGCCTAACATGCCATGCAGGCTGTCGGTGGGGCTGCGCAGTGCACCGCTAAATAGCAGCAGGATGATTAGCATTAGCAGCAATATCAGCAAGTGCACTATTACCAATAGATATCGGTACATCATTAACTTAGTCAGTAGTTTAAACTGTGGTTTAGCTTAGCCGATCATGGCCCTTTTAGAACAACTTTCATCAAGGTTGTTACAACGCCTTAACAGCGTTAGTATGTGGTTTAACTTCCTCATTTCATTAAGGTGTTAGCGTCGATGGTCGCCACGCTTACTAAAATGTTCAGTAAAACCCTGGCAGTTATGTTTGCCAGCCTGTTGCTATGTTACTTGCTATTGCTGCTGGTTAACATCAGGGACGAACCGCCTTCAGCAGCTGCCCAAACTATGCAGCAACTGCAACAAGCAGCAGAAAACGCGGCAGCGCAAAGCACACAGACGAATGGTTATGCTTACCTGGCACAGCATGGCAGCTCACCCAATTACCGCCTGGCAGAGCCTTTGGCTGCGCTGATGCGCCAATGCCATCAGGGCGATTGTCAGCAGCTGCTGGACGCTGAGCCAGAGTTAACCCGCTGGGTAAATGAGCATGATGAACTGGCAGCGTTTTACCAGCAGATCCGCAGTTTTGACCACTGGTATGAGACAGTGCCGACCGATGTCGCTGACCCCTTCCCCTCATGGCAACCGCTATTAGAGGGCCAGCAGCTGCTGTTTGCTCAGGCCTGGCTGGCGCTGCAGCAACAAGACATTGCTCAGGCCCGCCAGTTACTGCAACAAGACATGCAGTTTTGGCGCGGTTTACTGACAAAACACAACCTACTGATTGGCAAAATGGTCAGCAGCGCAGCGATTAAGCGCCATTTTGAATTCGCCGCCATGCTGCAACAAGAATTGGCTGGCACAGCGCAGGCTGCCCTGACACCAGATAGCTGGCAAATGGCGTTTACCGCGCAGGAGTTGAATCTTCGACAGGTGCTGTCGGGCGAATGGGTGTATGGCAACACCTTAACTGAACAAACGCTGCTGAATGACGATGCTTTAGCCCAAGCCAGCGCGGCTGAAAGGTTCGCCTGGTGGCTGCTTAAACCCCTATATCAGCCGCAGGCTACCAGCAACCAGCGCGCAGCTATGTTGTTAGCTCAGGCCGATAATACACCGACTGCAGACGCACCATGGTACAGCTGGATATATAACCCGGTGGGTAAGCTGTTTAATGTCGCTGGCGAGGCCAGTTATTTGCCCTACCGGCAGCGGCTTGAGCAGTTAGAGCCATTGCGCCTGCAGCTGCTGACAGAGGCAAGGTAGTTGCACAGGCCATGCATAGACAGCGCGCAGCTGGCGCAGTACACTGCCGCTAAACGACAGACAGCAACCAAGGTAGCGCCGTGAACAGACAACCGCTGACAGAACAACAAATTGCCGAGATTAAAGCCGAGTTTGACTTTTTCGACCGCGACGGCAACGGCCGCATAGAATTACCCGAATTTATTGAACTGCTTACCGTACTGGCGCCAAAAACCAAAGCCAGCCATGAGGAAGAAGGCTTTAAGCTGGTGGATACCAACAACAATGGCTATATCGACTTTGCCGAGTTTTTAGACTGGTGGCAGGACTGCTGGTGGGAATATTAACCTGCCAGGCCATATGTTGTATCACCGCGCCGGGCACAAACCCGGCACTGGCGTTAGCCGCCCGTTCCCGTGTTAGTGCATCTGTTACTACGCCTTTAATTTTGTAATTTCACCTGTTGCTTGCTAATTAACCAGCCGCCAAGTAAGTTGTTAGCAGGGTTACCTATGTGTTCAGGACAAGCGCGTTGCTGAGTAAATTCTTCAGGTTAGTGTTGTTGCTTACTGTGTGGCAATGCCTTGCTCAGGCCGATCCCTTGATACAGCGTTTGGGCAATGAAGACGGCCTGACCAATAACACCCTGTATGATTTGGCACAAGATGAGGCTGGCTACCTCTGGCTGGCGACCACTGAGTCTGGCCTCAAGCGTTACGACGGCTACCGCTTTATCACCTTCTCCGTACTGGAGCCGCAAGAAGCCCTTAGCGGTATTCAGCCAGACGTTGGCAAGTTATTAATTGACAGCAAACAACGGCTTTGGGTTGGCACCTGGGGGCTAGGAGTTAGCCGGTTAAGCCCGGATCGCAGCACATTAAGCCGTTTTGCGCTGGGTGGCTTACAGGTGCAGAGTTTACTTGAAACCAGCGACGGCAGTATTTGGGTGGGTTCAACCAATGGTTTGTATCGCATTGCCACAGATGACAGTGTCGAGCGCATTGGCGGCCCCGATGCCAGTGTCAGTTTTGCGCATCAACGTATTTGGTCGCTGGCGCAGGGCGAAGATGACAGCGTCTGGATAGGCACCAGTGAAGGTTTTTATGCCTGGCAACCAACAACAGGTTTGTCGGCACCAACCTTACTTAGCCCAGATACCTTAAGCGGTAGCCGCGACAATGAAATAAGAGCACTGGCTTTTTTTAACACTAAGCTGTGGCTGGGCACACGTAATGGCCTAGTGTCGTTTGACCCTGATAACGCTAAGCTGAAGCACATTAAGCGTGACGACGGCAAAAACAATAAAGATGAATTTATTATCAACACCTTACAGCCAGATAATAAAGGCAACTTGTTTATTGGCAGCTATGAGGGCTTGCACCGATATGGCGTAAGTTGTGATTGTTTTATCCCATTCACAGAGCAGCAGGCGCTTTTGCCAACCCTTAACATCAGAGCCATATTAACCGACCGCAGTGGCCTGCTCTGGCTGGGTACCCGTTCACATGGTTTGTTTTTTACCCGCTACAGCCAGAATACCTTTTCCCTGCTGCAACACTCTGCTGCAGCGGCATTAAGCAGAAACTTTGCTTTCTCGGTGAGTAATTTACTCTTTACTGAGCGCGATATCTTATCGTTGTCTGTTGGCCAGCATTTACATCAGCTCAATTTAACGACAGACAGCGCAACACAGATCAAACTGGAAAGCACCATTAATAAGCTGGCAAAAGACGATAACAACGCCTTGTACATTGCTACCGATCAGGGCGTCTTTGTTCAACACCCCGCTGAGCTGACGCTCAAGCCTTTTACCGCGCCTTTTGCACTGGCGAATATCAACCGGCCGCTGGTCAGAGATATGCTTATTCAAACCGGGCAGCGCTTCTGGTTTGGTTTGTGGGGTAATGGCGTACTGTATTACGACAAAAAGCACAGCGTAGTGCGCCATTTTCTGCCTGAGCTGTCCAGCCATCACTCGGGTGATGCGGTTGAAGCCATGACCCTAATGGCCGATGGCACAGTTTGGGTGGGCACCCGTTACAGTGGCTTATACCAGTTGGATGCAGAAGCCGGCATAAAAAACCGCTTACAACAAGATTTTGCCACCGCGCTCCCGTCAGATAAGATCCAATGCCTGGAAAATGACGGCGCCAGCCTATTGCTGATCTGCACAAACCGCGGCTTGGTACTGTGGGACCTGGCCAGCGACAAAAAACGTTTTCTAGATGAACGTGATGGCCTGGCCAGTAACAATATTATCGGCGCTATAGCCGAGCATGGCCGCATCTGGGTAATGACAGGCCAGGGCATCAGTTTAATTAGCCCCGACATCAACCACATAGTGACGTTTAGCCGGCATGACGGTTTAACAGCACCTGAGGTGAACACCAATGCCAAAGCCATAGATGCCGACGGCAACCTGTATTTTGGTACCCTGCAAGGGGTGTTTAAAGCCGAGCCCGGATTAATCTGGACTAACAATACCGCGCCCACGCCCAGAATAACGGCAGTCAAAATTAACCATGCGCCAGCATTAGCCCTGGAACGCTATGCCAACACACCACTGATGCTGAAACCGGATGAAAACACGCTGGAGTTTCACTTTTCAGCAATGGATTATCACGACGTGGACCGCAACAGCTATCGCTATAAGTTAATTGGCCTGGATAGTGACTGGATTTATGCCGGTAACCGCCCTTACACCGTGTACGCTAACCTCGCGCCGGGTGATTATCAACTGCAACTGATGGCAATGAATAACCACGGTTTAATTTCGGCGCAAACAGCCAGCTTTACTTTTGTCATCAAACCGCGCTGGTGGCAATCATGGCTGGTACAAAGCAGCGCTGTTTTAATCGTTATCAGCTTGTTACTGGCGTTTCATTTTTATCGGATGCGACACATCAGGCAGATCAACCGTTTATTAAATCAGGCGGTCAGTGAAAAATCACAGCACCAGCGCCTGCTGGAAGACACTGTGAATACCCGCACACAGGAGCTACAGGTAAAAACCGCTGAGCTCGAACACAGCCTGAAAGATTTGGCGGTAAAAAACCAGGAGCTCACCCGGCTGGACAAGCTAAAAGATCAGTTTGTCTCTACCGTAAGCCATGAGCTAAGAACACCTTTAACCGCCATCCGCGGCGCTATTTCGCTGATATCAAAGCAGGCGATCCAGCCGGGCTCGGCAGCCTACAACAAGATGCTGGATATTGCCGAGCTTAACAGCGAACGTTTAGCACAGCTTATCAGCGACCTGCTGGATCTGCAGAAATTTGACTCTGGCAATTTTCAGCTCAACCCGGTCAGGTTTGATCTGAATGCGCTCACCACAGAGGCCATTGAGGCTGTCCAACCCTATGCCAAACGCTTTGATGTGCAAATACACTGGCAGGATAATCCCGAGCCTTATTGGCTGCAGGCAGACCCGCTTAGGATCCGTCAGGTCATGGATAACTTTTTATCTAACGCTATTAAGTTTTCCTCTGCCGGCCAACAGGTGACGGTAAGCGTGCAACGACAGCAAGATAGGCTGCAGTGGCAGGTTAGCGACAACGGCCGGGGTATTTCGCCGGCGTTTGCCAAATCGATTTTCTCCAGCTTTTCGCAGGAAGACGCCTCAAATGCCCGTAACAGGGAGGGTACCGGTTTAGGCCTGGCCATCAGTAAGAAAATCATCGATAGCCACCAGGGTGAAATTGGCTTTAACAGCACGCTGGGCCAGGGCAGTACCTTTTGGTTTCGCCTGCCAGCCGCAGAATAACCACGGCTAGTCTGCGAAACTGATTTTACCCATGGTCACGCCCGGGATCCCCTCGCGGGCATTACTGAATTTCTGCTTGCCGCCGGCCACACATTCATTAGCTAAAACAGCAAACAGCACGGCTTCTTTCGCGTCGGGGTTTATCGCTAAATCGGCGGTGGTTTTAATACTTACCTCTGGCAAGGCCTGCTGAATATGGCTCATCAGCAGCGGGTTATGCATACCGCCGCCGCTGGCGTAAATCACAAATTTATCCAGGACTTTGGTGGTTTGTTCAATAGCGCGAATAATCATCTGTGCACTAAAGCGGTTAAGCGTTGCCATAACATCAGCATGGCTTAGCTTGCTGGTGCCAGATAATTGCTGCGCCTGCGCCAAATAGGCTAGGTTAAATACCTCAGGCCCGGTGGTTTTGGGGAAGCTAAGCTGAAAAAACGCATCCTGCGCCAGCGCCTCAAGCAGTGGCTTACTTACCACACCGGCTTTGGCAATACGGGCATCATTATCATAATGCTGGCCAGCAAAATGGCGCTGCACATAAGCATCCATCAGCGTATTGCCCGGGCCAATGTCGGTGCTAAACACGGCTTGCGCATCAAGTGTTTTTGGCAACCAGGTAAAGTTAGCGATACCGCCGATATTGAGCATAATGCGGTTTTCGTATTGACTACTAAACAGCAAATAATCACCGTATACCGCCAGCGGTGCGCCCTCGCCGCCGGCAGCGATATGCTTTTGGCGAAAATCACTTATGGTCATAATACCGGTGGCCACAGCTAAATGATCGCCATCGCCAAGCTGCAGGGTGGCATTACCATTATCGGCTAACTGATGCTGCCGCTTCGGGCAGTGAAATACCGTCTGACCATGGCTGGCAATCAGGTCAATGTCGGCAGCGCTTAGCTGCCAGGCCGCCAGGCATTGGTTAATCATCCGGCCATGCTCCAGCGCTATCCAGGGGTTAAGCAAGGTTAGCGCCTGCAAGTCTACCTCACGTTTGGCAAACACCGCCTTTACCCGCTGTTTATAGCTATCGTCGTACGCTACGGTGGCAAAGCGCAGCAACTCTACCTGCGTCTGCAGGCCATCACCACTAAGGCGGCACAGCGCCACGTCTAAGCCATCTAACGAGGTGCCACTCATTAAGCTGATAATCATCCGACTGGATTTGCAGGCAATGTCATGTAACTGCTGAATATGCGCGTGCATAAGCTGTCCTAACAGGGTGCGCAACAGGCCTGAATGCGCCTGGCACAGCATGAATAATTTATGTGTATAATACGGCAAGATTATCAATTAATTCGCCGCTTTGCTGATTTTTCTGACAGAATCAGCAGCCTAACGCTGATAACAGGATTACGCTATGTCTGTACTGGATAAAATAACCGCCCTGCGCGATAAGTTTCCGCGCGCCGAGCAGCAACTGGCCGGCTATGTGCTGGCCAATCCGGATCAGATACGTGATATGTCCTCACAAATGCTGGCTAACGCAGTAGGTATCAGCCAGGCCAGCGTAGTGCGCTTTACCCAGAAACTCGGCTATAAGGGCTACCCGGATTTTAAGTTTGCCATCAGCGACAGCCTGCATCATCAGGCACCCGCCATCAGCAGTGACAAATTACACGGTGAAATATCATTAGACGATACCTTTAACACCATGAGCCAGAAACTGCTGGCCAGCAAAATTAATGTGCTGCAAAAAACCCATGCCATCAATAGCCAGGGCAGTTTTGAGCAGGCCGCCTCGCTGTTGCGCAATGCCAAGCGGATATTGCTGTGCGGTAAAGGCGGCTCTGCGCTGGTGGCCAAAGACTTCTCCTATAAGCTGCAGAAACTCGGCATGGCGGCGCTTGCCGAAACCGACACCCATGTGCAGCTGGCCAATATTGCCAATTACGCTGCAGACGACGTACTGGTGGTGATCAGTGAGTCGGGCGAGACCGCCGACAGCGTAAAAATCACCGAGCAGGCTGCCGCCAATGGTGTGGGTATTATTAGTGTTACCGCGTATGGTGCCAACAGCATAGCGCGCCTTGCCAGCCTAAATTTGTATACGGTAGCAGAGGAAAGCTCAGCCCGTTTATCATCTATTCTGGCGCGTAATGCCCAGGAGCTGGTGATTGATACGCTGTTTATTCTGCTAACGCAAACCTGCCCGCAAGGCCGCAAAAAACTGGCAGCCTCTAACCAGGCGGTAGACACTTTTTTAGCCCGCAAACGGCTGGCAAGATAATCACTACACGGCTAAAAGACGCCAATAAAAAACCCCGCGCCAATTGGCACGGGGCGTCAGACAAAAAGACAAAGGACAAGGATAGACGTAGTTTAGTGGATTTACGTTTAGCTCATGGCGTTGGCACTTTGCAGTGCCGCTGCCTGAGCAGGCTCCCGGGAGGTGCCACTAACACCTCCCAGGCTGCTTACTTTACCGACGCGACAAACTCAGGATAGGCTTCAATACCACATTCTGAGGCGTCAAC
>JBFMHG010000007.1:0-114983 GCA_040752955.1 Pseudomonadota bacterium
ATGCTAAACCGCTTTTTTCAAGGCCCGGAAACGACAAAACCCCCGGTCCTTGCGGAGCGGGGGTTTTGTTGGAATTCGCTTTTTACGCTACTTTTTTTCCAAAACACCGCCCCCGCGGAGATTAATAATCACCACGACCACGAGGACAATAATGTTCAGAACAGCAGCTAAACGCATTTTATGATTCTTACTTATTTACTTGGTTAAAAATCGTTTTAGTTATGTTGATCTGTTGTGCAGATCGAATTGCTATTAGAAATAGCCGTCTATCAGTCTGAAGTCAACAGATTTTTGTCATTAGCTAAAAAATAGTCAATTTGCACCCGATACGATAGGCAACGTACACTTAAGCTATTCGTTACCCTGCGTGGTGGCCTGTGGATCAGTTAGAGCTGTTTGACCTGCCCAACCCTTGTGTCGGTGTTTGCCAAAGCAATAGCCGTGGCTACTGCATGGGTTGCTTACGCTCGCGCGAAGAGCGCTTTAACTGGCACCAAAAACCGGTGGAAGAGCGTGCCCACATTCTAAAGCTGCTGGCACAGCGCCGGGCGCGGCTTAATGCTAAAGCGAAAAAAGAGCCCGACGCACCGCAAAGCGGTGAGTCACTGGATTTGTTTTAACTAAGTTAGGCTTTTTTAATCAAACCGATTAAAAACAGCAGCACCACAGCGCCAACGGTTGCCGTAATCAGTGAGCCGACTAAACCATAAGAGGCCAGCCCGACAGCGCTGAATAAAAAGCCGCCAATAAAGGCGCCGACAATACCCACTACCATATTGCCCAGTAAGCCAAAACCACGGCCTTTCATAATGGTACCGGCGAGCCAGCCGGCGATAGCGCCGATAATTAAAAACAGTATGAAGTTCATCGCAATTCCCCTTTTGTTATTGGTTAACCCAAGACAGCGGGTTAGCTAAAGCCTAGCGATAATGTGCAGAATTGCCAGCACAATAACTTCGCTGTGAGGTAGTCTGCAACACCCTAATATTATTTTTAATAACACTATTTTAAAAAGCAGCTTTGCCATTAAATTTTATTTCAAGTTTGTTTCCCTGCAGATATGATGCACAAGGTAATGGGTACTAATGAGTTGTTATATGAAAGCTCAGCAGAAGCTGTTACCACTACTACTTATACTAAGGAATTGAAATGAATTGGAATTTAGACAAAAAAGCTTTAACTTTTCTGATGGCTGGTGTTGCGGCGTCCCTAATTACCGGGTGTGCAACAACGTCATCTAAAGTGGTTGAAACGCCCACTGTTGCCAGCTATGGCACCAGCTACAGTGGTGCAAAGAGTAAGTTGGTGATTGGCCAATTTGTTAACCGCTCTAACTTTCAAAACGGTATTTTCTCAAATGGTGTGGATATGCTGGGCAATCAGGCCAAAACGACCTTGATTAGTCACTTACAGCAAACCAATCGCTTTAGTGTGATGGACCGCGATAACATGCAGTTATTATCCGGTGAGGCTGGCTTGTCTGGCGTACAACAGTCAATCAAAGGTGCCCGTTACGTGGTTACCGGTGATGTCACCGAATTTGGCCGCAAATCTATCGGTGACAAGCAGCTATTTGGTTTGCTGGGTAAAGGTAAATCGCAAATTGCCTACTCGAAAGTGACGTTAAATGTGGTTGACGTAACCACTTCTGAAGTCGTGTATTCGGTGCAAGGTGCTGGCGAGTACAGTTTGTCAGAGCGCGAAGTTATCGGCTTTGGCAGTACCGCAGGCTATGATGCCACGTTAAACGGCAAAGTATTAGACTTAGCTATCCGTGAAGTTGTGAATAAACTGGTGACTGGCCTCGAATCTGGTCAATGGCAAGCAGAATAGAGAACAAAAATGAAAAACCTATTTTGTATAGCGATACTGGCGTTGTCCGTATCAGCGTGTAAAACCACAGAGCCGTTGTACTATCACGGCGCCTACAATCAGGCGGTGTATGCTTATTTCAAAGCAGAAGACACCACGCTGGAAGAGCAAATCAATATCCTGCAACAAACAATTCAGGCGGCTGCTAACGCAGGTAAACCGGTTGCACCGGGTGTGCATGCTCATCTTGGGTTGTTGTATTTCGATACTGGTAATGCCGATTTGGGTAAACAGCATTTCGAGCAAGAAAAGGTGCTGTTCCCGGAATCAGTTAAGTACCTAGACTTTTTATTAACGTCGCGGCAAGGAGCCTGAAATGAGCTGGTTAAAATTTTGCCTGACAGGGGCTGTTGTTGTTCTGGCGGGCTGTGTCAGTGCGCCACCAGCGCATGATTACACCGCATTTCGAAATGCTGATCCGCATTCTGTACTGATATTACCACCCATAAACAATACGGTAGAGGTGATTGCGCCATATAGCCTGATGTCTCAGGTGCATCAGCCGATTGCTGAGTCGGGTTATTATGTGTTTCCTGTTGCGTTGGTTAATCAGACGTTTCGCAGTAATGGCCTGACGGAAGCATCAGACATTCATGCAGTGCCGTTTCAAAAAGTACATGAGATTTTTGGCGCCGATACTGGTCTGTACATGACCATTGAGGAATATGGCACCAGCTATGTTGTACTGTCGAGTGAAACAGTGGTGAAAGTCTCTGCGACCCTGGTTGATTTGCGCTCTGGTGTGGTGCTGTGGCAAGACACAGCACGCGCCTCTTCAGCGGAACAGCGCGGTAACAGCGGCGGCGGTTTAGTAGGGATGTTGGTAGAGGCAGCACTAAATCAGATTATTGAAACCGTTACCGATCGCGGTTTTGATATCGCTGCGATTAGTGCTAACCGGTTGTTATATGTCGAAGATCATAACGGCTTACTGTACGGCCCGAGGTCGCCAAAATACGGTCAGCCAGTGCCTAGCGAAAAGAAAAAGTAGTTACAGCAGATAGACTGATATGGCGGGGCTTAGCTCCGCCATTTTAGCTATGTAACAGCTCTAGCTCCTGCTCGGTCAGAGTGCGATATTCTCCTTCGGCCAAATCATCCGGCAGCTGCAAGTTGCCAATTTTCTCGCGGTGTAGCCGCACCACTTTATTGCCGATAGCCGCAAACATGCGCTTTACCTGATGGTAGCGGCCTTCATGAATAGTCAGCAGGGCTTCGTTCTCGCCAATAAGCTCAAGCTCAGCGGGTAGGGTGGCGGTTTTTTCGTTGCGTAGCATTACGCCTACAGCAAATTGCTGCACCGCCTCTGTCGGGATGGGGTCTGCCGTCCAGACGCGGTAGGTTTTCGCGACATGGTGCTTAGGGCTGCTGATACGATGCGACCACTGGCCATCATCGGTGATCAGCACTAAGCCGGTGGTATCTAAATCAAGCCGGCCAACGGTGTGCAGCCGCTCGACTAAGGGTTCGTCGAGCAGGGTGAATACGGTGTTATGGTCCGGATCGTCGGTAGAGCAGACATAGCCCTTGGGCTTGTGCAGCATAAAATAGCGCAGGCCCAACAGTTTTAGTGGTTCGTCATCCAGGCACACTTCATCAGTGTCTTTTAACTGCAGCGCCGGCTGTTTTACGATTTGCTGGTTTACGCTGACTCGTTGTTGCTTAATCACTTTACCGGCCTGGCTGCGGGTCAGGCCGGTGCAGTCGCATATAAATTTGTCTAAACGCATACATCACCTTTAAATACGACAATTAGTTTACTGGAAATAGCGCAGCTTTTCCTCGCTATAACAGCAACTTTTTATGAGTAAATTGTAGTGAAAGTTGCTAAATTGTATTTTTTGGCTGTTGTGAAGCTCTTCATGATAAGGGTTCTTTATGATCTCAGTTATATTGATAATTACTGGATTGCTATTTCCGCATGCAATTAACCTTCATTCTCCGCAAAAACTAGGCAAGCTATCGGGTTCACATGCCTCATTTTCGAATTGCAAGAACGATAGCGTTGAGCTGATATTAAGCACGCAAATTTGGCAGGATAAACAATCGGACGAATTTTTTCTTTTGGTCGGTAGCGATAAAATCGTTAGAGGCATATTAGCCAACCAGGGTTCTGAATCTTATGAAATGGACTCCACGATAATGTTATCTCTACAGACTGCTTCAGTTGTGATTCACCTTCCTAGGGAAGCAACTTTTGGGCTCTCGCAAGACGACTTTCCACTTGAGCGACAAATTCGGTTGCGACATTTCCTGATGTCAAAGCTTCGTCTGAAAGGCTATAAAACCTGCACTTTCGAAGAGCAACAAACTTCAAACGGCATCACTATCAATATGAATTGCTCAGCTCGCGCTGGCTGGGCTGAGGCTAAAACAACTTAGTAGTGAGGTAACCCAGCACGGTATATTTTCTTAATTACCAGAATTTAGCGCCGAGACAATAAAGTTGGGGTTACGCAGGTTTTCCCGTTGATACACCTGGCTTGCAATGCCGTCAAAGGTTACGCTGGCGCCGGCCTCCAGTGCAATAATATGGCCGGCGCCGGTGTCCCATTGCATGGTTGGCCCAAAGCGCGGATAAACATCGGCAGCGCCTTCAGCAACCAGGCAAAACTTTAACGAACTGCCCACCGGCACCATATCGTGCTTGGCAAATTGCTGCAGATAACCGGCTAAATCGGGGCTGGGGTGGCTGCGGCTGCCCACCACCCGCACGGTATCGCCGGGCGTTGCTACCGAAATGGCCTTGCTGCTTGCGCCTTGTTTTAAAAACGCGCCCTGGCCTTTAGCGCCATAGTAGGTTTTATTCAGCACCGGCGCATGAATAACACCCAGCACCGGCTCGCCCTGTTCAATCAGCGCGATATTTACCGTGAACTCGCCATTGCGCTTAATAAACTCTTTAGTGCCATCTAAGGGGTCTACCAGCCAGTAACGTTGCCAGGTTTTTCGGATATCCCAGCTGATATCGGCTGCTTCTTCTGACAATATCGGCAGCTCAGGCGTTAGTACTGTTAACGCTTTAACAATCAGCTGATGTGCGGCTAAATCGGCTGCGGTCAGTGGTGAGTCATCAGCCTTGCCGGTGATATTAAAGGCGGCGTTATCTTGCTGATATACCGCCAGGATCGCCTGACCGGCTTGTTCGGCGATATTGATAATGGCGGGTAAATAGTTCATGTAAGTAACCTTCTGTTTTGGGACATTACACCTGAAAGTTGGCGCAGACAGGCAACAGCTAAACGGGGCGTCTCCAGCATGGATGCTGGAGAGGAGTTTACATGGATGTATTTACAACGTCCCCGTGTGCTGTTGACTGTTGAAGCGTGCAATTAGCTTATAATCTGTCTTTCTCTCAGTAATGCCAAAAGTTGTTGCACACTATCTTGTAGCGAGGTCATCGAGGTGTCCAGCACCAAATCGGCTGCTTCGGGCGCTTCGTATGGGTCTGATATACCGGTAAAGTGGCTAATCTCGCCGGCTCGGGCTTTTTTATACAGGCCTTTAACATCGCGCTGCTCGCACACTTCCAGCGGCGTGGCGATATGCACTTCAATAAACTTACCCTGTGGAATAAAGCTTTTTACCAGTTCACGCTGGTTGCGGTAAGGCGAAATAAAGGCGCTTAATACCAGTAAGCCGGCGTCGACCATTAAGCCGGCGACGGCACCGACGCGGCGCAGGTTTTCGGTTCTGTCCTGTGCGCTAAAACCTAAATCGGCACACAAGCCATGGCGCACATTATCGCCATCGAGCAAATAGGTGTGTTTACCCTGGGCGGCCAATGCTTGCTCTAACGCATTGGCGACAGTCGATTTGCCTGAGCCGGATAAGCCGGTAAACCAGATCACCGCGCTTTTATGGCCAAATAACGCCTCGCGGCTTTGCGCATTAATGTCGTGTTGTTGCCATTTAATATTGTGTGCGTTCATGCAATTTCTTCACTTAAAACGGATAAATCAGCGGCAGAAAGATCAGCACTACCGACGAGTATGCCAGGGCCATCGGCACGCCCAGACGAATATAGTCTTTTAGCTGATAGTTACCGGCCGAGTACACCATCAGGTTGGTCTGATAACCAAAAGGTGAGATAAAACTGGCCGAAGCGCCAAAGGCTACCGCCATAAAAAACGGCACCGGGTCAACGCCCAGATTTTGTGCGATGGCATAGGCAATCGGGAAGGTGAGTGCCGCGGCGGCGTTATTGGTGACCAGTTCGGTAAACATCCAGGTGGCGATAAATACTGCTATAAGAGCGCCATAAGCGCCATAGCCATCGACCAGACTAATTAATCCGTTAGCGACACTGCCGGCCACACCGGTTGTTATCATCAGCTGGGCCAAACCGATAGCTGAGCCAACAATTACCCAAAGCTCCAGCGGAAAGCGGTTTTTAATCTCGTTTACACTAACAGCGCCACCCGCGATATACAGCAACAGCAACACTGGCAGGCTTTTAATCAGCGGTACCAACTCCAGCACCGACAGCGTCAGCGCCAGCGCAAAGCTGGCCAGCACCCAATGGCTGCGCTTTTTGGGTAGCGGGGTAGCGATAGACAGGCCATTAACGTAAATAAATTCCTGATTAAGCTGGTGCTGGCCGGGAAAATGTTTACCAACCGATAAAATCAGCACATCGCCGGCGTGCAGCACTAAATCGCCCAGGCCGCCCTGTAAGCGCTCATGGCCGCGGCGCACCGCTATTACCACCGCATCATATTCATGGCGAAAACGGATTTGCTTTAAACTTTTACCCACTAAGCGCGAGCTGTAGCTGAGTACAGCTTCCAGTAGCTCGCCCTGATGCTCGTCGCGGCGCAGCAGCTCCAGGCCGGGGAATTGCTGTAAGCGCGACACCGCTTCAATATCGCCGACAAAGCGCAGTTCATCACCGGCGCTGATCACCGTGTCCGGTGTAACCGGGCAAATACGCTCCTTGCCGCGCTGAATCTCGGCTAAAAACAGTGCCTGTAGCTCACGCAGTTGGTTTTGCTCTACCGTTTTACCTATTAACTGGCTGTCGCTGCGCACATGGGCGGTTAAATAATAGGGTGTAGCTTGCTGATCGTTTTTGCTGTTGTCCGGCAGCCAGCGGCTGCCTATCACCAGTACAATAGTGCCGGCGGCCAGTACCAGCACACCCAGCAGAGTAAAGTCGAAAAAGCCCAGACCCGGTTGGCCGCTTTGCTCAACAAAACCGTTAACGATTAAGTTAGTGGAGGTACCGATTAGCGTTAACATGCCGCCTAAAATAGCGCTGTACGATAGCGGTAACAGCAATTTAGACGCCGCAAAATGGTTATGATGCCGAAGTGACGACATTAAGGTAGACACTACTGCTGTGTTGTTAATAAAGGCCGACATAAAAGCGCTGGATAAGCTAAGCCGGGCAACAACACTGCCGAGGCGCTTGCCGGCAAAACCGCGGCTTAACCAGCTGACTAATTGCGATTTCTCAATGCCAATCGACACTAATAGCAGCAATAACAGCGTAATAAGCGACGGATTGGCGAAGTTTTCCAGCGCTTTGTCCAGCGGTAACCAGCCGACCAGATAGCTAAGCAGCAGCGCTGCGGCAAACCACAGCGCCGGTGAGCGTTTACTAAAGATCAGTGCCGCTACCAGCGCCAGCAGCAGCAGGATCACACCGTACTGCTGATACGCCATCAGGCTTTGCCCTTAAACAGCTCACGCACATCCTGCGCACCCCAGTGCGGGAAGTGTTTGCGGATCAGGGCGTTTAACTCCAGCTCGAAAGCGCTGATGTCGGCCGCGACCGGTTTTTCTTCTGCCAGCACGTTCTGGATAATACCTGCCGCTACCGTAGCATTGGTCAGGCGGTCAATCAGAATAAAATTGCCGGTACCGGGCTGGTTTTTAAAGGTGTCCAGCGGCTGAGTTTCAGTCAGCTCAAGCTCAACCAGCGCAATGTCATTCATTGCTACCTGCTCGGCGGCTTCCTGCGCCAGCGTATTCACATTCACCTTATGGTTTAACCGGTTAATGCTGACACTGCTTTTGCGTGTTGCCAGTTTTAAGTCGTACAGCCGGCCGGTTTGCAGCGGCTGGTCGTTAAACCACACCAGATAGGCCAAGGCGCGATTGGTTAGGTTAACCGCTTCATCTGACGGCACCAGCCAGTCGCCGCGGCTGACATCAATTTCATCATTTAGCGTAATGGTAATGGCCTGGCCGGCAATGGCCGAGGGCTGCTCGCCTTCAAAGGTTACAATCTGCTTAATGCTGCTTTTTTTACCGGACGGATAGGCGGTGACGGTCTGGCCTACGGCTAAGCGGCCGCTGACTAAGTTACCGGCAAAACCACGGAAGTTCAGGTCGGGCCGGTTAACGTACTGCACCGGAAAGCGGGTTGCTGCGCCGCCACGTTGTGGTATCGGTAAGGTTTCCAGCAGTGGTAGCAGGGCAGTGCCACTGTACCAGGGCATATTGGCCGATAAAGTAAGAATGTTCTCACCTTTTAATGCGCTAATCGGCACCACATCTACAGTAGGCACCTGCAGCTGGGCCATTAATGCCTGCACATCCTGCTTAATGGCGTTGTAGGTATCTTCGCTGTAGCCGACGATATCCATTTTATTGACCGCCACGATTAAATGCTTAATGCCCAGCAAGGAACAAATAAAGCTGTGGCGGCGGGTTTGCGTTTGTACGCCGTAGCGGGCGTCAATCAGCAATATCGCTACATCTGAAGTAGAGGCGCCGGTGGCCATATTGCGGGTGTACTGTTCGTGGCCCGGCGTGTCGGCCAGAATAAATTTACGTTCTGTGGTAGAAAAATAGCGGTAAGCCACATCTATGGTAATACCTTGTTCGCGCTCGGCCTGCAGGCCGTCTACCAGCATCGCCAGCTCCAACTCGCCGTCGCTGTTGCGGCCTTTATGGTCGCGCTTAAGCGCATCGAGCTGATCGTCATAGAGCTGCTGGCTATCGTGCAGCAGGCGGCCAATTAAGGTACTTTTGCCGTCATCGACGCTGCCACAGGTCAGCACCCGCAGCAGGCCTTTATCCTGATGCTGTTGCAGATAGCCACGAATACCTAAGCTGTTTAGCTGCTCGTTTAACGAGGTAACAGTTGCTGACATTAGAAATAGCCCTCGCGTTTTTTCAGTTCCATTCCCGATTGATCCTGATCGATCACCCGGCCCTGGCGCTCCGATGTGCGGGCGCGCAGCATCTCTTCTACTATGCCTTCCAACGTATCGGCGGTAGATTCAATAGCGCCGGTTAAGGGGTAGCAGCCCAGCGTCCTGAAGCGTACCGACTTCATTTGTGGTACTTCGCCTGGCTCCAACGGCATGCGCTCGTCATCCACCATGATCAGGGTGCCGCTACGCTCTACCACCGGCCGTGGCTTGGCTAAATACAGCGGTACTATGTCGATGTTTTCCTGCAGGATATAAAGCCAGATATCTAGCTCTGTCCAATTCGACAGTGGAAACACGCGGATACTTTCGCCTTCGTTAATGGCTCCGTTGTATAAATTCCACAGTTCCGGCCGCTGGTTTTTAGGGTCCCAGCGGTGGTGTTTATCACGAAACGAATACACCCGCTCTTTAGCGCGCGACTTTTCTTCGTCGCGGCGCGCGCCGCCAAAAGCAGCATCAAAGCCGTACTTATTCAGCGCCTGCTTTAAGCTTTGCGTTTTCATAATGTCAGTATGTTTGGCGCTGCCATGCACAAAGGGGTTAATGTTCATCGCCAACCCTTCCGGGTTTTTGTGCACCAGCAGTTCAAAGTTGTACTCTTTGGCTAGCCGATCGCGAAATTCAATCATCTCGCGAAACTTCCAGTTGGTATCGACATGCAGCAACGGGAACGGAATTTTGCCCGGTGCAAAGGCTTTGCGCGCCAAATGCAGCAGTACCGATGAGTCTTTACCGATTGAATACAGCATGACCGGCTTTTTAAATTCAGCCGCCACTTCGCGGAAGATATGGATGCTTTCCGCTTCTAATTGCTGCAGGTGTGACAAGGTGCCTGTTAATGCAGACATAGTGTGATCCTCATTCCATCTGAGTAATGGCCTGGCTAAATACCGCTGTTTGCGGCCTTTGACCAAACCAATGTAAGTCCTGCTGCAAGCTTACCACTTCGCCTATAACGAGCAAAGCGGGTGAGCCCAGCTGGTGCTGATTTATTAAGCTGGCCAGTTGTGCCAGGGTACCGGTAACAATGCGCTGCTCGGGCCGGCTGCCGTTTTCAATAATCGCCACCGGCGTGCTGGCGCTGCGCCCGGCGTTAATCAACTGCTGCTGAATATATGCCGCTTTCATCAGGCCCATATAAATCACCAGCGTTTGGTTGCTCTTACTCATGCTGTGCCAGTCGGGTTCGCTGCCATCCGGCCGGCAATGGCCGGTAACAAACTGCACGCTTTGCGCATAATCGCGGTGCGTCAGCGGTATGCCAGCATAGGCGGCACAGCCGGCCGCCGCTGTCACCCCTGGCACCACCTGAAAGGCAATGTTATGTGGCAACAGCGCCTGAATTTCTTCACCGCCACGGCCAAAAATAAAGGGGTCACCGCCTTTTAAGCGGCAGACTTTTTTACCGGCCAGGGCTAAATCAATCAGCAGTTGATTCGTGTCCTGCTGTGGCACCGAGTGTGCGCCGGCTTTTTTTCCCACACAAATACGCTCGGCATCGCGGCGTACCAACTCCATAATCTGTGGCGATACTAAGTAGTCATACACCACCACATCCGCTTGTTGCATCAGCTGCAGTGCTTTTAGTGTTAACAGCTCCGGGTCGCCGGGGCCGGCCCCGACCACATACACTTCACCGGCCTGGTGTTGTGGCTGCTCCAGCATGGCGTGCAGACGCTGCTCGGCACTGTGCAGCTGATTGGCCTGCACATCGCGCACGACGTCAGAGTCGAATACCTGCTCCCAAAACTGCCGGCGGGCAGCAAAGCCGCGTATTTTGGCTTTAACCTGCTCCCGAAAGCGGCCGACCAATTGCGCCAGCGGGCCTAAATGCTGTGGCAGTAGGGCTTCGAGCTTTTCACGCAACCTGCGCGCTAACACCGGCGCGGTACCAAAGCTGGAAATGGCAATTAAAATGGGGCTGCGATCGATAATCGACGGGAAGATAAAGCCACACTTGGGCTGATCGTCCACCGTGTTCACCAGCATGTTGCGGGCGCTGGCAGCATCATATACCGCAGCATTTACTTCATCGTTATCGGTAGCGGCAATCACTAACAATTTGCCATCCAGCAGCTCTGGCGCAAAGTAGCCGTTAATCAGTTGCGCCTTACCTTCGTGCTGCCACTGCACAAACTCCTCAGCAAAATCCGGTGCAACCACCGTCAGGCTGGCTCCAGCGCTTAACAGCGTACCCGCTTTACGCAGCGCCACCGAGCCGCCGCCAACAATCAGCACCGGTTTATCGGTTAACTTTACAAATAAGGGTAAATACTGCACAACGGCTCCGGCACCACAGATACTGGGACTTAACTCTAGCTTATGTCGGGCAGAATAGCCGTCTGCATGGCTTTAATAAAATAGTTAATTACGCTCAGATATAACTAAAAGGAATTAATGACGAGTTTGGAATAAGAGACTACAGAGCAGAGATAAAAAAACGGCAACCGAAGTTGCCGTTAAAGCTACAGAGAGAGTGAAGCTAAAGGGGTTAACGTAGCTCGCGCTGTAAACGATCACTACGCGAGCTTGTTTTAACTAAAGGATTAGTTACGGATCATATAGTCAAAGGCACCTAAGGCGGCGTTAGCACCTGAGCCCATGGCGATAATAATTTGCTTGTATGGCGCTGTGGTAGCGTCACCGGCAGCAAAAACGCCGGGCACTGAGGTTTGGCCGCGCTCGTCGACGATGATCTCGCCGCGTGGTGACAGTTCTACTGCGCCACGTAACCATTCGGTGTTTGGCACCAAACCAATTTGCACAAAGATACCGGCCAGTTCTATATGTTTGGCCTCACCGGTTTTACGGTCGGTGTAGTTAAGGCCGGTTACTTTATTGCCATCGCCAGTCACTTCGGTGGTTTGCGCTTCAGTGATGATGGTGATATTGCCCATAGAGTTGGCTTTCTTCACCAGCACCGCATCGGCGCGCAGCTCGGCAGCAAATTCCAGTACGGTAACGTGTTCAACAATACCGGCTAAGTCAATGGCGGCTTCAATACCCGAGTTACCGCCACCGATAACCGCCACTTTTTTGCCTTTAAACAGCGGTCCGTCACAGTGCGGGCAGTAGGCCACGCCTTTGCCGCGGTATTGCTGCTCGCCGGGTACGTTCATTTCCCGCCAGCGGGCACCCGGGCTTAAGATCAGCGTTTTACTTTTCAGCACAGCACCGTTTTGCAGCTCCAGCTCAACTTTGTCGCCTTTACTCAGTTTAACGGCACGCTGGTTGTTCATGATGTCGACGCCGTATTCACGCACATGGGCTTCTAAACTGTTGACCAGTTTCGGGCCTTCGGTGTACTTCACCGAAATAAAGTTTTCAATACCCACGGTGTCGGCTACCTGGCCGCCAAAACGTTCAGCGACGATACCGGTGTTTAAGCCTTTACGCGCAGCATAGATAGAAGCAGCTGCACCGGCTGGGCCACCGCCAACCACCAACACATCGAAGTCGGCTTTGTTTTTCAGTGCCTCGGCCTGGCGTTTTTCGGCGTTAACGTCGATTTTCTGGATGATTTTTTCCAGCGTAATGGCGCCTTGTGAGAACAGCTCGCCGTTCAGGTAGACAGAAGGCACCGCCATAATGTTTTTCGCCGCCACTTCATCCTGGAACATGGCGCCGTCAATCATCACGTTAGTAATGTTCGGGTTAATGGCTGACATAATATTCAGCGC
This sequence comes from Pseudomonadota bacterium, assembly GCA_040752955.1. Taxonomy (GTDB): domain Bacteria; phylum Pseudomonadota; class Gammaproteobacteria; order Enterobacterales; family Alteromonadaceae; genus Alishewanella. The sequence continues at coordinate 12,719 of JBFMHG010000007.1, forward strand.
CTGCACCACTTCCGGGCAGGTTTGGCAGCTTAATGACACATAGGTCTCAAAAGCGAAGCTGCCGGGTAACTGGCGAATTTGCTCGATAATATCGGCATCCACTTTAATCGGGTGGCCGCCAGAGTGTAATAATGCCAGTACCAGCGAGGTGAATTCGTGTCCCAGCGGTACACCGGCAAAGGTAATTTGGGTGTCTTTCGCCACCGAGCGTACCAGCATGGCCGGCGTGCGCTTAGCAGCACTGTCGTCACGGCGAACGCTGACCAAATCTGACAGGCTGGCGATATCGGTTGCCAATTCGTTTACTTCTGCAGCCTTGGCGCTATCGTCTAAAGATACCACCAGCTCAACCTGCGTCTTCAGGTTCTGCAGATAAGTGTGTAATTGTTGCTTCAGGTTAGTATCTAACATAATCACTCCGTAATACGTTATTCAGATAGTGCAAAAATATCAGGCGCAGGGGATCGGGCTGGCGATACGCCAGCCCATGCAAACACAATGTATGGCAGTGGGGAAGCTGGAAACAGCTTCTTAAGACAGGAGCTGTTTGCCGCTTCCGGCACTGCAGTTGCCTGCAGTTTGCATCAAAGTTAGATCTTACCTACCAGGTCCAGTGAAGGCGCTAAGGTCTTCTCACCTGGTGTCCATTTAGCTGGGCATACTTCGCCGTCGTGGTTAGCAACGTACTGAGCTGCCTGTACTTTACGGAACAGTTCAGCTGCGCTGCGGCCGATACCCAGGTCATGAATTTCAGCGACTTTGATTTCACCCTCTGGGTTAATCACGAAAGTACCACGCAGGGCTAAACCTTCTTCTTCAATCATCACACCGAAGTTGCGAGTGATAGTGCCAGTTGGGTCACCGATCATTGGGTAGTTGATTTTCTTGATAGTGTCAGACGCATCGTGCCACGCTTTGTGGGTGAAGTGGGTGTCAGTTGATACTGAGTACACTTCTACACCGATTTCCTGGAACTTAGCGTAGAAATCAGCCAGGTCGCCCAGCTCAGTAGGGCATACGAACGTGAAGTCAGCTGGGTAGAATACCACTACAGACCATTTGCCCAGTAAATCCTGATCTGAAACAGGAACAAACTTACCCTGATGGAAAGCGGTCGCTTTAAATGGCTTAACTTTAGTATTGATAATAGAAGACATAGTCTTGCTCCTTTGTGTGAGTTAACAGTTCATGTTTCAACGCTGAGCAGTGTAACGCGTCAGCATGCTTTGTCAAAACGAATAAAACAAATTACTTTAATCAATTTTTGTGATTAAAACTTTATCACAGTTGTTCAGCCGGTACTTAACTATACTCTGGCATCATCATCCATCCTTTTTACGTAGCAGGAGTGTCTATGATCACCTCAATCCGCCGCGCGACCTTATTAGGCGCAACCCTTAGCCTTGCGGCCTGTCAGCCGGCAGCACTGCCCAGTGGCCAGTACTTACAACTTAACCCGGCCGAAGGCGACAAGGCCCTTAGTCTGAACTTCGAGCAAGACAGGCTGAGCGGCTTTACCGGCTGCAACCGCGCTATGGGCGGCTTCAGTGTAGATAAGGGCGAGTTAGTGGTTTCTCAACTGGCCGGCACCATGATGGCGTGCAGCGAGCAGGCGATGGCGCGCGAGCAGGCCTTTATGCAGTTTTTACAAAGTAAACCGGTGCTGAGCATGGAAGATAAGGTGTTGGTATTGCGCAAAGATGACACTGAGTACCGTTTCGTCGCGCAGCCTTAATCGGTTTTCGCGCTACTCAGGTAGCGCTCAGCCAACTGCTGATAGGTGCCATCGGCATACAAGGTATCCAGCGCCTGTTGCAGCCGGTTTACCACATCGTCCGGTACACTTGGGTTCAGTGCCAGATAGTTGGCGCCCACAACCGATAAATCCAATACCGGCTCAACGCTGTCAATAGTTTCGTCGTATTGCGCCAGCCAGCTGGGCAAAATCAGCTCTGAGCCTATCAGCAAGTCGACTTTGCCTTGCAAAAACAGGCCAACGGCGTCGGCTTTTGCAGACAGCCCCAGCAGGTTCACGCCATGTTCAAAGCCCTGACTTTGTAGGTATAGCTCGTACACATCTCCCCGGGCGACGGCAATCACATAGCGTTTGGCCTCTGCTAAGGTGGTGGGGTTCACCTCGGGCCGGCGTTTTAAGCGATACATATTGGCTTTGGAGTGTGCCAGCGGGCCAACCCACTTAAACTGCGGCTCGCGCAGCGGATTGCGCGAAGTAGAATACAGCGCGCCGCTAGCGTCCTTTAACGTGGTTTCATAAGCGCGCAGCCAGGGCATCAGCGCAAAGTCACAGCTAAGCCCGGCTTGCTGGCAGCTTAACCGCACCAACTCAGTGTTAAGGCCGGTAATGGTATCGTCCTGCACATAACTGTAGGGCGGAAAATGCTCGGTATACAGATTCAGCTGCTGCGCCAGCGCTGCCGAGACCAGCCAGCAATTAGCCAACACTAAGCTGCAAAGAGTTTTTACCATGCCACCACCTGCTGCCACACTACTCACAAAGACTATGGCAGAGGCCCGGCAAAAGTGACAAGGGTTTTAACCGATTAAAGTTTACTCATTCAGCCTCTGCACCATTGTCGGCTTGCAAAGTTATGTGTCTGCCTTGCATAAGACAGTTTGTTATTGCTTACCGCACTTCGGGCCACAGGTGAAACAGTTCAGCATGATACCGGCCTGATAGTTTTTTAACCTATCTGTTAGGTATGTCTTTCTGATGCCCTTGGTCTGCTATTGTGCTTTTTGTGTTAATGTTTTGTTGTATTTTTTTTGGGTTGCACTAGTCTTGGTGAGAAATACAATGAGGAGGTAGTGATGTTACGTAAAGTATTGTTGTCAACGTTTTGGTTGATGATGCTGTGTGCTTGGCCCATTAATGCTGCAGTGGTTGCATGCCATGGTTGCTCGGTGTCACAAATGAAATTGGCAGCCGAGGAAACTGCAGCAAGAATGTCCGCAGGTATTCATGAAATAAAAGTGTTGAATATCACAGGTGCAGATTATCACCTGTATCGAATTCATGTGATCCGCAATTCGACAGGCCCACGGAACCCCGCTGACGAAGTGCGGCTGCAAACAACCCGGCTTGCTGTCGTTAAGGAAGCAGAAATAAAAAGCCAACTCAGAACGTTAAACGCTACGATAGAAAATATAAAAAATATCGCATCAGGCAAGGTGTTGTTACCCGATACCTCACCCTATCAAAGTGCGGCTGATGCGTTGTTGTACAAAGATGACTTTGCAACTTACTTTACTTCATTCCTTAACAGAGAGCATAGCGGTATACAAAGCGCGGTGTTTGAATTTGCTGCCTCAGTTGAAACTTTAGCCGCTAATTTGCAGATAAGTACCTCTGGTATTGTTTCCGTTTCAACCTCACTGTCGTCGGGCGTAATATCTTGGGTTGTTTTCCCCGATGGATCAGAGATGCAGTTTTCATTTAATTTCGTTAATGACTTAGCGAACGGTTTGCAATTACAAGTTACGCTAAACCTTAAACCAGCCGCCTATGATAAAAGTGGAAAGAAAATTCCGAATAACTCCTTAGAAGCCAAGTATTACATCGCTTCTGATCAGCATATAAGAATAGATTCTTTGGTGGATTATTTGCGATCTATCAATATTTCAATCGACTCAAGTGGCGGCGGTTTAGCTTGTGAATCTATCGGATTAGCTTGCCGCTCGGATGGTAAAAAATGCGAACTAACATATCGCTGTCGTTAGTGGTTGGTTAGATCGGTGATGATTAAATACCATCACCGTCCATATGCAGGCCGCATTCACGGCCGAAGCCGTTAAAGCGGGTGTCTTCTTCGCTCATGCCCAGTTCTAATTTGCGGGTGGAATGCGTATCACCGACCGACACATAGCCCTGCTCCCACAGCGGGTGGTAACTTAAGCCGTGCTCTTTTAAGTAATAAAACACGTCCTTATTGCTCCAGTCGATTATCGGCTGAATTTTCACCACGCCACGGCTAATTTCGACAATATCTTTATCGGCGCGGGTACTGCTTTGGCTGCGGCGCAGGCCGGTAAACCAGCTGCCGACGCTAAGCTCTTGTAGCGCGCGTTGCATCGGCTCAACTTTATTCAGCTGATTGTACTGTTTAATGCCCTCAGCGCTTTGCCACAATTTACCGAAACGCGCTTCCTGCCAGGCCGGGCTAACCGCTGCGCGGTACACTTTCAGGTTTAACTTGAGCTGCTCGGTTAACTGATCAATAAACTGATAGGTTTCCGGGAACAAATAACCGGTATCGGTTAACACTACCGGGATATCCGGTTGTTGCTGTGTCACCAGATGCAGCATCACCGCCGCCTGAATACCAAAGCTGGAGCTTAGCATCGGGCTTTGTGGCAGGTTATTAAGTGCCCAGTGCACGCGCTCAGCCGCGCTGAGCGGTGTCAGCATATGGTTAATCTCAGCCAGCCAGCGCTGCTGGGTGGCGGCATCCTGCTGCAGAATGTTGCGATAATCGGTGTGGGCGATTTTAGCTGTGGAAGTCATCTTTTGCCACCACTACCGGTTTTACCACACCGGCCCTTATAACAAAATCACCAAAACCTTCATCGGCATTACGCTCGCTGGCCCAGCGACCAATTAAGCCATCCAGGGTAGCTAAAATGTCGGCTTCACCGACGTTATCCAGCAGCAGGCGTGGAATGCGGGTGCCCTCACGGTTACCGCCTAAGTACAGGTTGTATTTACCCGGCCCACGGCCGACTAAGCCTACTTCGGCCAGCATGGCACGACCACAGCCATTGGGGCAGCCAGTAACCCGCAGTACGATATGCTCGTCGGGTAGCTGATGTTTAGCCAGCAGGGCTTCGGTTTTGGTTACCAGCTCTGGCAGGTAGCGCTCGGCTTCGGCCATCGCCAATGGGCAGGTCGGGAAAGACACGCAGGCCATCGAGTTTTTACGCTGTTCACTGTGGCGATCATCAATTAAGCCATGGGCGCGGGCAATCGCTTCAATCTCGGCTTTTTGTGCTGCAGGCACGCCGGCAATAATCAGGTTCTGGTTGGCTGTCATGCGCAAATCGCCCTGATGGATGGCAGCAATTTTCGCCAGGCCGGTTTTTAACGGCTTGCCGGGGAAATCCAGAATGCGGCCATTTTCAATAAACAGCGTTAAATGCTGTTTACCGTCAATACCCTCAACCCAGCCAATACGATCGCCGCGGCTGGTAAAGCTATAAGGCCGCACCGGTTCAAAGGCCACGCCGGTACGGGCTTCCACTTCAGCGCGAAACGCATCAATACCGATACGGTCGATAGTATATTTGGTTTTGGCGTTTTTGCGGTTTGAGCGGTTGCCGTAATCACGTTGCACGGTCACTACATGCTCGGCCACTTGTAGCACATGCTCCAGCGGTATATAGCCTAAGTCGTCTGCCATACGTGGGTAAGTGGCGGTATCGCCCCAGGTCATCGCCAGGCCAGCACCTACCAGCACGTTAAAGCCAACCAGTTGGCCATTCTCGGCTACCGCGACAAAGCTTAAGTCGTTGGCATGCACATCAATATCGTTATGCGGTGGGATCACTACAGCGGTTTTAAACTTACGCGGCAGATAGGTGTCACCTAAAATGGGCTCCACTTCGGTGGTTTCAATTTTTTCTTCATCCAGCCAGATTTCGGCATAGGCGCGGGTTTTTGGCAGTAAATGCTCACTGATTTTCGCCGCCCACTGATACGCCTGCTGGTGTAGCTCAGACTCAACCGGGTTTGAGGTGCACAACACGTTGCGGTTTACATCACCGGCGGTGGCGATAGAGTCGATACCAATTTGATGCAGAAACTGGTGCATCGGTTTAATGTTTGGCTTTAGCACGCCATGAAACTGAAAAGTCTGGCGCGTGGTTAAGCGGATACTGCCATACAGTGTGCTGTCGGCAGCAAACTTATCAATCGCCAGCCACTGCTGCGGCGTAATAATGCCGCCCGGCATCCGGGCGCGCAGCATCACATTGTGTAGCGGCTCCAGCTTTTGTGCGGTGCGCTCGGCGCGGATATCGCGGTCATCCTGCTGATACATACCGTGAAAACGGATTAGCATAAAATTATCACCGTTAAAGCCGCCGGTGATTTCATCTTTCAGGTCCGCAGCGATAGTGCCACGTAAATGGTCGCTGTCTGCTTTTAAGCGTTCGTTATCAGACAGTGCGCCCGGTGCGACTAGCTCTGGCTTGATTGGATACTGGCTCATTAATACACATCCTTCTGATAACGTTTGGCGACACGTAATTCATCTAAATAGGTTTGCGCTTGCTCGGCAGTTTTGCCGCCGTATTGCTGCACGATATCAATAAGCGCCTGTTGCACGTCTTTGGCCATACGATTGGCGTCACCACAAATATACAGATGGGCACCGTCCTCAAGCCATTGCCACAGCTCGCTACCGTGCGCGCGCAGTTTGTCCTGTACATAGACTTTTTGCGCCTGATCGCGGCTAAAGGCCACATTAAGCTTAGTTAATACACCGCGCTTTAAGTAATTTTGCAGCTCCAGCTGGTAGAGGAAATCCTGGGTAAAGTGCGGGTTGCCGAAAAACAGCCAGTTTTTACCGCTGGCGCCACGGGCGTCTCGTTCCTGCAAAAAGGCACGAAACGGTGCTATACCGGTACCGGGGCCAATCATAATCACCGATGTGTCATCATTCTGTGGCAGGCGGAAGTTGTTATTGTGTTCAACAAACACCTTCACCTTATCACCTTCGGCTAAGCGTTCGGCCAAATAGCCTGAGGCACCGCCCAAATGTGACTGGCCGTAAGCGTCGTATCGCACCACGCCGACGGTTAAATGCACTTCGTCTTCCACTTCAGCTTGTGATGAGGCGATAGAATACAGCCTTGGCTGCTGTTTACGCAGCGCGTCAGCCAGCTGCTGCGCGCTTAACAGGCCAGGGTGCTCACGGACTATATCAATAATTTGCCGCTCGTTTAAATAAGCCCGCAGTGCCGCTTTGTCTACCGCCAGTCCGGTTAAAGCCGCATTATGGGTTGCTGCAGCATATTTTTCGACAAAGGCCGGGTAAGATTGTGTCAGCTCCAGCTGATCAGTTAATGCCTGTTCAATGGTGAGCGTATCGCCGGCTAGCTGCACCGGCGTATCGCGGGCAATCGCCGTCAGCAACAACAGTTCACGCACCAAAGCTGCATCATTAGAGAAATACACGCCCAGCGCATCGCCCGGCTGATAGCTTAAGCCGGAGCCTGCCAGTGAAATCTCGATGTGGCGCACATCTTTGGTTGAGTCGCGGCCGGTGATTTTTTGGTTAGTGTACAGCTCTGCCGCAAACGGGTTTTGCTTAGTGTACTGGCTGGCAGCACCTGCCGTTGTATCTGCTCCAGGCGAATCCACGCCGGGCCAGGCAATAACCTGGGCAGAAGGCGCGGCGGATGCTTTTAGCTCCGGCTCCAGTTTAGTAATAACCTCGTTACTCCAGCTGTCTGCCTGCGCCTGATAATCAACGTCTAAATCGGCCCGGGCCTGCACAGACGTAGCACCCAACTCGGCTAAACGCTGGTCAAAATCCTGCGCGGTTTTGCAGAAAAACTCATAACTGGTGTCACCCAGTCCCAGTACGGCATATTTTAAGCCGTTAAGCTTGGGCGCTTTTTTGCTGAATAAAAAATTGTGCAGACCAATGGCATTTTCCGGCGGCTCGCCCTCACCATAGGTAGAGGTCACAATCACCAGATACTGCTCGCTCTTCAGCTGACTGGTTTTGTACTCCGCCATATCTATTACTTTAGCGACGATACCTTTGCCCTGCGCCTGCTTGGCCAGCGCTTCGGCAACATGACGGGCATTGCCGGTTTGCGAGCCAAATAATATGGTCAGGTTGGCATTAGCCTGCGCCGCAGCGGGAGCCACCTGGCCTGCGACCTGGCCGGCAAGCTGGGCACTGGCGGCCAGATAGCCACTAACCCAGGCCTGCTGAATAGGGTTTAACTGGCTAACGAGGCCCTGCAGCTGCTGCACCTGCTGTTCAGATAACGGACTGGCCTGCGCCACCAACGAAGATAAAAGCATAATAGATCCTGCCACACTGGAATTGTGGGCATTTTAGCCATCTATATGTATACCGGTAAAAGAATGGAAATCTCTTCTTTATTCCAATAAGTAATTAAAAATGACAGTTAACCACTGCAGCGTGCGTTATTGATGGTCAGGAAAATGACTAAAAAGTAGTTAAACTCGCTAACACAAAAAACTTATTTTCTGCGGCTTTTTAAACTTTTTCATAAATAACATCGACTTAAGTTTTGGCATTAAGCTTGTAACGCTAATGCGGTAATCAACAGACCCATGCTAAAAGGACAACGACGATGAAAAGCTTACTGATCGCCAGCGGTTTTGTGTTAACCAGCTTAAGCACTGCAGTAATGGCCCATGACAACCACAGCTGTAATATTAACTTTGATAAAGATTTAACCATCAGCAGCCAGCAGGTGATTATGCAGGATAAGGGTGCTGAACTGTGGCGCATTAACAATAGCGGTCAACTGTGGCTACAAGGTAAGGCGGTAGATACGGATGCCGACACCCGCGCCTTACTGCGTGATTATCAGGCCGGGATCCGCACACAAACCCTGGAAACCGTGGCGCTGGTAGAAGATGCCCTGGTGCTGGCAGCCGATGCGGTAAATGCCGTGCTCACTGAACTGACCGGCGAGTCACTGGATAACCATCCGGCATTGCAGCAGGCGCTGGATAAGATCCGCAGCACTACCGCCGGCGTGGTTGAGCACAGCGGCGATAATATTAATGTGTATGGCAGCCGCTTTGACACTATCGATCAGGCGTTTGGCCCAGAGTTTGAACAAGCGATTGAACAGGCGGTAACCAGTTCGATGGGCAGCATTTTTATGATGATCGGTAAGGCGATGGCCAGTGGCGAAGGCACCTTCGAGCAGCGTATGGAAGCCTTTGGCCAGCGTATGGAGCGCTTTGGCGAAGACTTAGAAGCCCGCATGGACATACAGGCACAGGCACTGGAGCAACGCGGTGACAGCATGTGCGCTAACCTGCAGCAACTGGATGTGCTGGAAGGCCAAATTCAACAGGCCCTGCCGCAGATGCAAGCCTATGATTTATTTGACGTCACATACAATACTTCGGCGTTTAACCTGTTTAACTAGCCGTTTGGTTCGTCATGTTGCTTTAGCAGCGTCGTGACGAAGTTATCGAACTTGCCTCCCTGGCTTCACTTTGGCGCGCTGTGTTCATCCTGACAGCGCGTCTTTTTTTCAGGCTGTTGTCGTTGCTGTCATACGACGGCTAATAACAGCGCCCACCAGGTTCAACAGACAAAATAGCCCGATTACGGCGTTAACAGAGTAGCTGGCGAACAGGGCGGCTACCGCGCCCATAACCAGCAAGAACAAGCCAATAACACTGTTACTGACAGAGACATAATCTGTACGGGTATTGCCAGTGGCAATATCCAAAAGATAGGTTTTTCTGGCTAAGCGCACGCCACCATGGGCAATGCTAAGCACCACAAACAAAACCGGTAATGCCCAAAGTGGCGCTATCAGGCTTTGAGCCGACAACAGCAACGTTGCGGCGCAACCTGCTGCACTCAGCAGGCCGGCATAAAACAGCACGGTTTTACTGTTGCTATCGGCAAGTTTGCCCCACAAGGGGCCGATCAGCGCTGTCGCCAGACTGGAAGCCACCAGTAGCACGGCCAACATTTTAGCGTCTGCACTGTGTTGTTGTGTCAGTACTACGATAAAAGGCAGTGCCAGTGCCGAGCTACTGAGCATGGCGCGGCACAACACAAAATTGCGCAGGGTGTTATCTTGTTTTAATAGGCTTATATTGCTCAGCGCCTGTTGCCAGGCATTCTCACCGCCATCAGTCGCACCGGCATGCTCGCGAATTGCGGTGAAAAGTAGCGCAGCGAGTAACCACAAGGCTGCTGCAATAAACAGTAACATGCTGTAGGTTACCGCAGAAGCGGCATCCTGCTGATAAAGCGTGACGGCACAGCCGGCTGTCATCATACCGGCTATGGCTGTTGCAATTCCGCCGAGACGTCCGCGACGGCCTTTGGGAATGGTTTTGCCCACGACGTCTTTCATGGCAACCGAGTTAAAACCGCGCGCCAGGCTGAATAGTAACAACAAGCTAAGTATCACTAGCCCAGCGGTAAACCCCTGTAATGTCAGGGCGCAAAGTGCCATGCCTGCCAGCGCTGCAGCCTGTACTACACTGCCTCCAAGCAAAAAGCGTTTTCTGATAGCGAACTGCCTGACCCAGGCGCCAATCAGCAGCTGCGGCAACATAGCGCCGGCTTCACGCAGCGGTACAAACCAGGCAATAAAACCCGCGGGCACGCCCAGCGTGGCGCCAAGCCAGCTTAACACGGTTTTGGGGTTGCTAATCAGGTCAGCCAGTGCGGTCAGGCTTTGCGCGATCAGTAACAGAAAAAAGTTAGTCGGCAAGGCGCTGCAAGCGGCGTCAGGGATATCTTTACAGGCTCTGCCGTCATCTTCTTCAAACAACACTTGATAAGCTTTTTTCACAGTGTGAGCTCCGATATGTTGACGGCGGTGAGCTTATTCGTGCCGACTAAAGCTGGCGCGGCGTAGCCTGTCATGCACCGCAAGCCAGGCTTCACCCTCAGGGGGCAGTTCACACCAAATACTGCCGGCACCGGCGTTATCAGCCTGATATAACCGCTGATACAATTCACTGGCATAGGCTGCCGCCTCGCTGGGCATCGCAATACTTAGCGCTTTAGATGTAGAGGGTAACGCAGTGTAGTGCAATATGGCGACATCTGCCGGGGCCGTTTCAGCCAACTGTTGCAGCACAGTGCTGGTAAAACACTTAAGCGGTGTATTGGGCTGATAATGAGCGTCCACATTACCCGCCACTTTCACCTGATGTTGCTCGGGCTGATAGACAGGTGCGTGTAACACCTTTACCAAATCTGATGCTGTGATGGGACCAGCGCGAACGATTTGGATGCGCTCAGTGGTTAAATCGACAATAGTCGATTCCACGCCATGCTGACAAAAGCCGCCATCGAGCACGGCGTCGATTCTGCCGGTTAAACCGCTCAGCACCTGCTCACAGCTGGTTGGGCTGAGCTTTTTATAGCGATTTGCTGAGGGCGCGGCCACCGCCAGCTGATGTTGTTGTAGCAGCGTTAACAAGGCCGGGTGGGCGGGCATGCGTAAGCCAATGGTATCCAAACCGCCGGTGACCACTGAGTTAACATGGGGGGCTTTTTTAAGCAGCAAGGTGAGTGGGCCTGGCCAGAACGCCTTGGCCAGCATCCAGGCGGTCTGCGGTATATCGCAAGCCCAATCGCTGATAGCGTCGACACTGGGAACATGCACAATAAGGGGATGATCGGCCGGGCGGCCTTTGGCGGTAAAAATTGCCCGCACGGCGTTTGGATTAGTGGCGTCTGCGGCCAAGCCGTAAACGGTTTCTGTGGGCACGGCGACTAATTTCCCCTGCTGCAAGAGCTGTGCGGCCAGCGCAATATCGGTTTGCTGCTGTGCATTAAGTACTAAGGTTTTCATGGATTACACCACTGACAATATTGTGCTTTGGCAAAGTGCTGTTCTACTGCAAAGGTATGTTGATGTCCACAGCGCTGACAACATGCCTGCCGAGCTTTGGTCAGAGTGCTGGGTGCGCCACAGTCTTCACAGGGTAACCCGGCAATGGCCATGTCGGGCCAGAAGCCGGGCGCAGCACACACCGGACAGCAGCTTTGCAGGCGCTCTGCTAAATTTTGCGCCGCCAGGCCAATATGCTGTCGCCGCTCTGGGCTTAAATGGGCGCGTAAATCGTAACTCAGTTGCAGCTCGCCCTGCGCTAGCCGGTCGCGGGCAAGAATGCGGCAGGTGCTGACATCAAGGGCTTTTTGCAGGTACTTACCCTGTTGCAGCAGCAAATGTTGGCCGGCGGGCACACTGGTCAGGGCGGCATCTAACTGGCTAAGTGTCTGGATCTGCCATTGCTGAGCCTGCGATGGGCCATAAAAGCGGCCTGTGACAGCCCAGCCCTGGCTAATGTGAACGCAGCAAATCAGCTCCAGATTATAAGTGCCAAGGCCATAAAGCCCGGCAGAAAAGCTGCCTTCACTGCCTATGCCAATATCCAGACCAGACAACTCTGCTGCCAGCGCCGCTTTACGCAGCGCACATTCATAAGGTGACATAAAACGCGGCCGCTCGCCGGCAAAACTGCCCAGGCTATCGGTATCAAAGCTGTCCAGCTCGATCAGCTGCCAGCCCATTGCCTCAACCGCCGGTGCGATGAGGGCTGCCTTTTGATGCCGGCTCAGTACAGCTGCAGTTTGGCTCATAGCGCGACCGGCTGCCAGCGCTGCTGACGCCACTGCTGCATACTACCGTCCTCATTCAACTGATACAGATAAAGCCAGTGGTTATTCACCAGGGCGGCAACATCGGCGGCGCTTTGAATTACCCCGGTAATGGCCTCAGCCGGTGCCGCAATTACCACCGATAAACGCACCGGCTGATGCATTAGTCTGCTGCCATCATGCACCGACTGCCAGGCTAAGCCGGTGCGTAAGTCACCACCATTGCCTTCAAATACGCCAATATGGCCAGCCACCACATTGTGCAGCAGTTTATTGCCGCTGCCGTATTTTTCGGGCGCAACGACTGAGGCATAGTACTGCAGGTTAATCCAGTTGGTTACCACCATCGGCGCCGTCATAATGGTGTGCAGCAGGCTAAAGCCGGCGTCCTGGCTGGCATTGTAATCATGTAAGAAGCAGCGGCCTTGCAGGTCGAGTTTTTTCGTCAACTGACGCGGCGCCACAATAAAAGCGGCGTTATTGGCTAAGCCCCACTCTGGCCTGAGCTGCGCCCAGTCAGTACTGCGCAGACGGAAAAACTTTTCAAGTGCGCCAGTGGCCGGCTGTGGCCCGGCAAACTGTATTGCTCTGGCCTGACGTGCCTGCGCTGCGGCGGCGGTTAACCAGTCTCGCCAGGACGCATCCGTCGGCTCCTGGTACACCTCCAGCTCGTCGGTAGTGGTGTGGTGCAAACCGGCGTAAAAGCGGGTGTCATCGCTAATGGTAATATTATGCTGCTGCGCCAGCACGGTGCGAACGTCGGCATCATTTAATAGCTGCGCCAGTACCTTAACATTAACCTCGCCGGTTTGGCCGCCACAGGCGCCGCAGTCAAGCCCGGCTGCGTGTGGGTTATTGCAGGTGTCACTACCGTGGCCAAATAAGAGAACAACCGGTGCCAGCCGCTCATTAAGCCCCATGGCGGTTAAAATGGCGGCGGCCAGCTGAGCCAGCTCAGCGCTGGTCAGTACTTGCTGGCCGTTACTGATTTGCCATTGGCTGTTATCCAGCTGTTTGTTCAACGCATGTGGCGCTAGCGGGCGGAAAAAGGCCCGTTTAAGCAAGCTAAGCAGTTTAGTCGGGCCCGCAGCCTCTACCATGCCCAGGCTGGACGAGGCTAAATCGAAACTTTGCTTCCAACCCAGATCCGGCTGGCGTGACAGCGGCGCTTCTTCGGGTTTAATTTGGCTGACAATCAGGCTGGGTGCTAACAACCCCGGCAGCTGTGGCCGCTGTAAGCTGCTGCCGGCCGTTTTATAGGCGATAGGCAGGCCAAAGAAGCCGGCAAAACCCAGCGTTTGAATGTCATCGTGCTGCTGCTCCAGCGCCCGGCGCATCGGTTCTGAGCGTACATCAATACAAAACGCGGCTTGCAGTGCCGGCCGCTTGGGCGCGTCTTGTCGCTGCGCTGTTTGCGCTGCACTTAATTTAGCCAGCAGCGGCTGTTGCACACTCAGCTCAAGTGCGCGCTGCCAGCACTGGCGCAGGGCTAATTGTTGCTGCAGTGTTGTCAGTTGCTGATTTACTGCTGTAGCTTGTTGTTTTAATTGTTGTAACAGCGCCTGATGCTTCTTATTGCGCTGAAGACTGTGCTGCCACAATACCCAATCCCAGCCCAGTAGCATGTAGAGTAGTTGGCTTACTGCCTGCTGTGGCAGGCCTTTGCCCTGCAACTGTTGTTGCCAGTCGAGCCAGGCTTGCCAGCCGGCCCAGCCCGACAAGCTTTGCAGTAGGGCTTCAAAATAAGCCAGTTGGCTTGGCTCATCGCTGCACCAGCTGTTTAGCCAGGGAGACAGCTGAGCCAATAACGCATCCGGCTGATCTGGCAGTTCGGCAAACAGAGGGGTTAAGCAAGTACCGGTCAGTACCTGTAAGCCTTTATCCTGCCGCACGACGCTAAGCCAGCTATGGTAAGCATGGTGTTCACTGTCGGCGTCAACACTAAAGCGTTCCGGATATTGATGATACAACGCCAGAAACTGACTTAGCTGCTGCACAATAAGTTGTGGCCAGGGCAGGGTGCGCTGTTTCCCTTGCTGGGCAGCCATCAGCTCGGCCAGGCGCTGCCAGCGCGTCAATGTAACCGGCTGCGACAGTGCGGCTACAGCCTCATCTGCACTCAGTGTTAGGCCATTTTCGCTCAGTGCCTGTTGCAAGTGCGTTGGTTGAATTTGCTGCTGCCATTGGCTTAGGTACCACTGTGCGCTCATTAAACAGTCGTTACCGGCCAATAGCTGCTGTTCGGCACACACTGAGGCAAACGGCTGCTGCCGCTTTGGCCACCAGGGATTAACGGCAATCAGCTGATCCAGCGGCCACTGTGGCGCTATCTGGCTGGCGGCGCGTTCAATCAGTGCGCTCAGGTTGTATTGTTGTGCGTGATGTTGAGATAAGGCGCTCATTTTGCCTCCTGCAGCGTGTCTTGCTCGGATACGACGGCTTGTTTTTGCTGATAGGGCCAGATTTGCAGCGTAATACGGGTGGCCCATTCGTCCAGATAGCCACCGGCATTGAGCCAGATAAACAGCTTGTTCAGCTGCTTTTGGTGACTGTGGTAGCGCAGCAGTATTGCCAGCACAAATAAACAGGCAAAGGCAGTGCTGGCAATGATATCCGCCAGATTGTTAACAGCGACAGGCGTCGGCATGACAATGCGCAGTACGGTCTTCAGGCTGAAGTACAGTGCCAGTAAACCCAGGGCATAAGCCAGTGCCAATAACAGCCGAGCTGGCCGGCGACTGTCGGCCCGGCTAAGTGATGGTACCAGCAATACGCTTATCGCCAGTACCAGCAGTACAGCACTGCTCAAACTCGTCAGCGGCAACGCCAGCTGCACCAAATAGACCAGCCCGGTTGATAGCAGCAGCGCCAACAGCCAATGCCGGGCCGCCGGGTTGGTTTGGCCGGCCAGCTGTGCTGCCAGATAATGGTTTACCGCATTGCCGCTGTGTAAAAAGGCATAGGCTTTGTAACAGGAATGGGCCAGCAGGTGCAGCAGGGCCAGGGTATAGAGCCCCAGCGCAATTTCTACCAGCATCAGGCCCATTTGCGCTACCGTAGACCAGGCCAGGCGCACTTTAATGCTGATGCGGGTGGTCATAATCAGTGCCGCCAGCAAGGTGCTGCCAAGAGCCGCCGCCAACAGTAAACTGCTGGCCAGGCTGCTGTAAGCCAGCACAGGCGCAAACAACAGCAGCAAGATGCCGCCGAGGTTGATAATGCCGGCATGCAGCAACGCAGATACCGGCGTTGGCGCTTCAACCACTTGTATTAACCAGCCGTGTAGCGGCAGCTGAGCACATTTAAGCAGCGCCACCAGTACGAGCATCAGCGCAGCGCTATGCAGCAACCAACTGTCGGGCTCAGCAGTAGCCACCGCAGCAGTAAGCTCGCTGATATTGGCAGTATCAAACTGCAGGTACAGCAGGGCGAAGGCCAGTGCTAACAGGGCTTCACTTAAGCGGGCGCTAAGTGCTTTTTTGTGCGCAGCCAGCTGGGCACGGGGTCGCTGTGGGTAAAACAACAACAATTGCTGCAGCGCCAGGCTTATCGCCACCCAGCCCAGCCAAAACAGCACTAAATGATTACTTAGCAGGGTAAATACAACCGCAGCCAGCGTTGCCGCCAGGGAGCGCATAAAACGGCCTTTGTCAGCCTCGCCGGCCAACGCAGTAGCACTGTAGCGCCAGATCACGATTGCCAGCAGGGCAATTAAGGCCAGCAGCACCAATTTAAACAGACTCAGACTAAAAACCATTGTTCGCCTACCTTGGGTCATCCGACACTGGCGATATTGTGCTTAGCTGACTAACATAAGTAAAATACATAATTAATTTATAAACGTTCACTAAAAAAGAACTATGAGCCGGTTAAATTACCATCATTTGTATTATTTCTGGCAGGTGGCCAAAGGCGGCAACCTCACTGAAACCGCGCAGCGGCTGCATGTGTCACAATCGGCATTGTCGGCGCAAATTAAGCAGTTAGAGCAAAGCATGCAGGTGCAGTTGTTTCGCCGCGAAGGCCGTAAGCTGGTGCTAACCGACAGCGGCTATCAGACGTTAAAATACGCTGAAGATATTTTCAGCCGGGGCGCTGAGCTGGAACAGTTATTACAGCAGGGCATGCAGCCGCAGCGCAGCCCCATCCGTATTGGCGCCCTGGCAACCATGTCGCGTAACTTTGTTGAAAGTTTTATTGCGCCGCTGCTGGCTACCCCGCAAGCCCGCTACAGCCTGCTATCGATGAACCAAACGGCGTTATTAAACGCCCTTGCCAGCCATCAGTTAGATTTGGCCTTAACGAATGTGGCTGTGCAGGGCAATGACAGCCAGTTGTGGCAGTGCCGCTTATTGGCGCGCCAGCCGGTGGCGGTGATTGGGCCGCCGGGGCGCGATCCGGCCGCTAGCCTTAAAGCCTACCGCTTACAGCGCTGGGTACTGCCGCCGGTACAAAGCCCCATTCGTACCGCCTTTGACGCTCTGGCCGCGCAGTATCAGCTAGCGCCAGATATAGTGGCGGAAGCCGACGATATGGCGATGTTACGCTTATTAGCCCGCGACAGCGGTGCCTTAAGTGTGATGCCCGAAGTCGTGGTAAAGGACGAGCTAAAAGCCGGCCGGTTAGAAAAATACCTTACCCTGCCGCAGGTTTATGAAAACTTTTACATTATTACTACGCAGCGCCAGCTGTTACACCCGCAATTAAATTTGTTGCTGCAGGCGTTTACTACCACTGCGGTGTAACTGATCCGACGACTGAGGGCATCAGCACAGGGTAGGCTAGGCAATAACTAATAAGGAGTACCTGATGAGCATACAACGTATTTTGCCGGCGGCACGTTATTCTGAAGCGGTTATTGTCAACGGGCTGATTTTTTGCGCCGGTATGGTGCCCGACACCCACAGCAATGACGCGACCTTACAAACGGAAGATGTATTGGCACAAATTGATGCCCTGCTGGCACGTTGTGGCAGTGATAAAACCAAACTGGTTGACGCTACGATCTATTTAGCGGATATGGCCGACTATGCCGCGATGAACCTGGCCTGGGATAACTGGGTTTCCCCCGGGCAAGCACCGGCCCGCGCCACGGTACAGGCCAAGCTGGCCGATCCACACTGGAAAATTGAGATAAAGATTGTCGCGGCTGTGTAAAGCTGTTGGCCAAATTGACGATATTTTCGTGTAATCAGCAAGCAGTCGTTCAGGCTGCTTTTTTTATCTTTATGATTTAATTGAAAATAATATTGGCACTATAACTGCAAATCTCTCTCGCACTTCAGCAACATTGCTGGTTAACATCGCACAGGACGCTGCTATGCCCCATCTTGTCACCCTATTAACACACACCGGCTTATACGCCGGTTTTGAACTGCGCCGTTTGTGGCAAACCCGCTCTGGCCTGATGACGCTGGCCGCGACCTTGGTTATCTGGGGTTTGTTGTTTCGCTATGCCATAGTGCCTGCGGCAGACCTTATTGCCTCGCGCGGTTTTACCGATTTTATCAGCGGCCTGTTTGGCAACAACGGCATTAGCCAACTGCGCAGCTGGCCCGCGCCAGAGCTGGCCGTGTACTGGTTTTTCAGCCTGTGGTTGCTGCCGCTGCTTAGCCTGTTTTTTACCGCCAACCAGCTGTGTCCGGACATAGAGCGTGGCTCGGTGCGGTTTTTAACCTTGCGTAGCAGCCGCAGCAGCCTGGCGCTGGGCCGCTTTGCCGGCCAGTTAATAGTGCAAGGCTGTTTAATTTTACTCACTTTGCTGGCCACTCTGGCGTTGGCCAGCTGGCACGCCGGAGGCATTACGCCAGCCATGCTCAGTGCCGCCTTGGTGATTTGGCTTAATTTGCTGCTGGTGGTGGCACCTTTTACCGCCATTATGGCGGTGTTTTCCGCCTTGGTGCGCAGTGCCAAACTGGCGGTGAGCCTCGCCATTGTCAGCCTGGGGCTGGGCTTCGCGCTACTTAGCTGGTTTGTTTTTTACTTTCCTGACTTTTTGTTTTTATTCAGTTATATCCCAGGTGCCCAGGTGATTCAGCTGTTACCACTGCACGGCTGGCAGACCTTTAAATTCGCCATGTTGCCGGTTTGGCAAACGGCATTATTACTCAGCCTGGCCTGCCTGCTGTTAAAAAGGAAAGCAATATGAGCACCCTGATACACTGCGACAACCTGAGTAAACGCTTTGGCAGCAAGACAGCACTGGCGAATGTCAGCTTTAGCCTGCAGCAAGGCGATGTGGCGGCGCTGATTGGTCCCAATGGCGCCGGTAAAACCACCTTGTTTAGTATTCTATGTGGTTATCTGCGCGCCGATAGCGGCAGCGTTACGCTGTTAGGCCATAAGCCCGGCAGCTCGGCACTTTGTGGCCAGCTGGCCGCGCTGCCGCAAGATGCCCAGTTTGACCCGGCCTTTAGCATCGGCGAGCAGCTGGACTTTTATGGCCGTTTACAAGGCTTAAGCCAAAAAGCGGCCAAGCTGGAAACTGATAGAGTATTAACACTGGTAGAGCTCGGTGTGCAGCGAAAACAGAAAGCGGCAGCACTTAGTCACGGTATGCGCAAACGCGCTGCTATAGCGCAGGCCTTTATCGGCTCGCCCCAGCTGGTGCTACTGGATGAGCCGACCGCCGGGCTGGATCCGGCGCATGCACTGCAAATACGGCAGTTAATCAGTCAGTTAAGCAGTCATTTAACTGGCAAGGTTAGCTTTATGATTAGCTCACATAATATTTTTGAGCTGGAGCAGTTGTGCAACAAGGTGCTGTATTTGCAGCAGGGCCAGTTAAGCAGCCCGGCTGATAACAACGGCAGTGATAGCGCTGAGCAGTATTTGACCCTGCTACTAGAGCAAGAGGCTGATCAGCCACTGCTGGCATTGTTGCAACAGCTGCCGGGGCTTATCAGTGTGCGGCCGGGGCAAAAGAACCAGCTGTTACTGAGCTATAACAGCGATCAGCAGCCGCAGTTTGATCTTGAACTGCTGCAATGCCTGGCCGCGCACGGTTACCGTTACCGCAACCTGATTAAAGGCCAGACGCTGGAGCAAAAGCTGTTTAGTGTCTCGTAGCGTTACTGCGGAAACTGAGCCGGGGTTAAAAACCACATTGCTGCTGTAGCGCCTGAATATCTTCGCGGCTAATACCCTGCTGTTGGGCGCTAAGCGCATAATACATCACCGACGCGGGCCCTGCGGTGTGGCCCAGTCCCAGTGCATGGCCAAACTCGTGTAACAAGGTGAGTTCCAGCGCCTCAATTGAAGTGTAGGCAAAAATGCTCATCTGCCGCTGCCGGCCCTGGATCTGCATTACGCCGACTTCTGCCGCCGCCAGCGGCTCTGCCTGTTGCGGCAGCAACGCATTACGATCAGCTACTGTCTCATTCAGGTATTGCTGTTGGCGCAGCAGGCGCTGCTGCTCGTCATTTAATTGCGCTGCCTGCTGCTGCAATTGCTGTTGCCGTTGTTGCAGCTGTTGTTGGTGCGCCAGCAGCCGACTGCGCTCACTGCTGGTGGCCTGGCGTGCTTGCTGTTCAAAGGCCGCAGCATCGGCGGCAAACTGCTGATTAGCCTGGTCAAACTGTTGCTGCCGTGCTTGTAGGCTAGCCGCCTGTTGTTGCAGGTCGTGCAGTCGCTGGTCAATAGTGGCATCATAGCGCGCCAGGTTTCGCGTCAGCCGTGCCTGCTCTAACAATTGCTGCTGGCGGGCGTCATAAACAAAATCAATGGCAAAACCATCAAGGCTGTCATAGCGAAACAATTCTTTACCCAGCGCCTTGTTCCATTGGCTAGCGGCGTTGTGCGCCGCTTGTTCGGCTTGCTCCAGCGTTAAGTTAAAGGCCGGGTCCAGTTTGCCGATGCGCCACAGCACCGGCGTTTGGCACAAATACTGTTGCTGTTGTTTATCAGCGTAGTGCTGCAGTAATTGGGCGGCGGGCTTGTCTTTACTCAACAGTGGCAGCAACCACTGATAAGCAGCAAACAGCAGCAGGGTATAACAGAGCGCACGCCAGAAAAATCGCATATCAGCCTCGGTACTGCAAAGGGTTGTTACAAAGTGGCAGAGTGTTTCATTTGACCACTTTGTATGCCTTACGTTAATGTGCAGCATAACAATTGTTACGGAGCAAATTAAGTGAATATTGCTACCTTGTGGATCGTTATCGGCATAGTGCTGATTCTATCTGAGCTGCTGGCAACCAGCGTCGTGGCGGTGTTTCTCGGTATCGCCGCTATCGTGGTGGGCCTGCTGTTACATTTCGGCCTGATAGAAAGCTATAGCATGCAGTTTCTGATCTTTGGCGTTGTGTCTCTTGTGCTGCTGTTTGGTGTGCGCGGCCATTTTAAGCGCTGGTTTGTTGGTTATACCGCCGACAGTAGCGAGCAGCCGTCGCGCTTTAGCGAAGACATTGGTAGCCGGGTTACTGTGCACAGCGATTTTATTCAGGGCGCTGGCCGGGTGGTGTTAAATGGCGTGCAATGGGATGCCGAATCTGCCGATCTGTTAAAAGCCGGTGATATTGCCTGGGTGGTAGCCAACCACGGCATTAAATTAACCGTGACAGCAACAAAGCCAAACAGCTGATTTTTCTATGTTAAGGAGTAACAACAAGTGCCAATAGATATTAATACCATTTTAATGGCCGGCTTCGCGCTGGCCGTGGTGATTACCATTGTTAAAACGGCGCGGGTCGTGCCGCAAAAGAGCAACTATGTCATTGAGCGGTTGGGTAAATACTCGCGCACGCTGGACTCGGGGTTTCATATTCTGATCCCTTTTATTGATAAAGTGGCTTACGTGCATAGCTTAAAAGAAGAAGTGATTGATGTGCAGCGCCAAACCTGTGTTACCCGCGATAATATTCAGGTCGGTATTGACGGCATTTTATACTTGCAGGTAATTGACCCGCACAAAGCCAGCTACGGTATTAATGATTACCGCTACGCGTCTGCCCAGTTAGCACAAACCACCATGCGCTCGGTCATTGGCCAAACCGACCTAGACAAAACCTTTGAAGAGCGCGCCAAAATTAACGAAGAGGTGGTAAAAGCATTGGACGAAGCGGCCGCGCCCTGGGGTGTAAAAGTGCTGCGCTACGAAATTGCCGATATTGAGCTACCGATCAGTATTAAAGATGCCTTAGAGCAGCAAATGCGAGCCGAGCGTGAGCGCCGTGCCGCTATTGCCAAATCGGAAGGTGAGCGCCAGGCGATGATCAACGTGTCAGAAGGCCAAAAGCAGGAAGTCATTAACCTGTCTGAAGGCGACAAGATGCGCCAGATTAACGAAGCCGAAGGCCGCGCCCGTGAAATAGAGCTGATTGCAGTGGCCACTGCCGAAGGTATTCGTAAAATTGCTGAAGCGATAAACCAGCCGGGTGGTTCCGAAGCGGTTAGCCTGCGTGTAGCCGAGCAATATGTAAAAGAATTTGGCAACCTGGCCAAAACCAACAACACCATGATAGTACCAGCCGAACTGGCCAATATTGGCGGTGCGGTCGCCGGTTTAACCGAAATTCTAAAAGTGGCCCAGCCAAAGGCGAAGTAAGCACTATCGTTTTTGCTCACACTAAGCCGGCCCTGTGCTGGCTTAGTGTTTGGTTCCTGCCTCAATCAAGCTGTTTTACTATGTCACCACCTTTAACCACCACCGGGATATTTTCCAGCAGCGTAATTTGCTCAAGCGGGTTGCCCTTTACCGCCACCATATCAGCGTAGGCGCCAGCCTGCAGTATGCCGACATTGAGCTGACCTTGCTCGTTGCGCCAATTCAGTAACGTCGCTGCGTTAACAGTAGCGCTTTGGATAACCTGCAGTGGTGTCATGCCCCATTGCACCATGTAATTAAGCTGGCGCGCGTTTAAGCCGTGGGTGTATACACCCGCATCAGTGCCGTAGGCGATATTCAGCCCGGCTTTAACCGCTTTACTAAAATTTTGCCGCTGCAGCTGGCCGACAGTACGCTCCTTGGCTAATGATTCAGGCAAAATCCCGGCTGCTTCGCCTTCCTGCAATATATAGTCGCTAACGTAAATATCCATCACCAGATAGGTGCCGTTGCGTTTGGCCAGTTTAATGGCGTCATCATCGATAAAGCTGGCGTGCTCAATTGAGTCTACGCCCGCTTCCAGTGCCCGCTTAATACCGCGTAAGCCATGTGCGTGGGCAGCAACAATAGCGCCGCGATCTTTCGCTTCGGCCACTAATGCCTGCATTTCTGCCAGGCTGTACTGGCTGGCGTTTACGTCGGTGTTGCGCGACAGTACGCCACCGGTGGCGGTAAATTTAATCACATCGGCGCCGTACTTCATATTGCTGCGCACCTTAGCGCGGATGGCATCGGCGCCGTTCGCCACGCCATCGCCACTGGCCTGATAAGTGTGCGGCAGCAGGTTATTGTCGCAGTGGCCGCCGGTAATGCACAAACTGGGGCCTGACACCCGCATACGCGGGCCGGGTATTTCGCCGGCGTTAATGGCATCGCGCAGGTCTACATCAGCAAAGCCGGCCGCACCTAAATTGCGCACCGTGGTAAAGCCGGCCTCTAAGGTGGCTTTGGCTGCGGTTACGCCAAACAGCGCCTGGCGCGCCGGGGTTTGCTGCAACCGGCGGTAGCCATGCTGCGCCGGGTTAGCCGTTAAATGCACATGCATATCAATAAGCCCCGGCAGCACGGTGTAGCCGGTTAAATCGGTGCTTGGCAGCGTCTGCTGTTCGCTGGTCAGTGTAGTAATGGGCACTATGCTGTGAATGCGATCTTGCTCTAGCAAAATAGCCTGGTTGGCGCGTAGTTTGCCGCTTTGCACATCTAACAGCTGGCCGGCCAGGATCAGTTTATCCGGTGCCGCCATGGCACTGAGCGGCATAAAACTACTCAGTGACACCAGGCTGCTGATAACTGTCAGAGCAAAAAAACGGCGCATAGTTTACTCCTGATCTGAGCTGGGCAGTGGCTGGCTTTTCAGATCCTGAGTCTTCTCTGCCATTAGGGCGGCCAGCTGCTGCTCGAGCTTTTCCAGTTTCTCACGGGTGCGCAGCAGCACCTGGCGCTGCACGTCAAACTCTTCGCGGCTGACAAAATCCAGCTCGGCCAGTTTGCTTTGCAGTACCTGTTTGACTTTTGCTTCAACGTCATCGGCAAACTGACGTACCTGAGGCGGAATAGCATTGCCGATTTGTTTGGCAATATCTTCAATTTTTTTCGCATCGATCATGGTTATCTCCTTTGCTGCATCAAGTACTTGCAGCGAGTATTCAAGCGTTGGCGTTATTCTACAGAGCAAAAGCCGGATAGCGAATGCTATTTAACGGCAAATTTCGTTACAATGCCGCCCTGGTTATAAGGGTGCGTCAATGAAGTTAAATCCGCAACAAAACGCTGCAGTTAAATATATTTCCGGGCCTTGTCTGGTGCTGGCCGGTGCCGGCAGTGGCAAAACCCGGGTGATTATTAATAAAATTGCCTACTTAATTCAGCAATGCGAGCTGCCGGCGCGGCATATTGCCGCCGTAACCTTTACCAACAAAGCGGCGCGCGAGATGCGCGAGCGCATTAACCAGCAACTGCCAAAAACCGCCACCCGTGGCCTGACCATTTCGACCTTTCATACGCTGGGGCTGGAGATCCTGAAAAAGGAATACCGCCATATTGGTTACAAAGCCAACTTTACCTTGTTTGACGATCAGGACAGCCTGGCGCTGCTAAAAGAACTCAGCGAAAACGATATTCAGGGCGACAAAGACTTACTGCGGGCGCTGCAAAGTAAAATCAGCAACTGGAAAAACGAACTAACGCTGCCGGCGAAAGCCTTGCAGGATGCTAAAGATGCACAAAGCATCAGCTTTGCTAACTATTACCAGCAGTACAGCCAGCAGTTAACGGCGTATAATGCACTGGATTTTGACGACCTTATTTTACTGCCTACCTTGCTGTTTCAACACAACACTGAGGTACGCGCCAAGTGGCAGCAGAAAATTCAATATTTGCTGGTCGATGAATATCAGGATACCAATACCAGCCAGTATCAGCTGGTAAAGTGGCTGGTAGGTGAGCGCCAGCGCTTTACTGTAGTGGGCGACGATGATCAGTCAATTTACTCTTGGCGCGGCGCGCGGCCACAAAACCTGGCGCTGCTGAAGACCGATTTTCCTAATTTAAATGTGATCAAGCTGGAGCAAAACTACCGCTCAGCCGAACGCATTTTAAAAGCAGCGAATATCTTAATTGCCAACAACCCGCACGAGTTTGATAAGCAGCTGTTTAGTGAAAATGGCTATGGTGTGCCGCTGAAGGTGATCCCCTGTAAACACGAGGAAGATGAAGCGGAGAAAGTGGTGGCCGAGATCATTTCGCACCGTTTTATCAACCGTAGTCAGTATCGTGATTATGCCTTGCTGTATCGTGGTAACCATCAGTCGCGCTTATTTGAAAAAGCACTGATGACCAACCGGATCCCGTACAAAATTTCCGGTGGCACCTCGTTTTTTTCCCGTACTGAAATAAAGGACGTGATGGCCTACCTGCGTCTGGTGGTAAACCAGGATGATGATAACGCTTTGCTGCGCATTATTAATGTGCCACGGCGTGAAATTGGCGCCGCAACCTTGCAGCAGATTGGTAATCTAGCCAATGAAAAGCACATCAGTTTATTTGCCGCCTGCTGCGACAGTGAGTTGTCGATGCATTTGTCGGCGCGGGCGCACAATGCCGTTAAGCAATTCGCTGATTGGATAGTGGGCATTGCCGATAACGTGCAGCGGGCTGAGCCGGCCGAAGCGATACGTGATCTTATTCGCCAAAGTCATTATGAGGCCTGGTTGTTTGAAACCAGCAGCAGTCCGAAAGCGGCTGAAATGGCGCTGAAAAACGTTAATGAGCTGTACCGCTGGATCAGTGAAATGCTGGCAGGTAAAGATGATGAAGAGCCAATGACCTTGCCCGAAGTGGTTACCCGGCTGACACTACGCGATATGATGGAGCGTCAGGAGCAGGAAGATAATGCCGATCAGGTGCAGCTGTTAACGCTGCATGCCTCCAAGGGCTTGGAGTTCCCTTATGTGTTTATGGTGGGCATGGAAGAGGGCATCTTGCCACACCAGAGCAGTATTGATGAGGACAACGTTGAGGAAGAGCGCCGGCTGGCGTATGTGGGCATTACCCGTGCCCAGCGCGAGCTGTTTCTTACTTACGCCAAGGAGCGGCGCCAGTTTGGCGAAGTTATCCGCCCCGAGCCCAGCCGGTTTTTGTATGAATTACCACAGGACGACTTAGACTGGCAGCAAGCCGCGCCAGTGAAAACGGCTGAGCAACGCCAGCTAAGTGGTCAGGCACACATAGAGCGGTTACGCCAGCTGCTGAAAAATAACTGACGGTGTGTCGGCCAGAGCCTTGGCGCCTAATAGCTCGGTAACATATTTACCCTGCATAAAGCAGCAACCTTCGTCTAACAGCAGGTTTAGCAGTTCGGCATTATCAACACCGTCGGCCAGTAAGCGGAATTTATAGCTATGCGCCAGTTGCTGTAACATGTGCAGCAGCTGGCGTTTATGTGGCTGGCGTGGCAGCTGACGGCAGAAGCTGGCGTCTAATTTAACAAACTCAAACAGTTGCAGCAGTAGCAAGCCCATGGGGGCGCTGTCGGCGGCAAATTGATGGATCGCCAGGCGGACACCATTTTGCTTTAGTTGATGCAACGCAGCGTGAATACTGTTGCCGGCCTGCAGTAATTCGCGTTCTGTAAAGGCTAAACATAGGCGCTGTGGCTGCGGCAAGGTGCTAAGTTGCTGCTTTAATTGTTGTAGCAATTCATGTTGCTGCAGATGCGCCACACTCAGGCGCAGAGTAAGTAAACCGCTATCATCGGTACTGGCGGCAAGCTGACGGCAGGCTTGCTGCAGGATCAACTGTTCAATTTGTACCGTCATGGTCGCATCAGCACTAAACTGGCTGAAATCGTATTGTGTACCAAGCAGCGGGTGCTGCCACTGACTATGCACTTCGTAGCCTAGTAAGCTGCGGCCCTGGCCACACAATACTGGCTCGTATACCGGGGTAAACTGCTGCTGCGCCAGTGCCTGTTGCATTACTTGCTCCAGCGTCATCGCCTGCAGTAATTGCTCGCGCATGGTGTGGTTGAAGATGACGAAGCGGTTGCGTCCCATCGACTTGGCCTGATACATGGCGGCATCGGCATCGCGCAGCATGGCTTCCGGCTTGCTGTGTTCAGCGTCAAAATGGGCAATGCCAATGCTGGCGCCGGAATGTACCTGCTGACCCTGCAGATAAAAAGGCTGGCGTATTTTTTCAATAATGCGCTCGGCAATGTCCTCAGCATCTTCTGCATCTGGCAGGCTGGTTAGCAGCACAACAAACTCATCGCCACCCAGCCTCGCTACCAGATCATGATCACGTACGGTACTGAGTAAGCGTTTACTCACTTCCACTAAAAAGGCATCGCCGACGTGATGGCCTAAGCTGTCGTTAATTTGTTTAAAGCGGTCTAAGTCGATAAACAGCAGCGCTAAGCCTTGCTGCGGCTGGCGTTTACTCAGGGCGAACTGCTGTTTTAATTGCTGCAGAAACATTTGCCGGTTGGCCAGCCCGGTCAGAGCATCATGATTCGCTTCATAAAACAGCTTTTGCTCAGCCTTTTTCCGCTCTTCTACCTGCAAGCGCAAAAACAAGTTGGTTTGGCGTAGCTCGCGGGTACTTTCAAATACTTTGCGTTCCAGCTCTTCCTGATGCAGCTTTTGCTGCTCTGTGGCCAGTTTACGTTGAATCGCCACCGCAATATGTTGCGAGACAAAACGCAGAATATTCAGCTCGTTTTCTGAGTAACGATAGCGCTCGTCATAAGATTGTAGCGCGATAACGCCAATTACCTGTTGTTCAATCAATAACGGTGCCCCCAACCAACTGGTTGAGTGGCGGGCGGCTTTAAACGGATCGGCCATACCGCGACGAATTTCACCGGCGGCTACCAATTGATCGGCAATATCAGTGGTAATCAGTTTGGCGTCACCACAGCGGATCACATATTCGGTAAAACCACGGCTTAACGGCCGCTCGCGGGCTGGCGGTGAGAACTGATCCAAGTAAAACGGAAACGTCAGTTTGCTGCGCTCGGCATCCAGAAGCGCGATATAACAGTTATCAGCCGCCATTAATTCACCCAGCACCTGGTGCACAGCACGATAAAAACTGTTCATATCACGGCTGCTGGCCGTCAGCTCAGAGATGCGGTACAGCGCAGCCTGCAGTTTCTCGGCGTTGATCCGTTCAGTAATTTCTTTTTGCAACGAGCTGTTAATCTGACGCAGTTCACGGGTACGTAACCGTACGGTTTCTTCCAGCAGCTCGCGGCTTTTCACCCGATCCAGCGCGGTGATGGTATGGCCGCCAATGCTGCTGAACAGCGCCAGGTCGCTTTCAGTGTATAGTTGTTTGGCATTATAAGATTGAATGGCCATTACACCGATAACCTGCTCGCCGCGGCACAACGGTATACCCAGCCAGTGGGCGCAGGGAGAGCCTTGTGGTTCTATGGCACCGCTTTTAATAAGCTGCTCAAATTGTTCGCTATCGCACAGTAAAGGCTGGCCGATGCGGGCGACATAGCCGGTTAAGCCACTGGAAAAGGCGCTTGAGGGGACTTCGGCAATCAGTTGTTGGTCTTTTTCATCGGAAAAGTACTGCGGTGTGTAATGGCCAGTCTGGTTGTCGTAAAACACCACATAGAAATTTTCGGCATGCAGCAGCTCAGACACCATTTTATGGATTGCCGGGTAAAACTCCCGCATATCGCTGATGGTGCTGGCCAATTCAGATAATGTTAGTAAGGCGCCCTGCGTAATATAGGCCTGCTTATAACGGTGGGTTAATATGTCCAGCCGTCGTAGCTTAGTTTGTGCCTGCTTAAGCTGTTTGCCTGCCTCTGTTGATCCCTTCAACCCTGACTCTTTATTCTTTGGCCGTACCACTTGGGCCGACACTTTATAATTGTGCCCATTATGCACAAAGTTTAAACAGTTGGAAGAGGCTTGCGGCCAAATGACAGCAGCAGGCTTAAACCAGTTTATAAGGTCTCATAATAAAAATGTTTAAGGCCGCACTGCGGCGGCCTTAAAAAGGTGAAAGCAGAGGGATTAAACGCCTTCAGTCATAAACTTAATAGCGGCAGCGATTTCTTCATCACTGCAGTCGCCACAGGTACCACGGGCAGGCATATTACGAATACCTTCAATAGCGTGCTTTAACATAACATCAAAACCTTGATCGATTCTGGACTTCCACGCTACGTCACCTTTCTTCGGTGCATCCAGCGCGCCAGTACCATGACAGGCAAAACAAGCCGTTTGATATACTTTCTCGCCGCTGCGCGGGCCAGACGGTGCGACATCAGCTGCTGCCGCAGCACCAGCAACATGCACCTGGCCTATAGGTGCTAACCGTTTTGCCAGCGCTTCTTTATCAGCATCGGCACTGGCATGTATGCCAAACGTAGTTAACAGCAAGGCAAATGCGAGAGTAAGTTTATTCATAGTCAGTAGTCCTGTGGTCATGTCCGCACAAAGTTTGCGCCATTATAGCCCTCAAGCTGCGCTTAGGGGAAGCCCCGTGCATCATGCCTGGCCTGGCGCCGCCAGCAAGCCTTATACGTGAATAAAGGTCATCCCGATCGCTGCCTGCCTGTTGTCGTATTGGGTAAATTCGCCGCAAGGCAGCGTCATAGCTGTTATATGCTTTTAGATGGGGTTTGCTGGCTTTTTTAAAGCAAAATTATTTAACGGTTTTGCTTTGCATCTGATGCCAATATGGTAGTCTGTTTGGCCGGTAGTACTGAACAACATCGTTCAGCTACGGAAATAAGAAAGCACTGCTAAGTGTTTTCCACATAAATGGAAGTATAACAATAATAACATGGGCCTTGCGGTATACCCCATATTTTGCCTTTAAAAACATATTGTTATGAAATGCCTTTGCCTGGCTTTTGTCTTCAGAGCCAGACTGTTCGGCTGCGTTTTGCACAAAGTTATCCACAGTTTGTTCGATTGAACGCCATGCTGTGCTGACTGGCGGCACCGGCAACGCTGTGGCATGCTATAGCTTTATTGCTGCAGGATATACCTTAGATGGCTACAGTCTGTGATACTCCGCTGATCCTGGTGGATGGCTCCTCTTATCTATTTCGCGCTTATCATGCGCCCCCACATCTGACAAACTCGCGCGGCGAAGCTACTGGTGCCATCTATGGCGTGGTCAACATGCTGAAAAGCCTGCTGAAACAATACCAGCCGACACAAATGGCGGTGGTATTCGATGCCAAAGGGCCCACTTTTCGTAATGACATGTACAGTGAGTACAAGGCACACCGCCCGCCAATGCCAGACGACTTGCGTAGCCAGATAGCGCCGCTGCATCGCATTATTGAAGCGATGGGTTTGCCACTATTATGCGTATCCGGTGTAGAAGCGGACGATGTGATTGGCACCTTGGCGCGCCAGGCCAGCGCTCAGGGGCGCCATACGCTGATCTCGACCGGCGATAAAGATATGGCGCAGCTGGTAGATGAGCATGTTACGTTAATTAATACTATGACGAATACCTTGCTCGATGTGCAGGGCGTGCAGGACAAGTTTGGTATAGGCCCGGAACTCATTATCGATTATCTGGCGCTGATGGGTGACAAGGTCGACAATATTCCCGGTTTGCCGGGCGTTGGCGAAAAAACTGCTGCAGCCTTACTGCAGGGGCTGGGCTCTATTGAGCAGATTTATCAGCAACTGGATCACGTCGCTGAACTAAGTTTCCGCGGTGCCAAGACGATGGCGGCAAAACTTACTGAATTTCGGCAGCAGCTGCAGTTATCTTATCAGCTGGCTACCATCAAAACCGATGTTGAACTGCCGTATCAGCTTGACGACTTAAACATCAAAACCCCTGATAATGCTGCTCTGGCCGAGTTATACCGCGAGTGTGAATTCCGCCGTTGGTTAAGTGAAGTGCTGTCAAGCGGGCAAAACGCCGCTAAAAGCAGCACACCCGAGCAAGGCGATTTACTGGCCGAAAGCCCGCCAGAGCAGGTGAATACCGCACCGGCAACGTCCTATCAGACGGTGTTGGATAAGGCCGCTTTTACGCAAATGTTAGTTGAAATACAGCACGCTCAGCTAACAGCGCTGGATACTGAAACCACGAGTCTGGACTACATGCAAGCCGATCTGGTGGGGTTATCCTTTGCCGTAAGCCCGGGCCGGGCCTGGTATGTGCCCGTGGCGCACGATTATGTTGGTGCGCCGACGCAGCTGACGTGTGATTGGGTACTGGCCGAGCTAAAACCCTGGCTGGAAGATAGCAGCAAAGCCAAAGTCGGGCAGAATCTGAAATACGATCAAAGCGTGCTGGCACGTTATGGCATAGCGCTGCGCGGTGTGCAGTTTGACACCATGCTGGAGTCTTATGTGCTGAACTCTGTTGCGGCACGGCACGACATGGACAGCCTGGCATTAAAATATCTGGGCCACAAAACCGTCAGTTTTGAAGAGATCGCAGGTAAGGGCGCTAAGCAGCTGACTTTTAACCAGATTGAACTGGAGAAAGCCGCCCATTATGCCGCCGAAGATGCGGATATCACCCTAAGGTTACACCAGACATTGTGGCCCCAACTGCAGCAGCAAGCCGGGCTCAGCAAAGTGCTGACCGAAATTGAAATGCCACTGGTGGATATTTTATCGCGCATAGAGCGCCACGGTGTGCTGATAGATAGCAAGCTGCTGGCGCAGCAAAGTGAGCAGTTGGCGAGCAGGATCAGTGAGTTAGAGCAGCAGGCCTACCAGCAGGCGGGCAAGCCATTTAATTTAGCCTCACCGAAACAGCTGCAGGAAATTTTATTCGACCAGATGCAGTTGCCGGTGCTGAAAAAGACGCCAACCGGTGCGCCGTCTACGGCAGAAGAGGTGCTGGCTGAGCTGGCATTGGAGTATGAGTTTCCTAAACTGATCACTGAACATCGCGGCTTATCGAAGTTAAAATCTACTTATACCGATAAGCTACCCAAAATGCTGCAAGCTGCAACCGGGCGAGTGCATACGTCTTACCATCAGGCGGTTGCGGCAACCGGTCGGTTAAGTTCCACCGATCCTAACCTGCAGAATATTCCTATTCGTACTGAAGAGGGGCGGCGTATTCGGCAGGCCTTTATAGCACCTGCGGGTAAAAAGATCGTCGCTGTCGACTACTCGCAAATTGAGCTGCGTATAATGGCGCACCTCTCGCAGGACAAAGCGTTGCTGCAGGCCTTTGCTAACGGGCTGGATATTCACCGTGCGACGGCCGCTGAAGTATTTGGTGTCAGGCTGGAAGAGGTTAGCTCAGAGCAGCGTCGCAGTGCCAAAGCGGTTAACTTTGGCTTGATATACGGTATGTCGGCATTTGGTTTAGCCAAGCAGTTGGGTGTAAGCCGTAATGATGCGCAGCAGTATGTCGATCGTTACTTTGAGCGCTTCCCCGGTGTGCTCGATTACATGGAGCGTACCCGCAAGCAAGCACATGAGCTGGGTTATGTCGAAACGCTGTTTGGCCGGCGGCTCTATTTACCAGAGATCAATGCGCAAAATATGGCGCGGCGCAAAGGAGCTGAACGCGCGGCCATTAATGCACCGATGCAGGGCACCGCGGCTGATATTATTAAAAAAGCCATGATAGTGGTGGACAATTGGATCCAGCGCCATAGCGCCGACACCGTTGCGATGATCATGCAGGTGCACGATGAATTGGTATTCGAGGTAGATGAAGCGGCCGTTGAGCAGGTGATACCTGAAATGGTAAAACTGATGGCACAGGCGGCAACACTGGATGTGCCGCTACTGGCAGAGGCCGGTTTT
This sequence comes from Pseudomonadota bacterium, assembly GCA_040752955.1. Lineage (GTDB taxonomy): Bacteria > Pseudomonadota > Gammaproteobacteria > Enterobacterales > Alteromonadaceae > Alishewanella. Next base: position 44,971 of record JBFMHG010000007.1, read on the forward strand.
GGTGATAACTGGGATCAGGCGCACTAAAGTTGAACTTATGTGTACCGACTGAGTCTGATTAAGCAGTTACATTATCCCTCTCTCCTGTTTCATTTCGTATCCCGCCGTAAATGGCGGGATTTTTTTGGTAATTTTATTACTTAAATCAGTGTCACGTCGCAATTTTAAGCTATTTATGTAGTTTTATTACAAAAATGGCTTGCGTTTTTTTGCCAGCTGATTAAAATTTGTCGGGTAGGGTACAGAGGTAAGATGTTCTATCTTTCAGTGTCAGGCGATAGCCAGCACAGACGAAAGTAGGCTTATTTAGCCGCCCCACTGCTTGCAGTGGGGCGTTTTTTTTTATTTCTTTTTGCTAAACGCTGTCAGTGTCGCTGCAGCGGGTGAATAAAACGACGTGCGCCGGTTGAATACGACGGAGCAAAACTGAAAATTTGTGAGATTTTTTAGAGTAAATACTTCAAACTGAGAAAATTTGCGCTATAATGCGGCTGTCTTAGCGATAAGACACCCTGTTGATTTGAAATTATAGCTTCTCCCCGTTTGCTATGGCCGACACCCAAGGGTGTCGGTTTTTTTATGTCTGTTATTCGGTAATTGCGGTATCGTCAGCAGCGCCAAACCATAGGTCTAACACCTGCTCTAATTCCGTTAAACCTTGTTTGTTTAATGAGCTGAAGGTATGCACGGTAACATCGCCCATAAAAGCCATGCTGGCTTCGCGCACTTCTAACAAGGTTTTTTTACGGGCACCTGGGCCAAGTTTGTCGGCCTTGGTTAACAGAATAAGCACCGGTAGCTCACTTTGTACCGCCCAGTGCACTAAATCCTGATCCAGATCTTTCAGTGGATGGCGGATATCCATCAGCACCACCAGCCCTTTTAAACTGTCGCGTTTCATCAGGTATTCAGCCAGTGACTTTTGCCATTTCTCTTTAATGGCCAGTGGCACTTTGGCAAAGCCATAGCCGGGTAAATCAATCAGCCGGCGCTGGCTATCAAGGCTAAAGGTGTTGATGAGCTGAGTACGCCCCGGTGTTTTACTGGTGCGGGCTAAACTATTTTGTCGGGTCAGCGTATTAAGTGCGCTGGATTTGCCTGCATTAGAGCGGCCGGCAAAGGCGACTTCTATGCCACTATCTGCAGGTAAGGCGTTGATATCGGGGGCGCTGGTTAAAAAACTGGCGCGTTGATAATTGATTTTCGACTTGTACACTGCCTTCTCCGGCAACTAATTTGGCGCTATTGTAGCGGATCTGGCCGATCGGCAGAAGCTTTTGCAGCATTGATGGGATTTTACTTTGAGCAGTTTCGTGTAAAATAGGCATAAAAATTAAGGTTATTTCACTTGGTTGCCAGTATGCTGGCGGTTTAATGCGGACAGAGACGGATAAAAAATGAAAAAAATGCTATTTCCACTGACGCTGTTATTCGGTCTTATCGGAACAGCCCAGGCGTTTGACGGTGATGCTGAAGCAGGTAAAGCAAAGTCAGCGGTATGTGCAGCGTGCCACAGTGCTGACGGTAACAGCGCAGTTGACATGTATCCTAAGCTGGCAGGCCAGCATGCGCCGTATTTGTACAAGCAACTGCGTGACTATAAAACCGGGATGGAAACCGCCGGTAAGCAAGGCCGAAATAACAGCATTATGTTTGGTATGGTAGCCGCGCTATCCGACCAGGACATGAAAGATCTGGCTGCCTACTTTGCCTCACAGAAAATGAAAGCCGGCAGCACACCAGAGAATGTTATCAGTAAAGGTGAGCAGCTGTATCGTGGTGGTGATGCCGATCGCGGTATTGCGGCTTGTATTGCTTGCCATGGTCCGCGTGGTAACGGCACCAGTTTAGGCGGCTTCCCGAAAATTTCTTATCAGCATGCTAATTATCTGAAAACGACCCTGCAGGAGTTCCGCAGTGGCCAGCGTGCTAACGACTTAAACGGCATGATGCAAGACATTGCGAAAAAGCTGACTGACGAAGACATTGAAGTACTGTCACAGTATCTGGGCGGCCTGCACTAGGCAGAGCTGGGTTGTTCATCGCGGAAAAGCCGGCGTTTATCGCCGGCTTTTTTATTACTGCCGGTTCAGTTTTGTAAGAGATCTCTCACATTTACTGTAAGAAAACTGCTATATAGCGATTTTTATTGAACTTTTTTATAAGCACATTTTTTGCATATTTATCTGTTTTTAAAGGATAAATTAAATTCACCCTGGTTGTTCGCGCTTTTTTTTTATGCAGATGCTTGCCATCTGGTCAGATTGGAGTAAATTGTGCTCTGTTACTTTTAGTAACAACTAATAACAAGGACTAGCGGCAGGGAAGTGTCAGTACCAGTACGACAGTGCGCGGTGCCTTTTGTTAATACACATCAGGATGATGTGCCGCGTGAATTCACGCTCAGGGATGATTACCAAAGTATCAGGAAGATCGTAAAGAATAAAAATTCAGCCAGGAAGGCGATATAAAACAGGGAATCAGAAAACAGGGTGTTGCAGCAACATCAGGAAGATGACAGCGAATGAGAGAAGTGTCCACCTGACACAAGTATATCCAGGGCGATAAGGTGATCTTATCGCCTTTTTCTTTTTAGCCGTTTTAGTTAAATAGTATGTCCAAACCAACCTGTCCGCTGTGCTTTGCTGCCTCGTGCGCTATTTTTCATCAGGATAAGCAGCGCTGCTATTGGCGCTGCCCACGGTGTGAACTGGTGTTTGCCGATAGAAGCAGCCTGTTGTCAGCCGCTGCCGAACATGCGCAATATCAGCTCCACAATAATGATATTAATGACAACGGCTACCGCCGGTTTTTGCAGCGCCTGGCTACGCCTTTGCTTGAGGCATTAGGTGGTAGTGGTTTGCAAGGGCTGGATTTTGGCTGTGGTCCGGGGCCGCTGTTGGCGCTTATGCTGACAGAAGCTGGTCAGCAAATGACAGTCTGGGACCCATTTTTTGCGCCCGACAGCACAGCGCTGGAGCGGCAATACGACTTTATCAGCTGTAGCGAGGCGATAGAGCATTTTGTTAACCCGGCGCAGGAGTGGGCGTTATGGCAGCAGCTGCTAAAGCCGGGCGGCACGCTGGCAATTATGACCAAGCGCTACACCACTGCAGAAGCTTTTGCCAACTGGCACTACAAGCTGGACCCGACCCATGTCAGCTTTTTCCACCTGAACACCTTTGATTATCTTGCCGGGCGCGACGGTTATCGTTTAGCAGTAGCCGCGAATGACGTGGTATTGCTGCAGCGCATAAAGCATTAGTGTTTAGCGGTAAAACTGGTTAAAATGTGCGCCCTTTTTTACAGGTAGCAACCATGACTCGCAAGAAAAAAACACGCTCGGCCGGCACTAATGGCCAGCGGCATCTGTCGGCTGAAGATATTCGTAAAACCCGGCAACCAAAAGAAGAGACCAAGAAAAAGGGCGCCGGCTTAAAATCAGGCAGCCGCAATAGTATACTGGCCAAAACCCCAGAGGCAAAGCGTGAATCTGCGCCAAAAGATAAGCGGCTGGGCAGTAAAAAGCCTATCGCATTGCTGCCGCAAGCCGAAGCAGTACAAAGCGTGATGCCGGTGGTTGAACCTAAAGCCAGCTTGGCCAAGGCCAAGCCACAAACACTCAGCCCGGAGCAGGAGCTGGCGCTGATTGAAAACGACACGCAGCTGCAGGCACTGTTGGAGCGGGTTGAGCGTGATGAAATTCTTACTGGCAAAGATGCTAAGTACTTTAACGCTAAAATTGCCCGTATGGAGCAGTTAATGGCCGAGTTAGGCCTGAGCGATGGTGACGAAGAGGCTGATCCAATGGCGGCGTTTGAAAGTAAAGATTGGCGTAAAGACCTTCTAGGCGACGAGGATTAACCGTGACGACTGCTGTTTGGCTGGCTATTGCAGCTGGTGCCCTGATTATTGCCGGTTTGGCATTTTATGCCGGGACTTTGTTGATGCGCTTGCAGCAACAGCGCCGGCAGCAGCTTAAACAAGCTGCTCAGCTGCAACAGCAACAGGCAGAAAAAGCGCTATACCTGCGTGACAGCATCATTTTAATTTGCAAAGCCATGCGTGAAGAGCAATGCGAGCTGTCAGAGGGCGCACTGCGGTTATGGGTGTTATTAGATCATCTGGTGCCAGAGCGGACACCAGACCCGGAAACCTCCTATCCCGGCTTGTTTCAGATGTATCAGGTTGTGAAAGATATGCCAACGCATCAGGCGCGTAAAGATCAGGCCAAAAGCCTGACCCGGCAGCAGGACAAGGTGCGGTTACAAGCTGAACAAGACTTTAAACAGCCCATTTTGGCTGACGTGGCGGCCTTGCTACAACGCTTTCAACCGCAGTAGCAAGGTATAGTCGTAACAAGTCCTGCGGCTATTGCTTGTAGATCTGGCCGCCTTTCATCACAAAGCGTACCTGGCCCATGGCATTAATGTCCTGCAGAGGGTTGCCCTCTACGGCAATAATGTCAGCCAGCTTACCGGCTTTAATACTGCCCAGCTCGTCTTCTACCCCCAGTAAACGGGCGCCTTCAATAGTGGCACTTTGTATTGCTGCCATAGCCGGCATACCGGCTTCCGTCATATAGACAAATTCCCGCCAGTTATTGCCGTGTTCAAACACGCCGGCATCGGTACCAAAGGCAATTTTTACCCCGGCTTTATAGGCTTCGGCAAAGGTTTGCTGAATTTTGCCACCAATAGTGGCCGCTTTGGGCCTGACTAACTCTGGGAAGAAACCGGCAATACGGGATTTTTCTTCTGCCCATTTACCGGCACTGATGGTCGGCACAAAGTAAGTGCCTTGTTTGCGCATCATCGCCATGGTGGCTTTGTCCATATAGGTGCCATGCTCAATCGAGTGCACACCGGCTTTGATTGCCCGCTCCATGCCTTCTTTACCATGGGCATGCACGGCCACCTTCATGCCGTAGTCTTTGGCAGTACTGACGATCGCTGCCAGCTCGTCGTCTGTAAACTGTGGGTTGCTGCCGCTTTTCGCCACACTGAGCACGCCACCGGTGGCGGTGATTTTAATAAGATCTGAGCCTTCTTTATAACGTTGCCGTACCGCTTTACGCGCCTCATCGGCGCCGTTAATCACACCCTGTTTCGGGCCGGGATCAGCCATTAGCGCTGCCGCAACGCCATTGGTAGGGTCGGCATGGCCGCCAGTGGTAGCAATAGATTTACCGGCAGCGTAAATACGCGGCCCTTTAACATAGCCTTTGGCAATGGCTTTTTTCAGCGCGGTGCTGATCTGGTGGTTATCGCCCAGTTCGCGCACTGTAGTAAAGCCAGCCAGCAGGGTTTTCTCGGCAAAGGTTGCCCCTCGCAGCGCATAGTCGGCCTCGTTCATGGTAAAGCCTTCGCTGTATACCGTTGGGCTAAACTGGGTGTAAAAGTGGGTGTGCATATCCATCAGCCCGGGCATTACGGTGTGCTTGCGTAAATCAATCACGGTGTCGTTTTCACCCGCTGGGGTAAAACCGGCTTGCAGGGCAACAATTTTGTCCTGCTCAATAACAATGGTTTGCTGCGACAACATCTTACCGTCTTCTACAGTAATCAGGTTACCGGCGTAAATCAGCGTAGCAGCCTGGCTAGACAGCGAAACCAGCAGACCGCTTATTAACACAGCAAGCGACGTTTTATTCATAGTTGTAGTGCCTTTTGTGGTGATGGGTAATAACGCAGTGTTAGCCGCTGCCTGAGCAGAGGCAACCGGCTTGAGACCAACAACCGGTTTTCACCGACCAGTTTAGATTATGGCAAAGGTAAAAGGATAACCGGCACTTTTTAGCTGATAATGCTGCCTGCCGTGACAGAACACCGGCTGTGCCTGCTCGGCCAGCTGATAATACACCGTGCGGCTTAGCTTTGCGTTAAGGCCGCGCCAGAGTTGTAAATAAGGCAGTAGCTGCTGTTGCGGCGATGCTTGAAGCAAAAGCGGATACTGCGGGCTAACCAGCACAGTCTGCTCAATATTCGTCGTTAGCAACAGCGCCGGGCCCTGCGCTGTTGCTTGCCAATGGTAGTCGGTTACCATAAAAGCGGCATCGGCTACCTGAATACGCACCTTTTCTGCCGGGGTTTGCAAAAAGTAGTCTGCACCTTGCTTCAGCAGCACAGAAGCAAACAGTTTTACTAGCGCTGGGCGATTAATTTTACTGCCCTGATAATGCCAGTTTGCCTCGCTATCAATAACAATGGGCAAGTCGCCACAGAACGGCGGGTCCCAGCGTTCTACCGGCGCCAGATTAGGTTGTTGTAACTGTTGTTGCAGCCGGGATAGGTCCATCGTGCACTGGCAAGTGTTGTCTGAGATGGTTAAAGCTTAGCAGCTGAGAAAAAAAGTGGGGTGACTGATGGGGCTCGAACCCACGACAACCGGAATCACAATCCGGGGCTCTACCAACTGAGCTACAGTCACCATAGTGGACGCGCATTTTACCGAAAAATCTGCCGCCAACCAAGCCTTTTTCTACTACGCTAGCCAGGTTAATGTGTTGTAGCCGTTTTCATACCAGCACGGTGGCGTCTGTGTTATGCTAGACACCGTTTTTCTGCTCAGCAACTACCTAAGGGGAATTTAATGGAACAAATTGAACAGTTGTTTCTGCAAAACCATGAAGTGTTACTCGGCTATTTGTTACAGTTCATCGCGGCAATTGTTATCTTTTATCTTGGCCGCATGGTGGCCGGCGCGGTAAAACGCTTTCTGGAAAAGGCGCTGCTAAGCCGCTCTGTCGATAAGGCGGTGGTGTCTTTTGTGGCGGGTATAGTGTACGCGATTATCATGATCGCCACTGTGCTGATGGCGCTGTCACAAATGGGCGTACAAACCACCTCGTTTATTGCCATTCTCGGTGCTGCCGGTTTAGCGGTAGGCTTGGCCTTACAGGGGTCATTGGCAAACTTCGCCTCGGGCATTCTTATTATTCTGTTTCGACCATTTAAGTCGGGCGATTTTATCGACGCCGGCGGTATTAGTGGTACAGTCGACAAAATCGAAATTTTCCAGACCATTATGAAAACACCGGATAATAAGAAGGTTATCGTGCCTAATGCACAGATCACCGGTGGCGCTATTACCAACTTCTCAGCAGAGGCCATACGCCGTGTCGACTTAGTGATTGGCATCAGCTATGACTCAGATCTGCGCAAAGCAAAACAGATCCTGCAGGACATTCTGGCGCAAGATAGCAGGGTGCTAAAAGAACCAGAAGCGAGTGTTACCGTGGCTGCACTGGCTGATTCGTCAGTCAATTTGAATGTGCGGCCTTGGGTTAACTCTGCTGATTATTGGGGTGTGTACTGGGATACGCTGGAAAAAGTGAAGCTAACCTTTGATGAGCAGGGTATTGCGATACCGTTCCCACAAATGGATGTTCATATTAAAAAAGAAATGCAGGAGTAAGCATGAAATATGGTGTAATTCTGGCCGTCGTCGCCACGGCCAGCATGCAGGTTCAGGCCAATGAGCCTGCCGGTGCAGATAAAGTGTGGACCACTTCAGCTGAGCTGGGTGCTATTACCACCTCAGGTAATACTGTGGGTACCTCCATTACCGGTAAAATTGATGCCAAACAAGAGCTGGAGCAGTGGAGTAACCAGTACATTCTGAGCGCGTTTTTCAAAGAAGATGAAAAACTTGATGAGAATGATAACAAGGTGACTGAGAAGTCGGCTGAGCGTTATTTAGTGTCAGCCAAAGCAGCCTACAAGCTGACGGAAGAGTTTGATAAGTTGTTTGTGTTTGGTTCTTACACCGATGATAAATTCGGCGCCTATCTGAAATACACCACCCTTGCAGTCGGTTATGGCACCCGGATCTACAATGCTGAAGATAAGTCACTGGATGTAGAGATCGGTCCGGGTTATTTCACCGGCGAGCGCTCCACCGGTGAGACCGAAAATGGCCTCATCGTTCGTGGTGCGGCCGCCTTTAACTGGGCTATTAGTGAGTCGGCCAGTTTTGCCCAAACCTTAAGCGTGGAATACGGCGATGACAACACCCGTACCATTGCCGAAAGTGCATTGCTGGCAAAGATTAACGGTTCGTTGCAGATGAAAGCTGCGTTTTTAGTCCAGAACGACTCTGATGTGCCACCATTGAAAAAGAGTACTGATACACAAACGTCGCTGACGTTGGTTTATTCTTTCTAAGCAAGTCCATTAAAAAGCGCCCGCTTTATCGCGGGCGTTTTTTATTAAGCGGTTAATTTTCCATCAGTTAGCGCGCGTTGTTCTGGTTTTGCGCTATGCTTGCTATATCTTTGTGTTCTGGCATTTATCACTATTTTGAGCAAAAAAACATTAGAGAAAGCACAGCGTTGGCGGCAACAACCCTGGTTTGGTGCCCTTTGCTATTTAGCCTTAGGGGTGGTTTGGATCACCCTCAGCGACGCTGTGCTGGCATGGTTTATCAGTGATGCACAAACATTAAGCCAGTATCAAAGTTATAAAGGCTACTTTTATGTCTCATTAACCGCTTTACTGGCCTGGTTATTATTAAGTCAGCGCCAACGCTACTCACGGTCACTAGCCGAAACTGAAGATATCTTCTCCGCTACTTTTGAGCTTGCCGCTGTCGGCATCGCACATGTTGGTCTGGATGGTCAGTTTATTCGGGCAAATACGTTATTGTGCGACTTGCTTGGATACAGCGAGACACAGCTTAAACGCCTTACCTTTCAAAAGATAACGCATCCCGATGATTTACAAAAAGATGAAAGTGCACTGGCAGAGCTGCTGGCGAATAAGATCCAGCAATACAGCCTGGAGAAACGCTATATCCGTGCTGATGGTGCCATCATTTGGGCACAGTTGTCAGTGGCAATGGTACGCAACAAAAGCAAGCCGTACTTTATTTCGATAGTAAAGGATATTACCCAACAGCGGCAAACACTACTGCAATTGGAGCAAAGTGAACTTCGTTTTCGCACTTTGCTGGATAATGCGCCGCAGTTAGCCATTCAAGGCTATTGGCGGGATGGTACGACGTTCTATTGGAATAAAGCCTGCGAGCAGATTTATGGATATAGCAAGGAAGAGGCGCTTGGCAGTAACTTGCTGGATCTGATTATTCCCAGCTACATGCGCAATGCTGTTACCCATGCTATGCAGCAAATGGCTGATAGTGGGGAAGCTATTGCTTCTGAGGAGCTGGCATTACGTCGCAAAGACGGCTCTTTAGTGCCGGTATATTCAGGCCATGCAGTGGTGAAGTTGCCGGATATGGAGCCGCAGATATATTGCATTGATCTCGATTTGACAGAGCACAAAAAGCAGGCGGCCGAACTGGCATTTTTGGCTGATTTTGATGTCGTAACACAATTGCCGAACCGTCAATATTTTTACCAGAGAGTAGAGCAAGCGATCAGTCAGGCTTCTCAGTTAAGTGGCCGCTGTGCCATTCTGCTGATGGATCTGGATAATTTTAAAAATATCAACGACAGCTATGGCCATGCAGCCGGCGACCAACTCCTGATGCAAATTAGCCAGCGACTACATAAATGCTGTGCCCCGATACATACCCTGGCGCGCTTGGGTGGCGATGAATTTGGCATACTGGTACAACAGTGGTCATATTCTGAGCAATTGGTCACCCTGGCCGACAACTTGTTGCAACAGCTGGAGATACCGTGCAAGTTGCTTGATCAGAGTGAGGTAATTATTACCGCCTCTATTGGTATCAGCTTGTATCCGGAGCATGCACAAAATTGTGATGAATTAATTCGTGCCGCCGATGCAGCCATGTACAAGGTAAAACAAGGCGGACGTAATCATGTGGCTTTTTATTCTGATGAGCTAACCGTACAAGCACGCCAACGCGTGCAGCTAGAGCGCCATTTGCGCTTGGCACTCAAGGCTAATAAATTAACCTGTTACTATCAGCCACAAATTGATATCAACTCAGGGTGTATTATTGGGGCAGAAGTGTTACTGCGTTGGTTTGATGATGAGTTAGGTTTTATATCGCCTGATGTCTTTATTCCGCTGGCTGAGAGTTGTGGGCTTATCCACACCTTAGGCATAGCGGTGCTACAATCGAGCTGCAAGCAATATGTTGCCTGGCAGAAGGCCGGTTTGCCACCGTTTAGGCTGGCGGTGAATGTATCGGCACAGCAGTTTGGAAAAGCTTCTTTCTTTGCTGAAATGCAGCAGATAATGACCGCGACAGCTATGCCCGCTGATCAGATGGAACTGGAAGTAACCGAAAGCACGCTGATGCTAGGCGAGGCTAACATTAATCAGCTGATGCAGCAGATAAAACAGCCTGGTATGCGTTTAGCAATAGATGATTTTGGTACCGGCTACTCGTCATTGTCTTATTTGAAACGCCTGCCGCTGGACATTTTAAAAATTGACCGTGGCTTTATTGAGCATTTACCAAATAACAACGAAGATAAGCAAATCGTCAGGGCTATTATTGCCCTGGCGCATAACCTTAACTTCAAAGTGTTGGCCGAAGGGGTAGAAACCGCAGAGCAGCTGGCGTTTTTACGCCAGCAAGGCTGTGATTACTATCAGGGCTATTATTTCAGTAAGCCTATACCTGCTGCCGACTTTGCTACTTTACTCCAAAAGCATCAGCAGGCTGACAACGCTTAGCTGCTGATGCTGATTTTGCTATAGCCCAGGCCTTGTTGCTTCGCTACCTTAATTTGTACAGGAATACGCTGCTTTAACGCTTCAACATGGCTGATAATACCGATCATCTTGCCGCGGGCGTTCAGGTTATCCAGCGCCGCCAGGGCGCTGTCAAGCGTATCGGCATCCAGGGTGCCGAAACCTTCATCTAAAAACAGCGAGTCGATGCGGGTGTTATGGCTGACCAGATCAGACAGCGCTAATGCCAGCGCCAGACTGACCAGAAAGCTTTCTCCACCTGACAAGGTTTTGGTATCCCGTGCGGCGTCGGCCTGCCAGGTATCCAATACTACCAGCTCCAGCTCAGCCTCGGGGTGTCGCGCCAGTTGATAACGGCTATGCAGCACCGCCAGCTGCCGGTTGGCCAGCACAATTAGCTGCGCCAGTGTCAGGCCTTGGGCAAAGCGGCGGTAGCGGGCACCGTCTGCCGAGCCAATTAAACTGTTTAGTCGTTGCCAATACTCGTATTGCTGTCGCTGGCTGGTCAATGCTTGTAGCAATTGTTGCTGGGTCTCGCGCTGGCGCGCGTCGCTGGTTAGTTGCTGCTGTAGCTGGCCACTGTGTTCATTCAGTTGTTGTAGTTGCTGCTCATCCTTAATTAAGGTTTTTTGGAGCTCTTCGGCACTGAGTGCTGTGATGTGTTGCGCGATCAGTTGCTGCTGGCGCTGTTGCCAGTCTTGTAACAGGTGGCGGGCGGCGGCCTCCTGTTGCCGCAGCTGCTGTTGCAGCTGGCTCAGCTGTTGATGTTCGTCGTCCGACAGCAGTGCAGCTAAAAAAGCAGTTTCGCTGGCGAAGTCGCTATCGGCCAAGGCGCGCTGCCAACGCTGCTGGGTTTCTGTTGCGCTAAGCTGCTGCTGTTGCAACTGATGCTGCAGCGCCTGCTGTTGGCCAAGGTTTTGCTGCAGTTGTTGTTGTACTTGCTGTAATTTGGGCTCGAGTAGCGATAGCGGCTCAGCGTTACTCAGATCCTGCCCCGCAGAGGCGTCGCTGCTAGCCTGTTGCTGATAACGTTGTTGCCAGTTGGCTAACTGGCTGGCCAGCACCGTGTGTTGCTCTGTTAAGCGCTCGGCCTGTTGCTGCGACAGTTGTTGTTGGTGGTCGATGGCTGTGATCTGGTTGGTTAGCGTAAGCAACTGCTCTTTTAACTGCTGCTGCTCAGTCTGCTGCTGCTCCCAGCGTGCCAGACTGCTCTCTGTTTGCTGCAGCCGCTGCGCGGTGTTACTGAGTGCGTCAGTCAATGCTGTATCTGAAGCGTAGGCACAGCTTTGCAGCAGGGCTTTTAACTCAGTCAGCTCTGTTTGCAATTGTTGCTGTTGTTGGCCATTTTGCGCCAGCAGCGCCTGTAACGAGGCCTCATTTTTATTGAGCTGCTCGCCTTGTAACTGTAACTGCTGTAGTTGTTGTTCCAGTTCGTTAAGCTGTGCGGCGGTACTGTTACTGTCTAACTGCTGGTACTCGCTGATTGCCGGGTGCTCGGTGGCGCCACAGAGCGGGCAGGGCGTGCCTTCCTGCAGCTGGGACCGGTGCTCGGATAACTGCATAATTAATTGCTGCTGTGCTAACAGCTGCCTCTTATCTTTCAGCCGTTCCTGCAGTTGTTTGTATTGCAGGCGCAGCGCGACAAGTTCAGCTGTTACTTGAGTGAGCTGTTGCTGATAGCCGGCCTGTTGCTGCTGGCTCGCTGTCAGTTGCTGCTGTAACTTTTGTTGCCGGGCGAGCTGTTGCTGTTGCTGCTGCAAGACAAATTGTTGTTCGCGCAGTTGCTGCTGGTTGAGTCTGAGTTGGCCGGGGTCAACAGTGGCTAAGTTGGCACTGACTGCCTGTAATGCCCGTTCCAGCTGGGATTTGTCGTGCTGCAGCTGCTGTTGCTGCTGTTGCTGTTGTTGCTTTGATGTCTGCAGAGTTTGGGCTTGCGCCTGTAATTGTTGCTGCTGCTGGGTTAGCCAGGCGATGCCCTGAGCCAGCAGGTGCAGTTGTTGCTGCATAAGTGTCTGCTGTTGCTGTTGCAGCTGCTGCTCAAGCTGTCGCTGGTCGCTCAGTTGTTGCCGCGCTTGTTGCATGGCCTGGTACAGCGGCGCAAGTTTGCTGGCCGGTTGATGCTGCTCAAGCCGGCTAAGCTGTGCCTGCTGGGTCTGGCTCTGTGCCAACGCGGTCTCTAACGCTGTAGCGGCTTTATGTAACTCGTCGCCGGCGCTGTCCAGTTGCTGGCGCCACTGCAGCGCCTGACGCTGCTGGCTTAACCGTTGCTGGTATTGCTGCTGTTGTTGCTTTAGCGCAGTCAGCTCGTCATTAAGCTGCTGTTGCTGCTCGCTGCTTAGCAGCTCCACTGCTCCGGCTTTGGCCTGTAACAGCTCAAGCTGGTTTTTATAGTCGCGACAATCACTGAATACCTGCTGTGAAATGCGGCCATAAATGTCGGTACCGGTCAGCTCCTCCAGCAATTCGGCGCGCTCGTTGGCATCGGCGTTTAAAAAGGCCGCAAAGCCGCCCTGTGCTAATAACATTGATTTGGTAAAGCGGCCAAAGTCCAGCCCGGTGATCTCGCTTACCAGCTTGAGTTTATCGCTGGTTTTATCGGTTAAAATGCTGCCGTCCAGCCGCGCCAACTCGGTTTTGGCTGGCTGCAGGTTGCCGTCGCTCTGACCGCGCGCCCGGCGCTGGCTCCAAAAAGCACGATAACCCTGGCCTGCCACTTCAAATTCCACTTCAGCCAGACACTCACTGCAATGGCGCGTCATCAGTTCATTGCTGGTGGGAGAGGTTTTCAGCCTGGGTGTTTGGTGGTACAACGCCAGGCAAATCGCATCGAGAATAGTGGTTTTGCCGGCACCGGTCGGGCCTGTGATGGCAAACAGATTGCTTTGCGTAAAGGGTGGCTGGCGAAAATCAATCTGCCACTCGCCACGCAGTGAGTTCAGGTTTTGCAGCCGTACTGACAATATTTTCACGCGCTTTGCTCCACACTGGCTTGTACCTGCAGGTAAAGCGCCGTCAGCTGCTGGCTTTGCTCGTCCGTTAAGCTTTCGCTGCTAAGCCGGGCTTGCCACACTTGCTGTGGCGTAAGTTCTGCCAAACTTTGTTGTGTCTCTGTGCTAAGCAGGTTGGCAGTGTTACTGCGCTGACGGCGCAGCCGCAAAAGTTCAACCGGCCAGTCGTGTAATAGCGGCTCAACCCTTTGCTGCAAATCAGTAAGATAAGCGTCGGTTTCAGTGATTACCAGCTCTAGCCAGAGTGTTTGGCCATCAGTCAGGCTGGCGCAGGCTTGCTGTAGCTTTGTTTGCAGTTGCGCCAGATCACAACGGATGCTGCACAGCGGCTGAAAGCAGGGTATCGGCAGGCTAGTGACGCTTTTACCTGCAGTGCTGAAATCAAGCAGCCAGGCTTGCTTTTGCTGATTGGCTTCATCAAAACTCAGCGGCAATGGCGAGCCGCTGTAGCGGATGTCGGTATCGGCGTTAAGCTGTTGGCTTTGATGAATATGGCCAAGCGCAATGTAGTCGGCCTTGGGAAAGGCAGCGGCAGAAAATGCCTCTAAACTACCGATATACACATCGCGCACAGACTCTGATTGGCTGACCCCCAGCGTGGTTAAATGGCCGGTCATAACAATAGGGAGCTGCAGCTGATGTTGTTGGTTGTACTGCTGTGCTAATTCAAATAACTGTTGATAATGCAGCGCAATGGCTTGCTGCAGATCGCGCTGCTTGTCACTACCACTTTGGCCCGCCTGGCTTTGTAGCAGATCGCGGGCGCGTAAAAATGGAATAGCACACAGAAGTGCCGCCGGCTGCTGTGCCTTATCATGTAATACCAGCAACTGCTCATTCAGATCGTCGCTGATATCGGCGATAACAGTGGTATTTAAACACTGCAGCAGGTTTTTACTCTCGTTTAGTACTGCGGGGGCATCATGATTGCCGCCCAAGATCACCAGCTGGCAGTCACTGTGTTGTAAGTCGACAATAAACTGGTTGTACAGTTCCCGGGCGTAGCTCGGTGGGGTGGCAGTGTCAAAAATGTCACCGGCCACGATGATAGCATCCAGCGCCTGCTGCCGGGCCTGCTCAACCAACCAACGCAAAAAGGCCTGATGTTCGCTGGCGCGGCTGCGGCCAATAAAATGCTGGCCTAAATGCCAGTCTGAAGTGTGCAATATACGCATTAAAAGTGTACCGCTAACGCTGTTGGCGCCAGCATACCGGATCTGCAGCAGCACAGCAAAAGGCCGCAGCGGGCATACACCGGCTGCGGCCTTAGCTTAGCGCGGGCTTTACTGCGCCACTTGCAGTTTATCAATCACCCGGCTGACATCATTGGTGTTTTTGGCGATGGCGACAGCCAAGTCTTTTTCAGCATCCGATTCCACTTCGCCACTCAGGGTGACAACACCTTGTTTGGCATCTACATCGATGCTGGTACCACTGACTTCTGACTCGAACAATAAGCGGGTTTTTACCACAGTCGCAATTTTGGCGTCTTTCAGCGCGCCGCCGTTTTGTTGCTGCTCTGTTTTCGCCTGCGCCACTACTGTTAATTGGTTATCAACACCGGTAACGCCGTCCAGGCTGGCCACCAATTCTTCCGCCAGCGCTTTATCTACTTCTGAGTCTACCTTACCGGTTAGGGTGACGGCACCGTTTTTCACATCGGTGTTAATATCAAACGAGTTTAAATTACCGTTTAACAGCAGTGTTGTTTCTGCTTTGCCATCTATCCACGCATCTTTAGCGCCATCTTGCCAATCATTGGCCAATACTGCTGTGCTGCTAAGGGCCAGGGTCATCATCATAGCTAAAGTTGTACGTTTCATGTTGTCGCTCCTTTTGTAGTGAGACGTTATGACAGATGCCAAGATGATGCCAATTTTTAAGTGCTTGAAAGTTATGGAATTTAATTTTTTATTCAGCCAATGTTAATTTTTTGTTTGTACTTTTTGCCGGCTCGCCGGTAAAACTTGCAACAGTGGCAGTAGCTGGTCGCAAGCAAGTTGCAGGGCAGCAGTAAAATGCGCCAGGCTGGCTTTTAACCGATGACTGCTGCAGCGGGTAAGCTGCTTTAACGCCGACAGGTGTTGTGGTAGTAGTGTGGCCAGCTCGGCCAGCAGCGCTGGGCTACACTCTTGTTGGTGTAACTTACTATGCTGTTGCAGATACCAGTATTGCACAGCAGAAAGTTGCGGGCTCAGTTGGCACAGGGCTGCAGTGTCAGAGTGTTCAGGCAGATGCCGGCTGGCATTGGCATGCAAACGCGCTAAAGTGGCAAACTGGTAACGTAAGTTACCTGTGCTAACCTGGCGGGCAGCCAGTTGAAAAAAGCGGCCGGCACTGGCGCACAGGCTGGCTACAGCTCTGAGTATACGTATATCGTCTGGGTGGGCGGCACGGCTTACATCACCGGGTGTCATTATTGTTTACTCCTGCAGGGTACTGATGGTTAAAGTTCATATTCAATTCATGTACCAAAGTATAAATTTATGATTTACTTTACTATTTTGAATTTCAGCCATCAGTGCTAATCAAGGGCAGGTAAGTTTTACCCGGTGGCATTGTTAAATTTACAGTGCTGACAAAGCGTTAAGTGCCAATAACAGAGAGCCGACTAATGAATAAACCGCGTTTGTTTATGCATGTGCAGGACACGGAGCTTGCGCGCCAGTTAATGCAGTCTGCGGTAGTGCGGCAGTTTATGGTGGTTGCCAGTAGTGACACTGCGCCCTGGCCTGAGCAGCTATTGCAGCAAAAAGTGGACGCTGTGTTGCTGCAAGCCGAGCGTTTCCAAAGCTCAGCGTTAAGCCAGCTGATAGACAGCGGCATTTTAGCGGAGCTGGATTTTATTATTGTCAGTGATGGTAAACCCGACCCGGTGTTAGATCAGCTGATGCGCTGTGGCGCTGGCTATCATTTTCGCCAGCCGCTGGATTTGGGGTGTCTGCTTGATACCTTGCAGGACTTTTATCAGCAATTACCTCAAGGCCGGCAGCGGGTAAGCAGTAACAGCAGCCAGCTCGACCAGTTTGGCTTGTTGGTGGGGTCGTCGCGGGCGATGTTAAATCTGTACCGTACACTGCGCAAAGTTGCTGTTACTCAGGCCAATGTGCTGATTATGGGCGAGAGCGGCGCCGGCAAAGAGCTGGTGGCCAATACGCTGCATCTGGCCAGTTATCGCGCCGAACACCCCTTTGTTGCGATAAACTGTGGCGCGCTCAGCCCGGAGCTGGTCGACAGTGAGTTATTTGGTCATGTTAAAGGTGCCTTTACCGGTGCGTTGCGTGACCATCAGGGGGTATTTGCCCAGGCGGATGGCGGCACCCTGTTTTTGGATGAAGTGACCGAAATGCCGCTGGAGCAGCAAGTAAAACTGCTGCGGGTACTGGAAAGCGGCGAATACCGGCCGGTTGGCAGTGATAAAACCTGCCAGACCAATGTGCGCGTGGTGGCCGCCACTAACCGGGATCCGCAGCAGGCCATTGCCGACGGTATTTTGCGCGAAGATCTGTATTTTCGTCTGGCGCAGTTTCCGGTGCAGGTGCCACCGCTGCGGCAGCGCGGCGAGGATATTACTGGTCTGGCCCAGCACTTTCTGGCTTACCGCAACAGCCAGGAGCAACAGCAAAAGCGTTTATCAGCTGAAGCACTTGATCGCATCGCCTCTCACCCTTGGCCGGGCAATGTGCGTGAACTAAAACATGCGATTGAGCGGGCTTATATCCTGGCCGACAGCCAGATTTTGCCGGAACATTTATTGCTGGAACAATCCGTGGCTGACAGCGCGATTGCGCCGGCTGAGGTGCCGGCAGGTGTGCCATTGGAGCAACTGGAAAAGGCGGCTATCTTGTCTACCCTGGCCGAGAACAATGGCAACAAAACCGATACCGCATTACAGCTGGGGATCAGCGTAAAAACGCTGTATAACAAACTGGAAAAATACCAGCAGCCTGACTGACAGCGGCGCCTTTGCCGCTGCCGTTTCGCTGCTGCTTACAGTTGCTGTAGCAAGGCGTTTAGGTCATCCACGTTAAACACATAACTTTTATTACAGTATTCACAGCTAATACTCAGTTCGCCCTGAGCGATATGCTCACTGATCACATCCCGGCCCAAACTGACAATGGCGGCACTGCACTTCTCCCGTGAACAACCACAGACAAAACTGACCGGTTGCACTGGAAACAATTCAACCTGCTCCTGATGAAACAGCCGGTATAACAGTTGCTCGGCCGGCAGGTTGAACATTTCATCCTGCGTTAGGGTGTCGCTTAACATGACTAAATCGGCAAAGTCGGCTTTGGCTTTGTCCTGCTCTACCGGCAATACCTGCAACATAAAGCCAGCAGAGCGGCATTTATGTTGTTGAATATCGGTATACAAATATAAACGTGTTGGGAGCTGCTCTGATTGCGCAAAGTAGGCCTCAAGTGTGCTGGCCAGACTGTCGCCACTCAGTGGAATAATGCCCTGATAGCGCTCGCCCAGCTTGGGCGTAATGGTTACCAGCAAATAGCCTTCGCCAATCAGCTTGCGGAAACTGTCTCCGCGTATTTCAGCCTGCATCCGCACCACACCGCGAAACTGCTGCTGATCGGTACCATTTACCGCGGCAAAACGCACCGGGCCATCGCCCTGAATTTGTACGGCTATGTCACCGTCGAGCTTTAAGGTGGCGGTAAGCAAGCTGGTGGCGGCAACCAACTCAGCCAGTAGCTGTTTAATTGGCAGCGGATAATCATGATGCAGTAACATCTGATCCAGACTGTCGGCCAATTGCACCATCTCGCCACGCACATTGCGCTGCTGGAATAAAAAACGATATAAGCTGTCTGAAGTCATGCTGTTCTCTTACTGCTGCGATTTCAACAAAAGCAGCTTACGCCGCTCTTTTTTATCGGGTTTGGTGTCGGGGTGTGGCGCAAACAGGCTGTTGGTTTTTCTAAGTTCAGCCCGTTTTTGTCGCTGCGCTATGCTGTCGGCGGTTTCTTCGTACAACGCCTGTGCCAGCGGTGCGGACAGCCGTTTGTCTGATAGGCCCAACACGATGACAATTTTTTCATCGCTGCCCTGTGCCAGCCGGATAGTCGCACCGGGCTCGACCGTTCTGCTGGCTTTGCAGCGCTGGCCATTATAATGTACTTTACCGCCTTCGATCATCTCTTTTGCCAGTGAGCGGGTTTTATAAAAGCGACAGGCCCACAGCCATTTATCTAACCGTAATGAAGCTGTGTCAGACTGTGCCGGCGTGTTAGATTGCGTCATATCATCGTGTCTGGCTGAACTAAGGTAGCCATTATAGTGCCAAATCAGCGATTATGGTGCCAGCATAGAGAAAAATGCGGTTAATATGTTGTAAAAGTTCGCGGATGACTTGTTGGTGTAAACACAACTGGTTAAGATAAATTTCGTTTTTCAGGCAAGTGTGAGCAATGAAGCCGTTACCCGATATACAGCAGTTGTTACAACAACTCGACAAACTACCGATACAGCGGGTACAGCCGTGGCTAAACCTGCTATTGGTTATTCTGCTGGCCTGGTTACTGGCCCGCTTAAGCTGGCAGCTGGTGCCGACGCCGGCTGCGACAGCGCTGACGCCTGTCATGCCGGCAACCACCAGCACATCCACAGGTTCTGGGGTGAGTTTACCGGCATTAACCAGCTTTGCACTGTTTGGTAAAGCCAGTTCAGAGCCGGTAAAAGCGGTGCAACCTGTGGTGACTGAAGCGCCGAAAACCCAGCTGAATGTTAAGCTGACCGGTGTGGTGGCGCTGGCCGCTGATCCTGCCAAAGGCAGCGCTATTATTGAAAGCCGCGGCAGTGAAGCGACCTATGCCGTAGAAGATACCATTGAGGGCACCAGTGCAGTATTAAAGCAGGTGTTGGCCGACAGAGTATTGTTGTTACAGGCTGGCCGTTTTGAAACCCTGATGCTCGACGGTATTGAATACACCAAAATTGCGCAGGCAAATGCGGGCCTGGGCCGCTCTGATGAATTAGTCGCGGTAGACGACAGCAGCGGTGATTTAGCACCGGCACCGGAGCCGATGGAAATGCAGCCGCTTGAGCTGTCTGAAGAGCTGGATATGCGCCGTGAAGAGCTTATCGCAGAGCCAATGAAGTTTTTCGATTACATTCGGGTGTCACCGCACCGGCCGCAAGGACAGTTGCTGGGCTATCGATTAACGCCGGGTAAAGATGCCAGCCTGTTTACCCAACTGGGGTTGCAGCCTAATGATCTGGCGATAGAAATTAATGGTATTGCATTAACCGACATGCAGCAGGCGATGAACGTGATTAACGAATTGCGTGATGCCAAAGAAGCCGCAATAAAAATAGAACGCGATGGTGAGATCAGAGACATTCTGGTAAGCCTGTCACAATAATTATTAAAACGAATTGGTTGTAGCATAATGAAATCAGGGCAATTAAGTTTTTTCTCCCGTCGCACGCTGGCCAGCCTACTGGTCGCTACCGCGCTGACCACCATCATCCCTGGCGCCGCGGTAATGGCGCAGGAAGAGGTGATGTACTCGCCAAACTTCAAAGGCACCGACATCAACGAGTTTATTAATATCGTTGGTATGAATCTGAAAAAAACCATTATTGTTGACCCGCAAGTGCGCGGCCGCGTCAATGTGCGTAGCTATGAGATGCTCAACGAGCAGCAGTACTACCAGTTTTTCTTAAACGTGCTGGAAGTGTATGGCTTTGCCGTAGTTGAAATGGACAATGGCGTATTAAAAGTAGTGCGCAATAAAGACGCCAAAACCAGCAATATTCCGGTGGTGAGCGATACCAACCCTGGGCAGGGTGATGAAATGGTCACCCGGGTGGTGCAGGTGCGTAATGTGTCGGTACGTGAGCTGGCTCCCTTGCTGCGTCAGTTTAGTAACCAGGCCGGTGGTGGTCATGTGGTGAACTATGACCCGTCCAATGTGATTATGATGACCGGCCCGGCGGCAGTGGTTAACCGTCTGGTGGATATTATTCAGCGCGTAGACAAAGCCGGCGATCAGGAGTTGGAGATCGTTAAACTGCAATATGCCTCAGCGCCAGAAATCGTGCGTATTTTGGAAAGTATTTATAAAAGCCAGGGCCGGGCCGAGCAGCCGGATTTTTTGGTGCCGCGCATTGTTGCGGACGAGCGCACCAACAGCGTGATTGTCAGCGGCGAATTACAGGCGCGTCAGCGCGTGATTGAACTGGCTAAACGGCTGGACAGTGAGCTACAAACCAGCGGTAACACCCGGGTGTTTTATTTAAAGTACGCCAAAGCTGAAGAGCTGGTGCCAGTACTAAAAGGCGTGAGTGAGTCTATCGTAGCGGAAGTACAGGGCGGCACTGCCGGTGCCCAGGGCGGGCGCACAGCCGCAGCTAACCCGGGCCGGGCGATTAGTATTGAAGCGCACGCCGACAGTAACTCACTGGTGATCACTGCGCAGCCGGATATGATGCGCTCACTGGAAGAAGTATTACGCCAGCTGGATATCCGCCGGGCTCAGGTATTGGTGGAAGCCATTATTGTTGAAGTATTTGAAGGTGACGGCACCGACTTTGGTGTGCAGTGGTTAAATGCCAACGGTGGCGGTACTAACTTTAATAACGGTAATACCATCCCGATTATCGGCGTTGCAGCAGGGGCCGCAGTGGCATCACAGGTAACGCCCGGCAGCACTACCACCACCATCGTCGATGGCGTGCCGGTTACCCAAACCTCACCAGACTCTAACCGGGATTATTCGGTACTGGCACAGGTATTAAGTGGCTTAAACGGCGCCATGCTGGGCTTTTATCAGGGCGATTGGGCAGCTATTTTGCAAGCCGTTCGCACCAGCACTAACTCTAACGTACTGGCCACACCGCATATCACTACCATGGATAACCAGGAAGCGTTTTTCCTGGTCGGTCAGGAAGTGCCGGTGATTACCGGCTCGACCACAGGTTCAAACAACACTAACCCATTCCAGCAGGTTGACCGGCAGGAGGTGGGCATCAAGTTAAAAGTGACGCCGCAAATTAACGAAGGTGATGCGGTACAGCTGACCATAGAGCAGGAAGTGTCCAGCATTGGCGGTGCCACAGCAGTGGATATCACCATAAACAAGCGTGAAATTAAAACCACTGTGATGGCCGACGATGGCGCTACCGTCGTGCTGGGTGGCTTGATTGATGAAGACGTGCAGGAAAGCGAGTCTAAGGTGCCGTTGCTGGGCGATATTCCGGTGCTGGGGCATTTATTTAAATCGACCAGTGTCACCAAGCAAAAACGTAACCTGATGGTGTTTATTAAAGCCACCATAGTGCGCGAAGGTTCGGCCATTTCCGGCATCTCAAAAACCAAGTACAACTATATCCGTGCTGAGCAGTTAAAGCGTGACGAAGAGGGCATCCGTTTAATGCCATTTACCAAGCAGGTGGTGCTGCCAGAATGGGATGACTCGTTAACGCTGCCGCCTACTTTTGATGAGTATATGAACAAACAAGGCACGCCAGCACCCGCGACTGAGCAGCCAGGGAAGCAGGACTGATGCAGACGCTTCACGAAGATCAGGTGCAGCCGGCGAGTCGTAATATCCGCTTACCCTTTGGTTTTGCCAAGCGCCACGGCGTGCTGTTGGCACGGCAAGCACAAGGCTGGCAGCTGTATATTCATGCGGCTACTGCGCCCGATGCGGTGTTAGAGGTGCGCCGTCTGCTGGCTGAACCGTTTCACATTCAGCGTTTGTCGGCGACCGAGTTTGAAGCCATGCTCGAAGCCAGTTATCAGCGAGACTCCTCAGAAGCACAGCAGCTGATGGAAGATATCGGTAACGAGGTCAATTTAGCCTCGTTGGCTGATGATATTCAGGAAAGCGAAGACTTACTGGAAAATGAAGATGATGCGCCTATCATCAAGCTGATTAACGCCATGCTGGGTGAAGCCATTAAGCTTGGCGCCTCAGATATCCACGTGGAAACCTTTGAAAAAGCCCTAATAGTACGGTTTCGGGTAGACGGCATTTTACGTGAAGTGCTGCGGCCAAACCGGCGTTTATCCAGCTTGCTGGTATCGCGCATTAAGGTTATGGCCAAATTAGATATTGCCGAAAAGCGTGTACCGCAGGATGGTCGTATCAGTTTACGCATTGCCGGCCGGGCGGTGGATGTGCGGGTGTCGACCATGCCATCAAGTCATGGTGAGCGGGTCGTGCTGCGTTTACTGGATAAAAATAACTCGCACCTGAATTTAGCCGATTTGGGCATGACCTTGTCAGTACAGCAGGCGTTTTCACAGCTTATTTTAAAGCCACACGGCATTATTCTGGTCACCGGCCCCACCGGCTCGGGTAAAAGTACCACCTTATATGCCGGCCTTACCGAAATAAACACCAAAGATCGCAATATTCTTACCGTTGAAGATCCGATTGAATACGAGCTGGAGGGCATAGGCCAAACTCAGGTCAATACCAAGGTGAATATGACCTTTGCCCGTGGTTTGCGCGCCATTTTGCGCCAGGACCCGGACGTCGTGATGGTGGGTGAAATTCGCGACTTAGAAACGGCGCAAATTGCCGTGCAGGCCAGTTTAACCGGCCACTTAGTGTTATCAACTTTGCACACTAATACCGCCGCTGGCGCCATTACCCGGTTAGAAGATATGGGTGTGGAAGCGTTTTTATTATCGTCCAGTTTGCTTGGCGTTTTGGCGCAGCGTCTGGTGCGTACTCTGTGTCCGCACTGTAAAGCGGCGCACGAGCCGGACAAAGAAGAGCGTAATCTGCTGGGCGTCAGTAAAAAAGACGAGGTGATTATTTACCGCGCGACCGGCTGTGAGCATTGTAATCAGACCGGTTATCGTGGCCGTACCGGCATTCATGAGTTGCTGCTGGTTGATGAGCATATCCGCGAGCTTATCCATAATGGCAAAGGCGAGCAGGCGATTGAAAAATACGTGCGTCAGCACAGCCCCAGCATCCGCGCCGACGGCTTTAGTAAAGTGTTAAACGGCGAAACCACACTGGAAGAAGTGTTGCGCGTTACCCGTGAGGATCTGTAGTGCCGGCCTTTGAATATCAGGCTCTGGATGCCAGAGGTAAAAGCAGCAAAGGCGTGCTGGAGGCCGATAACGCCCGCCATGCCCGCAGTTTGTTGCGTGAACAAAAGCTAACGCCGGTCAGCGTTGGCCTGGCATCACAGCAAGAGAAACTGCTGGCCTCGGGCAGTCAATGGTTTAAGCGCAAAATATCAGCATCAGAGCTGGCATTAATTACCCGCCAACTGGCAACGTTAGTCGAAGCCGCACTGCCGATTGAAAGCGCGTTGTTGGCGGTGGCCGAGCAATGTGACAAGCCGCGGCTGAAAAACATGATGATGACGGTGCGCTCTAAGGTAGTTGAAGGTTACAGCCTGGCCGAAGGCTTAGCCGAGTTTCCGCACGTGTTTGATCATCTGTTTCGCTCTATGGTGGCGGCGGGGGAAAAATCCGGCCATTTAGATCAGGTATTAAACCGGCTGGCTGATTACACCGAGCAACGTCAGCATATGCGCAGCCAGATCTTACAGGCCTTGTTGTACCCTATTATCCTTACTTGTTTTGCCGTGCTGGTGATCTCCATCTTGCTGGCCGCGGTAGTGCCGAAAATCGTCGGTCAGTTTGAACATATGGGCCAATCCCTGCCCGATACCACCTTATTTTTAATTGCCGCCAGTGATTTTCTGCGCGCTTATGGTGTTTTTGTATTAATCGCCATTATGCTGGCACTGGTGGCGTTTAAACGGGCACTGTTAAAGCCCGCGTTTCGTTTTCGCTGGGATGCGCTGGTGCTAAAAAGTCGTGTGTTGGGTAAGGTCACCAAGGGGTTAAACACCGCCCGTTTTGCCCGCACCCTAAGTATTTTAAATGCCTCTGCGGTGCCGCTACTGGAAGCCATGCGCATCAGTGCTGATGTGCTTAGCAATACGTATATGAAACAGGCAGTGAGTGAGGCAACCGGCCGGGTGCGCGAGGGCACTTCGCTGCGTAATGCGCTGGAGCAAACCAAGCTGTTCCCGCCGATGATGCTGCATATGATTGCCAGCGGTGAAAAAAGTGGCCAGTTAGATTCGATGCTGGAGCGTGCCGCCAATACCCAGGATCGTGAGTTTGAAACCCTGGTGACGGTGTCGTTAAAGGTGTTTGAGCCTGTACTGGTCGCCGTTATGGCCGGTATGGTGTTATTTATTGTGATGGCAATTTTGCAGCCAATTTTAGCGTTAAACAATATGGTAGGTGGTGGTTAGTATGCAAAGGCAACAGAACAACAAACAGCAGGGCTTTACCTTGCTGGAAGTGATGGTGGTTATCGTGATCCTGGGTATTATCGCTAGTATGGTGGTGCCCAACCTGATTGGTAACCAGGAACAGGCCGCCCGGCAAAAAGCCGTGGTAGATATTCAGCAACTGGAAAGCGCGCTGGATATGTACCGGCTGCGTAATGGCTTTTACCCTACTACAGAGCAGGGCATGCAGGCCTTAGTGACGGCGCCTACGTCACAGCCGGTACCACGTTCATTTCCGGAAGGCGGCTTTATCCGCCGTTTACCGAAAGATCCGTGGGATGAAGATTACATTTTGATAAGCCCGGGCCAGGTTGGCCGCATTGATATTTTAAGTAAAGGGCCAGACCGTACTGCCGGCACCGATGATGATATCGGTAACTGGAACCTGGATGACAATCAGGACAGTAACAACTAATGTTGCGCCAGCCGGTATTACAGCGACCACGAGGCTTCACCTTAGTTGAAGTGATGCTGGTAATGCTGCTTATCGGCTTATTAGCTACCACAGTAGTGATGAACTTTACCGGTGAGTCACGCGAAGAGCGACTGGAAAAAGAAACTGAGCGTTTTACGCAACTGTTTCAGTTTGTCGCTGAAACCGCCATGCTAAAGCAGCAGGAGTGGGGGCTTTATGTCGCACCGGATCATTATGGTTTTTTGTATTACAGTACCAGCGACGCCAAATGGTTACCCGCCACTGAGCCTGCCAGCCTGGAGCAGTATAAACTGCCAGAGCATATTAGCCTGCTGTTGGAATTAGAAGGCTTACCTGGCGAAGACACAAATTTACTCAGCCAGCTGGACTGGCAAACCGAGGACGAAGAGCAGCCGGAGCCCGACAGTAAAATACCGGTGCTACCGCAGGTGTTTATTTTATCCTCAGGCGAGATCAGCCCGTTTCAACTGTTGTTTACCGAAGCATCGGACTTAACCCCACTGTACAGCAGCGTCTCGACCGACTTTAGCATACCGCTTAGCCGCACCGCAGTCTCAGAGGCGCTGCCATGATAAAACGCGGTTTTACCTTGCTGGAGCTGCTGGTAGCCATGGCTATTTTTGCTACCGCCGGTATGGCCATTATGCAAGCGAGCTCGGCGCATATCCGCAGTTTAAGCCAGTTAGACGAGTTAACCATGGCCGGTTACATTGCCAATAACCAAATGCAGCTGGCGCTGTTAGATACTGAGTGGCCGGGTAACGAAAAAAGTCAGGGCGAGCTGGAAATGGCCAATCGCAGCTGGCTGTGGCAACAACAACTTATCAAGGTGCCGGATAACGATTTGCGTTTGGTGCAAATACGCGTCAGCCTGGCGGAAGCGCCAGAGCAGGTGTTGTATCAGCTGCAAAGCTATAAGGGTAAGCCTGGTGCGTAAAGCGAATCGCGGTTTTACCTTTATCGAGATGCTGTTGGCCGCGGCCATTTTTGCCCTGGTCGGCCTGGCGTCGGTGGCTATTTTAACCAGCGTGACGCAAAGTGATGAGCTATCGCAGCAGGCCAGCACCCGGCTGATAGAGCTGCAGCGTACCATGCTGATGTTAGAACGTGATTTTATGCAAATTAGCTTGCGCCATGTGCGGATTGACGGTGAAGCGCCGCAAAAGAACCGGCTGATGGGCGAGAAGTTTTTCTTAAATAGCGACGATCATGGTGTGAGCTTTGCCCGTCAGGGCTGGCGTAATCCCGGTATGATATTACCGCGCAGTGAAATTCAAACTGTGGCCTACCGGCTGCAGGAAGGCACGCTGCAGCGTTTATACAGCCTGTATCCGGATGCGGTGACCGGTACCGAGCCAAAAGTTCAGCTGCTGCAAAGCGGTTTAACCGGCTTTGAGCTGCAATACCTGCAGGGTGAAGAGTGGCTGGAGCGCTGGCAGGATGGTAATTTTCCCTCAGCGGTGCGGGTGGTCCTGACTGACGAAAACTTAGGCCGCATTGAGCGCATTTTTATCATGCCCGATGCTGCGGTAAGCAGCGGGAGCCGCGAATAATGACCAAACCGGTGCAGCGCAAACAACAAGGCGTTGCCTTAGTGGCGGTGTTAATGATTATCGCCATTGTGGTGGTGATCGCTGTGAACATGACCGGCCGCTTGCAACTGCAACTGCAGCGCCAGCAAAACCTGCAGCAACAACAGCAGGCGTTTTGGTACGCTATGGGTGCCGAGCAATTTGCCCGGGTGTTGTTATCACGCACTTTAGCCGGCGAAGAAACGGTGCATCTGGGCCAGGACTGGGCGCTGAGTGGCGCCAGTTTTCCGGTTGAAGATGGCACTATCGCCGGCGAGATGACAGATTTGCGCAGCTGCTTTAATTTAAATGCACTGCAAAATGTACAGCCAGCCAGTGGAGGCCGGGTTGAGCAAACTGCAGCACAAAAAGCGTTTTTACGGTTGTTAGAATTAAAAGCGACAGAGTTGTCGATGCCGGCGGAATATCTGCTGGCCCGCCTCGGCGATTGGTTAGACGAAGACAGCTTGCTCAATAGTGCCGGTGGTGCCGAAGAGGACGACTATGCTGCGCTGCGTTTTCCGTACTACAGTGCCAATACGCTGATGGCCAGCGTGTCAGAGCTCAGGGTGATATTGGATCTGACCATAGCGGATTATCAGTTGCTGGCGCCTTATGTTTGTGTCATACCCGAAGACAGCAGCCTGCAGCTAAATGTGAATACCTTAACCGAGGACACGGCAGTGCTGTTAGCGGCGCTTATTCCGGAGTTAGCCGAACAGGCGGCGCAAGATCTGATTGCCAACCGGCCCGAGCAGGGTTTTACCACGCTGGATGAAGTGTTTAGCAGTGAAGTGTTAGCCGGTATAACCGTCAGCGATGAGGTTAAAAGCCTGCTGACATTAAAATCAGACAGCTTTCAGTTAGTGGCCACCGCGGCCTATCTGGAAAGCGGTTTTGTGTTAACGTCGGTATTTAAAATAAATGATAATAATCAGGTCAAAGTATTGGCCCGGCGATTTGGAGGCCAGGGGTGAGTGAACAGTTGGTGATCCGGCTTGGCAGCCGGGCAGAGCACAGCATCAGTTGGCTGGTATGGGCCAGCCATAGCCAGGAAGTGATTGCCAGTGGCGAACTGCCAGGTGCCGATGCCTTGGTTGAACTGGCCGAGCGGCTGGGTACACGGCCGGTGGTGGCACTGGTGCCGGCATCTGATGTGGTATTAAAGCAAGTGGCGCTGCCGGGCAAACCCAATCGCCAGGTACTGCAGGCGCTGCCGTACATGCTGGAAGAAGAGCAAGCAGAGGACATTGAGCAGCTGTTTTTGGCGCTGGGTAAAGTGGTACAGCACGAAGGCCAATACAGTCAACAGGTGGCAATTTGTCAGCGCGAGCGCTTAGCGCAGTGGCTGGACTGGCTGCAACATGCCGGTTTTAGTGTTAGCCGTATGCTGCCCGATGCGCTGTTACTGCCCGAAAAGCAACTGCCGGCCTGTATTCAGTTGCAGCAACAGTGGCTGTTAAAGCAAAGCAGCTGGCAGGTATCAGCAATAGAAGCTAACTGGTGGCCGGACTATCTGCAGTTAGCGGCACTGCCGATGTTAACCAGTTACAGTCCCTGGCCCGAAGAGTTGCTGCAAAGTCATCAACTGGCAGAGCCTGAGCTGCCACTGGCGCTGCTGGCCAGTGAGCTGGATAAACAGGATTTCACTTTATTGCAGGGCGAGTACAAACCCAAACGGCAGGTAAACCGCCACTGGCAAATCTGGCGCACACCGGCGCTGTTGGCGCTGGGCTGTTTGGCGCTGTATTTGCTGCAGTTAGGCGCCACAAATTATCAATTATCGCGCCAGGCGGCGGTGCTTAGCGAACAAAGCCGGCAGCTGTATTTACAGGCCTTTCCGGATGAGCGTATCGTCAATTTAAGCCGTCAGGTACAACAAAAAATGGCCGCCAGCGGCGGGGCGCAGCAGCAAAGCTTTTTAACCCTGCTACAAACCTTACAGCAACAATTGGCTAAGGTGCCTGATATCAGCCTGGACAATTTACGCTTTGACAGCAAACGGGCCGAACTGCGTTTTCAGGCCAAGGGCGATGGCTTTCAAAGTTTTGAGCGGCTGAAAACAGCCCTGGAGCAAGCCGGCTTTAGTGTGGAGCAGGGTGCGCTGAGTAACGATGGCGACAAAGTACAGGGCAGTGTAGCTATGCGGGGGGCACAATGAAACAGCAACTGATACAGTGGTGGAGCAGCCTGCAAAGTCGAGAGCAGCGTTTGGTGGCCGGCGCTGGTGTGGTAATGGCAATTGGTTTGTTTTACTGGCTGCTATGGCAACCGCTGCACAATGCCCGCGATACCCAGCAACAAAAAATCGAGGCAGCCCAGCGCCAGTTAAGCCAGCTGCAGCAGCTGTTACCCCAGCTGCAGGCTGCCGGTAGTAGCACAGTTAGCCGCAGTGGCAGTGTGGCGCAAATTATCAGTAACAGTGCCCGCAGCAGCGGCATTAGGGTAAGCCGGATGCAGCCGCAAAACCAGCAGCTAACACTGGTGCTGGAAGATATCAGTTTCGAACAGCTACTGGGCTGGTTGCATGCGCTGCAATATCAGCACGGTGTGCAGCTGGTCAGCCTGGATGTGGCATTGGCCGATAAGCCCGGTATAGTGCGGGTGCGACGCATGGTAGTGGAGTAAACCGGCAGTATGACAAAGACCAAACTTATCCTAATCGGTGTAATTAGCTATCTGTTGTTTACCCTATTGCTCACGCCTGTTAGCTGGTGGCTAAAGCTGGTGCCCATACCGGCGCAGCTTAAGTTAGGTGCTGTCAGCGGTACCTTATGGCAGGGCGAGGTGAGTGCTGCACAGTACCAACAACTGCAGTTTGACCGTATCCGCTGGCAGCTACAAGGCTGGCAGCTGCTACGCGGTAAGCTGGCTTTTAGCCTGCAAAGCGGCAGTCTGCAACAAAGCAATGTGCCTTACTTAAGCGCCGTGGCCAGCTATGGCTTAGGCGGTGCTGCGCTGAATAACAGCCTGATCAGCCTGCCAGTTTCCAGCCTGGTGCCTCTGCTGCCATTGCCATTGCCGGTTGATGCCAGCGGCGAGCTGGTATTGGATATTACGCAGTACCGTCAGGGCCAGCCCTGGTGTAACAGCCTGACAGGCAGTGCCAGCTGGCAAAATGCCCGCCTGCAAACGCCTACCGGTACCTGGCTGGATTTACAACAGCTGTTCGGCACGCTCAGTTGCGACAGCGGCACTGTGGCGCTAACCACTGACGGCGCTAACGTATTGGGGCTGGATATTAAAGCGGTGATAAATGCAGAACAGTTACTGGTGAATGGCACGCTAAAACCCGCGCCAAGCCTGCCAGAGGAAGTACACCAGGCGATGCAGTTTCTTGGCAAGCCTGATGCAGAAGGGCGTTACCGCTTAAGCTTTTAACGCCGGCTTAGCCGGCGCTGTAACTACGGATATCATCCAGCAGTACCGTGTAATCGGTAATAGCAGGAAACTCGGTAATTTGCCGGCTTAACTGCTGGCTATCCGGGTTGGCTACCGCCAGCAAGTGTTTAATACCAAAATCCTGCGCCGCTTTTAGTATCGGCAGGCTATCGTCGATAAACAGTGTGCGCTCGGGGTTAAACCCAAGCCGCTGCTGCAGCTTCTGCCACAGCGCCCAGTTTTCCTTGGTCACGCCAAATTCATGGGTCGAAATTAACGTATCAATATAGCTAGCCAGTTCAGTGCGCTCTATTTTAAGCGACAGGCTATCCGGGTGGGCGTTAGTCACCAGTGCAATCTGGCGGCCACTTTGCTTAAGGGCAGTGAGAAATTCAGGCACATCGGCGCGCATGGCAATTTTGTGCATCACTTCGCGTTTTAGCTCGTTGATCGGCAGCTGCAGCCGTTTGCCCCAGTAATCCAGGCAATACCATTCCAGTTTACCGGTAAGCTCAGCATACTCGGCTTTTAATTGCTGTTCAGCCTGCTGCTGACTGATGCCGCTAATTTCAGCCCAACGTTTGGGTAAATGCTGTAGCCAGAAATAATTGTCGTAGTGCAGATCGAGCAGGGTGCCATCCATATCCAGCAGCACGGTATCAATTTGTGCCCAGTTCAGCATAGGTTTTTCCTGTTAATCGTTTTATAGTAACCGCTTGGATTGTACCAGAGGTGGCAGCATGACGCAGCGGCAGGATGACAAGCCCGGTAATAAACAAAAGCCTGACATTTTAGGCACTGAAATTGTAGCGCAAAGCCGTTTGTTTAAAATTGAGCAGTTAGAGCTGAAGTTTAGTAATGGCGAGCAGCGCACCTACGAGCGTATGCGCGGCAGTGGCCGTGGCGCCGTGATGATTATTGCCTGCCCAGACCCTGAGCATCTTTATCTGGTACGGGAATACTGCGCCGGCACCCATGATTATCAACTGGGTTTTCCCAAAGGCTTAATTGATCCGGGCGAAGATATTATTACCGCCGCCAACCGGGAGCTGAAAGAAGAGATTGGCTTCGGTGCCCACCGTTTTGTGCAGCTGAAATCGCTGGCGCTCGCCCCGGGCTATTTTAATGCTACAATGCATATAGTTTTGGCCTTTGATTTATATGTAGAAAGCCTTACTGGTGATGAACCGGAGCCGCTGGAGCTGGTAAGCTGGCCACGCGCCGAAGCCGAAGCCTTGCTGCAACAGGCCGATTTTACTGAAGCCAGAAGTGTCGCTGCGCTGTTACTGGCACAGCACTATTTGGAAGCGAACCCGGATGTTTTTAAGCAGACTGCTGGAACCTGTTAAAGCCGCGGCCAAAGAAGCCGGGGCAACCTTATGGCAGTTGTACCAAAGTGGTGATTTTCAGCAGCAACAAAAGGCCGATCAGAGCCCGGTGACCAGTGCCGATCTGGCGGCTAACCGTATTATTATCGAGCGTTTATCTGAGCTGACACCCGATATTCCTATTATTTCAGAAGAATCAAAATTGGCGCCGTTAATGCAGCGTCAACACTGGCCTCGCTACTGGTTGATTGACCCAATGGATGGCACCCAGGAGTTTGTTGCCAGAAGTGGTGACTTTGCCGTTAGCATCGCGTTGGTCGAGCGGGATTGGCCGGCATTAGGGGTAATTTACTGGCCCAAAGAAGACATCTTGTACTATGCCAGCCGCGGTAATGGCGCCTTTAAACAGCAACGTAACCTGATTAACCGTATCCGGGTAAACCAACACCACCAGGGCGACACGCTAAAAATTGCTGTTAGCCGCCGCCAGCCGCTGCAGCCTATTATCGATTTGCTCAACAGCGAACATGATGTCGAATATATTGCACTGGGCAGCTGTTCGCTAAAAAGCTGTTTAGTCGCTGAAGGTAAGGCCGATTGCTACCTGCGGCTGGGGCCCACCGGCGAGTGGGACACCGGCGCAGTGCATGTGATAGTAGAAGAAGCCGGCGGCAAAATTCTCGACAGTGAATTTACCCCGCTTAGCTATAACCAGCGCGATACCTTGGCCAACCCCGACTTTATGGTGATGGGGCAGGCCAGTACACCCTGGCCAGAACTGATTAAAGCCCGGCGCACCGAGCGTGACCTTAGCCTGTAGCGCTGAAAGCTTTCAGCTGCCCTTACCAATCTGCTTTCATAACTACGCAATAAAACTGCATAGTGTGGCAAAACCAGCACTGACGCGGTTTTTAGCCAAATCAGCCGTTTTGCTAACTATCTTTTCTGCGGAAAAAACGCTATTATGCCGCCGGGTTTTTGCACAGAAAAACGTCGAATTGTGATAAAAGCACCAGAAAAATAAGTCCGTCAGAGACTGCACCCTTACCTACAGTACCCTTAGGAGTTACAACATGTCCGATCTGGATCTGCGCCAATACGGCATAACAGATGTCACGGAAATTATTTATAACCCTTCGTATGATCAACTGTTTGCGGAAGAAACCCGCACTGATTTACAAGGTTATGAACAAGGCAAACTGACCAAACTGGGCGCGGTTTCAGTCGATACTGGTATTTTTACCGGCCGCTCGCCAAAAGATAAATACATCGTGCGCGATGACACCACCCGTGACACCGTTTGGTGGTCGGACCAGGGTAAAAACGACAACAAGGCCATTACACCCGAAGTGTGGGCAGACCTAAAAGCATTAGTAACTAAGCAGCTGTCTGGTAAGCGTTTATTTGTGGTAGATACCTTTTGTGGTGCTAATGCGGACACCCGTCTGGCGGTACGTTTTATCACTGAGGTGGCCTGGCAGGCGCATTTCGTTAAGAACATGTTTATCCGCCCTACGGATGAAGAGCTGAAAACTTACCAGCCAGATTTCATCGTAATGAACGGCGCCAAGTGTACTAACCCGGATTGGCAGCGTCACGGCCTGAATTCTGAAAACTTTGTTGCCTTTAACCTGACCGAGCGTATCCAGCTGATTGGCGGCACCTGGTACGGTGGTGAGATGAAAAAAGGTATGTTCTCAATGATGAACTACTTTTTACCACTTAAAGGCATAGCGTCTATGCACTGTTCGGCCAACGTCGGCAAAGATGGTGACGTGGCAGTATTCTTTGGTTTGTCGGGCACCGGCAAAACCACGTTGTCGACCGATCCTAAGCGTCAGCTGATTGGTGATGACGAACACGGCTGGGATGATGATGGCGTGTTTAACTTCGAAGGCGGTTGTTATGCGAAAACTATCAACCTGTCGAAAGAAAATGAGCCGGATATCTACAATGCTATCCGTCGTGACGCCTTATTAGAGAACGTCACTGTATTGGCTGATGGCGAAATCGACTTCAACGACGGTTCAAAAACCGAAAACACCCGTGTGTCGTACCCAATTTATCATATTGATAATATCGTCACCCCGGTATCTAAAGCCGGCCATGCGAAAAAGGTTATCTTTTTAACGGCTGATGCCTTTGGTGTGTTACCGCCAGTATCTAAGCTGACCAAAGAGCAAGCCAAGTACCACTTCCTGTCTGGCTTTACCGCTAAGCTGGCCGGCACTGAGCGCGGTATTACTGAGCCTACGCCAACCTTCTCCAGCTGTTTCGGTGCGGCATTTTTAAGCTTGCACCCAACCAAGTATGCTGAAGTGCTGGGCAAGCGGATGGAAGCGTCAGGTGCTGAAGCTTATCTGGTGAATACCGGCTGGAATGGCACAGGCAAGCGAATCTCAATTAAAGCCACCCGCGCTATTATTGATGCCATTTTAGATGGCAGCATAGAAAACGCCGAGTTTGTACAGCTGCCTTACTTTAACCTGGCAATGCCGACGGCCTTAGCGGGCGTGGAAGATAACGCTATTCTTGACCCACGTAACACCTATGCCAATACTGCAGACTGGGATGTAAAAGCGAAAGATTTAGCCAAACGTTTTGTTGATAACTTTGTTAAGTTTACCGACAACGCCGAAGGTAAAGCCCTAGTGGCTGCCGGTCCGCAGCTGTAAGCTGGACTCTTGTGTTAGAAAAAGCCGCAACTGCGGCTTTTTTTATTCCAGCGATGTCAAAGAGAATTTTGTCTCACTACTGGTAAGCAGTTAACAATCTGACTAAAGTAAAACACAGTGCAGCCGCTAAATATTGTTTAGTAAGTGTTTTCCGCCAGGCTGGTGCTTCACGCAAGCACAACTTTGCCCAAGGCATAAATGAGGTGATAAATGTTACGCAGCATAAGTATTCAAAAACGATTATTGGCCGCTTTTGGCGCCCTGGCTTTATTACTGGCAATAACCGGCATTTTTAGTATGCAAAGTTTGTCTAAGGTGCGGGCCCAAGCTGACATTGTTGAGTCTAATTTGTTACCTGCTATCAGCTATTTAGGCCAGGTTGAATCCTTAACGGCAGAAACCCGAGCCATGACATTACGACTGCTGTTGGCGATAGATATCACGCAGGAAGGCAGAACTTTCGATCGTATTGAAGCGTTGAACAAAGAAAAAACTGACGTAAGTAAAAAATACGAAGCCACTATCGTTTTGGCCGAAGAGCGCACCTTGTATAAGAAATTCACTGACGTTGATACTGAGTATGCGGAATTACAAGGCCGGGCATTAGCCTTGTTAAAACAAGAAGAATTAGGTGCAGCCCAGGATTTACTCGACAGGATGAACCCCTTAGCAGATCAGATGGTCGATTTATTAAAGGAATTATCAAAAGTGAACCAGCAGGCGGCTGCAGATGCGCGCAAAGCCTCAATATCAACTTATGATACCGCTAAGCTGGCTGTTATTGTCTTAATTATCTTTGCTATTGCCATAGCCATTGGCATAGCGATATTAATTTCTCGCAGTGTAAACGGGCCTTTGGCTCAAGCGGTGCAGTCTGCCCGCTATATTGCCGATGGCGATTTAACTCAGCCCTTAATGGTCGAAGGCAGTGACGAGTTAACTGATTTAGCCCAGGCCTTAAAGCAAATGCAGCAAAAGCTACGTGATGCTATTGGACATATTGCCAGCTCCTCCAGTCAGTTGGCGTCTGCGGCAGAAGAATTAAATGTGATTACCGATGAGTCTGCTAAGGCACTTCAACTGCAAAATGACGAAGTACAGCAAGCAGCGACAGCGATTACCGAGATGAGTTCTGCGGTAGATGAAGTGGCCGGCACCGCCCTTAAAACGTCGGAAGCTTCGTCGCAGTCAGCCAACCTAGCGAAAGATGGTTCGCAGAAAGTGGTGCAAACCAGCAGCGTAATTGAAAAAATGAATGCTGATGTGCGCCAGAGCACCCAGGTGATTAATACCCTGGCCGACAAAGTGTCGTCGATTAACCAGGTGCTGGAAGTCATTCGCAGTGTCGCTGACCAAACCAACTTGTTGGCACTAAACGCCGCTATTGAAGCAGCCCGCGCCGGTGAAGCCGGCCGTGGTTTTGCTGTGGTGGCTGATGAAGTGCGTAGCCTGGCGTATCGCACTCAAACCTCGACCGGCGAAATTGAGCAGATGATCCAGCAGGTACAAGCGTCAGCAAAAGAAGCTGTCAATGCAATGCAGCTTATCAGTGGTAATGCCGACAATGCGCAGAATGTGGCTAAGCTGGCGGCAGATGCGTTGGAGCTGATTTCAGAGAACATTATGGCGATAAGCGATCAGAACCACGTCATAGCCGGTGCTGCAGAAGAGCAGTCTAAAGTGGCGCGCGAAATTGACCGCAATATTGTCACCATCAGTGATTTAGCCGCGCAAACGGCGGAAGGTTCCAGCCAGACTACTGCAAGTGCCAGCGAGTTAACCCGCCTAGCGGTACAGCTAAATGAGCTGGTCAGTAAGTTTAAAGTGTAAGTGCATTAGTGATTTACTCATAAAACAGGCCGCAATAGCGGCCTGTTTCTTATGTTGCGGTTAATCGTCAGACAGATTCTTTAATTTGTGCTCCCAACGGCGTTTGGCAAAACGGCGCATGTTAGGAATGTCATCAGTTTCATCCATAATCGGCTGACCAATAATGGTTTCTATTACGTCTTCCATGGTAACCAGCCCCAGCCAACTGCCGTATTCGTCGTACACTAAACACATATGCTGGCGCTCGTGCATTAGCTGGGTCATTAACTGCTCTGCGCTCATTTTGTCGGAAATGACTTTTACCGGCTTCATAATATCGGCCACGGTTTGCTGATCGGTAATATCGAGCATGTCATAACGAAAGGCGATACCCAACGGCGCTTCGTCTTTATCCAGCACCGGGTAGCGGGAAAACTGGCCTACTTTTACCCGCTCGGCAAAGGCATCTAAAGACTCTTCAGGACTTGCGGTTTCACACACGGTACGCGGCGTCATAATGTCGCGTACTTTAATGTCGTGCAGGTCGAGAATATTCGCGATAACGCGCTGCTCGTCTTCATCCAGCTTATTCAGCTCACGGCCTAAGACGGTTAAGGCTTTAATTTCCTGACGTAAGTCATGCTCGTGCTGGCCGCCACCGAATAACTTCATTATTTGATCAGATAACCAGATAAACGGCTTAAGCAGTGTGATCATGCTGTTCAGCACAAAAGGCAATATGGGTGCTAGTTGTGGCCAGTAACGCGCGCCTATGGTTTTCGGCATAATTTCCGACAACACCAGAATAAGGATGGTCATCACCGCCGAGGCGATCCCCAGATAACCATCGCCAAACACTATCGTTACCTGAGCGCCGACACCGGTTGCACCCACGGTATGCGCCACGGTATTTAATGTAAGAATGGCCGCCAGCGGCTGATCTATCTTGTCTTTTAGCACTTTAAGCTGTTCGTACAGTTTAGGCCGGGACAGTTTTTGCTGGGCAATGTAGCTTGGGGTAATCGACAGCAGGGCTGCTTCGAGGATAGAACAGACAAAGGATACTGCAATTGACAAAACGACAAAAGCGATTAAAAGGCTCATACAGGTTGGTTACAACACTCCGTTTTACTTAGACGGCAGCAGTATACTAACAGTGAGGTGAGAATGCGAGCCGGTTTGCTGCCGGCTCGCAACGGGTTTTACTGCTCGGTGACCTGATATACGGTTACTGTACCGCTGACTTCGTTACCGATAATCAATAAGGCATTGCCATTCGGACTGTCACTGGCGGAGACAAATTTAATACTCTCCGGACCCAAATCCCCTGCCAATGGCACTTCGGTACAGTCCATGCCTTCAGTGATATCACACGGCTCGGTCAGGTCGTCATCCAATTCAAAGCTGACGTCAAAGTCGCGGTTGATATAGTGACTGACAAAGCTGGCCTGAAACGGGTTGGTGACATCATAAACAAATAAGTCACCGCTACGCTCCTGTGCAATAAAGGCATAGGTTCGGCCTGCAATGGTGCCGACCTCAATAGCTTCAGGCTCGCCGCCTTTGTCATCCGAGCGGTTATCGCCTTTGTTCTCGGTATGGGCGCTGTTGAAGTTATTGCCCAAAATAGCGGCGGAAATACGGCCAAAATCATCACCGGAGTCGTACACCATGTTGACGTTTTGATCCCAGATTGAGAACGAGCGAGCGCCATAGGCGTAGAGCTTTTCTACAACGCCATCGTTATCCGGGTCGACCAGCGCGGCGGTCACTTTCAACCTGCCTAAGCCATCATCGCCACCGGAGGCGTCATACAAGGCTTGTAATTCTGTACTAAAGGTTTTATTCAGCTCGTCCGGGTCAATAATATCAGCTGCGCGGATATCCTCTGAGTAGGCATCCCAATCACGCGAGTCGCCTTCGTTCGCTGACACGATAAAGGTAGCGCCATTCCATTGATAAGAGGCGATTGAATCGGGCTGATACAAGCCATAGACGTTTGGCAGTTTACGAAAAGAGGCCACTTCGTCCTCATTGGTGTAATCAATCAAGTATTGGCCCCAGTCTTTTAACCCCAGCGCTTTCACTTCTATGCTCATGGCGTCCAGGTCAATAATGCCAATTGCATTGGCTTCCTGCAGTGACACCCAGGCGGTTTTACTGTCTGCAGCTACGGTGATGTACTCGGGCTCTAAATCCTGCGCTACGGTGGTACCGGCCGGGCCGGCAAATTTTACCCCAGCAGTTTGCAGCAAGGTGCGGCGCTTAGCATCGGTATCGTAATCACTTGCTGAAAGCAAATCTGAGCTAAACATCATGTCTGTAGTGAGATTAATCGTCTGTGCCAGGTCGGCCGGTACGCCATCGGTTAGGCTGATGACGGAAATACTGCCTTCCGGATCGGCGTTGTAGTTGGTGTCCGGCTCGCCTTCATTGGCAACCAGCACCTTATTACCGTCTGGGGTAAAGGTCAGCATATCGGGCAGGGCACCTACTGCAACGGCTTTAACAAAGCTGCCGCTGCCATTGGCGCTGAGGTTATAAAACAATACCGCGCCGTTATCGGTCTTCAGTGGTGCCGCTACGGCGATGGCTAACAAGTCGCCATAAATCGCGATTGAATTGGCTTCGCCCAAGGACACAGTGACATCATTGCCCTGTGCATTTTTAACACTCACGCTATCAGCAAAAGTAAAAGGCACCGAGCTTAAACTATCATCGGTAATGCCATTACCCACTGCTGCTATGGGCAGGTTTGCCAGCGCAATAACTTCAATGCGGTTTTCAGCGGCGTTAATGGCAAAAGCCGAATGAGATGCTTTGTGAAATTGTACGATTTCAGCTGCGGACTTACCGTAAATACCGGTGGTAAAACGGCCGACCACTTCAATATTGAGCGCGCGCGGTAAGTCTTTACCCGGCTGACCGGTTTGGCCCGTTTGTCCGGCCGGGCCGGTGGCACCCAATGCGCCATCATCGCCATCTAACGAGCAGCCAGATAAGATAGACACTAAGCTAAGTGCCAGCAAAGAACGTTTTAACATGCTGAAGTTCCTGAGTTTATTATTAAATTAATAAACCAGTGTCAGCTGCTGTAATGACAATTTAATGTAAGCTTGGTGATGTTTTTATGACGCGCTGTGCTGTTCGTCCTGCTGCTGTAAAAACAGCTGCTTTGGCATCAAGTTTACCGTCTCGTGCAGCTCGGAATATACGATGACCACCTCGCCGCTTTTTAGCTGACGTTTCACGGCGGCGACTTTTTCAAGCAGTGTTACTTCCTGCTCGCCGTAGTCGGTGCCTTCGCGCAACACATAGTATTCAATCAGGTTGTTTAGCGTATCTTCAGCAATGTCGGTGTAGGGAATTATCATAGTGTTAACTGCTCAATAATAAACTGTGGAATACGCTGGTTTAACCAGAACTGCGGCTTCAGCACGCTGCCATAGACAAAACCGACATGGCCGCCGCCTTGGGTCAGTTCATAATGAATGTGCGGGCTGAGATCCTCCTGCGCTGGGATCACCTCGTCACTTAAAAATGGGTCGTCTTTGGCATGGATAATCAGCGTGGGTATACGGATATGACGCAAAAACGCTTTGCCGCTGGCTTTGTGGTAGTAATCCTGCGCATTTAAAAAGCCGTGAATTGGCGCGGTGTAATGCTGGTCAAACTGCTCTATGCTGCTAAAGCCCTGCACCTGCTCTGGGGTAAGCGGTAGCGGAAAATCCTGAAATTGCGCAAGTTTTGCCAGCGTGCTGCGTTTTAGCCGGCCCAGCAAATAGCGCTGATAAACTTTGCTGGCGCCGCTGTTAATGCGTTTGGCGCAGGCGGCCAGCGACAGGGGCGGGCATACCGCCACGGCGGCACTTAGCGGGTTGGCTGCACCCTGTTCGCCACAGTATTTTAGTAATACATTACCGCCCAGCGAGTAACCCACTGCTACTAATGGTCGTGCTGGGTAGCGCCGTTTTATTTCGCTAATCACCAAAGCGGCATCCGCAGTGTCACCGCTATGATAAGCGCGGGGCAGCTTATTAGGCTTGCCGTTGCAGCCGCGAAAATGCATCAGCACTGCCGGCCAGTTAAGCAGGTGACACTGGGCCAGCATGGCCTGAATATAATGGCTGTTAATATCGCCGGCTAAACCGTGCAGTAAAATCAGCAAAGGCGCCTTATCGTCAGTGGCTGTCTGCTTAAGCCAATTTAACTGAATTTCGTCGCCATCGGGCAAACTGAACAGTTCGGTCTCTGTGGTCAGGCGCTGTTTCGGGCTTAAATATTTGGCAAAGATGGTCTGCAAATGGGCGTGTTTCAGCCACCAGGCAGGCTGAAAAGGTGCGGGCTTTACTGGTCTGATCTGAGCTTGCAAATTAGCGTGTCCTGATAAACAATGAGTTAACTTTTACTCAAGGTAATACGTTATGGATCGGCGGCAGTTTATCTTCTCTGGCATTGCCCTGGCTGCTAGCGCCTCGTTGGGCATTAGCCTGTGGCAGCATAGCCTGCGGCCAGACACGGACAACCGCCAGTGGGTACTCGCTGCATTGTTACCTGCGCTATTGTACGGGGTTTTACCCCAAGATCCGACCCTGGCACAGCAACAAATTGCCCGTACCCAGCAAGCGGTTTCCGAGTTTATGCCATACCTGCCACTGCGCCAGCAGCAGGAGCTGCATCAGTTGTTTAATTTATTGGCCAATCGGCTTAGCCAACTGGGCTTAACCGGCCAGTTCAGTAACTTACCCGAGCTGAGCGTTATGCAACGTCTTGAGTTATTACAGCGCTGGCGCGACAGCTACCTTAACCTGTTGCAGCAAGCCTATCATGGTCTGCGCGAGCTGCTATATGGGGCTTATTATGGTCAAAGTGAGCACTGGCAAGCGCTGGCTTATACTGCGCCAAGGTTTAGATAGGCTTGTCAGATGCGCCGACAAGTTGTGACAAGGTGTTCTTACGTAGCAGCGGCAGGGATGCCGCGCAGGCTGAGACAGCACAGGGACGTGCTGTTGAAGGCGGCGAAGTGAGAATTTCCTTGTCGCAACTACAACAACGGCACTCTGAATACACGTCGTGCGGACACTTTGTACCGTCGCTTCAGCCCTTTTTCAGCAGATTAATGAGATAGACAGATGTCAGTCAACCACTTAGATGCCAGCCAATTTACGCAAGATCAGCAATTTGATACTGACATCGTCATTATTGGCTCCGGTGCCGGTGGCGGTATCGCGGCTGAGCAGTTGGCGCAGGCGGGCTTTAAGGTGTTGCTGTTAGAAGAGGGAGCCTATTACACCCGTGACGATTTTGTTATGGGGGAGCGCTGGGCCTACCCGAATTTATATCAGGAAGGTGCTGCGCGCAAAACCCGCGATCAGGCTATCGGTATTTTACAGGGCCGCACAGTGGGTGGCTCCACCACAGTCAACTGGACCACCTCTATCCGCACCCCACAGCCAACGCTTAACTACTGGCAAAGCGAATTTGGCCTCAATTTTACTGGCGATAACAATTTAACACCTTATTTTGCCAAGGCCGAGCAGCGGCTGAATATCCATCAGTGGCCGATACCGCCCAATGCCAATAACGCCAAACTGCAGCAAGGCTGTGAAAAACTGGGCTGGCAGTACACCGTTATTAACCGCAACGTTAATGGCTGCGCCAACTTGGGTTATTGCGGCATGGGCTGCCCGATTAATGCCAAGCAGTCGATGCTGGTAAGCACCATTCCCTCTGCGCTGGCCCTGGGGGCTAAGCTGCTCTCACGTATTTCGGTGCGCAAACTTAACTGGCAGGGCGACAGCGTAACCGGTTTGGAGGCAGTGCCGGTTGATGAGTATTTTCAGCCACGTACCGACATTAAAATCAGCATCCGGGCTACACATTATATAGTCGCTGCCGGCGCTATTGGCTCCCCGGCGCTGCTGCTACGCTCGAAGGTACCTAATCCGTCTGGCCGGCTGGGCAAACATACCTATTTGCACCCGACGGTGATCTCCGGCGCGGTGTTTGACGAGGCAATTTATGGCCATAGCGGTGCGCCACAGTCGATCTATTCTGATCAGTTTGTCTGGCCGGATAACAGCGAACAGGCAGGATTTAAACTGGAAGTGCCACCACTGCATCCGGTGCTTATGGCCACCAAGCTGATTGGTCATGGCGAGGCGCATGCTGCCTTAATGCAGCAATTTAATCAGCTGCAAGTGACCATAGCGCTGCTGCGTGATGGCTTTCACCCACAAAGCCAGGGCGGCACCGTGCAGTTAGACGATGCGCAGCAGCCGGTGCTGGACTATCCAATTAGCGACTATTTGTGGCAAGGCATGCGCCAGGCGCTGCTGTCCATGGCCGAGCTACAATTCGCCGCTGGCGCCAAGCAGGTATTGCCAATCCACCACGATGCCAAACTTTATCGTAGCTGGGCAGAGGCCAAAACGGCAATACAAAGCTTAACGATGCAAAAGCTTAAGCAAACCGTGGTATCGGCCCATGTGATGGGTGGCTGTAATATGAGTACAGACCCCACCAGGGGCGTGGTCGATCAAAACGGCCGCCACCATCAGCTACAAAACCTGTCGGTATTCGATGGCTCCATTTTACCTACCAGCCTGGGCGCCAACCCGCAGCTGACTATCTACGCGCTGGTATGGCGTAATTGCCAACAGCTTATTTCAATGCTTTAATAACGTCCTGTTAATAATTTATATACCTCAAGGACGATAGCTGATGTCTAACACTCAAATGCAACGTGACGCATTGGATGCGGCATTCAAAAATCACCAACACGATATTTATGTGTTAAATGCTGATGAATTAATTCAAGTTTGGGTTGCAGAGCAAAAAAGCGCTGGCAAAAGCATGCAGCAAATTCAAGCGCATTTCTTAGCATTAACAGAAACTCCGCTGGTAAAGCATTTAGACCATTATGGCCGTGAGTTCGGTGGAACAGCGATAGCTGCCGGCTCTGATGCCAAAATGTTGTCTGCCTTGGCAATAGATATGAGACGCTCGGGCAGCATGTTAGGGCGATATTACGTGCAGACTCAGGGTGGTAAACAGTACATCGTTTTCAAAGGTCGTGCAGGCTTGCGCCAAGTCCTGACGGGCACCCGCTACTTGGCAAATAATACCAAAGTAATGAGTATGGGCGTGGGTGGCCAGGCACTTAAAGAGTCGGCAAAAGGCGGTCTGTTAATTTCAGTCATATTCTCGATTTCTATCAACTCGTTAACCTGGCTGTTTAAAGACGAGTTCCGCTGGACTAACTGGCTGGCAACCGTAAGTACCGATATTGTTAAGGCAGTTATTGCCAGTGCAGCCGGATATGCCGCTGCTATAACAGCAGCTGCGTTTACTTCTATTGCGGTAGTGCCAGTGGCAGTTGGACTGGTTGTGGCGATTGGCATAGCCTGGATGCTTTATCAGGTAGATCAGCATTACGGCATTACCAGTGCTTTAGTTGAACATCTTGAAAGAACTGAAGAAAAGGTTAAACAAGATATTTCCGCCGGCTTTTATTATGTTATCGGTGCTGCTGGCCGAGCAGTAAGGCGACAGCTGGCTAATTCTGTGCGTAGCTATCTCAACTCTTTGAGACGGCCGGGGTTCCGTTGGTAATGGTAGCTAAACAGAATGTATTGAAACTGTCAGCTATGGCATTGTCTATCAGCTTGTTGATGCTGGTATTGGCAGTTGT
Source organism: Pseudomonadota bacterium (assembly GCA_040752955.1). Taxonomy (GTDB): domain Bacteria; phylum Pseudomonadota; class Gammaproteobacteria; order Enterobacterales; family Alteromonadaceae; genus Alishewanella. The sequence continues at coordinate 88,801 of JBFMHG010000007.1, forward strand.
TGGCTTGTTAATTTTTATCCATGAATGGAACCAGCACACTGTCATGTTGGCTGACCGGCTGCCGCTAATCGTAATCAGTACCATGCACGGTTACGGGCCGGGAGTCATGCTTGGTGGTGCTACTGGCTGCTTACTATTTTTGCTGTACTTTTTTTACCGCTGCGTGTTGAAAAAGGAAACAAGCTTTTTCAAAAAAGCTGAGAAAGCGCTGGCAATGTTAATGTTGGCAAGTCTGCTGGTGCTATTTGGTGGTAATTTTCTGGTTGCATCACACTGGCGTAGCCAGGCTGATCAGGCAGGTTACGCGCCGTGCCCAATGACTACGTTATTAAGTAATCGCATAACAATGGAAGTGTGGGTACACAACGAAAGCCTGTGTTATGACAATGATATTCGCCATTTAGTGCAGCGTGGCACAATTGAGGAGGTGCAGCAGGTGCAACAGCACCTGGCTGCTCGACACAAACAGCAAGAAGCGCGGCTACGTTTTTTACAGCAAGAAGAAGAGCTTAAGCAGCGACGCCGTAACAGCGATGGCTGATATTTAACCTGTTGCCTATTCTGTTCTGTGTACCTATAGTGTCCAAAAGCTGTTTTCAGGGACGGATATGAGCGGTAAATACAAGAAAACTATCTCAAGCTTCGGTATTCAGGGTTATAGAAGCTTTGGGCCCACCCCGCAGTTTTTTCCCAAGTTTGCTCAGATAAATCTTTTTATCGGCCAGAATAATAGCGGTAAATCGAACGTTTTATATGGTGTGCATAGACTTCTACCCAAGTTGATTGAAAGGAAACTGGTGTTGGACAAGCTAGATTCCCATATTCCTGCGGCTGAATTTTCATTTTTGATTGAGTCGGATAAAGAGAAGGTTATCCTCGAAGAGGTTCAAAACCTAGAGGACAAGATTCAAAAACGGCAGTGGGGATCAGGTGACCGCGAAAAGCTACAGGCACTAAAGTTTTTAAGAGAATTAATCTCTCATATGACGAATAGTGATGGGAGGCTATGGTTTTATTATGCACATAACTCATCTGTGATAACTCCATTCTTTCCTGAGAATGTTCTGCCACAAAGTAGTGTTGATTTTATGTTACAGAATTTGAGTGGGACGTCGTATTCATTTGGACGAAATGAGTCTGTCCAATCAAAGTTGTCCAAAATATGGCCGAGCTTGGCACCTCCATTACCAAGCAAATTCCAATCTGTATTTGTACCAGCCATTCGTGCCGTAGGGAAAACTGGTTCCGCACCGGAAGGTTTTGGTGGTGAAGGGATTATAGAAAGACTGGCAGAGCTTGAAAGTCCTAATATCCTCAAGCAGTCACTAAGGGATAAATTTGATGCAATAAACCAGTTTCTGCGCGAAGTGGTTGATTCTGATAACGCCAGAATTACGGTTCCGTATGAGCGCAACACTATCCACGTACATATGAATGGCAAGGTATTGCCGATAGAATCACTTGGCTCAGGTATTCACGAAGTCATCATTTTAGCTGTAGCTTGTACCTTACATGATGAGACAGTGATTTGCTTGGAAGAGCCGGAACTGCATTTAAACCCGCTATTACAGAAAAAGCTTATCCGCTATCTACAAAAATCTACCACTAATCAATATTTTATTACCACGCATTCTGCCGCTTTTATGGATGTCAAAGACGCTGAGATCTATCATGTTCGGCTTGAAGATGGCCAATCCAAAGTGCGACATATCACTGCTGATCAGCATCGGGCACAAGTGTGCTGGGATCTTGGTTATCACCCGTCTGATTTACTGCAAACCAACAGCATCATTTGGGTTGAAGGGCCATCTGACCGTATTTACCTAAATTGGTGGTTAAGCAAAAAAGCACCAGATCTATTAGAGGGCGTGCATTTCTCTATCATGTTTTATGGTGGTCAGTTATCCCACCATATCACTGGTGGAGATGAGACGGAGTTACTTGAGGATTTTATTTCACTAAGCAGAATGAACCGTAACTCAGCAATTCTAATGGACTCTGATCGAAGTAAACCAATGGCACACTTAAAGGAAAATACAAAACGATTGAAAAGCTCATTTGAAGAGCAGCAGCGGTTTTGTTGGATAACAAAAGGAAGAGAAGTCGAAAATTATTTACCCGCTGAGCAAATATCGGCTGCGTTAACTTCGGTTCACCCTGAGTCGGAGATTTCAAATGGGCTGGGCGATTTTGATAATCGTCTTACTATCAAAGCAAAGCGCGCCAAATCAAAGGAAGCCCAGGCGAGTAAAGTAAAAGTCGCGCAATTTATTGTGAGAGAGTATCAGCCGGATTTTTCAATTCTTGATCTGGGTCTCAAATTAGATGCTTTGGTTAGATTTATTCAGGCTGCCAATCCAAAAACCTCAGTAGAGTCATTCAAAAATTAGCGGCGGTTGTCACAAGTTAACAAAGGTGTGGTCGACCCAAACGGCCGCCACCATCAGCTACAAAACCTGTCGGTATTTGACGGCTCCATTTTACCGACCAGCTTAGGCGCCAACCCGCAGCTGACTATCTACGCGCTGGTATGGCGTAATTGTGCACACCTTACTGTTTAAAAACCGCACTGGTATTTTGCTCACCGCATAGGTGTCGTGCTAGATTGTTGCCAATAAATAAGGCGTATGCCAGAGCAGCGAAAAGTTGGAGCAAGTCGGTGGTATTGAACAAGGATTACATGCTATTACAGCGCAAAGGCAAAATGATATTGACGCTAATTTCAGGTGTCAGAAGGCCTTTCGCCGTCACAGAACTCGATTTATTGCTGCTGTCATTTTATTGGCATAGTAGTAATGAGCAGGAAATTACCTCTGCGTTTTTAAATCATGCTTGGGTGAAAGCCTTACTGCCAAATGTCACAGCGTCTCAGGTTGAGATAAGGCTACAGCAGCTCAATCAGGCCGATGTACTGGTGACGACACCCAAAACAGAGCAGAGTTTGAATGCGCGCGTTTTGTCAGAGTGCTCCATGTCTGGTGAGCAACTACCTGCCGAGCTTTGTGTAAGTGCTCATGCCGCTGTGTTATTGGGTGATGAGGGCTTTTTAACCTGGTCAGCAAAACATCAGTGTCATTATCACTTTACTGTTGAGGCTGTTATCGCACTAATGAGCTTTGGCGAAGGCGCTTCGCTTGCGCAGGTGATGGAAGATAAAGCAGTATTTTTCTCTTCGCAAAGTGAGCTAGCCTTGCTCGCACAGCAGCTTTTTGCGGCAGGCATATTGGTGAGTAAAAAAACACTTTCGTCGGCCGCCGAAGAGGAACTTCCCCAATTTAGCAGCGAGACTCCGGGAGCTGATATTTCAGCGAAATCTTGGCAGCAGCTCATGCCAGACCAGCGTATACCGGTTTATTTTGTGCCGCACATGGAAAATCACTTTCCGTTGGCGTTAGGTGTGCTTTTTAGTGCGTTAAAACATTATGAGGATGGCGCATTACTGCAGCACTTTCAGCTGATCCCATTAAATTTCCTGGAGCCTGCGGATTTGTTGAATGGCCCATATCGGAAGTTTGGCCCGGGCGTATGGTTATTCTCAAATTATATGTGGTCACTGGAGCTCAATATTGAGATCAGTGATGCTATAAAAAAACATGATAAGCGTAATCTTACGATACATGGCGGCCCCAGCACACCTGACTATGCTCAGGCCTGTGAAGACTTCATGCAGCAGCATCAATCAGTAGATATTGCTGCGCATGGTGAAGGTGAAGTCACCATTACAGAAATTTTTGCTAATTTATCGCGCGATGAGCGTGGTGATATTGGGTTCGATAGTTACCGAATGTCAGCAGTGGCAGGTATTACTTTTCGAGATGATTTAGCAGAGAAACTTATCCGAACACCTTCGCGGCCTCGGATGAAGGAGCCTGATTCCGTGCCTTCACCTTATTTGTCTGGCTATTTTGACGGTTACGGCGGCAGGGTTGAGGCTGCGATAATAGAAACAAACCGCGGTTGCCCTTACGGTTGCACTTTTTGTGATTGGGGATCAGCAACTAATCAGAAGATTCGTGTCTTTGACCTTGAGCGGGTAAAAGCGGAGATTGACTGGATAGGCCGGAATAACGTGCGGGTTATGTGGATAGCTGATGCGAACTATGGTTTATATGACAGAGATATAGACATTTCGCGTTTTATTGTAGAGACAAAGCAGCGTTATGGGTTCCCACAAGAGGTTGTGGTTAACTACACGAAAAACTCAACCTGGAGACTGGTTGAAATTATTAAGGTGTTCACTGAAGGTGGCATTATCAGTCAAGGCATAATTTCAATTCAAACAACTGATGAGAAAACACTTGAGGTGATCAACCGGAAGAATATCCGCACTGAGCGCTATGACGAACTGGCTAAGATTTTCTCCGACCTAAAGTTGCCATTGTCCACAGATTTAATGCTTGGTTTGCCCGGTATCACGGTGGATGCGTTTAATAAGGATTTGCAGCGTTATATTGATATGGATGTGTCGGTGAAGGCTTACCCAACGCAATTGTTACCAAATAGCCCGATGGCTGATCCGGACTATATTGCGAAGTACAAAATAGAGGTCGATGAAAATAACTATCTGATCTCATCCTTTAGTTACACCGAGCAGGATTTGCGGTGGATGAAGCAAATGTATCAGATTTATACCATGGCGGATGGTTACTCATTGCTGAGGTACGTAATTCGTTATTTGCAATGGCAATATGATATTCGTGCTATCGACTTTTTACAGGCGATGCTCAAGTTTGTAACTCAAGAACCATCAGCATTTCCTGCCATAACTTGGGCAGTACATTATTTTAATCATGATAAAAGTTTGCCCGGTGGTTGGAATGCCTTTTACCAACAGGTTAGCGCTTTTATTACACAGCAATATGGTATTGAGCAAGACAGTGCAATGAGTGTGGTGCTGCAAGTGAATCAATATTCCATGCCTGACGATAGTCTGACTTATCCTCTTTCTATTGAACTGCAACACGATTTTGTAAGTTATTTTTCTGCTGACGATAAGAAGAGTAAGCCTTTGGCTGAATACGGGCCAGCACAATTTGTAGTTTCAGACCCCAATAAAATGGTGAGCATCGATATGAACTACCTGCAGTATGATTCGCATCAGTATTTTTGGGAGCTACACTCTGTAATAGCACGGCCAAAGTCTGTTTCTGAGTTTGCTGAAACAGCTTAGCATTATTTTAAGCTGACGGGGCAGCTTCGATGACGGCACCAAGCTATCAGTTGCTGAGTAACTATATCGATCTGCTGCTGGACGCGATTTGCGTGGTGGACAAGTTCGGCCGCTTTGAATTTGTCAGCAGCGGTGCCGAACGTATTTTTGGCTATACGCCAGAAGAAATGCTGGGCCGGCCGATGATAGAGCTGGTACACCCGGACGACAGAGAGCGCACGCTAAAAGCGGCGGCAGAGATTAACGCCGGCGCGGTAAAAATTGACTTTGAAAACCGCTATATCCGCAAAGATGGCCAGGTAGTGCACTTACTGTGGTCGGCGCGCTGGTCGGCCAGCGATAAACGCCGGGTGGCGGTGGCGCGTGACATAAGCCGCAGTAAAACCATTGAAGCCCGCCAAAGGGCCTTGTATGCCATTTCTGAAGCCGCTTTTGCCTGTGACGATTTAACCGCGCTCTATCAGAGCATTCAGCAGATCATTGCTGAGCTGGTGCCAATGCAGCGCTTTGCTATTTTGCTGGCGCAAAAAGACAGTGCCCAGCTGGAGTTTGTGCACGATGCCCGCTTAAGCGCTGTGTCAGAGGAAGATGACAGCGATAATCTGATGCTGCTGTGTCATCAGGTGATGCAGCGCTGTGAAACCATTAACCTGCAGCCGGGTGAGCCACAAGACCTACCGGCCCTGCTGCGCCAGCAAATATCAGTATTGCCGGTAAACTGGCTGGGCTTGCCGCTAAAATCGCAAACTGCCGTAATTGGCGTGCTGATGGTACACAATGCGCCGATGGCTGCGGCTTACACGCATAGTGAAATAGCACTACTGGAATTTGTCTCGGTGCAGGTGGCCGTGGCGATAGAGCGCAAACAAATGCTGCAGCGCTTGCAGCGTAATGCGCTGTATGATCAGCTGACTGGTTTGCCGAACCGCGAGCTGTTTGACGACAGAGTGCGTTCAGCCATGGCCCGGGCGCAGCGCGAGCAGGGCCAATTCGCACTGCTGTATCTGGACCTGGATAAGTTTAAGCAAGTAAACGACAGCCACGGCCATCAGGTAGGTGATGAACTGTTGCAGCATACCGCTAAGCGTATTGTCGGCAGTTTACGCCACAGCGATACCGTGGCCCGCTTTGGCGGTGACGAATTTGTTATCTTACTGGAGCAGGTAGACGGTGCCGATAGCGCTATGGCGCTGGCAGAAAAGGTACGTAGTGCACTGGAAACCCCGTTTGCGCTGGCCGGCCATCTGCTTCAGGTACTGCCCAGCATAGGTGTGGCGCTGTACCCCGGCCACAGCCAGGACATTAAAGCGCTGCTATTACTGGCCGACAATGCGATGTATCAGGCCAAAAGCAGTGGCGGTAACCGGGTGCAGCTACACCAAGCTGTGGCACCAAAACGCAGTAGCGCCTAAGCCGGTTCACTGCTGTTTTAACAGTTAACCTCGCTGTAATGCCTGCCCCAGCGTACTAAAATAACCCAGCCAAAGCTGGCTTAGCCGGTCTGTTAATGCCGGCTCTGGGTATGCGCCCAGTTTTGCCAGTGAGCTTTGTAAGGTACCGGCGACCAAAAAGCTGTTCTTCAGGCTCTGGCGCTGCAGCATATGCTCAAATGCCCTGGCCGCCATCTCCTCTGGCAAAGCCAGATACAGCTGGCTAAAGCGCTCGTCCAGCGCCCGGCAGCGGCGAAAATAGTCACTCTCATTTTGGCCGTCAGCACTGACAAACAAACTTTCAAAGGCGTGCGACAATTGCTGGTTGAGTGGGTGAAGCTGCAGTACGTAGTCGTTTACCCAGCAGCGCGAGGCAAATAGCCCGGCTTGGGGCGCCGGCTGAAACATTTTCGCTGCGACATAATGATCAAACGCATGAAACCACTCATGTGCCAGGCTGCCGCCGCCGGCATTTTTCGCCAGCGCCAGAATGCGCCCCTGCGGCTGATAATGCGCGCACACACCGGGCCGGCCGCCTATGCCGTAGGTCAGTGCCAGGCTACCATTTAATGAGATAACCTGCGTCGGCACCTGCAGTAGTTGCTGTAAATCACACAGCGCATCAAAAAACAGGTTAGCCGCCCGCTGCTGCTCGTCAGCGGTTACCCAGCGGCCAATATGAATGCTGTTAAAACCAAAAATTTTCACCAGATCGGCAAAGCTGACATCGGCACCGGCCCGGTGTGGCGGGCCATTGCGATAGTATTGCCGTGCCGTTCTGTCGTTCATGCTCAGGCACTGATACTTATACGGCTGCGCCTGCCTGCGTCTCTGCTAATATCGCCAGAGCAACTGCTTCGGCAACCTTAATGCCGTCGATACCGGCCGATAAAATACCGCCGGCATAACCTGCGCCTTCGCCGGCAGGGTACAAACCGCGGGTATTAATACTTTGATAGTCGCTGCCGCGTTTAATATTAATAGGCGATGAGGTACGGGTCTCTACGCCGGTTAACAGGCCGTCGGCTTTGGCAAAGCCTTTTATTTGCTTATCGAACGCCGGTATCGCTTCACGAATGGCGGCTACGGCAAAATCTGGCAGCGCCTGCGCCAAGTCGGTCAGGGTGATATTGGGGGTGTAGGATGGTTTTACCTCGCCCAGCTCAGTAGACGGCTTGCCTGCGAGAAAATCGCCAATCAGCTGTGCCGGCGCATGGTAGTTTTCACCACCCAGTTTAAACGCCTGCTGCTCCAGTTTGCGCTGTAGATCAATACCCGCCAGTGGGTGGCCGGGGTAGTCACGCTCAGGGTCTATACCAACAACGATAGCGCTGTTGGCGTTGCGCTCATGACGCGAATACTGGCTCATGCCATTGGTGACCACACCGCCGGGTTCAGAGGCAGCAGCCACGACTGTGCCACCCGGGCACATACAAAAGCTGTACACGCTTCTGCCGTTGCTGCAGTGATGTACCAGCTTGTAATCCGCCGCGCCTAGAATCGGGTTGCCGGCGTTGGGGCCGTAGCGGCACTCGTCAATCATTGATTGTTCATGCTCTATACGAAAACCGATGGAAAACGGCTTGGCCTCAACATAGACGCCTTTGTCATACAGCATCTGGAAGGTATCACGGGCGCTGTGGCCCACCGCCAGCACCACATGCTTGCTGTGTAGCTGCTCGCCGGTTGACAGGGTTAAACCGGTTAGCTGGCCATCAGTAATGTGTAAGTCATCCACCCGGCTGCTAAAGCGGATTTCGCCGCCTAGGGCAATAATGTTGGCGCGCATTTTTTCCACCATCGCCACCAGCTTAAAGGTGCCGATGTGTGGCTTGCTAACATACATAATCTCGGCTGGCGCGCCTGCCTCAACAAACTCGCTCATTACTTTGCGGCCGTAATGCTTCGGGTCTTTTACCTGGCTGTATAACTTGCCGTCAGAAAAGGTGCCAGCACCCCCTTCACCATACTGTACGTTAGACTCGGGGTTAAGAGATTTGCCGCGCCAAAAGCCAAAGGTGTCTTTGGTGCGCTCACGCACTTCTTTGCCGCGCTCGAGAATAATGGGCTTAAAGCCCATTTGCGCCAACAATAAGCCTGCAAATAAACCGCAGGGGCCAAGACCAATCACAATAGGCCGCTCGGTTAAATTGGCTGGCGCCTGGGCGACAAACTTGTAGCTGGTATCTGGCGCAGGTTTCACATGTGGATCTTTAGCAAAGCTTTTTAGTAGCTGAGCTTCGTTAGCTACTTCTATATCCAGGGTGTAAATCAGCTGAATATCGGTTTTCTTTCGTGCGTCTATACCGCGTTTAAACACATTCACGCTGTGTAATTGTTCGGCTTTGATAGCTAACTTGGCCAGAATGGCCGCGTTAATGGCACTTTCTTCGTGGTTTAAAGGCAGTTTTATTTCGGTAAGACGCAGCATAAAGGTTCCGTATCGGTGTCATTGCTGCCAGGGTAATTCCTGGCAGCTCACAAGATACTGCTATTTTACGCCAATGCCACCGCCAACAGGTAACGCTTTATCTGTCCAAGTCGGTGGATTAGGGTTGCTTTGCCTGTTGACGCACCAGTTGGTCCATAAAGCGCACGCCCCAGCCATGTGAACCTTTAGGTGCGACTGCAGTATCGGCGTTCAGCCAATCGACACCAGCGATATCCAAATGCACCCAGGGCAGTTGCTCATCAACAAAGGTGGCGACCACTGCCGCCCCAATACTGGCACCCGGATCGCCAGCGCCAGAATTTTTAATATCTGCAATCTCTGATTTTATTTGTTTAAAATGATTTGGATGCAGTGGTAGTGGCCACACTTCTTCACCACTTACTTTACCGACACTCATCATTTTAACACTCAAATCCCAGTCTCGAGTGACAAGTGCAGCGTATTCATCGCTCAATGCACGAGCAGCAGAGCCGGTTAAGGTGGCAATATTAAGCAACATCGCGGGCTTAAACTGATGCTGGGCGTAATGCACTGCGTCGGCCAAAATCAGGCGGCCTTCTGCATCGGTAGAGATAATTTCAATAGTGGTGCCTTGCATCGTGGTAAGCACGTCGCCCGGGCGGATGGCATCGCCTGCGGGCATATTTTCGGCTAATGGCATCAAGCCAACCAGATTTACTTTCTCGCCACGCGAGGCAACAGCCAGCAGCGTACCGGCAACCGCAGCGGCACCGGATAAATCCGATTTCATCGCCCACATACCGTCGTTGGGTTTAATGCTGATACCACCAGTATCGAAGGTTATGCCTTTACCCACTAAAGCGATGGGGGCGCTATTTTTACTTGTGCCTGTGTATTCTATTACCAGTAATTTGGGTTCATGCACCGAGCCCAGACCAACCCCCAACAGGGCGCCCATATTGTGCTTTTGCATCTCTTTTACGCCAAGCACCTTGATGTTGACGTTCTTTAAACCGGCAAATTTAGCTGTTACCCGTTCAACAAAAGTTTGCGGATAAATAGTTTTGCCAGGTTCGGATGCCAAATCGCGAGCTAAATAGATGCCGTCAACCACGTAGCGTAGATCATTTTCATATAAGGCTGCTGCAACGCTGTCAGTGGCATGCATTATTAACCATCGCGGTGACGTTTTTGCGCCAGCTTTTTTATAAATATCAAAGTGATAATCGCGCATGCTGGCACCCATCGCAATATAAGCTTCCTGCGCGGGTAGTTCAGTCGTTACATCATCACTAAATACGGCAATTGGCTGCTCGCTGTTAGCAGGAAAGCTTGTTACAGCATAACCGCCAAGTTGTTGCAGCTCAGCCTGTGACAGCGTTTTGTCTGTGGCAGCCACCAGAGTAATTTGGGCAAAGGGCGTTAAACCGTAGAACGTTCTGCTTTGGCCAAACTCATTTTTCAAACCAGAAGCTTTTATTGCTGCACTCAAGCGGCCCTCGGTTAACTTGTCTACTTGCGCAGCGCTACCACGCAACTGCGTAATGTCGCTAACTAGCAGCACCAGTTGTTGCTGGTCGCCTGGGTTAATATTACGAAATTCTACTTTGGGCATAGCCAGGGTGGCGGCGCTGAATAATAGCGGGAGTAGCAATAGAAGCATTCTTCTCATGTTATTGTTTCCATTATAATTAATAACGTGTCTTAGTACGCTGACAATGTTTTACCCGATCAAGCAGCGACAACCTTATCAAAGCTGCGGCCCGCTTGTTAAGCTATGTATGCGGGCAAACGTGTTTTTTTGGCATGCACTGCAGTATGATCAGCCGTGTTAAACAACAGGAGCACCTGTGCTATGGCCTTTGTGGTATTAGATAACTGCATTAAATGTAAATACACCGATTGCGTAGCGGTGTGCCCGGTTGATGCGTTTTTTGAGGGGCCTAATTTTTTGGCAATTAGCCCGACTATTTGTATTGATTGCGGTTTGTGTGAGCCAGAGTGTCCGGCCAATGCCATAGTGCAAGAAGACAAGGTGCCGCCAGAGCAGCAGGGTTTTATTGCGCTGAATGCCGAATTAGCGGAGCTTTGGCCCAATATCCGTGAGCTAAAACCAGCACCGGCTGATGCCGATGCCTGGAATGGCGTGCCCCACAAGCTGCAGTATCTGCAGCTTGATTAGGAGTAAAAGGCAGCTGCAGTACCTGCAGCTTGATTAGCACGGCGCCTGCGCGGGCTACTTAGTGTTTGGCTGGTCGTGCTCTACTTTGTACATAAAGTAGATAGCATAAAAAATGCACAGACCAATCACGATTGCCAAACCGGTAAAAGAGATAAAAATTACCGGATCATTAATAAATTCTTGCCACAGGTTCATCATCATACCCTCTTGCTGTGTTGTTACGGCAAGTGTAGGTAAAGTGATGTTACCGTTAGCTGATACAGATCAAATCTCAGTGGCGCTCTCAGGCTAATAACTCCAGCTTTTGACGCAGATCAATTAACTCTGTACTGAACGTACCGAAGTCGGCATTAAGCAGTGCCAGATAGTGCTCCACTAATGGGGCCGGCGTAGCGTTGAGTGCCGGGCAGTGTGCCAGCAATAACTGTTGCTCTAAGCGTTCTAATTCCAGCTCTGCGTTAAGTAAATGCTGCTTTAGTTGCTGTTGTTGTGTAGGGTTTAGCGGGCTGTGGCTGGCACTGCGGCGTAGCTGGCGCAGTGGTCGGGTAAACTGGCGGCTAAAATTTTCCAGCACAGTGTTTAGCTGCGCTAAGGCACTGGCAGAAAAACTGAGCTGTTGCTGCTCCAGATAACACAGTAGCAGGAGCAGATTTACATTGGCGCCCAGCCGGTCTTGCCAGTCTAAACACAGCGGCTTTATCGCAGGGTATAGCTTAAGGCTAAACTGCCAGAACTGCTCTGCGCCGGGCGCTGTAGGGTTGCTGCTGCTAAGCATGGGTTTGCCAAAACTGAGTGGTTTTTTGCTCCAGCTCGTCTTGTGCTATAAACCAGTCTTCTTCAATGCTGGCGAGGTTTTGGCTGGCGCTGGCCTGTTTCGCTAACAGCTCAGTCAGCTCGGCTTTGCGCTTGGCATCATAAATATTCGGGTCGGCCATTTTGCTCTCAATGGTCGCCAGCTCTTGCGTCAGCTTTTCCTGCTGCTGCTCCAGCTTGTCTATCTTTTGCTTCAGCGGGCGCAATAGGTTACGCAAATCGGCTTCTAGGCGCTTTTGATCTTTACGTGGGGGGGTAGCGCTTTGCGGCGCTTGTGCGGCAGCGGCGGTGGTGGCCTGACGGGCATCTTGTTGCAGCCACTGGTAATAATCGACTAAGTCGCCGTCAAATAGCGCTACTTTACCCTGCGCCACTAAATAGAATTCGTCGGTACAGCTACTGAGTAAATGCCTGTCGTGCGACACAATCACAATAGCGCCTTCAAACTCCTGCAGCGCCATCACTATGGCCTCACGCATATCCAGATCAAGGTGGTTAGTCGGTTCATCCAGCAGCAACAGGTTTGGCCGCTGATAGACAATCAGCGCCAGCACCAGTCTGGCTTTTTCACCACCGGAGAAGGGGGCGCAGGGCTCTAAGGCTTTATCGCCATGAAAGCCAAAGCCGCCTAAAAAGTCGCGCAGCTTCTGTTCGGGCACCTGTGGGTCTAGCCGCACTAAGTGCTGCAGCGGTGAGTCCTGCGGCCGCAGCGTTTCCAGCTGATGCTGGGCAAAGTAACCTAGGCTTACGCCATTGGCGAACCAAACCTCACCGCTTTGTGGCGCCATACTACCGGACAGCAGCTTAATCAGGGTGGATTTACCGGCGCCGTTACGGCCCAGTAAACCAATACGGCTACCCGGTAACAGCTGAAATTTAATCTGGCTTAAAATCACTTTATCGCCGTAGCCCGCCTGCACGTTATCCATTTTTAACAGTGGGTTGGGCAGGGCTTTAGGCTCGCGGAAGCTGAAACTAAACGGTGAGTCGACATGCGCCGGCGCCAGCAGTGTCATGCGCTCCAGTGCTTTGATCCGGCTTTGTGCCTGCCGTGCTTTGGTAGCCTGCGCTTTAAAGCGATCGATAAATTTTTGCAGGTGGGCAACCTGGCGTTGTTGCTTGTCAAAATTAGCCTGCTGCTGCGATAACTGCTCGGCGCGCTGGCGCTCGAACTGGCTGTAGTTGCCTTTATATAGCGTCAATGTCTGGCGCTCAATATGCACAATGTTGTCGGTTACGGCATCGAGAAAGTCACGGTCGTGGCTTATTAGCAGCAAAGTGCCCTGATAATTGGCCAGATATTTTTCCAGCCAGAGTACGGCGTCCAAATCCAGGTGGTTGGTGGGTTCGTCCAGCAGGAGTAACTCAGCACGTTGCATCAAAGCGCGCGCCAGGTTTAGCCGCATGCGCCAGCCACCCGAGAAGGATTTTACTGCTTGCTGCTGGGCGTCACCGCTAAAGCCCAGACCATCGAGCAGCACGCCGGCCTTGGCTTCAGCCCGGTAGCCATCCAGTGCCTCAATTTGCAGGTGTACGGCGGCTAAATCGCTTTCACTGCAATTACTGCGTACTTTCAGCAGCAGCGGAAACAGCTGCTCGTCGCCTTGTAAAACATAATCCATTGCGCTGCAGTCCAGCGCCGGGGTTTCCTGCGCTACGGTAGCAATATGCCAGCTGCTGGGTATGCTAACGCTGCCGGCGTCTGCCTGCAGCTTGTGCTGTAGCAAGGCGAACAAACTGGATTTGCCGCAGCCGTTGGCACCAACAATTCCCACCTTTTGGCCCGGAAATACGGTAAGATCGGCGTCTTTAAATAAACACTGAATGCCTCGGCGCAGTTCCACCTGTTGCAGCTGGATCATGTTTTTTCCTGTGTAACTGAATTGGGCTGCTAATTTAACCGTATAAGGCCGACAAACCAAGGCTTGGCGACGAAAATAGCCGCCAGCGCCACCCGGGAAGCACGATGACAAGCCGAAAAAAGAAACGTTTTATTGCCGGTGCCAGCTGTCCGAAATGCAAGGCGGTAGACACCATGATGTTGTTTATTGAAAACAACGTAGAAAAAGTTGAATGCGTAGAATGCGGCCACCAGATGGTGCAGCCAGAAGCGCAAATAGCCAAAGCCAGCCGTGCTGCCGAGCAGGTAATAGGCGTGTTTAAACCGGAATAATGCTCACAAGAATGAGTTTGGTGAGAACAGGGTTGCCCACGCCAACACGCCGTAAACCCATCCCTGGGGCCTCGATTCGGCCATCCTGGCCTGCAACGGTTGGCTTAGAGCAACCCTATTCTCCCTGGTGGGCTAAGAACGCCATACATTAATAGTGCGGCGGTGGCGGTTCTTCCTCTGGCCGCAATATGCCCTGATCATCCGGCAGATTACGTAATTTCTCTGCCAATAGCATGACCTGCTGCTGCAGCCGGTCTATCTTTTTCTGGTGCTCCAGCAGCTCATTGCTCAGGCTGTTTACCGTGTCTTCCTGAAACGCCAGTTTGCTCTCCAGCTCAACAATGTGTAATTGCAGTTCACGCTCATTTGCGCTCATAGTTAATCTCCCATACTTCGGCTATGCCACTGGAGCTTTCGCTGATTAATTGCGTATCACCCAAAAAAGCCACGGCGTGCACCACGGCACTGGGCGGCCGACTGTCGGGTTTCACCCCCACTTGCCATTGCTGTAACTCGGCACCACTTTGTACATCCCACAGTGCCAGTTTGCGGGTAGGGGCGCCGGTGGCCAGATACTTGCCATCACTGCTAAAACGCACCGCGCTAAACACCTGCTGACGGGCAATAAACTGTAATTTGCTTACCAGTTGGCCGGTTTGGATATCCCATATTTGGGCCAAGTCCTGGCTGTCGGCGGTAAAGGCATAACGGGCCTTAGGATCAAGCGCTACTTTCGTTACACGGCTGGGGTGGCTAAAGCTGTAAATAATCTGCGCACTTTGCGTATCCCACAAATGTGCTTTGTAATCGTTGCCGCCGGTTAGGGCATAGCGGCCGTTGGGTGACATGGCTACGCTGTTAATGCGCTCGGTATGGCCTAAAAACTCCAGCCGCCGTCCCGATGACAGCGTAATATGCTGCACTCCGCCATCACTTTTGCCAATCAGCAAGTGGGCGCCATTGTCTGACACGGCGACATCACGCACAGTCGCAGTGTCGAGCTTCCAATAACCCTGGTTTTCACCTGTGGCAATATGCCATAAAGCATAGGTTTGCTGGTCGGCAGTCAGCACATGGCTATTGTTATGGCTAATAGCCAGGCTAAACACCAAATTGTCACTGCTGTCCTGGTGTTTCCATTGGTACTTCAGCGCATTGTCGGCCAAGTCCCACAGTGCCACACCGTCCTGAATGGAGGATACCGCAGCAAAGCGGCCGTCATCTGAAATGGCCGCCGCATAGCTACCTTGTGCTACATGGGGAAACTGTTGTACCGGTGGTACCGTGGTAAGTTTTTCGCAGCCTGATAGCAGTAATAGCAGAAAAAACACAGGATATTTCATGTCGGGTGTTAACCTCATCCGCACAAACCGTTAGTATAGGTCAGTTCATTGGACACTATTAAAACATACTTTTGCAGCCTGGCTGCGTAAATCTTGGAGAACCGAATGCGCTTAGTTACCAAAATGTCACTGGTCGCAGTGGCTGTTATCACTCTTGCCGCCTGCCAGAAAGAAGTAGAACAAAAACCTGCTGTGCTGGACACTGATGAAGCCAAACAATCTTACAGCTTGGGCGTTTCTGTTGGTCGCTACCTTGACAGCACGCTGGATGAGTACAGCAAAATGGGCCTGAGCCTGGACAGCGCACTGATTTTACGTGGTGTACAAGACGCTATTGGCGATAAAACAGCCCTGAGTGAAGAAGAAGTGCAGGCGATGATGACTGCTCTGGAAGAGCAGTTCCGTGAAAAACAAGCCGCCATTGCTGACGCTGAAGCTGCTCAGGCCATTGCTGCGGGTAAGGCCTACTTGGAAGAAAATGCGAAGAAAGAAGGCGTTACCGTGACGGAGTCTGGCTTACAGTATGAAGTACTACAAGCAGCTGATGGTGCTAAACCAGCCGCCACTGATACCGTAAAAGTCCATTACACCGGCACTCTGACTGACGGCACCAAGTTTGACAGCTCGTTAGACCGTGGTGAGCCAGCGCAATTTCCATTAAACCGCGTGATCCCAGGTTGGACTGAAGGTGTGCAGTTGATGAATGTCGGCTCTAAATTTAAGTTCACCATTCCGTCAGAGCTGGCCTATGGCGAGCGCGATATGGGTGTGATTAAGCCAAATAGCGTATTGGTATTTGAAGTAGAATTGTTGGATATCGTTAAAGCAGAAACGGTAGAACAATAATCGCTGCTATCGGCTAAAAAAGCGGCTTAGGCCGCTTTTTTCATAAGAAACGTCATGTAAAAAGTCTACGCAGAGACACTGTTATCGCTGTGCTTCTCGTACAGGGTATTAATCAGTTGATCTTCATATTCAAAGCGTTCTTCCAGCGCTTGGCCTAACGCCGACAACTCCCGGTCAAAGGCACCGCTGTGGCGGGTACTCAAGTGTTCCGCGTATTGGTCATTAAAGTTCAGTGCTAAATCCGTTGATACGGCAATCTTCGGGTAAAGGCTGTCAGCCAGCTTCCGGCTGTCAGTGCCATTGACCGCACACTCCGACACGATACGCTCATAGACTTCAAAATGACCGGCAGATAAATAATCGACCAGCACCTGACAAAATTCCTGCACCGCAGCTTGAGGTGGCAAGGTAGTGCGCTTGGTATCGAACGGTGGTAAAGCTGCCAGTTTACAGTAGCTAACGATAAGTTGCTGGCGCTCCTCCAGCCAGTTATCGATGGCAGTAAGTGAGCCACCCCATTTTTTTTGCGCGGTCTGCACCCGGGTGTACATTGCCTTCTCCTTAAGTGCAGCTAACGTGCTGCAGTAACGTCTAATTAAAAGAATTTTGCGCTAAAGATCAACCGTTTTTTTATTGGTCAGCCCAGTAAAGCGCATTATGATGATGCCTATGGCCAAGCAAGCGGCGAAGAGCAGATGATTAAACACAGTGTTTATGTAAAACCACAGCAGCAGGGGTTGTGGTTGATTGTCAACCGTGGCCGCCTCTGGCTCAACGAGCAGCAACAGTTGCCCCAAGGGGCTTATGCCAGTTTGCCGTTATCTGCCACGCCGGAGCAGATTTGTCATTTGGGGGAGTTTCAGGGTTTACCCGCGTATTTACTGATAAATAACGACCAGATTACCGATGAAAATTGCTGGGTTAGTGCCAGGGCTATACTGCCGGCGGGTGAGCGTTTGTTTGAGTTGGCCGCACGAGCGGTGCAGGTAGCGTTGTTTTTACAAACACACCGCTTTTGTGGCCAGTGTGGCAGTGCGATGAACCTGGTGAACTGGGAACTGGCGACGCTCTGCAGTAAATGCGGCCACCGCTGCTACCCACGTATTGCCCCTTGCGTGCTGGTAGGTATTGCCCATCAGGGTAAAATTTTACTGGCGCGCTCCAGTCGGCATAAAGCGGGCTTTTTTTCCATTCTTGCCGGTTTTGTCGAATCTGCCGAAACGTTAGAGCAAGCCGCGGTGCGGGAAGTAAAAGAAGAGGTAGGCATTGATATTTGTAACCTGCGCTATATTGGCAGCCAGCCGTGGCCGTTTCCGCATTCGCTAATGGCAGGCTTTATTGCAGATTACGCCGGCGGTGATATTCGCTGTCAGCCGCATGAAATTGAAGAAGCAGCCTGGTTTAGTGTCGATGATTTGCCTGAGGTGCCACCACTTGAAACCCTGTCAGGACAAATTATTACCCGTTTAGCGCAAATGGCTGTTGAATAGGCCGGTAGTAAAAGGCAGCTGGCGCTGTACAGAAAATAAAAAAGCCACTTAACGTGGCTTAACTGAGGTTTGCGTGGTCCCGTTTAAACGAGCTTCTTTCTTGTTATTCTTCACTAGCGCAGCATTGTTATAGCAGAATGAATTTAGCATGACAAGCAATAAGCCGAAAAAAGCTGAACACAGCATTTACCGGTTAAACATAGGCGCAGCGGCCATGGGGTGGTAAAATAATCTCATTTCGCAGATTGACGGATAACTTATGCAATTAAAAAATGATCGCTACCTCAGGGCTTTGTTGAAACAGCCGGTAGACAGAACCCCGGTATGGATGATGCGCCAGGCCGGCCGCTATTTACCAGAATACCGGGCAACTCGGGCCCAGGCTGGTGATTTTATGTCGCTGTGTAAAAACCCTGAGCTGGCCTGCGAGGTCACTTTACAGCCGTTACGCCGTTATGCGTTGGATGCCGCTATTCTGTTTAGTGACATTTTAACCATCCCCGATGCGATGGGATTGGGCTTATATTTTGGTGAGGGAGAGGGACCGAAGTTCCAGCGACCCGTACGCGACTTTATCGACATTGCTAATTTACCCATACCTGATCCAGAGCAAGAGTTGCGGTATGTGATGGATGCGGTGCGCACTATCCGCCGGGAGCTTGCTGGTAGTGTGCCACTGATTGGTTTTTCTGGTAGCCCATGGACCTTAGCGACTTATATGGTAGAGGGCGGCAGCAGCAAAACCTTTGGTACCATTAAAAAGATGATGTTCTCTGAGCCGGAAGCGCTGCATCTGCTGCTCGACAAGCTGGCGCAAAGTGTCATCTTATATCTGAACGCGCAAATTGCTGCCGGGGCGCAGTCGGTGATGATTTTTGATACCTGGGGTGGCGTGTTAACACCACGCGATTATCAAGAGTTTTCGCTGGGTTATATGCAGCAAATTGTCAACGGCTTAACCCGCGAGGCAGACGGTCGCAAGGTGCCTGTGACCTTGTTCACCAAAAACGGTGGTTTATGGCTGGAGTCTATTGCTAACACCGGTTGCGACGCTCTGGGCCTGGACTGGACTATTAATATAGCGGATGCCAAAGCCCGGGTAGGGCACAAGGTTGCCCTGCAAGGCAATATGGACCCTGCTATTCTGCTGGGCTCACCTGAGCGCATTCGCCAGGAAGTGCAGATGATTCTGGACGGTTTTGGTCAGGGCTCCGGCCATGTGTTTAATTTAGGCCATGGCATAACACCTGATGTCGATCCTGAGCGGGTATCGGTGTTTATTGATGCGGTGCACTCGTTCAGTCGCACTTACCATATGAGTAGCGATATTACCGAGTAATAACAAAAACCCCGGCACTTTGGCCGGGGTTTGTTTTAGTTGTTATCGGTAGCGGCCATCTGGTAATCCGCTAGCAAATCTTCATAGTTTTCAATGGTCCAGTTACGTTTTCTCGCTTCATCTATGGCTTGACGCAACATAGACTCACCACGACCTTGCTGGCCCAACTCAATAAAAGCGACACCCAGGGTAGAGAGTAAATTAGGGTTATTGGCGTCTATAGCACGGCCCTGCTCAGCCAGGCGAATAGCTTTTTGTGGATCGCGCAGTGTTGGGTCATCTGACATGGCCAATAGCGATGCGTATTCGGTAATCGCCGGCATATATTCCTGTAGCGCAGCGACTTCAAGATAGCCAGCGGCTTTACGCGGGTCATAATTAACGTTGTTGCTGTCTAATAGCTCCTGCGCCAACAAATAGGCTGCTTTGGCATCGCCACCGTCGGCTGAGATAGCTAACCAGTTTACGGCTTTATTCTGGTCACGATCGCAGCCATTACCGGTCACCAGACATTGTGCCAGTCGGTACTGCGCCTTCGGAAAACCGTTAATAGCGGCCTGTAGGTACCAGGGTATAGCATCTACGCCACTTACAATACGGTTTTCTGCCAACAGCGCATATAAATACTGATAACGGGCCGACTCTGCTTCAGCAGCTGCCCGAATTGCGTCCAGATACTCGGCATTTTCCCGTTCAAATTTACGTGCTTTGGCACTGAGTGGCGCTTTAATTTGAAAGGTATGTGATTGCATTTCTAATCGAATCGCATCGCCATATAAATCCTTCGGTGGTTCATACTTCCAGTTTTGCACTGCTGCTAGCACATACTCGCTTAAGGCATCCACTGGAAAGGATGCTACGACGGTGGCGTTTTCAGTATTACCATCTTCGTTTACATCGTAATGTACTATAGCCCAGGCAGAAACACCGGCACGTTCAAAATAGCTGGGATAAGACGGTTCTGGCGTGCTGATGGCCTTTAATCTCGGGTTGGTAGCGACATAACGGTTTGCGGAGGGGTAAAGGTTGCCATGCAGGGCATTTTTGCCGAACTGATTGTTCAGGCTGGTAAACACCTCCTTGGCTTCTAACCTGGAGCTCACTTTAGAGCGCAATTGCCGGTATTGCTTATCGGCTTGTGGATGTTCTCTCTCGCGGGCAATCAGTGTCCAGGCATAGGCTAAGTTCATATCAGGGTCAACCCCTAAGCCTTCAGCATACATACGTGAGAGCAAAAATTGTGCTTCTAGGTGCCCAAGCTCCGCCAACGTCTCTAGTTGCGGTTTGGCCAGTTCGTACTCCTGCTTTTCGAACAAGGCTTTAGCGGTGGGGAAATCAGCCGCTGCCTGCCATGACATGAATAACCAGGCTAGTGCCAAACCATAACGACGCTGCACCATAAAAACACTCCAACACACTATTGTTTAATTATTATGTAATCGAGTTTACAACGATTTATCAGCCAAAACAAAATTTAATATCAGGCTTGGCGGCAATTAATTTAGTTATTTAATTTCAGTAACTTAATCTTTAAATAGCCGATTTAATCCATTTAATGCAGCAACCCGGTAAGCTTCTGCCATTGTCGGGTAATTAAAGGTGGTATGTACAAAGTACTCGACGGTATTTCCGCCATTCTTTTGCATCATAATGGCTTGTCCGATGTGAATAATCTCTGCCGCCCGTTCGCCAAAACAATGAATGCCGAGAATTTCCAGCGTGTCGCGATGGAATAACAGTTTCAAACTGCCGGCATTGGTGTTGGCTATTTGCGCTCTGGCCAGATGCTTAAACTGAGCGCGGCCTACTTCGTAGGGAATGCGCGCAGCAGTAAGTTCCTGCTCTGTTTTACCAACAGAGCTGATTTCAGGAATGGTGTAAATGCCGGCGGGAATATCGGCGATCAGATGGCCATCGAGGTTACCTTTTACAATGGCTTCGCCGGCTAAACGGCCTTGGTCGTAAGCGGCACTGGCCAGGCTCGGGTAACCTATCACATCACCTACCGCATAAATATTGTCGATGTTGGTTTGGTACTGTTGGTTTACTTTTAGTAAGCCGCGGCCATCTGCCTCTAAACCAACAGCAGCGAGATTCAAGCTATCGGTATTGCCGGTGCGGCCATTAGCAAACAAAAAACAATCGGCTTTCATCTTTTTACCAGACTTTAAATGCAGCACCACACCGTCATTTTTACCTTCGATACGATCAAACTCTTCGCCGTGGCGAATTGTCATGCCAGAGTTCCAAAAATGGTAACTCAGCGCGTCCGACATTTCCGCGTCCATAAAAGATAACAGCCGATCGCGGGTATTCACCAGATCGACCCTAACGCCTAAACCGCGGAAGATAGATGCATATTCACAGCCGATAACACCTGCACCATAAATAATGATGTGTTTGGGATCGTGCTGTAACGACAGTATGGTGTCTGAGTCATAAATACGGCTGTGGTTAAAATCCACCTCGGCCGGGCGGTACGGTCGGGAGCCACAGGCAATGACGATAGTTTGGGCACTCAGCTCAAAGCTGCTGCCATCTTCACTGGTAACGCTAAGCCGGTGCTTGTCAATAAAGTGTGCTTCACCCTGAATAATTTTCACCAAATTGCGGTCATAAAAACCGCTGCGTAAACGTACTTGCTTGCGGATCACGCCAGCGGCATGTTTTAGTATTTGCGAGAAAGTTAGCTTGGTGTGCTGCTCATCTAAGTGAAAAAGTGGGTTTTCGTTAAATTCAATTAGGCGGCTAACCGAGTGACGTAGTGCTTTAGACGGTATAGTACCCCAATGGGTACAGCCACCACCGACCGATTGATAGCGCTCTATCGCCGCAACTTTTAAACCGCTTTTTGCCAAATACATCGCAGCGCCTTCGCCGCCGGGGCCGGTGCCTATAACAATGGCATCATAATCAAAACGGGGTTTGTTGCTGAGTTTTTTCTGGCCCACAATTCAATCTCACTGATTAGCTTACACTTATTTGAGCATATCAGGTCTTGGGCACAAAAAAAGAGACCGAAGTCTCTTTTTCTGTTAGCTAAAGGCGCCGATCAGGCGTTGCCAATGCTGCTGCTGTTGTTGCAGATGTTGCTTAAACTCGTGATAGCTTTGCTTAAAATCTACCGCCTGATACTGCGCCACCAGTTGTTTACGGCGCTGCTGCAACAGCTGTTTCTTCACCTGATAGTAATCCTGCATACGGGCCAGTAGCAGTTCATACTCCTGCTCTAACAAACGCAATAGCTGTTCGGCATTTGGGCGCTGTTTTACCTTTGCCATCGCACGTTGTAACTGCATTTTAGCTCTGGCCTGAGCGATACGCTCTTCGGGTACGGTGCGCAGATTACGGGTTAAGCCAACCCAGGATGCCGTTTTAATTAGCCATTTGGTTGGATCAAACTGGTACCACTTTATGCCATTACGATAATCAGACTCAAAAATATGATGAAAATTGTGATAGCCCTCGCCATAGGTCAACAGTGCTAACACACCATTATCGCGTGCCGAATTCTGCTCAGTATAAGGCTGGCTACCCCAGATGTGCGCCAGTGAGTTAATAAAGAAGGTAAAATGATGGCTTAATACCAGCCTCAGCACACCGGCTAGCAGCAACATACCGAGGATATTGCCGCTGATAAGGCCCAGCAGTATTGGAATGCCAAAGTTAGTGGCAATAGCCAGCCACAGATAATTGCGGTGCTGCCACATCACAATACGGTTTTTCTGTAAATCGCGGCAATTGTTATAATCGGGCTTTTCTACGCTAGGGTAGTCGCGCAACATCCAGCCGATATGGCTGTACCAAAAACCACGGCCGGCAGAGTAAGGATCTTTATCATTGTTATCGACATGTTTGTGGTGCACCCGGTGATCGGCAGACCAGTGCAGCGCACTGTTTTGCAGCGCAAAAGCGCCGCCGATAGCGAATAGCCATTGCAACAGCGGGTGAGCATCATAGGTTTTGTGTGCCCACAAGCGGTGGTAGCCGGCGGTAATAGACATACCGCAGTAGCCCAGACATAAAATGGTTGCGATGATTTCAAACCAGCCAAAGCCGACCGTTAACGCATACCAGGGCACCCCGATAACCGCGACCAACGTCGTGATGGAAAACAGCAGGACATTGGTCCAGATAATAGGGGCTTGTTGCATAAAAACACCGTTTAGCTTACAACTGTTCGCTCATTCTACTGGTCACAATCGCTTGGTCAAGGTATAAAATAGTGCTTTTCGGTGAACAGAGAAATTTCCGTGTCCAGAGCAGAGCAAAAAGAGCGTACCCGCCGTGCGATTATTAACGCCGCTTTTTCACAGCTTAGCGCAGATAAGAGCTTTGCCAGTTTAAGCTTACGTGAAGTGGCGCGCGAAGCTGGTATAGCACCGACATCGTTTTATCGCCATTTTGCTGATATGGATGAGCTGGGTTTAACACTGGTAGATGAAGCTGGCCTGATGTTGCGCCAGTTAATGCGTCAAGCGCGGCAACGGATTGAAAAGAACGGCAGCGTGATCCGCACCTCAGTAGAAACCTTTATGGAGTTTGTTACCGGCAACAGTAATGTGTTCCGGTTGTTGTTGCGTGAACGCTCGGGCACTTCTGCCGCGTTCAGAAGTGCGGTGGCGCGTGAAATTCAGCACTTTGTTGCAGAGCTTGCGGAATATTTGCGTAAAGAAACCACCTGCCCGGACGAGTTAGCCAGAGCACAAGCCGAGGCCATGGTTACCCTGGTGTTTCATACCGGCGCAGATGCGCTGGATGCACCGGCATCACAATATGCTTATTTAACCAGCCGCACCATTACACAGCTGCGCTGGCTGGCACATGGTGCCGCCAGCTATGGTCGTAAACCAAAAGAACAAGGCCCGCTTTAACAGCGTTTGCGCAGCCAGACCCCGGTTTCAATGTGATGGGTATAAGGAAACTGATCAAATACTGCCAACTGAGCGATGTAATGACTATGATTCAGCTGTTTTAAGTTTTCTGCCAGAGTCATGGGGTTACAAGAAATATAAATAATGTCATTAAACCGGCTGACCAGCTGCTCTGTGTCGCTATCCAAACCTGCTCGGGGTGGGTCCACCAGCACGGTATCAAGCTGCATGCCGGTTAAATCAATATGCTTTAGTGCGTTACCTTGCGCCAAAGCGGCAGATACATCTTCAGCAGACATCTGCAGAACCTGCAAATTAGCTACGTTATTAAGTGCAATATTGTATTGGGCTGATTTAATGGATGTGCGGGATATTTCCGTTGCCACCACTTGATCAAAACACGCTGCCAGGGCTATCGAAAAATTACCGTTACCACAATACAGCTCAAGTAGGTCACCGGTTAAATTGCCGGCAATTGCTTGGGCCCAGCCCAACATCTGTCGGTTTACCTCGCCATTCGGCTGAGTAAAACTACCCTCCACCTGCTGATACTGTAAAGTACGGCCGTTCAGTTCAAACTGTTCGATAACATAATCTTGCGTTACCATCAGCTTTTGTTTTCGCGAGCGGCCAATAAACTTAACGTTATATTGCTCTGCCAGCGTCTTGGTTAATATGTGAGCCTGCTCTAACCAGCTATTGGTTAAAGGCCGCTTATATATTAGTGACACCAGCAACTCACCAGATAAGGTTGCCAGATAGTCCACCTGATATAGTTTGTAACGTAGTTCGTGGTTAAACTGAATATGTTGTAGCAGCACTGGCATAAAATCAGCGATGGTGCGACAAGCCACCGGGAAGTAATCTATCCGTACCTTATCGCGGCTTTGCGGGTCGAACATCGCATGATAAATATCATCGCCGTTATGCCAGATGCGAAACTCAGCACGTAAGCGGTAGTGTGCCGGGCTGGAGCTAAACACTTGCGGCTTTGGCGGGTTGAATTCTGTCAGCAGCTGTTGTACTTGGCTAACTTTACTCTCTAGCTGCTCTTTATACTGTTCGGGAAAAACCTGACCTACACTCATTCAATACTCGGTATCGGCAAAACGGCTATTTTAAGCCAGACAGTCTTTGCAGCCAACCCGAAACCGTTTTATAGCGGTAAAAACAACACAGGAAGACTTAAGTCTCCCTGTGTTGGCTCATCGACTATGAACTACTCTTCGCTATCGTCGTTATCCTGCCGCTCTTTTGCTTCGCGTACTTTTAATGTGCGCTCCTGAAAATTAAAGTCATTTAATTTCTGGATCATCTTATTACTGTCTTTCGCGGCAACTTCGACAAAACCAAAACCACGGCGACGGCCGGTTTGGCGATCTTTCATTAGGCGTACGTTAACGACGGCGCCAAAGCGCTGGAACAGCTCTTTTACGGCATCTTCATTAGCACGATAAGGTAGATTGCCAACATACAAGGTTACGGTTTCACCTTTATATACAGCTGAGGGTGAGGGAACGGCAGCTGACTCAACAGCACTACCCTTCACATCTATTAATACAGGCACCAAAATACCTGACAGCAATACACCAATGACAACGAACACTTGCTGAGTAAGGCCCAGCGTGGGCAGAAAGGTAAACGCAAGATAAGCCAACACGGCCAGCGCCAGTGTATACGGCAAAGAAGCACGTAAAGTGGGTAACATAATAATATCCTAAGCACTTATTCTATTTATCGGACTGCTTTTTCGCTAAAGCAGCCTTATCTTAGCGGTTAGGCAGTAAAGAGCAACTAGTAAGCTGAGAGTATTTCGGCTGTTATTGATGCTAAATTGCACGAAAAGTTGAATTAGTAAGCAAACAGAACGCTAGAGGCCATTTTTCTATTTTTAGCGCTTGCACGTGTTTTAAAACGCCCTATAATGCGCGCCATGCCACGAGGTGCTGCGGTTTAGGTGCTTCGGGTGAGTTAAGTTAGGTTGCAAAAATCTTTTAAAAAGACGCTTGACAGCCTGGTTTAAATCACTAAAATGGCGCCCTCGCTTCACGGTGGTGGTTAACGCGGTGAAATGAAATAAAAAGTCTGGTGTGAAGAGTGTTTTGGTAAA
>JBFMHG010000008.1:0-105787 GCA_040752955.1 Pseudomonadota bacterium
TAATATTGGCCAGCACATGATCATCCAGCGCGCTGAACACATAGCGTTGCAGCGCGCAGCCGTATTCGGGTTGCATCACCCGCTCGCCGGGCCGGGTGGAAAACAAAATCTGCAGGCTCTGCTCAATATCCTGCTCGTCACTGACCATGTCGGCATGGCGCTGAGCCGGGTTAAAACTTGGCGGAAAAGCCCAGCCCAGGCCGATAAAGGCATTATCCGGCTCGTCGCGTTTCATTTAACCTCCTATCATCACCGTTGCTGCACCCATAACCACAGTGCCGCCATGTGCACAGTTATCACCCAGTCTTGCCGCCGGTTTACCACCAATTATTACTGTGGCCGAGCCTTTAATAATGCTGTCCGGCGGACCGACACAAATACAGTTGTCGCCCAGTACCGCGGCCGGTAACTTTTCAATCAGCACCGTAGGCACACCCGGCCCTACTACCGGCCCGCCAACATGCGGAATAGGCGGTAACCCCGGCGTTTGCATCGGGCACTGGTGCATATCGGTCAAACGGGCTGCAGGTGGCATTGGCTCTCCTTGTTTAGTTTCCGCTTTAGTTAATCATCACCATGGCGCCTTTTACCGTGGTCTGGCCGCTGGCTGATAGTTCAGCACTGGCATTACCTTTGGCGGTAAAGCCGACCTTGGCCTGCTGTGAAATATTCAGCGCTTGAGCGCTAAAATCGGCCTGTGCCGCCAGTTCAATATTGCCCACTGCCTGCAAACTGATTTTGCCTTTGGCACTCAAGCTAATGTCTTTCGGGCTGTCCAGACTGATACCACTTTCTGATAGCTCAACCTTGTTGCCGTTTTGGTCCTGCAACAGGATGCTTTTGCTATCGTCATCCAGCACCACCTTGTTACCTGCCGGCGTCAGAATGCTGATTTTTTTCTTCTCTTCGTCAAACTCCAGCGTCAGTTTGCTGCGGCTGACAAAGGCTTTAACATTGTTTTCAGCGGTATGTGAATAAGCCGCAGGCCGTTTGCTGCTATAAAGGCTACCGAGGATCACCGGGTGGCAGGGGTCATTGTTTAAATAACCCAATATCACTTCATCGCCGACTTCAGGCACGCAGTACTGGCCAAAACCGTCTGAGGCATAAAAGCTTGATAGCCGCGCCCAAACACCTTCGGTTTGCGCTTGCAGCAGCGGCACCTTGACCTGAATACGCTGTTCACCGGCCGGGTCGGCATCCAGTTTTAGTACCACCCCGATTTGCAAGCCATCGACACCGGGTAACACTCCGGAAGCAGCCGGCGCGCTGATATCATTGTTTTGAGCAAACCACTGCGCCGACATACCAAAGCTAACCTGGCTTACCCAATCACCATTCGTCACCAGGTGGCGCACCTGGCTGACAAACACCTTGCCGTTAAAGCGCTCACCAACGCCGTCAACCTGTAGTAAGACACCAGGCTTCAATAACGCCGAGCCCTGACAGCGCAGCTCGCCGCGGATACGGCTTAACGCTGCTTTAAGTTGCTGCGCTTTGGCCCAACTGGTTAAGCTGTCACTGCTAAGCGGCGCATTAGATTGCAGCAGCTGCTGCTTAAGGTTGGCAACACTGGCCAGATTGGCGGCGCTGACATTACCCTGGCCGCTAAAGGCGTCTGGTGTGGCACTTTGCTGCTGTACCTGCTGGCTGGCCGGATCCCAGCTGACAGCATTAACCGTACTAAACTGCTGGCTGGCATCGAGGCTGGCGTTAAAACTGAGTAAATCATCACCATAGGTCACTTTTACTACCGGATCGCTACTGACATCCGGTGGCGCTATGCTCAGGCTGCCATCATCGGCATTGAGCAGCATGCCGTTCACTTCAGCCCTTAACAGCATAAAATCCCAATCACTGCAGTAGTATTGCACCAGCTCAGGGTGCTGTTCTGCCGTCGCCGTCGCCGTGCAACTGACGCCGTAGTTACCGGCCAGCTGCTGCCAGATATCACTGTCTGTCATATCTACAAAGTTGGCATTGTTACGTGTCAGGCTGGCGGCAAAAATCGGATCACGGCATTCCACTATCAGCTCGGCCTGGTTATTGCCGCGCACACTCAGGCTGTGTTTTACCACCACACCACTAAACACCTGCTGTTCGTCGTCGCCATAGCCCAGCTTAACCATCAGCTTAGCGCCCGGTATTAACTGCGCCTGGTTAGATAACGGAAAGTCTTTATTCGGCATGTCGCCATCACTAAAGGTCAGCAGTGCCACCGGTATGCGGTTTAACGCCTTGGTGATTTCAATACTGACCACGCTAACGCTATCAGCCAGTGCCTGACCATCGCTGCTGATAGTTAGTCTTACCGGGCCTTCGGCCCCTGTCAGTACAGAATTGACCATTGGTTACCTCAGCGGTGGAAAATACAATACCGTGCCGGGTTTCAGTGCACTGATACTGTCTAACTGGTTAAAGGCAGCCACGGCCAGGTAGTAACTGCTGTCGCGGTACTGGCGGTAACACAGCAGTGGCAGGGTATCGCCGGCTTTCACCCGTACCTGATGGGTTAAATCCGGCGATTGGCGGTCGGCTTTCAGTGCCTCCTGCTTGTTTGACATATAACTGCCAAAGTTCAGTTTAATCTTGCCCCGCAGCGGATCACCGCCGGGTTTAAACAAGGTGTAATCCAGTGTCATACTGCTTAAACGGCCGATAAAGCTGAAGCTCTGGCCCCACTGCAGCTTAACAATGCTGGGCTCGTGCTTTTCCCCGACATAGTGATACACCACATTTTTTAGCTGTTTCACCTGCTGGCTGACCTCGACCGGTGCGCTGGAAGGCACCACACCGGTGCCATCTAACACCAGTTCAAAGCTGAGCTTTTCCTGTTGGTACTGGCTCAGTTTGCTTTCCACCGCCGACTTACCTATCGGTAAATGGCTGCTACTGTCGCTGTTATAACTGATACCCAGCTGATGGTTCAGGCTGGCGGGGTTAATCAGCGCCTGAAACTGCCCTTCGCCGGTCGGCTGGCCGTTATGGTCACAGCAGCTGATACTCAGCAGGGTTTTATTGCCACTCATCAGCGCGGCCTCTGTTCAAAGCGGGCCTGCTCTACCAAACGCTGGCATTCCTGCAAAATGTCTTCTTTTAACTGGCGCAAGGTGTCGCCTTGCAGCTGAGGTGCAGTAACCGGCGGTTCTGCCGGTTCCAGTAAGGTGGCTTTGACAATCAGCCGGCTGACTTCAATAGGCATGGTTTAGCTCTCCCTCGACATGTACTGATAACTGAATTCGAGTTTTTCAATCGCAACTTCATTTTTACTGGCACTAAACGCATCCACCTGCCAACTGACCGGCCAGGCATTAACAAATGACCAGCTGCGCGCCGGCTGCCCCTCACTGTCAAGCAGTTCAACCATGATGGTCATGGGCGCAATAGCGCTGTCTAAACCATAAGAGAACACCTTCAGACACCACTTCACCAACTCAGAGTTAATGTCAGCAATACCGCGCTTTAACACCAGATTGCTGTATTTCACTGCTTTGGGTAAGCGGTGTACAAAGCGGTTTTCGCCGCCTTCGGTGATCTCTTCCGTGTCTATCTGCCCACCAATGCCCGACACCTCCTGAAAGGCGGTGTCGGCACTGTCGCCGGTAGTGGCAAACTTGACCCGAAAGTAAAACGCCGGTAGCGGATACGCGGTTTGCTCGGTCATTGCGCTTTATCTGTCAGGGGTTATCAATAGTGATGCCCTCATGCACAATTTCGATGGTTTCGATGGCCACCTCATTGCCGTCCGATTTCAGATCCGTGCCAGTGATCTTGGTTGGCCAGGCATTGGTCAGTGTCCACACCATAGTGGTGCCACCGGCTTCATCCAACAGGCTAATGGTTACCGGTAGGCGTTTAATGGTGTTCATCTTGATCTGGCTAAACCAGGCCCAGAACTTGTTATCCGATTTATACACGCCTTTTTTCATCGTCACATTGCCGGACTTTTTCAGCCCCGGCATCTTAGTGGCAGAAAATACCGGGTTATCGCCGGCGCGGTATTCAATGATCTGGGCTTCCACATCTAAACCGGAAACCTCCTGGAACGACATGACTTCTGAGTCCCATTTCACCTGAAAATAAAACTTCGGTAAGGGCCACACCGACGTTGATTGAGTTGAACCGTCATCAGCCATTTTTAAGCTCCTTTCGCTGCAAAATTAGTGATTTGCAAAATTAGTATCTGTTGTTGGAATGATCAGGACTTCTGCATCTGCTGCTGGAAGGTGATCTCGATAAACTCGGCCGGCCGGATCAGTGCTACCAGCACCGTAACCCGCAAAATCCCCTCGAGAATATCTTCCGATGTCATGGTTTCGCCCAGCCCTACGCTGACACTGAACGCATCTTCCGGTGTGGCGCCGGCTAGCCCACCGCGTTTCCAGATGCCGGTAAGAAAATTGCGGATCATGCTTTTAATGGTGACCCAGGTACTGGCAGTGTTGTTTTCAAACACGTAGGCTTTAGTGCCCAGACGAATAGACTCTTCCAGCATAATCATGGTGCGGCGCACACTGATATAACGCCAGTCAAGGCTGTTGCCATCCAGCGTGCGGGCGCCCCAAACCAGGGTGCCCTCACCGATAAAGGTGCGGATAGCATTAATCGATTTACCCTGAGTGCTAACGTTTAAATCTTCCTGCTCGTCATGGGTGATATTCACCGCTGGTGACACAACAGCGCTTAAACTGACATTGGCCGGTGCTTTCCACACGCCTTTAGTGTTATCAACCATGGTATAGATACCGGCCATGGCCGCGGCAGGCGGCAGTAAATTCAACATGGTGCGCATCTGGCTGATCAGCTGGCTATACAGTGGGCTGATGGCTTTTAAACTTTTGTGTAATAACATCTGCTTGGCCACGCGCTCGGCCTGCTCGAGCTGGCTCCAGTCAGCACTGATATCGGCAATGGCATCCAGCTGTTGCTGCAGTTTCAACTGGGCAGATTTATCCGCCGCGCTGGCAGTGTCAGCCAACTTGGGTAGCTCGTCAGGCAGGTTACGCTCCTGCTTTAGCAGCTGCTGCAGCAGCGGTGCCGGCGTCAGGTTCTGATAACTGAGATCACGCTCCTGCACTATGCTGGTATTGAGCCAGGGGTAGTAAGCGGTGGCAAAATCCAGATAGTTGATGCCCAGTTTACCGCGGAAATTTTCGATACAGTCGCCATCCGGATGCTGGCGTGGTTTATAGCCCTGCCAGACGTCCAATATGGCCACCCGGTTGCGCATCTTGCCGCCACAATGCGCCAGGGCCGCTTGTTGCACTGCTATGCAATCATCCTCGGGTAATAACACTGCCTCGGGGATCACCAGCATGGTGGGCTCCTGCTCTTTCACCAACTGTTCAATACCGGCCATCAGCTTGGCGCCTTCGACGTCGTCAGCATAATTACCCACCGACACGATATAACAGGGCCCGCCGCCGTTTTGGTAAAACAGCATCATGGCGTAATACAACAGGTTTTTACCGCTGTCATGGCTCAGCTGATACTCTTTACCGGCAACATTAAAGCTGTTGTCAGCAGGCGCTGTGGCCTCGGCCAAACCAAACATTGGTGTGGGTGCAAAGCCAAAATAATTGTGAAATTCTGACATTGAGCTGATACGCATCGGCTGATTAGTCAGAGATTTAGTGCCGTTCAGTGCTTTTTCGGTATAGCCGATAAAAGCCGGCACTGCCGTTGCCACTTCCACTACTGAATTGGGAAAGGCATTTTTTTCTACGATATAAACGCCAGGCGTTTTCATCTGCCCCATGATCAGATCCTTTCTGGTTAGTAATTAAGGTATATTTCTGCCAGGTGTCGCGATACTCCGTTTACTACTGCATTGCCTGATTGCCCGGCAGTTGCCACCGGCAGCCGTTTAATCAGAATTTTTTCACTGCCACCATCCTGACTGATCAGTGCAAAGCGATAAGGGCTCTGCTCTGCCAGACTTAGCGGCTTGGTAGAATCAAAAACTTTCGCTCTATGGCCATTGGCCATCAGCACATCCTGCTGCCTGGCAAAAAGCTCAGCACTGTGCTGGTTCAAATCACGAATGTGCAGGGCGCCGCTAAAGCTGTCGCCAATCAGGTAATAGCGCCACTGTGTCTGGCGGCTGGCGAAGGTGATTAGATACTGTCTGGCGTTATGCTGATTTAGCGTATTAATCTCAGCAGCGTTAATATGAAGCGTCAGCACCAGCTGCGGCAATCTGGCCTGGTGGCTATCAATAACAGATAGCAGCCGGTTATCTTCGGCAGAAATAACGTCCGCAGCCGTTAACGTGCTGTGCTGATGTAAACGCAGAAAGTGCTCATCTGCTACCGCGGCTTGGCTGTCGCAATACCATAACTGCCCGTGCTGCAACACCGGCTCGGTGTAACTACCAAAATAGCTATCTGCGCTATAAAGTAAAAAATGCAATGTTAAAGCGGGTTCGCAACAGGCTGCGGCAATGTCTCTTCGCGCACTGTCCAGCAGCAACATAGCGCCTTGTTTAGTCGCTTTGAACACCAGCTGGGCACTACGCAGCTTTGCCACTGTGGCCGCTGACGGCATCAGCGCAGCCTGAGCCAGATAACCGCTGCTAAAGTAATGATGCTGCAGATGCAGCTGACATAACGGCAGATAGCTCATAACCGGCTGCCTATATCGCTGATGGGTTTGCTCAACAAACTGCTTTGCGCATAGATATCACTGCCATCGAAACTGAGCATCCGCACCTTGTACAGAGCAGATGGCAGATATTTTCCGCTTAACATGCCCCACAGATTGCTGGCATCCTGAATACTGAGGTTTTCCAAATCCAGCGTCAGTTGCGCTATTGCCGGGTCAAGCTCTGGTAAGCTTTGCCGGCTAAAAACCGGATTACGCTGAAAGAAACTGATCGACGCCGACAGCAAGGTCAGAGCGTCACTATAGTTAGCACCGTTAAAATTAGCCGCCAGCATGACATAAAGATTCAGATACAATGGTGGTGCGCTGTTAGCGCTGCGACTAAAACCGCTATCAAGCAGTGAGGGTTTTTTACGTATGGCGGCTTCTTTTTCTATGCCAACCAGAAATAACGCCAGTTTATTATTGATGTGCGTACAAGCACTGCCATCGGACTCGTTTAAGTTCGACACCAGCACAATATCTTCATCCAGCTTAAAATTCTGCCGCAAAAACCGGTTTAACTGCGCCGCCAGCTGCGTCAACGTCTTCGCTATCATCTTGTTTTTCCAGTCAAACGCACACAACACAGCCTTCATGGCTGTGAACGATACATCTAGAGTTAATTTACGACTGGTAAGGCGATGGTCTAATAAGGTACGGCCAAAGCCTTAGTCTGCAACGGCGGTAAACACAAATAACAAATACAAACAGCGGTTATTTATACAAGCAGGAATAATTAACGTGTTTAAAGATAGTGCCTGCACAACACAATGCAAACATATCGCAAATTTATCATCGGAAAATAAGCATCCGTCAGAAACGGCCTACAATTCTCTTTGCAGACTGTAGCAAGTGATTGAGTAATATTGTCAGCTCTGTAACAATGGCAGCAGTTTATTTACAGAGAGTAAAATATGCGTTTTGCCGCCTGTCATTTCATACTGTATCTGGTTTTTATATTTGTAAGCGCTACCGCAACTGCCCAGTGGCACCGTCAGGCCTTTGAAACGCTTGGCACCCAGGCCTATATTGAGCTGTGGTGTGACGATAGCAGCAAGGCACAGCGGTTAATCAGCGAGGTACAGGCGGAGTTTGAACGGATTAACCAGCTGATGAGCCCCTATATCGCCAGTAGTGAGTTAAGCTTGCTTAACCGTGAGGCAGCCAGGGCGCCGATGACAGTCTCGGCTGAGATGTATCAGTTGCTGCAGCGGGCGCGGCATATTTCGATGCTAAGCCACGGCGCCTTTGATATTACCTTCGCTTCGGTGGGTTTTTATTACGATTATCGCAGCGGCCAGAAGCCGGATGCACGTCAGCTGGAGCAAGGCCGGCAGTTAGTGAATTACCAAAGCGTTGAACTACTGGCAAACAACCAGGTTAAATACAGCCAGCCCGGCATTAAAATTGATTTAGGCGGTATTGCTAAAGGATACGCGGTAGAGCGCGCCATTGGCTTGTTAGCAACTCAAGGTATTAAGCATGCCCAGCTTACCGCCGGTGGCGATAGCCGTTTACTCGGTGATAAAACCGGCAAGCCCTGGCTGGTGGGCGTAAAGCACCCACGACAGGATGACAAATATGCCGTTACCCTACCACTGGCAGATAGTGCCATTAGTACTTCTGGCGATTACGAGCGCTTTTTTATTGAAGATGGTGTGCGTTATCACCATATTTTGGATCCTAAAACCGGTAAAAGTGCAGCTGGCGCGTTAAGCGTATCAGTGATTGGCGCCGATACCACCCAAACCGATGCGCTGTCGACCACCTTATTTGTCCTGGGACTTAAACAAGGCATGGCATTAATTGAGCAAATTGATGGCTATGAAGCTATTTTTATCGATGCTGAGCGTAAGATGTATTTCTCCAGCGGCTTAACGCCCTAAGGCGTGTTTATTCAGGCTAAGTTACCCTGCATTTGTTGCTGTACAGGCAAAGCATGCTGTTGTACATTCATTAGCAAATAGTAATGTGCATGGAGCGCCTTATGTTGCGTAAGTTGGCACTAAGCCTTTGGTTTAGCCTTAGCCCCTTGCTGGTCAGTGCTACTGAGTCTGACTGCACCTTACGTATGTCAGCCGAAACCGATTTTCCGCCGCATTTAATTCAGCAGCAGCAACAATGGACCGGGTTAAGTGTCGAGCTGATGCAGCGGTTGGCACAAGAGCTTAACTGTGACCTGGTGTTTATCAATAGCCCCTGGCTTAGAGCCTTGCAAATGAGTGCCCAGGGCGAGCTGGAAGTATTAAGCCACTTGTCGGTAAGCAACGAGCGCAAAGCACAATTTGCCTTTATCGGCCCGCATCATATCGAAAGTATCTATCTGGTGGGCGACCCGAGCGAAATTATTGCGCCGGCAAGCTTAAAACAGCTGGCTGAGGGCGTTGATCTGGGTAGTATCGCTACCTTACATGGTGCTTATTATGGCGAAGAGTTTAGCCGTTTAAGCCTGCAACCCACTTTCGCCCGTCAGTTGGTAAGCATCAGCAGTATTCAGGATAAACTGGCGCTGCTGCGGGCAAAACGGGTTAACACCATTTTAGAAGACATCAGCGTACTGCAGTACTGGCAGCAACATAACTACCCGGACGCTGAGCGTTATCAGCCCTTGCTCAAAGTATACGAAAGCCCGGTGTATTTTGGTTTTAGTAAAGTCTCCCTTAGCGAAAAGCAACTTAAACACATCGCTGATACCTGGCAGCGCCTCTATCAGCAGGGTGAGCTTAACGCTATTTATCAGAAATACCAGATAGCAGCCGACGAAAAGCTGGTACCTGCGCCGCTGCTGTAAGCTTTACACCCTACCCGGCTAGGGCGCCAGTCTCGGCTGTGGTGCCGGTAAGCTAAACTGATAGTCGTCCAGCTGATATGGCTGCATAACCTGTTTTAAGGTGCCATTGTCGTACAACTTCTGCCAGGCCGCCGCCATTGCAGTAAGCTGCTGTGCATCAAAGGTGTTTAGGTTAAAACCAAAATAGACCGGGCTTTGAAATACCTCAAACAGCGGTTGATAATCTGCTGTCGGCAGGCTGGCGCGTTTTTTCCAGTAATGATACGCCGCAATGTCTTCCAGCACACCATGCACCCGACCATTAAGCAGCAAAGCCTGCTTATCCTCATTGCCACGAATAAAAACAAAACGGGTACGGTTTTTCGCATCATTTAAGATGCTATCCAGCTCATCACCATAATAAGCGCCGTTCAGCAGCGCAATGATGCCGGTGGTGCCAGTGCGTTTCAGTTCAGACAATTCGGTAAGATTAGGAAACGCTTGCGGGATCCCCACCAGATAAATCACTTCCTGATGGTGTGGGCCAATAAAGGCAAACTGACGGCTGCGCTCGGTATTGTAGGTCAGATGGGTTACCACATCTAACTGGCCCTGCTCCATCAGCTTTAATGCCCTAAGCCAGGGGCTGTGAATAAACTCCAGCTGACAGCCCATCTCTGTTGCCAGCGCAGAGAGTAAATCAACGTTCAGACCACGCCAGCTGTCGCCCTGCTGCATAATATAGGGCGCAAAACTGGTTTCAATGCCCATGCGCCAGACACAACTTTTCGCCGGAAAACTTAGCAGCAGGCCCAGCAGTGCAAGACATACCCATCTCATCACTTAAGCTCCGATAGCGTTAACGCCAATTAACGGCAGCTATTAAGCTGCAACCTAATCAACTATATACGCGCCAGCGCTAACTTGCCTGCCGGCGACAGAAATAATCTGTCGCGTCAGACAATAGGTGCAAAAGCCGTTAGTCGATCCAGGCTGGCTGCATTACCCAACCCATGAAAGGGTGCCACTTCAGCAAGCCGGCCTTGTTCACCGTGCAGTGCCAGATAATTCAGCAGTACCGTTTGCACCAGCAAATTCACGTTGTTGGCCGCCACCGACGAGCCGGTTTCTACCGACGCATCTGGCCGCATAAAGCCGATTTGCTGATGCCGGGCCTGCTGCTCCGCGCTGCCGCCTAACAGCGTTGGCCGGCCATTAGGGCTGTATACCAGGATAAAAGACGCTGCAGTGGATGAGTTATCCCCGGTCCACTCGCCTTTGCCCCGGCCAAATTCTGAGTCATCAATGCGGCCATTGCTGGCCACAGAGCCGTCGCTGTAGACGTAGATCATCAGCGGCTGATTCATCCGGGCGGCATATTCCAGACAGGCCCCTATACAGCGGCCAGCACGCAGGTCACGCAGCTCACCGGTACCGCGCTCGCCGGTATGGTAATCATAGCCGCCTATGGTAATAGAACCCGCACCGGCAAAACCGTTCACCACCAGCTTCATTACCGACGCCGTTTTACGAAACTCGCCGTCGCTATTAAATTCTTCGGCGCTAAAAATACCAGCTGCGCCGACAATGTCCGGATCGGCAGCGGGATCTAAGGTGGCGGGGTTACCAAAGCGGTCGGCTAAATCGGCACTTTTCACATAACCACAGCGCACCAACTCTTTAAGCACCGCATCACGGCTGATGTTAGTGTTGACCCGGCCCAGTTTACTGTCACTGATACGCTGCACCGCTTCCATTACTGCTACCGCATCATTCTGGTTGAGCAGGCCGAATAAATCGCCCACATCCACCAGGCCGGTGACATCGCTGGGCCTGTCTATTTTGGTTGGCCTAAGCTCGGGGTTATAAAACTCCATCGGCATCATTGAATTGGCGCCAGAGTCAGAGTTTCGCGAGCCGATAAGTGGCATCAGGGAGCCGCTGGCGCCGGCTTTGGCAATGGCATACATAGGGTTATGTGGGTTGTTACCGGTATCATTTTCTGAGCGCGACGGCAGCACAGCACCATTGGTCATGGCCTGAGTAGCCAGGCTGGTGCGCTCTAAAATACCGGCCAGCATTTGCGAGTCACTGTGAAACGCCAACCCCAGCTGATCATTAACAAAGCCTGCGGCCGGATCGGCGCTGTTTACCGCCTGCGGCACCATGTCGGCAGGCAAACCCAGCTTGCTATAGCCCTGCACCGATAAAAAGTCGCGCTGGCCACCTGCGCCGCCCACCAGCACATTAGAGCCGGCAATATTGGCGCCACCGGCCAAATCAAAGCAGATAAACGGAATTTTACCGGCGCCCTGCACATTAATGCCACACAGCTGTTTTAACGCTTCTAAATCCGGTGAGAGTTCGGCATGAGCTTTGTTCGGGTTAGCAAACAAGCCAAACACTGAGCCGGTGGTGAGCACAGCAGCACCATAGCTTAACCCACAGGCAATAAAATCGCGCCGGCTTATCGGTTTGCTGTGACAGGCATGCAGTAACGGGCTATCAGGATGTAAGGTTTTATGTCGTTTCATTTTGCTCTCCTACTGCAATACCAGCTCAGCACTGGCCAACACGGCCGTGCAGGCCGCTTTGGCAATGGTGCGACTGCGATCACTACTGCAGCTGCCGCCACAGTTACTTAACCGGCTTATCAGGGCGTCCAGTTCAGTCTCTACTTCAGCGCGCGGCGCCGAGCTTAAAGGTGCCAATGGCATCAGCCGGGTAAGCAATGCATCAATAAACAGCGGCCGGTTTGCCAAACTGTATGTGGTCGCAGGCGCAGCAGTAAAATCGATACCGGCAAACCAGTTTTGCCGGATAGCGTTATCCTCAATCGCTGCGTTACAGTAGGCAATACCCAGCTGAGTAATGGCCATTTGTTGTGCAGAGACAAAAGTATCCAGGCTGTCAGAAGAGGGTAGCTGACGCTGAATAGTCTGATACACCTGCGCCACACCAACATTCTGCTGCGGCACACCGGTTAACGCACTCATACTGGCATGAATTTCAGCGAAGGTTTTAAGGCCAATATCGCTGCTGTTCGTGCTGCTGGCGATAATTTGCTGCACAGGCGCCGTACTGTCGGTGCGCACATTGGTCAGCTCCCCTATGCGGGCAAAAGATAAGAAAAACTCATCCCCCTGAGCACCTAACTCGCTGCCAATAATAGTGCCCTGCTGCGAAAGTACAGCACCGACTGCCAGATCAGCATTAGTACCAAGCTCAAATTGCTGCTTGATCCAGGCCTGGCCAGTGACCACCTCTTTGCCGTTTAAACCCAGCGCCATACCACTGATGTATAGTGGCTCTGACAGGGTGCGCCCTTCCAGATTGACCAGATAAGGCGCGTTAAACAGGTAGGAGTAATTATCAAACTGCGCTACCTCGAATACGATGTAGCTATCAGGCAGATTGATCAGCTCGCCAATGGCAAACAGTAGATAAAACTTCTGTCCTACCCCCACCTCGTAATTCTGCTGTACCTGCGCTGCATTCAGCGCTTTATTGTGCACGGCCAGTAGCCGCACTGTGCCCTGCCATTGCCGGTTGCCGTTGGCTTCATTACCCAGCATCAGGGCAAAGCTGTTATCCCAGTTGCGGATAGCCACAGCCGGAGCGCGTACACCGGTATCTTCACCGTTAACGTAGATACGCTGACCATTCACCGGATCCTGGGTGAGTACCACGTGCTGTAACGTCGCCTGCAGCACTTCGTCAGCATCAGCGGTACTCACCGCGGGTAAGCCCGCCAGATCGCTTTGATCACTGCGCAGCAAAAAGTCATAGTTATACTGACTTTGCCCCAGCGTGATATTGCGCTCGTTGCTGCTACCAGCATAACTGACAATAGCCGCCGGTCCTTCCTGCGTGACATTCGCCGGTACCAGCCAGGCCTCTAACGACAACTCGCCGGTGGCAGTAATTAAATTGGCCAGCTTACTGCTGTTTTGCGTACTGGCTTGTGCCCGGCCGCTGTTAATTTGAATACCCCAGCCCGTTATCCAGCTAATATCGCCTTGCAGGCTTAAATTAGCCGCCGGCTCCACACCCGAGGTATCGTAAGCAATAGCGCCGCTGCCGGTTTTAAACTGGTAAAAGGCGATCTGGTTTGCTTCAAAGCGGCCACCACTGGAGGCAACCACGCCATCTTCCAGCCGCAGTGCTTTTGATACCACCAACGCAGGGTCGAGTGAGGTTAATTCAACACTGGCGGCAATTTGCTCAATCGCAGCCAGCATTTGCGCGGCATCGGCGCTGCAATCTGACCAGCAGTTGTGAAACTCGCCACCTAAGCGTGCCACAAAGCGTGACAACTCAGGGTTGTCCAGATTAATCAGCTTGCGGCTGGCCTCGTAGGCGGCTGCCAAATCGCTGCTGGCAAAAAACGGTGACTGGGTTTGCGCCGCGTCCGGCGCGTGGCAGTTGACACAATACTGGCGCAGCAGCGGGTAAACCGTGCTGCCAAATAGCGCCGGATCCTCAGGTAATACTTTGCTGGCGCCTGGGTCACGTATAGGCGGTGCCACCAGGGTTACTGTAGCCGCTTCGGTCTCACTGCTGTTGGCCCAGTTGCGGATCCACTGCGCCATGGTATCGGCGCAGGCACTGTCACTGGCCTGCCAGCAGTTATGGCCACCCGCCAGTTTAGTGACCAGCAGTGATTGCGCCGGATCGGCCAGGTTAACTAAGGCTGTCGCAGCAGCATACGCCTGATTGATATCGTCGTTACGGGCAAAAAATGGCGCAGTATTGCCCTGCACATGGCAGGCGCCGCAGCGGTTGGCGCTGGCAACATTGTCCCACAGCGTCAGTTTAAACAGCTGAATATCCGCTGTTTGCGGTGCCGGGCCTGTGTAGTTGGTGTTATCTTCCTGCACCGGTGGCGGTGGGTTTTGCTCTACTTCAGCGCCACCACAACCGGCCAGCAGCAGTGTAAACAGCACGGGCAACAGTATATGCTTCATGGCTTAGTCTCCCATGCAGTAGGTGGCCGTGTCGGCAAACACCTGCTTTAATTTGTAGCCACCCGTTTGAAAGCTGGCGGTAATGCTGTGTAAGGTGCTGACATCGGTCAGGTTTTCCGGCTCACGCAGGCACACCGTGCGAAACACCTTTTTCACCTGACACTGGGCAAATGCCTCCGTGTGGGCCAGCTCCTGGCCTAAGCTTTTGGCGCCATTGCCTTCGCCGGGCAGGCTGTTATCCCAGCCTAACGCCATATTCTGCCCCTGACGCCAATAGTTCACCCAGCTGTCGTCCGGCGTGCGGTAACCATAGGGAAAGCTGCCAGCGTTAATATGATATTTCGGCTGCACCCGGCTTTGAGTCTGCTCATTCTGCGTGCCGCTTTGCTGATAAAAAATGCGACCATTGCTGCCATCTTCATCGGTAAACTGATAATCATAATAGGCAAAGGCCTGTGCCAGCGGGTCCATGCCGGCGTGGCAACCAACACAACGGTTGTTGAAGATGCGGCTGTCGCCGCCCGGACTGCGGCTGACATCCTGACGAATGCGATCAGTCGGCCGGCTAATGTCCTGCAGTGGCTCAAGGTCAGTACACAACTGGCTCATCAGCGTAAAGCGGAACATAGCGCGGTTAGTGCCAAGATAAAAAAACGCTTTGGCAGCGGCGCGACTGGTCATAACACCGGCAGCAGCCTCCGCCGGAATGCCATTTAAACTGCTTTGCGAGCGCGGCTCCAAATACTGCGCCAGGTCGACGGCCTGTTGCTCCAACGCCAGATAATGGGCATTGTTGTCGCTCTGATAAGGCGGCAGGCCAAGGCTGTCGGCGCCGACGTATAAAATATCGGTTTGCAACAACTGGCGAAAATCTACCTCATCACGCACCAGGCCAATCACGGTAGCCGTGTAGTCATTTAATGGCTCAAACACATCCAGGTCGCGGTTGGTAGCGGGGGCTGCGAACAACTTTAACGTTGTGCGGTAAAAATCCGGGTGTTGCATGGCAAGCTCAGCAGCGCCGCGGGCATTACCCTGCTCAATCAGCGTTTGCATCTGGCTTAAGGTGCCGGCATCAGCCGGTACACCTGCCAGCCGCTCGTGCAACCGTTTTGCCTGCTCCAGCGCGCTGGCCTGCGCCGGCGTGCCCTGCAACAGTGCCAGCAGCAAGCTGGATATCATCATCACGTTACGCATAAGTATCCTCCGGTTTAGCCCGGTAAAAATTCCACCGTCCACTGCGAACGGGTCACTGCCGCCGCTTCGGCGCCAAAATTAACCGAACGTAAACGCAGCACTAATGAGCGCTCCAGTTTGGCATCGTTCAGCTCACTGCTTTTAATGCTGACATCGGCCAGACTGCCGTCCGGGTTTATCACAAGTTCAAACACCACTTTGCCTTTTAACAGCGGGTTGGCCCGTAGTGCCCGGCTGTATAGCGTGTACAGGCTGCTTTTATTCGCCTCCAACACCCGACGGATCTGCGCCTCTGAACGGCCTTGCCCTTCACTACTGCCCCGGGCGCTGCTGTCGGCGGTATTATTGCCGGCATCTTTTCTGCCCACGGCAGATAGCCCTTTTAGCTCGGTTTCAGCCAGTGCAACGCTGCCGGTGTCGGCCAGCTCTGAGCGCACGATATCGCCGGCGGCCGCCGCTGCTTCTGCTGCAGCGAATTGCTTGTTGGCTTCGTTGCGCAGTAAAGTACGCTCTACCTGTGTGGCCTGCTGGTCACCACGGCTTTTTAGCTGCGGCGCGCTGTTGTCAAGCTGAAAACTTTGCCTAAGTGTCGCCAGCTCATCACGCATCGCCATTAAGCCCGCCTGCTCTGCCTGCTTGCGCGCTTGCTGCGGGTCGGGTTTTGCCGTATCAGCACGCGCTTCTACCGGTTCAGGCTCGGGCTTGGTTTCAGGCTCGGGCAGCGGCTCAGCTTTTTGCTCTGGCAGCGGCTCAGGTTCAGGCGGTGGCGCTATTTGTTTTTGCTCTAACATGACCCGTGCCAGCGTTGGCGGTAACTGCTCCTGCACTTCACGGCTGCGCTCGGGTACCTGAAGTGCCGGCGCCAGCACGGCAAACACTAACCATAACAATAGCCCCAGCCACAGCAGTTGGTAAAAGCGTTTATCTTCTGTTTGCCAGCTATGCTGGTTTACTACTGCCGTTGTCATGGCGCCTCCGCCCTGGCCGGCGCCATCGCTTCTACCGCCAGCGATAAGTCTCGGTATTCGGTAGCCGCGCAAATGGCCATCAGCTGGCGCAGCAAACCGTAAGGTGTGGCCGCATCGCCTAAAATTGTCAGCGGCCGGCCCAGAGCTTGCTGGGTCTGATCAAGCGCACCGGCGCGGCTGGCCAGGTAATTCAGCTCAGTGGTTAATGCCTGGGTTAATTCTGGCAGCCACAGGCTGCTGTCCTGTTGCCAGTCGCCCTGCCACACCGGTTTACCCTGCACCAAGATAGCGCTACCGGTAATGGTCAGCATGACTTTTTCTGTCGGTAGCTGCTCGGATACCGAGCGCGGCAGGCTGATATCTTTATTGCTTTGCAGCACCTTGACTTCAGACTGATTCACCATCAGGAAAAACACCAGTATGGTAAAAATGTCCATCAGCGCGACCAGATTAAGCTTACTGGCCTGTGCCAGGCGCTGATTTTGCCGCTCCAGGCGCTTAGCGCGAAATGACATCTTCATTCGCTCACCTCCGCCGGCAACTGTCCCAGTGAAATTTGCGGAAACAGCTCAGCGTCAACCAACTGAGCGGCCACTACAGCTTTAAACGAACGCACGGTGTCCATCGCACTGACCAGGGTTTGATAGTCCAGGTCGTCCGCCGCCAGAATACTGATATCCTGCTTATCGATATTTTTTTGCTGCAAGGTTAGTTTCAAATCCTGTAAAAACAGGCTTAAGGCGGCAAAATCGTAATGTCCTTCAGCCGTTAACGGAAATACCCGCAGCGGCTGCCCCGCCGGATAATTCAACCTTAACCGGTCAGGGTGAATTTCCAACTCCAGTAGCTGTGGCTGTTCCTGCTCCTGCTGCAATTGCTGTTCGGTTAACGGCGGCAGCTGAATATTCAGCACCCGGATCTGCGCAAATACCAGGCTTAGCAATAACACCGGCACCAGCACGATCATCAGGTTCATAAAAGACGTGATGTCTAGCTCAGCTTCCGTGAGCAGGGTTTTACGCCGCTTTATCATCCCGCCCACCGTCTGTTTGCTTGGCGATACTGTTCATCAGTTTAATGCCGACCATTTCCATGGTGTCGATAATGGTCGCGGTTTTGCCCTGTAGCAATGCATGCACAAATACCAAGGGTATCGCGGTGATCAAGCCAAAGGCGGTGGTATTCATCGCTACCGAAATACTGGACGATAACAAACTGGCTTTTTCCGACGGGTCGGCATTAGCCACGGCCGAAAAGGCGGCAATAAGGCCCATAATGGTACCGAGCAGTCCTAGCAGGGTGGCCACGTTGGCCAAGGTTGCCAGAAACGGCGTACGCTTTTGCAGACGCAGGCTATACTCCAGCACCACCTCTTCCATGGCGTATTCCATATCTTCACGCCGTGTAGACGAACGTAACCGGTGTATGCCACTTTCCAGCATGGCAATCAATGGTGCACTGCTTTGCTGCGCTAACTGCAGAATTTTGCTGGTATCGGCTTGTGCCAGTGCAGGCTGCACCTGCGCCAGAGCGCGTTGGTTAACCGCATAGACTGAGCGTAAAAACCACCAACGCTCAACAGCAATAACGATACCCAAGACTAAAATGAAAGCGATGGGGTAAATAAACACGCCGCCTTCCTGTAAAAACCGAACGATGCCGTTGAACAACTCCATGAAACCTGTCCTCTTATTGCTGTTTTTCGTTAACTGTTGTTGATGTTGGCGCGCTGTTGCTGTCTTGCTTTAGCGCGATAAAGCGTAAAAATTGCGGCCGATCGAGCGGCGACAAGGTGATTTTTTGCGCCGGCAAAGGCTCGGCGGCAATGCGAATTTCACCCACCGGGCTTTGCCAGGGCAGTACATAAATCGTTTTCGGCTGCTCCTGATTACCACTGATAGTGCTGTCAATTTTTACGTCGGCAGTTTGCTGTGCCCCTGCCGTGCCGGCGACCAGCAGTAACAGCCAGAATTTAGCGTGCATCAGTTTGCTCCTGGGCTAATTGTTGCTCCAGCAGCGCCAGCCAGCCGGCCACAGCCGGATCCTGGCTTAACGCTTCATATTGCTGATAGTGATAACGCGCCTGTAATAACTGGCCTAAATACAGCTCGTATAAAAACGCCAGGTTTTTATGGGCCGGCGCATACTGGCTGTCGGCGTTAAGCGCTGCGCTAAAATACTGCTCCGCTTTGGCGAAGTAGCCCTGCTGACGTGCCAGCACAC
This sequence comes from Pseudomonadota bacterium, assembly GCA_040752955.1. Taxonomy (GTDB): domain Bacteria; phylum Pseudomonadota; class Gammaproteobacteria; order Enterobacterales; family Alteromonadaceae; genus Alishewanella. Next base: position 18,771 of record JBFMHG010000008.1, read on the forward strand.
CAGCCAAATTCAGTGCCGGCGCATACTGCTGTAACGCTGGCTGCGTGGTTAAGGTTTGCTCGGCACTGTCAGCATCACCGGCGCGCCACTGGCTTAATGCCAGGTTATAAGCCACACCGGGCGCAGCAGGCAGTTGCTGCTGCAATCGCTGAAACGCGTCGGCTGCGCCGGCAAAGTCGCCCTGGCGCAGCAAAGTTGCAGCGGAGGCAAATTGCGCCTGCTCGGCATCGGTCAGCGGTTGCGGCATTACTGCCGGGCCTTTAACCACGTTCTGCTGCTCTGCTGCAGCAGGTGCCTCCGGTGCATCAGGCACTGCTGCCGTTGGAGGTGTCTGGCTACAGGCTGTCAGCAACATCACCAACAATAGCGTCGGGTACAGGATGAGACTGCGATTAATAGGCCGCATCGGCAGCTCCGCTATAGGCTTCTGGTTTATCAAATTTCGCCGGCAATAACTGTGCTAAGCGCTCGAAACTCTGCGCTATCCAGCTATCCCATAATTGCTGCTGCGTCAGCCGGGTGTTTTGCTGATAAATGGCAATGGCCTGCTCTTCAAACGGGTAAGCCTGCTCTTCCAGCAAGAGCTCATATTCTTCCAGTGCCAGCTCGTCCAGCCCCTTGGGCCGGTCTGACGCTAAAATGGCTTTGGCCATTTGCTGATAAAGCTCTGCCACCTGAAACTGCGCTTCACTGACCAGCTCTGCCACACCAAACTGCATACTTTGCTGGTATTGCTTAATGGCCGTACTCATATGTTGCTGTTTGGCTTTCAGGCTTTTACTCAGTGGGTGGCTTAGCGCCACACCGCGGAACAGCATACTGTTGTGCCGGCCCAGCTCTAACAGCGCCTGCGCCGCCAGTTGTTGGCTGCGGCTATTACCGTCGCCGGCATATTGCTGCTCAAAACTGGCAATTTTTTCCCGCCAGAAGTTTTGCCGGTACAGATCCTGCTGCTGTTGATACAGCGCCACCAACTGAGCGCGCGCTTCCTGCGCTAACAAATGAGGCTGCGGGTAGCGGTTGGCATAACTGCGCCAGCTATCCAGCGCCTGCTGCTGTGCGCCGGCGCGCTGATAATACTGTGCCGCCAGGTACAAGGCCTCGCGCTGCTGCTCTGGTGCAGTGCTATTTGCTGCCAAATAGCTCAGCTCATCCGCTGCGGCTTGCCACTGCTCTGCCTGCTCGTAGCTATCAAGTAGCATAGCGCGGGCGCTTAACAGCCGCTCACTTTGTGGGTAACGCTGCATAAACTGTTGCAGCGCTATGATAGCGTCCTGATGCTGGCCTTGCTGGCGCAGCAAGGTAATTTGCTCAAAAGCAGCCGCCTGATGATAAGCCGAGTCTGGCAGCGCGCTTTGCAGGCGCTGCAAATGGTTTAAGATTTGCTCAGGGCTTTGCGCTGGCAGCTGGGCCTGCTGATAAATACTGGACGCCAGTTGTTCGGTTAACAGCTGGCGGCGCGCCGCGCTAAGGCTGCCTTGCAATAAGGCACTGATGCTTTGCTCAGCAGCGCTGTATTGTGCCAGGGCAAGCTCACTTTGACTGTGTAAAAACTGCGCTTCGGCCACTAATGCCGGCGTGCTTGGCGTTGGCCACTGCGCTACCACGCTGCTCAGCGCGAGCACCGCCTGGTAGTCTTTTGCCTGATAGGCTTGCTGCACCTGTTGCAAGGCGACCTGCTGCGCGGCGGGATGCGCACTGTGGTAGCGGACAAAGTCATTTTGCTGGCGCTGCCACTGTACAGTTTCTGCTGCAGTGGCGTTTGCATGTTGCGCCAGCTGCTCACTAAGTAACAGGGCTTTATAGGCTGCATCGGGGGCACTGAACAGGCTGGCGTTAAGCTGCTGCGCATAACCTAGCTCAGTGTAAAGCTGTAACGCCGCTTGCCACTGCTCAGCACCAAAGTGCGACTCGGCCAGCAAATAGCGCAGGTCATCAGCTTGATAACTGTTCGCCGCCGCAGCGCCCTGAAGACGGGGCTCTTCGAGCACCTGCAGCATTTGCTGCCATAGTGGCACCACAGCGGTATAGGCTTTCGCTTGCTCTGGCTTTGCTAACGACTGCGCTTTGGCATAACCACTGCGGGCAAAATAATCCAGATATTGCAGCAAATAAGGCTGCACTTCGCTAAGTGCCGTGCTGTCAGCCTGCTGCCAAAAGCCAGCTGCCGGGCCAAACAAGCCGACATACTGTTGCTGCGCCGCCAATGCCGCACTGGCGTTAGCGTCTGACAAATGGTAGTTGATGATATTAAGCTGCATCCGCGCGGCCAGCACTGAGCCTGGGTAGTGTTCAACAAAGGCGGCATAGCTTGCCAGCGCAGCCGCCGCCAGTTGTTTCTCCAGCAGAAAATCTGCCAATGCCTGATACAGCTGCGCCACCATTGCCAGGGGACGCTGATTGCCCTTAAAACTGACTCTGTCGATCAGCGCTGTTAAGCTTTCAGCCTGCTGCTGATAACTGAGCGAAATGCTTAAGGTGCGCAGCACTTCCTGCTGCATGGTCTGACGGCTGTCGTCTGCCGGCACAATGGCATCGCTGTACAAGCTGTCTAACAGCTGTAAAAACTGCTCATCGGCGCGCTCAAACTGCTGCTGTTTAAAGTAGCTCCAGCCTGCCATGTAGCGTGCTTGTGTCTGCAAACTCTCATCACCGGTTTGTAGCACGGCCAGATAGCCCTGTAGCGCCTGTTCATAGTCGGCGCGACTGTAATAAATATCGGCCAGTCGAAACCAGGCTTCGGCGGCGAAAGCTGAATCAGGGTATTGCTGTAGCAGTATTGTCAGCTGATCCAGACAAGCTTGCTGCTCACCGAGTAAATCGTAGCTACGTGCCAGCTGATAGCGGATCAGTTCGTTATTCGGATCCTGCGGGTAATCGTTAAGTAACTGCTGATAGCGCTGCACCAACTGCCTTAACGCGTCTTGCTCTTCTGCTGCCGGCAGTTCCTGCCGATCCAACCGGGCTGTATGCAGCTGCGATAGCCGGTATAAAATTTTCTGCCGCGTTGTTTCAGCCGGCGCTAACGCCAGTATTTGCTGATACAGCTTATCCAGTTGCTGCTCACTCACCGCCGGAGCGTCTTGCAAAATGCTTTGATCAAAGACCGGTAAATCGGCCAGTCCCGGCCGCGCAACCAGACGCGGCTCGCTGGCACAGCCGGCCAGCAGCGCACTACACAGGCCAAGCGAGACTAACAACCCTGGCTGACGCAGCTGAAATACGCTCATCGGCTCACCTCAGCTTGTGTCAGTGCTGCGGGTAACAGCCGCTCCATCATGCGTGCCATGGCCTGCTTATTATGGCGTTGTAATTCAGTTAACTGCGCCAATTGCACACTGCGCTGCTGCTGTAATTGCTGATTTAACCGCGCCAGTAACTGTTGCTGCTGACTTAGCAGTGCCAGATTAAGCTGCTGCTGCGACGCGCTTAACTCCACCAGCCGTTGCTGCTGGGCTTTTAACCTTTCGGTGCTGCTGCCCTGTGCTGCCAGCTGGGCCAGTTGCTGCTCTGCCTTGTGTAAAGCTGCTTTGATAGCCTCTAACTGCTGGCGACGTTGATAGCGCCCCTGGGCACTATTGTCACTGTATTGCCAGTGCAATAAGCCCCGCAGCCGCGCCAGACGCCCGGCATAGTCGTTGTCGCTTTGCAGCGTGCTGTTAATGCTGGCAAAACGCTGCTCTGCCTGCTCTAAACGGCGCAGCTGCTGATACGTCTCGCCGTCGGTCAGGCTAAGCGCTAAGGGTTGCTGTTCAGCGTCGGCGATCTGCTGTCGCAAGTTGTCAAAACGTTGGCTAAGTATCGCCGCATCGCCTGACAGCTGAGGTAAGCGGCTACTGAGCAATTGTTGCTGCTGCTCTAATTTGAACTGCACCACCTGGGTAAGCCGCTGTAAACGTTGCTGGCGCTGCGGCGCCGCCGCCAGCTGCTGCTCAACGGTTAAGATGTCCTGGCTAAGCCGGTACAAGTCATTGTTTTCGGTAAGCTGTAACTGTTGCCAGTCTGACAAGCCCTGTTGTAACTGGCTCACCTGTAACGGCCTGGCTTGTTGGTTAACTAAGTTACCTTGCTGCTGATAATACTGCTCGGCCCACTGGTAAGCGGCTAGCGCGCCAGAAAAATCGGCTTGCCGCTCAAGCTGCTCGCCCAAGCGAGTAGCGCCTTGCCAGGCGGTTAAACTAAATGGCTGCTGCTTAATTTGCTGCTGCAGCACGGCCAGCAAGGTGGGAATATGACGCTGCTCGGTCAGAATATGGCTGTACAAACCCAGCGCTGTGTCACTTAGCACGCTGTCTAGCGGAAAGCTCGCCAGTAGGGCTTCGGCATCTGCCAGCTCTTGTCGGTCAATATGCAACTGGGCTTTGAGCAAGGTAATGTAATCGCCCAGTGCAGCCTTTTCCTCGGTGGGGTAAATAAAACCAGTTGGTGCGCCCAATAAACGCCATTGCCCACTAAACAGCAGAGCCCAAAAGCTCTTTTGCTCGGGTACGTTAAGCTGTTGCTCTAACTGCTTAAGCCAGTTAAGCGCCACTTCTGACTGGCCTGCGCGCGCCAGTGCCAGTGCCTGATTGCTGACGATATAAGGCATTTCACTGTACCCCGCTAACGCGGCAACAGGCGGCGCCTCTGGCAGGCTGATGTCGGGCCAGGAAACTAACTGGCTTAACAACTGCTGCTCACCCAGCCACTGGCCATCGGTGCCTATTTGCACCTGCGTCAGGTATTGCTGCGCCAGCGCTTTATTACCCAGCTCCAGCTGGTAACGGGCAAACTGCAATAGCGCCACATTACGCAGCGCGCGCGGTAAAGGGTTGTTGCCAACATCGTCCTGGTTTAACAAACGCTGCAAAATATCAGCGGCGTGCTGTGGCATACCCAGTTGCAGGTACAAACCGGCTTCCAGCAGCGCAGTGCGTGGGTCTTGCACTTTTGCCAGCTGTAAGGTTTCCAGCGCCTGCGCGGGTTGTTGTAAATAAAACGCCCAGGCGGCCTGACGGTAATGCCAGTTATCCGGAGTAACGGGTGCCGCTGCCAGCAGTGAGGATGGCAGTAGTAGCGTCAGCAACAGGGTGCGGCTTAGTCGTTGGACCATGGCTTAACGACAAAATCAGGTTGATAATCACTGCTGCGATCATTGATCTGCAGTTCCAGCAGCACCGCGTCTTCCGTTTTGGTAAATGTATGGCTTACCGCACGGCGATAATCGCGGTTATCCGGCCCTTTACCAACAAAGACCGCGGTCAGGCTATGCTCGCCAGCTTTAATGTTGCCTTTATACAGCGGCTGTATGGCGCCGCGCTTTATCGCATCCCACTGCTGCGCCGTATACAAATGCGACTCAACCGGCGTATCGTTTAACAGCAGCTGCACACTGTCTAGCTGGAAAAACTGGCCGGCATCGGCCGAGACAAACACCGCCAGCTGGGTTTGCGGTGGAAACAGCAACTCTTCTTCCAGCAGGAATAACTCACGGTTTAACTGGATAACCTGCTGCTTTAGCTGCTCAAGCTCGGTGGCTACCGGCGGCTCGGCGCGGGCCAGCAGACTGGCAAACAACAAGGCAAAACACACTAACACTTTCATCTGGTTATCCTGTTAAAAATAGAGGCTGAAAAAGGCCCGCACCACATTAGCGTCTAACCGGTATAAAGGCTCCAGCCCCGGCTGCGCCTCGGTTATCGTGACATTACGAAAATTCTTATAGCTAAAACGGATATGGTCCCACTGTACATTCAGCTCGGGCTTAGCGCCGGGCCAGAACGACCACAGCGGCAGCGCGTAACTGGCGCCCAGCCCCAGGGTGATATTGCTAAACTCACTAAGCTCTTTATCACGCGCCATAAAGTTTTGCTGATTGGCAAAATCGAACAAATCGCGGTAAAACTCCGCCTGCCCCTGTGCATACCAGCGCAACTTGGCTTCCAGTGTCCAGTCGGCTGTCAGCGGGTGCACATATTCAAGCTCGGCGTCCAGTGCGCGAATATCCCAGCTGTCCTGATAATGTCTGAGGTTTAAACTCAGCGCCGCGCGATAAGGCAAATACACTTTATTCACCAGCGAGATGGCCAGCGCATTACGGGTGTCGGGGTACACCTCACTCTGGTAGCTGTAGCCCAGCGGGGCGGTATTGTCGCGATAACGCACGCTGCGATAAGGGTTATTTAAAAAGCCTTCGTCTAAATCGACCTGCATATTCAACGCCGCTATCCAGCTGCTGCTCAGCACCTGTGTCCAGCCGAGTTTGTAGTTGTAGCGCTTGACGTCGGCCGTGAAGCTCTCGTCACCGTTACGGCCTACTGTATCATCACCAAAGCCGGCTTCCAGGCTTAGTGTAGTCATGCCGCCAAAGGTGTCATGGGCGATAGCAAAGGACATTGATTTAGCGTTGTAATCATCTTCATCGCTTTGCGCATAATTCAGGCTAAGGATACTGTTGCCTGCCAGATAATCGACGCCGACGCGTTTTTCGTGCCGGGTTTCGGTATACGCCGAGGCTGTCGCCTGCACATCAATCGAGGCACCTGACACCGTATCAATGTAGTAATAGCCAGACAGTGACACCGTCTGGCCGACTTTTTTACGCAGCATTAGCGCCGGGCCATCTATAGAGACACCGCCGCCCTGGTAGCCGTGATACATTAAGTCGGCTCTGTCCTGCGGCAATACCGCAGCCTGCAGTAGCGGACTTAGCAGCAACAGTGTCGCCAATACCCCAGAGGCAAAAAGTCGCCTAGTTACAACCACAGCCGCCTCCGCCACTGCCATTAGCCCCTTTAGCTGCCTCGCGGGAGTCCTGTACGTGCACAATATGCTGCAATGCCACCGGGTGACGGCCAAAGGCCATGATAGGGTCGGCCAGTTTGTCGCGCTCATAGGGTTTTACCCAGGGCTCCAGGCTGGCACAGCCGCTAAGCAGTAAAACAGGCACCAAACTCAGCACCCGCTTATTCACGCAGTAAGCCTTTGATATCATTTTCATATTTTTTCTCATAGCCCGGCTGATAGCCGCGATGCACGCTGCGCACGGCACCGTTTTTGTCAATAATAACGGTCGTCGGCATCGCCTCTACCTGAAACGCTTTAGACACGCTGTTATCCACATCAAACAGCACCGGAAAACCAACCGGCACTTTATTGAGATAAGCCAGCGCTGCTTTACTGTCGTTTTCCACATTCACGCCCCACACCTGCACACCCAGCATCTGATATTTTTGCGCCAGTTTATCCAGCGCCGGCATTTCCTGAATACAGGGCCCACACCAGCTGGCCCAGAAGTTGATCAGCATAATGTCCCCACGCTGTTCAGCCAGCCGCAGATTGTTGCCATCTAAGGCCTTGAGGGTAAAATCGGGCGCTTGCGCCGCCTGTAGTGGCAGAGCCAGCGCTGCCAGCAATACTGTGATGATGCGAAATGTCATGCGTTATTACCTTCTGTTTACCGCTAAAAATACAGCGCCAGCCCGAGCGATAAACTTAGGTTATGCGTCGTTTTGCTGCGCGCCAAAATGGTGGTTTCAAAAATATAATCACTAAACGTCAGATCTACGGCCAGCCAGTCGGTGGCATACAACCTGAACTGGCTGCCCAGGTGCAGCGCAAAAACTTTGTCACCGGCAAAATCGACATTACCGCCGCCGGCAAACACTGCCAGACCACTGTTTAGGGCAAAGTCGCGCGTTAAAAAAACCTCGCCCGGCAACAGCATGTAGCCGACATGAGCACCGTAGTATTGCCACTTGCGCTGCTCGTCTGTTAATAGTGGTGCGGCACCACTTAATTCTTCAAATGAGGTCAGGCCAGCTTTTGCAAAGGCATACTCGGCACTGAGATAAAAATCTTCATTGATCTGGTAACTTAACTGCACCGCGCCCAGTGCACTGCTGCCAAAGTCTTCAATACTCAGTACACCTGCACGTACACCCAGTAGCCAGTTTTCACTATCCAGCAGGTCTTCACTGATGTCACTACGCGGTATATCCGGCGTGACTTCTTGTGCGCCCGCCCAAACGGGGGCCAAACACAGCACTAAAAAAATACGCTGAAGCCAAGTTTCCATGTATCAATCTCTTCGTTGTCGTTACGGTCGGTGACGATCACACTGCGCCGGTAGCCGGCACGGGCAATAAAGTTGCGGCTGATATAATAACGCAGGCCCAGTTCACTGCTGGCCAGGGTATTGTTGCGATCAGGCGTTTGTACCAGCACAGTGCGCGGTGTAGTGCGCAGCACACCGCCGCCAATGCCAAAATAAGGTGATAAGCGCCAGTGTGGCATAGGGTTTAGGTAAATACTCAGCTCTGCCGATAGGTTATCCGCCTGCTGACCATTAGCCTGGCCCAGTGCCAGCTCAGCCTGCACAAACTGGCTAAACAGGTAAGACACCGACAGCTGATAGTAACTGCTGCCGTTAAAATCACCGAACGCCACGCCAGCTTCAAACTGTCGCTGCTGGTAAGCGTCAAGCTGCTCATCGCTGACGCTAAACCGCGCACCGTCCTCGTTTTGCAGCGCGACCAGATCGCTGCGCGCCAGCCAGTAACGCTGTTGTTTAAATTCAACCTGCACCCAATCATGCCGCCGGGTTAATAAGGTTAGCCGTTCTTGCTTTATCGCCACCTGCACTATCGGATAACCACGACCGGGGCCAGAATGTAAATTGACAAAATCGGTCTGCACCGTGACCTGTAACGGCTCTGCCAGTAGCGGCGCACTGAGCAACATCAACAGCGCTAAAATGACACTACGCATCTATTGCTCCGGTACAGCAAAAGGTGAGTTGTAATACTGGGCGCCAATATCTAACCAGTCCGCCAGCAGTTTGAGTTCTGCTGCGGTCAGATAGCCCTGATGGCTGCCGCCCTGGCCAAAGCGGCTGAAAAACGCCGTACTTTGTAGGGCACTGCCCGCGCGCATACTGGCGTTTACCGTCACGGTGACCATCAGCGGGATTGGATTGCCATTATCATCCAATACCAGATTGCCATCTTCGTCGGTGACAAACAGCAGGTTACCGTCCGCGTCTGTGGCCTGCACTAAACGGTCGACCAAGACACCACCAACCAACTCTTGCTCATTGTCATTACTTAACAACTCGCGGTAACTGCGGTAGTGTTCAGCTTCCAGATCTGAGGGTTCAGCATCAAGCTCGAGCTGTGCTACCGGTACCCGGGCATTGCCATCGGCATCGGTGCGGCTGTGGCAGCTGACACAGGTGTTATCGGCGATCAGCTCATTGCTTTGGCTATCAAAGCTGCGTCTGTCAAGACTCCACAACGGCTGGATATGTGTCGGGTAGTCAATGCGCAGCCGGCAACTGGCCAGCCACTGTTCAAAGCAGGCTGCGCCCACAGGTGGCTCTGTCGTTAAGTCCTGATAACTGACTTGCTCCGCTGTATCCGGCGCGCGCCGGGCCGGGTCGGTCCAGATATCAAAGTAGCGCAGCGCCTCATCAAGCTCTGGCACACCATTAATACGCGCTGCGGTTTGCGCCATGGTTTCCCCCGGCAGGGCAATCAGTTCAGGATTAGCATTGGCAAAAGGGGCTGCAGCACTGGCGCCGGTATTGGCAGCATCCGCCTCGCCAGCCCCTTCTACCCGACCATGTGGCGCTGTGCTTTCTGCGGTATGGCAGCCATTACAACTACGGGTTTCACCCGGCCGTAAACTTATCCATTGCTGGTGTAGCGGCGACACTGCCTGACCCTGGGCATTTAATAGCGCTAAATTAAACGGCACATCGGCCGGCACTTTCACCAGCACAGAGCCATCTGGCTCCACCGCGACAGTGCCGAGAATCTCGCGCATTAACTGGCGCCTGCTGACGCCAAAAGCAAAATTCGGTGTGTCTAACACCTCTTCAGGGGGTAAGGGCACACCGCGTACCAAACGTAAATATCTGACAGGTCTGTCGCTGGCGCTGTTCTGCATGGGGTCCGCCAGGCTGGCAAGGTCGACACTGCTGCTGCCGGCAAAATCATATACGCTACGGATATGCAAAATGGCCGCGTTCTCGTCAATCAGGCTGGTATCCAGTGTTGGATTAGGCGGTAAAAAAGCACCCTCATCATAGGCCTGCAGCACCACGGGCTCGCTAACCAAAAACCCCTCCTGCCCCGGCCTTACCGGCACCTGAGTTTGATTTACCGTATCAAATAACCACAGGCCGTAAAGCGGCTGCGCCAACTCCAGCTCGCTGCTGTCTGCCACCTGTGCACAGCTTAACACTTGCTCTTCGACGACAAGCCGGCAGGGTGACCAACTCACCAGATAGCGGCCGCTGCCGTCTTTTAATGGAATATAGCTGTTAATCGCACCGGCACGCTCAGTGCGGCCGGTATTATCAAAAGCCCAGGGAAACAATGGTGTTTGTGCCGGTTCAACCAGGGTCTGCCCTGCCAGCGGCTGGCTATTGTCACTGGCAATATCAATAGCCACACGTTGCGGCCAGCTGTTGTAGTAAGGCGCATCAACGCTGCTTAGTGCCAGCGATACGCTGCCATCGTCTAATACAATGGCTTTACCAAACTCAACCCGGCTTTGCTCTGCACCGCTATCATGCGAATGCCAGCCATAGATCAACTGATTTTCACTGCCATCCGGGCGCATTTGATACCAGTTCAACATATTGCGGTCGCTTTGATTATCCCAGCGACTGTAAAGAATATGCCCATCCGGCAGCAGCGTCGGGTACAGATCGTGGCTGAGGTTAAAGGTTAACTGTTCCAGGCCAGTACCATCGGCATTGATCACATGTAAGTTGAACGCCGGGGCATTTAGATCTTCATCTAATGCGGTGTACTGTGGCTTAAATTCATCGAGCAGAATTTGTCGGGATTTCAGCTGACGAGTAGAGCTAAAAATAATGCGGCCATCGGCTAAGAACGCCGGGCTGACATCATGGCCGCGCTGTGCTTGCTGCGGATCAGCAATTAACGGACTTAAACTGGCCGTCGCCACCTCATACCGCCACAGGTCCCACTTCGGCTGTAGCTCATCTGGCACATTATCAAGCTCTGGCGCACGCAGCGCAAAAACCAGTATTTTGCCATCCGGTGATGCCACCAGATCTTTTACATCGTATAACGCATCGTCAGGGAATAACGCACTGGTTAAATCACGCTCGGGTGAGTCGGCAAACGCATTTTGCTTTAGCAACAGGCGAGCGCCTGGATTAAAAGCACTGGGGTCAAATAATGCTAGCTGGAAAGGTTCATCTTCGTTAATCAGCAGCGGACGCTCAACAAACGCCAGCGCAATTTCCTGAACCACAGGGTCAACAGGCTCTTGCTGCACACTGATGTCGGCTTTACAGCCCAGCAGACACAGACAAACCGCAACAACGCATGCCCTTGTTATTATTATCATTTTTTATACCAGCTTGCTTTTACTGCGATGGCAGGATGGTGCAGCACGTTAACTGAACTTGCTCACAGCTTATCGCTGGTTTAACAACACAGCAAGATAAAATTTATTACAAAAAAAGCCAGCATAAGCTGGCTTTATTAACCTTAGATGAACAGCTGTTATAAGTCGGCTTCAAATGCCTCAGGAATAGCTTGCTCTATCGGTTTTTCACCTGGTTTTAGCAGTAGGCGGGCACGCAGCTCTTTTTCAATTTCGTCTGCCACTGCCGGGTTATCCTGCAAAAACTTCATCGCATTGGCTTTACCCTGGCCAATTTTATTGCCCTGATAGGCATACCAGGCACCGGCTTTATCCACCAGACCTTGTGCTACACCTAAATCAATCAGCTCGCCGAGCTTATTAATGCCTGCACCGTACTGAATAATAAACTCAGCTTGTTTAAACGGCGGTGCAACTTTGTTTTTCACCACTTTCACGCGGGTTTCGTTACCGGTAATTTCATCGCCTTCTTTCACCGAGCCAATACGGCGGATGTCTAAGCGCACCGATGCATAGAACTTCAGCGCATTACCACCGGTGGTGGTTTCCGGGTTACCGAACATCACACCAATCTTCATGCGGATCTGGTTGATGAAAATACATAAGGTGTTAGAGCGCTTGATATTAGCAGTTAACTTACGCAGCGCCTGCGACATTAAGCGAGCCTGTAAGCCCATGTGGCTGTCGCCCATGTCACCTTCAATTTCGGCTTTGGGCGTTAACGCCGCTACCGAGTCGACAATGACCACATCTACCGCTGCAGAGCGTACCAACATGTCACAAATTTCTAAGGCCTGCTCACCGGTGTCGGGTTGTGATACCAAAAGTGCATCGACATCAACACCCAGTTTTTTTGCGTATACCGGATCCAGCGCGTGCTCAGCGTCGATAAACGCACAGGTTTTGCCAGAGCGCTGCGCTTCAGCAATTACCTGCAGCGTTAAGGTGGTTTTACCAGAAGACTCTGGGCCATAGATCTCAACAATACGGCCATAAGGTAAACCGCCAATGCCAAGGGCAATATCCAGCCCCAGTGAGCCGGTCGATACGGCTTCGATATCCAGGGCGGTGCTGTCGCCAAGGCGCATAATAGAGCCTTTACCAAACTGACGTTCAATCTGGCCTAAGGCGGCTGCGAGAGCTTTTTGTTTATTGTCGTCCATTTTTATATCCATGGTTGCGCCGGCGTCACCGGACAATTAACACTGTATGCTCGTACAGTAGTCTAGTTTGCTTCTGCTGTCAACAGCGCAATACTCTGTTTCAGCGCGTAATGAATGGCTTGCTCTCGCACGGCGGCGCGGTCACCGGCAAATACCAGCTGGCTGCTGGCTAACTGGCCGTTAAGATAAAAACCAAAGCAAACAGTGCCCACCGGCTTATAGGCCGAGCCACCGTCTGGCCCGGCAATGCCGGAAACGGCAATCGCCATATCCGCACCAGCTGCGTTAGCCGCACCCTGCGCCATTTCCCGTACTGTTTGCTCGCTTACGGCACCGTATTGCAATAAGGTGGCACTGCGCACCGCCAGTAACTGCTGCTTGGCTTTATTGCTGTAGGTAATAAAACCACGATCGACATACGCCGAGCTGCCGGGCACGGCGGTTAAACTGTAAGCAATGCCGCCACCGGTGCAGGATTCAGCAGTGGTGATACTGTACTTTTTCCGTAATAATAGCTGGCCTAAATCTGTCGCCAGCTGCAGGCTGTCTGCTGCGACCGTCATAGCTTATCCAACAGGGAATACACAACGCCATTATGCCGTCAGAGATGAAAACGGAGCAAGCCTTAAGCGCACATACCCCGATGATGCAGCAATACCTGGGTTTAAAAGCCCAGCACCCGGACATTTTACTGTTTTATCGCATGGGTGATTTTTATGAGCTGTTTTACGACGATGCAAAACGCGCCGCAGCGCTGTTGGATATCTCGCTGACCAAGCGTGGCCAAAGTGCCGGCACGCCGATCCCAATGGCAGGTGTGCCCTATCACGCGGTGGAAGGCTATCTGGCACGGCTGGTGCAATTAGGCGAATCGGTGGCTATTTGCGAGCAAGTTGGCGATCCGGCGACCAGCAAAGGCCCGGTCGAGCGCAAAGTGGTGCGCATTGTGACGCCAGGCACCGTAACCGATGAAGCGCTGCTCAATGAACGCCAGGACAACCTGCTATGCGCTATTTACCAGCAGCGCGGTCAGTATGGTTTGGCACAGCTGGATTTAACCAGCGGCCGGTTTTTATTAAACCAGGTGGATAACAGCGACGACTTAGCCGCCTTGCTGCAGCGGTTAAACCCGGCTGAGCTGTTGTACCCGGAAGATTTCAGCGACAGTTACCTGATTGAAAAACGTAAAGGTGCGCGGCGCCGGCCAGAATGGGAGTTTGAGCTGGCCAGTGCCAAGCGTTTATTGTGTCAGCAATTTGCCACCAAAGACTTACTCAGCTTTGGCGTAGAAGATGCCCCGGTAGCACTGATGGCTGCCGGCTGCGTGATGCAATACGTAAAAGACACCCAGCGCGCGGCGCTGCCACATATCCGCGCCATCGCGCTGGAGCGCAGCCAGGACAATATCGTACTGGATGCCGCCACCCGGCGTAACCTTGAGCTGACACAAAACCTGGCAGGTAACTACGAACATACGCTGGCTGCGGTGCTCGATCGCAGCCAGACCGCGATGGGCTCGCGCCTGTTAAAGCGCTGGATCCACGCGCCGCTACGGCAGCAAGCCCAGGTAAATGCCCGTTTAGACGCGGTAGCCGAATTACAGTCGCAGTATGACGAACTGCAGCCACTGCTAAAACAGATTGGCGATATTGAGCGGGTTATCGCCCGTTTAGCACTGCGCAGTGCCAGGCCGCGCGATTTTGCCAGGCTGCGCCAGGCATTAAGCCAACTGCCAGAGCTGGCGCCGTTATTACGGCCACAGCAAAGCCGCTTACTGCAGCAGATCTGCCAGCACAGCCAGCCGCTGCCTGACTTACAACAGCTGTTACAACGGGCGATCGTTGAAACACCGCCAGTGCTTATTCGTGATGGCGGTGTTATTGCCGCTGGCTACAACGCCGAGCTGGATCAATGGCGCGCGCTCGCTACCGGCGCCACGGATTATTTGCAGCAGCTGGAGCAGCGTGAGCGCGAGCGCACCGGTATCGCCTCGTTAAAGGTGGGGTTTAATAAAATTCATGGCTATTACATTGAAACCGGCCGCAGTGCTGATACCAAGGTGCCGGCAGACTATGTGCGCCGCCAGACGCTGAAGAATAATGAGCGGTATATTATTCCCGAGTTAAAAGAGTACGAAGACAAGGTACTGGGCAGCCAAAGCAAAGCCTTAGCACTGGAAAAACAATTATATGAGCAGCTGTTTGACTTAACTGCGCCCTATTTGGCCGCACTACAGCAATTAGCCCAGGCACTGGCTGAGCTGGACGTGTTGTGCTGCTTTAGCGAGCGGGCCGACAGCTTGCGTTATTGCCGGCCGACACTGGTCAGTCAAACCGGCATTAAGCTTGAGCAGGCGCGCCACCCGGTGGTAGAGCAGGTATTAACCGAGCCTTTTATTGCCAACCCGCTAACACTCAACAGCAGCCGGCGCATGCTAATGATTACCGGCCCTAATATGGGCGGTAAATCAACCTATATGCGCCAAACCGCGCTTATTGTGTTAATGGCTTATATTGGCTGCTTTGTGCCGGCCGACAGTGCTGAAATTGGCCCGGTGGATCGTATTTTCACCCGGATTGGCGCCTCGGATGATTTAGCCTCTGGCCGCTCGACCTTTATGGTCGAAATGACCGAAACCGCCACCATTTTGCACCATGCCACCGAGCACAGCCTGGTGCTGATGGACGAAATTGGCCGCGGTACCAGCACCTACGACGGCTTAAGTTTAGCCTGGGCCTGTGCCGATTACCTCGCCAGCCAGATCAAAGCCCTAACCCTGTTTGCTACCCATTATTTTGAGCTTACCGAGCTGGCCAGCCAGCTACCCGGTTTGGCTAACGTGCACTTAGATGCGGTAGAGCACGATGATGATATTGTGTTTATGCACCATGTACAGGAAGGCGCGGCCAGTAAAAGTTTTGGCTTGCAGGTAGCGCAGTTGGCGGGGGTGCCTAAAGCGGTCATTCAGCGCGCGCGCCATAAACTTAGCCTGTTGGAGCAGCATAGTCATAACGACACACCGGGCCCCAGTGCCATAGCAGTACAACCCCAGCTTGAACTGCTACCGGCTGAGCACCCTGTGTTGGAAAAGCTACGCATACTAAATCCTGATGATCTCAGCGCCCGTCAGGCATTGGATCTGTTGTACCAATTAAAGCAGCAGTTATAACTTGACATAAAATGTATACATTTTAAATTAGGTATACTTTTTGCCGTTGAGTGTTGCTATGCGAATCAAAGATTTGAGTCTGTCGGCCATTGTCGCCGGCTTTGTCGCCGTGTTGGTGGGCTTTGCCAGCTCGGTAGCGATAGTGCTGCAAGCGGCCAGTGCAGCCGGCGCCAGTCAGGATATGATGGCCTCCTGGCTGCTGGCACTGGGTATAGGCATGGCCGCCACCTGCATTGGCCTGTCATGGTATTACAAAGCGCCCATAATTACCGCCTGGTCTACGCCGGGTGCCGCCCTGCTCGCCACCAGTCTGCAAGGGTTAACCATTAATGAAGCGGTTGGCGTGTTTATTTTTACCGCCGCCCTGGGTGTGGTTATTGGTCTAAGTGGCTGGTTTGATAAATTAACTAGGCTTATTCCGCTACCCCTGGCCAGCGCCATGCTGGCCGGCATTTTGCTGCAGTTTGGTCTGAGTATCTTTAGTTCACTGCAAAGCCAGACGGTATTGGTTGGCATAATGTGCCTCAGTTACCTGCTGGCGAAACGGCTGTCACCCCGTTACGCCATTTTATGGGTGTTAATTACCGGTCTGGTCTGTGTCGTCCTACAAGGGCAATTTCAATACAGCGCCGTAACACTGAGCTTGACCACGCCGGTGTGGGTCACACCGCACTGGTCTGTCAGTGCCCTGTTGGGGGTGGGTCTGCCGCTCCTGCTGGTCACCATGGCGTCACAAAATATCCCCGGCGTGGCCGTTATCCGCACCAGCGGTTATCAAACGCCGGTATCACCGCTTATTAGCAGCACAGCGCTGGCCACCCTGCTGCTGGCGCCCTGGGGCGCCTTTTCTATTAACTTAGCCGCGATTACAGCGGCTATCTGCACCGGGCCGGAAGCCCACCCACAGCAAAGTAAGCGCTATATCGCCGGTATCGCGGCCGGCATATTTTACCTGCTGGCGGGTCTGGCGGGCGCTACAGTGGTGGCGCTATTTGCTGCCTTTCCCAAAGAAATGATTGCCGCCCTGGCAGGGCTGGCGCTGCTTGGCACCATAGGCGCTAATCTGGCAGTTGCAAGCAGTGATGGCGAGTACCGTGAAGCCGCCGTCGTTACGCTGCTGGTTACTGCCAGTGGTGTCAGCTTCTATGGCATAGCGGCTGCATTCTGGGGCCTGCTTGGCGGCGTATTTACTATGCTGATCGTTAATGGTCTGCGCCGGAGTAAAGCATGCTAAAAAAACAGCAGCTTTATCAGCTGTTAAAGCAGGATATTCAGCTGCAACACTGGGCGCCGGAGCAGGTGCTGACGCAGCAACAGCTGGCAGCGCATTATGCGGTAAGTCGTATAGTGGTGCGCGATGTGCAGCAGCAACTGATGAGCGAAGGCTGGCTAAGCGCCCACGGCAAAGCCGGGATGCAGGTGGCCGGTTTTAGTGCAGCAGAAGCCGAAGAGCTGTGTTTACTGCGCCTGCAACTGGAGCCGTTAGCCCTGAAGTTAGCTGCGCCGGCACTTAGCTTTAGCTTGCTGGGTCAGGCTGAAGACTTGTTAATGCAGATAGCGGCGCAAACGGCTTTACCCGCTTATCAGCGCGGCGAGTTAAACTGGCAATTTCACCGCCTGCTGTATCAAAGTTGCGGTAAGCCGCATTTACTGCGTTTACTGGATTTATTACACCAACAGGTGTCGCGCTATCTGGGCTATCAGGAGCAGGCCCTGGCCTACACCCATACCAGTGCGTTGGAACATCAGCAGCTGGTTGCGCTGTTACGCAGTGGCAACACAACGGCGGCTTGCAAAGTGCTGACCGAACATATCAGCAATGCTAGTACCTTGCTGGTCCAGTATCTGAAAAACATAAAAGGCGCCTGACAGCGCCTTTTGCTTAATGAGCTGATATAAGCCGTACCTGCACTATTCCTGAAACACTTCGCTATTCCTGGAACAGAGTTTCGATATTCAGCCCCTGGTGGGTGACAATTTCTCTAAGCCGCCGCAGCGCTTCTACCTGAATTTGCCGCACCCGCTCGCGGGTTAAACCAATTTCATGGCCAACATCTTCCAACGTTGAGGGCTCATAACCCAATAAGCCAAAGCGGCGGGCTAATACTTCACGCTGTTTGGGGTTAAGCTCGTTTAACCACACCACCAGATGCTGCCGAATATCTTCATCCTGCAACTCAGTTTCTGGCCCCAGCTCTTTTTCATCGGCAATCACGTCCAGCAATTGTTTCTCTGAAGCACCGGCCACCGGCGTATCAACCGAGGTGATTTTTTCATTTAGCTTGAGCATTTTGCGCACTTCATCAACCGGCCGGTCCAGTGCGGTAGCAATTTCTTCTGGTGTGGGCTCATGGTCAAGCTTTTGCGACAACTCCCGCGCGGCACGCAGGTAGATGTTCAGCTCTTTAACCACGTGAATAGGCAAGCGAATGGTACGGGTTTGGTTCATAATGGCCCGTTCAATGGTTTGACGGATCCACCAGGTCGCATAGGTTGAAAAACGAAAGCCGCGCTCGGGATCGAACTTTTCCACCGCGCGAATAAGGCCCAGGTTACCTTCTTCAATCAAGTCAAGCAGGGCCAGACCACGGTTGATATAACGGCGGGCAATTTTCACCACTAAGCGCAGGTTGCTTTCAATCATACGCTTACGCGCCGCCTGGTCGCCTTTTAACGCCAGACGGGAAAAATACACTTCCTCTTCAGCAGACAACAGCGGCGAAAAGCCAATTTCGCCGAGATAAATCTGCGTCGCATCCATAGTTTTCTGGCTGTCGTCGCGGGTGAAGATATCATCAGAACTGCTTTCTTCACTGGCCAGTGCCGCCGCATCCGGCTCTATGTCATCTTCCAGCAGAGCGTCTTCTGACAACTCATCTTCTTTAAATTCTAATACTTCATCGTCACTTTTTTGTCCCATATCCTTTCTCCCACGTCTACAGGGTGTTGGGGCTTTGCAAGCGCTATCGCATCCATTCCTGATATTACTTGTTGTCGATCTTATTATTTTGGCAAATACTTCAATGGGTTTACTGAACTGCCACGAAAACGGATCTCAAAATGTAAACGGGGATCTGTCGCATCAGTACTGCCCAATTCGGCGATCTGCTGACCGGCTGTTACCATTTGTTTCTCTTTCACCAGCAATTTACGGTTGTGAGCATAGGCACTGAGGTAATCATCGTTATGTTTTATGATGATCAGATTACCGTAGCCTCGTAACGCATTGCCGGCATAGACTACCTGCCCACTTGCCGCCGCATTAACCCTGGCGCCTTCTCTTCCGGCAATATCGATGCCTTTATTGCCATGTTGCTGGCTGGAAAAGCCGGAAATAATTTTACCTTTTACCGGCCACTGCCATTGCACCAAGTCCCTGTTTAAGGTAGGATTCGCGGTTTTTTCTGGCTTTTTTGCTGTTGTCTGAACATAACCCGTTTGATTTTTTGGCGCAACAGGTTTAGCCGGTTTTACCGAACTATTTGATTTTGCTTGGCTTGAACTATTCTTATTTGTATTTTTGGTCGGTGTTGTTTTGGCGATGGCCGGTTTGGTTTTGCTCTTGGTCTTTGCCGCCGGGCCGGATAATTTTAAACGCTGGCCAGGGTAAATAGTGTAAGGGTTGGCAATACCATTAATGCTGGCCAGTTGCCGCACGTCTTTGCCGGCACGAAAGGCGATTGAATAAAGGGTATCGCCGCGCTGTACGGTGTAACTGCTGCCACTTAAACTGCCGCGATTACGTTCCTGATAAAAGTTTTCTCTCAGCTCCAGTGTTGTTACCGGTGCCGGCGCAGTGCGCGATGAGCAGCCCGTTAGTACTAATAACACGGCTAATAACACACCCTTACCATAGCAAAGCCAGGCAGCGTTCTTGTACCAGCCAGTTATCAGATTAACAACGCAACAGATAACGCACTCCTTGTCCAGCGCAACGGCGCTGGGCCTGAGCCTTAACCCGCCTGCTACTGCCCGCTTGCAGGGGTACGGGTTTTAAGCCACTTTTCCATATTCAGTAACAGCAACATTATTACCACGCCAAGCACAGCGCTGGCAAACGCTGCCACGCCATCTGCCGGCGCCACCTCAGCAGCATACTGCCAGGGTAAATACCATTGCTGTTCGCTCTGCCAGGGCCAGATACGGTATAAAGCACCTATCACGACACCGATCAACAGCGCCAGGCTGGCATCATGGTAATGCGCTAGCAGCCAATTAAGTAAGCGCGAAAAGCTCAGCAAGCCGACAATACAGCCCAGCATAAACAATAACAACACGCCAACTTGCAGCTGTGTCACTGCCAGCAGCACTGGCGCATACATGCCGGACATCAGCAGAATAAAGCTACCGGAAATACCGGGCAAAATCATGGCGCAAATGGCGATAGCGCCAGCAACAAAAAACATCCAGGCCTGCGGCTCCAGCTCACGCGGGGTCAGCATGCCCACCAAGACGGCGAATACAATGCCCAGGGCACACAATATCAGACGCCAGAGAGTCCAGCGCAACGTGCGGCATAAATGAGGCAAGGCAGTCACAATTAAGGCACAAAATAACGCCCACAGAGGAATGGGTCTATATTGAAGGAAATAACTGATAAGCCCGGCCAGCGAAAAGATACTGGCCAGGATACCGCCAAACAAACACAGCAAAAAAGTACCATCAATATGCTGCCAGAATGCCTGCAGGCGGCCGCGGCCCAAAAGCCGCAGCGCCTGTATGTCACACCGGCTGATGGCCGCCAGTAAGCGCTCATAAATGCCTAAAATAAACGCCAGGGTGCCACCGGATACGCCCGGCACCACATCAGCTGCGCCCATGGCCAGCCCTTTGATAATCCATTGTAGATACTGCATTGCGACTCCAGCGTTAGGCCAAACTACCCGGCACCAGCGGTACAAAACGCACCGCTTCAATGTCCTGCGAGCTAATGTCATCGCCGCTACGCTGGTACACCCGTAGCACCTGCTCCTGCGCGCCTACCGGGATCACCAGCCGGCCACCATCACTGAGTTGCTGCAGCAAGGCTACCGGCACTTCAGTGGGCGCGGCGGTAACAATAATACTGTCAAACGGTGCTTTACTGGGCCAGCCTTGCCAACCATCACCATGCTTCATCGACACATTGTGTAAATCCAGCTGCTGCAACCGTCTTTTTGCCTGAAACTGCAGCGCTTTAATCCGCTCTACCGTGCAAACATGTGGAAACAGCCGCGCCAGTATCGCCGTTTGATAGCCTGAGCCGGTACCAATTTCCAGCAACTTGCCCGGCGCTTTATCTTGTAATAGCAACTCGGTCATACGCGCCACGATGTAAGGCTGAGAAATGGTTTGGCCCTGGCCGATTGGCAGGGCGGTATTTTCATAGGCTTTATGCGCCAGCACCGCTTCGACAAACAGGTGCCTTGGGGTGTTGGCGATAGCGGCTAATACCTGCTGCTGTTTAATGCCTTCGCTTTGAAGCTTTTGCGCCAATACCGCGGCGCTGCGTGATGTTGCTACTGCCATGTTACAGCCGGATCCCCTCTAACCAGTTTTGTAGTCTGTCCATACTTTTATAGGCCGTCATATCAATTTGCAGTGGTGTAATAGACGCATAGCCATTGGCAACAGCATAAAAATCGGTGCCCTCGCCGGCATCGAGCTCTGGCCCCAAAGAGCCATACCAGTAGATATTACGCCCCCAAGGATCGGTCGCGCTGGTCATGGTTTCGGCTTTGTGGCGCCGGCCAAGTCGGGTTACCTGTATACCTTTTAATTGCTCAATCGGCACGGCGGGTACATTGATATTCAGGATCTGATCGGCCGGTAGCGGGTGCGATTTCAGCTTTTTAATCACCTGCACCGTAACATAGGCGGCAGTGGTAAAATGTGTTTCATCGCGCCCTGCCAACGACACCGCCAGCGCCGGTAACCCTAAATGACGACCTTCGGTTGCCGCGGCCACGGTGCCCGAGTACAGCACATCATCACCTAAATTAGCGCCATGGTTAATGCCAGCCACCACCAAATCTGGGGTGAAATTGAGTAACTGACTGATCGCCAGATGCACACAATCGGTCGGGGTGCCGTTTACCGCCATAAAACCGTTGTCCAGCTGTTGCACCCGTAGTGGGTTAATCAGTGTCAGTGAATTACTGGCACCGCTGCAATTGCGGTCCGGCCCGACCGTGGTTACCTCAGCAATCTGGCTTAGCGCTTGTTGCAGCACCTGTATGCCTTTGGCATGCACTCCATCATCGTTACTTAAAAGAATTCGCATTTGTTACTCCAGATCCTGCGTTTTGCTGCAATCGCGGTACTGCACTAACTCGCGCAGTACACTGGTGGCAAAGCAACCTGAGGGCAAAGCAAAGCTCAGTACAATATCACTGCCCTGCACACTGGCCGTCAGTTGCTGCGGAAGCAGCCTGATAGCACGACGCTCTGCGCTTAATCGGTAGTCAATCAGCCCTTGTACCAGCGCCGGATGCTGCGCCAGTACCTGTTGCTCAAATGCCAGGGCGTCGGCGCTTACCATAGGCTCGCCCAGGCCCGGCAAACAGGCTGTTGGGTGCACATCTCGTTCGTTCAGCCGCTGCTGCAAAGCGGGATCAGCCTCTGGTACTTTAAATACTGAGCCAGAACCATTTAACTGCAACACATCGCCATTTATTACGCTGTTAAAGCTACCGGCCTCAATGCGGCTTGCGACCTGCTGGTTAAATACAAAAGAGCGCGCGGCCGATAACGCCAGACCACGCAGTTTCCGATCGCTAATGCCCTGCCCGGCAAACAGCTGACGCGCCAGTTCAAGGTTGCCGCCGTTGATGCCAAAGCGCTGCTCACCATAATAATTCGGCACGCCCTGGCTTACCTGCTCAATACGCTTAACCACACTTTGGGTATCAGACACCTGACGCAGCCTGATTTGAAACCGGTTGGCTTTCAGCGCGCCTAAGCGCAGTTTGCGGTAGTGGCGCTGTAGCTGCAGGATCTGACAGCCAGGCAACACCCAGTGCGCGGTATTCAGCTCCGCTTTAATTGGCCATTTAAAACAAAACCACTGGCGGGTCACGGCATGGCGGTCTTTTAGGCCGGCATAACTAATATCACGGGTACGCAAACCGGTGAGTTCCGCCAGTTGTTTGGCAACGAATTGCGTGTTCTGGCCGGTTTTCTCGATATACAGCAGCACATGCTCGCCACTGCCGCTGGGGGTAAAATTCAGCTGCTCTTCAACAATAAAATCATCGGGCTGCTGACGCAGTAAGGCGGTGGCCTCCGGCTTGGCATACAAATAGGCTAATGGCGCGACACTCATGCGCCAACCAGCAGTACCACAGCTTCAGCTGCGATACCCTCTTTACGGCCAACAAAACCCAGCTTTTCGGTGGTAGTGGCTTTTACATTGACCTGGCTGATATCACAGGCTAAATCCGCAGCGATACATTGGCGCATTGCCAGAATATGCGGCGCCATTTTCGGTGCCTGCGCCATAATGGTCATGTCGACATTACCAATGGCAAAACCGCGTGCTTTAACGTCGCTGAATACTTTACGCAGCAAAATACGGCTGTCTATGCCTTTAAATGCAGCGTCGGTATCAGGAAAATGATGGCCAATATCGCCCAGTGCCAAAGCACCCAGTAGCGCATCGGCTAAGGCATGTAGCAGCACATCGCCATCAGAGTGCGCCACTAAACCCTGTTCACAGGCAATTTTTACACCGCCCAGCGTAATTGGGCCTTCGCCACCGAAGGCATGGACATCAAAGCCATGACCAATGCGCATTGTCATTGTGCTAACTGCTCCAGATAAAATGCGGCCAGCGCTAAATCGGCCGGCTGAGTAATTTTGATATTGTCGCTGCGTCCCTCGACCAGCAACACCTTGTGCCCGGCCCACTCCATGGCGGAAGCTTCATCGGTAACCGCCACACCGGCCTGAATGGCATCTTTCAGCGCTGCTCTTAACATGGCGGTGGGGAAAAACTGCGGTGTCAGGGCATGCCATAAATGCTCGCGGCTAACAGTTTCGGCTACACACAGCTCACCACGCTTCATGGTATCGCGCACCCGGCAGGCTAAAATGCCGCCCTCATTGGCCGCTAAACACTGTGCGATGAGCTTTTCAATGTCGTCGGCGCGCACCAAAGGGCGGGCAGCGTCATGCACTAATACCCAGGGGTAATGATGCTCGTCAACAAACTGCAGCGCATTTAACACCGAGTGCATTCTTTCGGCGCCACCTTTCACACGCTGAATATCGCTGTCTGCCAGCGGCGTATCGGCAAAATAGGGATCATCGGCTGCCAGTGCCAGCCAAATGGCCGAGACGGCCGGCACGGCACGCAAGCGGTCGACACTGTGCTCAAGCAGGGTTTTACCATGCAACTGCAGATACTGCTTTGGCAGCGCAGCCTGCATACGGCTGCCAATACCTGCCGCCGGCATAACAGCGGCAATCGCCGGCCACTCAGGGTTTTGCATCACTGCCCCCGGCGCCTTGGCTAAATACACGGAAAAACACTTCGTCCTGGCGAATAAGCCCTAGCTCATTGCGGGCGCGCTCTTCAATCGCCTCCAGGCCTTGTTGTAAATCTTTAACATCGGCGCGCAGCACGCGGTTACGCTTTTCCAGCTCCAAATTACTGGCCTGCTGGCTGCGCAGCTCTTCTTGCTGGCGAAAATAGTCGGCAATACTGTGCTGACCAAACCACAGCCGGTATTGCAGCAGTGCCAGTAAAATCAGTAACAGGGCAGTAAGTAAGCGCATAACACAGCTTCAGTTGACAGGATGGGGCTATTATGAAGCCTGAGACGGCGATTGCAAAGCCCGAAACCGCACATCAGCTTAACAAGGCCGGCAACGGCTTGGCAAAATTGTGCCAGTTAATGCGACTGGCCAATAACAACTCACGCAGGCTAAGTAAACGCGGTGGCTTTTTGTCACCATTTAACCACTGATGGCCACAACAGGCTGCGGTAATAATGGCTTTGGCCGGTTTGAGCAAAAATTTATCGCTGTTACCGCTTTCCAGCGGTGTACCGCCAAAGCTAAACCAGCCATGCTCGTTACAGTGCAGACGCATACCTTGGCTGTCTACTTCATCAACGCTGTCGAGCACGATTTGCTCGTGCGTCAGCTGTGTTATATACACCGGCACTATTAAACCGGGCTTGGCATATTTGCGGTAGAACGCGTCTATGGGGTCTGCCTGCTGCTTGCGTGCCGGGCACGTAGCCGCCTGTTTGGCATACCAGGACGCGTTCTGGCTGTCTAATTGCAGCTCGGTTTGCTGCTGCAAGATATTGCTGGCAGCACGGCGAATATAAAACGGCAAACTGGCCAGCCGGTTGGGCAAGCGCAGCAGTTGCTCGGTGCTAAGCTGTGACAGGCGCAGCAGTTCTCGCTCATACAAAGCGTTACACAGCTCAGTATAAGTCTGGTTTTCTCTGGACACCTGCCAGAAATGCGGTTGGGTTGCGCCAGCATCGATCATGGCCAGATGTTAGCCAATCCGGCCGGGCTTGTACAAGCAAATCCTGTGCTGCTAAGCGATAAATTCACCCGCTATGATAGTACAAGCTTGGCAAATCGATTAGTCTGGTCGAAACAGCAGTGAGGCTTTATGAACCGACGTCAATTTCTGCAGCTTACGCTGGCGGCACCGGCAGCAGCTATTATCGGCAGCAAAGTAGTGGCTATGGCACGCCACTACCCGCTTGAGCAATTAGTGCTGACATTAAAACGCTTACCTGCCACTAAGTTAAGCAGCAGCGGCAGCTGGAGCGTCAGCGAAATTTTTCAGCATCTGGCGCAAAGCGTGCGCTATTCCCGTTTCGGTTATCCGCAGGCTAACAGCGCACTGTTTCAACACACGGCCGGAAGTTTAGCCTTTAATGCCTTTGCGGCTGCGGGCACTATGCAGCACCCGTTAGATGAAGCCATCCCCGGCGCACCGGCGCTAGTTAAGGCGGTGCCAGCTGATGTGGCACTAGCCGAGCTTATTCACGAACTGGAGCTGTTTATCAGCTGGCAAGGTGACTTGGCACCGCACTTTGCTTATGGTCATCTGAGCAAACAGCAGTATTACAGCGCGCATTATTTGCATATCCAAAACCACTTAGAGCAAATTAGCCTGTCTTAACCTTGCTGCTTAGGGCGTCGGCGGACAAAGCGGCCAGATGATTAGGTACCCGGCGCTTATTGCAAAACACCGCCGAGCCGGTAATCTTCTTGGCTTGCTGCTTGGCATCGGATGCCAATGCCGAGACATCATGATGATTACTGCATTGACAAAGATCTGGCGTTGCTAAGCCTATCGACAGGGTTAACAACGGGAAAAAACACGGGCTGCCAAGCCTATCGGTGGCGTAAAACCCCGCACTGGCCAGATGCTCAGGTAAATAGTAGCTGGCCATGCGCTGCTCGAAGCGTTTACAGATCCGCGCTGAGCGCGCCGTCGCATCTTCACCAACGAACAGCACAATAAAGTCATCGCCGCCGATATGGCCGACAAAATCGTGCTCACCTACCTCAGCCTGAATGATCTGTGCCAGTAACTCGATAATCAAATCGCCTTTGCTATAACCATAGACGTCGTTATACGGCTTAAAACTGTCGATATCGATATAACCAATAGTAAAGGCTGTACCGCTACTTATTAACTGGTCAATATGCCGGTTTATCGGCACATTGCCCGGCAACATTGTCAGAGGGTTCGCATAACGTGCCAATTGAATTTTGTGCTCGCTCAGCTGGCGTAATACCTTTCGCACCGAGCCCAAACCATAGTAACGGCCTTGCTCAGTAACAATAAAATACGGACTGGCATCATCGTTCACCTCGGCAGTTAGCACACCACTTAGGTCATCCATCGATAAGCTGCGTTCAACCATAATGGCTGGCTCCATACACTGATGGATAGGCTTTTTTTCATATAGCGCGCGGCCAAAAGGATGTGAAAAACGCTCATTAATCATGCTGCGGCTGACCAGCCCCAGGGGTAACTGCTCTTTGTTTACCACCGCCAAACAGGCCAAGTGTTTATCAGCGGCAAACATCGCTGCGACTTGCTGCGCGGCAAGCTGTGCCGGCACGGCTGTCACTTTACTTACCACAGGTTCCAGGGATTCACTTAACGATAATGCTTTGTCCTGACGTAACAGTGATAATGCTGCCAGAGGCACTTCGATACAATCTGGATTTGGCCTGCCGAGCAAATAGCCCTGGCCGATATCAGCACCCAGTTCGCGGCAAAACAACAACTCTTCGCTGGTTTCTATCCCTTCGGCCACAATCAGCGAACCGGTACTTTTCGCCAGCTCAATAATATTTTTTACAAAGGCCTTTTTTATTGGGTCGCTGTGTAGTTGGTCGACAAAATAACGGTCAATCTTGACGATATCAGGCTGTAATTCAGACCACAGCTTTAACCCGGAGAAGCCACTGCCCAAGTCATCGATGGCAATTTTAAAGCCAAACTCGCGGTAATGCTTAACAGCATTAATAAACAACTCGGTATCTTCTACCTGAAACTGTTCAGATAACTCGATGACAATCCGCTCTGGCGCCAGGCCAGCGTGCTGGATATAGCTTTTTGTCAGACCAGAGGGATGATCGGATGTTAACAACAGCATGGGGTTAACATTAATAAATAACTGGCCAGCGGCGCCGCTGTCGGCAAACGCCTGAATACTTAACTGGCGACACAGCAGCTCTAAAGGTTCAAGTAAGTCAAAAGTTTGTGCTGTTTTAAACAACAACAACGGCGAGTGTAACGCACTGTCAGACGGCCCGCGGATCAGCGCCTCATAGCCCAGGATACTGCCATCGCTCAGCGAGACTAACGGCTGAAATAACGGCGTCAGCAACCTGCCATTGATGATGCGCTGCAGCTCCTGGCGATGAAAATCACTAAGTCCCAATTTACTTACCCGGCTAATACATTACAGGCCAGAGCTGTCCGATGCCAACGACTATCGTCCTGATAACAGTGCCTATAATAAGACGCTGCAATGACGGTTTTATGACAACCAGAGGTGGTAACAGTACTTATTCAGACGTGTTGATATGCCGGGCTAAGGCGCGGTCAATAACACCGGTGCGGTGAGCCTCGCGGATAAAGGCATCCAACCGCGGTTTTAACTGCGCCCATTTCGGGTGTAATGCCAACGTCAGATCGGTTTTATCAGCAGCCTTATGGCCACGGTAAAAGGTATGCTCAGCAAACCGGTTGTTGGCCAGCCAGCTGGCGACATGTTCATTCATATACGCCAGCTGACAGCGGTTATTCACCAGCATATTAAACTGGTCGAACTCGGATTCTGCATCAATTCTAATCAGCTCACCACGTTGCAGCGCTGCGTTAATTGCACTGTAAATGTAGTGGCGGCGCAGGCAAATGGTTTTGCCGATCAAACTGGCCGGCTCATCATTAAAAGGGCTGGTAGCATACAAATAGTCACGGTGCTCCAGCACCGGCTGGGAAAACAACAGCTCTTCGGGCTGCATGGTCCATTTAGCGGATAATACTGATGCGTCGTACTTGCCATCGTACAGGCCAATTTCAGCGCGATGGCGGTTCTCAAACACGTATTTCAGGGTATAAGGCTGGCTGGCAAAAAACGCGTTTAACAGCTCTGGCACCACGCCAACGGGCACATTATCAGCACCAGCGTACATATAAGGCGGCACTTGCGGGTAATAAATCGCCACCTTAAATACGGGCTCAGCCACCGCCGGCCGTACAATAAGCACAAAGCTGACACACAGCAGTGCAACACCATATCGATACAAGCTGTTTAGCATTATCCTTTCCGCCAACTTAAACTATATTAGTGTGTTCCTATATTGCCGTCACGATATGACAAAAGCCGGTACAGCGCAAATTTTGTTCAACAACGGGCTAATAACCTCATTTAAAACAACAAAGCCACCTTAGGGTGGCTTTGTTTAGGCTAATTACTGCTGGCCTTTTATTACTGGCCTTTAATTTCGCTGCGGCCTTTGTAAGGCACCTTGCCAGCTAATTCCTGCTCAATACGCAGTAACTGGTTGTACTTAGACACGCGATCTGAGCGGCACAGTGAACCGGTTTTGATCTGGCCTGCGGCAGTGCCTACGGCTAAGTCGGCAATAAAGGCATCTTCGGTTTCGCCGCTACGGTGCGAGATAACCGCAGTAAAGCCGGCATCTTTGGCCATTTTAATCGCCGCTAAGGTTTCGGTTAATGAACCAATTTGGTTGAACTTGATTAAAATTGAGTTGCCAATACCCTGCTCAATACCGCGGGTTAAAATTTTGGTGTTAGTTACAAACAGGTCATCACCCACCAGCTGCACTTTGCTGCCAATTTTATTGGTTAAGTCTTTCCAGCCGTCCCAGTCGCTTTCGTCCAGGCCATCTTCAATCGATACGATGGGGTAACGCTGGGTTAAACCGGCTAAATAGTCGTTAAAGCCGAAAGAATCGAAGCTCTTGTTCTCGCCACTTAACACGTACTTGCCGTCTTTATAGAATTCAGAGGCAGCGCAGTCCAGCGCCAGCGTCACGTCTTTATTCATCTCGTAACCCGCCGCTTTAACCGCTTCCACGATCACCGACAGTGCTTCTTCGTTTGATTTTAAATCTGGCGCAAAGCCGCCTTCGTCACCTACAGCGGTGTTCAGGCCACGCTTTTGCAGCTCTTTTTTCAGGCTGTGGAAAATCTCTGCGCCCATACGCAGCGCTTCAGCAAAGCTTTTGGCGCCAACCGGCTGTACCATAAACTCCTGAATATCCACGTTGTTATCAGCGTGCTCACCACCGTTGATGATGTTCATCATCGGCACTGGCATGCTGTACACGCCTGGCGTGCCGTTTAAGTCGGCAATGTGCTGATACAAAGGGATTTTCTTATCCGCTGCGGCAGCGCGCGCCACGGCCAAAGACACCGCCAGAATGGCATTGGCGCCCAGCTTGGTTTTCATCTCGGTGCCGTCTAAGTCGATCATGATCTGATCGATTTGTGCCTGGTTGTACGCGCTCTTGCCTTTTAAGGCTGCCTGAATTGGGCCGTCAATATTGGCAACCGCTTTAGTTACACCTTTACCCAGATAACGGCTTTTGTCACCGTCACGCAGCTCTAGGGCTTCGCGTGAACCGGTAGAGGCACCTGATGGCGCACAGCCACGGCCCATAGCGCCACTGGCTAAATACACATCGGCTTCGACGGTTGGGTTGCCGCGCGAATCCATGATTTCACGGGCGATAATTTTTACGATTTCAGACATGCTTAATTTTCCCTGTTAAAACGAAAAAAGCCGTACTGAAGGGCACGGCTTAGCAAAGTTATACGCGTTGCTGTTTCTGCGCTTTAAACGCAGCGGCAACAAAGGCCTGAAACAGCGGATGACCATCGCGCGGTGTCGAGTTAAATTCCGGGTGGAACTGGCCAGCAACAAAAAACGGGTGCGACGGTATTTCAATCATCTCCACCAGCTGGTTGTCGGCCGACAAACCCGATACCACTAATCCTGCCTCTTCTAATTTTGGTCGTAAGTGGTTATTCACTTCATAGCGGTGACGATGCCGCTCCTGAATAACCGCTTTGCCGTAAATTTCCCGGGCTTTGGTGTTATTGATAAGGTTACAGTTCTGGCTGCCTAAGCGCATGGTGCCACCAAGGTCAGACTTATCAGTGCGTTTTTCTACTGAGCCATCGGAATCGCGCCATTCAGTAATTAAGCCCACGACCGGATAGTCAGTGTCTTTATTAAATTCGGTTGAATGCGCACCGGCCATACCTGCCACGTTACGGGCGTATTCAATCAATGCGACCTGCATACCTAAGCAGATGCCTAAATACGGCACCTTGTTCTCACGGGCATATTGCGCGGCCAGAATTTTACCTTCTACACCACGCTCGCCAAAGCCACCGGGCACTAAAATACCGTCTACACCGGCAAGAATACCGACGCCTTTGCTTTCGACGTCTTGTGAATCGATATACTTGATATTTACCGTAACACGGTTTTTCAAACCGGCGTGGCCTAAGGCTTCGTTAACTGACTTATACGCATCTGGCAGCTCAACGTATTTACCGACCATACCAATGGTGATCTCACCCGTTGGGTTCGACTCCTGATACAGCACCTGCTCCCACTCAGCTAAATCAGCTTCCGGTGCGTCGATGTAGAACCGGCGACAAACTAAATCGTCCAGGCCCTGTGATTTTAACAGCGCCGGAATTTGGTAAATGCTGGACACGTCTTTTAACGAAATAACGGCCTTTTCTTCTACGTTAGTAAAGAGTGCAATTTTCGCCCGCTCGTTTGATGGTATAGCCCGATCTGAGCGGCACACCAGAATATCCGGCTGAATACCGATAGAGCGCAGCTCTTTTACCGAGTGCTGGGTTGGCTTGGTTTTAATTTCACCGGCAGTGCCTAAGTACGGCACCAGCGTTAAGTGCATAAACAGCGTACGCTCGCGGCCCACTTCAGTGCCAAGCTGGCGAATGGCTTCTAAAAATGGCAGTGATTCGATATCACCTACGGTACCGCCAATTTCGACGATGGCAATGTCATAGCCTTCAGCGCCGGCAACCACACGGCTTTTAATTTCGTTGGTAATATGCGGAATAACCTGAATGGTAGCGCCCAGGTAATCGCCACGGCGCTCACGGCGCAGCACGTCGGCGTAAATGCGGCCTTGGGTAAAGTTATTCAGCTTGCTCATTTTGGTGCGGATGAAACGCTCGTAGTGGCCTAAATCCAGGTCGGTTTCAGCGCCGTCTTCGGTAACGAACACTTCACCATGCTGAATGGGGCTCATGGTGCCCGGATCGACGTTAATGTAGGGGTCAAGTTTAAGGATGGTAACCTTTAGACCACGCGCTTCTAAAATGGCGGCTAAAGATGCTGCAGCAATGCCTTTACCTAAGGAGGAAACCACGCCACCCGTCACAAAGATATATCTTGTAGTCATAAGACCCCTGAGACCTTGTTAATCAATAGATGAATACCAAAACTGCAAAAAAGTAAGCGCCCGGTGCGGTAAACACTGGGAGATAACGGTTGTACAAGAATTGGTATCAGGACGGGAGGCAAGTATAGCAAAGCGTCTGGCGCCGCTCAACGTAAAGCTTCAGCTAAGCGCTATTTTAACGAATAAAGTTAGCCACAGGCCTTGATGTCACAGCATAGCGTCGCCAGATATTCGTTAGCAGATGGAAACCTTTCGACACCGGCAGGGTCTGCTTAATGGTACAAACTGCCGACTTTAGTCAACACAGGAGTAGCCTATGCAAGTTCAAGTTCATACAGACCGTCATATTCAGTCAGACGAACGGCTAGCTGAATTTATCCGCGACACTCTGCACACTAAACTTAGCCGTTTTACCGATCATCTCACCCGTATTGAAGTGCATTTAGGCGATGAAAATGGCCAGCAAAAACGTGACAGCGCCGATAAGCGTTGTTTGTTAGAAGCCCGTTTTGAAGGTTTAGACCCGGTGGCTGTTACCGAGCACGCCGCCAATGTAAGTCAGGCAATAACCGGCGCGGCGGATAAACTACAGCGCAAGCTGGCGACTGTTACCGGTAAACTGCGTGATAAACATATTCGCAGCAGTAACGTCAATCAGGTTACTGAGAGTGAGTTGAGCTAACTGTACCAGGCAGAAACGGTAAACCGTTTCTGCCTATAATGGCCTGCGCTTTATAAGCTGTTTTCTGCTTGCTTTGATTGTTGTTGCATCGCCTCTACCAGTTGTTCAAACCTGTGCTGCAATGCACTTATATCGACGTCTCTTACCGTTTGCCAGTTTTGACCAAAATCGCTGGTACTGATGATATCGCCTTCAGTACACAGCAAATGTAGGGTTTGCTGATAGGTCAGCTCAGGCAGCAATATATTGCAATCTTCACGCACCGCACCTCGCCGTTGCCAGCTGCTTTTAACGTTCAGCTTATCTCCGGCAGCACTCATTAGGTACATTTGGCTGCTTTGTTTTGCGCTATCCCGCTCCCGACTGAGCGTAACCAGAGTACCGTCAGCCAGTTTAGCTGCCAACCCGGCTTCAGCGGCTCTGTCACCAAAGATACCAAGATTTCGCCGCAGCGGCTGCCAGCTTGCGCCATCATCGACACTCAGCTGCTGGTCGCCAATACCATCCCATTGGCTAACGGCGACACCAAGCAGACTGCCGTCAACTAACTGTGTCAGTTTCACCATGGCTTGCGCTTTATTTTTGCGCCATTGCCCGGAGGTTTCGTCATAGTGGTTAAGCTCGCTGTCATTAAGCACTTTGAGCTGGCCTTGCCGGTCGATAAATGCAAACACACCACCATATTGCACTAAGAAGCTAAACTCTTTGCGCTTAAACTGACCGATCTGTTGCCAGCCCTGCTGCAAAGAGGTGGTTTGATACACCGTAAAGGCCGATGAAGACTGCGTCATCGCGTAATAACGATCCGCCCCTTTGCGCAGCCAAACGATAGCTTCAGCAGATGACACCGGCGTATATTTCTGCCAACCGCTTTGCCATGACGATGCCACAAACAACTGCCCCCGCTCAGCGCCGACTGCAATGTAATCCGGCGTATCAACAACGGACGTTAGCTGGGCATTAGTATCCAGTTTGGTACTGTGCCAGTCGCCTTGTTTGTCCAGATAATGCAGTAAGCCAAAGCGCGACATCAGCGCCGCATGGCCATGATGCGACAAGGGTAATGCCAGATTACCCCAGGCATTTTTCTGTGCCTCTTCAGCCAGCTGCTGGCGCAGGTTATCAAAGCCATCGGGTTGCCAGGTCAGCGGCTGCGCAACATTCAGTGATGGCCGCAAATGTGGATATTTTGCCAGTACGTAATCCGTCAGCGCCTGCTCTGGTACCCTGGTCACAAAAGCCTTTTGTGAGCTCGAATTACTCCAGAAACTCTCAGACTTTACATCCAGTAAGGGTTGAAAAACTAAGGTACCCAGGCTGGTAAGCTCAGCCGGTTTAATGTGAAACACGCCCGCGGCATGCCTTACCGGCATCTGGATCCAGGCGGATACATTACCGTCAGAATAATGCGCATAAAGCCCGGCAATCATATATTCACCGGCTGGCATAGTGCCGACAAACAGCTGGCTACTCACTACGCCTTCAGCTGAAGGCGCCAGCGTATAAATATCCGGGCTCCAATCTACTTTAGCTTCATCAAAACGTTTTTTTTCTGCTTCAGCTTTTGCTTTCGCCGCCGCAATAGCTTGTTCGCGCAGCTGTTCACGGTTATCCAGCCTGACGGCCAGCACTTCGGTCCAATCAGCGTGATAACGTGATAAACGCTCAGTGTTATTTACCAGTTGCAAGGCAACAACACCGTGTCCATCACTGAGTTGCTTAACCTGATCGATACGGGTGGTTTTTATCGTATTGCTGGCGCAAGCGGTTAGCACCAGGCAACAAAATGACGCAATCATTTTTTTAAACATATCATGACCTTGTGGTTATTATTCTTCCATGCAGATACAACAAAACCCGCCACCAGGCGGGTTTTGTTGTATCTGTCGCTGCTGTTATATCAATTAACCAACATTAACACAATCGTTTCATTTTCGAGAGAAAGGGGGCGAAGCTGATTAACCTGAAAAGTGTTCCGAACCCATGTTCAGACAGCTTGTTACACGTCAAGACGCCCAAACAAGTCAGTATATTTTTCGAGGTAAAGTTCACCCGTAAAGTATGGCCATATACAAAATCCATTTATAAGTGCCGGCAATCCTAATACCAGCGCGACCACTTTCGAGCTTTCAAAAGGCAGTGACAACCCAATAATCATTGCGGTCACAAGCGTTAAATTCGTATATACCCGATACCACTTAACTTGCTTATATAACGTATTAATTTCTTCTTGATCAGAGAGTTTTAAAATAAAAACACCCAGAAAAAAAAGAGAAAAGAACCCTATCACAAGACTAACCGGCCCAAACTGCTTAATTGCGAAACCTAATGATAGAAAAAACCCATTAACAACAAGCCAACAGCTAACAGCACCCTTTTTAAGGTACGCTATATCACACTCACTGGTTGAAAATGGGTCACGCTTCATGATGCACTCTTATGTGTAACGTCCTACACAGCGTAAAAACAGAGCTGATTGCCATGTTTACTGAATTTGCCGGAGAAAAGGGGCGGAGCTAATGAACAGGAAAAGTGCTCCGCCCCCCATTTTCAATAGGGACTGAATTAATATACTTACTCCTAAACTGAGTCATCATCATTTACTAACAATTCAAGTTTAATGCATGGAATATTGTCAGTTAAATCTACCTTCATCCAGTATTCAAGGATTAACTTACCAACATCGTCACTACCTTTGTTTAGCTTAAAATCGACATCGACGTATTGGTCATCGGCTATCTTACGAACGCTCACAGTGTCAAACAGTTCTTTACTAGTAAGTAGGCAGTAATCAACATCGTTAAACCTGAGTGAGTACACCTCACAGTTGCCAACATGGCAAATATATTCATTATCAAATCCATCTTGGCGGCTGATATCATGTCTATCTGCAATTGTTGCCTCATATGCTGCTCTGCGTAGTGCGCTCTTTAATTTTTGGTTACCGACAAACAGCACTGGGCAGGCCATTGACTCTGAGATGTTTCGGATATCTGAAAGGATGCTATCTATATCAGTGTACTCGTATGATGCCGATTGCGGATATTTGAGTAACGACCTCAATACGTTAAGTTTAAGGTTCTCTGAAATACAGTCGGCCATCCAACTTTCTTCATTAACTGCCCGGTTCGTATCGATGCCTGTGGCAACCCGTTCTTTGGCATAATCCACGATATTCACAACAAAAGAAGAACTGTCATCAAGATCGGCATCTCGATCAAAATGTTCAAAAAGCACCAAGGGAAACTCAGGATCGCCTTTACCACTTAAAATAGCTGAGCTAGCCACACCAAACTTCGCTAGCCGTTCTCGATCGATCTCGGCGTCAGCAACAAGCTGCTTTTGAACATCACTGATTTTCTGGATGATACCTTCTACCGATTTAACAAAGTTAGTTTTGAAGGTTTCTAGGCTGCTAGAGTCAACCAAGAGATAGTCGTGATCCTCATTGGCAATTTTTATCCAGTCATTAAGATCCGAGATGATTGACTGCTGATCCTTATATCTGAAGAAGCCTGAAAGAAGGGCCTCCTCCCAATCGTTGGGTAATTTCCAAAGCTTACTCGACATTGAAATGGCGATTTCGACATAGGCCCTATTCATACTTCGAGGATCGTTTGCTCCCCACCCCGAGTAAATGCGGCCAGAAACTCGCCTCTCTTCGTAAATACGACCGAAGGACTCCAGTATTGATGATAACCAAGTTCCATAGGTGCCCTCACCATAATAGCGATAATCACGTTGCCGAATATAAGCACCTAGCAGGTCACCAGCATTGGATATGTTTTGGCGGGATTGCCTAACCGAGCCTGATGGATGAATACGTGCCCCCGACAACAGGGCTTTAACATATTTAGCCAAGAGGTCAGGTTGGTCATCACCTGGCTTCAAGAGCATGTAGCAAGCCGTAATGACTCTTAAATCGACATGAGCATTTTTAAAGGAGAGATTAAACGCAGCACTATAGTCGTAGTCGTTGCCTCTGAGGATTGATGACCAAGTATCACTAGTCGACTCCATTGACAGAAAATAGTGATTAATTAGCACTGAGCGCCAGCTGTACTCGGCATTCCAATGGTCATCACACGATAGCTTTTCAAGCCAGTTGATAACCATATCAACACCCCAGCCAGCAGCCTCAAAATTACCAAAACGCAGGGCAGAAATTGCCGTAGATGCAGTAAATTCCAAGTGTGTGATATAAGCTGGGTATGCCTTGTCTATATCCTCAGTTCGCTTGGAACGTGGCTCAATGTACATGAGCCAACTTTCCCAAGCACCAACAAAATCGTAGAGAATATCCTCGTACTTGTTAGCAACCCTTAAATCACTCGACTCCGAGTTGTACGAACGCCATTCAACCAGCAGATACCACATATAGTAGCTTCCCAGTATCAGCGATCTCATTTCCTGTTTGATTAAAGTTTCTCTACTCGAAAATATACGTTTGTGAAAATACAGCATATCCGTATAAAAACGAGAATTATCAGGTATTCGCTCGACCGTCTCTCGCGCTAAGCGGTAATATTCGCCCATAAGTTCATCAAGGTAGCTTCTCCCCCACAAGCCTCCAGCTGGCAATATTAGCCAGTTATCTAAAGTTCCATCATCGTTTTTAAAGGATAGAGCTTCTGCAAGCTCGGCGTGCCAAAGAGCTAAATTGTCCAGAGCGTCTGAAAATTCTCTTGCATCGCCATCTCTAATGGCATCATTTGCGGGACCAATGAAGCCATTGAGCACAGTTGATAAGCCAACATTTACCTGGGGAACCTCCTTTTTGAAGGAGAAAGCTATTTTAATGAGCGCTTTTACAAAGGGGTTTATTTTAAAGCCACCATATCGGGCCACAGTCATTATATCGCCAGTCTTACTGCCTCGTAGAGGTTGAACAACCAGCTTCCCGCCCTGTATCTTTTTTAACTTCAAAATACAGATTTGCATCCAGATAGCAGAGTTAAGTAGCCATAGCCTGACATCTTTTAAAGACCCTTCTCGTTTCACCTTTCGAGTTATGTCTCTATAGTCATCTCCAGAATACTTATATGTAAGAACTTCCATAACCTTTTCATCAGGGTTATTTATAAGCTTATAGTGGACAGCATTATTTAATAGAACTTGTTTAATTCGGCGGCGAACATCGAGCTCACATGCTTCGTGAATGGAGAAACGAAAAACGATCGCCTCACGGGAATTTTCGTCCAGCATTCTGAAAGTTTTGACAAAAAACCAAGCGGTCAATAGCAAATTTGATGAGAACCACAACGCCGAGGTAAGACAAATGGCCGCATATGCAGACTCACCTATTGTTGCTCTTAGAAAGTAACCGACAACAATAAACCCTGACAGCGTAACGCCACTTAGGCCAGCAAACATAAAACCAGAGTACTTTTGGTATAAGGGGAAAATGACCTTTTTTGCTGACTTATTCTGGAACAGAACGCTGATAAGACCTACAACTAATGGGTAAACGACACCAACAATAGTTAACTGCCCTCCTAGAAATGCGCCTTGCCATTTAAGAAGTTCTCTCCAATCAGGAAGATATTGGGTAACATAGGGTTTAAGCCACGGTTGCCAGACGATGAGATTGGCAGTAACTAAGCCTGCCAGCAGTATCGCTAGCAGAATATATTTTTTATAAAACGTGGACCATCGGACTATGCTCTTTTCTGAAAAGCTCCATCGACTATTTAAAAAAACTTTATTTTTGTAAAGTGATTCTTTAATTTCTTTGTTAACTCGACATAAAAGAGTTTCAAAAAAACGTCCGAGCAAAATTTGCATTAATCAGATAGCCCCATAATTTCCGCAATCATCCCAAAGAAAATTCTAACAAGAATGCAATCTATCTTGAGTATCATTTGCCACTTATGCGGCTCTCCCTATAAAGCCCAACTCAGCGGACATTTGAAGCGTAGCGTAAATTGATTCGATGCAGTTGTTTGTTAAGTTGTTTTAGCACCCATTGTACTCTCCGCTTTTTTTGTAAAATCACTTGCAAAGCGCTCACTAAAACCTGATAGAAATGCAATAGCACTTATCACTAAAACTTCGCGAGTTTCATTCCCCAAATCAATCGGAACTATTCCTGCTTTAATTAAGCAAAATATGAAAACAGCGAAAGCAGTACCAATTACAGGCTTAAACAGACCTGTGAAGAAATAGACCATATGGTCTTTTGTCTCCATATCAGAGAACTCTCCCACTCGACTCATAATGCTAACAATACTTCCAATGGCACCACTTCCTGCAGCCAGAAGTATTAGTGAATTACTTACTCCAAAGAAATGCTCTGGAATTTTGAATCCTGTTCCACCTACAATCAAAAGCGAAAAAGCAAAATAGAAACAAAAACACAAACCAAGAATAACTTTTGTTGAAGGGGTCATTTTGTCATACGGAGGTTTTTTTCTATGAGCCAGATTTGAATTTACCTCTTTGGCAACAACTACATGCGGGGGGGAACTAAGTAACGATGAAAGCGCAATCTTTGCGCTTTTTAAGAGAAAATCATCACCTTTTCTTGCGATGTAGGAAACATGATTTATTAGTTGACCAAGCTCCTTTTGTAACTCCTCATCGGAAGCAGATAAAGAGCACGCCTGAATTTCATCAAGGAGCTCTAAAGCTTCTTTTTTAATCCTTTTTCTTGTGAAATATATCAACTTTACTCCTTATTCCTACTTGCAACTTAACGCTCGCAGCACAGACCGAAACCCGCGCAGCGGTTGAGGTCCAGGCCACGCAGTGGCCGTTTGTGACTGCGCTTGTTAAATGTTTTGGCACCAAACATCTAGTACCCCTTTTGTATATAATCCTGAGTCGTTGGAGTAAATGCCATTTACCAACTCGGTCAAATTAGTTGAGTTGAGCCTGCAGGAAAAAGGCAATGTGCCATGAACCTGACTGACTGCCGATATTCGGACTTGCCCTGCTTGCTCATCGAACCATGAATAGAAAACCATTTTTAGATCGTTGCTCTTTAGCTGGTAAAGATTAGCGCAGCCATGCAAAAATTCTGTAAGTGACTCTTTTCCCCATTCTTGAAGCAGTCCTTCATTAAAGCTGAATGAAACCATATTTGCTCGAGCTTCATCATTGATTTGCTCTGAGGTAGAAATCTTTGTTTCCTCAAGCTCTTCGAGCCACTTACTCAATGTGGAATGCATATTCTCTGACATTTAACGCTTATTCGACGGTTCGACCCACTTTTAGACACGGGACAACCTGCCTTTGTAAATTTAATGTACAGAACACTACACCGCTTCTGTAAAACTTACAATACGTTATCGGTACAGACTGTATGTGTGCAGAGGACAAATACGGGTTGCCCCGACTAATAAAGATCGTGTGGCGGCAGCAACAAATTAGAGACAAATAACAAGAAAGGCACCCCCGCCCCGCTTTTCAGTAGCGGTGCCTGCTGCACCGCTGTCTGAATGAATAGCTTTTATTAGCAGCCCAGCGCTGCTGTTAAGCCGCCGACCTGCCCCTCTACTGCAGGTTCTTTGTACGAGGGTAAAGACGGCATAATGTTGAGTCCGCTGCGTAACTCGA
This sequence comes from Pseudomonadota bacterium, assembly GCA_040752955.1. Classification (GTDB taxonomy): domain Bacteria; phylum Pseudomonadota; class Gammaproteobacteria; order Enterobacterales; family Alteromonadaceae; genus Alishewanella. The sequence goes on from JBFMHG010000008.1 coordinate 58,699, forward strand.
CCTGATTAACCGTCACTTCACGCGGGCAGTAACTGGCCGAGCGGCTGAGGTTTTGCTCCATAATGTAGGCCGATGCTTCTACCCAGCCGGCATTATCGGTAATCACCACTTTAAAGTAGCCTGACGGGATGGTATGGCTTTCATCTGCGCCGGGTAAAGTACCAAAATACCATTCGTACAACGGGCCAGACACCACATAAACATCCTGCCCGCTGCGGGCAAGATTGCGTACCGCGGTTTCCAGTTTTACCCAGGCGCCTTGGTTTAAGTTGGCAGCCTGCGGGGTGATATTGGATAAATAATTGGTCATCGCCCAATACGCCGTGTTGCTAAACGCCGCTAAAGGCACTTGATGGCCGCGATCGGTGCCCAGCACCGCAGCCGCATCGGTATAGTCTGCTGGCTCCAGCGTATAAGCCGGGTTGATATTAGGATCGGCTTTCCAGGTACGGGTTCGGCTTGGGCCATCAATGGTATTTTTGGTGACTTTGTAGGCCACCCAATTGGCGAACTTGGTTGAGCTGTTGTTGTGCAGGGTATAAATAGGCCGCTCGATAGTTTGGCCGGCTTTTCCTGTCGGGCAACCGTAAACGCAGTTGGCCGCAGCGGCCACGCCGGTGTGTATGGTGCAGATTAATGCTAAAGCACTGATTATTTTCAATTTCATTTTGATGCCTCTTGTTGATGAACAAGGCATCATGAAATTGGTTTATTACCGCCAGATGATTGATTTTTGAACAGTTAAAGACAGCAACCCTGTCTTTAACGTTTTTTTACCTGATTCCACAGCGCATCCATTTCGGCCAAATCGGACTGCTCGGGGCTTTTGCCCTGCTCGGCTAAGGCTTGCTCTACGGCGCGAAAGCGTTTTTCAAACTTGCTGTTAGCGGCGCGCAGCACGGCTTCGGGGTCGAGTTTATGTTTGCGCACCACGTTAACCAGCGCGAACATGAGATCGCCGAGCTCTTCGGCGAGTTCCTCACTGCCGGCTTCGCACTCTTCCACCTCAATGATTTCTTCTTTCACTTTATCCCAGCATCCTTGAACATCGGGCCAGTCGAAACCGACATTGGCGCAGCGCTTTTGTAGCTTATAAGCGCGGCTAAGCGCCGGCATGGCCTGCGGGATGTTATCGAGCACGCTGTGCTGGCCGACATCTTTGCGCTCGGCGCTTTTTAGCGCTTCCCAGTTCTTTAAAACCGTTTCTGCACTGTCGGCGCTGACATCACCAAATACATGCGGGTGGCGCCGCTCTAATTTGTCGCAAATGGCCGCGACACAGTCATCAAATTCAAAGCGGCCTTGCTCTTTAGCCATTTGGGCGTAAAACACCACCTGAAACAGCAAGTCACCCAGCTCGTCTTTTAGCTCGTCAAAGCTCTCGCGGGCAATAGCGTCGGCCACTTCGTAGGCTTCTTCCAGCGTGTAAGGCACGATAGTGGCGTAAGTTTGCTTGAGATCCCACGGGCAGCCGCCTTGCGGGTCACGCAGGCGGCTCATAATATTGAGTAAACGTTGAATATTGTCTGACACTGCAGGCCTTTACACTTAGTGGTGAAAGCGTTTGGCTTCCACTACATCATCTATCTGGCTGATTTTACTCAGCAGTTTGTTTAACGAGTCGAGGTTATACAGCTCCAGCGTCATATTAATCACCGCTGTTTGCGCTTTAATATCCGAACTGCTGCTCATTTTCGTCACGTTGGCCTTTTCATTGGCCAATATGCTGGTGATATCGCGCAGCAAGCCGTTGCGATCGTGCGCGACGATGCGGATATCCACCTCATAACCCGAGGCATATTTATCGCCCCAGGTGGCATCGACCACCCGCTCGGGGTGGCTGTCCTGCAGGGTTTTAAACTGATCACAGTCGTCGCGGTGAATGGCAATACCGCGGCCCTGGGTAATGTAACCGATAATGGCATCGCCCGGCAGCGGGTGACAACAACCGGCCATATGGGTTAGCAGGTTACCCACGCCCTGCACCACCACGTCGCTTTTCGCCTTGGCAGGTGCCAAGGGCTTAGTGATTAAACGCGGATCAATTTCCGGCTCTTCCGCTTTGGCATACTGGCTTTGAATAAAGTGCACCACCTGAGTCACTTTTATTTCGCCACCGCCAATGCCGACCAGTAGCTCTTCCATGCTATTGACGTTAAAGCGGCTTAACACCTTGGCCGGATATTCCATCACCAGGTTTAGCCGGGTCAGTTCGGTATCCAGCAGCTCTTTACCGGCAGCCAGGTTTTTATCTCTGTCCTGCAGGCGGAACCAGTACTGCACTTTAGAGCGCGCCCGGCTGGATTTTAAATAGCCCAGATGCGGGTTTAACCAGTCGCGGCTGGGGTTGGGCTCGCGCCCGGTCAGAATTTCTACCTGATCGCCGGTTTTAAGCTGATAGGTAAAGGGGACAATACGGCCGGACACCTTAGCGCCAATACAGCGATGGCCCACGTTAGAGTGTACATAATAAGCAAAATCAAGCGGCGTCGAGCCCATCGGTAAATCGACAATGTCGCCTTTGGGGGTAAACACATAGACCCTGTCTTCAATAACCTGATTACGCAGCTCTTCGGCTAAATCACTGCTGTCGACCACATCTTCCTGCCACTGCAGAATTTTACGCAGCCAGCCAATTTTTTCATCGTTAGCGCCGTCTTTACCCGCCGCCGCGCCTTCTTTATAGCGCCAGTGCGCCGCAACGCCAAGCTCAGAGTCTTCGTGCATTTGCCGGGTGCGGATCTGAATTTCTACCGGCCGGCCCTGCGGGCCTAACACCACGGTATGAATAGACTGATAGCCGTTTTGCTTGGGTGTGGCGATGTAATCGTCAAACTCTTTGGGCAGGTGGCGCCAACTGGTATGTACCAGACCTAAGGCGGCGTAGCAGTCTTGCACCCGCTCGGTAATAACCCGTACCGCGCGAATGTCATACAGCTGATCAAACGCCAGCTGCTTTTTCTGCATTTTTTTCCAGATACTAAAAATATGTTTCGGCCGGCCGTACACTTCAGCCTGCAGGTTGGCATCCGCCATTTTTTGCCGCACGCTGGCGACAAAGTCCTGCATGTACTGCTCGCGGTCCAGCCGCTTTTCTTCCAGCAGGCTGGCAATTTGTTTGTACAGTTGTGGGTGCAGATAGCGAAAGGCTAAATCTTCCAGCTCCCACTTTAACTGGCCAATGCCTAAACGGTTGGCCAGTGGCGCAAAAATGGCGTTGGTTTCTTTGGCGGCCAGTACCCGGGTTTCTTCATCGGCGTTTTTCACTTCACGCAGATAGCAGATTTGTGCCGCCAGCTTAATCACCACAGCGCGCACATCTTCTACCATCGCCAGCAACATACGGCGCAAATTGTCGGCTTGCTGCGGGTTAACGCTTTGATTGGGGCCGGTGGGAATGGTGCGAATGGCTTCCATTTGCTGCACTGAGCGCAGCAGGCTTACCACCTGGCTGCTAAAAGCGGCTTCTATCTGCACACTGCTGACAAGCGCGGCGTCTAACAACGGGAATAACAGCGCGGCCTGCAGCGAGTCGCTGTCCATTTTCAGCTCAGCGAGAATTTCGACCATCTCCCAGCCATGGCGTACCGCCGTTTCACTGTCGGTCAGCTGGTGCTGCTTTAAAAACTCGGCTGCCTGCATCAGGCTGCTGATTTTTTTCTCTGTCAGTCCAAGCGAGCAAAGCCACTCCAGCGTTTCTCCGCTGTTGTAGTCTGTTGTATGCGACTGACGAACCCTAACCATGTGCGCTTTCCTCTGTACTACCGGCTGAATAAGGCCATGACTTCAAGATGGCTGGTGTAACTAAACATATCGGCACCGCCGATCTTTTGCAGCTGATAGCCCTGCTGCAATAACACTTTGGCGTCACGGGCGAAGGTAGCCGCGTTGCACGACACGTACAATATCTGTGCCGGCTTTAAGCGGCATAATTGCTCTACTGCACCCACCGCGCCGGCGCGGGCCGGATCCAGCAATGCTTTGCTGTACTGCGGCCGGTTCCAGTCTGCTTTAGGCCAGGCTAAATGCAAATCGGCCTGCTGTGCCACCACGTTGCTAAGACCGTTTACCTTAGCATTGGTTGCCAGCTGTTGCACCATTTTGGCCATGCCTTCTATGGCGTGCACTGTTTTAGCCCGCTGCGCCAGTGCCAGGGTAAAGTTACCCATGCCGGCATACAGCTCCAGTACGTTATCGTTGGGCCCCGGGTTCAGCCAGTCCAGCGCCTGATTAACCATCAGCTGATTAACCGCAGCATTAACCTGAATAAAATCGTCCGGTGCAAATTCCAGCTGCAGCCCCTGGTTTAGTCGGTAGCTTAGTGCTTTAGGTTCCTGCCAGTAATCAAACTGGCCACTTTGTGCCTCACCCAGCCACAGCGCTTCTGGCCAGGCGGCGATAAAGCGCTGACGCTGCTCAGTGGAGAGAGCTTTGGTATGGCGTAAAATCACCACCGGCTGCTGGTCTGTCATCAGCACTTCAGCGTGGGTAATAATAGTCGGATCCGCCAGTGTCGGCACCAGCTGCTGTAACACGCTAAAAATCGGCTGTAGCGGCGCTGCCAGCACCATGCAGCTGGCCACATTAGTAATCTGTTTATCGCCCTGCTGGCGAAACCCGACACTTAAACGGCGCTGCTTTTTGTCATACCACACCCCAATTCGGGCGCGGCGCCGATAGCCGCTGTTCTGCGCCACTAACATCGGCTGCCAGGGCAAGGCATTCAGCCCGGTCTGATGGCGGATAAGCTTATCAATGCCCTGCTGTTTTAACTGCCGTTGATTATCCGGGCTGATATGTTGCAGCTGACAGCCACCACAGCTTGCCGCGTAAGGACAAAGCGGCGTAATGCGTAAGGCAGAGGCGTTTACTACGTTAACCGTGTTAGCTTTGATAAAACCGGCTTTATCTTCGCTGACACGCGCCTGCACCTGCTCGCCGGGTAAGGCTGCACTGATAAAAGCAATTTTATTACCCTGCTGGCTGATACCGTGTACTTCGTAATCGTGATCAGTGATGGTAAAAGGTAAGACTTTACCCTGCAAACTGGCCTTGGGTTTGGCTTTGTATATGTTAACCATGAGCTCTCTGTTGCTGTTTTGCGTGCGTGGCGTGTAGGCAAGCGCGATGTCTTATGTCATTATCCGGTCTTGCCTTTTTCGCATTTTGACAGCCGGTGACGACAATGAGTTTACGTTCTTGGTTACTGCTTTTAAGCTTGCTGCCAGCCTTGCTGGTTAGTGTAAGCTGTGCCGGTTATTTTAGCTATGTTCGCTACCAGGAGTTAGTACTTTCTTTTCAACACCGCGCTCAGGATATCGCCCTGCCGCTGGCGATAAGCAGCCAGGATTTACTGCAGCGTGAGCAGCTGACCGAACTGACCAATTTACTCAGCACTGCCCACCGCCTGCACTCGCCAGCACTGAGCAATATCAGCCTGTTAAGCCCAACGCATCAGCTTGTGGTGCAAACCAATCCGCAGCAGGCGATTGCCCTGCCAACGCCAAAGAGCAAGGCGCAGAGCCAGCAACGGCTTTACCCTGATGATAATGCTGAATATTTGCTGCTTTATCAGCAATTACCCCAAGCAGAACAGGCCGCTGGCTATTTGGTGCTACAACTGCCACTAACCACTCTACAACTGGCAAAACAGCAGTTGCTGCTGCAGGCATTGTTGGTGGCTTTGGTCTGCCTGCTCTGTATTGGTTTGCCGTTATATCTGCTGCTGCGTCTGTTATACCCGCAACTGCACAGCAGCCGCCGGCAATTGCAGCAATTGTTATCCGACAGCCCGGTGCAAGCTGGCAGCCATAGCGTTATCCGCGAATTTAATGAGCTACAACAAGGGCTGGTGCAGTTAGGTCAGCGCCGGCTGCAGCAAGAGCAGGACATGCAAAGCCAGATTGAGCAGGTTACCGGCGACTTACAGCAAAGTATGGAGCAGCTGGAAGTGCAGAATATCCAGCTCGATTTTGCCCGGCGCAAGGCGCAGGAAGACAACCGGCAAAAATCTGAATTTTTAGCCAAAATGAGCCATGAGCTGCGTACGCCACTGAATGGCGTGATCGGCTTTACCCGTCAGTTGCTAAAAACCCAGCTGTCGGCCAGCCAGCATGATTATCTGACCACCATTCAAAAATCGGCCAACAGTTTGCTGCATCTGGTCAACGACGTGCTGGACTTCTCCAAACTGGAAGAAGGCCGGCTGTCGATTAACCCCGAGCCTTTTTCGCTGCGCGATTTACTCAATGATGCCATTGAGCTGCTGGCAGCCAATGCCTTTGATAAACAACTCGAGCTGGTGCTGATGGTCGACCCGTCGTGCCCGGACGATCTGGTGGCCGATCCGGCACGCTTTATCCAGGTACTGATGAACATTGCCGGTAATGCGATTAAGTTTACCGATCACGGCAGCATAGTGGTGCGGGTATCCGCCACCTTGTTAAATGAAGATCAGCTTAGCCTGCACTGCTCAGTGCAGGATACCGGCCGCGGCATCAGCGACGAGCAACAGCAGCAGCTGTTTTTGGGTTTTACCACCCATGAGCAGCGCAGCCATCAAAGTGGCTCTGGCCTTGGCCTGATGATTTCACAGCGGCTGGTGAAGGCCATGGGCGGTAATATCGGCTTTGAAAGTAAACCCGCCGAAGGCTCAACCTTCTGGTTTACCATTAAATGCCTGCGCCATCAGCTTAGCGTCGCCGAGCCACTGCCGCTGGAGGTGCTGGAAAATAAACAGCTGCTGTACTTTGAGCCACAGCAGTACTCACGCGAAGCCACGTTAAACCTGCTGCACAGCTGGGGTCTGCAGGTGACCGCCTGCGCCACCAAAGGCCAGTTGCAACAGGCGCTGGCCCATCAGCAACACTATGACATCGGCTTGATTGGCCGCACGGTAGCGATTAATCAGGTGAATCAGGTCATGGCGCTGATCCCGCAGCTAAAAGCCCAGTGCCACTATACCTATTTACTGGTCAATACGCTGTCACCGCACCTGCGCGAAACCTTATTAAAATCCGGTGCAGATGCCTGCTTATCTAAACCGCCACACCAACGCAAACTGGCCGCTACCCTGGCGCAGCCTTATTTACAGGCGAAAACGGCCCAGCACGAGCAGCAAGCCCCGCGCCCGGCCAGTTTAAAGGTGCTGACGGTAGATGATAATGATGCCAATCTGAAGCTAATAAACACCCTGCTGGCCGAGCAGGTAGAGCATATTGACTCTGCGCGTGATGGCGCCGAGGCCTGGCACAAAGCCACGCAGCACGCTTACGACATTATTTTTATGGACATTAATATGCCGGTTATGGACGGCGTAACCGCCTGTCAGCGCATCCGCCAAAGTTCATTAAACGAACACACGCCAATTGTTGCCGTAACTGCCCATGCGGTAGACGGCGAGCGTGCCCGCCTGCTGACACTGGGCTTTAATGAGTTCTTAACCAAGCCACTGGATGAAAAAATGCTGCACTGCAGCCTGCAGGAATTCTGCCCCAGCAGCAGGCTAAGCGCGCCCGTGCAGCAATGGCCTGCCAGTAAGCTGGTCGATTGGCCGCAAGCGCTGGAGCGGGCCGGTGGTAAATGCCAGCTGATGAAAGACATGCTGCAGATGTTGCTGGCCAGTTTACCCGCCAGCCAACAGGCACTGCAGCAAGCGCTGGCAGCCAATGACGCGGCCGCCCTGCTGCAGCAGATCCACAAATTACACGGTGCCTGCTGTTATACCGGGGTGCCACGGTTAAAGCAGTTGGCAGAGCTGTTAGAAACGCAGTTGAAACAAGGTAAAAGCCTGACCGCGCTGGAGCCGGAACTATTGGAGCTGGACGATATTATGCAGGCACTGCTTGAAGAAAGTCTGCATTGGGCCGACTGGTAACCCTGCAGTCATACCCTTAAAGTGATAACGCCAGGTCCGGTGCGGTGTTATTGCCGCTCCAGGATCACCGTGGCCACGGCGTAAGCCTGCTCATCGCTCAGCGACAACCAGATATGATTAACACCAAGCTGGGCGGCACGCTGTGCAGCGCCATCGCTCAGACCAAGCTGTGGCGCGCCATCGCTGTTATTACTGACATGAAAATGCTGAAACGACACGCCACGGCCAATGCCGGTACCCAGCGCCTTGGCCGCAGCCTCTTTTACGGCAAAGCGCTTGGCAAAATAACGGGCACCGTTATCCGCGTTAGCCTGTGCCAATTCCTGGTATATCGCCTGCTCTGCCGCCGTGAGCACCCGCTTTACCAGCGCCGGGCTGCGGCTTAAGCTTTGGCTTATCCGGCTTATTTCTACAATATCGGTGCCAAGGCCCACTATTGCCATGTTAGCGACGTGCCTCGACCATCAACCGCTTCATTTCGCGTACCGCGGCATCTAAGCCGCTAAACACGGCGCGCGCAACGATGGCATGGCCAATATTCAGCTCGTGCATCTGCGGTATCGCGGCAATCGGCTGCACATTATGGTAGTGCAGACCGTGGCCGGCGTTAACAATCAGCCCAAGTGACGCCGCAAAGGCCGCCGCCTCACTAATGCGCTTTAGCTCCGCTTGCGCCACAGCGGCATCCTGGGTTTCAGCGTACTTACCGGTGTGAATTTCGATATAGGGCGCACCGGCTTTAGCGGCGGCTTCAATTTGCCTGTGGTCAGCATCGATAAACAGCGACACCAGAATATTGTGCTCGCGCATTTGCGTTACCGCATCGGTAATACGGCTTAACTGGCCGGCCACTTCCAGGCCGCCTTCGGTGGTCAGCTCCTGGCGTTTCTCCGGTACAAAGCAAGCAAAATGGGGCTTTAACTCGCTGGCAATACCCAACATTTCGTCAGTGACCGCCATTTCAAAATTCAGCCGGGTGGCAATAGTCTGGCGCAGCACAAACACATCGCGGTCAATAATATGGCGGCGATCTTCGCGCAGGTGCACAGTAATGCCATCGGCACCGGCTTGCTCAGCTACCAGGGCAGCATGTACCGGCTCAGGGTAATAGGTGCCGCGGGCCTGGCGTAATGTCGCAACGTGATCAATGTTAACACCCAGAAAAATAGGATTATGCATGCTTACTCCAGCGTAAAATTAAAGGCCAGCAAACAGTGCGCGGCTGGCCAATGGCTTATTGCCTAATAAAGGTGCCAGCAGCTGGCGGCTAAGCTGCTTAGCGCTTAGCAGCGTGGCATTGTCCTGCCAGTTAGCCGCGCCGATATTCAGTAACTGCACGCCGGCGAAACCGGCTGATGCAGGCACAAAACCCTGCTCATGTTGCCACTGATAACAGGCGTTTGGTGCTATCGGCTCGCCCAGCGCATCATACTGCCAGTCTACCGGCTGGCCCAGCTCTGACAGCAAGGCGAATTCAAACTCGCGCAAACAGGGCTCAAGCCCGGCTTTGCCTTGCTGCACAGCCTGTAACTGCGTAAGACACTGCTGATACAACTGAAACAACTGCTCAGCCGCCAGATTATCCGGCCACAGCCGGCACACCAGCTCGTTAATATAGAGCCCGCTGTACAACACCTTGCCGCTCAACAACAGCGCCGGGCCAGCTTCATCGAGGCTTTTTACGGTTTTAAGCTCGCTGCGGCCCACCAGCTGCAGGCTGTATAACTGAAACGGTTGCAGTGCCTGGCGGGTTTTGCCCTGACGTTTACGCACCACCGCCGATAAACGCCCGAGCTGCGGCAGCAATAACTGCAGGATCAGCTTATCTTCGCCCAGCGGCCTGCTGTGTAAAATGTAGCCTGGCCAAAGCGCTGCTTGCATAAGGGCTTAGTCTTCACCATAACCCAGGCTGCGCAGTGCCCGTTCGTCGTCGGCCCAGCCCGATTTAACCTTGACCCAAATTTGTAAAAACACCGGCTGCTCCAGCATATTGGCCATATCCAGCCGCGCTTCGGTGGCAATGGTTTTAATACGCTCACCTTTGTTACCAATAACCATTTTTTTCTGGCTGTCGCGCTCGACCAATACTAAGGCGGCGATATGGTAGTGTTTTTCTTCCCATTTAAAGCGTTCAATCTCTACCGTTACGGAATAAGGCAACTCGTCGCCTAAAAAGCGCATCAGCTTTTCGCGCACAATTTCTGCCGCCATAAAGCGCATTGAGCGGTCAGTAACATAATCATCCGGGAAGAAAAACTCACAGGGCGGCAGGTGCTTTTGCACTACAGCGCGCAGCGCCTCAATATTGTCGCCGGTTTCGGCCGACAGCGGCACGACATCAACAAAGTTCAGTTGGCTGCCGAGCCACTGTAAATGCGGCAACAGGGTGTCTTTATCGCGGTATAAATCAACTTTATTCACCACCAGCACCACCGGCTTTTTCGCCGCGACAAGCCGGTTTAATACCATCTGGTCATCGTCGGTCCAGCGCGTACCCTCGACCACAAACAGCACAAACTCCACATCTAAAATCGAGCTGGCAGCGGCTTTGTTCATTAAACGGTTAATGGCGCGTTTTTCTTCGCTGTGCAGGCCTGGCGTGTCGACATACACCGTTTGATAATTGTCGCGCGTATCAATACCGACAATACGGTGGCGCGTGGTTTGCGGCTTTTTCGACGTAATGCTGACCTTTTGCCCCACCAGCTTGTTTAATAAGGTGGATTTGCCGACATTGGGCCGCCCGACAATGGCAACCAGCGCAGCATAAGTGGGTAAGGTGGTGTTATCTGTCATTTTTTAACTGTTCCAGCGCCATTTGAGCGGCGTCCTGCTCTGCCTTGCGGCGTGAACTGCCGGTAGCGGTTATTGGGGCCATGCCGGCAATACTGCAGCGCACGGTGAAGGTTTGCTGATGCGCCTCGCCAACAGTGGCGATTACATCGTACACCGGCAAGGCTAAGCGTAGCCCCTGCAGATATTCCTGCAAGCGTGTCTTGGAGTCTTTCTGCTCGCCTGGGGTAATGGTGTCCAGCCGGCTGCCAAACCAGAGTAAAATGCGCGCTTTACAGGCTTCCATACCACTATCGAGGTAAATGGCGCCCAAAATGGCTTCTACCGCGTCGGCTAAAATAGACTCACGGCGAAAACCACCGCTTTTCAGCTCGCCCGGCCCTAAGCGCAAATACTCTGACAAGCGCAGTTCCTGCGCTATCTCGGCCAGGGTAACGCCTTTTACCAAGGTCGCGCGCATACGGGTAAGGTCGCCCTCGCGCGCTTTGGGGAAATGGCTATACAGGGTTTCGGCAATGACCAGGCTAAGCACCGCATCGCCTAAAAACTCTAAGCGTTCGTTGTGTTGGCCTTTGCAGCTGCGGTGTGTCAGCGCCTGCTCCAGCAGGCTAATATCAGAAAACTGATAGCCCAAACGGGCCATCAGTGGGGTTAACGATTTTTGCATTACTGTCTCGTGTCTGCTGTTAGCGCGGCTTAGTGAATAGCGCCCAGCCGCTCAAAACGCACACCTGTCGGCACCCAGCCGGGTAACCAGCTGTCCGGATCGTCGCTAAATTCAAAACTCATCCAGATAAACACCGCTTTACCGACCATATTATGCTCGGGCACAAAGCCCCAGAAGCGGCCATCGCGGCTGTTATCGCGGTTATCGCCCAGCACAAAATAGTGGCCTTCTGGCACGATAAATTCGTCTATCGCCGTGCCACGCTGCTTAAAGAAGAATTCGGTATGCTCACGCCGGGCGGGTGTTTGCAGGATATCAAAGCTGGCTTCGCCTAACTGCTCAGTGTAGCGGCGCTGCGGGTACTGCTCCTGATAAAACTCACCTTCATTTTTCAGTGTTTGTGGCACCATTTCCAGCGTGCCACAGTCAGTGCTTTGGCCCGCCTGACAGGCTTTTTCAATAAACAGCTGTTTGTTACGGTAAATGATCCTGTCGCCCGGTACGCCGATAACCCGTTTGATGTAGTCTACCGTAGGCTGCTCGGGGTACTTAAATACCGCCACATCGCCACGCTGCGGCTTGTTATTGCTGTACAGCGTCTTGCGCCAGACCGGATCTTTAACATCGTAAGAGAATTTTTCCACCAGAATAAAGTCGCCCACCAGTAAGGTTGGCATCATAGAGCCTGACGGAATTTGAAACGGCTCATAAATAAACGAGCGGAAAATGGTAATCAGCGCAATCACCGGGAAGATTGACTTGGCGGTTTCAACAATTTGTGGCTCTTTGGTGAGCTCTTCGGTGGCCTCAACTGGCAACTGACCGGCCGCAGAGCTTTGTGCCAGCGCCAGTTTTTGCTGGCGCTTGGGCGCCAGTACCAGCGCATCGAGCAACCAGATTAAGCCACTGGCCAGCGTCAGCAGTACCAGAAAAATTGCAAAATAACCCGCCATGCTAAACCCTTTTATTTACCCACTTTCAATATGGCCAGGAAGGCTTCTTGTGGTACTTCCACGTTACCCACCTGCTTCATGCGTTTCTTACCTTCTTTTTGCTTTTGCAGCAGCTTTTTCTTCCGGCTAACGTCACCGCCGTAACACTTAGCTAATACGTTTTTACGCATTTGCTTAATGGTGGTACGGGCAATCACGTGGTTACCTATGGCAGCCTGAATAGCAATATCAAACATCTGACGTGGGATCAGCTCTTTGAGCTTCTCGGCCAGTTCACGGCCACGGCCCTGGGCAAAATCGATATGGCTGATAATGGCCAGCGCATCAACACGCTCGCCGTTGATCAGAATATCTACCCGTTGCATGTTCGAGGTTTGGAAGCGCTTAAAGCTGTAATCCAGCGAGGCATAACCGCGGCTGGTAGACTTTAAGCGGTCGAAGAAGTCCATTACCACTTCTGCCATTGGCAGCTCGTAGGTCACCGCGACCTGACGGCCATGGTACAGCATATTGGTTTGCACACCGCGCTTTTCGATGCACAGGGTAATGACGTTACCCAGATATTCCTGCGGCACCAAAATATGCGCTTCAACGATAGGCTCACGAATTTCGTCAATATCGTTGGTCGGCGGCAGGCTACTGGGGTTGTCTACCATCACGATATCGCCGTTTTTCTTCACCACTTCATACACTACCGTCGGCGCTGTGGTAATCAGGTCTAAATCGTATTCGCGCTCTAAACGCTCCTGAATAATTTCCATGTGCAACATGCCAAGGAAACCGATGCGGAAACCAAAGCCCAGTGCACCGGAGTTCTCTGGCTCGTAAAACAGCGAAGAGTCATTCAGGCTCAGCTTGGCCAGCGCATCACGAAAATCTTCATAGTCATCGCTCGACACCGGGAACACACCGGCATACACCTGCGGTTTAATGCGCTTGAAGCCGGGTAACGGCTTGTCGGCCGCGTTTTTCGCCAGTGTGAGGGTATCACCCACCGGCGCGCCTTTAATTTCTTTAATACCGGCGATAACAAAGCCTACTTCACCGGTTTTCAGCTCACCGGTGTTAGTGGCTTTAGGGCTGAATACGCCGACTTTATCTACTTCATAGGTTTGGCCGGTCGACATCACTTTAATTTTGTCTTTTTCTTTAATGCTGCCGTGTTTTACCCGCACCAAAGACACCACGCCCTGGTAAGAGTCGAACCAGGAGTCAATAATCAGTGCCTGGGTAGGCTGCTCCGGTTCGCCTTCCGGTGGCGGAATTTTTTTCACGATAGTTTCCAGCACGTCTTTAATGCCCAGGCCGGTTTTGGCTGAGCACTGCACGGCGCCTACTGCTTCAATACCGATAATATCTTCAATTTCCTGCGAAACACGATCCGGATCGGCTTGCGGTAAGTCGATTTTATTCAGTACCGGCAGTACCTCTAAATTCATATCCAGCGCGGTATAGCAGTTGGCTACCGTTTGCGCTTCTACCCCCTGGCCGGCATCGACTACCAGCAGTGCCCCTTCACAGGCGGCCAGCGAGCGGCTGACTTCATAGGTAAAATCGACGTGGCCTGGTGTGTCGATAAAGTTCAGCTGGTAGGTTTCGCCGTCATCAGCTTTATGATGCAGGGTGACGCTTTGCGCCTTGATGGTAATACCGCGCTCGCGCTCTAAGTCCATCGAGTCCAATACCTGCTGCTGCATCTCGCGGTCAGACAGGCCACCACAGTACTGAATTAACCGGTCAGACAGTGTCGATTTACCATGGTCAATGTGGGCGATGATAGAAAAGTTTCTGATATGAGTGAGTTTAGGCATCTTGTCCGCAAAAAACAGTAGGCGTAGCACAGGGCGCTATGGTGTTAGTTAACCAAAACCTGCAGCAGTGCAACGCGGGTTATTCCGATAAATTAGCGCGAATTGTACTCTATCCAGCGCGCGCTTGCTATGTGTTATTGCTGCACGCCAACCGAAGGCAGCACCTGTAGGATCACTACCTGACTGTGCTGCTCCTGCTGTTTGCCATAGCGACGTGCCAGCATAAACCCCGCAGCAGCCCCTAAAAGCCCCAGTAGCATCAGGTAACCCTCGCTAAGTCCGGCAGCCGCGCCGGCTAATGCCAGAGTTAACAGCAATACCAGCGGCAGTAAATACACCATCAGGGCGGCGACAATCAGTTGCTGTTCGCTCAGGCCGACTTTTACCTGCTCGCCGGGCAATAAGTTTAAACGGGTAGGGACAAAAAACTGCTGGCTGCGCGCGGTTAAGGTCTTGGCGACGATGCCGGTACCGCAATCACTGGACACCTGACAGGCATTACAGCTGGCCACCGGCGTTGAGCTTAACCAAACACCGTCTTGCTCAACCCGCAGTACGGTAGCAATTTGCTCGACCATTAGCGTACCGCTGCCGCCAGTTGCCGGGCAGTATCAATACTCACCGGGCCTATTACGGTGACTTCCAGCTGGGCATTGGTTTGCACATAAATGGTGGTGGCACCATCGCGATACGCCTGGGTAGGTAAACGCTGGGCGTTTTGCACAAATACCGACACCTGATGCAGACCATCGCTTAGTAGCCAATAACTTAACAGGCTGCCTTCAAGCTGCGGTATGCTGGCAGGCTCTGCCACTGGCTGATAACCTTCCGGCAACCAGGTTAGCTGATGGATACTGTTAAAAGCTGCGGCAACCGTGGTATCAGCCGGCTTGGGTAACTCGGCAGCCATCAGGGCGCGTAAATTCTCCGGCAGCTCCGGGCTTATCTGCATATGGGTAACCAGCCAACGCTCCAGCGCGTTCTGGTTATCTGACATGGTATCGATGCGAAGCGGAAAGCCAGTTTGCGCGTCTAACCATAACCAGTAATGGTGGCGACTACTTTCTTTTGCGGTAAGACGCAATAGCTGAGCGCTGCGACCCGACATCACCGAGCTGCTGCCAGCGACCGCATTGTAAAGTTTACTAATGGTGTCTTTGTCTTCAAACAATAGCGCAGGCAGTTCGGGGATATGGCTGGCGCGGGTAACAAAAGCCGGTCGGTCAGTGAGCAAATAATACACCAGTGCATCGCGGCGCAGAATGTCTACTCCACTGGTATCCAGCGGAATAAGATGCTCTATTTCCTGCTCGGCCGTCTGGCCATGTAACCAGCGGTAGGTGTCGACTTTGCTGCCTTTTAACACGACGAAAGAGGTGTCAAAGTTATAGTGTTTAACTGCGTACTGCACTTTATCAAACAGCTGCCAGCCAGTCTGCTCGGCGTGCGCCAGGGCAGACAGCAGCATAAATACAATGGCACTACATACGCCAGAGGTTCGCATCATTAAGGCTCGTTAGGTTTGGGTCCGTCATTGTTTTGCTGTTTGGCTTGCTGCGCCTGCTCCATTACCCGCACTTGCTGGCGATGAGCGTTTAATAGCGCCTGAAGCCGCTTTTGCTGCTCCAACATCGCTTGCTGCTCTTGCTCAGCGAAACGGTCAGATACTGTGGTTTGGCTTAAGCTAACCGGGGTAGCAAAACCGGCAATGGGCTGGGTTTGCAACATAGGTTGAGGGGTCAGCATGTCTTCGCCGGGCTGTTGATATTGCTGCACACCCAGTACTGCAATCAGCGCCACACCGGCTGCCACAGCACCCTGCGCCACCGGTTGCAACCAGCGGCCATTAGCGGCCTGTGCCATACCGCTTTTAATCCGGCTCAACAGGCTTTGGCTGCTTTTTAGCTGATAGGTTGGTTCGTTTTTTAGCGCAGCAGCAATATCATCGGCGAAACTGGCCGGTAACGGGCTTTGCGTTTCGTGGCGTAACACAGCACCTAGCATCTGATAGCGCTCCAGTGTTTGCTGCAACTGCGCTGAACTTAGCAAGCTGTCGAGCTGTGCTTTGCTCAGTGGCTGGTTGTCGCTGGCAGCTGAAAGCCAATCCTGATTTTCTAACGACATAATGTTTCCTGTCTTAATTACCGGTTGTTGCCCTGCCCGCTAGCTTATTAACGGCTTAAGCTGCAGATCAATTGCTTCCCTGGCGCGAAAAATGCGGCTGCGTACTGTGCCTATCGGGCACCCCATCACATCTGCAATTTCCTCGTAACTTAACCCTTCAAGCTCACGCAGCGTAATGGCCGTGCGCAGCTCGTCCGGCAGTTTTTCTATGGTGCTAAACACCACATGACGGATCTCGTCGGATAACAGCAGTTTTTCCGGTGAGTCCTGTTCTTTTAACGCATCGCTACCTTCAAAATATTCGGCATCTTCTGCGTCCACATCGGTTGCCGGCGGCTTACGGCCATTGGCAACCAAGTAATTTTTCGCACTGTTCACGGCGATGCGATACAGCCAGGTATAAAAGGCGCTTTCACCACGAAACCCCGGTATCGCCCGGTAGGCTTTAATAAAAGCTTCCTGTGCCACATCGGCTACGTCTCCGTGGTTAGAAACATAGCGTGAAATTAAGTTCGCAATACGGTGCTGATATTTTCGCACCAATACATTAAACGCGGCCTTATCACCTTGCTGTACGCGCTGGACAATCTGCCAGTCCAATTCTTGCTCGCTCATATCTGAGCTTATCCCCTGTAATACTCGTCTTTAGGCTAACTGGCGCTTATCTCGCGTGCAGTTAGGACTCTGGGTCTGAGAAATAGTTCTGCTAAGTTTGACAAAAAAGCTACAATAGCCGCACTTTCATTGATGGCAAGTGTATCGCATGACGCAAGCAAATGAACATCTGTGTGACGTTTTAATTATCGGTAGTGGCGCCGCCGGGCTGTCGCTGGCGTTGCAGCTGGCAGAGCAGGCAAAGGTGCTGGTGTTAAGCAAGGGCCCGCTGCGCGAGGGCTCGACTCTGTATGCCCAGGGTGGTATTGCTGCCGTATTTGATGAAAACGACAGTATCGCTTCTCATGTGGAAGACACGCTGATTGCCGGCGCCGGCTTGTGCGATAAAACTGCCGTGCAGTTTACCGCAGGCAATGCCAAAGCAGCGATGGAGTGGCTAATTGCGCAGGGCGTGCCCTTTGACCAGTATAAAGATGAAGATGGCAGCTTAAAGTACCATTTAACCCGCGAGGGCGGCCACAGCCACCGCCGTATATTGCATGCGGCTGATGCCACCGGCCAGGCGGTGCAGATTACGCTGGTCGATCAAGTGAAGGCGCACCCGAATATCCGCTTGCTGGAAAACTATAACGCGATAGATCTCATTAACGGCCGTAAACTGGGGCTGGACCCCAAACGCTGCTACGGTGCCTATGTCTGGAATAAAAGCGCCGCCAAAGTAGAGCTGGTAAAAGCCCGCTTTACCGCACTGGCCACCGGTGGCGCCAGCAAGGTGTACCTGTACACCAGCAACCCTGATGTCGCCAGTGGTGATGGCATTGCCATGGCCTGGCGCGCCGGCTGCCGGGTAGCCAATATGGAGTTTAACCAGTTTCACCCGACCAGCTTGTATCACCCGGATGCGCCTAATTTTTTAATTACCGAAGCCATGCGCGGCGAAGGTGCCTATTTAAAACGGCCGGATGGCAGCCGCTTTATGCCCGATTTTGATGCGCGCGCCGAGTTAGCACCACGCGACATTGTTGCCCGCGCCATCGACTATGAAATGAAACGTCTGGGCGCTAACTGCGTGTATCTGGATATCAGCCACAAGCCAAAAGATTTTATTATTGAGCACTTCCCGACTATTTACGCCAAGTGCTTAAGTGTTGGCATCGACATTACCAAACAGCCGATACCTGTGGTACCGGCCGCCCACTACACCTGTGGCGGCGTGATGACAGACTTAAACGGCAAAACCGACCTAGATAACTTATACGCTGTTGGTGAAGTTGCCTACACGGGTTTGCATGGTGCTAACCGCATGGCCAGTAACTCATTGCTGGAGTGCGTGGTATTTGCCCGCGCAGCAGCACAGCATATTTTGGCCCAGCTGGATAAACAAAGCCCACTACCGGCGATGCCTGCCTGGGATGATAGCCGGGTCAGTGACTCGGATGAAGAAGTGGTCATAACGCACAACTGGCATGAGCTTAGGCTTTTTATGTGGGATTATGTTGGCATAGTGCGCACCAATAAACGGCTGGAGCGCGCACTGCACCGGGTAGAACTGTTACAACGGGAAATTCAGGATTATTACAGCCATTTCCGTGTCAGCCATAACCTGCTGGAACTGCGTAATCTGGTGCAGGTAGCAGAGCTGATTATCCGCTGCGCCATGCAACGCCAAGAGAGCCGAGGCCTGCACTACAACCTGGATTACCCGCAGCAGCGTGAAGGTAGTGGCCCCAGCATACTGACGCCTAAGGCGTAATGCTGTAGCTTAATCTGCCGGCTGGCGCTGCCAGTTAGCCTGATTAACCGCCCGTGCCAGTGCACGAAACTGCGCCGGCGGGCATTGATCGGCAAACACCCACTGCTGGCTTATCGCCTTACTATTACCCCGTTGCCAGCACAACTTTATGGCCCACTGGCTAACCAAGCCGCCGCACAGTATGCCGCTGACAACAGCGGCGCTTGCTGGCAGCGTGAACCAATGCACAGTACCGTCGTTATGCAGTAGCAAAGCCTGTTGCCGGCGTAACTGCTGATATTGCCTGACTCCCAGCCAATAACTACTGAACAGCAAAGGCGCTGCTAACAGCAAAGCCCACCAGGGCATGGGCACGAGCCAAAATAACAGCGGTGGCCAAAGGGCCGTTAGCATGAGCACACTTTGGGCCCAACGCGACGGCGTCAGCACCAGCTCAGACGCGGACACGATCCAGGATCAGCTGAATAAGGGCCTGAATAGCCGCATCTGACGATTTGGCGTGGCCCATAAACCAGGCAAATAAATCCGGGTCATCACAGGCCAGCAGACGCTCAAAATCTTGTTTCTGTTGTAAATCCAGGGCGTCGTAACCTTCTTCCACGAACGGTGCCAACAGCACATCCAGCTCCAGCATGCCGCGCCGACACGCCCAGCGTAGCCGGGGTTTACTCATTAATTCTGCCATATCTGCTTTATCATTCCTGTTTTAGTTAATTTGCTGCCGGGTACTGCCCTATTGCCGGCTGATTCTAACAAAATTCCGCCCGCGGGGTTGAGCTTTTGCCGCTTACCCCCAATCATAGTGCTATTGTTTTTCAGCCTTAACGACCGTCACAGTATTATGCACACATCCTGGTTAACCGCAGAACAATACGCCAGTTTAAGCACAAAAGTTCAGGGCGCCTTTCTGTCGCCGCTGCCGGCCTTTGATACGCTGTTGGTTGGTGGCGTTGACAACCGCAAGTACTTGCAGGGGCAGACCACCTGCGACGTAAACAGCTTAACCGATGCTAACTTTTTACACGGCGCCCATTGTGATGCCAAAGGTAAAATGTGGTCGCAGTTTTATCTGGCCGATGCCGGCGAGCAGTTGGTTGTTATTGCATTTCGTGATGAGCTAACTGCCTCCAGCGCACAGTGGAAAAAATTTGGTGTATTCTCAAAAGTGAGCTTTGAAGCCGGCCAGCAGCATTATGCCGTGTTTGGCTTAAGCTGCAGTGAAGGCACTGATAGCTCTGCCCTAAGCGCACTGATCCAGCAACTGGGCTTTGAACGCCCGGCCAAAGGCACTGTTAGCCGACAGCAGCAGGCGATGTTACTGGCACTGACCGACACGCATTTTTTACTGCTAACGCCGTTAGCTCAGGCCCAGCAGTTAATGCAACAAGGCTTGCCACTGGCCTGCCCCAATGCCTGGCTGGTGCGCCATATTCAGCAAGGTTTTAGTTATCTGGAGCAGGGCTTAATTGGCGAGTTAGTGCCACAGATGCTTAACTTACAGGCGCTGGATGCCATCAGCTTTACCAAAGGCTGTTATATCGGCCAGGAGACTGTGGCGCGGTTGAAATACCGTGGCGGCAATAAACGGGCAGCCTTTATTTTAACGGCGAAAACCGACGAGCTGCCTGCCACCGGCACCGATATTGAAATACAACTTGGAGACAACTGGCGCCGCAGTGGCCAGGTCGTCAATGCTGCGAACATTAATAACGAATTATGGTTAATCGCAGTATTACCGAACGACATAACCGCGGCAGATACGTTACGGCTGCACAGTGACAGCGCGCCACTGTTGCAATTAATGCCGTTACCCTATTCGCTAACTTAATGAGGTTTTCATGACCATTTCTCAAGACAAAGTCGTCGCCATGCACTACACCGTTACCGACAGCAAAGGTAACCAACTTGACAGCTCCGTAGGTGGCGAGCCTTTAGTCTTTCTGTTTGGCCACGGCTCGCTGATCCCAGGTCTGGAACAAGCATTAGCCGGTAAAAGTGCCGGCGATAAATTTACTGCCAACATTGCTGCCGCAGATGCTTATGGCGAGCGTCACGATGCGTTAACCCAAGCGGTACCTAAGTCGATGTTCGACGGTATGGAAGTTGCCGTAGGTATGCGCTTTCGCGCGGCAGGCCCGGATGGCCGTGAACAGTCGGTTATTATTTTGGAAGTCACCGAAGATGAAGTGCTGGTAGATGGTAACCATCCACTGTCTGGGATTGACCTGACCTTCGACGTGGAAGTGGTGCTGGTGCGCGATGCCACTGATGAAGAGCTCGACCACGGCCATGTACATGGTATAGACGGTCACGCTGGTCATTAATGCTGCTGGCAGACGGTGTCTGAACTGCCGTCTGCCGTGTCGTTGCTCGCCCAGCTAATGTCAACTATCACCTCTGCCAGCGCCGTTATCGGCCAGGATGGCCAGCCCTGTTTTGGCCATTATGCCACGCCGCCCACAGAGCTTGGCCTTGAGCGCTTTGTCTATCGCACTGTGATGGACAAACCCGCCAGTGCACTACGTAAATACCTGCATTTTAAACAGTTTCAGTTTGTAAGCCTGAGCCACCCCGACTGGCAAATTGGTATTGCCATTGCTGATATCCGCTACCTGGCCAGCGCGTTTTGTTATTTTTATGACCGTAAAACCGGCCAACTCGACGAGCTGGAGCTGTTAAAGCCCTTTAGCCTGGGCGTAAACATGAGCCCAAGCCCGGTAAAGGGCGAAGCCCGCATCAGTGGCAAGCAACATATCAGCCTGACACTACAGCAGTACAATTGGCAGGTTCGCTTAAGTGGCGCCTTGCTGCAGGGCGAGTTTAGCCTGAATGGCGCAGCAGATGCCTCGCCGCTGGCGCTGTGCACGCCCACCGGTTACAACGGCTGGACTTACACACAAAAGCATAATGCCCTGGCGGTTAACGGTGCACTGAGCTACCGAGGCAAGCCGTTGGATTTAACTGCTGCCCTGGCCGGTTATGATTTTTCTGCCGGCTTTATGCGCCGCGAAACCAGCTGGCGCTGGGGCAGTATCAGCGCCGTGCTACCTCAGGGCCGTTTTGGTTTAAACCTGGCCTGTGGCGTTAATGAAACCGGCACTACAGAGAATGGCCTATGGCTAAATGGTCAGTGGCAAAGCCTGCCGCCCGTCGCGATAGCGCTTAACCGTCAACAGCCAGAGGCGCCCTGGCAATACCGCGACGACACTGGCCGGATAACACTGCAATTTACCCCGCAGCAAGTGCGGCAGCAGAAACTTAACCTGGGCATATTGGCCAGTAATTTTCGGCAATATTGCGGTTTTTTTTGCGGCGAAATTACCTTAGCAAACGGCGAGAAACTTACGCTACAACAAGTGCCTGGCCTGGCAGAAGACCATTTTGCCCGTTGGTAACACGGCATTAGCAAGCGCAGTAAATTCTTGACAGCGTATTCAAAGCCCCCTATTTTTAGCCCCCTGAGCAACCCAAAACCATTGAGCGAAAACTGGCCTGAATGAAAGATCGCATTATCATTTCTGTTTCGACAATCAATGGTACACGCCATTTTAATGTCAGTAAGCTGTTCAAACGTAACGCTATTATTGCTATGTGGCTGTTACTGTTTGGCCTGGTTATTACCGCTGCCGTCATTGAGTATCTGCTGCAAAGCGTAGAGCAAAGCCAGGCGCAGCGCGCCCATCTGGCCAGCCAGGCCAGTGCCCTGCGTGACGAAATTGCCCTGCTGCAGGACAACAAAAATCAGCTGGAACACGAGCTGAACCAGAAACAGGACGAAATGCTGCAGGTGATTAACCGCGTCGGTGAAATTGAACTGGCACTGGGTCTGGAACAGCAATACCCGCAAAATCTGGAAGCAAGGTTGGATACCGCTTCGGTAAACTCGGCCGCCCGTATGGCCATGTTGCAGCTGGTACCCAATGGTTCACCGCTGGAGTTTAGCCGCCGTTCATCACGCTTTGGCCTGCGCCAACACCCTATAGTCGGCAAACAGCAACACCATAAAGGTGTGGATTTATCGGCTAACCGCGGCACCGAAATTTACGCCCCGGCCGATGGCGTGGTTGAGGTAGTACGCTCCAGCAAGCAAGGTTTTGGCAACCTGTTAAAAATCCGCCATGCTTTTGGTTTTTCTACACTGTATGCCCACCTGCAGGACTTTAAAGTGAAACCTGGCCACTTTGTGCACAAGGGCCAGTTAATTGCTACCTCGGGTAATACCGGGCTGTCTACCGCACCACATTTGCACTATGAAGTACATTTCCTTGATCGGGCACTTAACCCTCAGCACTTTATGGACTGGGATGCCACTAACTTCGATCTGGTGTTTGAAAAGGAAAGGAGCATTAAATGGGACTCTTTAGTAAGCATGCTGGAAACCAAAGCAAGCACTCAGTTACAACTGTCATCGCACAAGGATGCTCAATTAACGGCAGTCTCCGACTAAGCTGTGATATGCAGGTTGACGGCTACGTCGAAGGCAAACTTGTCAGCGACAAAACGTTAATTATCAGTGCCTCCGGCCGCATTAAAGGCGAAGTCACTGCAGACAAGGTCATTATTAATGGCCTGTTCGACGGCGAATGTTACGCCAATAGCGTAGAAATTCTGCCGCAGGGTAAAGCCCACGGCACCATTCACTGCGACGACTTAAGCATAGAGCGCGGCGGCAGCTTTTTAGGCAAAACGCTGCCAACCTCAGCAGAGCATGTTATTGCGCTGCCCAAAGAAGAGCAGCCAGCCAAATCACTGGAGCAAGGTAGCACCCGTCAACAGACGGGTTAACCTGCCATTCCTGCCATCGGGCGCAGCCTGTAACGACGAGGGCTGGTGTTTTCATCACCAGCAGGGTAGCTTAGACAGTACCCAACAGCCGATGGCAGTCTACTGATGAAACCAACGCTTATTGCAGCCCTGATTAGCCTTAGCAGCTTTGCTGCATCGGCTGACAACAACAACCTTAGCACACTTATCCAACAAGATTACCAGCAGCATTTGGGCGCGTTATTTACCCATTTCCATCAAAACCCTGAACTGTCGCATATGGAGTTTCAAACCGCCAAACGTTTGGCTAAAGAGCTGCGCGCGGCCGGGTTTGATGTAACTGAAGGCGTGGGTAAAACGGGCGTTGTGGCAATGATGAAAAATGGCCCCGGCCCCTTGGTGATGATGCGCGCTGATATGGATGGCTTACCGGTTGAGGAAAAGTCCGGTTTACCTTACGCCTCAAAAGCGAAACAAAAAGACTGGGATGGTAACGAGGTGCATGTGATGCATGCTTGCGGCCATGATGTGCATATCACCAGCCTGGTCGGTACAGCAAGGCGTATGGCGGCGATGAAAGATCAATGGTCTGGCACGCTGATGCTGGTTGGGCAACCGGCTGAAGAGCGCGTCGGTGGTGCCAAAGGCATGATGGAAGACAATATCTGGGGCCGCTTTGGTCAGCCAGACTATGCCCTGGCGTTTCACGTTTCTTCAGAAATTGAAGCGGGTAAAATTGTTGCCGTAGAAGGCTCTCCCTACTCGGGCGTAGACAGCGTCGATATTATCGTTCATGGTGTTGGTGCGCACGGCGCCAGCCCACACCGTGGTAAAGACCCAATTGTACTGGGTGCGCAAATTGTATTGGCGCTACAAACTATTATCAGCCGTGAAATCGCACCAAAAGAGCCGGCACTGATCACCGTTGGTGCTTTTCATAGCGGCACTAAGCACAATATTATTTCCGATAAAGCGCACCTGCAACTGACCGTACGTAACGACAGCTGGGAAACCCGCGAATATTTAATCGCCGCCATTAAACGGGTAGCGGAAAACTTAGGCCGGGCGGCAGGTTTGCCGGAAGATAAACTGCCGCAAGTCATTATTGATGACGAGCCAACACCGCCAACCGTGAATGATATTCCACTGACACAGCGACTGAAAAAAGCCTGGGCGGCCAACATGGGCCAGCCGGTATTTGACGAAAACTATAAGCGTTTGGGTATGGGCGCGGAAGACTTTCCGTTCTTTACCACGGAGCCTTATATTCCCAGTACCTACTTTGCCGTTGGCGGCACGCCAGCTGAAGCTTTTGCCGCAGAAAAAGCCGGTGGCCCAGCCGTACCAAGCCATCATAGCCCGCTGTTTAAGATCAGCCCACAGCCAGCAGTAACCAAAGGCGTGGAGGCAACAGTAATAGCGCTGCTGGATTTAATGCCAAAGGCGTAATCTGGTTATGTGACTTTGCGTAACTGCATCTGTCTTGCTGAAATTTTCAGCAAGACAGATGCAAAGCTATACCTTTCTGCTACAATGCCGCCCCTTTTGCAGGCCAAGGCCCGCAGTGTGTTATTTTGCGGAGTCGCAGCATGAGCAATACCCCATTTTCCAGCCTGAATTTACCTCAGGCGTTAGTCAGTAATCTGAACGATTTAGGCTACAGCAGCATGACCGCCATTCAGGCACAGGCGCTGCCGGCCATTCTTGAAGGTAAAGATGTTATTGCTCAGGCAAAAACCGGCTCGGGCAAAACGGCTGCCTTTGGTCTGGGTCTGCTGGCCAAACTCGACGTAAAGTATTTCCGCGTACAAAGCCTGGTACTGTGCCCTACCCGCGAGCTGGCCGATCAGGTCGCGGCAGAGCTGCGTAAACTGGCGCGCAGCATTCACAATATTAAAATTCTGACCCTGTGTGGTGGCGTGCCGATTGGCCCACAAATTGGCTCGTTAGAGCATGGCGCCCATATTATTGTTGGCACGCCGGGCCGGGTGATAGACCACCTGGACAAAGGCCGGCTGAAGCTGGACGATTTAACCACCCTGGTATTGGATGAAGCCGACCGAATGCTGGAGATGGGCTTTAGCGCCGATTTGGATGCCGTTATTGCATTGGCGCCCGCTGCGCGGCAAACCTTGCTGTTTAGTGCGACCTACCCCAGTGCGATTGCCAGCTTAAGTGAGCGGTTACTGCGCTCACCACTTAGGGTAACCGTAGAAGAGCAACATACCAGCAGCAGTATCGAGCAGAAGTTTTATCAGCTCAGCCACAATAACGACCGCTTGCAAGCGCTGCAGACTTTGCTACTGCATTATCAGGGCCAAAGCAGCATGGTGTTTTGTAACACCAAGCGTGAAACGCAGGACGTGGCCGACGCCTTAGCCGATGCTGGTTTTAGTGTGCTGGCACTGCATGGTGATATGGAGCAAAAAGATCGTGACCAAACACTGGTGCAGTTTGCCAATGGCAGTGCCTGCATTTTGGTCGCGACCGACGTTGCCGCCCGCGGCCTGGACATCAGCAGTGTCGATGCCGTATTTAACTACCAACTGGCGCATGATGCCGATACTCACACCCATCGTGTTGGCCGCACCGGCCGTGCCGGTCAAACGGGCATAGCATTAAGTTTATTTACCGCCAGCGATGCCGGAAAGTTAGTGGCGCTGGAAGATGGTTTAGGCGTAAAAATTGAACCGGCTGAACTGCCTGCTGCCGATGCCTCGGCACGTCCAGCCGCGCCATTAATGGCTACCTTGCAGTTGGATGGCGGCAAAAAGCACAAAATCCGCGCCGGTGACATTGTCGGTGCCCTCACCGCCAGTAAACAGCTAACCAATGATGATTTAGGCAAAATTCAGCTGCACGATATCTGGAGCTTTGTTGCGGTAAAGCGCAGCAAAGTTAAATTGGCGCTGCAGTTACTGCAACAGGGCAAGATTAAAGGTAAAAGTATTCGCGCTAGGGCGTTGTAACGTATTATCAATCGATACGTTGCCCGAATCGAGTCCACTTACCCACGCAAAAACGCCGTGAATATGTCCCTATAGGCTCGATTATGAACTTCATCCCTGAAGTTCATCCTATGGACCAGCACAGCTGTTCAAATTCGCTCCGGGCGAATTTGTCAGCATCCATGCCTTCAACGGTTCGCTTAGGGTAAGTCGACTCTCACTAAGGTTAAGTTTGCAGTTAGCTACTCGGTTGGCTTTTGCTGCCGCAGCGCCTTGGTGGCGCCGCGCTGCTTTTTATGCTCCAGCCGCCGCTGCTGGCTACCGTAAGTCGCCTTAGTGGCAATGCGCTTTTTCGCCACCCGCGCCACCGACTGCACCAACTCAATAAACTGCGCCAAGGCTTGTTCGCGGTTCATCTCCTGGCTGCGGCTTTGCTGGCATTTAATAATAATTTTGCCGCTTTGCGTAATACGATGATCAGCTTTGGCTAACAGCTTATCTTTATAAAACGCCGGCAAACTCGACGCCTTAATATCAAAAATCAGCTGGGCAGCAGTCGATACCTTATTCACATGCTGGCCACCGGCACCACTGGAGCGGATAAACTGCCATTCCAGCTCGTTATCGGCCAACACTACACTGTTTGAAATCTCAATTGCCATCACAAACCACTGCCTCGCCACACTGAAATGGATCAGACCACAAGCCGTAGCCAGATACAAGCTAAGCGCCTTAGCCTAAAGTCTATGCACCTTAAGTCTAAGTTCGTTAACGCCGGTTTTTGGCTACAGTAGTAGCTAGCAACTGAGCTTTAATTGGTGCGGAGATCTCCAATGACAACACAAGCCAAACAAGACTACCAACAGCTGTACCTGCAAGCTGCAAACTCTCCTGAAACCTTCTGGCAACAGCAGGCAGCAAAACTGCATTGGTATAAGGCACCGCAGCAGATTTTACAGCAAAAGGATGCGGCGCATTATCAGTGGTTTAGTGACGGTGTGTTAAACACCGCTTATCTGGCACTGGATAACCAGGTTGAACAAGGCCTTGGCGAGCAAACCGCGCTGATTTACGACTCGCCGGTAACCAAGACCAAACAACGCTTTAGTTACCGTGAATTGCGCGATGAAGTGGCACAATTTGCCGGGGTATTAAAAAGCCTGGGCGTACAAAAAGGCGACCGGGTGGTTATTTACATGCCTATGATCCCGCAAGCTGCCATTGCCATGCTGGCAGTCGCGCGTCTGGGCGCCGTGCACTCGGTGGTATTTGGTGGCTTTTCCGCTCACGAATTGGCGCTGCGAATTGATGATGCCAAGCCCAAAGTGGTACTTAGCGCCTCGTGCGGTATTGAAATTAGCAAACTGATTGCCTACAAACCGCTACTGGATGATGCTATCGACAAAGCCGAACATAAACCTGAACATTGCGTTATTTACCAGCGGCCACAATGTGTGGCTGAGCTAAAAGCTGGCCGCGATCTGGATTGGCAGCACGCACTGAGTAAAGCCGAACCGGCAGCCTGTGTGCCGGTAAAAGCCACGGATCCTTTATATGTGCTGTATACCTCGGGCACCACCGGCAAACCCAAAGGTGTGGTGCGCGACAACGGTGGCCATGCGGTGGCGCTGAATTACAGCATGCAGGCGGTGTATAACGCCAAACCGGGTGATGTGTTCTGGGCCGCGTCTGACGTAGGCTGGGTAGTGGGCCACTCTTATATTGTCTATGCACCGCTAATCGCTGGCTGCACCACTGTATTGTATGAAGGTAAGCCGGTATTTACCCCTGACGCTGGCGCGTTTTGGCGGGTGTGCGCCGAGTATAAGGTCAACATTTTATTTGCCGCACCCACCGCCTTTCGCGCTATCCGTAAAGAGGACCCGGACGCTGCACAGCAGCAATATGACTTATCGGCACTGCGCACTATTTTTATGGCTGGCGAGCGATTAGATCCGGCAACTTACCAGTGGGTGGTTGATAAATTACACAAGCCGGTGATAGACCATTGGTGGCAAACCGAAACCGGTTGGCCTATCGCCGCCAATCCGGCCGGCATTGCCCTGCTGCCGGCTAAACCCGGCTCGTCTACCGTGCCGGTGCCGGGCTTTAATGTACAGATCCTCGACGAGGCCGGTCAGCAGCTAAAAGCCAATGAGCAAGGCTATATTGCCTTAAAGCTGCCACTGCCACCGGGCTGCCTGACCACCATCTGGGGCAATGACGCCCGCTTTGTCGACGGTTATCTGGCTACCTTTCCCGGCTACTACGCCAGTGGCGATGGCGGTTATATTGACGAAGACGGCTATTTGTTTGTCATGGGCCGCACCGATGATGTGATCAACGTGGCAGGCCATCGTTTATCTACCGGTGAAATGGAACAAATCGTTGCCAGCCATCCGGCCATTGCCGAATGCTGTGTGATTGGTATTCCCGAGCCGATTAAAGGCCAGCAACCGATGGCGCTGGTACTGATTAAAAACGGTGTAGAGGTAGATGAAACCATTTTAGAAGCCGAGTTGGTGGCCATGGTACGTGAAGAAATTGGCGCCCTGGCTTGCTTTAAAAAAGCGCTTATTGTCAAACGCTTACCGAAAACCCGCTCGGGTAAAATACTACGCAAGTTACTGCGGCAAATAGCCGATGGCAGCCAGTACAGCGTGCCGTCAACCATAGACGATCCGGCCAGCCTGCCGGAAATTGCCCAG
This sequence comes from Pseudomonadota bacterium, assembly GCA_040752955.1. Lineage (GTDB taxonomy): Bacteria > Pseudomonadota > Gammaproteobacteria > Enterobacterales > Alteromonadaceae > Alishewanella. Next base: position 87,711 of record JBFMHG010000008.1, read on the forward strand.
CTGATGCAGGCACGTGGCCTGCTAAGCGCTGGCTAAGTGCCGCTAATACGGCTGCCGGTAAAGCCGGCATTCAGTGGCTTGTGCTAGGCTTTAGCCAGTTTATTCAGGTTGAGCCGCACCCGTGATTGTCGCCAAGCATGTGTTTGTTAGCAGCATAGCATTTTTACAGCGCCGCCCCGGTTTAATGGCGGTGCTGGCCTTTTTCAGCGGCGTGGCCAGCTTTTTTCTGGTTGAACGCAAAGAGGCGTTGGCGCAACTGATTGCGCTATTGCTGGTGTTAAGCTGGCTCTGGTTCTGGCTGGATAACTGGGTAAGCCAACGTGTACAACAGCGTTTTGGCGTCGCCATTCCAGACAATGCCGTACGTTTTGCGCTGCAGCTGGTGCATCAGGAAAGTCTGTTTTTTGCCCTGCCGTTTTTTCTCGCGGCCACCAGCTGGAACCATGCACAGGCTGGCTTTACTGTGCTGATTATTATCTGTGCGCTGCTGTCGGTAATAGACCCGCTGTATTACCGCAAACTGGCACCACAGCGCACCCTTTTTGCTATCTTTCACGCCTTTGCCCTGTTTGTGGTGCTGCTGGTTATTCTGCCGGTATTGCTTAAACTAACGACCAGCCAAAGCCTGGCCACAGCACTGGTGTGCGCTGTGCTGTTTAGCATACCGGCGCTGGGTCGCCTGTTACCAGGCGGCCGCTGGTGGCGCTTGCCCTGCCTGCTGCTGTTACTCAGTGCTTTGGGCGCCATGCTATGGCAATTGCGCAGCGTGATCCCGCCCGCGGCGCTGCGTCTTACTAGCATGACGTTAACGCAACAACTGAATACCGAACAGCGTCAGCCCGGGCGCAGCATTAACCAGCTGGACGAGCAAAGCCTGCACCGTAGCGGTTTATACAGTTTTACGGCCGTTAAGGCTCCGCGCGGTTTGCACGAAGCCATTTACCATGTTTGGCTGCACAACGGCAAAGAGGTAGACCGGATTGAACTGGATATCAGTGGTGGGCGCGACAGTGGCTATCGGGCCTGGAGCCGCAAACAGCATTTTCCGCAGCATGCAGTAGGCCAGTGGCAGGTAAAAGTCGTGACGGCATCAAACCAGCTAATTGGTGTCAGCCGTTTTGTCGTGACACCGGCTGCGCCGGCGGAGTTTTAACCGGCTTTTTACAATGCCGGGATAACAACCGCTCTAACTCACGCAACTCTTGCTGTAACCTTTGGCCATGGGCGGCATCGTAAGGTTGGCGCAACTGTTTACGTAGCTCCAGCCGCTGCTGGTTTAGCGTGATACACTCGTCCTGGCTAAATTGCGGCGTGGCATGCGCCCAGCTAACAAGTAAAAGACTCAGACCTGCAATTTTATAACGGAGCATATTTGTGTCCTGTTATGGCATCTTAGTTAACGTAAACAGTGTTGACGCCACCGCGAATAAGGCCTTATCTTAGCACGCAACCACTGCGGGTGTAGTTCAATGGCAGAACGAAAGCTTCCCAAGCTTTAGACACGGGTTCGATTCCCGCCACCCGCTCCAGTTTTACGGTAAGTTTTCCCGGTAAACGGTTAGAATTTCAATTTGTTTTGCGGTTACCCGATAAACAAAACTGTATTTTTTGTAGCAGACTTTTCGTATTTCCGCGCCAAATTCAGGCATAGGGACACCTGAATCGGGAAACTCTATCAGCACTTGGTTAAGCCAACGCTCAAACTGATCCAGATAATTGATAACAAAGGCATTTGACAAGCCCTGCTCTGACAGGAAAGTTGCAATCTGCGCCAGCCTTTCGCTGGCTCTGGGCGAGAAAACAATTCGACGCTTATTCATACCTGGCACGGATACTACTAAACACCTCAGCGATGTCCAGCCCTTGCCCTTGCTCTAGCTGAGCGACAGAGACGTTAATATCATCACTAATACGTTTTGCCTGTACAAATTCGGCAAAAGCACGTGCGACAGACTGCGGGTTATCACCAAAGGTTTGTTTTAAATCCGCTTCCAGCGCCGGGTTGTCTATTTGGATATTTAACATCTGCCTACTCCCCATATTCTGCCAGGTCAGCATACTGTGTAACTGAGTGTAGCTCAACTAGCCGACGCCATTTCCCAAGCTTTAGACACGGGTTCGATTCCCACCACCCGCTCCAGTTCTGCCCGCTTGAAATATTTTTGCGTTTTTTGTCACAGCCGGTGTTGCTGACGGTACTTGGTAATGAACAGCGTTAATTACCAAGGAACCAACATGAACAGCACAAAACACAACACAAAGACCAAACCCGGCTTCTGGACGCACTTTGCTATTAGCCTGACCATTGTCGGCGGCATGCTGGCAGCAAACTTTAACAGCAACGCCGCTGAGAGCTTCAGCGTTGAGGTAATTGGCAGCGGCAAACCGGTGTTGATGATACCCGGCTTAATGTCTGACGCCCGGGTCTGGCGACCCACCGCTGAAGTTTTAGCCAGCGAGTATCAGCTGCATTTAATCAGTATCGCCGGTTTTGCCGGTAAACCCGCCATTGAAGGCGACTTGTTGCCCAAGGTTAAGCAAGAGTTACTGCAATATATTACGCAGCAGCAACTGGATAAGCCAGCCGTGGTAGGCCACAGTTTGGGCGCTTTTATGGCTTTTAACCTGGCTAGCAGCGCACCGGATAGCATTGGCACTATTATCGCTGTGGATGGCCTGCCCTATCTGGCACCGGTATTCAGCCGCAGCAACGATACAACCACTGAGATGATGCAGGGCCAGGCCGCATTTTTGCGCCAGCAGTACCAGCAGATGAGCACAGAGCAGCTAAGTGCGATGACTGCGCAGGGCTTGTTTATTCAGGCCAGCAGCGATGTGCATCAGCAACTGGTGTTAAGCATGGCAAAAACGTCAGACCCCAAAGCGGCCGGCCAGGCGCTGTACGAGCTGCTCACTACTGATCTGCGTCCGGCAGTAAGTGCCATAACAAGCAAGGTGCTGCTATTAGGTGCAGGGGGCGCCCTTAGCAGCGATGCCGAGCGTCAGCAAGCGCAGCAGCTGTATCAGCAACAACTTGCTGGTATTGCGAATGCCACACTTGAGTTTCACCCTAAGGCACGGCATTTTATTATGCTCGACCAGCCTGATTGGCTAACTGCAAAAATCATCAAGGCATTAAAGGACTAACGGTCATGAGTATAACGCTAACCGAACAACAGTTGCTGCCCGATGTCAGCGCTGCGCAACAAGGTGATATCAACGCTTTTGGCCGGCTGGTGGCACGTTGTCAGCGCAGTGTCAGCAGCATAGCGCTGGCAATAGTAAAAGACCTCGATGCCAGTGAAGACATTACCCAGCAGGTGTTTATTCATATTTGGCAGCAGCTGAATACGCTACAAAACCCAGCCAGCTTTTTGCCCTGGGTGCGCCAGATCACCCGCTACCGCGCCTTTAATTACCTGCGCGACAACAAAATAGCGGCAAAGGTAAGCGCCGATGAGGCCGAAACCTTACTGGCCGATTTTGCCAGCGACAGCGACCTCGCCGGCGAGCTGGAACAAGCCCAGCAAAACCAGATCATGGCGAATTTTATTAGCCAGCTGCCTGAAGATAGCCGCGAGATAGTGCTGTTATTTTACCGCGAAGAGCAAAACAGCCAGCAGGTCGCTGAGCTGCTTGGCTTAACCGAGGCTAATGTACGTAAAAAACTGCAACGGGTACGCGAGCTGTTAAAAGATCAATTGCTGGCCAAATACGGCAAGCTGATCTTAACCACAGCGCCAGGCCTGGGTTTAACCACTGCCATTTGCAGTGCGCTAACCGTTGCCAGCCCGCCGCTGGCAGCAGCTACGGTGACCGCCAGTGCCAGCCAAAGCAGCGGCGTGGCCAAACTGGTCATGCTGCTCGGTGGTGCTATGTTAGGTGCTTTAGCGGGCGTTATCGGTGTTATTGCCGGTATGCATCAACCGATAAAACGGGCGGGCAGCGCGGCAGAAAAACAGCACCTTATTGCCTGGCGCAACCGGGCCATTGTCTGGGTGCTGTGCTGTGGTTTACTGCTGGCAGCCGCCTATGAGTTAACTAGCAGTGCCTGGGCACCTATCAGTGCTTTTGGCATTTTCGTTGCAGGTTTACTGTGGTTAAACCTTAAAGTGTGGCGGCTAATACAACCGCAGCTGCCACAAAAGGGCCTGGCCTATTACCGTAAACAACGGCTTTGGTGCGTGCTTGGCAGCCTACTGGGCTACGGGGCCGGCTTTGCCGGCGTGATTATCGGCCTGATCAACAGCGGCCGCTTGTAATGGCGGCCTTAAGCAGTTAACCACCTGACTTCAGCTGCGCGCTTGCCACAGCCGGCGTGCATCCCGCAGCACCTCATAGGCCGGAAAGCAGGCAGTAATCAGCAGGCCATAAGTCATTGCCCGGTGCAGCCGTTCCCAGCCTATCACCTCTACCCAGCGCCCGGAATTCATCTCAAGCAGCGGCCCTGCTATCGCCAGGTAAATCAGCATCGCAATGCTAAGCAGGTTTAGTCCGATATTCAGCCACTGCATGGTGCGATTCCAATAGCGCTCACGTAACTGCCAGAGACAAAACGCAACACCGGCCAACATCACCGGTGTAAACCAGCTTAGCGCCAGGCGGGCATGCTCACTCAAGCGGACACTTTTTTCTGCCAATTCAGCAGGGCTAAGTGTTGCCGGATACCACACCACCACCAGCAAAAATGCATAGGTGGCTAAATTGGTAAAAATATCCTGCAGTGAAATATATTGCCAGGGCGCGTCTACCGGCGGCAGCTTTTCCGGCTGCCAGTTGTTGTTATCCAACGACTTGCCTTGCTGCTGACTAAACGCAAACCCCAGTGTGATTGCCGTAAACGCCAGACAGGCATCGCCGACAAAACCACTTAGCACGCTTTTCATATACAGTAATAAACCGAAGTCATTATCCAGCCAGGCCACCGTGCTACCCAGCACCTGGATGACAAACAACACGCCCAGCACGATATACAACGTATATAAATACGTTTGCATTTGCTCGGCCTCAATCAGCGGCCGAGCCGGAACAAACTGGCGCGCCACCTTTGAGGGGCGCCCCATCTGTTGCAGTACCTGACTGATCTGCTGCTGCGATGGCTCGGCATAGTTTGCCAGTGCATCTAACTGGTCAAGAATATTGGCTTTTAGCTCGCGGCCAATTTCATCGCGTTTGTCTTCCGGCAATTCACGCTGCACGGCGGCGATATAACGTTGTACCAATTCCATTACTGTTTCTCCTGTGATGCGGTGCCTAATAAACTGCCAAGCGCACCATTTAGCTGTTGCCATTCTGCCGTTAACTGGTCGAGTAACTGTGCCCCCAGCTCAGACAGCTGGTAATAGCGCCGTTCACGCCCTTCGCCCTGGCGCCATTCACTGGTTAACAGCTCCTGCTCGGCCAGCCGGCGTACCAGCGGGTACAGCGTGCCCTCGTCAATGTCGATACCGTCCTGTTGCAACTGCTGGCGCAGCGAGTAGCCGTAGTGTGGCTGCTTAAGCGAGGCCAGTACGGCCAGCACCAGCACGCCCCGGCGCAGCTCTAAGCGCATTTTATCTAGTTGTGCAGTGGTCATGCTGTGTATTCCTGTCTCTGGTTTTATACTGTGCATTGCATACTATGCACCACATACTGTGCGATACACAGTTATGATGCTAGGCGCCGCACAGTATAAAAGCAAGACATAAACACAAATAATGACAAAAAAACACACAAGGCAATGATTTTAATAAGATTAATTTTTAGCCGAGCGGAATAATGCAGAAAGTATGGCGCGCGGCTTCAGATTGCCGCGACGGTAGGATGCTAGCAGTGTTACCACAGGCCGCTAAGGTGGCGCCAGCGTATCAAGCTGCGTAACGTTTTAATGTGACTGCGATGACGCAGCTGAAATAACACGCCGGCACTAAAGCTCAGCACCAGCCCCGGCGCTGAAGCTAGAAAGCGCATTGTACTTCGCTTGAGTAAAAACTGATGGGCCTGCAGCTGTTTGTGCTGCAGCCGGCTTTTTTCTGCCAGCGTCTGCACCTGTTGTTGCCGGGCCTTAAGTAAGCGGCCAATAAGCATAGCGCTACTCCTGTGTTGTATAATGAGTGTCTTGATTACTTCCAGCTTGGGCGCTGCGGCCAAACAAGCGGCGTAACTGACGCCAGCTTTGCGTAAAACCCACCTGCGTTAATACATACGCCAAGCTGCGCCAACACCACCACAGCAACATAAGTTGCAGTATGATCAATGTCGCAGCAGTAACAGTAAGTGACTGCGACGCCTGCCACAGCAAGACCCCCAGTAACGTTAGAAATCCGGCCCACAGCAAGACTACACCGGCACCAAAACATACCAGCAGCGCAGCAGCAAGCAGCAGACTGCGGCTACTTAACTGCCACTCGGCTTTGGCGGTTTTGCCGGCCAGCTTAAGCTGCGCAACATAAAGCTCAGAGACCGACCAGCCGAGCGCTGCCAGCGCGGTAATATCGTCTAATGCCCTAGCACCCGGCGACTGTTTGCTGCCGGGCGCGCCCTGCGTAGCCCTCTGATTGGCCTGCTGAGTCTCTGCTGCGCTATCGCCTGGCCGCTGTGTTGGGGCAGCGGCGGTTTCACGGCTTTGCATAGCTACCTCTAGCGCCGGCGCAGTAAGGCGGTTACCAACATACCGGCAGCAAAAGCAATACCTGCCGTAGCCAGCGGGTTTTGCGCGGCTAACTCGCGGGTTTTACTGTACGAGCTGTGCAGTTGCTGTTTAATTTCTTCCTGCTTATGCGCCAGCGTCTCCTGCGAGCTGGCCGCCGTTTTACGCAGGCTATCTTCAGCGGTTGCCGCTTTGGCTGCCACGGCATCTACCGCATGGTGCGCTGCCTCGCTGGCTTTGGCGGTTACCGGCGAATTTAAGCCGCTGTTAGCTTTGCTGTTGGCTTGACTGTTTGTACTGGTTGCACTGGCCATACTATGTCTCCTTGGTTAACGTAGTGAAGCGCAGCCAATCGCTGCACCAGGCATTGAGATGACAGCAAGGCTTATGCCAGACACAAAAAATCAATACAAAACAAAATTTTAACTATAATTTTTGGCAAAGTTCCAGCCAAGTTCGCCGGTAGCTACTGTAGAAGTTACCTGCTATCAGTAATCTTTACAGGGTGATAAATAGTATCCGCGTCGCTGGACTTGGTGGGCTGATTAGCGCGCCTGGGGCAATTGTCACAGCAATCGCCATCGGCGCGCAGGTAATGCATGCAGCAGGCGCGGCGTTTAAACGCCGGTTGGCACGTGAGCGTATCGATGTAAAACGGCGCGGCGTTATCGATGCCTAAAGCGTCCAGCCAAAGCTGGCGCCAATGTAACAGCTGCGGTTGTGTCATCCAGCTGGCCTGCCGGTAACACAGCAATAATGCCGATAGCAAGGTATCGGCCAGCAAACGGCGCGCCAGCACCGGCCGCAGCGTTATCACTTGTGCCAACTGCGCCAGCATGTCCTGGTAAACTGCGGCCAGTTCGGCGGCACTGCGCTGGATTGCATCAGCGGTCGCTTGGCTATCGCTTCGCTGTGGCTGCAGCGTAAAGCCCGCCACCACGCCCTGCTGGCAGTGCTGGCTAAACCCGGCCAGGCTGACGGCGATACCGGCGCTATGCACGCCGATGACTGACAGGTATACCGGCTGCCATATCAGCATGTTCCAGCTGCGTACCCACCAATAGGCGTGAGTGGCTTCAGGGTGCTGCTGACGCCAGTATTGATACAGCGCAAGTAATGACTGACGATTGTCGCTGCCGTGAATAATGGTGGTTTGCTCTGAGCGCTCTGTTTGCTCTGACTGGGCTGGCTGCGCAAGCTGGCCCTGCAACGCCGGCAGCAAACGTGCCGCCAGCTGCAACAGCTCAGCCAGCGCCGCGCTGTTAGAAATACAGCTATCAACACAGCTAGCAAGACAACTCTTACTGCCAGCGGCCATCCACTAAAAGCCCGCGTACAGGTTTAACTCAACGCTGCGCTCGGCGCCCATCCAGCAATTGTTCTGATCATAACAGGCGCCGACATAGCGTTTGTTGCCCAGATTGCTGGCGGTCAGGCCCAGCTTATAGTTGTCGCTAAGCTGATAGGCCAGTGCCAGATCCCACAGGGCATAACCGGGTAGCTGATCGCTGTTCAGCTCGTCCAGCTGGCTTTGGCCAACATAACGCACGCCGGCACTCAGTTCCAGCTTGTCGCTGACATAGTAGTGCGCCCAGGCAGCGGCTTGTTGCTCTGCTACCCACACCGGCGTTTTAGCGACCAGCGCCGGGTTTAGTGGGTTCCGCCTTACGGCTACATCAAGCTGCGTCAGGCTCAGGTTAAGCGACACATCTGCCGTCACCTGCTGCTGCAGCGTCATTTCTATGCCTTTGGATTGCACTTCACCGGTTTGCGTTTTCTGCATAAAGTCGGGCGTATTAACAACCACTTGCTGTTTGCGCAAATCAAAAGCCGCCAGCGTTAGCTGTGTGGTGTCGCCTTTATATTTAACCCCCAGTTCAATTTGATTGGCAATGGTCGGTTTAAACGCCTCGCCAGTGACCGAGTCAGTGCCGGAAACCGGCTCAAACGACTCAGAGTAGCTAATATAAGGTGCCCAGCCAGCATCGAAGGTGTACATCGCCGCCAGGCGGACACTGGTATGGCGCTGGTCAATGTCAGTCCTGCTGAGAACGCCGCCAAAATTAGCGTCATCGCGGCTGTCGTAGCGGTCGTGACGCAGGCCGGCCAGCAACAGCAGGCCTGATAATTGCCACTCATTTTGCAGGTAGACACCCAGTTGCCGCTGTTCGATCTGGTTTTGCTGGCTGTAGGTATCCAGCGGCAATTGCGCGGGATCCATTACGTTATAATCCGGTCGTGCCAGATTAAGCGCTGGCGTATCTACACCAAAGGTATCGCCATAGCTAACCTGCGAGTCCAGGCTATTGTATTCCACGCCCAGCAATAGCTGGTTGCGCCAGGCACTGCCGTTGGTTGTCCATGCCAGTTGGTTGTCTACCACATAGCCGTCGATGGCTTCATCGGTAAAATAAGCCGTGCGCGCCAACATAGCGTCACCGTCGCTCAGCCCCAGGTTGTAGCTGTTTTGCTGCTTGCCGTCGGCCCGGGTATAACGCAGGTTTTGCAGCAAGCTCAGGCCAGGGCTAACTTGATGATGCAACTTATAACCCAGCATTGTCACTTCGCGCTTAAAGCTGGCCCAGTTTTTATCGCCAGCATAAGCATCGGCCGGCAGGTAACCATAGCTTGCCGGGTACAGTGTACCCATGGCAGGTAGCGGCGTAGAGGGCACCATTTCAGGGTCATTTTGGTAATACAGATTCAGGTTTACACTGGTCGCATCATTAAATGCCCAGCTTAGCGACGGCGCTATAACATAGCGCTGCTCCTGAGTGGTTTGCTGCTGGCCGTCTTTTTGTCGCGCCAGGCCAATCAGGCGGTAATTTGCCAGCTCGTTAACCGCGCCGGTACTGTCAAAGGCAACTTCAGCCAGTTGGGCAGACCCCAGCCGGGCACGGGCCTGATGCTGCGTTTGCGACTGTGGTTGCTTGGCCGTTTGATTCACCATACCGCCGGGCGGGGCCGAGCCATACAGTACCGACGTTGGCCCCTTGAGCACTTCAACGCTTTCGGTAGCGTAGGCGTCTACTTGCGGCGCTAAATTCCATAAGCCATTGTATTGTAATGGCAAACCATCATAGTAGTTACGGTAGCTGTCAAAACCGCGAATCGTATACTGATCAAAAATCGTCACCGTGCTGCGGTTTTCGGTGGTAATGCCAGGCGCATAGCGTAAGGCCTCATTGACGCTATCGACCTGACGTAACTGCAGCAGTGCCGCGTCATAACTCTGGTAACTCATCGGCGCTTGCAGCGGCGTTAAGCGCGATTTAGTGCCCGTGCTGCGATAGCTGTCTGCATACACCTTGATCACTTCAATCGCGTTGTCGTCGCTGGCATTGTCTTGTGGCGTTTGGGTGCCTGGTGTCGCAGCAGCACCGCTGGCCCAAATAGTTGCCGATATCACCATGCCAAATGTAAACATCTGATACTGCTGCATTTATTTCCTCTTATTTTTTTCAAAGCTATTGACATCAATTAATTTAACGCAAACAATAACTATTCTCATTTGCTTTCGCAACTATTTTTATACATGACTATGAACAATCCCCCTGGCCTGCGCTGTGCGGTCAGGGCTGATACCACAACAACCTGCGACCCTAACGCCAAGGAGCACCGTCATGCCTAAACCTATTTACGATTTTATCGCCGTCGGTATTGGGCCTTTTAACCTGGGGCTTGCCGCGCTTAGTCAAGCGATCCCCAAACTGAATGCTTTATTTGTCGATGCCAACGCCAGGTTTGACTGGCATCCGGGCATGATGCTGCCCGATGCTCAGCTGCAAACGCCTTTTATGGCTGATCTGGTTACCCTGGCCGATCCGACAAGCCGCTATAGCTTTCTCAATTACCTGAAGCAGCAAGGGCGCATTTACCGCTTTTATATCCGCGAAAATTTCTTCCTGCTACGCAAGGAATACAATCAATATTGCCAATGGGTTAGCCAGCAGCTGGATAATCTGCAGTTTAATACGCAGGTCGACGCCATTCGCTATGATGCGCAGTTGAGCTGTTATGAAGTGCAGGCCACAGTACTGGAGGATGGTGCCACCAGGCCCAGGCTGTACTACGCGAAAAAACTGGTGCTGGGCACAGGCCCCAAACCCTACCTGCCCGCCTGCTGCCAACACTTAACCGGCCAGGTGTTGCATTCAAGCGATTATTTGCCACAAAAGCGTCAGCTGCAGCACTGTGATGCGATAACCCTGATCGGCAGCGGCCAAAGTGCGGCCGAAATCTTTTATGACTTGCTGCAGGACAGCGACAACTATGGCTACCAGCTGAATTGGTTAACCCGCTCGCCACGGTTTTTCCCGTTGGAGTACAGTAAGCTGACACTGGAGATGACGTCGCCCGACTATGTCGATTATTTCTATCAGCTGGCGACGAACAGCAAACAGCGTTTACTCTGCCAGCAACAGGGGCTGTATAAGGGCATTAATACTGAGCTTATCAATGCCATTTTTGATTTGCTCTATCGCAAAAACCTGGATGGCAAAGCGGCGGTAACCCTGCTGACCAATGCCGAGCTCGTTGCGGCTAACAACAGCCAGCCAGACCTGATCCAACTGACCTTTAACCAACTACAGCAGCAGCAAAGTTTTAGCCTGAGCACCCAGGCGCTGGTGTTAGCAACCGGCTTTCACTACCCAATACCGGGCTATCTTCAACCGATCCGGCAGCGGCTTAATTTCGACGCCGAAGGCCGCTTTGATGTCAGCCGCCACTATAGCATTGGTAAATATCAGGATGTATTTGTGCAAAATGCTGAGCTACACAGCCATGGCTTTGTCGCTGCTGATCTGGGTATGGCTTGCTATCGCAACGCCATTATTATTAATCAGTTAGCGGGCGCTGAGATTTACCCGTTGGAAACACGCATTGCTTTTCAGCAGTTTGCCGCACCGGCTGACAGCAACACGCCAGCTAAGCCGGCGTTTAAGCCGCAACGGGTGTTGGCATGAACCTGAATGTTAAATATCTGCTGATCAGCATCACCGTCATTGCGGTGGTATGCGACACCATGCTGCTACCCTTTTACCCCGGCTTTTTCGCCAGTGCCTTTGGCATTACTGATCCGGCCTATGTTGGCGGTTATATTGCCGCATTTTGCCTGGTGGTGCTGCTGGCGTTTCCGTGCTGGGCCAGGCTGGCAGAAAAACGTTCGGTGCTGAATATCCTGCTCGCTAGCCAACTGGCCGCTGCATTCTTTAGCCTGCTGTGTTACCGGGTTGACAGCCTAAGCGCGTTTTGGCTGGTGTCGCTGCTGATGTTTGTCTGCAAAGCCAGCTATCTGCTGATTTATCCGCTGGTGATGCGGCTGGAAACGCCGGGCAAACAAGGGCAAACCATTGGCCTGCTATCGCTGATTGTCCACTTTGGTGCCATCGGCGGTGCTGTGCTGGGCGGTGTGATGTTGCAGTGTTTTGAACCCAGACAGGTGTTTGTGCTGATGGCCTGTGGCGATCTGCTGCAAACGGCTATCTGCTGCTATCTTAAGTACGCCGGCCACACCTTACCTCTGGCCCAGGCGCCGGCAGCCCAAGCCAGCGCTGATCCTGTGGCCACGGCGAACAAGCCGCCGCTGGTCAAACTGGCACTGTTGATGTTGCTGTTTTACTTCAGCGCCTATCTGATGCAGCCGTTTTTTGTCAGCTACTGGCAGCAGATCTCCGCCTCGGCCAATCAGATATCAGCGGCCTTGGTATTTGCCATTCCTGCCTTTGTCGCCCTGCTGGTGTTGCTGTGGCAATACCGCTTTGCGTCAGCACAAACTCACCATACCGGGCTACACAGGGCACTGTGGCTAACCGGCTCTGGCCTGGCGCTACAGGCATTGCCGCAGCCACTGCTGGTTATTGCCGGGCGCTGCCTGTTTGGTCTTGGCCTGTTCCTCGCAACGGTGCGGCTGGATCTGCTGCTGTTTCGCCTCAGTACACCAGAGCGCTATGCCGCTGACTTTAGCAAAATTTATATGGCGCAAAGCCTGGGGGTGTTGCTGGCCTCTTACTGTGCCGGCGCTGTAGTAGCGGCAACCAGGCTCAGTATGCCATTGCTGGTTGCCACTGCGGCCTTGGCACTGACCTGGCTCTGTTATCTGTTGTTATTTAGCCCAGGCTGGCGGCCAAGCGCAACCGCGGCGAACGCCAGCCAACGACTGCAATAAGGAAGCCTATGAACACACAGCTTACAACCGGAACAGCCGAGCCCGCGCTGCTGTTCCCACAATATGACACTGTGCTTGGCAGCATCGCATTACGCGCTTTTCATCAGGCTGACGATATCGGCTTGCTGCACGCCTGGGTAAGCCAGGACTACGCCCGGTTTTGGGGGCTGCAAGGCTGCAGCCGGCAGCAGGTTGCCGACGCCTATCAGACTATTTGTGGCAATAGCCAGGTGTTTATTGGCCTGATCCAGCACCAGCCCACCTTCTTGCTGGAAGTTTATCAGCCCCAGGAGCATGAGGTGGGACAGCATTACCCGGTGCAGCCGGGTGATATTGGTATGCATATTTTACTTGCGCCCTGTCAGCAGCCGCTGCCGGGTTTTAGCTGGCGCGTGTTTTGTTACGTGTTGCAGTTTCTGTTTGCCGAACAGCAAGCGCAGCGCGTTGTGGTAGAGCCCGATAGCGCGAATCACAAAATTGCCCGGCTTAACCGTCGCGCCGGCTTTCAGTTTAGTCAACAAATACGGCTAGCCGATAAAACCGCCGACCTGTGCTTTTGTAGCCGGCATCACTTTTACCAGGCCTTAACTAAGGAAAATATCACCATGATACCAAGCTATTTAAAACGCCCAACTGCGCTGTTAGCCCCACAGCATTTAAACCCAGCCGTGTGGCAACAGGTTAACCGCCAGCATCTTGCCAAGGTGCTAAGCGAATTTGCCCACGAGCGTATTATTGCGCCGCAGCAGCTTGGGCGCGAGGGAAGCTGGACCTGCTTTAAACTCAGCACCGATCAGGCTGATATCGAATACCGGTTCCGGGCGCAGCTAATGCAGCTTAATCACTGGTGTATCGATGCCAATTCGATTGAAAAACAGCAAGCTGGTCTGCTGGCACCGCTGAGCTCACTGGACTTTGTGCTAGAGATTAAATCCCGCCTGGGTATCAGTGACGCGCTGCTGCCGACTTATCTGGAGGAGATCGCCAGCACCCTGGCGTCGGCGGCGTTTAAGCTGCATCACCCCCGCCCCACAGCCCGCGAGCTGCTAAGTGCCGACTTTCAGACCGTCGAAAGCGCCATGACCGAAGGCCACCCGGGTTTTGTTGCTAACAATGGCCGCATTGGTTTTGATGCCACCGATTACCAGCAGTACGCACCGGAACTGGGCAACACTATCAAGCTGGTCTGGCTGGCGGTGAGTAAGAAAAACGCCGAATTTAGCGCCAGCGCCACATTAGACTATCAGCAATTGCTGCAACAGGAGTTATCAGCAAGCTGTCGGCAAGCCTTTGAGCAGCAGTTACAGCAACTGGGGCTAGCGCATGATGATTATTATTTTATGCCGGCTCACCCCTGGCAATGGTCAAACAAGCTGCAAACGGTGTTTGCCGAAGATATTGCCAACCGCCAACTCGTCTTTCTCGGTAGCGGCGAGGATGATTATCAGCCACAACAGTCCATCCGCACCTTTTTTAACCGCAGCCAGGGGCATAAGTGCTACGTTAAGACCGCACTGTCTATTGTTAATATGGGCTTTATGCGCGGGCTATCGCCTTATTACATGGCATCAACCCCGGCCATCAACGACTGGCTGGCGGCACTGCTGGCACAGGATCCTTTTTTAAAGACGACCGGCTTTAGTCTGCTAAAAGAAATTGCCGCCATTGGCTATCGCAGCCCATTGTTAGAACGCGCCTGCAGCCAACACAGCCCGTACCGGAAAATGTTGTCGGCCTTATGGCGGGAAAGCCCGTTGCCGCAGCTTGAAGCTAACCAACGCCTGATGACGATGGCAGCCCTGCTGCATATTGATAAAGACGGCAAGGCGCTGCTGGCAGAATTAATTAACGCCTCCGGGCTTGATACCGCGCAGTGGCTAAGCCGCTATTTAGCCAGCTATCTGACACCGTTATTGCACTGCTTTTATGCTCATGATCTGGTGTTTATGCCGCACGGTGAAAACCTGATTATGCTGCTTGAGCATAATCAACCGCAACGGATGCTGATGAAAGACATCGGTGAAGAGTGCGCCTTTTTAAACAAAGATCTGCAACTGCCCGCCAAGATACAGCGGCTGGTGGTCGATGTGCCGGAACAACTGAAAATACTGTCGCTAACCACCGATATCTTTGACTGCTTTTTCCGCTATCTGACGCCGATACTGGCACAGCAGTTAAACTTCAGCGAAGACCAGTTCTGGCAGCTGGTGGCCGATTGTATCTATACCTATCAGGCACAACAGCCGCAGTTACAGCATAAGTTTGAGCGTTATGACTTATTCGCCGACGAGTTTACTTTGTCATGCTTAAACCGGTTACAACTGGGTAATAACCAGCAAATGCTCGATCTGGCCGATCCGGCCAAAAGCCTGAAGTTTTCCGGCACTCTGCAAAACCCGCTAGCGCGGTACCGCCGGGTAAAAACGCCCGCTAAGCCACAACAGGAAGATGTATCACTGTAAGTAACAAGCCACCTCTGACTGAGGTGGCTGGTTCCGCTTTACTGCCACAACCGCAAAACCAGTCGCAGTTAACCGCTGCCTGACCGCAATTCTCTGCTTTGCCTATTGCTCAGGGTTACTACAGCGGCCACTATTAACGCTGCTGTTTTGCTAACCGGGAGCTTACTGTGCGTGCAACCTTAACCCTACTACTGGCGCTTGTTGCGCTGCCACTCTCAGCACAAAGCTACTACCCACCGCGTGGCGACTGGGCCAGCGCCCAGCCACAGACACTGGGCGTAAATGACGAAAAACTCGCAGCAGCAGTTGACTATGCCATCGCCAGCGAAAACCCGGCGTCTAAAGATCAAGCCATAGTACAAGCCACCACCTTTGGTGCCCGCGAGCCTTATGATCAGATCATTGGCCCAATGGGTGTGCGCGCCGGCGCTAACGGCCTTATTGTTTATAAGGGCAAACTGATTGCGCGCTGGGGAGATGTCGACAGTGTGGATATGACACACAGCATCGCCAAGACCTTTTTAACCACCGTTACCGGCCTCGCCTGGCAGCAGGGGTTAATTCGCAGCCTGGACGATAAAGTGGGCCCTTATATGCCGCATGGCACAGCGCTATATGAGGGCGAACACAACAGCCAAATTCGCTGGGACCACTTGCTACGCCAAACCAGTGACTGGCAAGGTACACTGTGGGGCAAACCCGACTGGGCCGACCGCCCCGAAGGCAACACCCCGGCCGACTGGCCAAACCGGCCACTGCGCACTCCTGGTAGCCATTACAAATACAATGATGTACGCATTAACCTGTTGGCACTGTCTACCTTGTATGTCTGGCGCAAACCCTTACCTGAGGTGTTAAACGAGCAGATTATGCAGCCCATTGGCGCCTCAACCACCTGGCGCTGGTATGGCTATGACAACAGCTGGATTGAGCTGGATGGGCAAAAAGTGCAGTCGGTATCTGGCGGTGGCCACTGGGGTGGCGGCATTTTTATTAACGCCTGGGACTTAGCCCGTTTTGGTTATTTGTTTTTGCGTGATGGCAAATGGCAAGACCAGCAGTTAATCAGCAAAGACTGGATAGCAATGGCACGTACCGGCGGCAGCGCCAATGCTGAATACGGCTTTGCCAACTGGTTTTTAAACCCCGGCCGCAAAGCCCTGCCCAACGCACCAGAAACCGCAGTCACCTTCCAGGGCGCCGGCCGCAACGTTATTTATATAGACAAAGACAATGATTTACTGATTGTCACGCGCTGGATTGGTAATGGCGATGAGCTAAACCAGCTGGTGGGTAAAGTATTAGCGGCGCTGCCGGATTAGCGCCGCGGTAACACCAGATAACAGTGACAACAGGTAATAACACTTAACAGGTCATACAGCTCTATTGTTAGTACTGCCACATTATTTCGTTGCGTAGTTTTTCAACTACAGCTTTTTTAGGGCCAGCCACTATTGCGTAAACCAATGTCTGGCCTTTAACAGCAATACATTTTATGGCTGCCCGGTTGTTACTGTAATTACCGTAAAGGTACTCACCATGACGGCTTTTAACTACTTGTGTAAACCCCAGCGAGTTAAGGATCTGCATACCTTTTTCCGCGCAAGCTGCTGCTGATATCGTTAACTCCTTATGATCAGACCATAGCTGCGGTGGAAACTCTTTTTGCACCGTAACCACCTCTACCGGTTCCTGCACGGCTGTATTTGAGGCACAGCCGCTTGCCAGCAAAGACAAAACTATAAACGCCAGTAAACGCACTTAATTACTCCTATACAAAACCTTTCTTAGCGGCATAGCAACTGGTTCTGCCTACACCGTTTCACTGCCTGATAAGTTGGTTAAGATTTAACCCCGCCACATTGCTCTTTTGCCACAAAGGTCTTTTTAAAGGTCAACTCTGGCTGGTCTAAATAGCTGATATCAAGACTGATTCGATAACCGTCTTCAAACTGCGACTTAAACTGTTCGCTGCTACACACATAATTTACCGCGACATCGTCGTAATAGGCTTTTAGCGCCTGAATATTTTCAGCGTCAGGGTGAACACCGGCAATACTTAGCTGCAGCGTAAAATGTTTATCCGATGCTTCCACCGCGATCAGTTCAATTTTTTCATTGGCAAAAGGCGCTAGCGCGTCTATTTCATCTGCTACCGATTTAGCGTAGTGGTATTTCGAGTAGCCCCAAGCGCAGGCAACTGCGATACCCAATAAACCTAACACGACAATATTCCGTTTTCTGGCTGAATTACTCACCATGTATCAAACTCCTTTTTATTATTCACTATCACGTGCAACGCTCAGGCTTTGCCCAAACATGATTCTATGCCCTTCAGGCGTTTCGACGCCAAATTCTCGTAACCCCCAAGGCTTATTTGAAATTTTTTGGGTGAAGTTAACACCTCGCTGTTGGTACTGGTTATACAACTCATCAATACCCTCACAGTTGACATAGGCAAAAAGCGCGTGATTATTCGTTTCCCTTGCCGGAACTTCACCACGACAGTCGCCGACCATCAGATAAAAATGATCAAGGTGCAAAAATGCCCAGCCGCCAATAGTGTTCTCCAGGGTAAAACCGAGCTTCTCTGTAAAGAACCTTACCGCAGAATCAAAATCGGCAACTGCTAGTACATGTTGAGTCTTAGCTACTTTAAACATGACGTTACTCTCAAGGTGGTAAGGATTTATAACGCCCCGCTAAACGGCGAGCGTTAGCGAGTCCGGTGGAGGCCACGCTTTTTGTGGCCGGAACGAATTTGAGCGGTTTGTTATACGCTTTCTGCCTAGACATCTTTATTTGCGTATGCCTCTAG
>JBFMHG010000009.1:0-103943 GCA_040752955.1 Pseudomonadota bacterium
AGTTTTGCCTGGTGGCAATAGCGCTGTGGAACCACCTGAACCCATTCCGAACTCAGAAGTGAAACGCAGCTGCGACGATGGTAGTGTAGCATTCGCTATGCGAGAGTAGTTCACCGCCAGGCACCCATTCCGAACCCCGCTCAATCGAGCGGGGTTTTTTATTATCTATTGCATAAAAACTCGACAAATAACCGTCTTAGATCAACACTGAACACAGTACAAAAGGAGTTGACTGTGGTGATTCGACGTTCCAGCCAATTTAATGCGCCTTTATTTTTAGTGGTAGCCATAATGCTGTTGTCACTGACATCCGGGGCATTTTATCTGTTAAATCCCAATAGCATAGCCGCTGCAACCTTAGTTACAGGCTTGGTATTGTTACCTTGTAGTCTATTGTGGATGTATTTTTCTTACCGCCTACGCAAGCAGCAACAAAACGCTGTAGCGCAGCAACAGTTGATTACTGCCCTATATGACCAACTTGAGATAAAGCGGACGCCTGAGCAAACCGAGGTGCAGCAATTGGCACAGATATCTCAGCGCATATCGCACTTACTAAAGCGCGATCAAGAAGTGCGGCATTTGGTGAGGGTGCAAGGCTTAATTGATCACGAGCTCGAAGTTGGTAATCGGGTATTTTTTGAGAGTAAGCTGCAACATTATTTAAACGACCATACTGAACCGGCTTATGGTGCGTTATTCCTGATACAGGTGCACCAACCCGAGGCTGGCGTTGCCGGTGTACGACAACTCCAACGCTTGCGCGGCTGTATTGATATTTTACAAGGTATGGCTGCGGCATACACCGATACGGTATTAGCGCGGCTGTCTGACAATGACTTAGTACTGTTAGTTGCAGGGTTAGCCGCTGATGATATGGCGAAACTTGGCGATCGTATGGCGGTATTGTTGAGTCGGGCTAGCTGCTTCACTGATTGCGCCGATGAGGATGTACTGCATATTGGTTATGCTGCCTATCAACGCGGGCAGGCGTCCTACCAATTGTTGTCTGAGGCCGATATGGCACTAAAGACAGCACAACTGCAAGGGCAAAACTCAGCTTATGGCGTAGTAAATCAGCAAGACAAAACAGTAGCCAGAGGCTCGGTCTGGTGGCGGTCTGAGCTTAGCAAAGCTTTGCAAGAGCAGCGCTTTGTATTGAGTTTTCAGCCCGTCATGTCCTGGCAGGATAAAGATATTCTGCAGCATGAGGTGCTGATCCGCTTACACAGTACTGACGGCACTAAAGTGCCGGCTGCGGTGTTTTTGCCGATGGCGAACAATTGCGGCTTGGTGGGTTTGATTGATCAGCATGTGCTATTAAAAGCGGCCAAGCTATGTGCTGTAGACTCGCGGCACTACAGTCGCTGCAGTATCAATGTCAGCGTGTCATCGCTATTAGATACTCAGTGGTGGCAATGGTTGGAGCAGATGCTGTTATCCGGCCAGATCGATCCGGCACAACTGGCGTTGGAAGTGACAGAACACCAGCTGCTAAAGCATTACAAGGCAGCAAAGCGGGTTTTGCTGAAACTGCATAAAGCCGGCTTTAGTCTTATTGTTGATCAGGTTGGCTTATTATTGGAGACCGCCAATTATGTTGATGAATTGCCGCTGGAATCCGTGAAGCTACATCCCTCTGTGGTTCGCAATATCGACCAGCATCTGGAACAGCAGCTGTTTGTCCGCGGTTTAATTGCCGGCTATGCCAATAAAGGCGTGAGGGTGCTGGCAACCGGTGTTGAGCTAGAGCAGGAGTGGCTGACATTGCAAAAACTGGGTATTGCCGGTGGCCAGGGTTTTTACTTTAGTCAGCCGCTGAACCAGATAATAACGCATGGTCAGCTGCAGTAATTAAACCGCGATATAACAGCCCATTCAAACCTTGCAAGCCGCCGGTGTGAAAAAAGCTCAGCCGGCTGGCTGCTGCTATCCGGCCTTGTCGCACAAGCTCTATAACGCCAGCCAGTGCCTTACCGGTATAAACCGGTTCAATGTATATGCCCTGATTTGCCATATCGCGGCAAAATTGCAACAGTGGCGGGCTAAAACGGGCGTAGCCCGCACCACAAAAGTCGCTGTTCAGCTGCCAGGGTAAAGGTTCTGGCGCTACTAACAGCTGCTGAACCTTGTTGAACAAGGATGCATCTTTTACCACTGCGATACCCAGCGCAGCGCTCTGCCGGCGATTAATCAGGCCTGCCAGCGTGCCGCCACTGGCAGCGGCCGTGACGACTAAGTCGGCTCTACCCGCAGGCGTTTGCTCTAACGCCAGCTGTGACACGCCCCGTGCGCCGTCTGTACTGCTCCCCCCTTCTGGCACCAGCAGAAAGCCCGGATGGCGCTGTTTAAGCTGGACAAGAAAATCGGCCTGATGCCGCAGCCGGTATTGCTGGCGGTCTATGGCGATAAGCTGCATACCTTGGGCCTGGCAAAAAGCCAGCGTCGGATTGTTTAAGTCCAGTTGCTCAGCTCTGACATAAGCTATGCTACGCAGCCCCAACTGCTGGCAGCTGACTGCAACGGCACACAAATGGTTCGAAAATGCGCCGCCAAAGGTCACAATGCCGCTATAGCCATGCTGTAGGGCGGCTTGCAGTGGATAGTGCAATTTGAGAATTTTATTGCCCGATACGCCTGCTACCTTGCTTTTTAACGTACACAGCCACAGCTGCACCGCGTTTGCTTCAAGCACAGGGTGTACAACAGCTTGCCAATGTGGCTGAACAGAAAGAAGCTGAATTTCTGATGAATACAACATGGTAGAAGCATGACAGCTGCGTAATTAGTCGTTAGTATAAAGCTACACAGGATGTATATGGCAGCAATATGCTGAAAAAAATACTACAGCGCTTTCATCTCTCTAACGATACGCCGTCCCAGCTGGCTTTGCACCTGGGCAGTAGCTCGATAACATTAGCCGAGCTAGTTGCGGGGCGCATCAGCCATTGTCAGCAACTGAGTTATCAACAGGGCCAACTGGTCAGTGAGTTAAGCCGTTTGTTAGCAGGCGTTGGCAAGCAGACGCCATTACAGCTGATTTTGGCGCCAGAGTTTTACCAGGTGGTGCAACTGGATAAGCCGGCGCTTTCAGATCAGGAGATGCTGCAGGCATTACCCTGGCAGATAAAAGATTTAGTCAATATTGCGCCAGAGGATATCATCGCTGACTACATCGACTTACCCGGCAGCGGCAATAGTGCCGCGAAGATTAATGCTGTCGCAGCCAGCGCCACCAGCTTACAGCAATTATTAACGCCTATACATGAAGCCGGCTTAAACCTGGGTAGCATTATGCCCGAGGAATGGTTAGCAGGGCGTTTGGTCGCTGCGGGGGCTCAGGCAACTATGCTGGTAATCCATCAACCTGAGCAGGAAGTGCTGATTCAAATTGTGCGCAATGGCGAGCTGTATTTTTCCCGCCGTACCCGCGGTTTTAGCCGTTTACATCTGGCCGGTGCAGGTGAGCTGGCCGATGGCACGCTTGACCGGCTACAACTAGAGCTGCAGCGGTCGATGGATTATGTGGAAAGTCAACTGAAGCAGCCGCCAGTGCGGGATATCTTTTTGCTGATGCCTGAAGCCGAGATGATGTGCGAGCTATTCCGGCAAAGCGGTTTTAGCCGGGTGCAGCCGCTACCGTTGCCTGTTATTGCAGACAAGCTCAGTCGCGAGACATTGCTACACTGTTGGCCCGCTGTGGCGGCTCTGACAACGTATACGCTGCAGGAGAGCTGACCATGAAGCAGCAGGTAAATTTATACCAGCATCGGTTATGGCCAATACGGCGCCCTCTGGCGCTGCGCCGATTAATGCTTAGCTGGATGGCTCTGGTTGCCGTGTTGTCATTAATCGCCTGGCTGTTACAGCAACACAATCTGCAGCGCGGTACCTTCTTAGATCAACAGCAACAACAGCTTGACCAGCAACTGGCGCAAGTGGCGCTGTTTCAGCAAGCGCTGACGCAGCGCCAGGCGTCAGCCGAGTTACAAAAGCAGTTGCAGCTGTTAGAGCAAAGCGTGCAGCAAAAGCAGCAGCTGTTAAGCTATTTGTCGCAGCAACAGCTGCAGGCCAGTCAGCTCTACAGCCCGGTATTGCAACATTTACAACAGATAGATAGACCTGAGCTGTGGCTGACACAGTTCCAATTAACCCAGCAGCACAGCAGCTTTAGCGGCGTAACATTAAAACCGCAGAGCGTGCCTCAGTGGCTGGAGCAGCTACGTGAGCTAAGTTATTTTCGTGGTCAGCGCTTTCGTCAGGTACAAATGCAACAGCTTGACGATAACGCCGCCGTAAGCTTTGAACTGGTGGCGGAACAAGGAGCCACACCATGACGTTATGGCAACAACTGGACGAGCGTTTTAATACCCTGCAACAGCGTGAACAGCTGCTGATTTGGGTCAGCACCTTGTTTCTGACATTTTGGTTGGGGTTTGTTTATGGGCTAGAGCCGATTTTGCAGGCCGGCAACAGTTACCATGATCGCTTGGCTAATGTGCAAAAGCAGCAGCAGGAAGCAGAGCAACTGGCGACTACCTTACGCTCAGAACTAGGCACTGATGCCGATGCAGAGTATCGCCAGCGCATTACACAGCTGGAGCAACAACAGCGTGAGTTGACGGCGCAGATAACGCAAAGCACCAGCCATTTTATTGCTGCCGAGCAAATGGTAGCGCTGCTACACAATGTGTTACAAAGCAGCAGTGATGTACAGTTAAAGCAGCTGACAACCGCAGCACCCAAGGCCGTGTTACTGGCAGGACAAGCCGAGACAGACACACCACTATTGTATCAGCATCAGCTGACACTGGTCATGAACAGCAATTATGCGGCGCTGCTTAAGGTACTCAAAAATATTGAACAGTTGCCCTGGTTGGTTAACTGGGCAGGTTTGCGCTATCAGGTTACTGAATACCCGTCGGCTGATATGACTCTGGAACTGATAACGGTAAGTGAACATGAAGATTTTATTCGCCTGTAGCCTGGCTGCTTTGCTGGTTAGCCAGACAGTTCAGGCCGATCCGACACGCCCGGCGCCTGGCTGGAGTAATAACCCGTCGTCGGCCAGTGCTGAAGTCGCCGCCCCGCTGAAGTTACAGTTAATCAAACACACCAGCGAGGGGCCGGTGGCGGTCATCAATGGTCAATTATTGCGCCGCGGAGATTATTATCAGCAATATCAAGTGCTGGCGATTAAAGACAAACACGTGGTACTGCAGCGTAATGGCGAGCAGCAGACATTGTCGTTACACAACACAGTGATAAAAAACTATGAAAACTAATCTCATCACTACGCTTGGGCTAAGTATTGCCGGCTTACTGCTGGTTGGCTGCCAGGCATTGCAACCGGGCAAAGTACCCACTGAGGCAAAGCAGGTATTGCAGCAGGCAGAACAAACCCAGCCTGCCAAGGCCCCACCAGCCGTACCCGCGGCTGTAACTGAAGACTTACTCAGCGCAGCTTACAGCTTGCCGCAGCCAGCGCTGCCGCGGTTTAATGTGGCGGCAACTGACGCCAGTCTGAATGATTTTTTTGCCTCTCTGGTGGCCGATACACCCTATAGCGTGGTGCTACACCCACAGATCAGCGGTAGCATTAGCCTGCAGCTCAAGCAGGTTACGCTGCCTGAGACCATGGCCATAGTACAGCAGTTATACGGCTTTGATATCCGCCAGCAAGGGCTGGTGTATAAGGTGTATCCGCCGGGGTTGCGTACTGAAAGTATCGCAGTGAACTATCTGATGTTGCAACGGCACGGATTCTCCTCTATTGCCGTGAACTCCGGTGGGGTGTCGCAAGATAACCAAAACAGTCAGAATGGCCAGAATAACCGCAATCTGGGGCAGAATAACCTGAATCAGGGCGGCTTTGGCAACCAAAGCCAGTCGCAATATGGCCAGCAGCAATTTAATGGCAGCACCATCCAAAGCGAGAGTAAAACGGATTTCTGGAAAGAGCTGGAAAAGGCTGTCGCCACCGTATTAGGCGACGGTCCGCAACGCATGGTGGTGGTAACACCGCAAGCTGGTTTGGTGACAGTGCGCGGTATGCCAGATGAAATTGCAGCAGTAAAAGCGTTCCTTGGTCAGTCAGAGCAGCACTTGCAACGTCAGGTGGTGCTGGAGGCCAAAATTATCGAAGTGACGCTCAATGACGAATATCAGCAGGGCATTAACTGGCAAAATGCGATAGCGAATATCCGTAGCACCGGCTTTAATCTCAGTACCAGTGGCGCTGTGGCCAGCAACGCCATCAGTACCTCGCTCGGTGGTGTTACGGCTATTTCGTTTAATAACGCTGATTTTAACGGCGTCATTAATTTACTGGAAACTCAGGGCAATGCACAGGTGCTATCCAGCCCCCGGGTAACAGCAATGAATAACCAGAAAGCCGTGATTAAAGTGGGCCAGGATGAGTACTTTGTTACCAACGTCAGCACCGATACTATCGTTGGCACAGGGGGAACCACCAGCTCGCCAAATATTACCCTGCAACCGTTTTTTTCTGGTATTGCGCTGGATGTGACGCCGCAAATTGACCAGAACGGCAGCGTGATCCTGCATGTACACCCGTCGGTCACAGAAACGGCCGAGCAGAATAAAACCATTCGCTTTAGCAATGAGCAAATTGTGTTGCCGCTGGCGCAAAGTAATATTCGTGAGTCTGATACCATTATCCGTGCCCGCAGCGGTGAAATTGTTGTTATAGGCGGTTTAATGCAAACCGTCACCAGTGACAGTGAGTCGCGCACACCAGTGCTGGGGGCTATTCCGTTGTTGGGTAAGCTGTTTACCAGCGTAAATAAAGTGGAAAAGAAAAAAGAGCTGGTGATCCTGTTAAAACCTACTGTGGTTGGCGAGGGCGTCTGGCAGCAGCAGATCCGTCAGTCGCAGGAATACATTAGCGACTGGTATCCACAATAGCGATGTATCAGCAGCATTTCTCACTACAACAGCTGCCATTTGGCTTAACGCCGGATACAGCGTTTTATGTGCCGTTGCAGCAGCATCAGGATATGCTGGCGCTGCTAAATACTGCGCTGAATAGTGGTGAGGGCTTTATTAAAATTTGCGGTGAGGTTGGCAGCGGCAAAACACTGCTGTGCCGCACCCTGCTACAACAAGAACAACCTGACTGGCAGTTGGCGTATATCCCTGATCCGTTACTAACGCCTATAGAGTTGCGTTGGGCGCTGGCGCTGGAATTTGGCCTGAAATTTTCTGCCAATATCGAGCCGCCACAATTACTACAGTTGCTGCAACGGCAACTGCTGTTGTTGGCAGCTCAGGGCAAAAGGCCTATTGTACTCATTGATGAAGCTCAGGCCCTGCCGGACGATACGCTGGAAGCCTTAAGACTGTTAACTAACCTGGAAACCCGTCAGCGCAAGCTGCTGCAGGTGGTGCTGTTTGCTCAGCCGGAATTGGATGCCAGGCTGGCTAGTTATCGTTTTCGCCAGTTACGTCAGCGCATCAGCTTCTCAGCAAGCTTAGCGCTAATGCGGCCATTGCAGCTGACCGCTTATGTTAACCAGCGGTTGGCACAGGCCGGGGCAACACAGCCACTCTTTAGCACTCTGGCACTGCGTTTGTTGTGTCGTTACAGCCGGGGTATCCCCAGATTGGTTAATATTCTGGCGCACAAAGCCTTGCTTCTGGCCTATGGTGAAGGTCAGCCGCGAGTAAATTGGCGTCATGTACGCCTGGCAGCCCAGGATACTGAAGCGGTGCAGCCAAAGCCGCGACCGCTATGGTGGTATGCATTAGTAGGCGGCACAGTCAGCATTACCAGCGCGGCGCTGGCAGCCTGGCCGCTGTGGAGCGGCGCATGAGCGTGCTGAATAAAATGCTGCGCGATTTGGAGCAGCGTGGCCAAACACCTGCTTCTGCTAAAGTCAGTGGCACTATTGCTTACGATGCTGCCGACAGCGCCCGGCCGCTCTGGCTTAACCTGTTACTGCTATTAAGTGCGGCGCTGCTGTGTTTTGCTGTCTATGCCATTTTAACCCGTCCGGCAGACTCACAGTTAACTGCTACCACTAGCCCGGAAGCTGTGGCTGACAGCGCACCACAGCAAGCAGCAGTCATATTGCCAGAAAATACCACCGAACAAGCAGACATCGCTGCCACTACCTTGCCCATGCTGCCGAAAGTGGAGCAGGTTACCGAGCAAAAGCCGGAGCCCGCTGCAGTGAATAGCGAAGACACGGCTGTTATTGCTGCGGCAACCCCGACTGAACGCACCGAACCCGAACAAGCTGTTATACCTGCCGGGCAGCCGGCAGTGCCCAAGCGTCCCGTGCAGACGACACTTGCGGTAGAGCGTGCGCCGTTAAGCGCAGCCCAGCGCCAACAACAGCTCACCCAACAGGCTATAGCCGCCGAGCAAAGCGGCAAGTTAACTCAGGCCTTGGGCTACTGGCAGCAGCTGCAGCAACTAAACGCGACAGACGCCACCGCCTATTTAGCACAGGCCCGTCTGTTAAATCTGATGGGGCAGGCCAGCCAGGTTAATGCCGTATTACAACAGGCGCAGCAAAATGGCGTGGTAGATGCAAACGTGCAACTGTTGCTGGCGCAGCAAGCAGCAGCATTAGGGCAGTGGCAGCAAGTAGATAAGTTGTTGCCAGAACAATTTTTACTGCCTGCGAACACGGAATATTATGGCCTGAAGGCAACGGCACTGCAGCAATTGGCCCAGCCTGCAGCAGCGCTGCACTGGTATAGTCAGCTTATCGTGGCACAGCCACAGCAGGCCCGTTGGTGGCTGGGCGCGGCTATTGCCCATGATATGCTTGGCAACACCGCGCAGGCGAGGCTACATTATCAGCAGGCGTTGCAGTGGGGCGACAGCCTGTCAGCGGCCAGTCGACAATACATTCAACAACGCTTAACAGCGACTGAGTAAGGCTATGCAAAGACCTCGTTTAAAAATGCGTTTGGGCGATCTGCTGGTACATGAGCACATCATTACCGAGCAGCAATTACAGCAAGCACTGGCGCAACAGCAACAAACTGGTCGGAAACTTGGCGCCACGCTGACTGAGCTTAAGTTTTTGTCAGAGCAGCAGTTACTGCAGTTTTTAGCGCAACAGCTTAATGTGCCCTTTTTGGATATCGCGCAAAAACCTATCGATCCCAAAGCCGTGCAGTTACTGCCAGAGGTTCAGGCGCGGCGTTTTCGTGCCCTGGTACTGGAAGATCACGGCAGCAAAGTGTTGCTGGGTATGAGTGATCCGGCCGACTTGGCCGCGATGGACCAACTGGCAGCGCTGTTGGCACCTCGGCAGATTGACCTGGCTGTCGTGCGGGAAAGCCAGCTGATTGAAGCCTTTGACACCCTGTACCGGCGCACAAAAGACATTGAAAGTTTCGCCAGCCAGTTAAAAGAAGAGCATGGCGGTGACACTGAGCTGGAGTTTAGCGCCACTGACGAGCAAACCGACGCTGATAACACCATTGTTAAGTTACTGCAGTCAATTTTTGAAGATGCGGTGCAGGTTAAAGCCTCCGACATACATATTGAACCGGATGAGAAGGTACTGCGCATCCGTCAGCGGGTCGATGGCGTATTGCAGGAAAATATCCTGAATCAGGTCAGCATCGCCCCGGCCTTAGTGCTGCGGTTAAAGCTGATGGCCAATCTGGATATCTCTGAAAAACGCTTACCACAAGACGGCCGTTTTCAGATAAACGTGAAAGCGCACCGCATTGATGTGCGGATCTCGACCATGCCGGTGCAGCATGGTGAATCTGTGGTCATGCGTTTACTAGACCAGTCAGCCGGTTTACTGCAATTAGAAGAAACCGGTATGCCAGCGCCACTTTTGGCGAAGCTTAGGCGTATTATTAAAAGCCCGCATGGCATGATTTTGGTTACCGGCCCGACCGGGTCGGGCAAAACCACCACCCTTTACGGCTTGCTCAGTGAGTTAAACCAGGCTGGCAGTAAAATCATTACTGTAGAAGATCCGGTAGAGTACCGGCTACCGCGGGTCAACCAGGTACAGGTAAACCATAAAATTGGCCTGACCTTTGCCAATGTGCTGCGCACCACCTTACGGCAAGACCCCGACATTATTATGGTGGGTGAGATGCGCGATCAGGAAACCGCCGAAATGGGCCTGCGTGGCGCGTTAACGGGGCATTTAGTGTTATCAACACTGCATACCAACGATGCCGTCACCAGTACACTCAGGTTAATTGATATGGGCGCAGCACCTTATCTGGTGGCGTCGGCGCTGCGTGCCATTATTGCCCAGCGCCTGGTGCGCCGCTTATGCGATTATTGTAAAGCGCCGTATCAGCCAGATGAGTTAGAAAGTAGCTGGCTGCGCCACCATAAAGCCAGGACGGATGCGCAGTACTGGCATGCACCGGGCTGTCAGTCATGTAACCATAGTGGTTACAAAGGCCGGTTAGGGGTGTTTGAGCTGCTTATCATCACCAAACCACTGGCAGACGCCTTGCGCCGTGATGACACAGCCGGCTTTGCCCAGCTGGCACATCGCAGCGAGGGTTTTACCAGCCTGGGCACTATGGCACTGCAATATGCCCAGCAGGGTGTCACCAGCCTGGATGAAGTGATCAGGGTATCTGAGTATCTCGATACCGATCCCAGCTCACCGTTTGCCGTGACTGAGGATGGGGGCGCATAACTATGGCGCATTTTCAATACACAGCCCGCGATGCCAGTGGTAAAGCGATCAGCGGCGACATTGAGGCCAATACTGAGAGTGCGGCTGCAGATTTATTGCGCCGACGCAATATGATTCCGCTAACCATTGTACTTCAGCCAGCTGACACCACAATGAGCCTGAATATGCCGGTGCTATGGCAGCGCAAGGTCTCATTAACGGATCTTATTATGCTGTCACGCCAGATGTACTCGCTGATGAAAGCCGGCATTCCGATTATTCGCGCCATTGAGGGCCTTGCCCTTAGCACCAGCTCAACACGGCTGCAGCAGATCCTGACCGAGTTGGTAGAGCAGTTACAAAATGGCCGTAATTTATCGCAGGCCATGGCCGCGCACCCCAGCGTATTTAGCCGCCTGATGGTGAGCATAGTACATGTGGGGGAGAACACCGGCCGCTTAGATGAAGCTTTTTTGCAATTGACCTATTACTTTGAGCAAGAGCTGGAAACCCGTAAACAAATAAAGCAGGCCACCCGCTACCCTATTTTTGTGCTTGCTACCTTAGTGGTGGCCATGTTTATCTTGAATCTGGCGGTAATACCGCAGTTTGCCAATATGTTCGCCCGCTTTAATGCCGAGCTGCCCTGGTCTACCCAGGCGCTACTGGCCAGTTCAGCCTTTTTTATCGCCTATTGGCCGGCGATGGTCATACTGTTAATTGCCAGCGTGTTTGGCCTGCGGCATTACATTAATACCGAGGCCGGCCGGCCGGTGTGGGGCCGCTGGAAAATCCGCTTTCCGATTATTGGCTCGGTTATCTACCGCGCCACCCTGGGCCGTTTTGCCCGCAGTTTTGGCATGATGTTAAAGGCCGGTGTGCCAATGACCAGTGCGTTAACCTTAGTGGCCGATGCGGTAGACAACGAATACCTGGGCGAGAAAATACGGGATATGCGGCGCAATATCGAGCGTGGTGAAAGCCTGCTTAAAGTAAGCCAGCAAAGCCAGATGTTTACCCCGCTGGTGCTGCAAATGCTGGCCGTGGGTGAAGAAACCGGTGCTATGGACGATATGCTTTCCGAAGTGGCGGGTTTTTATGAGCGCGAAGTGGCCTTTGATTTAAAAAGCCTGACCGCTAAGATAGAACCTATATTAATTGCGATAGTGGCAGTAATGGTGTTAATACTGGCGCTGGGTATTTTTACGCCAATGTGGGATATGCTAAATGCCTACAAAGGTGGCTCTGGTTAGGCCAATTAAATAAATTGAAAGGTGTAATTAGCAAGATAGCGGATATACTAATGATAATAACAAGTTGGGAGACACAAGTATGAAACGGCAAGCAGGTTTTACCTTAATTGAATTAATCATAGTGGTGATCATTTTAGGTTTATTGGCAGCAACAGCACTACCACGCTTTTTAAATGTCACTGAACAGGCCGAAGAAGCGTCTATTCAAGGCTTTGCCGGTGGTTTAGCGGGAGCTGTAGGCTTAGTGCGTGCGCAATGGGAAATTAGCGGCCGGCCAGCAAACCAGGTCGATTATGATGGTGTTGATGTGTTGGTAAACGCTAATGGTTATCCTATTGGTGCTGCAACTCTGAATAGTGCCGCCTGTGTGACACTGCTGACACAAATACTGCAGTCTGCACCCAGTACAACAACAACAGACACCGTTGCTGCGAGATCTAATGTTAGTTTGTTTGTGCGAGCTGATGATGATGAAGAGGTTTGTCGCTATTATCAAACTCAGTCTATTACCGGTGTTGCGGATGGCGGTATTGATAATACGACGACCCAGGGTAATTTAGTGCAATATAACCCAGTCACTGGCCAGGTTCAGACTTTCCGTAATCCTTAAAATATAAAATAGGTATAGTAATGAAGCGTAATCAAGGTTTTACTTTAATCGAGTTAATTATCGTTATTGTTATTTTGGGTATTTTGGCCGTAACGGCAGCACCACGGTTCTTTAATTTTGCTGGTGATGCGCGAGTAAGTGTAATTAACGGCTTAAAAGGCGCTATTCAGGGAGCCACCCAAACTGTTTATGCCAAAGCAGCGATTGAAGGTAAGTTAGGGGCTGGCCCTTTAACGTTAAATGCCGGCAGCATTACCGTTGTGTACGGTTATCCTGATGCAACGCTTAGCGGCATTGTTAATGCGTCATCGTTAAATGCCTCTGCCATAGTTGCCAATACTGCTGCAACGACTGATTGGGTGTATTTAATTGATGGTACCAGCATCTATCTGGCACAAAGCTCGGTGATTGGCCAAACAACTGCCGATGTTGCCGGTATTACCGGGAAAAACTGCCATATTCAATACACCAATGCTACCAATGCAGATACTCCGCCGGTAATTGCCATAACGACTAGTGGTTGTAACACCTAAGCGAAACTCATAACGCTGCCATCCGGCAGCGTTATGGTTTAACCCCGGGCATGAGCACAATGATAAAAAGTGCAGTTGTAGTACGCGGTTTTACACTGATTGAGCTGATTGTCATTATTGTGATAATCGCAGTACTGGCTGTGTCCCTCGCCCCCCGATTCTTTACCGCTGCCGGTACCTCTGAATACCTGTATCAAGATCAACTACTAAACCTGCTGCGCCGGGCGCAAATTCAGGCAATGCAGTGTACTGACTGCAGCACGCCGGCGGTCAATATCACGGCTAATAGCGTATTGCTAGATGGCGCCAGCTGTGCGGATGTCGATGCTGGCCTTGCACTGTGTATTGCCGGCAATGACGCTGTAAGCCTGTCACCAACAGGTAATATCCGCTTTGATAGCATGGGCCGGCCCAGTTGTAGCGCCGGCAGTTGTACGCTGAATGTGCAGGGCGCAAGTTTATTACGCGTCTGTATTGAAAGCGAAGGCTATATCCACCCATGTTAAGTTGGCAGCGCGGCGTAACCCTAATAGAGCTGATTGCCGGCATAGTGGTGCTGGCTATAAGCCTTACGCTGATTACCTCTGTGCTGGGGCCCTTGTATATTAAATCGGCCGATCCCTGGCATCAGGTACGGGCAGCCGAGCTTGGCCACAGCCTGATGAATGAAATACTCGGCAAAGCCTTTGATGAAAACAGTAACCGCAGCGGCAGTGTGCTGCGCTGCAATGAAACGGGTGCGCCAGCCTGCAGCAGCGCGGCAGCCTTTGGCCCCGACTGCGCCGATGGCAGTGCCAGCTGCCCCGGCGGGCCGCTGGAAAGCCGGCCCCAGTTTGATGATGTTGACGACTTTCATGGTCTGGATGTCAGCGGCAATGACATTAGCAATATTTTTGGCACCGATGCGCGGCTACAGGACGTGTACCGTGCTTATCGGCTGCAAATTGAAGTTAGCTATCAGGACGCGCTAAGTAAGCGTATCCAATTGCGTGTCACCACGCCAACCGGTGATGTAATTGAGTTTGCTGCATTAAAGGGGAACTGGTAATGCGCTGCCGTGGTTTCACCCTGGTTGAACTGGTTATCACGCTAGTGGTGTTGTCGGTTTTGGCGCTGGGGGTCAGCAGCTATTTGGGCATTGGCGCCCGCATGTATTCTGAAGCGGCAGAACGTGAGCAGGTATTGGGCCAAAGCCGCTTTGTTGCAGAGCGTCTGGTGCGGGAGCTTCGTAATGCCCTGCCAAATAGCGTGGCATTTTCGGCCACCAGTAATTGCCTGGAGTTTTTGCCGGTACTGTACAGCGGTGTGTATCTTAGCTTGCCGTTTGAACAGGCGCAAACCAGCATCAGTGTAATAAGCCCGGATCTGCTGGCTGTGAGCCCGGCCAGTTATAGTGGCGCAAACCGCCCTCGTTTAGTGGTGTACCCAACTAATAACAACGATGTCTACGGCTCAGCCAACCCCGGCAGTAGTGTGCTGCTAAACAGTATTAGCACGGAAGATGCCAGTCAGGCGCGTTTCAGGCTGAATTTTGCCAGTTTCAGGTTTCGCCGGCAGTCGCCGGAGCAGCGCTTTTATATCAGTGGTGATGCAGTGCAGTATTGTTTAGTCGGCACAGGCCCAGGCCAATTTAGCTTGCAGCGTAATGGTGTGTTAATGGCTGAAGGGCTGCGCAGCGCCAATGTGTTTCGCGTATCGGATGCCGTGCTTAACCGCAATGCGGTGGTGAATGTACTGCTGCAATTTGGCAGTGCCAATAACCCGGATATGTTTTTTAACTATGAGGTGCATCTGGCTAATGTACCCTAAACTGAACAGACAGCAAGGCAGTGCCCTGGTTATTGCGGTGTTTATTATTGTGGTGGTGCTGGCGCTGGCGCTGAGCCTGGCAAGGTTGTTAACCAGCGGCAGCCAAAGTGTCGTGTATGAGGTGCAGGGCACCCGAACGCTGTTTGCTGCACAAAGTGCGCTGGAGCTTAGCCTGCCACAGTTATTTCCGCTAAATGGCGCCACCACCAGCTGCGCAGCCTTAACGCTAGAGCATAACTTTAGCGGCGACGGGCTTGCCGGTTGCAGCGCGACGGTAAGCTGCAGCCGCTATAACGATCCCACGCCGGGTGCTGCGCCTTTGTATCGGCTTAGCAGCACTGCGCGCTGTATCGCCGCTGAGTTTGAAACCCGTCGCACCGTGCAGATAGAGGTACGCTGATGTTGTTACGCACTTTACTCTTTGCGTTACTGCTGCTGTCAAGTTATCAGGCGGCTGCTATCGCTTGTAGCGACATCTGGACTCAGGCCGAACGCGCCAACAGTGCGGATCCAGCGGTTATACCTTTTCCTGCCAATACCAACCCCAATCTGCCAGAGCCGATGCAACCGGTTGATTATTACTACAACAGCTCGGTGACGATTTTAAACGGCGCAGTACGCACCAGTACCGGCGCTACGACCCGGTTTTTCGTCAATGGTAATCTGACCCTTGAAAACAATGTGCAGTTGAATGCCGGCGGGCCGCCGCAAAACCTGATAATTGTGGTCAGCGGCAACGTGGTGATTAATAACAACGCTGAAATAAATGGCTTTATTTTGGCTGGTGGTGCCGTACAGCTGAATAACAACAGTGTGGTAAATGGTGCCATTACCGCACGCGGTGCCTTGAGTAATTTTGGTGCCAGCGTGAATTATGCCGCGAATGCTGTAGCGCTGCTGCAAGGCGGTGTGGTTTGTGATCAGGCCGTCGCACCGCTGCCAACAGCCCGGGCGCATTACCCGCTGGACTTATGCAGTGCGCAAAACAATAGCGTGATTGCTGATCTGACAGGGAATTATCCGGCCACTGCCATCAACGTGGGCGCCGTGAGTGATGGCCGCGTATTGGAAGCGGCCGACTTTTCTGCTGCAGGGGGGGACTATATCAGTGTGCCGGCAGCAGCATTAAACGGGCTGGGTAACTTTAGCCTGGCGTTATGGTTCCGGCTGGATAACAGCACGGGCTTTCGTGAAATATTTTCTGCCAGCAATAACACTACTGACACTGAATTAGAACTCTATGTTAATGCTGCGAACGAGGTACGCGCCGGTATTAAGGGGGTTTACTATGACTTTACCGGTGGCAGCACAAGTTCAGTGGTTACGAATAACAGCTGGACCCAAGTGGTGCTGACCCGTAGCGCCGATCAGCTGTGTTTATATATCAATGATCGTTTGGTGCGCTGTCGCACCGCCAGTAACACCAGCCTGAACGTGGTAAGAGTGGCAGTCGCCGCCTGGTGGCGGGCCAACGGCAGCCTGAGCGATGATTTTCGCGGTGATATTGACGAGGTGCTGCTATTTAGCCAGGCCCTTAGCGCTGGCCAGGTAGGGCAGATTTATCAGAATCAACTGGCAGGTAATAACTTCGCCGGCAGCAGCCGTATCAGTCAATGCTCACAATGTCTGACCGATAGTTTTAGTGCCGGTAGCTTGTCCGATAGCTGGGTTACCGCGCGTAGCAGCGGCACTTTCACCCCTGCGGTGATTGATGGACGTTTGCGCCTGACGCAGGCTGTAGCTAACCAGTCTACCTCGGCGACCTATCAGCGGCTGTATCCGGCGGCAAATAATCTGGTGGTGGTGGAATTTGATTACTATGCCTGGTCAAGTCAGGGGGGAACCGGCGCGGACGGCGTAGCGGTCATTTTATCCGATGCTACCGTCACGCCGCAGCCAGGCAGTTTTGGTGGCTCTCTGGGCTATGCCCAGCGTAATAATGGGGATGCCGGTTTTGCCGGCGGTTGGCTTGGCATAGCCTTAGATGAATATGGTAACTTCTCTAACCCCACTGAGGGCCGGCTAGGTGGTCCCGGTTTTCGGCCGCAGTCTGTATCAATACGCGGCTCGGCCGCCGGTAATTACCAATATTTAACCGGTACTGCAGCTAACCTTAATCCACGGATTGATGTGCGCAGTACCACAACGGCAGCGCCAGGGCATCGCTATCGTATCACGGTAGATTCACGAGTGGCGGGGCAGGCGCTAGTGTCGGTGCAGCGCAATACCGGCGGCGGCTTTACCAATCTTGTCGCACCCTTTAATGCGCTGACATTTAACGGCCAGGCGCCGGTGCCGGAAAACTTTTTCTTGTCGTTTACCGGCTCAACCGGCGGTTCTAATAACAACCACGAGTTAGACAACTTAAGTATCTGCGCTTTACGATCGTTACCGGTGGGTGAGCAAATTGACCATTTTGAATTTGATTACAGCGGCCAGGCGCTCACATGCAAGCCGGAAACCTTTACCATACGCGCCTGTAAAAACCCATCATGTTCAGAGCTGGTGACACAGCCGGTTACTGCGACCTTAAGCCCGGCCAATAGCACTAACGTGAACTGGCTGGGCGGCAATGTCATCAATTTTGCCGGCGGCAGCACCACGGCCAGCCTGGCCCGTACTGTGGTGGGAAGTACTACTGTGGGAGTATCGGGCTCAATACCCTCGACGCGGCCGCTGAGCCAAACCCTGTGCCGCTCAGGTGGTGGTGCGTTATCAGCGGCGGCCTGCAGCGTTAGCTTTGCCGACAGTGGTTTGGTGTTTACTGTCCCCGACGGCATCGCCAACCGGCCCGATAGCAATATCCTGCTCAGTGCAGTGCGTAAAGACAATGCCAGCCAACAGTGCGTACCCGCTTTTGCTAATGTCAGTCGCAACGTCGCCTTCTGGAGCAGTTACATTACGCCGGATAACAACGGGCGGCCGGTATCCTGGCCAGTGACGGTGAATAATGTTGCCGCCGGGCTAAGCGAAGCTGAGCGGCAAAGCCAATTGCTGAATTTTAATGCCCAGGGCCAGGCTAATCTCAGTGTGAATTACGCCGATGCCGGTTTGGTGCAGCTTAATGCCCGCTATACCGGCTCGGCAGCAAACAATGACGCCGGTTTGGTGATGAATGGCGCTGATCAGTTTATCCGCAGGCCAGCCGGATTGTGTATTCAGACCGGCGGTGAGTGTGCTGCAGCGGATGCCAGCTGTGGGCCATTTCGCCGTGCGGGTGACACTTTTACGCTGAATATCAGCGCCCGAGCCTGGCAAGCGGGCAACAGTGATGTATGCGCTAATCCACCAACGCCCAATTTTAGCCAAAACAATATTGGCTTAAGCCATCAACTGGTAGCGCCCGTACCAGGTGCCAGTGGCAGTGTCGCCACTACCAGTTATAGCCATAGTCGACAGTTGCAGGCACAAACCAGCCTGATGCAGAGTGTGTCAGAAGTCGGTGTGTTTCGCTTTAACACAAATAGCTTTACCTATTTAGGCATGGCTGATCCGGTACCGGCGGCTAGCAGCAGTGCTAGCGGGCGGTTTTATCCCGCCGATTTTCAGTTAAGTAATGCGACCGTAACGCCGGCCTGCGCCAGTTTTAGTTATCAGGGTCAACCTTTTGGCGTAGCGTTTAACCTTACCGCGCGCAACCTGCAAGGCCAGCCGACGCAGAATTATACCGGCGCTTTCGCCAGCGGCACGGTATTGTTACAAGCCGAAAATAATAACAACGGCCAGCCCTTAACCGGGCGCTTAAGCGGCACTGTCAGCCCATCCTGGCTAAACGGCAGCTTGCTGTATCAAACCAGCAGCCTGCAGTTAAACCGTGCCAGCACTCCCGCGCCTGATGGCCCATTCAGCCAGTTGGCGTTAGCTGCGCAGGTTATCGATAATGACACTGTGGCTATTGCCAATGCCGATGTTAATGTTGCCAGCAGCGGCGACTGTGTTGCGGCAGGCAATTGCAGCGCCCGGTTGCTCGGTCTGACCGATATCCGCTATGGTCGCCTGCTATTGCAAAACGGTGCTGGCCCGGAAGAAGAGCCGTTGCCCTTGGTGCTGCGCAGCGAATACTGGGATGGCAGCCGTTTTATTGTTAATCAGCAGGACAGTTGCAGTGTACTCGCTGCGGCGCAGTTAGTTAGCCTGAGCAATCCAGCGCTAAGCTTCGCTGGCGCCGGTGCGTCATTGCAGCAAGGGACTCTACCGGCAGGAGCATTGTGGGCACAGCCCAGCCTGGTACCGGGTAGCTGGCGCATTCAGTATCAGGCATCGCCCTGGCTGCAATATAACTGGTCTGGTACCGCTGCAGGCTTTAATGAAAACCCGCAGGCCGAACTGATGTTTGGCCGTTTTCGCGGTAACCCGCGGCAAATTTCCTGGCGTGAACTGTTTCAGTGAGCATTCAGCTGGCTGCTGTATGCTGCGCGCGGCTTAACCGGCGCAGATAAATTTGGCCGGGGCTTGGTTTAATTGCATAAAAATGTAAGATAAAGCTATTCACCTGCCGGGGAGTTACATAGAATAACCCC
Organism: Pseudomonadota bacterium; assembly: GCA_040752955.1. GTDB lineage: Bacteria > Pseudomonadota > Gammaproteobacteria > Enterobacterales > Alteromonadaceae > Alishewanella. The sequence goes on from JBFMHG010000009.1 coordinate 19,366, forward strand.
AGCTATGTTTACCACCACTGTTATGCTGATGTGAGCAGTGCTGGGCGTGTTGTCTCGCCCAGGTTTATAAGGATCCGGTTCTTTCATGTTTAATAAATTGCGCGGCCTCTTTTCTAACGACTTATCCATTGATTTAGGTACAGCCAATACTCTGATTTATGTCAAAGATCAGGGCATAGTGCTGAACGAACCGTCTGTAGTTGCCATACGGCAAGAGCGGGCCGGTGGGCCGAAAAGCGTGGCTGCAGTAGGCCATGCCGCTAAGCGTATGCTGGGCCGCACACCGGGTAACATTAAAGCTATCCGGCCAATGAAGGACGGCGTGATTGCCGACTTCTATGTGACCGAAAAAATGCTGCAGCATTTTATCCGTCAGGCGCACAGCAATAGCTTCTTACGCCCCAGCCCGCGTGTACTGGTGTGTGTACCGTGCGGTTCTACTCAGGTTGAACGCCGCGCCATTCGTGAGTCTGCCCAGGGCGCTGGCGCCCGTGAAGTCTATTTAATTGACGAACCAATGGCCGCCGCCATTGGTGCCGGCTTACCGGTGTCGGAAGCCACCGGCTCTATGGTAGTCGATATCGGTGGCGGTACTACTGAAGTGGCCATTATCTCGTTAAACGGCGTGGTGTACTCGTCTTCTGTGCGGATCGGTGGTGACAAGTTTGACGATGCCATCGTGAACTATATCCGCCGTAACTACGGCATCTTAATTGGTGAAGCGACGGCAGAGCGGATTAAAACCGAGATTGGCTCGGCTTACCCCAGCGACGACGTACTGGAAATTGAAGTACGCGGTCGTAACCTGGCTGAAGGTGTGCCACGCAGCTTTACCATGACCAGTAATGAAATTTTAGAAGCACTGCAAGAGCCGCTGGCCGGTATTGTCAGCGCTGTGATGGTGGCACTAGAGCAGTCGCCGCCAGAGCTGGCGTCAGATATTTCTGAGCGCGGTATGGTATTAACCGGTGGTGGCGCCCTGCTGCGTGACTTAGACCGGCTGCTGATGGAGGAAACCGGTATTCCCGTGGTCGTCGCCGATGACCCGTTAACCTGTGTTGCCCGCGGTGGTGGTAAAGCACTGGAAATGATTGATATGCATGGCGGTGATGTGTTCAGTTATGACTAACTGAACATGGCGCCGATGCCAATAACCGTATGAACGAAATTTATAGCCGGGGCCCATCTTTGCCACTGCGGTTGTTGTTAGCCGTAGTGTTAAGTGCTGGCTTAATGTTTCTCGACCGCTACACCGATAGTTCTACCCAATTACGCAGCTACCTTACAGCTGCGGTTAGTCCGTTATTTTATGTGGCCAGCTTACCTGAGGCGCTGTTTTCCGGCGCCTCTGAGCAATTTATGTCGCAGCAAGCCGTGTTGGAAGAAAACGCCCGCCTAAAAGAAACCTTGCTGCAACAAAGCGGCAAGCTACAGTTACTGGGGTTTTTACAACAGGAAAACGAAAAGCTGCGCGCCCTGCTGGGTTCTTCCGCGGCTTTGCCGGTACAGCGCCAGGTAGCAGAAGTATTGGCAGTGTATAGCCATCCGTTTAGCCATCAGGTGGTGCTGAATAAAGGCAGTAAAGACGGCGTCAGCGAACACCAGCCGGTGATCGATGATTTAGGCGTAGTCGGCCAGATTGTCAGCGTCGGCCCTACCAGCAGTCGGGCACTATTAATTTCTGATAACACCCACGCGCTGGCGGTGCGGGCCGAGCGTACCGGCGTGCGCGCTATCGTTGAAGGCTTGGGGCAGTGGGACTTGCTGCGCGTGATGCACCTGCCACACAGCACCGACATTCGTGAAGGCGACCGGTTATTAAGTTCCGGCTTGGACGGCCGCTTTCCGGAAGGTTACCCGGTGGCAAAAGTGGTGCGTATTAGCCAGGATGCCAGCCAGCCTTTTATGGTGGTGTACGCTGAACCTTATGCCCGGCTGGATCGGGTGCGTCATGTGTTATTAATTTCATCGCCGCCCGCTGTGCCAGAGCAAACACCGCTAACCCAGCCGGAGGTGCCAGATGCGTAAACCACAGCGGCTGGGTTTTATTTATTTATCTGTTTTTGTTGCCTTACTGCTGACCGTTATGCCAATGCCGCAAATGGTAAAACTGGCGCGGCCTGACTGGGCGCTGCTGGTACTGATGTACTGGACCATGGCGTTGCCGCAACGGGTCAGTGTAATGACGGCCTTTTTTACCGGCTTTATTGTCGATGTGCTGGTGGGTACAGTGCTTGGGGTGAATGCGCTGGCGTTTGCTGTGGTGATCTTTGCTGTCGCCCAGCATCATTTAAAGATGCGCAATTTTTCAGTGGTGCAGCAGTCGCTGTTGCTGGGCATGTTGCTGGCCTTGTATCAACTGTTGTTATTCTGGCTCAGCCATTTTCTTACCGGTGTGTATTTCCGGCCGCAATATTTGTGGCCGGTTCTGACCGGTATGCTGGTATGGCCGTGGTTATTCTGGTTATTGCGCCGCTATCGGCGACAGTTAAAAATCCAATGAATGCTTTGTCATGAACACTTTTTAATGAAACTCTTTGTAATGAAACCCTTGTAATGAGCTATCCCGTTATTGCCCTTGCTTCATCTTCTCCGCGCCGGCGTGAACTGCTGGCGCAACTGGGGGTGTCCTTTAGCCTGGTGAAAGCCGATATTGACGAAAGTGTACAGCCAGCTGAAGCGCCGACGCACTATGTACAGCGTTTGGCCGAGCAAAAAGCCCGCGCTGGCTTAAGCCGGCTAAGCCAGCCGATGCCGGTAATGGGTGCCGACACCATAGTGGTTGCTGAAGGGCAGATATTGGGTAAGCCCGCTGATTTCGCTGAGTTCAACCGCACCATGCAACTGCTGTCTGGCCGTTGTCATCAAGTGATGACGGCGGTGGCCTTGTTGGATGATAGGCGCTGCCTCAGTGCGCTGGTGAGTACCGAAGTATGCTTTCGACAGTTAAGTGCTGAAGATATCAGTCGCTACTGGCACAGCGGTGAGCCGCAGGATAAAGCCGGCGGCTATGGTATCCAGGGCCTGGGTGGCCGTTTTGTGCTGCGCATAAACGGCAGCTACAGTAGCGTGGTTGGGCTACCCTTATGTGAAACCGAACGTTTACTGCAAAACTGGCAGGAGCAAGCATGAGCGCAGAATTACTGCTCAACGTTACCCCCAGTGAAACCCGGGTAGCCCTGATAGAAAACGGCGTGCTGCAGGAGCTGCACATCGAGCGGCAGGCCAAGTTGGGGCTGGTAGGCAATATTTATGTCGGCAAAGTAAGCCGTGTGCTGCCTGGCATGCAGGCGGCGTTTGTTGATATCGGTCTGGATAAGGCAGCGTTTTTACACGCCTCAGACATAGTACAGCATGACAGCCTGACTGAACTGGACGGCAAGCCGCCGGTGAGCAAAGACATCCGCGTGCTGGTACGTGAAGGCCAGTATCTGTTGGTGCAGGTGGTTAAAGATCCGCTGGGTACCAAGGGCGCGCGCTTAACGACCGACATTACGCTGCCATCGCGTTATCTGGTGTTTATGCCAGGCTCTCCACATGTTGGTGTGTCGCAGCGGCTGGAAAGTGACAGTGAGCGTCAGCGCTTAAAAGACATTGTCAGCCAGTATCTGGATGACAGTGGCGGCTTTATCGTGCGTACCGCCGCCGAGGGCGCCAAAGAAGAGGAGTTGGCGCAAGATGCGAAATTCCTGAAAAAACTCTGGGCCAAAGTATTAAAACGCAAGCAAAAGACCCGCAAAGAAGGCGTGGTGTATGAAGACCTTACTTTAGCCTATCGCATCTTACGGGACTTTGTTGGCACTGAGCTTGAAAGGGTGAGGATCGATTCCAAGCTGACCTATCAGCAGCTTACCGCCTTTTGCGAAGAGTTTATTCCGCATTTATCGCCGCTGCTGGAGTATTACCCCGGTGAGCGGCCGATTTTCGACATGTTTGATGTGGAAAATGAAATTCAGCGTGCGCTGGAGCGCAAAGTACCGCTAAAAAGCGGTGGCTATCTGATCATCGATCAGACCGAAGCGATGACCACTATTGACGTTAACACCGGCGCCTTTGTCGGCCATCGTAATCTGGAAGAAACTATTTTCAATACCAATACCGAAGCGACGCAGGCCATAGCCCGCCAGCTTAGGCTGCGCAATTTGGGCGGCATTATTATTATCGACTTTATCGATATGCAAAATGCTGAGCACAAAAAGCGCGTATTCCACAGTTTAGAGCTGGCATTAGCGCGCGACAGGGCTAAAACCAACATCCATGGCTTCTCGGCGCTGGGGCTGGTCGAGATGACGCGCAAAAGAACGCGCGAAAGTCTGGAACATATCCTCTGTTCTGAGTGTCCAGTATGTGAGGGGCGCGGCAGTTTAAAAACGGTAGAAACCGTGTGCTTTGAAGTGCTGCGCGAAATTGTGCGGGTAAACCGGGCCTATGCAGCTGACAAGTTCGTCGTGTATGTCTCGCCAGCAGTCAAAGATGCACTGACCAATGACGAGTTTCATAGCCTGGCGGAACTACAGGTTTTTATTGGTAAACAAATCAGTATTCATACCGAACCCTTGTACACTCAGGAGCAATTTGACGTGGTGATGATGTAGTGCACAAAGCAACGCGGTGGTGTTTTTACTGCTTACACAAGGTCTGGCTGGCGTTGGCGCTGTTGCTGGTGCTTTTGGCTGTGCTGATCTCTGTGCTGCGTTATAGCCTGCCTTATGCCGACAACTACAAACATGAATTAGAACGCTTAATTAGTGAGCGCTATGGTGCCACGGTCCAGATCGGTGAGCTGAGCGCCGGCTGGCAAAAATTTGGCCCGGCGCTGCTACTGCGTCAGGTCGAACTCTCTTCAGCAGAGCAGCAGTTACAGCTCGATATTGCCGAAACCCGGGTACGGCTGGATTTTTGGCGCAGCCTGTTAAACCGTCAATTAACAGCGCAGCATTTTGAGCTGCACGGCTTACGCTATTATTTGGACAGCAGCCGTATTCTGGCTGGCTCAACCGACACTGAACTCGATACCGCACCGGTGTTAGCGGCGCTGGAACAGTTGCTGTTTCGCCAACTGGCGTATTTTTCGCTGTCAGACAGCCAGCTGATCATCCAGCAACCACAGCAAGATGACGTGGTGATTAATATTAATCAGCTGGACTGGCGCAACAAGGGTAACCGCCATCAGGGCAGTGGCGAGCTGTCGTTAGCAGGCGTAACGGCCAACACGGTGTCGGTGGTGTTGGATCTGTACGGTGACACCCTGGCGGATGCGTTCGGCCAGCTGTATTTACAAAGTGACAAGCTGGATATTCTGCCCTGGTTTGCCAGTGTGTTGCCGCCCAGCCAAAAGCTGCAGCAGGCCAGTGTGAACTTTCAGGCCTGGGGTCGCATTGATCAGGGTTTATTGCGGCGTATGCAGGTTGAATTGGCCGACAATAGTCTTAGCTGGCAGCAACAAAATGAACACAAGCAGTTAAGCCTGGGACAAGGCCAGTTACTCTGGCAGCCGGAAGCTGATGGCTGGACGTTGTCGTCCGGCGCGCTGACGTTAACAGCCAATACTGAGCAATGGCAAGATTTACAACTGCAACTGGCGTACCGGCAAGGAGACTGGCTGGGCGCGCTGAGCAACTTCGATATTCAGGCGCTGCAACCGCTGGCCGAATTGCTGGCGGAGGATATCGCGCCGCTACAACAAGTATTAGCCTATCAGCCCACCGGGCAGCTGCAGCAACTGCAGTGGCGTATTGGCAAGTCGAAGTGGCAACTGGCTGGCACTGTAGCGGCTGTCAGCAGCAAAGCGCTGGGAGATATTCCGGGTGTCAGTGGTGTAAGCGGCGAGTTTTTGCTAAGTGACACTGTGTCAAAAATCAGCCTCAGTGGTGAGCAGGGCGAATTACAATGGGATGGCCTGTTCGCCGCGCCCATGCCTTATCAGCAGTTGTCAGCCACCGCTTATCTGCGCCGGCAAGAGGATGGCAGCATGCAGCTGCAGATACCCGAATTGCAGCTGATAAACGATGATCTGACCCTTAATGCCAGGTTACAGCTGGATCAACGCTTAGAAATCTTAGCCCAAGTTACCGATGTGAATGCCGCTCATGCTTATCGCTATTACCCGCAGCGTTATATGCCCGAGGCTACCCGCGAATACCTGACCGAAGCCATTGTTGCCGGTCAGCTTGATAGCGCCACCTTGCTGTGGCATGGTGCGCCGGCCCAGTTCCCTTACCGTGAGCAACAGGGTGTTTTTCAGGTAGATGCTAAGCTTAGCGAGGGGCAGTTCGCCTTTGCCCCAGACTGGCCTATGCTGACGGAGCTTGACGCCAGTTTATGGTTTGAAAATGCCGCTATGCAAATAAACGCGCACAGCGGCTTACTGGACAGTATCAGCCTGAACAACAGTGTGCAGGCCGACATTGCCGACTTATTTGATGCCCGGTATCTGCATATTCACATCGCACAACCAGTAGAAGCCAATAGCGTTACGGATTTAATGCTGCAAACACCGCTGGCAGATAATTTGGGCAAAACCTTAGCGCATCTGGGCGTTAATGGCACTGTGGCGGCGGACGTCGATTTACTGATTGGCTTACGGCAAAAAGAAGTGGTGGCCAGTGGCGAGGCGTTATTTACCAATGCCAGTCTGACACTGCAGGCGCCGGCCGCTGAATTTACCCAGGTTAGCGGTAAGTTGCAGTTTAACAACGAAAAAATTGATGCCAGTAACCTAACACTGCAGTGGCGCGGTTTACCCATAACTGTAGATGTTAACGGTGATAACGCGGCCGAAGGTTACCAGTTAGCGCTGGCTCTGGCGGGCAGTCATAACAGCCAGAGGTTGTTGGAAGCGCTGTATGCGCCGGCGGCTACCTTAATTGCTGGCACGACCGACTGGCAGGCTGAGCTGGCGATGACGCTGGCCGCGGATGGCATGCGTTATCAGGCACAGCTGCTCTCTGACCTGAATGCGACTGCACTGCTATTACCGGCGCCCTATTATAAAGATGCGGCCAGTCAGCAAGCGTTGCAGCTGACCCTGACCGGTGATGAAACTCAATCAGCAATCCATCTGGCTTTGGGCGAAACACTGCAATTTAATGCGATGTTGTTGCACCAGGCGCAGCAGTTACGCCAGGCACAGCTAAGTCTGGGCCAAGCGCCAGCCAGCCAGAGCAAGGAAGATTTCAGTATCAGCCTGAATTTACCCGAGCTGGATTTTCTCGCCTGGTTTGATCTGATCCAAGCGCAGCTGCAGGCCGCGGAAGGCAGCGGTGACGGCATATTTCCGCCGCTGGCGTCGGTGCATGGCAAAATTGCCGAGCTGCAATTGGCACCGGGCATCACGTTAAATAATGCCGTGTTTGATGCCAGCCAGGGCGAGCAAGACTGGCAGCTGCAACTCAACGCCACTGAGCTGGCCAGCCGCTGGCAATTTAGTAAAGACTGGCAGCAACAAGGTATTACTGCCAATTTAGACTATTTGCGCCTGCCACTGGCCGAATCTGTTGAGGCTAGCGAGCAGGCTGCGGCCGTGACCGAAAAACTGGCCTTAACCGCTCAGCGCTGGTTATTAGAGCTACCACCCATCACAGTAAACTGCGCCGATTGCAGCCTGGGTGCTTACCGTTTTGGCCAGGTAACGGCACGCAGCCAAAGCAGTGACGAACGCTGGCAACTGACCGAGTTTAGTGCCCGCTATAAACGGCATCAGCTCAGCGCCAGTGGCTATTGGCAGGACGATGGCGCGGCCGGTGTCAGCCAGTTCAGCGGCCAGCTACAAACGAATAACCTGGGCGCCATGCTGGACGAATTTCAGCTAACCTCGGCGGTATCGGGCAGCAGTGCAGACATTCAGTTTGCGCTGAGCTGGCCCGGTGCACCAAACCAATACCAGTTGGCTGACTTATCCGGACAGGTTGATTATACCTTGGGCGAGGGGGCGCTAACGGAAGTTAGTGATCAGGGTTCGCGGTTGTTTTCCATTTTCAGTCTTGATTCGCTGCTGCGTAAGCTGCGGCTGGATTTTCGCGATGTGTTTGCCAAAGGTTTCTTCTACAACGGCATGAGCGGTTCGCTGGCGATAAGTCAGGGTGTGGCGCAAACCAGCAATGCCAATATTGATGGCGTGCCGGGCAATTTGCAAATTCAGGGTTATGCCGATCTGGTCAGTAAACAGCTGGATTACCAAATGGCATTTTCGCCAAAGGTGACCTCCAGCTTGCCGGTAATTATTGCCTGGATGGTCAACCCGGCTACTGGTCTGGCTGCGTTGGCGCTGGATGAAGTATTCCAAAGCGCTGAGGTGATCTCAAAAATCAACTTTACCGTTACCGGAAGTTTTGACAAACCGGTGGTGACCGAAGTGAACCGTCACAGCACCGAAGTACCGGTGCCGGTTCGGGTGGCGCAGCCCGAGGCTATTATCGAGCTGCCGGCGGCCCGCCAGGGCGCGAAAGAGACCAAACCACCGCATGGCTAACTGGCGCCTCAGTGCAATTCAGCTTTGCAGTACCCCCGAGCCAGAGCAAAACCTGGCGGCGGTGGCGCATTACTTACAGCAAATAACCCAGCAATTTAGTGATGGCTTGCCACATCTGGTTGCGCTGCCCGAGTGCTTTGCCGTGTTTGGTGGCGGGGATGGCTTACAGCGGCAATATCAGGCACCACTGGGTCAGGGGCTTATTCAACAGCGCTGCGCCGCGTTAGCGCGGCAGTTTGGCGTGTATTTACTGGCCGGCTCTTTACCGACAACCAGCCCGGACCCGCAGCGTTTTAGTGCCAGCAGTGTGTTATTTGGCCCGGATGGCAGCTTGCTGGCTGATTATCAGAAATTGCATTTATTTGATGTTGAAGTCAGCGACAGCACCGGCAGTTATCGCGAGTCGGCCAGCACGTACGGCGGTGAAAAAATCAGCCTGGTGCAGCTGCCCCAGCTGAAGCTTGGCTTATCGATATGCTATGATGTGCGCTTTCCCGGCCTGATGCAGGCGCTGGCAAGCCGCGGTATGCAAGTGTTAACAGTACCGTCGGCCTTTACCCGGGTAACAGGTGAGGCGCACTGGCACACCTTACTTAAAGCCCGCGCCATAGAAAACCAGTGCTTTGTGCTGGCATCTAACCAAACCGGTGTGCACGCCAATGGCCGCGAGACCTATGGTCATAGCCTGATCGTCGACCCCTGGGGCCGCGTACTGGCAGATGCTGGCAGCAGCGAGGGTTGGGTGTCGGCGAAAATAGATTTAACCGAATGTGCCAGCCTTAAGCAGAAAATGCCGCTGGCGCACCATAACCGATTTTACAGTGAGCTCAAATGATGACTGCAGCAGAGCAGAACCTGATCACCGCCTCCGACCTGACCGATAACGATTTGCAGGCCACGCTGGGCTATTTATTCGACCATCAGCTGGATTTTGCCGATCTGTACTTTCAGTCCAGTGTGCACGAGTCCTGGGTGCTGGAAGATGGCCTGGTGAAAGACGGCTCGTTTAATATTGAGCGCGGTGTCGGTGTAAGAGCCATCAGTGGCGAGAAAACCGGTTTTGCCTATGCCGATACCATCAGCAGCGCAGCGTTAAAACAAGCCGCCACAGCCGCACGCGGTATTGCTGCTCACGGCCAGCAGGGCCGGGTAAAAGCCTTCAGTAAAAGCGGCAACAGCAATATTTATCTGCCTTGCGAGCCGCTGCAAAGCTTAACTAACACCGAAAAAGTAGCCTTACTGCATCAGATAGAGGCGTATATCCGTACGCTGGACAACCGCGCTGAGCAGGTGATGGTGAGTTTATCCGGCGTTTATGAAGAAATTCTGGTTGCCGCCAGTGACGGCACCTATGCCACCGATATCCGGCCGCTGGTGCGGCTGAACTGTTCAGTGTTACTGCAGCAGGGCGACCGGCGTGAGCGCGGCAGTGCCGGCGGCGGCGGCCGTACCAGTTACAGCTACTTTACCGAACTGTTAGACGATGCGCCGCGCTGGCAGCACTATGCACGCGAAGCCGTGCGCCAGGCACAGGTAAATTTAACCGCCATCGATGCGCCGGCCGGTACTATGCCGGTAGTGCTGGGCAGCGGCTGGCCCGGCGTATTGCTGCACGAAGCGGTCGGCCACGGCCTGGAGGGCGATTTTAACCGTAAGGGCTCATCCACCTTTAGTGGCCGTATTGGCCAGCAAGTGGCGTCTAAGCTGTGTACTATTGTTGATGACGGTACTCTGGCGCACCGGCGCGGCTCGCTCAATGTTGACGATGAAGGCGTACCCAGCCAGCACAATGTGCTGATCGAAAACGGCATCTTAAAAGGCTATATTCAGGATAAACACAACGCCATGCTTATGGGCGTCGCCCCCACCGGTAACGGCCGGCGCGAGTCTTTCGCTCATTTACCGATGCCGCGCATGACCAATACCTATATGCTGGCCGGTGAAAGCGACCCTGCCGAGATTATCGCCAGTGTGAAAAAAGGCATTTATGCACCCAATTTCGGCGGTGGCCAGGTGGATATTACCTCAGGTAAATTTGTGTTTTCCGCCTCAGAAGCCTATTTAATCGAAAACGGCAAAATTACCGCGCCCATTAAAGGTGCCACCCTTATTGGCATGGGGCCAGAGGCTATGCAGCAGGTGTCTATGGTGGGCAACGATTTAGCACTGGATACCGGTGTTGGCGTTTGTGGCAAGCAGGGTCAGAGCGTGCCGGTAGGCGTGGGCCAGCCGACATTGAAGCTGGATGCGATGACTGTCGGCGGCACCGCACATTAATAACCCGCCACTGCCGCGGCGGTGGCAATAACAAAACAGCAGGAAGAGAGCAAAAATGGCAGCGTTTGGAACCGTATTTGTCCCAGAGATGGTGATTTCCCGTTATACCCAGTCACAATGGAGTACGCCAGAGAGGGTGCCGGTCGACAGCATTAGTCTGCACCCAGGCGCCCATGTGCTGCATTATTCCAGCACGTGCTTTGAAGGGTTAAAGGCGTTTCGCCACGCTGACGGCGGCATTTATATTTTCCGGATGGACAAAAACGTCGCCCGCTTAGCGCAAAGCAGTGAGCTGTTGTCGCTGCCAAAAATTAACGGCGTTATGCTAAGCCAGATGATCATCGATATTGTTAAGCATTATGCCGCTGACGTGCCTAACCCGCCAGGCTCTATGTATATTAGGCCCACTCATATTGGTACTGAAGCCTCAATTGGCAAGGCAGCCGCACCCAGTGCAGAGTCGATGCTGTATGTGCTGTTATCACCGGTAGGTGATTATTTTGCCGGTGGCGCCAAGCCGTTACGGTTATTGCTGGAAGATAACGCCCGCTGCGCTGCCCATATGGGTATGGTAAAAAGTGGTGGCAACTACGCCAGCGCGCTGCAGCCAATTATGAAAGCCCGTGCTGCGGTGCAGGCTGATCAGGTACTGTTTTGCCCTAACGGCGATGTGCAGGAAACCGGTGCAGCGAACTTTTTGCTGATCGATGGCAATGAAATTATCACCAAGGCGCTGGACAGCAGCTTTTTACACGGTGTCACCCGTGATTCTATCCTGACGCTGGCACGCGACCGTGGCATGAAGGTGTCCGAACGTGAGCTTACGGTAGATGAGCTGTTAGAGCGGGCGGTAAAACCAGGCGCCGAAGCCGCGTTATCCGGCACGGCGGCGGTATTAACGCCGGTAGGCACCCTAATTCATGGCGGTAAAGAGTATCAGGTGGGCACAGGGCAGGGCGGCGCCACCACCAACGCCCTGCGCCAGGCACTGAATGATATTCAGTGGGGCAAGGCTGCCGATACGCATGGTTGGTTAACTAAAGTGTGTTGATCGTCATCGGCTGGCGTTAAGGTTGTCAATGCCGTTGGCGCAGCCACAGACCCTTTTCGCGCTAAGCGAAGGCGGGTAAGAAATTCGTCCGGAACGAATTTCGTCAGCGTAGCTGGCCCGCCAGATGAGGGGCAGGATTGCCCCGAGTTCCGCTGTGGCGAGTACAACGGCGTTGTACTCCGACCAGCAATCTTGCTTATTCTTCGATAATCAGCGGTTTAATCAGCTGAAACAGCTCGCGGTAATACTTTGGTGGCTGCTGCTTTTCCTGCTCTTTTTTCGCATTACGAATAAGTTGGCGCAGTTGCTGTACGTCTACGTCCGGGTAGGCGGCAATAAATTCGGTTAGCGCGTCATTGTCGCTTAACAGCTTGTCGCGCCAGTGCTCCACTTTATGAAACTGCCTTGTCGCAGCCTGGTTAGTGTTACGCAGTATCGCCAGCGCCTGCTCTATTGGCTCTAAATCGCGGCTACGCATTAAGCGGCCAATAAACTGAATATGGCGGCGCAGTGCTTCGCGTTTATTGCCCAGCTTATCGGCCAGTTGCAGCGCGTCTTTTAGCTCATCGTCCAGCGGCACCTTAGCGCGGGCGGCAGCACTTAGCGCCACCAGCTCTTCACCCAGCTTTTGCAGCTCGTGCATTTCCCGTTTTACCTGCGACTTACTCTTACCTTCTTCTTCGTCCCAGGTGTCACCGTGAATAAAATCGGTCATGTTAAGGTCACTCTTAGTAGTAATGCCGCTAAGTATACATGATCGAGCTGCGCAGCAGCAGCCAGCTTTGTCAGACTATGGTAAGCTTGTGGCAAATAATTTGGCTGAACCGAGATTATGCAGCAAACACAACCGACAATCTGGCAGGAAATTGACGAAGTAAAGCAGGCCGTCGCCGAGGTGCTGGCGCATGCCAAACAATTAGGCGCCAGCAGTGCTGAAGCCTCGATGAGCCGCACCAAAGGTTTAAGTGTGGAAACCCGCCACGGCGAGGTAGAAACGGTCGAGTTTAACCAGGACGGTGGCCTGGGCATCAGTTTGTACTTTGGCCAGCGTAAAGGCTCGGCTTCAACGGCTGATTTAAGCCCGCAGGCCCTCAAGCGCACAGTAGAGGCGGCAGCCGACATTGCCCGTTATACCTCTGAAGATCCGCACACCGGCATTGCCGAGGCCAGCTGGCTGGAGCTATCACCACCGGATCTGGATTTATACCACCCTGACAGCATTGGCACCGAAGAGGCAATTGGCCTCTGTGCCCGCGCCGAAGACGCTGCCTTTACTACCGATAGCCGTATTACCAACTCAGAGGGCGCGTCGTTCTCGTCACATACCGGCCTTAAAGTATACGGCAACAGCCACGGTCAGTTAGTAGGTTACCCCAGCTCCCGTCACAGCTTTAGCTGTGTGGTGATAGGCGAAGAGGGCGAAGATATGCAGCGCGATTACAGCTTTAGCGTAGCGCGCCGTTACAGCGACTTGCTCGACCCGGCCCAAATTGGCCGCGAAGCTGCACTGGAAACCGTCGCCCGCCTCAATGGCCGGCAAATTGCCACGCAAAAAGTGCCGGTGATCTTTCGCGCTGACATCGCCAGCAGCCTGTTTGGCCACCTGGTGTCGGCCATCAGTGGCGGCAGCATTTACCGTAAATCCAGCTTTTTGCTGGATAAAGTCGGCCAGCAGGTCATGGCGCCGGGGCTGACCATTATTGAGCAGCCGCACTTACGCAATGCGCTGGCGTCCAGCCCCTTTGATGGTGAAGGCGTAAAAACCCGTGATTTGACGGTGATTGATCAGGGGGTATTGACCACTTATCTCACCACCAGTTACTCGGCACGTAAGCTGGGTATGGCCAGCACCGGCCATGCCGGTGGCATTCACAACTGGCTGGTAAGCCACGGCGATGAAGACTTACGCCAGCTGTGCCGCACTATGGGTAAGGGCTTGCTGGTAACTGAACTGATGGGCCAGGGTGTAAATACCGTCACTGGCGACTACTCGCGCGGCGCGGCCGGTTTTTGGGTCGAGCACGGCGAAATCCAATTCCCGGTGTCTGAGGTAACCATAGCCGGTAATTTAAAAGACATCTTTATGCAAATTGCGGCGGTGGGAAATGATATTGACCGGCGTGGCGGCGTATTAACCGGCTCGGTGCTGGTAAGCCAGATGCAGGTGGCCGGCAGTTAAGTGCGGTTGGCGTAAATAAAAAGCCCGGCGTTATCAGCCGGGCTTTTTTGTCTGAGCTTAAGTGAGAATCGACTTGCTTTAAGTCAACCGTTGCAGGCCTGGACGGCCGAATCGAGCCCCAGGGATGGGTTCACGGCGTGTTGACGTAAGCAAGTCGGTTCGTCAAGTTGCATCATTAATCTACTTTGGTTTTTAAACCGCGGCGGATTAACAGCGCATCTGTGGTCGGCTCCTGGCCACGGAAGGCTTTGTAAGACTCCATTGGCGGCCGTGAGTTACCCACAGACAGAATGTTTTTGCGGTAGTTTTGGCCGTTTTCCAGCTTCAGGCCGCCCTGGCTTTGCACATAGGCAAAGGCATCAGCCGCCAGAATTTCACTCCACATATAGGCGTAGTAACCGGCTGAGTAGCCGCCACCCATTGAGTGAGAGAAATACGTCGACTTATAACGCGGTGGCACTGCTGCTAAATCGACACCGTGTTTTTTCAGTGCTGCCGCTTCAAAGGCGTTTACATCTTGCAGCGGCTCGTCAGCTGACAGAGAGTGCCATTCCATATCCAACAATGCTGCTGAGATATATTCCAGCGTGTCGAAGCCCTGGTTAAAGCTGCGTGACTTCATTACTTTTGCCAGTAGCTCAGCCGGGATTGGCTCGCCGGTTTTGTAGTGCTTGGCATAGTTAGCAATCACTTCCGGGTTGGCCGCCCAGTCTTCTTCGAAAGTAGACGGGAATTCAACAAAGTCACGTGATACTGAAGTACCCGCCAGTGTCGGGTATTTCACGTCTGAGAACATGCCGTGCAGGCCATGGCCTAACTCGTGGAACATGGTGGTTACATGGTCATAGCTTACTAGTGTTGGCTCACCCTCTGGCGCTTTTGGAATGTTCATCACGTTCACCACCACCGGCTTCTGGCCCAGTAAGTGTGACTGACCAACGAATGAGCTCATCCAGGCGCCACCACGTTTGCCTTCGCGGGCAAAGTAGTCGGCATAGAAAATGGCCAGGCTGGTGCCGTCGGCGTCAAACAGCTCGTACGCGTCTACGTCCGGGTGGTAGGTTGGCAAGTCTGGCCGTGCTTTGAAGGTAACACCGTACAGGCGGTTCATGGTGTAGAACAGGCCGTCTTTTAATACGCGGTCAAATTCAAAATATTGTTTTACTTCGTTTTCATCCAGGTCGTATTTCGCCTGACGAACAAACTCAGCGTAGTATTCCCAGTCCCACGGCTGCAGCTCAAAATCGCCGCCTTTTTGTTTGATCATTGCCTGAATGGCTTCAGCTTCTACTTTGGTGTTGGCGACTACTGCCGGTACCATGCTGCCTAACATATCAAACACCGCTTGTGGGGTTTTCGCCATTTGCGCTTCCAGACCATAGCTGGCCCAGTTGTCATAGCCTAACAGCTTGGCACGCTCTGCACGCAGCTGAGCCAAACGGGCTACCAGCGGCCGGTTGTCAGTGTCACCACTTTGCGCACGGTTAGCTGACGCTTCCCAAATACGTTTACGCAGTTCACGGTTACTTAGCTGCGTCAGGGCAGGCTGGCGTGTGGTGTTGGTGATACTGATCAAGTATTTACCATCATGGCCGGCGTCTTTGGCGGCATTAGCGGCAGCGGTGATCTGTGAATCAGAAAAGCCGTCTAATTCTTCTTTGGTGTCAACAATAACGGCAATTTTTTTGGTTTCAGCCAGCAGGTTCTGCGAGAACTGAGTGGTCAGTTTAGAGTGCTCTTCGTTTAAGGCACGAATAGCGGTTTTTTGCTCTTCGGTCAGCTCTGCGCCAGAGCGGACGAAACGCTCGTAGTACACTTCAATTAAGCGTGTTGACTCGCTGTCCAGTTGCAGCTCGTTGCGCTGGTTGTACAGGCTTTTAATACGGGCAAACAGCTGTGGGTTTAAGTTAATGTTGTCAGAATGCGCCGCCATTTTCGGCGCCAACTCTGACTGAATTTTACGCCGCGCTTCGTTTGAATCTGAACCAGCCAGGTTGTAGAAAATGCGCGAGGTACGGGTTAACAGCTCGCCGCTTTTCTCCAGCGCCACCAGGGTGTTTTCAAACGTAGCAGGCTCTGGGTTATTAGCAATGGCCAGCACTTCGGTCATGTGCTGCTTCATACCTTCTTCAAAGGCTGGCAGGAAGTGCTCGTCTTTTATTTCGGCAAAGTTCGGTGCTTCGTATTGCAGCATGCTTTTAACCATTAACGGGTTGGTTGAAGTAACATCGGCCGCCGGGGCTGCTTGTTGCTGGCTTTGTGCGGTGTCAGTTTGCTGTGGAGCAGTGTTATCAGAGCAGGCACTGAGTGCCAGTACGGTGCCAATAGCGCTGGCAATAAGCGTTTTACGCATGGAAATCTCCCTGGAAGATGTAGGACCTTTGTTGTAATTAATGCGCCTGGGCGCAGCTGCACATCCGAGTATGCCAAAAGCTGACACTAATACACCCGCTTTGCAGCCAGTTGCCAACAAATTAAGACAAAAACCGGCTTAGGGCAACCGTTTCGGCTGCAGTGCTGGCTGATAGGGCAGTTCGAAGTAAAAACAGCTGCCATGCAAAGCAGCCGGATAGTAGCCCATACTGCCATGCATTTGCTGAATTAAACTGCGGCTAATGGCCAGGCCCAGGCCAGTGCCACTGTGTAAGCGTTGATCTGAACTGTCGGCTTGGCTAAAGCGGCTAAATAGCCTGGGAACAAACGCCTCGGCCACCCCCTTGCCCTGATCGGTGATGGTGACCCGCACATTGTCGGCTACCAGGCTTACCGCAACCTGCACTGTGCCACCCTTGGGTGAGAACTTGACCGCGTTACCCAGCACATGGCGCACCACTTGTTGTAGATGGCTGGCGTCGGCATTCACCACGACCTGTGATAAGTCTGGCGGGCAGTCCAGCTGCAGTAAAATGCCGGGCTGTAATAATTGCATGTCATTAATGCAGTCTGTCAGCAGCGGGGGCAGTGTCACTGCGGTCAGATCCAGCGTGATGGTGCCGCTGGCAATTTTTTCCACATCGAGTAAGTCGTTAATTAAGCTGCTTAGCTGCTGGCAGTTAGTATGCGCCAGTTTTAGCATGCGCTGCTGCGACTCGGTTAATTCGCCCAGCGCACCGGATACCGCCAGTCCCAGTGCCGCCGACACCGACGTCAGTGGTGTGCGCAGTTCATGGCTAACAGTTGAGATAAACTGTTGTTTCAACTGTTCGGTTTGCTGCCGCTCGGTTAAATCGCGCAGCACCAGTAATTGCCTGCTCTGGTTTTGCAGTTGGATATGGCTGCGGTTAACCGCTATCGGGAAAAAGCTGTTGTCGCGCCGGCGGCCTTCGGTTTCACATTCGACTTTTGCATTTGACGTGGCGCTATACAATTCATCTAATTTGTCAGGCTCGGCCAGCAATATTGACCAGTGCTGGCCAACTAAGGCTCCTGCAGTGTAATTAAACATTGGCAGGCAGGATAAATTCACCTGCTCAATCACACCATCAGGTGTGGTGGTAATAATGGCATCATTAACGTTATCCATAATACTTTGCAGGTAGCGTTTACTGCGCTGCTGGGCTAACACACTGTGGCGCAAATGCTGACGCGACATAAACAGCCACAGCAGCAAACCCAGTAACAGTGCGCTGATACTGTAACTTAGCAGGCGTATTTGCCCGCTACGATCAGGCACATTTGCCACTGAGCGCAGCGCCATTTGCCATAACGCGCCGCGCAAGCTGATCCCCAGCAGCAGGCTGTCGTCATAAAACAAGCTGTCATTACCATAAAACGCCGGGCTGGGTGTGCCTGCAGTGTTCAGGCTGCGAATGGCCACCTGCACTTCTTGCTCGGTGGTTTGTCGCTCCAGTAAGGCCCATACAGAGCCAATATCGACCACAGTGCTGACAATGCCCCAGTAGTCATTGGCATTAAGGTATACCGGCAGCCGGTAGATAAAGGCACTGCCCCCCTGGATCAGCGTAATTGGGCCAACCAGACGCGCCTCGCGTCTTTCAATAATGGCCGCAATATCAGGCCATTGTTCGGTCAAATCGGGGTAGTAGATGCCAATGGCTTTTTCATTACCGCTTAGCGGGTACACGTAGCGCAAAGTATTGCCAGGAGCAATGCCAATATTGCGGATATGCCGTGCCTGGTGCGCCAGCTCAGGTAGCAATAACTGCATTTCAGTGGGGGAGATATCACCGTTATTGGCCTGGATATGCGCGGCCAACCCAATGGTCAGATACAGCGGAATATTCAGCTCAGATTCCAGCAGCGCCCGTAGCTGACCGGCGCTGGCAATTTCATGGCGCAACTGCTGGCTGCGCTGATGCTGCTGTTCATGTGTGACTAGGGTTTCGGTGGCCCACACCGCACCCAGCAGCAATGCCAGTAGCAATAGCCATTGCCAAAAAGTTAATAAGGTTTTGTTACGCATCCGTTCAGGCAGAGTCCGACAAAGAAGGCCGACAACCACAATAGCGCTAAGGCATTTAGCTTGTAAATATGCACCATGCAACTGAGTGTTGAAAAAACGCGCAGTCAGGCAATAGACACACACCACAAGGCTGTCTATAATGCGCAGCTTCTGCACATTAGCAGATTGCGCACCCGTAGCTCAGCTGGATAGAGCGCTGCCCTCCGGAGGCAGAGGTCATAGGTTCGAATCCTATCGGGTGCGCCATAAACGTCAAAACCGCCATTTCGGCGGTTTTTGCGTTTATAGTCCCCGAAGGAGACGAACCGTTAGGTTCGACCACCAATGTGCCTGGAGCACATTGGAACAGCTTTAGCTGGCCCCATCGAGGCGAGTATCAGGATGATACGAGTAATTAAGTCAGGAACGTTTTTGAACAGCTCCGCTGGCCCGTTAGGGCGAGGGCAGGATAGCCCGAGT
The DNA here is from genome assembly GCA_040752955.1 of Pseudomonadota bacterium. GTDB lineage: Bacteria > Pseudomonadota > Gammaproteobacteria > Enterobacterales > Alteromonadaceae > Alishewanella. The sequence continues at coordinate 38,225 of JBFMHG010000009.1, forward strand.
CGTCCTATCGGGTGCGCCATAAACCCAACCTTCACAGCCTTTTTTTATTCACAGCAAATTCCCCACCATTTGGCGCGTGCCTGCTGCGTTGTCTGTCGCCTGTGCTAGTATTTTGCCGGTACCTAAACAATAACAACGGAGCTATCCCGATGAAAAAACTGCACCTTTTGCTGGTGCTGTGCTGGCTGCCCTTTGCGGCACTGGCGCAGGACGACAGCAGCCTCAGTGTTGAGCGGCTATGGCAGCTTGAGCGTATTGGCCAGCCGGTTACCTCAAATGATGGCCGCTTTATTGTGGCGCCGGTAACCAAATTTGATGTTAAAGCCGATAAAGGCCATACCCGGCTGTGGCTGTTCAGCGCCGATGGCAAGCAGCAAACACCATTAACGGCGGAAGGCCTGCGTGCCAGCGAGCCGGTGTTTTCACCTGATGGTAATACCCTGGCCTTTATCAGCCAGCGCGATAAAGACGATGCCGGCCAGATTTACCTGTTGTCGATGAACAAACCGGGCGAAGCGCAGCGCTTAACAGAAGTACCCACTGGCGTGTATGGCATTAAATGGGTCGGCAAGTATCTGTACTTTATCAGCCGCGTTTGGCCGGAAAAAAACTGGGATGAGATGGCCGCACATATTAAGGCCGAGAAAGACAATAAAATGTCAGCCAAACAATGGAATGCGCTGCCTTATGCATACTTTGACCACTGGATAGACGAAAACCGCCAGGCGCATCTGTTTCGTATTGCCGCAACCGGTGGCGACGTGCAGCCGGTCACCCAGCCGCTGGGCCAGCAGTTACCGCGCGAAACCCAAGGCAGTGAGGATTACGACATTGATGCCAAAGAGCAGTATGTTGCCTTTAGCGCCAATGGCAGCAGCAACCGGGTAGACCCGAATATTGATATTTTTATCGCCCGCATCGGTAGTGATAAAGCCGATAACCTGACCAATGCCAACCCGGCGGCAGATTTTAACCCCAGCTTTAGCCCAGATGGCAAAACCCTGGCCTTTAGCAGCCAGCGTATCCCCGGTTTTTATGCCGATACTGCCCGGTTGCAGCTGTATGACGTGGCGGCGAAAAAGCAGCGCGAGCTTACTACTAACTGGGACCGTTCAGTAACTGGTTTTGTTTGGGCGGCTGATGGTAAAGGCTTCTATGCCAGCATCGACGATGCGGCCGTGCGGCGGTTGTATTACATTGATGCGAAAAACGGCAAGCCGCGTGCTATTACCCAAACCACCAGCTATGGCCAGCCGGCGTTGGCGGCGAAAAACCAGTTGGTGGCCACCAACGACAGCTTTATGTACCCGGCACGTCTAGTGTTGGTCGACAGCAAAAACGGTAAAACCCGCCGCCTGGATACTTTCAACGACGAGGTATTAGCCCAAGCCAAGCTGGGCAGCTATGAGTCAGTCACCTACAAAGGCGCTGACGGAGCCGATATTCAAATGTGGGTGCATTACCCGCCGGGCTTTGACAAGAGCAAAAAGTACCCGCTGTTTATGTTAATTCATGGCGGCCCGCATAATGCCATTGGCGACAGCTTTAGCTATCGCTGGAATGCGCAAACCTTTGCCTCCTGGGGTTATGTTACTGCCTGGCCAAACTTCCACGGCTCCAGCGGCTTCGGCCAGGACTTTGCCGATGCAATTAACCCGGACTGGCGCACCAAGCCGCTGGCGGATATTCAGGCAGCGACCAAGTGGTTTGAACAGCAAAGCTGGATTGATACCGAGCGCATGGTGGCAGGCGGTGCCAGCTATGGCGGCTATTTAACCTCAGTGCTACTGGGCACCGAGCACCCGTATAAAGCGCTGCTTATTCATGCTGCGGTATACAACATGTACTCGCAAATGGCGGCGGATTTTGCCGTGCACTCCACCCGTTTTGGTGGTTACTGGGATAACCCGGACATTTATAACAGCATTTCGCCGCATTACCATGCCGACAAGTTCAACACACCCACGCTGGTTATTCATGGTCAGCTGGATTACCGCGTACCGGTAGGCCAGGGTTTTGAGCTGTTTCGCACCTTGCAAACCCGTGGTGTCGAATCGCGGATGATCTACTTCCCGGATGAAAACCACTGGATCTTAAAGCCGAACAACTCGATTTATTGGTATAACCAGGTAAAAGACTGGATGACCAAATTTGCCGAGCCGGGCGGTCGTTAAGCCGTTTAGCTAAACATAACGCCGGCACTGTCCGGCGTTTTTTGCGCCAGCGCAAAGCCACGGCAGTTAACGCGTAAATGACTTGGCAGTATTGGCATTGGCCGGTAGATTAAGCCTATGTTGTACCATTAAGGCAGGCTGTGATGAGTAAAAGCAGCAATAAAACCATGCAATTGACGCTAAAGCGGGTTGGCATAGACACCTACCGCGAAAACGTCGCCTACTTACACCGTGACTGCGAAATATACCGGGCTGAAGGCTTTCAGGCGCTGGCAAAAATTGAGGTGCAGGCCAACGGTAAGCGTATTTTAGCTAGTTTAAATGTGGTGGATGACACCAGCATTGTCGCCTGCCAACAACTGGGCTTGTCAGAAGAGGCCTTTGCCATGTTAGGCGTAGCCGATGGCAGTGCCGTTACGGTGTCACCAGCTGAGCCGGCGCGCTCTATTCCGGCGCTGCACCGCAAAATTGCCGGCGAGCGGCTAAACGCCGACGATTTTAACCGCATCGTGCAGGATATTGCCGACCACCGCTATTCGAAAATAGAGCTGACCGCTTTTGTTGTGGCCTGTAATCAGGGCGAGCTCGACCGCGAAGAGGTGTTCTTTTTAAGCGATGCCATGAGCAAAGTCGGCCGCCATTTGGACTGGCACGAGCACCCGGTGGTGGATAAACATTGCATTGGCGGTATTCCCGGTAACCGCACTTCCATGCTGGTGGTGCCGATAGTGGCGGCGCACGGCATGCTGTGCCCGAAAACCTCGTCGCGCGCTATCACTTCGCCGGCCGGCACGGCCGACACCATGGAACTGTTAGCCAATGTCGATATGCCATTTGAGCTCCTGACCGACATAGTACACCGCCACCGTGGCTGTCTGGCCTGGGGCGGCAGCAGTGACTTATCACCGGCCGATGATGTGCTGATCTCAGTCGAGCGGCCGCTCTCAATAGATTCGCCCGGCCAGATGGTGGCGTCGATTTTGTCGAAAAAAGTCGCCGCCGGCTCTACCCACTTACTGCTGGATATTCCGCTTGGCCCCACCGCCAAAGTGCGCTCGATGCCTGAGGCGCAGAAGCTACGTAAGTTATTTGAATTTGTCGCCAAACGGATGGGGATTACCATCGATGTGGTCATCACTGACGGTCGCCAGCCAATAGGCCGCGGTATAGGGCCAGCGCTGGAGGCCCGCGATGTGATGCGGGTGCTGCAAAACCATGAGCAGGCACCCAATGATTTACGGCAAAAGGCGCTACGGTTAGCCGGCCGTATGTTAGAGTTTGCGCCAGACGTGCGTGGCGGTGATGGTTTTGCCATCGCGCGCGATATTCTCGACTCAGGCCGGGCATTGGCGAAGATGCAGGATATTATTGCCGCCCAGGGCAAAATAGACTTCGACCCGGACGCGCCGCCGCTGTCGAAGCTCAGTTTTGATATCACGGCTACAGACAGCGGCACTGTTATTGGCATTGATAATGTGCAGCTAGCGCGCATTGCCCGCTCTGCCGGGGCGCCGCGTGCCAAAGGTTCTGGCGTAGATTTAATGGTGAAACTGGGTGAGCAGGTAACAAAGGGGCAGTTACTGTACAGGGTGTACGCGGCTTTCCCAACCGAGCTGGAATTTGCCCGCCAGGCCTGCGAGCGCAGCAGTGGTTACACAATAGGCGCAGCCGAAGCGCTGCAGCCACTGTTTGTAGAATACTAACGCGTGTTGAATACTCACACTTTTGGACTTAAGCCTGTGACTACACAGGAACCGGAGTAGAACGATGTCTGTTATGTTATTAGCCAGCGCCGATGAGCAAATGGGTGCACAGCGCCTGGCCGATGCGGCTGGCTTGCCGCTGTCACTGTATCAGCAGCACCGTTTTCCTGATCAGGAGTTAAAGCTAACGCTGCCATTTAGCGCTACTGTGCCAACGCAGCTGGTGCTGTACCGCAGCCTGAATAACCCGAACGATAAATTGGTCGAACTGTTGTTAATTGCCCGCCATGCCCGCGCGCTTGGCATTAACAAAATCTGGCTGGTGGCGCCCTATCTTGCCTATATGCGCCAGGATATTGCGTTTAACCCCGGCGAAATTGTCAGCCAAAAAATTATCGGCCAGTTTTTAGCAGAACTGTTCGATGGTGTGATTACCGTCGATCCGCATTTGCACCGCATTAATCAGCTAAGCGAGGCCATTGTCAGCGGCGAGGCGATAGCGCTTAGTGGTGCGCCCCGCTTGGCTGAACTGATTGCTATTGAGTGTCAGCAGCCGTTGCTGATGGGGCCGGATGCCGAGTCAGAACAGTGGGTGGCAAGGGCAGCAGCGCAAATAGGCTGCGACTATGCGGTATGCACTAAAGTGCGCAGCGGCGATAAACAGGTGCACATTCAGCTGCCTGATATCAGCGTAAGCGGCAGACAGGTGGTGCTGATGGACGATGTCGCCAGCTCCGGCCATACACTGGCCGAAGCGGCTAAGTTACTACGTAGCGCTGGCGCGGCCTCGGTCGATGTCGCCGTAACCCATGCCTTATTCGCCGGCGATGCCTTAGCACTAATTAAAGCCGCCGGGGTAAAGCGGGTGTGGAGTACAGATTGTATTGCCCACGCCAGCAATGCCATTAGTATGGCGCCGCTACTGGCCAAAGCGCTTAAGCCTTTGCTGTAAGTACAGCAAAGGCCTGCGGTTTGCCACTTAATTTAACTTGCAGGTTTTAATACCGAGCAAGCTGTACAGCGGGCAAAAGTTAAATAAGCCGGTAAGCAGCGGCACCACGCCTATCCAGCCCCACAGCCCAACAGTACCTGTTGCAGCCAGAGCAATTAATATTGCGCCACCAATAATTCGCACCACCTTATCAATACCACCGACATTTGCTTGCATTTTGTTACCTCGGTAAATTAGTTCTGGCTTAATTACTGTAGCTGTTTTGCCAGGTAGTAGCGAATACTGCTGTAGCAAAAGTTTGCGCTATAACAAGCTTTGCGTGGATAGCCGCAACAAAAATGCAAAATGGGGTCAGAGTTCTCTGACCCCATTTTTCGACCCCATTTTTCGGCGGAATTGGTAACAAAAAGCCCCACGGTTTAACGCGGGGCTTTGGTTTCAAGCGACTAGCTGGTGCTGTGCAGCGGCTTAGCTCAGATCAAAACGGTCGGCGTTCATCACTTTTACCCAGGCCTTAACAAAATCCTGCACAAACTTTTGTTTGTTATCGTGCTGGGCATACACTTCGGCGTACGAGCGCAATATTGAGTTTGAACCAAACACTAAATCGACCCGGGTCGCGGTCCATTTGGTCTTGCCGGTGTTACGCTCGACAATGTTATACAGGTTTTTACCGGCCGGCTGCCAGCTGTAGCGCATATCGGTTAAGTTAACGAAAAAGTCATTCGTTAGCACACCGGGTTTATCGGTAAATACGCCGTGTTTAGTGCCGCCGTAGTTGGTGTCCAGCACGCGCATGCCGCCAATCAGCACGGTCATCTCTGGCGCGGTTAAGCCCAGCAGCTGGGTTTTATCCAGCATTAACTCTTCCGGCTGTACCACATAATCCTTTTTCAGGAAGTTACGGTAGGCATCGTGCAGCGGCTCTAACACCTCAAACGACTCGGCATCGGTTTGCTCGGCGCTGGCGTCGCCGCGGCCCGGTGCAAAGGGCACGCTAACGTTAACACCGGCCGCTTTGGCGGCTTGTTCAACGGCCGCACTGCCACCTAATACAATTAAATCGGCCATGCTAACCGGTTTATTAAAGCTGGCTTTAATGCCTTCTAACACCTTAAGCACCTTGGCTAAACGTTCTGGCTCATTGGCCTGCCACTGGTTAAGCGGTGCTAAGCGGATACGTGCGCCGTTGGCGCCGCCACGGTAGTCCGAGCCACGGAAGGTCCGGGCGCTGTCCCAGGCGGTGGCGATCAACTCGCTTTGGCTTAAGCCGCTTTGTAGCAACTGGCTCTTCAGCGTATTAATATCAGCGTCGGTTAAGTCATAATTGCCTTTGGGTACCGGATCTTGCCAGATCAGGTCTTCTTTTGGCACATCTGGCCCCAAATAGCGGCTTTTCGGCCCTAAATCGCGGTGGGTTAATTTAAACCAGGCGCGGGCGAATACTTCAGAGAAATAGGCCGGGTCCTTATAGAATTTTTCCGATATTTTGCGGTACGCCGGGTCCATTTTCATCGCCATATCGGCGTCAGTCATAATGGGGTTGTAGCGAATAGACGGGTCTTCCACATCAACCGGCTTGTCTTCTTCTTTAATATTTATGGGTTCCCACTGCCAGGCACCGGCCGGGCTTTTTTTCAGCTCCCAGTCGTAGGTAAATAGTAAATAAAAGTAACCGTTATCCCACTTGGTCGGGTGGGTGGTCCAGGCGCCTTCAATACCGCTGGTTACCGTATCACGGCCAATACCCCGGCCTTTGTGGTTGTTCCAGCCCAGGCCTTGTTCGTGTACATCGGCCGCTTCCGGCTCGGGGCCTAAGTTTTGTGCTTTGCCGTTACCATGGGCTTTACCTACCGTATGGCCGCCGGCGGTTAGGGCAACGGTTTCTTCATCATTCATCGCCATGCGGGCAAAGGTAATACGCACATCGTGTGCAGTTTTTAGCGGATCCGGCTTACCATCCACGCCTTCAGGGTTTACGTAAATTAAGCCCATCATTACCGCCGCTAACGGGTTTTCCAAATCGCGTTCACCGCCCTGTGCCGATGAAGAGTAGCGGCTGCCCTCACTGCCACTGGGGGCCAGCCACTGTTTCTCTGAGCCCCAATAAATGTCTTTTTCCGGGTGCCAAATATCGGCGCGGCCGCCGGCAAAGCCAAAGGTTTTTAACCCCATAGACTCATAGGCCATATTGCCGGCTAAAATCATTAAATCGGCCCACGACAGGCTATTGCCGTATTTTTGCTTAATAGGCCACAACAGGCGGCGGGCTTTGTCCAGGTTACCGTTATCTGGCCAGCTGTTTAGTGGTGCAAAACGCTGGTTACCGGTGCCACCACCGCCACGGCCATCGGCAATGCGGTAGGTGCCGGCACTGTGCCAGGCCATACGGATAAACAAACCGCCATAATGGCCCCAGTCGGCCGGCCACCAGCTTTGGCTGTCGGTCATCAGCGCCTTCAAGTCATTTTTAACGGCTTCAAGGTCCAGTTTTTTAAACGCTTGCGCATAGTTAAAGTCCTGACCCAGCGGGTTAGTTTTGCTGTCGTGCTGGTGCAAAATGTCAAGGTTAAGGCTGTTGGGCCACCAGTTTTTCTCGCTTTTGGCAGCAGAGGTATTGCCACCGTGCATTACCGGGCATTTACCGGCGGTATTGTTGTCCATCAGTTGCTCCTTGGTCGTTGATTTTTTTGCAGGTTGTTAAACAGATACCCGCTAAGGTGCCTAAAACTATAGACGGCGAACTTAGGTTACGACAGCAAGTTTTAGCGGTTGGTTTAATCGGTTTTATTGATACAGGCTGGTCTAGCCGGTGTGCTTTAGGCTTAAACTGTCTACAGTGAAGCTCACCGAGCTTAACCAGGCCAGTGCTTGCTGCTCGTCGGGGTAAACCCGGCGTTCAAATGTTGCCGTATGCTCGACAATCATTTTATCCAGCTGATAACGCTTCATCATATTCGGGCAATATACCTGAGCGGCGTAGCGCAGGCCGTTAGCAAGGCACCAGTTAACCAGCTCAGTGATGACGGGCTCTATTTCCGGCACGCCCAATTGCCAGTTATCCAAATAAACAATGTGTGCCCAGTCAGTGCCGGCCAAGGGCTTCGCCAGCACTTTAAACTCCTGTGCATAATCCTCGGCAGTGAAGCGGTTCCAACTGCCATTCACGCTGGCCAGAATAACCCGCTGTTCTCGCCATATCCTGAATTTAGGCATGGGTTTCATGACTTTTCACCGGCTTGTGTTGCAGGCTTCAAGTTTAGCAGCCGCTAATAATGCCAGCTTGATGTAAAACAGGTTTTTAAGGTTAAATTTTTATCAGCGTGCAATAGTAGCAATATTATCAAGCTTTAAAGGAAGCGCTATGACAACATCTACATACTCTTACCTGGATCAGCAGCGGCTTACGTTGCACTGCGGCAGTGATCTTCCTGCGGCACAATCCTTATTGCAGCGCTCTGGGCACAGTGCTTTAGTCAGCCAGTTAACGCCCACACCTACGCCACAGCAGTTACTCGACGCTGCCGAACAGGCTTATCAGCAAGGCTACGAGCAGCAGGCGGCGACAGAATTTGAATTACAGGGCCTGGCTATCGCCGGTATTGGCGACCCACTGCTGCATTTAGATGTGTTAGCTGCGTTTTTACCAGCCTTTAAGGCCAAACGCCATGGCGTGCCAATAACGTTGGTAACCTATGGTTTGGTGGACGCGCAGCTGGCCCCGGCAATTTGCCAGCAGCTGCTTGAACTGGAAGTAGAGCGGTTAGAAGTGTACCTGCCAGCGAGCAATCCACCGGCTTATCAACAAGCGGTTAAGCCCACTCAGTTCGGTTTTAGTGAGGTATGCCAGTTTATTCACACCGCCAGCGATGCCGGCCTGCAGGTAAGCTGTTTTGCCTATGCGCCGGTGGCACAGCAAAGCGAACTGCGCGCACTGGCGCTCGATTTAGGCGCCAGAGCTTTTGTGATTAAACCTTAGCTGTTGTTTAACCCAACCTATGTGCGTGGCAGCTATGTCGACTTGTACTCATTAATACCTGCTTACGGTAATAAACTGCCGTTAAGTTTGCCTTTTTGACTATTTAGCGGTAACAAACTACTGTTATATGCTATTTAAACGGAGTTAAACTACCGTATATAGCTCTGGAGGGTGTTAATGCTGTTGCAAGTCTTTTTTGCCGGTGCCTGGCATGATACTGCCGTACTGCGTTTTCACGGCGGGGGTAAACACACCCCCGTCAGTATCGAATATCTGTTCGATTACATTAAGCTGCCTCAGGTAACCTTTGATTCCAAAGCAGAGCAAGCGGTAACGGTTAACGCCCCGGTATCTGTTATTACCACAGAGTATCCCCGCTGGCCCGGGCTGCTGGATGATCTGTTGCCCGCTGGCAAGGCCAGGCAATGGTGGTTGAAAAAACTCGACATTGCACATTTACCGGTGTTCGAAGCAGATTGCCTGTTGCTGGAGAAAACCTGTATCTCACCTATTGGTAATCTGCGGGTAAAAGAAGCCCTATTACACAACACACCAGCACCGCAGCTGCGTTTCGCTGTCGATACCGTATGTACTTTAGAGCATGATTTTCTGGAATATGCCAACAGCCAGGGGGCGGCCGTGGGCGGTGCGACAGGGGCGGCCGGCGTAGCACCTAAACTGCTGCTAATGCTCGATAACGACGAAGTATTTATCGATGCCGACTTTGCCGGCAAGTCAGCCACAGCAAAACCCTATCTGGTTAAGTTTGCCCGTAATAACCGTACCACGCGGGACAACAACATCTTAAAAGCAGAAGGTATCTATTATCGGGTGTTAGCCAACCTGTTAGCCAATTCCGGTATTAGTACCATAGATACGACACAGCTGCAGATCCGCGAGGTTGATGGCAATGTCAGCCTATGGCTGCCACGGTTTGATGTAGTAAAGCGTGATGGTTGCCTGCAGCGTTTGGGCATGGAAAGTGTGTACTCTGTTATTGATGCCGGCCCTGGCAGTAGTTGGGATCATTTCGATGTAATTGAAGCATTGTGGCAGCGGTTGGAGGGGGTGTTTAACCAAACATGCGAGGCCTTTGTTACGGAATATGTAATACGGGATCTGCTCAATTTGGTATTTGGTAACAGCGACAACCACGGCCGCAATATGTCTTTTATCAAAGATAACGGCCAAATACGCTTCGCGCCCATCTATGATTTTGCACCGATGAAAGCCGATCCCGAGCAGGTAACCAGGCTGTTTCGTTGGGGGCGGGGTTGTGAACTGGCCGGAGAGGTTAATTTTGCCGCGGTGGCGCAGCAGCTTGTCGCTTACGTAGCGCCGGCAACATTATTGGCAAGCCTGCAGCACTGGGCAGAAAAACTATTGCCGGTGCCGCACATGTTGGCCGAAGCGGGTTGCCCCGATGAAATATTACATTTTCCGGCGATTGGCTTTGCCCAGCTTGAAACCAAACTAAAACGGATGCAGTTGTTATGAGCCAACTTAATCAAAGCGACGTTATTGCAGATATTTGCGATAAGTTAAACCGCGCTGAAATAACGCTAGGGCAGACTATTTACGCTATCCGCACCCGCTTGTATCAGCTAACCCAGGCTGATTACGCCAGGCTGTGCAAGGTGTCAGAGAAAACCCTGCGCGAAGTTGAAAAAGGCAATACCGACCCACGATTGTCGATTATTGAACGGCTGCTGCGCCCCGGCGGTTTAGCGTTAACCACCAGGGTGTTGACCAATCGGGTGCAAACTATGTCTGAGCGGGTGCAGGCTAACAGCCAAAGGTAATACCTTTCTAGCCTAAGCCAAACTATGCACCACTTCGCTGGTGTGGCTTAAATTGTCATGCAGCGGGCAGCGCTGGCACACCTCGTCTAAAAACTGCGCTTTTTGCTCGTCGGTTAAATCGGCATCTATTACCGCGCTCATTTACTTGGAAGGTATAGCGCTGTTGGATCAACGATGGGAAGAGTGGTACATACACTTGGGGCTACTCAACAATACCTTTAAGCCTGGCGAAAGTACGCATGTTGTCGTCGGCAGCAACAGGTGGATAGTCAGGATTTTTTGCGATTAACTGGTACTGGCCATCGGCAATTTTCTTTACATCGCGCAGCAAATACTGGTTGTCGCCGCTTACATCTTGCCGTTCTATCGCCACTGTGCAGTTTTGCAACGAGCCGGCATTTTGCGGGGTAATAAGCTCCAATAGTAACAGTTGGCCATCTAATATTGGCTGTTTGCCGCCGTTCATAGAATTACCGCTGGCGCGGGCTAAAAAGTGTTTTTCAGGGTTAAGGCTACCAAAGCCGAAGGGGGCATCCAGGTACTCGACACCACTGTCATCACCGGTTTTAAAATGACCACAGGCGATTTTGATATTGGGAAAATAGCGTAATTTTAATGGGCTAGTATTCGCACGGGTCGGCTGTACTGCTTCAGTATCTGCATCATTTGCTGCGCTTAGCTGTGTGTTGGCCAGCTGCGCTGTGACTGTTGCTGTGCTACCGGCAACGACAAATTCATCTTTACTCAACCAGAGTTTAGCACCATTAGCCTGTGCAACAGAGTAAGCCCAATCGCTTACGGCTAACGATTTAGTGGCGTCACAATAAAAATAGGCCCCCAGCTCGGTGCTGAGTACTTTTTCAAACTTAACCAGGTTTTGCTGCTGCCAATTGTCCCGGTGTTGTTGCGCGGCGAGATAGTCGCGTTTGCTGTTGTTACAACTGCTGTGGGCCGCAACAAAGTTATGGCCTAAATCGGTAGAGTAACGGGCAAAAGGAATAAAGTGATCTACATCAGTGCTGTTGGCATCCTTTAATGGTTTATGGCAGTAAAAACACTGGCCGCGCTGGATCTCAATTAACACTGGTCTCGCTTTATTTAACGCATTTCTATCGATGCCAAACAAAAACTCATGCAGCTGGCTTTGTGCGCCAAGCAGTTTTTGATTGTCTTTAATGCTTTGAATTTTCTGTAGCCAGGCATTTTTTGCCAAATACACGACCAGATCGTAATAGCGGCGAAACGAATAGGCGATGCCGGCACTAAGTTTGATAAATTTACCGTTATCGCTATGCGGATATAAAAAACACTCCGCTTGTTTGGCCAGGATCTGCAGTCGCCACAAAGGGCCATCTTTTAATGTGGCCAGCGTAGCGCGGTAAATCTGCTTCCAGTAGGGGCTGTCTTTTAATTGGCGGATATTGCGGATATCGTTTTGCTGGCACTCATACAACACGCTAATCACTTTAGATTGCCTGCCGGTGTTTTGCTTTAAAAGTGCGGCATCGCCATTACTACCAGCAGCAAACGGCATGGCATGATGCCAGTACAGCAGGATAAATTTATCCACCAGTTCGTCCAGGGTGATCACCAGCTCACTGTCAGGTTGTTGCAGCGGGTGTTCAATACAAACATCGGCAATGGCATGCAGTAAGGCAAACTTATAGGTGGCACTAAAGTCACCTTCATTCAGCATGCGCTGAATATAAGCAATAAAATCCAGTTGTTGCTGCATACCGGCCATGTTTAGATTGCATCCTTAAACAGTAGCGCATTTAGCCAACACTCTTGGCTGCGCTCTGGCCTCTGATCCTGCGTCAGCCAGGTTTTACTGATGCTTAGGTTTCTAACTGTCGCGACTAAGCTTTTCAGTTTCTCTTCATTCATATCAGTAAAACAGCGGCCATTTATTTCGCGCTCACCATCACCGTATTTAAAAGAAGCATATAGTACGCCACCCGGCTTTAATGCTTGTTGTAAGCGGCCTAGTACCGAAACTAAATTGTCAGCGGCAACATGCAACAGACTGGCGCAGCACCAGATACCGTCATAGAGTTCGTGGTCGTTTAACTGCTCAAATTGTTGTACGGCAACGGGTTGCTTAAGGCGCTGACTGGCTATTTTTGCCAGTCCACTACTGGCATCAAAAGCGCTTACGTTAAAGCCGAGGTGTTTAAAGTAAACCGCATCCCGGCCACTGCCACAACCGGCATCAAGAATAAGGCCGCCGGTTTTAACCAAAGGCAAAAACGCGGCATATAAAGCTGTCATGTCTATCTGATCTGTCGCTGCGGCAAACTCTGCAGCGTTTTGGTTGTAGTAATCTATTGTTTCAGATGACATTTATTCGGCCATTACAATGCAGCACTGTTTGCGATACTACCGCTGTTAGTCTTTATTTAAAAGCTTCACAGTCGCAGTGCTTAATTGTTTTAAAAATGTAAATTGTGTTATCTTTCTGCTTTTCACGGATGAGGCAGGCTTATGAAAACCCTTCACGATATTCAGCGTACAAACCAAATTCGCATGCAAGCGCAGCAAAACCAGCAAAAAGAAGCCTTAGCCAAGGCGCTGTCGGCTAACTCACACACATTGTTTGTTATGAATGACGCCGAGTTTTTCGAGTTGGCGGTAAATATTAAACGCCAGCAAGGTATGCAACAGGCAGAAATAAATGCCTGGATGAAGCAACTGGCGCTTCAAAACCCAGCGCTAGGGCAGTTATGGGAGCGGTATAATGAGCAGGTTAAAATGTTCATGTCGGCAATTCCGGTAACTGCAGATGCAGCTGCACTGGCCGTATTGGCGAAAGATTTAAGTAAAAGCGGCAACTTACTAACTAAATACCAGATTAAAACTTACCATGGCCGCACCTATGTGATTGTCAAAGGTTATACAGCATTAAGACAGCATCTAACAGGAACCCGCTATTTGGCTAGCCACCCCAAAGTTGTGTCAATGGGCATAGGTAAAATGGATGCTGCAAAGGCGATTAAAGGCGGCTTTGTTTTGTCATTGGTGCTATCGGTGGGCTTTCATGCTGTTGATCAGCTGCTAAATGATCAGAAAACCTGGCACGACTTCGTCGGCGGCGTAGCGGCAGATGTTATTTATGCCGGTGCAGCCTCGGCGATTGCGCTGGGTTTTTTGTCCATAATTGCGGGCGGATCCGCAACGTTAATTGTTGGACCACTTTTAATCGTATTGGCTGTTGGCGTACTCGCAACAACTCTGTTTTTGCTGATTGATGAGCATGTACAACTTGGGCGTCATATTTCTCAGATGCTATCAGATGCTCAAAATCAAATTGAAAGTGACATTATGAGAGCGGAAATGAAGTCAAAAAGGCTGAAAACTAAATGGAACGAAGATACGTTAACATTTTTACATGAGTTATTTGCTGTTCCGAAATGGAGTCTACAGTAATGCCACAGCAGAGCGCAGACTTTGAACGTAAAAAAGGGCTTGCAGTATTATTGTCCTTTGTGATGCTGGCGATGACTGCAGGCTACGCCTTTTTTGCTACTCAGTTTTTACAGCAACTTGTCAGTTTAAATAAGTCAGAGTTTTACGTCAGAGTCTCTATGATGGTTATCCCAGGGTTAATTGCCGCGCCCATTTTTTTAATGTCAATCTACATTATGCTAAGGCGGCATTTCGGCAATTTGCCAGAGCAGCATTTTGCATTGTGGGTGAGGACGTCGCTGGTATTGCTGGCCTTGGCTTTTATGATGCGCATAGTGTTGGGTTTTTGGTTACCCAATTATGTCGCTGCGAATGGTTTTACCCAATGCAGCAAGCTTGAGAATCCATCGCCTTTTGCTTCGCAGGTGTGGGTGCGTCAGCCGCAATACTGCCATGAATTATCCTATTTAGTTAACGTTGAAGTGCTGGAGTGGTTTGATGAACAGCAAGCTATGGGGGCAAAGCCCTCTGTTGAAGAAGTCACTGCGCAAATTGAATTATTTATTGCAGAGCATAAACAGCGGTATCAGTGATTACGCAGAACAGACCACAACCCGGCACACCAGAACTTGAAGCCTAGCTACTTGGCAGAGCGCAAAAATGGTCTGATGAATTATGTACTACTGAAATACCCGAAGAGCTGACCGATGTTGGCGGCGGCCTAACTGCCGGCCCGCGCAGTTGGGCGGATGTTATGCCGGAAAAGACCATTGCCGAAGATATTGCTATTGATAAGGCGCATAAGCGAAAACACCTTAAAGTGGTTAAATAACAGGGCAGTATGTGCGTTTCAGGGCACAACAACCCGCATACCGTGCTGACTATTTAGAAAATCCTGAAAACCGTTTTCGATCTGTTGCAGCACTTCATAGTGCTGCTGAACCTGAGTAACGTCAGCACAGCCGTTGGTTAACGTTATAGCGTCGTCTTCTGCCAGGCCGGATATGACCAGCATTTTATTGTCTTTGATAATACTAAGCTCAGCCACCATGAAGGGAATGCCAAAACTTTCTTGACGCACAAATGACGAGACATATTTGAAGCTGTCTGTAGGCTGAGCGGTATGTTCCAGCAATAAAACGTCAGTGTCGACGCTTGTAGCGAGATCGCGGTAGTAGTCTTGTTGTAGTCCTGAGTACGTCGTAAACATCACAGAGGCTGGCTGCCAGTTTTCTAAATCGCTGGCATCAACACTATTACTGTATTCGTGCTCGGCTTTTTGCTTCAGGCTAGTTGGAATAACCCAGTCGCAGTCCATGTAATGGTGGCTATTTGCCTGGCAGGCTGCAGTAAAAACTAACACAATTAATAAAAAGACAGGTTTGAGAAAGCTCATGGGTTTACTACCAAATGGCTATTTTTGTCTGAGTAATGGATGGCTTCTATTCTCAATCTGGTGTCATAAGTCCACCAAACCGAAGCGCCGATTGGCATACCGTTGGCGGTGGTTGTAGGCCCTAGTACTTTGGCGACTAACCCTACAGCACCTGCTGGGGTGCCAGAGATAATAATGGGCGTGTCTGACTTAAGAAAATCTGCCTGTAGTAATTGCACAGCAATGTTTCTTAAATTAATTACTTCTATGTTTACGGCTTGCTGCAGTTGTTGGTCTGTAAATCTGCTGGCGCTTATGCCTTGACCAAGCAACAGCGTTCTGAACTCCTTCATGGACATGTCGCTGAGCATTTTCATTTCATCAAGTGTGGCGTTACGCATGCGGGCAGCCAACACCCGGTCGATAGTAACACTTTTGTCTTTCATGGAAGCTTCAGCTATATCCTGCTTCTTCTGTAATTTGTTACTAATGCTTGGCAGGGTACTTGTCCCGCCAATTAATAATTGTATCGTCGCCATGATTAAGGGCTTTGCAGAGAAAGTAGATGCACTTAATTTACATTAAATAAACAATTAGTCAATTATGCTGTGTTGCTACCAGCGGTTGAATAACGCGCCGGTTAGCTATAGCGGGTATGCACTTCCGTTTTTGCTTGCGTCATCAGCTTATGAATAGAGCATTTGTCGGCAATGGCGGCCAGCTGCGCTTTTGCTGTTTTGTATCTATTTAAGCCTGGTCATGTATTTAAAAAGTTAAATATAAATAAACCCTTGTTTAAAATTGCTAATTTATGTTGTTGACATGTTTGTTTTTTGGGGTGTATGTTGGTTTCGCATCAGTTGCGCTGTCGATGTTTTAAAATTCAAAATATCAACAAGTTGGAGCTAAAAATGAAAAAAATTCAACAAGCAATAATGAAAAAAATGGGTCTACGTATTGATAACCGCGGCTGCGGTTCACGCAATGAGACCTGGTGGCGTTGGGTGTTATACCATAACATCTAACCACTAACGCTGCAGCTTTGCAGTAGAGAGAGTTAGCGTCCTGGCTGGTTACTGCAGGGCGCTGTTACAACGACATAACATAGCTGTGTAACACGCAAATAACGACAATAACAAAGCGAATTGAGTGATGGCTATACCTACAGAGAGTCCGCATATTTCTGCTTTAAAACAGCGTTGCCACGCGGGTGAAGAAAACTTCAAATTGAATGACCATACCGCTTGCATTTTTTCCGCTGCAGCGTCAAAAACGGTCAGCAAAGAAAATTACGCTGATTTAACCCTACCTGACCGATTAATTGATTTAATTCTACGTAGGAAGTCAGCTGCTGTTAGCTGGCAGGAAATTCGTATGCTGTGGCTGGATACGTTACGCAATGCAACGTCGGCCACCGCATTACTTCAGCTGCATGGTGATATGGCTGCGCATTTGCATCAGGCAGAGCAGAGCGCTTCAGCGGTAAACTTTAATGATGTGATCCAACACATGGTTGTCAGGACCTTATTGCCGCAGTTAGTGTCGGGTTTGTCTGAGCAGGATACGCGAGTTATCCATGCTGACCAGCAGAATAAGCTGGCCTATTTACTGGACCCTGAACCGAAGCCGCAAACCTGGCGACAGCGTCTGAGCATGATGCGCCATAGTATGCGAACGGCATCGGTGTTTCGTAAACATATTAAACTCCGGGCCAGGGGCAAGTTACCGAGCCAAGCAGATTTACTTGATGCCAGTGTGCGCTTATTAGACCGTCTTGGTATGGACAGGGCCGTTGACGCTATGGTTACTGTGCATACCGCGGTCAATGGGCCTCCGGGGGCAGCGCTGAGTTGCCTTGCGTTTGAGTTAAGCAGGCAACCAGTATGGGCCGAAAAAATCCGCGAGGAGTTGCGACCTCTGCCACTGGCTGAGTTTTGCCAGGCACCAATGAAGCGGGCTCCACTGTTGTATGCGTTTGTGCGTGAGGTGCTCAGAATGTGGAATGTTCCGGTCGTGGCGCGTACAGCCCGCACTGACATGAGTATTGCCGGGCAGGAAATTCTGCAAGACTCGGCCATTATTATGAGCCCCTATTTTATTCATCGAAACCCACGTTACTGGCATGACCCGGACCTGTTCAGGCCTGAGCGGTGGCTCGAGGAAAAAGAAACCCAGCCTGGCAGCTATGTACCGTTTGGCTGGGCGCCCAAAGGCTGTATCGGTTCGCAGCTGGGGTTATGTCAGATGATGTTACTAAGCCATTTACTTAGCTGCCGGTATAGACTGCAATTGCCTGCTGATGCTGCACCTTATGTGGTAATGACAGCCTTACCTACACCGGTTGGTTTTTGTGGCCGGGTGTTGGCAGATAAGCGGGGCAATACAGATGAAATTTGAACAATCGGATGCACTGTATCGCGATCCTTATCACTTTCTTGATCTTGGTTTGGCTTCAGGCGATAACGTAATTGAATTTCCCGGTGGCAGCCAATTCCTTACCTCCGTCGAGGATGCTAAAGCGGTGTTAGCGAATAAGGAACAGAACTATGCCCCGCACTCAGACTTTTTTTTTACCAAAAACGGCCTGTTTGGGCCGCGTAGCCGGCAGGTCGACATTGCCAGAGCAGCGATAAAATTATTACATAACCATTATCTTCAGCACAAAACGCTGTTGGCGCCATTAGTTGAGGGCAGCTTGACCGGGCGCACGCAGTGGCCTGATAGCGGTAACTGGTTGATTTATCAGTTTCTACGCTCTACGCTGATAAACCAGCCACAGATGAAAAATACGTTTAAATATGTCGATTTGATCGTTCGCCGGTCGGTGTTCTCAGGTGCACGAAGTCAATTTTCCTGGTGGCGGCGTATGGTGTTTCGCCACAAAGCGCTGCGGGCGTTAAAAGCCGAGGTACAAGCCAGGCTACGACATAAATCGGTGCACAGTGATGTGTTGGATGCCGTTATCCAGCATTGCAACGATGATGTCCCGGTCATGGACATGGTGGAAGTGTTTTTATCGTTTTTATTCGCCAGTGCCGGCTCAGTGGGGTTTGCATTGAGCTGGAGTTTATATCTGCAAGGTAGGCATCCGGCGGCGCAAGTTGATAACAAAGAGTGGGTAGTGCTGGAGGCATTACGGTTATGGCCGGTTGCGTGGAACCTTACCAGACTGCCTTTGAAAGATCATACCTTACCGAGTGGGCTGAAAGTCAGCGTTGATGACACCATCGTTGCTTGCCCATATGCATCGCAGCGCAATCCTGCACAATGGCAAGATGCCAGCGAATTTATGCCGCAGCGCTGGTGTGATACTGATCTGCGTCGCAATCTTATCGCATTTGGCTGGGGGGAACATAAGTGTGTTGCGGCCAACCTGACCTTACTTATCGTTACTGATGTATTGCAGATTATTAGTCAGTACCACAGCGAATATCAATTTGTAGAAACCCGGCCGCTAGCACAGGCCGCGCTGGCTCCGCCGGCTTTTGAGCTGTGTTTGCATAAGAAAACGGAAGCCGCATGATATGTTGTCCTGGCAGGTGATCCGCCAACAGGTATTTGTGCATCGCAAGGCGTTGCTGCTGGCCAATATTTTTGCCCTCTGTTCTGTGTTACTCAGCGTGCCATTGCCGCTGATGATACCGCTACTGGTTGATGAAGTACTGCTAAACCAACCGGCACAGTTAAGCGAGTGGTTATCGCTTATCCTGCCAACCGCATGGTCAACTCCAGTGGGCTATATCTTATGCGTACTGGTGTTTGTGCTGCTATTGCGCACTGTCAGCTTAGGCTTGGATGTTTTGCAGTCGCAATGTTTTACCCGTATTGGCAAAGACATTTCTTTCTTGCTGCGTCAGCGTTTGTTAGATCACCTGGCAATAAGCCGGCTGCAGGAATTTGAAGCACTGGGCGCTGCTTCGGTTAGCTCGCGCTGTATTGTTGATGTTGAAACCATTGATGATTTTGTCAGTCGGGCGTTATCACGGTTTTTGATCAACGTTCTAACGGTAATCGGTACTTTGCTGGTGCTTTTTTACATCAACTGGATATTGGCATTGGTACTTATTTGCCTTAATCCGGCTATGATAATTTTTGCCCGCTCGTTTGGCCAGCGGGTAAGGACCATGAAGAGTGAGGAAAATCTCGCTTTCGAGCACTTGCAGCAAGCGTTGGTAGAAACGCTGAATGCGATTCAGCAAATTAAATCTCACCGTCAGGAGGGGCCATTTTTTGCTCGTATTAGCCATTGTGCTGAAGTATTAAAAGCCAAAGCCATAGCATCACAATGGAAAACAGAAGCGATTTTTCAGGTAAATAATACGGTTTACTTGGCAGGTTATGAGCTGTTCCGTGTACTGGCAATGTTTATGGTTTTGTTTAGCGGTTTGTCTATCGGCCAGATGTTTGCTGTGTTCGCCTATCTCTGGTTTTTGATGGGGCCAATTCAGGAAATGTTATCACTACAATACGCATATAATCAGGCCGACGGGGCGCTGGCTCGTTTGAATGAGTTACTGCAGCTGAAAACCGAACAGCGGCTGGCGCCGGCGCAGGCAACAAATCCATTTCAGGATACTGCGGCCGTAACAATACGTTTTGATAATGTCAGCTTTGGCTACAGCGCACAAAATCCCGTGCTGGATCGGGTGAATTTGACTATTGCAGCCGGCAGCAAGACGGCGTTGGTGGCAGTGTCAGGTGGCGGTAAGTCAACGCTGGTTAATTTAATGCTCGGCCTGTATGAAAAAACCAGCGGTGATATTCTGATCAATGAGGTGTCGGTTGCTAACATTGGTTACGACCTAATACGCGAACATATAGTCACTGTGCAGCAACAGCCAGTGTTCTTTAACGCCAGCCTGCGGCAAAACCTGACACAAGGCCGCGTTGATGTCACTGACGACGCGTTATGGCAAGCATTAAAACTGGCAGAGCTAGACAACACAGTACAAGGCCTGCCTGACGGTTTAGACAGCAGTATTGGCCGCGATGGCGTTAAATTCTCCGGCGGGCAACGTCAGCGTTTGATGATAGCGCGCATGCTGCTTAATCCTGCACCGGTAATTGTGCTGGATGAAGCGCTATCGGCAGTTGATGCCCTGACTGAGGCTCGCATACTGGCAAATTTGCAGCCCTTCATGCGCGATAAAACTGTACTGATTATCTCGCATCGTCTGAGTGTGTTACGACAGGTTGATATGATCTATGTGCTGGAAGATGGCAGCGTCAGGCAGGCTGGCAGTCACTCTCATTTACTGCAACAAGACGGTTTGTACAACACTCTGTATGCGTTACAAAGCTAACTGCGCTGCAAAAATTGCTGTGACTTTCCGATCTGGCGCTGGTTAGCTATAGCGGGTGTTGACCTCAGTTTTCGCCGCCGTCATCAGCCTATGAATAGGGCATTTATCGGCAATGGCTGCTAATTGCGCTTTTTGCTCGTCGGATAAATTGCCCAGCAGTTTTAGCTGAACGTTTAGCACATAAGTGCCCTGCGCTTCCTGGCTGTTGTCGCGGGTGATTTCAATGTCGATATAATCCAGCGGCAGTTGCTTGCGTTTAGCATACATCATTACGGTAATGGCCTTGCAGGCGGCCAGTGCGGCATCGTAATAGTCGTGTGGGTCGGGCGCGCTGTTATCGCCGCCTAAATCTTTAGCCACATCGGCAAAAATAGTGTGCTGCTGGATACGAAGGGTTTGGCGGTAAATGCCGCTGTCGCTTTTGCGTAGTTGAATTGCCATAACACGCCTGCTATTTGCTGAAGGATGCTGCTAAGCCTATGGCATAAATGTGGTTTTTGCCAGTGGGCAAAATAGCAAAAAATAACTGGGTGAATCGCTTAATTTTTGTTCCGTTTTGTTAACCGCACTGCTATGATCTGGCGTAATTCAAACCCTGTAGTTAAAGGATTAAACGATGTTAACAAAAATAAGGATGTTGGCGGGTGCCGCGACGTTATTGTGTGCCAGTTTTTCCAGCCAGGCCGGGCTTATTGTAAACGGCGACTTTGAAAGCCATGGCGTAAAGTCAGGCAACTGGGCCTGGATGAGCAGCAATGTGTTTGAGGGCTGGCAGGGTAGCAACATTGAAGTGTGGAACGCCATGAATGGTGTGTTCGCCGCCAGCGGTAGCCATTTTATTGAGTTAAACGCCCACGGTGCTAATCAGGGCAGCTGGTCTATTTTTCAGTTATTTGAAACTGAAATTGGCCGTGAATATGAGCTGAGCTTTTTCTACCGGGCCCGTGCCAATAACAATGAGCAATTTCAGGTCGCGGCAGCGGACATTAACTGGCTGCTTAACGATCACACGACCAAAAGCTGGAATCAGTTTACCCAGCGCTTTGTAGCAACAGATACCACCACCAAACTGCAGTTTACCTCGTTAAACAGCGGCACTGTGGGTAACTTTCTAGATGCGATACAGGTAACCGCGCTGCCAGCGGTACAGGCGGTGCCGGCGCCAGCCAGCCTGGCGGCTTTTGGCCTGGGCCTGGTGTTACTTGCCGCTGGCCGGCGTAAACGCCGCCAGCATTAAGCCTGGCGTGACGATAAAAGCCGTCTGTTTATGACGGCTTTGTTGTTTTTACCGCTGCCATTACCTTTTACCCATGTATTTACCCAACCAATACGCCGACAGCAGCGTACTAATGCACTAATCTTGATCACGATGCTGGCGCTTGGTCAGCTTTTTTCTGCCGTTTGTCTCGGCACTGCAGCTTTTGGCTTGATTACATACAGTCTTGTATGTATATTGCGCAGCCTAATCTGCCCCAGTTGCACGTTGTGCTATGCCGCACGGTGCGCTTAGGGGTAGCGACAACAGGAGAGGCTATGGGGTTTAACAGTAAAACGAAGGCTGCATGGGCAGCGATAATGTTAGCGACGGCCGGGTTATTAACGGCCTGCAGTGAACCACAGCAAGCCGGAGCAGCGCAGGGCGCGCCCAAACCCGAGGTTGAAGTGGTCACTCTGCAGCACAGTGAGCTGGCGCTAACGACTGAACTGCCCGGACGCACCACCGATTACCGTCAGGCCGAAATAAGGCCGCAGGTTAGCGGCATTTTGCTTAAGCGTTTATTTACGGAAGGCCAGGTTGTGCAAGCTGGCCAGCAGTTATACCAAATTGATGCGGCGCCTTATCAGGCAGCACTGGCGCAGGCCAAGGCGAATTTAGCCAGCAGCAAGGCACTGGCACACAACGCCAAGCTTAAGGCCGAGCGCTTTAAAGGCTTACTGGGCAGCAAGGCGGTAAGCCAGCAGGATTACGATGACGCCAGTGCGGCCCTAATGCAGGCCGAAGCTGCTGTAGCCAGCAGTGAAGCGGCGCTACAAACGGCGCAAATTAACCTGGATTATACGGCGATCCATGCGCCGATCAGTGGCCAGATTGGCCGCTCTCTGGTTACCGAGGGCGCGCTGTTAACGGCGAACCAGGCGCAGGCGCTGGCGGTTATTCGCCAGTTAGACCCAATTTATGTTGATTTAACCCAGTCAGCGACTGAGCTGTTGCAGCTAAAACGTCAGCACAAAGCTGACAGCGCTGAGGTGGTGGTTGATTTGCTGCTGGATGACGGCAGCCGTTATGCCGAGCAGGGCAGCCTGCAGTTTTCTGAAGTCAACGTCGACCCCAGCACCGGCATGGTGACACTGCGGGCGGTATTCCCCAATACCCAGGGTGAGTTACTGCCTGGCATGTTTGTCCGCGCCCGTTTGCAACACGGTGTAGATAACCAAGCGCTGCTGGTGCCACACGCTGCAGTAAGCCGCACGCCAAAAGGGGACGCCACTGTGATGCTGGTAAACAGCAATAACGAAGTCGAGCAGCGCCAAATTGTCACTGGCAATAGCCATGGCCAACACTGGCAGGTACTGTCGGGGTTAGCCGTGGGCGATAAGGTTATCGTTGCGGGCCTGCAAAAAGTGCGTCCTGGTGCTCAGGTGCGGGCCGTAGCCGCAGCGCCAGCTGCCAGCCAGATGGCAACAGAGTAACGGGAGCAGTTATGGCGAATTTTTTTATCAGCAGGCCTATTTTTGCCTGGGTAATTGCATTGGTGATTATGCTGGCCGGTTTACTGGCCATTAAGCAGTTACCGGTAGAGCAGTACCCACGCATCGCCCCGCCGGCCATCAGCATCAGTGCCAGTTACCGCGGCGCCTCGGCGCAAACCGCCGAAGATGCCGTCACCCAGGTAATAGAGCAGGCAATGAATGGCCTGGATAACCTGATGTATATGTCGGCAAACTCAGACTCGTCTGGCAATGTTAGCCTGACGCTGACCTTTGAAACCGGCACTGATGCCGATATAGCTCAGGTACAGGTGCAAAATAAACTGCAGCAGGCGTTGCCGTTATTGCCGCAGGAAGTGCAGCAAAACGGTGTGCGGGTGGCCAAATCTAACGGCGCTTTTTTAATGGTGGTGGGCTTTATCTCTGATGATAACAGCCTGGGCCGTGATGATATCAGCGATTTTGTTGTCGCCAACGTTCGGGACCCGCTCAGCCGCACGCCGGGGGTGGGTAATGTGGTGGTGTTTGGCAGCCAATACGCCATGCGGGTATGGCTGGACGCCGACAAGCTAAACCAGTTTCAGCTGACACCTGCTGATGTTACCGCCGCCATACAGGTGCAAAATAATCAGGTCACCGCCGGCCAGTTGGGCGGTGCGCCGGCCTTGCCTGATCAGCAATTTAACGCGGCCATTATTGCGCAAACCCGGCTGACCAATGCCGAGGAATTCGGCCAGATTTTACTCAGAGTGAATGCCGATGGCTCTACCGTGCGGCTATCCGATGTGGCCCGTATTGAGCTGGGTGGTGAAGATTACTCGGTGATGGCGCGTTATAACGGCAAAGTGGCGACCGGCCTGGCCATTGAGCTGGCCACCGGTGCCAATGCGCTGGATACCGCTGCCGCAGTGCGGGCAAAATTAGATGAGCTGAAACCGTATTTTCCAGCGGGTTTAAGCACGGTTATTCCTTATGACACCACGCCCTTTGTCGAAATTTCGATTAGCTCAGTAGTACAAACCCTGATTGAAGCCATTATCTTAGTGTTTTTGGTGATGTATCTGTTTTTACAGAACTTTCGCGCCACGCTTATTCCAACGCTGGCGGTGCCGGTAGTGCTGCTGGGTACCTTTGGCGTAATGGCCGCCTTTGGCTTTTCTATTAATACGTTAACCATGTTTGGCATGGTGCTGGCTATCGGCCTGCTGGTAGATGATGCCATAGTCGTAGTAGAAAACGTTGAGCGGGTGATGAGCGAGGAGGGCTTAGGCTCGGTAGAAGCCACCCGTAAGTCGATGGGACAAATTACCGGTGCTTTGATAGGGATCGGCCTGGTGTTATCGGCGGTGTTTGTGCCGATGGCGTTTTTCGGCGGCGCCACCGGTGCTATTTATAAGCAGTTCTCTATTACCATTGTAACCGCCATGGCCTTGTCGGTGCTGGTAGCGCTGATGTTTACCCCGGCGCTGTGTGCCACCATGTTAAAGCCGATTAAAGGCGATCATCATGCCAAGGGCGGCTTTTTTGGCTGGTTTAACCGTGGCTTTGATAGTACCAACAAAAACTACCAGCGCGGTGTAGCGGGCATGCTGGCCCGGCCGAAACGCTCTATGCTGGTGTATGGTGCCATTGTTGCGGTGATGGCACTGATGTTTATGCGCCTGCCGACCTCGTTTTTACCGGAAGAAGATCAGGGCGTGTTTTTAACCCTGGTGCAGCTGCCAACCGGCGCCAGTCAGCAGCGTACTGAAGCGGTAATGGATAAAATCTCTGCCCATTACGCCACTGAAGAAGCGGTGCAGTCGGTATTTACCGTGACGGGCTTTAGCTTTGCCGGCCGCGGCCAGAATATGGGCCTGGCCTTTGTGCGGCTAAAAGACTGGAGCGAACGCGGCCCGGCGGATGCCGTGCAGGCGGTAATAGGCCGCGCCTGGGGCTTTTTTGCCACGGTAAAAGAAGCGCAGATTTTTGCCTTTAACCTGCCGCCGATTTCTGAGCTTGGTCGTGCCACCGGTTTTACGCTGTTTTTGCAAGACCGCGGCGGCCTGGGCCATGAGGCGCTGTTAAATGCGCGTAATCAGCTATTGGGCATGGCGGCGCAGCAAGCGAACTTAGTTGGTGTCAGGCCAAACGGCATGGAAGATGCGCCGCAGCTGCAAATTGAGGTAGACCAGCTTAAAGCACAGGCGCTGGGCGTGTCGCTTAATGACATTAACCAAACGCTGGCGATTGGCTGGGGCTCAACCTATGTGAATGACTTTATCGACCGCGGCCGGGTGAAAAAAGTGTTTGTGCAGGCCGAGCCCGAGTTTCGTATGACGCCAGAAGACATCAAACGCTGGCACGTGCGTAACCACAGTGGTGACATGGTCAGCTTTGCCTCTTTTGCCAGCAGCCATTGGGTGTATGGCCCGCAGCGGCTGGAGCGTTACAACGGCGTATCGGCAATGGAAATTCAGGGTGAACCTGCACCGGGTACCAGCTCAGGTGAAGCCATGGCGACTATGGAGCGGTTAATAAGCCAGTTACCGGCCGGCATTGGTTTTGAGTGGACAGCGACGTCTTATCAGGAAAAGCTGTCGGGCTCGCAGGCGCCAGCCCTCTATGCGCTGTCTATTCTGGTGGTGTTTTTATGTTTAGCGGCCTTGTATGAAAGCTGGAGCGTGCCTTTTGCTGTGATTCTGGTGGTGCCGCTGGGCATTATCGGCGCCTTAACCGCGGCCTATATCGGTGGTTTGGGTAACGACGTCTACTTCCAGGTGGGGTTGTTAACCACCATGGGGCTGGCATCGAAAAACGCCATCTTAATTGTTGAGTTTGCCCGCGAGTTGCAGCAGCAGGGCAAAGCGCTCACCGACGCCATTTTAGAAGCGGTGCGCCTGCGCCTGCGGCCGATTATTATGACGTCAATGGCATTCTCGCTGGGCGTGCTGCCACTGGTGTTAAGCTCGGGCGCGGGCTCTGCCAGCCGTAATGCCATTGGTGCCGGTGTGCTGGGCGGCATGATCTCGGCCACGGTGCTGGCGGTGTTTTTAGTGCCGGTGTTTTATCTGGTGATTATGCGGCTGTTTGCCAGCAAAGCCGCGCCAGCAGCGGCAGGTAGCGAAGCGCCGGCGAAATAAGCCAATAAAAAGGGCAGCCTTGTTAGTGCTGCCCGTCTACAACAGTTTTGGTACCTTTACCGGCAGGTTTGCACCTTGCAACTTGCCGATTTTTTTAGGGTTGTTTCAGCCCCTGCAGCATAGTATCAATCAGTGCCGGCGCGTGCTGGCGCAAGTCACACTGCTGCGGTTTTAATAAAAAGTGGCTGATAATGCCGCCGACATACATATGCAGTGACATCGCCGCCAGGCGCGGCGATACCCCTTCACGTAAGCTGCCAGCCCGGGCCGCACGTTCAAAGGCGCGCTGCATCACCGCTACGGCCTGCTCATCTAATTGGTCTTGCTGGGTGACTGCCGGGTTTAACTCGTCGATATATTCACAGCGGTGAAACACTATAGTGAGTACACGGTGGTGTTGCTCGCTGCTGGCAATAAGCTGCAAACCATCAATATACAACTGGCGTACTTGCCCGAACGGCTCGTCCGTGGTGTTGTTATCCAGGGCGTCGAGTAAATGCTGAAACGGCAGCCGCACCCGCTCTAACATGGCATTGAATAAATCAGCTTTATTTTGAAAATGCCAGTAAATGGCGCCACGCGTTACATTAGCGGCCGCGGCGATTTTCTCCAGCGTAGTGCGCGATACACCCTGTTGATAAAACAACACTTCGGCAGCATCTAAAATTGCCGCGCGGGTACTTTCAGCTTCGGCTTTGGTACGTCTGGCCATGCAACATCTCTACACACGAACAAAAAATAAATTGCCGTCATGTTAACACAAAACCCTTGCTCAAGCTTTAGCTAATACGCGAAGGTGGTGCAGACGAAAATCCCGCCGTAGCGGGATCTTTCTGGCTTGCCTAGCGTGAGATGACCACGCTCTGGTTATTATACCTATCGTACTGTACCAGCTTGTTTTGCTGGGTAGTCAGCAATTGGCTATTGCCGGTTATGGCAAGATCGATATGGGCGTCGCCATTGTTACCGTAAGCCGTACAGCTGTTGTCGCTAAGGTTAACTTCCAACACGGCGTTAGCGCTTACCAGCAGGTTATCGCTGAGTGCATCATGAATAATATGCAGCGGCGTGGCGTAATTCAGATCAAGCATATTTTGCTGGGCAGCATTTAAGCAGCTGCTGACGATAACCTGTGCTGTCGCCGTAGCGCGATCCACTTGATAGATAAGACCTTGCGACTGGCTAAGCAGGTACACTTTATCGGCAGCGCTATTGACGGTGATATCAACAATGCCGCTAACAGCGTTGTTGGCATCCTCAGGGGTAATACTGACCAGCTGATGCTGGTTGGTGGTTAGATCAAGCTCAACCAGGGTATTGTCTGTGGCGAAACTGCTGATTAGCAGGGTGTTGTTAACGGTGTCGATAACACCGCCACCAAAGGACTCGACGTTAATGCCGCTGTCACCACCGCGCAGTTTTAATACACTCACGGCTGAGGTGGTGAGGTCTACTGCGACTATCTGGTTGGCGTAAATGGCAATTAACCGATTGCGGGCCTTATCGAGTAATAAATCTGAGGCATTATCGGCAGGTAGGTTTGCACTGTCGGTGACAAAGCTGCGATTGGCACTGGTTAAGTCAACCGCAAGTAGCGCCTGACTAGCGTTGTTGTTGGTATCGAGAACATAGGCGATGTTTGCATCGCGGTCTAAGGCTAAAAACTGAGGCATGAGCAGGTAGCGGCCGTCACCAACGCCAGAGCTGAGTATTTTGCTGCGAGTGCCTGTTGCCAAATCAACCGCCAGTACCAAGCCAGCCATCGAATCGCTCAGCAGTAAACGGTTTTGCTGACTGTCAAAGGCCAGGCTCTCTATCTGGGCGGTAACATAAATATCCTGTGCTGCTTCAGCAGATATAGTGTCGATGGTGGCTGTGGCTAAATCGACCCGGAAAACACCGGCAAAGCCGGCAACATAAACCATATTGTCCGTTTCACCTTTTACCAGTGCCATATTAAAGCCAGGAATATCACTGACAACCAGGCTACGGTTTCCGTTGGTAACGTCTATGCTAATCAGGCCATCGCGTTCCCAGGTAAACCCCAGCAGCTTATCGCCAACCCAGGCTAACCTGTTGGTTTCTAACCTTGGGCCGCTGCCTTTATCATCGGACGACACCAGTGTCAGCGTATTGCTGTCAAGCGCAAAGCTATA
Organism: Pseudomonadota bacterium; assembly: GCA_040752955.1. Lineage (GTDB taxonomy): Bacteria > Pseudomonadota > Gammaproteobacteria > Enterobacterales > Alteromonadaceae > Alishewanella. The sequence goes on from JBFMHG010000009.1 coordinate 66,905, forward strand.
GAGCTCGTGTAGGTAGTTTGCCCGCTCATTGGCTGGATACGCCAGCATAAAAAACACTGTTTGCGTGGCTTCGGCATAGATGATGTCGGTCAGGTTAATAAACTGCTGCTCTGCCAAGGTTACCGTAAAGCTGTGTACCTGATTAACCACGCCGGAGTTGATATCGGTACTGTACAGGGTGACGGTATTATCCAGCGCTGTGGCATAAAACACTTTGCCAATGTCGGCGGCAATAACCGGCCGGTCGGCACCTTGCAGTGTGCTGAGGAGCTGATACTCATTGCTGGCCAGATCAATACTGACCAGCTCATTATTTTCTACCAGCGCATAAAGCCGGTTACTTAAGGCATCGAAGCTGAAGGTAGAAGGCGCAAATTTACGGCTTACACTGACGCTGGCAGCTTGGGCATCGCTGTTGCCGGCAATATCAGTTACAGCAACGGCCAAGGTGGTATCTGTATTGGCAGGTAGGGGCACCTCGGCTGACCAACTCAGTTGATATTCCGGCGGGCTAGTGGCGATACCTACCTGATTTGGCGCCACCGCCGAGCTGCTGCTAAGCGTTGCTTCTACCCCGTTTATGCTAATGTTCAGCAGTGGGTTAGTACTGATGGCGTTGCCGCTGACGGTGATGCTACTGCGTTCTGTTTTTGCCTGCCCTAGTGGAAACTGAATAGTGACCTGTGCATCGACAGTGCCGCCAGTCGCGGCTAAGGTGGTACTGCTAAAGCTGGCACTTACGCCACCTATGGTAAGCGTGCTGGTAGTGGTGCTGCCATTGTTGCTGGCCGATCTGTGTCGCAACCTGACCGTGTTGCCATTATTCACCGTGCCGTTGTTGCTGCTATAGTTACCACCATTAATAGCGTATTCACCGTTGCTGACACTGATAGTGGCCGCAGCATTGATACCGCTTACCGTAATAGTGGCAGATTCTACCCACTGATCTAACGGGGTATTTACCTGAGCGGCAAAACTAAAGCTATTTGGTGTAGTGTCAGTGGTGACAGCACCGGTGTCCGTGTTGTCGCTGCCGCCGCCACCGCAACCGCTGAGGGCTAACAAGGTTGTAAATACCAGCCAGGGCAGCATTGCTGCAGGCTTACACAGGGTTAACGGCATAGTGTCGTCCTTGAGTTACAGTAGGGAAACAAATAGGTTAAAAAACGTACCTGTTTTAAGGTTAAATTAGCATTAAGTCAATCAGGATTTTTGCTAAATTTACGCTTTTTTAACGGATGATGTCGAAGATAAGGCAGGGCGCTTGGTAGCCAATTTGATCTTGCGGTATCCGCACTATAGCGGTTTATGTCATAGCAGCATAACTTAGCAGTTGATCACGGCCATTGGCCTTGGCCTGATACAGCGCCTGATCAGCCTGTTGTAGCAGCTGTTCACTGTCGGTAACCCTTTGTTGCGGGTTAGCCACGGCAATGCCGATACTGGTGGTGAGCTCAATGCGAGTGCCTGCAAGCGTAAACGGGTTTTGCCGTAGTACCTGAATCAGTTTGGCAGCGACCTGCTCTGCACATTGTTGATCAGCCATCGGCAGCAACAATAAAAACTCTTCGCCACCAAAACGCCCCAGCGTATCTTCACTGCGAATATGCCGGCTAAACAGCTGAGCGGCATGCTTTAGCACCTTATCACCCGCCAAATGCCCATATTGGTCATTGATATGCTTAAAGTGGTCCAGATCTATTAACAGCACAGCATAAGGCTGCTGATGGCGCTGTTGCAGCTGTTGTAGTGCAGTGAGCCTGTTATTAAGTGCAAAACGGTTATATAAGCCGGTAAGTTGATCCCGATCGGCAAGGTAGCGGATTTTAGCCACCAACCTTACCAGTGTGCTGCTGAATAGGGTGATATTAACCAGTAACACAAACACCAGATAAGCCCAATATAAGTTGGCTTTGCCCTGATGCACGACGATTTCCGCAGGCGCGTTGTCAAACAGGCTGATTAACATGCGTGTCATAAACAGCAAACTGATACCCGCCAGTGGCGCTGATACCGCGGCGGCATAACGCTTTTTGAAATTAAGGGCTGAAGCCTGATACAAAATGTAGGTACTATTGCTAAGGACAATAACGGCGACAACGGAAAAAAGTAAGCCTAAGGTGTGCTCACGGTTAGCTTCTGTCACCTGCAGGGCGGCGATTGACCAGGCTAACAGTAAGCTCAAATCCCATTTCAGCTGATCCGGACGTTTAAATAACGCGAGAAACCCTGCCTTTACTGCAACAAAAGCCGATAGCACCAGTAAATCAGAACCTTGCCAATACAGGATGCCATTGTCTGGTTGACGCTGGTACAGCATTGCTACACCCAGCAACAATAGAAAATTCGCGGCTGAAAAGCGCAAACTGGCGCTGGGCGCAACCCGCATCAGGCGTGATAGCACTAACCAGGCGATTGCCGAGATGCTGGTTAGCAACATAATAAAGATCAGTAACTGCTGCTCAGCAGCGTGTGGTGCCATTAGCTACAACTTAAATAATTCACTCCTGGCAAAAGCTAAGCAGGCTTTGGCCGACAACACAAGGATGTTAAATGGCTTTATTGGCATAGATCATGGCTAGCGCACCAAAAAATCAAAATAGGTATCGGTATAGGCCGGTGGCTGATGGGTAAAATGCCACCACTCCATGCTATACACCGTAAATCCCCCCTGGCGCATTAAGCTCTCCAGTAGCTGGCGGTTAGCGGTTTGTGCCGCGCTAACGGCCGGGTTGCCGACATTGGATATAGGGTCAAACATATCAAAGGGTGAGCCCATATCGATTGGCCGCCAGTTACCTTGTTCGTCTTGTTTGGCCAGCGTAAGGTCAATGGTACTACCGCGGCTATGGCCGGACTTTTCGGCAATATATTCGCCGACCAACTGGTCTTTACCCAGATTAGGGTAATAGGTTGCTTTGGTTGAAGTGTCGGCCAAATCGGCGGCCCAACGCATAAAGTGGCTCACCGCCCGCTGTGGCCGGTAACAGTCAAAAATCCATAAGCTGTAACCTTGTGCCCTGGCGGCTTGCTGCACCTTGATAAGCGCCTGGGCGGCGTTTTGTTGCAGATAACATTTATTGGCTTGATAGCCATCAACCGGACCGCCGACAAAATTATCGCTGCCCAGATAGGCCATTTTTATCTGTACATCCGGAATGAGCTGGCCAACATCGCGAAAATCGGCCGGAATATCGCTGGCCGTCGCACTGACCGCCAGGCTGGTGCTCAGTAGCACGCAGGACACTAATATGGTTGTGTTCATTTGCCGCTCCCTAAATCATCAGTATGCCGGCGATAAAAAACGCCAGCAGGGCCAGTACACCGCAAAACAGCGCATAGGGCAGCTGGGTTTTTACGTGCTCCAGCAGATCACAGCCAGAGGCAACTGAACTGACGGCGGTACTGTCAGATATCGGCGAGCAATGGTCGCCAAATACACCACCGCTTAAAATGGCTGCCAATACCAGCGAAGGCGGCAAGCCCAACAGCTCCACCATTGGCATGCCTATGGGGATCAAGATGGCAAAGGTGCCCCAGCTGGTGCCGGTAGTAACAGAGATTAATGCACCGGCCAAAAACAGCAACGCCGGGATCAGCACCAGCGGCAGATTGTCATTAACGATAGAGGCGATAAAAGTACCGGTGCCGAGCAGTTTTAAACTGCTGCCCAGTGCCAGTGACAGTAATACAATGGTGACCAGTGGTAGCAATTCACTCATGCCTTTAAAGCCGGTATCCACTAACTGCTGATGGCTAAAGCGCTTGCTAAACAGCATCATACAATAGGCCACCAAACAAGCCAGCGTGGTGGCGTATAACACCGATTGCGAGCCTGAACCTGATACCAGACGGCCGTTCCCAGTGAGTAACATAAAGCCCAGCATAGACGCCACCAGAGTGAGTAGCGGAACCAGCATAAACGCCGGGTGGCTGGGTTTGACATCAATTTCCGTGTGATGCGCCAGCGTATGCAACTGCTGCTCTGATTTGCGCATGGGGCCATACACCTTGCCGCTAATAATGGTGTATAGCACCAGTGCCAGGGTAAATAAGGCATAGAAGTTCAGTGGTATAGTGCCAATAAGTACCGATACGGCGGAATCGCCAAGTGAATAGGTGCTAAGTAAGCCCAGAATATAAGCACCCCAGCCATTAAGCAGAATAATAATGCAGATAGGTGCACTGGTACTGTCGATAATATAGGCCAGCCGGGCACGGCTCATTTTAAATTTGTCGAATAAGCCGCGTGAGCTGATACCAGCGGTGAGCGAGCTAAGGTTAGATTCAATAAAGGTGACAGAGCTGATAAAAAACGTCATTAAACCAGCCTGACGCGGCGTTTTGGCAATGCCTTTATCTACCAACATTTTTACTGTGGCCGAGACTCCGCCTGAGTCGCGCATATAGGCCAACAAGCCACCGACTAATAAAGAGAACATCAAAATACGGGCGTTGTCACCATCGCGCGTTACTGCCACTATGCGCTCCAGCGTAGCGATACTGCCATCGAGTAATACTGCGGGGCCGGCACCTTGTGCCTGGATAAAAATCAGCAGTTCGGCACAGCACAGTGATAACAGCAGCGCCAGGATCACCTCTTTGCGCCACAACACGACGATAATTGCTACCAGCGCCGGTAGCAGTGTAAGCCAATCAGCCAAGCTGGCCTCCTGTCATTATTATTTTAATTTGCTTCATTGCTGAATAATTTATACAGATTGTACCGTAGTGCTGCAACTATTTGTCAGCTGTGCATTGCGGCCATTGGCGACAACCAGCGGTTTAACCGATACTAAGTCGCTTGCAATTGTTAACAGCAATGCGCCATGCTAATAGCTCTGGTGCGACAATAAAGGACAGGTTATGCAAAGCATTCGTAACGGCCTGTTGCTGGCCACGTTGGCCGGTAGCTTGCTGTTAGGCGCAGCGGCTACTGACAACAAAGGTACAGCCATGACAAACAGTGCACTACAGACAGAGGCAAACCATAGCATGACAACGCAGGGTCTAAGTGCGAGCCAATACCAAAAAATTAAGGCTGCCGGGCTTGATAAACCCCAGTTGAGTTACCCCGACATCGAGCTACTGCTGCAGCAACACCGCGCTAACACTCAGCTGCGTTTTAGCCAGTTAGGGCTATCCGTACTGGGTACACCGATCTGGCAAATAGATATCGGTAACGGGCCGGTAAAGCTGATGGCCTGGTCGCAAATGCATGGCGATGAATCTACCGCTACCGCGTCGGTATTGGACTTACTGCAACTTTTGGCCACCGCAGAGGGGCAACAGTGGCTACAAGGCTGGCAAGACAAGCTGACACTGCGGCTGATACCCATGCTAAACCCCGATGGCGCCGCGGCGGGCTCGCGTTTTAATAGCATGGGCATCGACATTAACCGCGACGCTAAAGCACTGCAAACGCCGGAAGGCCGGCTGCTAATGCAGGCGGCCAAAGAATTTAAACCGGATTTTGGTTTAAACCTACATGATCAAAACCGTTTTTATGCCGTGGGCGACAGCACTAAGCAGGCGACCATTTCATTGTTAGCGCCAGCGTTTAACGAAGCGAAAGACATTGATGCTGCGCGCGCTAAAGCTATGCAGTTGATAGGCGAGATGCGTGATTTAATGGCGCAAGAGCTGCCGGGCTATCTGGCTAAATATGATGACACCTACTCCTGGCGCTCGTTTGGCGATACCTTCGCTGGCATGGGCATTAGCACGGTATTAATTGAAGCGGGTGGCCACCCGGCTGATGATAACCGCCAGGTGGCGCGCCAGCTCATCACCCAGCTGTTGGTACTCAGTATTAACAGCATTGCCAGCGGCCGCTATCAGCTACAACCATTAAGTGCCTACCAGGCTATTCCGTTTAACCGCGACGGCGGTATTAAAGATTTGCTGATCCATAACCTGAACCTAAGGCTAAACGGCCAGCAAGCAGAGGTAGATCTGGCGGTCGATTTAGATATTGAAGGCGCTAAACAGGCGCGGTTTAGAGATATTGGCGATTTATCGATTTACGGCAGTTACCACCAATTTGATGCCAAGGGGTTAAGCTACCAACCACCAAAAGCCTATGTGCTGAGCAAACCACTGCAGCTGACTGAGCAGGCGTATCTGGCATTATTGCGCCAGGGGTATAGCCACTTTAGCGGCGATGAGCGCCTGCTGACAATTGAAACCCGCTTGCCGGTGCTGGTTAACCCTACCGGTCTGCCAGGTGATACACCACAGCGCCAGCGCAGAGCGACCTTTTTGCTGGCCAATACGCAGGGCGTACAACTGGCGCTGCTAAATGGCCAGTTGCTAGAGCTAAGCAGCGGTAAACTATTAAACCCACTGGGCACTTAAAGTACACTTCTTGAGTGTTAAGTGCTTAGGGATGAGTGTTGAGAGCTTGGAGTTTAGCGTTTTGGCTTTGGCCGAGTAAAAAGGTTAAAGGCAGGTGCAGGCGCTCGGCCCAGGCGTTCTCGCTATGCTCAGCACCTTCAAAGCGCAGGGTTTGCCAGTTAGCCGTGGTGTAGCCTTTGCTGGCTAAAATGGCATCGGCTTGTGCTTGTAGCGGCGGATACCAGGCGTCCAAGGTGGCGGTACCGTAATCAAAATACAGTTTGTGGCTAGCGGGTTCAGGCAGGTTTTGCCGCATATAGGCAAAAAATGCTGCGGGTACCGGGTTGTCGTCCTGCTGAAACACGCCGGGCCAGTGGGTAGATAAACAGGCTGCACCGCCAAAAATATCCGGATACTCGCTAATGGCATACAGCGAAATTAAGCCCCCCATGCTGGAGCCCATAACAAAGGTATTTTCCCGATCTGTCAGCACCTGATAGCGGCTATCAATATAGGGTTTTAACTCCTCCACTAAAAACTTCAGGTAACGGTCGGAGTAGATGGCTTCAGTAAACAGGGGCTGTTGGCTGTCACGTTGTAGCTGATACAGCTGGTGTTGCACTGTTTCGGGCAGGCTGATAAAGGGCTGCTGCGGAAAATACTCGCTATGACGGCGCGCGCCACCGTTAAAAATACCCACCACAATAAAAGGCCGGGTAGCGCCGGAGGCTATCAGTGCACTGGCCACTTCATCTACCCGCCACTCCTGCTTATTCCAGCTGCTGCTGCCATCAAATAGCATCTGGCCGTCGTGCATATAAAGCACCGCATAGCGCTGATTACCTGTGTTGCTGTAACCGGGCGGCAGCCAGATATCGACATGACGTGAGGGTATATGCGCTGAACTAAAATGGGCCAGCCGCTCAATGGTGCCGGCGCTGACTTTGGGTAAGTCGGCCAGCGCAAAGCAGCTAAACAGCAGAATAAGCAGCGCCAGTAATTTCAGCATAAAGCGCCTCCAACGGCAGAACATAGCAGGAATTCTGCAACTGATTTTAGCCGATGTTGCGGCCCGCACCCTACTGAATACGAATTCAGCCACTTTGCTATACTAAATGACTTTTAGCCTGAGCTATGTTGCCCAACCTGCAGTTGCGGGCTTCGTTAAACCGGAGGAAGATGTCATGCGTTACCTGATATTACTGCTGGCCAGCCTGAGTATTTTCGCTGTGAATGCCAACCAAACCACGCACTGCCAGAGCGGGGACGCCGTGCGACTGATTGAGGTCGTGTATCCGCAAGGCGGTGAAGTACCCTGTGAAGTGCAATACACCAAGGATGGCAACACAGAGGTATTATGGCGCGCCAGCAATGAGGCGGGTTACTGTGAGCAAAAAGCTGCCGAGTTTGCTGAGCGCCAACGTAGCTGGGGTTGGCAGTGTGTCACCACTGCCAGTGGTGCTGAGACAGAGCAAACCAACCCCTAAGCGTTATTTTTGTAGCTGCAGCGCCCACTTTTGCAGGGCGCCAAGCTGTTTTACCACCAGCCCCTGAATGCGCTCGTCGGTAAGGTTACCGTCGGTATCAAAACTGCCGCTAAAGGCATTAGCAAACACCTCGGGCTGGTTGAGTGGATGCAGGTTTAAATACACACATACCTGGCGTAAATGATACTGCGCCCGGCTGGTGCCCATGCCGCCGCCGGCGCCCATAAGGGCGACGGCTTTACCGCTGAGCAGGTGGTTATCAGGCTCGCGCGAGGCCCAGTCCAGCGCGTTTTTAAGCGCCGGTGCCATCGAATAGTTATATTCGGGGCAAGCCAATAACAGGGCATCGGCTTGCGCCAGTTGCTTTAGCAGTTGTTCAACGGCAGCGGGTTTTGCCGCTAAGTCGGCATTATAAAAAGGCACATCCAGAATATCGGCGATATGAATTTTCATGCCCTCTGGGGCATTGGCCTGAGCGTAACGCAGCAAGCCGCGGTTGGTCGATTTAGCACGCAGGCTGCCGCAAATCGCCAGAACATTCATCGTCATATCTCTCTCCTTTGCTAGGTTAGGGTAACTTGTACTGTGCTCTAGTGTAGTTCAGTCAGTTGGCTTCTGCTTAGGTTCAAAAAAACTGAACATTAACGGCAAATTATTCCGCTTTTTCTACAACAGCTGGCTGGTTAAGCTGTGCCAATACGCTATGTAGCGACAAACAGGAGTACGCAAATGGTTGAATTACGTAAAGCCAGCGCCCGTGGCCACGCCAACTTTGGCTGGTTGAACAGTTATCACAGTTTTTCTTTTGGCCGTTATTATGATCCGGCCCAGATGGGCTTTTCCGCGCTGCGGGTGATTAACGACGATACCGTGGCACCCGGTGCCGGGTTTGACACCCATGGCCATCAGGATATGGAAATTTTAAGTCTGGTACTGCAGGGTAGTATCGCGCACAAAGACTCTGCCGGTAATACTGAAGTACTGCCTGCCGGTGAGTATCAACTGATGAGTGCCGGCCGTGGTATTTACCACAGCGAATTTAATGCCAGTAACACTGAGCCGCTGAAGTTTCTGCAAATTTGGCTGCAGCCAAATCAGTTTGGTGGTGCGCCGGGCTACCAGCAAAAAGCCTTTGGCGAGAAGCCTGGCCTGACGCTGATTTTATCGCCGGATGGCCGTGATGGCAGTTTAATCCTGCGTCAGGATGCGCTACTGTATCAACTGATGCTGGCGTCTGGTGAGACCGAGAAGGTTAGTATCAGGCCCGGCCGTAAAATGTATCTGCACCTGATAAGCGGTGAGCTGAAGCTGCTCGGGCAGAGCCTGCAAGCTGGCGATGGCATAAAAGTCGCTGACGAGACCACATTGGCGCTTAAGGCACAGGGTGCAGTTAAAGCGTTGCTGTTTGATTTACCTTAAGCCTGACAGGGGCTGCGGGCTAACGCATCAAGCGGGCGCATATTAAGCTGAGATAAAAAAGGAGAGCCAAAGGTGAAGGGGTTAACACTAAGCAGCCTGCTGCTGGCACTAATACTGGTAGGCTGTGAGCGTAGCGTACCAACAGACAGCGCACAGACGGCAAGCACAGAGACTGCAAGCTCAGCCATGCCAGATCCGGCTCATAATGCCCGCAACAGCCTGGATTGGGCGGGTACTTATCAGGGCATGTTGCCCTGCGCAGATTGCGAAGCCATTAACACCGAGCTGATATTACATGCTGATGGCCGTTATAGCCTTAGCCGTCAATATGTTGGTAAGTCGGCACAGCAATTTACCGAGCAGGGCCAGTTTAGCTGGAACAGCGCCGGCAGTACGGTGTTGTTAGACACAGAGCCGCAGCAGCAGTTTTTTGTCGGCGAAAATCAGTTATTTATGTTGGACCAGCAAGGTCAGCGGATTGAAGGCGACCTTGCTGCCCGTTACCGGCTGATAAAAGCCGATTAAACTGCATCCTGACCAAACCTCTGCTAGATTTTAGCTGTGTGCAAGAGGATGCATTATGATTAGGACGCTGCTGGTTGTCATTTCTGTTTTAGGTTTTGCCAGGGACGCAACCAGCCAGCCATGGTTTCCGGTTGACGTAGTGGCTGATGGCCAGGTTGGCCAATATCAGCCATTGTTAAAGGCAGACAAACGCTGGCGTATTTGTGCCTTGCTGCCGCATGGTAAAGATAATTACTGGTGGGGTGTAGCTTGGGGATTGGCGCAGGAAGCTGAGCGGCTGAATATTACCTTGGGGATTTATGAAGCCGGAGGTTATCAGCATCTTGAGAAGCAACGTGAACAGCTACATCATTGCCGCAGTTTGAAAGCAGACGCTTTTATCGTCGCAGCTATTAGTGCAAATGGTCTGGAGCAGGATTTACAGCAGCTAGCAAAAGAAGGCGTGCCGGTGGTGGATCTGGTTAATGGTATAGATTCAGACTATGTTTCAGCACGCTCACTGGTTTCATTTGCCGATATGGCAGCCACGACTGCGGTATATGTGGTTAACCGGCAACACAATAGCGACAGCGCGCTGAAAATTGGCTGGCTGCCAGGTCCGGCAGAGGCAAAGTGGGTACAGGATGCGGAATTTGGCTTGCAGTCAGCGTTGCAGGGAAAGCCAATTCAACTGCAACATGGCGGTTATGGTGCTACAGAGTCATTCGTGCAAGCCAATTTGGTGCAAAACTTTTTTCGTTTTAACAATGAAGATGTCGATGTTGTTATTGCCAATGCTGTTGCCGCAGAATTGGCGGTTAAATACCTGCGTAAATACCGCGCTGATAATAAGACACCAGTAGTAGCGTTTTACAGCAACGCAGAAGTATTGCGGTTATTAAAGGATGGTGAATTACTCGCTGCCGCTACCGATTCGCCTGTTATTCAAAGCCGGATTGCAGTTGATCTTGCCGTGCGAATCTTACAAAAACAACCTTATGCCAAAGTAGTGAGCCCTCAGATTGAAATGCTAGACCAGTCTAATGTGGCGCAATTTGATCTGAGACGTATTTTACCTCCTGAAGAACAATGGATCATACGGCGGTCGCTGGATGATTTTGAACACCTCGAAGAGTCAAAGCAATGAGCAAGCTGCTGGGTGTTCTGCTGCTTATTTTACCGCTGCTTTGTACTGGCTCAGAAGCTCACATTCTTAGGTTTGTTGTTTATCATCCGCATTTACCGCCGTATATCTACAATGACAGTGCAGATAATGCCGTTGTGGGCATAATCCCTGAGTTACTGACGCCGTTTTTTCGTCAACAAAATATTCGTGTGGAATACCTGTACGATAACCGGGCCGGCGCGGAGCAGCGGCTGTATAAAGGTGAAGTTGACGCAATGATGCTAAGCCCGGATTGGGCCAAGCAACCGGATAAGTTGCTTTTTACCGATGGTGTTATGCCTTACCGGGATTACTTATTTGCCCGGACTAAACAGGAGGTTTCTACCTCAGCTGGCCAGCTACAGGGTAAAACGATTTGTACCCGGGAATACTATGTGTATCCAATACTTGAGCCATTGTTTGCTGGGGGTGTTTTGCTGCGTTTGGACTCATCGAGTCAGGAAGCCCAACTTAGAATGGTGCTCAACAAACGCTGCGATCTGGTGTACATGAACGACTTGATTGTGTATTGGTTAGCGGAGCAAAAATTTGATCGGGTGCAGCTGTATCCGACCGATCTATTGATGGCGCAGTCGCAACTGCATATCGCATTTAACCCGCGTTGGCGTGAGGTGCTACCCAAGCTGAATGCGTATTTAATGCAGCAACAACAGAACGGCGAATTACACCGCATCATTCAGCGCTATATAACCCCTCAGGGATAAAGCAAATACGGCTGACGCTGTTGTTTAAACTGCGCCAGAGCGCTTTGCCAGCTTTGGCGTATTTCGGCTTCCGTTAAACCTTGGCTTATCTGCTGGCGCAGCTGGTCGGTGCCAGCCAGTTTGTCCATAAAGTCCGGCGCAGTAAAAAACACCTCGTTGTGTTTGGCAAACAGCGCCTGCCAGCGCAGCAGATATTGTAAGCTCAGGCCCTGCGCCGTCACCTTTCGTAAGTCTTCAGCTTTAACCTTTTTATTCATCAACGGCGGTGTAAGTGCTGCGCCGGGTGTAGACACCGGGGTAAAGTGAAAGTCTGCCGGGCCAAATTTGTCATAGCCCAGCACCTGAAAAGCAACGTCGGTGCCACGGCCAACGCTCATTGGCGTGGCCTCAAAAAAGCCCAGTGACGGGTACAGCGCTATGGCCTGATCATTGGGCAAATTGGGGCTGGGCTTTACCGGCAGCGAATAGGCCATATCACGGCGGTAATGCTTAACCGGCACCAGCTGCAAGTGCAGTTTATCCGCATCAGTAATCCAGCCTTCGCCTTTAATCATCTGTGCCAGTTCGGCCACTGTCATACCATGCAGCAGTGGTATCGGGTGCATGCCAACAAAAGACTGAAAGGCTAAGTCCAGCACCGGGCCGTCAACATAGGCACCGTTCGGGTTGGGCCGGTCCAGCACCAGCATCTGCACACCATATTGGGCGGCGGCTTGCATCATATAATGCATCGAGCTGATATAGGTGTAGTAACGCACGCCAACATCCTGAATGTCGAAAATAACGATATCCAGTTGCTGCATCTGCTCTGCCGACGGCGCTTTGCTGGCGCCATACATTGACCACAGCGGCAGGCCGGTTTGGCTGTCGGTGCCGCTTTGAATATGAGCGCCGGCATCTTTGTCGCCGCGAAAGCCATGCTCGGGAGCGAAAATGGCCACCACCTGCACCTGATGCGCCAGCAGTACATCAACCAGATGCTGCTGACCAATCAAGGAGGTTTGGTTAACCAGCAGGCCGACTCTTTTGTCTTTTAACAATGGCAAATACTGCTGCAGTTGTTCAGCGCCGGTTTCTAAGGTTGGCTGGGCAGGCTGAGTTGCCATAGCAGGCCACAGGGCGGTTAGGTACAACAAACTGACTAGCCACAGTGCTTTCATTGTTGCTGCTCCTGTGCTGGCAATGCGCGGCGGATAAAGCCCTGCTGCTGTGCCAGTTGCTGGCGACAGGCGTCAATGCTGTGGCCGGTTAAAATATGCAAAATGGCCAGCTTGGCGCTCATGCCGGCGTTTTGCAGCGCGTCGCGGGCGATGGCGGCATTGCAGTCGGTGGCCTGCATAACGATGCGCACAGCACGAGCGACCAGTTTTTCATTGCTGGCGTGTAAGTCGACCATCAGGTTCTGATATACCTTGCCACTGCGGATCATGGCGGCGGTGGTAAGCATATTTAGCATCATTTTTTGTGCGCTGCCGGCTTTCATCCGGGTAGAGCCTGTCACCACTTCGGGCCCAACTACGGCACAAATGCCGGTATCGGCAGCGGTTAATACCGGTGCGCCTGCGTTGCAGCTGATAGCCGCGGTGTAACAGCCCAGTTGGCGGGCATAAGCCAGGCCGCCAAGTACATATGGCGTGCGGCCACTGGCGGCAATACCCACCAGCACATCGTTGGCGCAAAGGGCAATACTGTTAAGATCGGCCACGGCCAGGTCGGCGTTATCTTCGGCGCCTTCTACCGCTTTGTATACCGCATTGGCGCCACCGGCAATGAGGGCCACCACCTGGGTGGCTGGCACGCTGTAAGTGGGCGGGCATTCTACCGCATCTAAGATACCGAGCCGACCACTGGTGCCAGCACCCAGATACACCAACCGACCGCCGTTGGCAAAGGCCTCGACAATCTTGTCGACGACAATTGCAATCTGTGGCAGGCACTGCGCCACGCTGTGCGCTACCGTTTGGTCCTCGCGGTTAATCAGCGTGACAATGTCGAGGCTGGATAGTAGATCAATATTATGGCTGGCCGGGTTGCGCGCTTCTGAGCTCATCGCCGCCAGTTGTTGCAGTAAGGCGTCCTGTTGCGTGTTGGTCATAAGGGTATCCTGCGGTAAAAGCGCTAAGCCGTTGTGTCAGTAAGCTGTTGTGCCAATAAATAGGCGCCATCTAAAGCGCTGCCGCGCGCCGGCTGCAACAGGGCACGATAGGGCGCATCTAACAAGGGGGCGGTACGGCTGGACAGGCCGCCCAGTAATACCACCGGCAGGGCGAAGTGTTCGCGACCGGCCTGTATTAACTGTTGTACAGCGGCGACATGGCGTTGCTGCAGCTTGTCTGCCACCTCACAGCGGCCGGCATACTCAAAGACCAGCGGGGCCAGGGCGGCAAAATCATTCGGGCTGGCGTTTTTTAGCCAGGGCAGCAGGGTGTTGGCATGGCGACCTATGTGCGCCGCGGCCTGTTGTAATAACGGGCTCTGAATGCCGGCCAGGCTATCTACCTGCCATAACAGTTCCCGCACCAGTCGTTTACCCAACCAGGCGCCGCCGCCTTCGTCACCAATGTTAAAGCCCCAACCGCCGACTTGTTGCTCGCTGCCGTCGGCCAGTAAGCGCATGGCCACTGAGCCGGTACCCAGCGCGACCACTAATACCGGCTGGCCTAAATTGGCGCCATACATGGACGTGCGGGCGTCGGTGGTGATAAAGAGTTGCTGATAGCGCCCAGCCAGTTGCTGCGTGGCCTGTTGCTGCTGTTGCGGGTTGCCGGCGCCGGCCAGCCCCATTACGCAGCGTAACTGTGAGCTGTCAACACCGGCTTGCTGACACAGGCTGTCAGTCAGTTGGTTAATGTTGGCCAGCGCCAGGGCAAAGTCATTAGTCAGCGACGCCGGGCCGGCTTGCTTTTGCCAAAGTTGGCCGCTGGGTTGATGCGTTAACCGCGCCAGCGTTTTGCTGCCACCGCCATCAACGGTAAGAGTCCACATGTTATTGCTCCTTGCTGGCCGTTGCGGGGTTGCCAGCCAGACACACCAGTGTCGCGATCAGGGTGCCCAGACATAACTGCCAGGTAAAACCTAAGTCCAGTGCCGCCAGTGACGGGCTAAGTTGCTGCAGAATATAGGGTTGCAGCAGCAGGGTCACGCAAAATCCGCTGATAAGCGCGGCTGTCACCGAGTAGCAGTTGCCCCGCTTGCTAAACAGCGCGGTAAAAAACACGCCGAGCAAGCCGCTGTAGGAGAACACCATTACGCTTAAGGCAAAGGCCAGTAGCGGCATGTTTGAATACTGCTGCCAGTAAAAACACAGTATGGCCATCAGCGACAGCACAGTAGCGGTAAGCAGCATGCCAACCTGACCGGCGCGGACAAAGTGCTGCTCGTCTGTTTGCGCATGACGCGCCAGACGCCAGGGTTTGTACATATCGGCCACTAATACTGACGACATCGAGTTAAGGCCAGAGGTAATAGTCGACAGCGCGGCAGCAATTACGCCCACTACCACCAGACCTCGCAGGCCGGAGGGCAGCTCGTTTAGTACATAGTACATAAATACGGTGACTTTTTCGCCGGCAAAGCTGTCGGCAAAGCCTTGCGTGGGCTGGTACAGGTCAGGTCTTTGATAGAAGATATACAGTAAAAAGCCGATCAGAATAAACACCAGCATAGTGGGGATCACCATCAACGTGGAGCTGAGCAAGGCGCGGGCACCGGCTTTGTTGTCCTTACAGGTTAACACCCGCTGTGTCATATCCTGATCCAGGCCGAAGGCGGCAATATTCAGCAGAATAAAACCGGTTAGCGCCGAATACATATTAAATACGCCCGCTGAGCTGACATCAAAACGCCAGTCAAACAGCAGTAACTTAGAGTCACCCGCTGGCGGCGTACTTAATGCCTGCTGCAGCTGCGTCAGTTCCAGCCCTAAACTCTGGTACAGATAGCCCAGCACCAGCAATGCCGCCAGCACATACACAGCACATTGCAGTGCGTCGGTGTAAATAACCGAGCGGATACCGCCTGCCACAGTGCAGGCCAGGCCGACCAGCGCCAGTAAGATAATGGCAGCCACCACACTTTGCGGCGCAATATTGTTAAACAGCAACATGGCTACGGCGATGGCAGCCATATACAGCCTGGCACCGCTGGCAAACACCCGGCCGAATAAATACATTTTACCGGCGTGTTCTTTCGCGCTGGCGCCAAAACGCTGCTGCAGCAGCTCATAGACAGTGGTCACTTTTAGCTGGTAGTAACGTGGCAGCAAAAACTTAATCACAATGAAGGTAGCGATCAGGGCGCCGATATTAGTCGCCAGATAGGATAAGTTGCCGCGAAAGCCCATGTCCGGGCCACCCAGAAAGGTGGCGGCAGATTGTGAGGTTGCCAGCACCGAGATGGCCACTACCCATACCGGCATGCTGTTGCCGGCCAAGAAGTAATCGGCGCTGTTGCCAGCCCGGCGGCGGTTCACCCACCAGCCGACCGCAGCGAGCAGCGTGAAATAGCCGAAAAACACGCCCCAGTCCAGTACTGTCATTTGCATCGCTTCAGATCCGCCAGCCTAATGTCGCTGAAAAAGGCCTTTACCTTAGCACAAGCTGTAGCGAATGAGTAAAGTATACATAAAAAAAAATCTTGAATGAATAATTTATTTTTGTTGTACTGCCAGACGCTTTCGCCACAATAACAGGAACTCATCGTGTCCAGTGTCAGGAAACCTATGCTATGTCTTTCTCGTGCTCTGCTGTTGTGTTGCACTGTGTTCAGTTTGTCACTGTCTGCTGCTGCCATGTCGGTTAAGTTACCTAACGCCAGCGTTAAGCAAATGCTGGGGCAGAAGCTGATGCTGGATTTACGTTATTACTGCGATACTGTGCCGCTTAACGGCCAGTGCCGCACGCCGATGACGACCTTGCCGCCGGAGCTGGCGGCGCTTATTCGCGATCATGCGATAGGCGGGGTGATTTTATTTGCCGAAAACCTTAGCGACACTGCGCAAACCATCATGCTAAACCGGGATCTGCAAACTGCGGCTCAGGCCTCAGTGCTTGGGTTGCCGCTGTTTATTGGTATTGATCAGGAAGGTGGTCGGGTCGCCCGCTTACCGCGCAGCCTGGCCACCTCTTTTGCTGGCAATATGGCAATAGGGGCAACTTATCAGCACCACGGTAGCCACTTTGCTACTCAAGTAGGCCACATTCTGGCCGACGAGCTGTTAAGCCTGGGCATTAATGTGAATTTCGCACCAACGGTTGATGTTAACGTTAACCCGCTTAACCCGGTGATTAACGTGCGGGCTTTTGGTGAAGATCCCGCCGTGGTAAGTACATTAGGCGGCGCGATGACAGCGGCGATGCAAAGCCGCGGCATGATAGCAGCGCTAAAACACTTTCCCGGCCATGGTGATACCGAAGTCGACAGCCACCTGGGCCTGCCGCGGGTAGAGCACAGCCGTGAGCAAATAAAGGCAGTTGATTTACAGCCTTTTGCCGACATTATTGCCGGTCAGCAGCCGGGTATGATCATGACGGCGCATATTCAGTTTCCGGCGCTGGATAGCAGCACCTTTGTCTCCAAAGACGGTGAGCAGATGCTAAAGCCGGCGACCTTGTCACGTAAAATCCTGCACGATGTACTGCGCACCGAGTTGGGGTATCAGGGCGTGGTGGTTACCGATGCGCTGGACATGGCCGGGATCAGCAAGTTTTTCAGCCAGACCGAAGCCGTAGTGCAAACCTTTGCTGCCGGTGCCGATATTGCATTAATGCCGGTGAAGTTACAGCACCCGGGCGAACTGGCGGCACTGGCGCAGCTACTTGATGCCTTAGCGCAAGCGGTAGAGCAGGGCAGCCTGAGCCTGGCCGAGCTTACTGCGTCTTATCAGCGCATTGTGGCGCTGAAAAAGCGTTATCCGCTGTTACCCAAGGCCAAAACGGCCGGTGAGCAGCTGAGTAAGGCGACCGCGCTGCTGGGTAATCCGGCGCATCGCGCGGCCGAGCTGGCCCTGGCCAAAGCGGCCGTTACCAAGGTAAAGCCAGCCACGGCAGACTGGCCGGTTAGGCTTAATGGCAAACAAAAGCTGCTGCTAATTATGCCGGATATGAGCAAGGCGCAGGCGCTGGCGGCGGCGCTTAAGTATTACAGTAAAACAGCGCTACAGATAGACAGTATTAGCCTGCAGCAGACAGACTTTAGCCAGGCCAGCACGCAAATTGCCGACGCGGATCTGGTGATCAGCGGCTTTATCGCGCCGATGCAAAGCCTGGCCGATATTGGCGGCATGGACGATTTAACCGGTATTGCTAACCTGGCAGCAGCCTTTGAGCGGCAAAGCCGCAACTACGAGGCGCTGCTGCCGCTGATTAGTCAAAGCGGCAAACAGCATGTTTTTTTGAGCTTGCGGGCACCTTATGATATCAGCCGTTACGGCCAGTATGCACAGCTGGTGCTGGCCAGTTACGCTTACAACACTGCAGAGGATGTCGGTGCTATCGGTGCCGGCAACGCCACCTATGAAGCGTTAGCCCAGGCGCTATTGCAGCAGTATGATCTTTCCGGCACCTTGCCGGTGACAGTTGCGGGGTATAATGACTGATGCTCAGCCTGTACCGGCGCTATGCCGATGCCATTTTGGCCAAACTCAACACCAACCGTATGTTAGCACTGGACGTGCTGCGCGGTCTGACCATTACCGCGATGATTTTGGTCAACAACCCGGGCAGCTGGAATTATGTGTACAGTCCGCTGCTGCATGCACAGTGGCATGGCTGGACACCGACCGATCTTATCTTCCCGTTTTTTATTGTTATTGTCGGTATGTCTTTGCAGTTAAGCCTGCGCCAGCACGCCCTGAATAATAAAGGGCTGCTTATCCGTCAGGCGCTGCTGCGCAGTAGCAAGTTGTTTGGTTTAGGACTGCTGCTGGCGCTGTTTTATTACAACTTTCGCGACCCGGCGTTTAATTATGTCGAAGACCGTTTGCTGACGATACGCTGGTTGGGTGTGTTGCAGCGTATCGGCCTGGTGTATCTGGCTACGGTACTGATTGTGCTTTACTTTGGCCAGCGGGGCCGCCTGCTATGGTTACTGGGGCTAATGGCGGTGTATCTGGTCGGGCTGTGGTGGCTGCCCTATCAGGATGCGCAGGGAAATGAATTTCGTGGCTTACTGCTGTTTGGCAATAGCTTTGTTGCGTGGCTGGACCAACTGCTGTTGGGTGCCAACCATGTGTATTATCGCTCGGCAACGCCTTTTGCCTTTGATCCCGAAGGGCTTTGGTCTACCCTGCCGGCCATTGCCAGTTGCTTAACCGGTGTGTTAATGGCGCATTGGCTACAAACCGAGCGTAACCTGGTGCAAAAAATTCGCGGCTTGCTGCTCTGTGGCGTGGTGGCGGTATGGCTGGGCGAGCTGTGGCATTTTAGTTTGCCGATTAACAAAAGCCTGTGGACGCCAAGTTTTGTGCTGTTAAGCAGTGGCTATTGCGCCATTGCGTTGGCCGCTTGCTTATGGCTGTGCGATGTAAAAGGCTGGCGTCGCTGGAGTGCACCTTTTGTGGTGTTTGGCGCTAATGCCATACTGTTTTATATGTTTTCGGCGCTGTTAGCCCGCATTTTGTTGATGATACCGGTAGCCGGCAGCTCCTTGCATGGCTGGCTGTACAACAGCGTATTTGCGCCGCTGTTTGGCGACTACAATGGCTCTCTGGCCTTTGCACTAGCGTTTCTGGCATTGTCCTACCTGCTAATGCACTGGTGCTTTAAGCGTGGAATTATTTTAAAGGTATAGCTGCTGCCGCTGGCAAATTTCAGGGGTTAACGTAAGCTGTTCTTACAGAGCAAAAAGTTAACCGCCGGAGACGGGATGAAAAGGTGTACGGCCTTATGGCTACTGTTGTTGTCGCACGGCCTGGCGTTAACGGCACAGGCGCGGCAAGTGGTGGTGGGGGTGTATCAGAATGCACCGAAAATTGTCGCGGCGGCGGATGGCAGCCCGTCGGGCATTTTAGGTGAGTTGCTGCTAAAAATTGCTGCCGAGCAGCAGTGGCAAGTTAAAACGGTGCAATGCGACTGGGCGTATTGCCTGCAGTTATTACAGTCGGGCGACATTGACCTGTTGCCCGATGTTGCCTACTCTGAGCAGCGTGCCCAGCAACTGGATTTCCATCATACCCCGGCACTTTACAGCTGGTCACAGTTTTTTACGGCACCGGGCGTACACTTGACGTCATTACAACAACTATCTGGTAAACGCCTATTAGTGTTGCAGGACTCCATTCAACAGGACTACATACACAAGCTGATCGCTGAAACTGGTTTGCAACTGGAGTTACTCACGGCACGCTCTATGCCGGAGGCCTTTGCTATGGTGTCGGCAGGTCAGGCAGATGTGGTGGCGGCAAACCATTATTTTGGCTTAGCCCAATTAAGCCGTTATCAGTTAAGCCCAAGCCCAGTCACTTTTCAGCCGTCACGTCTTTTTTATGCCACCAAAAAAGGCCGCAATCAGGACTTGCTGACAGTAATAGAGACGCGGTTGGCACAGTGGCAGGCCAATGTCAGCTCACCTTATTATGACATTTTGCAGCGTTGGGGCAGTGATGCACAAAAGCCCCGCTTGCCTGACAATATCGGCTGGCTACTCGCCGCACTGAGCGGCTTATTACTGTTGTCGATGTTGGCTGTCTGGTGGTTTAAACGCCAGGTTAATGAGAAAACCCGTTATTTGCAGATTAGCGAAGCCAGGCTCAGTACCATTTTAAACAGTGTCGATGCGCACATTTACATTAAAGATCTGAAGGGCCGCTATGAGTACGCCAATTTGCAAGTTGCGCAGCTGTTTGGTTGCACGGCACAAGAGGTGATAGGGCGGCGTGATGAGGCATTCTTTGATGCCGCAACGGTGGAAAACTTGCGCCAAAACGATGAAAAAGTGCTGCAGGCCGGCGAGCGCCTGGTCTCAGAGGAAGACAATGTATCGCGGGATGGTAAACGCCGCCGCATTTATCTGTCGGTAAAGCTGCCGCTGCGCGATGAGCGCGGTAACATTTATGCGCTGTGCGGTATTTCTACCGATATTACCGAGCATAAGCAGCAGCAACAGGCTATTCATCAGTTAGCCTTTTACGATGCACTAACCGGGCTGCCGAACCGGCGCATGTTGCTGGACCGCCTGCAGCAGGGCGTTGGCAAGCATCAGCGCCAGAGCGATGGCGCTCAGGGGGCGTTGTTGTTTATTGATTTAGACCATTTTAAAGATTTAAACGACAGCCTGGGCCATGCGATGGGCGATGAGCTGCTACAACAGGTAGCGCAGCGGCTGCAAAGTCATTTGCGTAAGGTTGATACACTGGCACGGTTGGGCGGCGACGAGTTCGTTGTGCTGCTGACCGATTTACACCCCGACCTTGAGCTGGCCAGCCAAAAAGCCAACCTGATTGGTGAGAAAATTGTGCAGTTATTGTCTGAGCCCTTCATCCTGCAAGAGCGGCCCTACAGCTTATCGGCCAGCGTGGGTGTGGCCATGTTCAGCGACGGCTGTAACAGTGATGAGCTGCTACAACGGGCAGATCTGGCCATGTATGACGCCAAAGAGCGCGGTCGCAATGGCGTGAGGTTTTTTAATCAGCAAATGCAAGCTGATGTCAGTGCTCGTGCTGAGCTGGCGGCAGGTTTGCGTGAGGCCTTGTTACAACACCAATTTGTGCTGCATTTTCAGCCGCAAATTGAACACAGGGCCGGTGTAGTCGGTGCAGAGGTTTTGATCCGCTGGCAGCACCCAAAGCGGGGCTTGCTGGCACCGGGATAGTTTATTAGCGTGGCAGAAAGCAGCGGCCAAATATTGGCAATTGGTAACTGGGTGCTGCAGCAAAGCTGTTATCAATTAGCCGAGTGGGCCAGACAGCCACATAGCGCGCATTGGTACTTAGCGGTGAACATCAGCGCGCGCCAGCTACACTCGGCTAATTTTGTGCAAGATGTACACAAAGCAATTAGCGACAGCGGCGCTTTGCCACAGCAGTTGGTACTGGAAATTACCGAAAGCCAGCTGTTGCAGGAAGTCGACAGTGTGATTGATAAAATGCTGCAGCTCACCGGGCTTGGCGTACGTTTTTCACTGGATGATTTTGGTACCGGTTATTCGTCGTTAAGTTACTTAAAACGGCTGCCGTTGGCGCAGTTGAAAATAGACCGCTCCTTCGTGCGCGATGTGCTCACTGATCCAAACGATGAAGTGATCATCAAAACCATGCTGGCGCTGGGGCAAAGCCTGGAATTGGCCGTGATAGCCGAAGGGGTTGAAACACAGGCACAACACGAAAAACTGCTGCAACTGGGCTGCCAGCAGTTTCAGGGCTACCATTTTGGTAAACCGGTACCGCTTATCGACTTTATCAGCCAGCAGCAATCGTCAGCGCAACGCTAAACGGCACAGTTGGCACAGTTGTGCCAGGGCCGCGTGAAACTCAGCATCGCTGTTATTCGCGATGCCCAAAACCAAGCCACAACGCCGCTCAGCGCCAAACAGATACCGACTTAGTGGCTGCGCCTTAATCTGGTGCTGGCTAAGTGTGCTCAGCAAGGCCGCTTCATCTACCGGTGCAGGGAATTGCAGTACCAGATGCAGGCCAGCATCTTTGGCGTGTAACTGGCACTGCGGCAGTTGCTCGGTTAACAGCGCAACGGCCAGTTGTTTACGCTGCTGATAAAAGCGGCGCATTTTACGCAGGTGACGGCCAAAATGACCTTCAGCGATAAAGTCGGCCAGTGTCGCTTGCGGTAATAATGGTACATCGCCATGCAGCGCCTGCACTATCGCCGCGGCCTCGCCAATAACGCTTTTAGGTGCGACCAGATAGCCCAGCCGCAGCCCCGGAAACAGGGTTTTACTGAATGAGCCGGCAAACAGCACGCCTTCGCCACCGGCTAAACCCTGCAAACTGGCAATGGGCCGGTGTTGATACTGAAACTCGCTGTCGTAGTCATCCTCTACCAGCCAGACGCCGTGCTGCCTCGCCCAATCCAGTAGTGCCAGCCGGTTTGGCAGCGGCATAATGCCGCCCAGCGGATACTGATGGCCCGGCGTTAAAAATAACGCCTTTGCCATGGTCTCGCCGGGCAGGCTGGCAATGTCCAGCCCGTCGGCAGTTGCTGCGTTCAGATGCTGTACCTGCAGCTCACATAGCTGCAGCGCCTGTTTTAACCGTGGATAACCCGGCGTTTCCATTAATACCTGCTGATTGGCGCGGGCCACCAGTTTCGCCGCCACAAACAGTGCCTGCTGGGCACCGCCAGTGATCAGAATACTGTGCTCATCGCAGCTAACCTGCCGCGCCTGCCGCAGATATGGCACTAGCGCGCGGCGCAGCGGCAAATAACCAAGCGGATTGGCAAAGCCACTAAGCGCAGCGCGGCTGACGTGACGCTGCTGCAAACGCTGCCATAGTGCATAAGGAAAGTGCTGCAGCGCTGATACGCCCGGCTGTAGCAAGCCATTAACCGGGCTCTGTTTTTGCGGCAGGTTGTAGTGTTGCAGTGGCAAGGGTTTTACTGGCTCGGCGCTGGCTGGCGCTGGCTGAAAGTACTGCTCTGGCAGCTTGCACACCTGATAACCGCGGCCGGGCAGGCCAGCAAGATAGCCTTCTGCCACCAGTTGCTGCAGTACCTGATTCACCGTGTTCCGGCTTAAGCCCAGATCGGCTGCCAGCATGCGACTGGACGGCAAAAATGCACCGCCGGGCCAGTGCCCGCTGAGCAGTTGTTGTGTCAGCAACAGGTAGAGTTGTTGTTGCAGGCTGCCTGCGCCACTGAGTTGTAGGCCCTCAGTAAGTAAACGCAACTGGATCCATCCTTTTGTTAAAACTGGTACTTTTTAGCGTACCAGTTTAGTCGCTATGCTACCGGCAATACAACCGGAGAGCAGAAGATGAACATAGTGTATCAACAAGAAAGCAGTTTTCAGCTGGACGAGATGCTGGCGCTGTACCGCGCTTCTGGTATTAACCGGCCGGTGGATGACAGCAACCGGATGGCTATTATGCTGGCGAGCAGCAACTTACTGCTGACGGCCAGGCTGGACGGCAAGCTGCTTGGCCTGGCCCGCTGTTTAACCGATAAGGCGTATGTGGTGTATATCTGTGATTTACTGGTAGCTAAGGCATACCAGCAGCAGGGGATCGGCAAAGCGCTGCTGGCAGCAGTGCAGCAGGCTACCGGGCCTCAGGTACAGCAGCTACTGCGTAGTGCACCGTCGGCAATGCAGTATTATCCGGCCGTGGGTTTTACCGTGATAGACAATGCTTTTCATATTCAGCGTCAGTATTAAGCAGGAGTGGCCATGTATCCACCGCCGTATTATCACAGTACAGACCGGGCACAACTACAGGCGTTTTTACAGCAACATTACTTTGGCCTGCTGTTAAGCAGCAATGGCAATTTACGCTATACACCGCTGCCGTTTTTATTTGACTGGCACAGTGACGTAGGTAAAGCGTACTGCCATTTAGCACATAATAACCCGCAGTTAAGCCAGCTGGATGGCGCAGAAGTCACTGTTATTATTCAGGGGCCGCACGCCTTTGTACCGGCCAGCTGCTACAGTCAGCAACCGGCGGTGTCTACCTGGAATTACGCTCTGGTGGAGCTAACAGGCACAGCCCGCGTGCTCAATACAGAGCAAACGCTGGCATTAGTCAGGCAGCAGGAAGCGCATAGCGCACCGGCCATGCTGCAAGCGTCGGAGTATCAACAGAAACTGGTTAAAGCCATCGTCGGGGTGGAGATTAGCTTAAGCAGCCTTAGCGGTCGCTTTAAGTTGTCGCAAAATAAGCCAGCGGCTGAGCAGCAAGCTGTGATGGCGCACTTACAACAAATCGAGCAGCCCGCCACCGTATGGCAGCTGATGCAGCAAGCTGGCCAGAGCTAATCTGGCGCTGTTACCCCGCCTAATGGGTTTGGGGTAACTTATCTAGGCCAAGAAGTTGCTCCACAAAAATTAGATTTAGTAAGGTGCCAGCTGCAACGCCCAAAATTATGCCAGTTGCTACTGCAGTAACAGGTGCAGGTAACGACAGCTCTATAACCAGATGAAGGTGCAGAATGGCGCAGCTCAGTATGATTAAACCCGCAGTAATGATATTAAACAACAAGCTGGTTGGTACATCGAACACCCACAGACTGGTCGCTGATTTAAAGCGGAAGTAGATTTGTATCGTTGGTACTATTAAGCAAAGGCCGATACTGGCCAGCAATAGCCAGACGTCCAGCCCAAAGCTCTGCGACTTGATAAGCTCATAGCTTCTGATTCCACCAAAGATTGCGGCGGCAACATAAAAAGCAAAAGCGGGGAGTAGAATAATGCCCATTTAACATCCTTATTATAGGGTTGGTTTTGTGGAGTATTGAAATCGTTTCTAGTCACGCCAGCGGCAAATGCTAAAACTGCTATGCGGGAAGTCGGGTTTTTCAATGTTCGGAAAAACGTGCTCCAATTCTTCATTGCTAAGGTCGCAGTTTAACGAAGCAAGCCGCTGTACTACGGCTTGCTGTGGTTTGATACTGGATGTGTTCAGATACCAAAGCAGAAACAGTTTGCCTTGATAGTCGAGTGATATGACTTGCCGACTTCTCGATTGATCAAATTTATTGCCTGGCAGGCGTGATTTAATGTTTTTAGCAGCAAAATAGAAATGACCATTCTCGTCGGTCACTACATCATCGGTATACGGTTTGTCGTAATCCAGTTCACGAAATACTCTGATCCCAGCTAATGGTTTACCATTTAGTGTAACCGTGCCTTGAACAGCAGGGCATAAATGCACATCGTATTTTTTAAACCAACTAAACATAGTTGCCCTGACATCAAAAGAGTATGAAAAGACCAAGATCACAGACAGACATACCAATAACTGTGACATTTGATTGAGATTTTTTTTCATTTTGGGTGGTAGGAAATGGGCCCAGAACACAGTGGCTACCGGGCCGGTGAGGGTTACATCACGCTGTTAATCGCTTCTCTGGCAGTGCGGTATAGTGCCCCTAACGTGACATCAAATACCCAGCGGATAAATTTAAACGACAACTCGGCAACCGTTGTTACCGCCTGACGGGCGAACACTAACATATGTCCGAGTAAGCCTTTAGTTTGTTCAGCAAGTTTGGTTGACGCTTTGGCAACAGCCTCTAAGGTTCTGGCCAACATGTCGTAAAATGTTAGTCCGGTACCGATAGCAGCTTGTGCCATAACAGCGGTGTAATATCCGGCATCTTTTAACAAGGTGATTAACCCGGAACTGATCTTCTCCGCCCAGTAGCTGCTAAACGACGCCTGATGCCGGTTCTCATATTTAAACCGCACCGTAGCATGATTTAGCGTAGATTTTGTCTGCAGACTGCGCCAGCTGTTGCTGTTTGCTGTGTTTAAATAGCCCGGTGTCGCTTCCATCGCCATTTTATGTGCGGCAAAACTAATACCCTGGCCCGGCGCCAGTAAAACTTCTTCGCCCTGATAAGGGGCGTGGACAAAAGGCCACAATGGCACCATAGGTACCGGGTCAGCAGCATGGGTGCAGCGGAAAATACGGTCAATATTGTTTGAGGTTTTCAGCGCGAAGCCATCAAGCCCTACACGGGGAGCGCCAAAGGTGTATAAAAATACTTTTTGTTTATAGCGCCGCTTTACCCAATCTGCCGTGATATGGGCCAGGGCGCCACCTAAGCTATGACCTACGCAATGCACAGTGCCGGTTGAGCTGCGGGCCAGCAGTGGGGTGAGCGTTTCCTCTAATGCCGGTTTCATGCTTTGAAAGGTTTTATTAAAACCAGCATGGATCAAAGAGTTGTTCTCGCCACCTGTTAAGCCGATATGCGCATCCGTAATGCCATCACTTAAGCTGGCAGTGCCACGAATAGCAATAACATGGTCGCCATCGTATTGTCCCTTGCCTTTACCCACTGCAGCAAAGCCGGTTGAGCGCTTTAACATGCGGGCCAGTATACTGCCGGAGATGCCCTGAATCGGGCCTTTTGACATGTCAAACTGAAACGACTTGTCGATATCAGGTGCTGATTTACCAAAATAATAAATGCCGGACGAGCCCGGAGCCTTAATGTCATAGGCGGCTGAGGCCAGCTGTACTGCCAGTTTAGGGGTTAACGTTGCCATGAGATGATCCTTTCGATGGTAATTAGTCCAGACTGCAGACACCTGTAACGCCGTGCGGGTGCTCAGGAAACTCTTGGTTAGGTAGTTCGTAGGTTTTTTCCGGTTGGGTTAATTCGCAGCGCAATTGTTGCATTTTCTCGGTCAGCGTTTGCGCTGCCGAGGTGTTCAGCGTTGAGTAATACCACAGCACATAACGCTGGTTGTTGTAATCCAGATACAGTACCTGACGTTTGGAGGTGTCAAAGGCGCTGCCTGGCCGGCGTGAGCGGATGTTCTTCTCATCAAACGAAAAACGTCCCTGCGCGTCGGTCATGGCGTAATCAAGATACTCTTTGTCATATGTCAGCTCACGAAACACTTTAACGTTAGCGACAGGGTTACCATTAAAGCTAATGTTACCCCGCACCGCCGGGGACAAATGCACGTCGTATTTTTTAAACCAACTAAACATATCTGCCATAACCTGTTGTGAAAAAACAAAAAATACTAAAAACCCTAGCGCTGCTGTGAGTAGCAGCCATGGCTTGCGCTTTGTACTCATACCTTGCATGGAAAGCTCTGCACCAACGAAGTTGCTAAAAGATAACCAAAAGACAATATTTTGTAAATTAAATATTTGTTAACAGGAGTGTAAGAGGCGGGTATGGCGCTGTGGTTACAGCGCCTGATTAAGATGAGTTAGTAGTCGAATTTATGCGCGCTGAATAGTTGCTGCACAGCCAGCCAGACATCACCGACTTCGCCGTTACCGACTGGCTTGTCGTTAACAAACAGCACTGGTGCTATTTCTTTGCTGGAGCTGGTGAGCCAGATTTCATCGGCGGTTAAAACTTCAGCTTCGCTGATATCGCGCTCTTCTACCCTGATGTTGCTGTGCTTGGCTAAAATAGCAAGCAGCAGTTGCCGGGTAATGCCAGGTAGTAATTTATGACTAAGCGGTGGTGTGGCAATAACGCCGTCTTTAACAATAAATACGTTTACTGCTGCGCCTTCGGTTAAGTTACCGTCTTTATCAAATAGCAAGATTTCCTGTGCGCCCTGGCTGTAGCCTTGTTGATAATGCAGCACGTTGCCTAACAGTGAGGTGGATTTAATATGGCAACGCTGCCAGCGTAAGTCTTGTCCGGTCACCACAGCATAAGTGGTCACTTTGCTTTTATCGGCTACCGGCTCTGGTGGGATAGCAAAGGCAAAACCAAATACCGTTGGCGTAATATTGGCCGGGAAGGCATGGCCGCGCTTGCTGTCGGTGCCACGACTTACCTGAAAATACACGCCGATATTGTCACCCAATTCAGCGCGGTTATCGGTCAGCAGTTTGTCAGCAATGTGCTGCCAGTCGACCAGGCTAAGCTTTGGGTCAATCGACAGCTGGGCTAAACCGCTGTGCATGCGCTCGATATGAGGGCCAAAGCCAACAAAGCGGCCGCCGTAGCTTGGGATCACTTCATAAATGCCGTCGCCAAATAAAAAGCCGCGATCCATCGGCGATATTTTCGCTTCGCTGGCCGGTACAAAGGCGCCGTTTAAATATACTGTTGTCATTGCGGTTCTCTCGTCAAAGATACTCAAATGTTTGTTGAGCGGAATCGTTATGCTCTAAGCCAACCGTTGCAGGCCAGGATGCCGACAAATTCGTCAGGAACGAATTTGAACAGCTCCGCTGGCCCGCCAGGGTGAACTTCATGGATGAAGTTCATAATCGAGCCTACAGGGACGTATTTACGGCGTGTTGGTGTGAGCATACCGGTTCTGCGATTAATCAGCACCTTGAAGTACAGTGCACAAATCTTTAATCAGCTGTTCGCCTTCGGTATGCGCCAGGCCGTCTTCGGTTAGCGTATTTAACCGGGTAACGCCATCAACACTGCCTTTGGCCGATAAATACTGCAAAATGGCCAGCGGATGGGCGTCGCTTAACAGGTTTTCACCGCGCAATACCGACACCATCGCGGCTAAGGCCCAGGCCGCCCAGTTAGACACATCGGCGACAATTAACTCATCGCATTGGGTAACACTGGGGGTGATGTTCAGCGCACTCACCTGCTGATACACATTGCCCATACCAATTTCGTTACCGCCATCACCAATACCAATTGTGGGGCAGGCTGCCTGCGTTAAAAAATAATCGAAGCTGGCGCAACGGGCGCTAATGTCCTCACCGCGCATATTGGCGTAGCGCCCTTTAGCGTTAAAGCCGGGCCGTTCAATCGAGATCACCAGCTGGGGTTTAAGTTCAGCCAGCGCCGCTTCGGCAATCGCTGGCAGCGCATCAAATTGGTTTACTGTGATTTGGTAGCAGTGGTAATCGCTTTTAAGTGCGCTAAAAAGCGGATCGCCGCAGACAATAACTGGCTGGGCGCCGAGTTTTTGCAGCAACTGGTATAAACCAATAGCACCCACCGGGCCGTCGGTTTCAAAAGTATCCAGCACCGGAAAGCCAGTGCCAATCAGTACAGTGCCATGGCATTGGTTGAGCAATTTTGCAGCGCGTAATATATAACCCGGCCGTAAATGTGGCTGTAAAGTAGCCATACCGCGCAAATTTTGCCGCACTAATAATTGTTCTATCCGCTGGCTAATGGCCAGATAATCCACTGCTGCTGTGCTCATTTACAGGTTCACCAATTGGCTGGTTATGGCATCGGTACGCACTTTGGCCAGGCACAGCGCATTATGTGCCTGCTCGGGGCTAATGGGCGTAAAATACACTTCGGTGCCAGCGCTGGCCTGAGCCAGTAAGGCGCAATCCAGCGACAGCACGCTACCGATTTTCGGGTAGCCGCCCAGCGTTTGCCTATCGTTTAACAGCACAATCGGCTGGCCATCTGGCGGAATTTGCACCGCGCCATAGCATATGCCCTCTGATAGCAGCTGAGTTTGCTGGCACTTTATCGCACTACCGCTAAGTTTATAGCCCATGCGGTCGGCCTGCGGCGTTACTTTGTATCTATTGAGATAAAAGCGCTGGCGCTCGGTAGCGCTAAAGCTTGCGGCCTGATAGCCCTCAATCAGCCGCAGTGTCAGTGTCTGGTTAAATTGTGGCCGGTAACGCGCCGGTAAGCGCTGACGTTGCAGCTTGTTGACGGTTTGCGCGCTAAGTGTATCGCCGGCTTGCAGTTTATTGCCATTTAAGCCGCCGATGCCTTCGCGCAGCACGGTCGCCGTGCTGCCAAATTGCGGCGTGACACTAAAGCCGCCTGCGACAGCAACATATGCACGTAAACCTTTGCTTACCATGCCAAGCTCAATGACATCGCCGGCCTGTACCTGATGTACTGTCCATTGTTCTACTGCTTTACCGTTAATGCTCACTGGCAATATTGCACCGGTAACCGCCATAAAACTGTGGCTGTCGGCGCGCAGCTGCAGGCCGCCAACGCTGCACTCAATTAAGGTGGCATTGGTGTCATTACCCAGCAAACGGTTGGCCCAGGCGGCAGAAGATACATCCATGGGCCCGCCGGTGGTTAAGCCCAGCGCAGACTGGCCAAAGCGGCCACAGTCTTGCAGCAAACTGAGCACGCCGGGTGCTATTACGCTAAATCCGCTCATGGCTTAGCTCCCGTCAGTTCAGCTTCTGGCAGCTCGCCACCTAAGCGGATAAATTCGGCTTTATCAATAGCGACAAAACGCACCTCATCACCTACCGCTACCGGCATCGCGGGCTCGGCTTGCGGGTTAAACATCCGTGTTGGGCACAGGCCAATCAGGTTCCAACCGCCGGGCGATTGCGCCGGATACACCGCCGTTTGCCTGTCGGCAATAGCGACAGCGCCGCGCGGCACTTTGGCCCTTGGCGTGGCTAATCGCGGCATTTGCAGCAGCGGGTCAACCTCACCTAAATAGGCAAAACCGGGTGCAAAGCCAATGGCATAGACTCTATAGCTTATCGCCTGATGCCGTTTTATCACCTCATCGATGCTGATGTTTTTTGTCCGGGCGATCAGCGCTAAATCCGGCCCTGATTCTTCGCTGTAATATACCGGCAGCTCGACGACTTTGCCGCTGTGGCTGTCAGCCGTTTGCAGCTGTGCCAAACAGTGTTGCAGCTGTGCCTGCACCCGGTACAGATCGGTGCTAAAGGGGTTAAACAATATAAGCACCGAAGCATAAGACGGCAGAATATCGATTACATCTTCGCCTAGCTCGACTTTAATTAGCGCACAGGCCTGCTGCACCAGTGCAGAAATGGCCGGGTCAATACGCTGGTCAAAATACAGCATCAGCGCATTTTCACCGGCGACAGTCAGCTGATACTGCGGCTTGCTTATACCAACAGCGCTCATGCCAGCAGTGCCCGTATTTGTTGCACCTGGGCTATCGCCGCCTGGTTATCGCCATGCACACAAAGCGTATCTGCGCTTAGCGCAAGCTGTTTGCCGGAAGCGGTGGTAACACTGCCATGTTTAACCAATTGCCTGACCTGTGCCAGTATATCATCGCCATGCAACACAGCGCCGGTCTGGCTACGCGGCGTTAGGGTGCCTTCGTCGGTATAGCGCCGGTCGGCAAAGGCTTCAAACAACAACGCAACGCCCTGTGCTTTGGCCAGGGTGGCGAATTCCTGCTGGCGGGCGGTGGCTAAGATCATCAGCTTTAATGGCTTATAAAAACCGGCCACCGCATCCAGCACAGCGGCAAATACCGCGGGTTTGGCCATCATATCGTTATACAGGGCGCCATGCGGTTTCACATAGCTGAGTGTTACGCCGGCGCTTAATGCCATGCCATCCAGCGCAGCAACCTGATAACGCAGGCAATTAACAATTTCACTGTGCGACAGCGCCATGCTGCGCCGGCCAAAGCCCTGTAAATCCGGGTAAGACGGGTGGGCGCCAATAGCGACGCCGTGCTGCTTTGCCAGCGCCAGGGTACCTGCCATCACATCGGCATCACCGGCATGAAAGCCACAGGCGATATTGGCCATGTCTATATGCGGCATAACATCGGCATCCAGCCCCATTTGCCAGCTGCCATAACTTTCGCCCAGATCACAGTTCAGTTTCATCACCGCACCACCACTGCAGAAATAATTTATTCATGTTGCTTGCTTGTTTTGTAATAGTCTAGTCGGATGCGACCAATTACGGTAGCCCGGCGTTAGCGCCGCTTACTGGCTTAAACCGCTTATTTCAGCGCAGGTACTGTCTTGGTATAAAAGCCGCTGGCCACCGTATCGGCCAGTAGCTGGGCTACGGCAAACACATCGCCTTCCTGATACGGCTGACCGACAATTTGCAGCGAGCTTGGCACACCGTTATCGCAAAAGCCATTGGGCATTGCCAGCACCGGGCACTGGCTTAAGCTGTTAAACGGGTAGGTCATAAACCAGCCTTTATTGGCATCAACCGGCTTACCATCCACTCTCACCTGATGTTGGCTGTAGTCAAAGTCTGGCTGAATGTCGCTGGTCGCGACCGTCGGGCAGAGTAACACATCATAGTGTTTAAACACTTTGGCCAGTGCATCCCACATTTGGCACAGGTATAAATTGGCATCCAGCATTTGCTCTGGCGTTAAGCTATCTACCTGCGCCAGATATTGCTGCATATAAGGTGTCATCATGGCGCGTTGCTCCGGTTTACCAAACTGTCGCCGTAACAATAATCCCATTAACGCGCGCTGCTGAATTTTGGCGGTGTCGATGACACGCTCATCCCAGTCAACTTCTACCTCATCCACCTGCAAGCCTTGAGCGCGTAACGCATCACTGCTTCGCAGCAATTGGCGCTTAATATCCGCTGCCAGCGGGTAAAAACCTAAATGAGCACAGACAGCGATTTTTAGCTGCTTTACCGGTTTGCGTGGCAACAGCGCCGGGTTAGTGTCAGGGATAAAAGAGTGGGAGTCGCGCCAGTCGGCACCACGCAGTAAGGGGTAAACATAGCATAAGTCGGCCAGGCTGCGGGTGAGAATGCTGTGATGGCAATACAAATCAATGTTATACGGGCTGATTTCAGCCACCCGGCCATGCGGTGGCTTATAGCCATACAGGCCACAAAACGCGGCCGGAATGCGCACTGAGCCACCGATATCGGTAGCATTGGCGAAGCTGGCCATGCCACTGGCCACCGCAATGGCTGAACCGCCGGAGGAGCCACCACAAGTGATATTGTTATTCCACGGGTTAGAACTCACACCCCATAAATCTGACCAGGTTACCGCTGAGGTAGAAAACTCTGGCGTCGTGGTGCGGCCAAGCACAATGGCGCCGGCATCCAGCAGGCGCTGCGCTGCCGGATCGGTCTCTTTGGCAACAAAATCCGCCAGGCAACGTGAGCCATTGGTAGTGATTTGCCCCTTGATATAGGTTTCATCTTTAATCGCCAACGGTAAACCACAAAGTGGTCCGGCTGTACCTTGCTGATAAGCCTTTGCCGCCAGCTCCGCCTGCGCCAGTGCGGTATCGGCAAACACAAAGTTAAACGCATTTAGCGTCGGGTTATGCTTAGCAATACGCTCCAGGCTTTGCTGCATCAGTGTCACCGGTGACAACTGGCCATTGCTAAACTGGCGCAATTGCTCGGTCAGGGGCAGATAAAGTGGGCTCAAGGGCAGACTCCGCTAACAAATAATACGCCATTGTGCGCACAGCCTGAGCGCGCAGAAAATGAATAACCATCGGTTTACGCTATGGAAGCAGCCGGGCTTAAGCGCCTGCAAGCGCGTTTTTTCCGATCGCTGACATATCGTGCAAACCGATAGTTACTAACATGCCAGAGATTACAGCCACTGCTAGCATCGGGTGACATCAGCGCAAAAAGGACACCTTATGCGAGCTTATTCGTTATTGCTCATTAGCCTGTTAACCGCCTGCAGTGGCGGCTCCCAGTCTGATCTAATGCCACCGCAGCAACACACTGCTGCGGCAGATTTTATTCAATTAGAGCAAGACACCGTCTATCAGTTTGACCGCGGGGAAGGCATGCATCGGGTGCGTTTTAATTACACCGGTGAGAACTGGACGGTGGCCGATGTGGCCGCCATCCGGATAAATACCAAGGCACCTATTGCGATAATTCCGCAGCAATATACGACAGAAGGCAAGATGATGCCGGGTGCCGCCGTTAATGGCCGTAATGTCGGAAAATTGTGGAATGAAATTACCCAGCAGGAGATGGCTTGGCGTTTACGGCAGCAAGGCTTTGTGGTGCTTACGCCCAGTATTCAGTATTACGGTGAAAACCTGGATGGCTATCAGGCGTTTGAGCATTACATCGCGGCCATTCATAAGGGTAACCCGCATGTACAAACGGTGTTGCTAACTGCCGATGCTCACAATCCTAATGTGCAAAACCCGCTGCCAGGTGCGCAAATGCTGGTTACCGGCACTAACCCGCGCAACCCTGAGTGGGAAGCGTTGATTCAGCAGCATATTGCAGCGTTTTATACGCAAGTAGGCCTGGGTAATCAGGGCGCCCGGGTGCGTGGTGGCCATTCAGATGTTGAAGGATCCTCTGCCGCCTGGCATCCGCTGATTGAGCGCGCCGCCGGCTATGGCGCTACCGTCAGCATTATGGAGGTGAGCCGTGCTATCGATATTGTTGAGCAGGCAGGCAGTATTGAAAGCGGCCGGCAGTGGGCGGCGCCACTGTTTGATGCCCTGACAACTGCTATGACCGAATGGGCCTGCGTTAAAGGCTACCCGCTGAACCGCTGCAAGGAGTTTGCTTATGTTACAACGCATTAATGCGCATTATGTTAATGGTCAGTGGCGCACGATAGCCGCGCCCGACTGGCATACGCTGGTTAACCCGGCCAGCGGCGAAGCTTACGCCTGTGTCGCCCGGGCTGATGCCGGCCTGGTCAATGATGCGGTATCGGCGGCCAGCCATGCCTTTGCAGCCTGGGCTGCCCTTAGCTTTGTGCAGCGCGCTGAGTATCTGGCGGCTTTTGTGCAGCAATTACAACAACGCCGTGACGAGCTGGTCGAGGCGGTAGTGACTGAACTGGGCGCACCGTTATGGTTTGCCCGTGAGGTGCATGTTGATGACCCGTTAGACGCCTTTGCCAAGCACCTTGACTATGCCCAACTGCTTGAAAACGAGCAGCTGCAGCTGGATGCACGCTTAAAGCTGCGTAAAGAGCCGGTGGGGGTATGCGCGCTGATTACGCCGTGGAATTATCCGCTGCACCAAATTATTGCCAAGCTGGCACCGGCCTTGCTGGCTGGCTGCACAGTAGTATTAAAACCGGCCGAGCTGACGCCGAAAACCGCGCTTTGTGTGGCGATGGCCGCCGATGCTGCCGGTTTGCCGCCCGGCGTTTTTAATCTGGTGCTCGGCAGTGGCAGCCAGATTGGCGATATTTTATCGACGCATGCGGATATTGATTGCGTGTCTTTTACCGGCTCGACTGAAATTGGCCGCCATATTCAGCAGCAAGCGGCTGCGACGGTTAAACGGGTCTGTCTGGAGCTGGGCGGTAAATCGGCTTTTATTATCAGCCCGACTGAGCAGCTTAGTACGGCGGTAAAGCTGGGAGTGGAAGATGTAATGGCCAACTCCGGCCAAACCTGCACGGCGCTTAGCCGCATGCTGGTACACCACAGCCAGTATGCCGATGCGGTCGCCATTGCGGCGGCACATGCCAACAGCCTGACACTGGGCGAGCCACATCAGGACGGGGTATTTTTAGGCCCACTGATAAGCGCCAGTCAGTATCACAGTGTGCAGCGCTATATTGAGCTTGGCCTTTCAGAGGGTGCTGAATTAGTGGCCGGTGGTGCTCAGCCGCTGCCGCAGCTGGGGGGCGGCTATTATCTGCGGCCGACCGTGTTTGCCAATGTTAATAACCAGATGCAGATCGCCCGCGAAGAGATTTTCGGCCCGGTGCTGTGTATTTTGTCGTATCAGGATGAAGCCGAGGCGCTACGCATTGCCAATGACTCGCCTTATGGCTTAAGCGGCCGCGTTTGGGCCGATGATGACGCTACCGCACAGCGGCTGGCTGAGGGGATCCGCGCTGGTCTTATCTTTATCAACGCCGCGCCCTGGCACAACGCCGCCCCTTTTGGTGGCTATAAACAAAGCGGTAATGGCCGCGAGCTGGGTTTAAAAGGCGTAGAAGAATACCTGGAGCTAAAAGCTATCGTCTCCGGGGGCGACATATGAATACAGATAGGGTGTTAAACCAGCCGCTTAGTGGTAATGAGATGCCACGCTTTGGCGGCCCGGCAACCTTTATGCGCCTGCCCACCGCGACAGCGCTTGATGATATTGATGTTGGCATTATTGGTGTGCCCTTTGATATCGGCACCTCTAACCGGCCCGGTGCCCGCCTTGCGCCACGGCAAATCCGTGATGAGTCACGTATGCTGCGGCCTTACAATATGGCTACCCGCGCCGCGCCTTTTGATTCATTGCAAGTGGCTGATCTGGGCGATGTCGCCATTAATACCTTTAACCTGTTAAAAAGCATCGGCATTATCGAGCAGCATTACCGGGCGCTTACCGCAGCCAAGGTGCTGCCGCTAACGCTGGGTGGCGACCATACGATAGTGCTGCCGATATTGCGGGCGCTGGCGGCCAAACATGGCCCGCTGGCGCTGGTGCATATTGATGCCCATGCTGATGTTAACGAACATATGTTCGGCGAGCCTATTGCCCATGGCACGCCGTTTCGCCGCGCGGTGGAAGAGGGCTTGCTGCAGGGCGATAAGGTGTTTCAGATTGGCCTGCGCGGTACCGGCTATGCGGCGGATGATTTTGACTGGCCGCGCCAGCAGGGTTTCACTGTGGTGACCGCAGAAGAGTGTTGGGGCAAGTCGCTGGAGCCATTAATGGCGCAGGTGCGCCAGACTATCGGCAATGCGCCTTGCTATATCTCGTTTGATATCGACGGTATTGATCCGGCCTACGCGCCAGGCACGGGTACTGTCGAAATTGCCGGCCTTTCCGTGCCGCAGGCGCTGCAGATTATCCGTGGCACTAAGGGGCTGAACCTGGTCGGTGGCGATCTGGTTGAGGTATCGCCGCCTTATGACACCAGCGGCAATACCGCGCTCTTGGCAGCCAATTTAGTGTATGAAATGCTCTGCGTATTGCCCGGTGTAACTTATCGAACAGCGGCTGGGGCTGGATAATGCAGCTGGCGAACTGGAGCGAGCAGCTGCTGCGGGTGCAGCAAAGCCAGGGTACAGAGCGGTTTTATCCGGCGCTGTGTCAGCTGCTGGGCCAGTTACAACACCCGGATGAATGTGTGGTACTGTTGTTTCGCCCGGCTGAGCCGCCGCAGTT
>JBFMHG010000010.1:0-87058 GCA_040752955.1 Pseudomonadota bacterium
AATATATGCTGGGCTATTACAGCCAGCTTAGGCCACATCACTATAACGGTGGTTTGGCCCCAAACGAAACCGAGCGCAGGTATTGGCTTGGCTATAAAGATGTGGCCAAAATTAGTTGACCACTACAGCACCACTAAAATCATCGCGATGTACAGCAGCAGGTAGAAATACTCGATATAGACAATACTCTGCGCCGGAAACTTAGTGCGGGTGTTTACATGCGATAGAATCACCACAAAAAACAGCGCTGATATGGTGCCGATAACCGACATAATGGAAAAGCCATTAAACGCCAGCGTGCTGCGCTTGCGGCTTATCGTCATCAGCACGGCAAACAGCAGAGCGGCGACGGTAAACATAGGAATAAGGTTTACCACAAAGGCATTAATAAACTTGCGCTTTAGCACCACATTAAAATGCAGCTCGGGGTTATGTTCAGTGGTGGCCGTGTGGTAGCCAAAGTTAGTGTGATAGGTGGCGGTTTTATAGTCGAAAAAGGTTTCATCGATCAGCCAGTCGCCCAGTACGATATCGGTATCCAGGCCAAAGTAGCTTTTAATGCCAGTGTCGGGGTAGGCGACAAGGTCGGGAACTAATGTACTGTGGCCATCAAAGTCATTGGATAAAATGCGCAGCCACACGGTTTGATGATCCAGCGGGTATTTACTGTAATCAAACGGCTGGCGCACGGTGGTTTCGAAAATCCAGCCATGCAGGGTTTCATTGCCTTGCACATATTCGTACTTTTTCCGCAGCTCATTGGCGCCTTCTACCGCTTCAGGAAAGTAAAAGCCGGCTTTGGCCTGCACCGGGCAGTCGGGTGCTATTGGCACTTTTTGCCAGATATAACCGCTGATATGCACATCATTGGCCGAATGAAAGTTCAGTGACTGCAAATAGACGCCGGTTGCTACCTGGGCACAGGGCGGGATAGCCTCTTTGCCGGCCAGCGCCAGCTTGGCTTTTAGGTTTTCCCGCGCCATCTCCATGTTTAACAACTGATGCTCGGTGGGTACAAAGGCTTTGTCGGCCTGATACCACATAAAGGCCAGCGCCAGGATACCGATAAGGGTACTGGACAGGCTCAGCAGCAGGTAAAAACGAAAGTTCTGCATCAGGCGGGTGCTGGTTTTCTCTGGCATATCAGCATACTTGAATAAATAAGCGGCCCGATAAGCCTAGCCGCTAGGGTTGAAATTGCCAGCTGCGCTGTAACACTTTACTGACAATTACTACTTGCTATTTGGCCATCTAAACGTATAGAAGTTGACTTTGCCGCCGCTTTTGCGCAAAGTAGCGGCTATGTACGTTAAGTGGGTGTGGCTATGCCTATTAAAGTGATCGATCAGTTGCCGGCGGTAGAAGCGCTGTCGGCAGAAAATGTGTTTGTGATGACCGAGAGCCGGGCGCAGTCGCAGGATATCCGGCCGCTGAAAATCGCTATTTTAAATTTAATGCCAAATAAAATCGCCACTGAAATTCAGTTGCTGCGCTTACTGGCCAATAGCCCGTTACAGGTAGATGTCGATTTGCTGCGCATTGACGACCATGTCAGTAAAAACACGCCGCCCAGCCATTTAAATTGCTTTTACCGCTATTTTTCTGAAGTACAGCAGCAAAAGTATGATGGCCTTATTATTACCGGTGCGCCGCTTGGGCTGGTTGACTATGAAGATGTGACTTACTGGGCGCAGTTTGGCGATATTCTGCGCTGGGCCGATCATAACGTCACCTCAACTTTATTCTTATGTTGGGCGGCACATGCGGCGCTGTATCAGTATTATGGTTTGCAGCGTGAAATCCGTGGTGAGAAGCTGTCCGGTGTGTACTGGCAGCAGGTGACCCAGCCGTTGTGCCCGCTGGTGCGCGGCTTTGACGATCAGTTTTTGGTACCACATTCGCGCTATGCCCAGGTGCCGAAGCAAAAATACCAGCAGCATGACGATTTGCATATTCTGGCTGAAGCCGATGTTACCGGCGCGTATTTACTGCAAAACAGCAGTGGCAGCCGGGTGTTCGTTACCGGTCATCCGGAGTACGATCTCACCACTCTGGATGATGAATATCAGCGCGATCTGGCGGCAGGGCTTAACCCGAGGTTGCCGGAAAACTATTACCGCAATAACAACCCACTGCAAGGGCCGCAAAAGCTGTGGCAAAGCCATGCCTTTTTACTGTTTAGCAACTGGCTAAACTACTATGTGTATCAGGCCACGCCGTTTGAACTAAGCCAGATTGGCCAGCAGCAGTAAGCCCAACAACAACTTTGTATGACATTGAGTATTTTATGACAGCCAGACTTACGCCAGAACAGTTCAGACAGTTGCTTAGCCAGCGTATTTTTATTCTCGATGGCGCCATGGGCACCATGATCCAGCAACACCGGCTGGAAGAAGCTGATTATCGCGGCAGCGAGTTTGCCAACTGGCCTTGTGATGTGAAAGGTAACAACGATTTGCTGGTGCTGACCCAGCCTGATTTAATTGCTGATATTCACCGCCAGTATTTACTGGCCGGTGCTGATATTGTCGAGACCAACAGCTTTAACGCTACCACTATTGCCATGGCCGATTATCAGATGGAAGGCCTGTCGGCACGGATTAACCGTGAAGCGGCCGCGCTGGCGCGTAAAATCTGCGATGAAGTCACCGCACTTGAACCACACAAACCGCGCTATGTTGCCGGTGTGTTAGGGCCGACTAACCGCACGGCGTCCATTTCGCCGGATGTGAACGACCCGGGCTTTCGTAACGTTAGCTTTGATGAGTTAGTTGCCGCTTATACCGAGTCGACCCGCGCCTTAATTGAAGGCGGTGCCGACATTATTATGCTGGAAACCATCTTTGATACGCTAAACGCCAAAGCCGCGGCTTTTGCTGTGTTGCAGGTGTTTGACGAAATGGGCGTTAAACTGCCGGTGATGATTTCCGGCACTATTACTGACGCCTCTGGCCGTACTTTATCCGGCCAAACCACCGAAGCCTTTTACCATAGCCTGGCGCATGTTGAGCCGGTCTGCTTTGGCCTGAACTGCGCCTTAGGCCCGGATTTATTGCGCCCTTATGTCGAGACCCTGTCTGGTGTGTCGGAAGCCTATGTGTCGGTACACCCCAATGCCGGTTTACCAAATGAATTTGGCGAATACGATTTAGGCGCCACTGAGATGGCTGCCGAGATTGCTGATTGGGCTAAACAGGGCTTTTTAAATATCGTCGGCGGCTGCTGCGGCACAACGCCAGAGCATATTAAAGCCATAGCAGCGGCGGTAAAAGATGCGCCGCCACGGCAACCGAAAGTGGCCAGCCATAGTTTTCATTTAGCCGGCCTTGAAGCCTTTTCTCTGGAGTGGTAATGCAGCAACAGGCCAGATTTATTAATGTCGGCGAGCGGACTAACGTAACCGGCTCGGCAAAATTTAAAAAGCTGATTTTAAACGGCGATTTTGAAGCCGCACTGGATGTGGCGCGGCAACAGGTCGAAAACGGCGCACAAATTATCGATATCAATATGGATGAGGCGATGCTCGACAGCAAAGCCGCCATGGTGCGCTATCTGCAGCTGTTGGCGTCAGAGCCGGATATTTCACGGGTGCCGATTATGGTCGACTCGTCGAAGTGGGAGGTAATTGAAGCTGCGCTTAAGTGCATTCAGGGCAAGGCGGTGGTCAACTCCATTTCGCTAAAAGAAGGCGAGGCGCCGTTTTTACAACAAGCCCGTTTGCTGCGCCGCTACGGTGCCGCTGTGGTGGTAATGGCGTTTGATGAAAAAGGCCAGGCTGATACCAAGGCGCGCAAGGTTGAAATTTGTGTTCGCGCCTATAAGTTACTGACAGAGCAAATCGGTTTTCGGCCAGAAGATATTATTTTTGACCCGAATATTTTTGCTGTGGCGACCGGTATTGAAGAGCACAACAACTACGCGGTGGATTTTATTGAAGCCACCCGCGAGATAAAACGGCTGTGCCCTTATGCCAAAATTTCCGGCGGCGTATCTAACGTGTCGTTTTCGTTTCGTGGCAACGATGCGGTGCGCGAAGCCATTCACTCGGTATTTTTATACCATGCCATCGCTGCTGGCATGGATATGGGTATTGTCAATGCCGGCCAGCTGGCGGTGTATGACGATATTCCTGACTTGTTGCGCGAGCGGGTAGAGGACGTAATTTTAAACCGCCGGGACGATGCCACCGAGCGCTTACTGGATATTGCTGCCCAGTTTAAAGGCGATGGCAGCGTAGTCGAAAAGCAGGACGATGCCTGGCGCAGCCTGCCGGTAAATAAGCGGCTGGAGCATGCGCTGGTAAAAGGCATTACCGACTTTATTGATATCGACACTGAAGAAGCGCGACAGCAAGCGGAAAAGCCGCTGCATGTAATTGAAGGCCCGCTGATGGACGGTATGAACGTGGTCGGCGACTTGTTTGGTGAAGGCAAGATGTTTCTGCCTCAGGTGGTAAAGTCGGCGCGGGTGATGAAAAAGGCCGTCGCCTACTTGCAGCCCTTTATCGAGCAGGAAAAAGAAGGCGGCCAGGCGCAGGGCAAGGTGCTGCTGGCGACCGTGAAGGGCGATGTGCACGATATCGGCAAAAACATTGTTGGCGTGGTGCTGCAGTGCAATAACTTTGAAGTGATAGATTTGGGCGTAATGGTGCCATGTGCCGAGCTTTTGCGGGTAGCCAAAGAGCAAAACGTTGATGTGATTGGGTTATCCGGCCTGATTACGCCCTCGTTAGATGAAATGGTGCATGTGGCCAAAGAAATGACCCGTTTAGGCTTTACCCAGCCGCTGCTGATTGGTGGCGCCACCACCTCCAAAGCCCATACGGCAGTAAAAATTGAGCCGCATTATCAACATGGTGTGGTCTATGTGCCCAATGCCTCGCGCAGCGTGTCGGTGGTGCAGGCGTTAATTGGTAAAGACAGCAAAGCCGACTATTTAGCCCGCATTAAACAGGAATACGTTGTGGCGCGAGAGCAGCACAGCCGTTCACGCCCCGGCGAAAAGCTGCTCAGTTTAGCTGAAGCCAGAGCGAATAAATTCCAGCTTGATTTAACCAAAGTAGCGCCAGCGCCAAAACAGCCCGGCGTGCATCTGTGGCCGGATGTCGATTTAAACATTCTGCGCGATTACATCGACTGGACGCCATTCTTTTTAACCTGGCAGTTATCCGGTAAATATCCGGCGATATTAAACCATGCTGAAGTCGGCATAGAGGCGCGTAAGCTGTTTAAAGATGCCAATGCGATGCTCGATACCATGATTAACCAGGGCCACGTCAAAGGCAAAGCGGTGTTTGGCTTGTTCCCGGCCAATAGTTCGGGC
The DNA here is from genome assembly GCA_040752955.1 of Pseudomonadota bacterium. Classification (GTDB taxonomy): domain Bacteria; phylum Pseudomonadota; class Gammaproteobacteria; order Enterobacterales; family Alteromonadaceae; genus Alishewanella. The sequence continues at coordinate 5,323 of JBFMHG010000010.1, forward strand.
GAAGATATTATTGTTTACACCGATGAGAGCCGAACGACTGAAAAAGCCCGCCTGTATAACCTGCGTCAGCAACTGCAGCTACGTAATAATGCGCCCAATTGTAGCCTGGCCGATTTTATCGCGCCGGTGGAAAGCGGCATTAAAGACTACATCGGCGGCTTTGCTGTCAGTACCGGCTTTGGCGCTGATGAATTTGCCGCACAATTTGCCGCCGAGCATGATGATTACAACAGCATTATGGTAAAAGCGCTGGCCGATCGTTTAGCCGAAGCCTTAGCCGAATACCTGCACTTAAAAGTACGCCGTGAGTACTGGGGCTATGCCAGCGATGAGGCGCTTGATAACGAGCAGCTTATTCGTGAGCTGTATCAGGGCATACGGCCGGCACCGGGTTACCCGGCCTGCCCGGAGCACACGGAAAAAGGCACCTTGTGGCAGCTGTTGGATGTAGAAGCAAAAACCGGCATTACCCTGACCGAGAGCTATGCCATGTGGCCGGGCGCGGCGGTAAGTGGCTGGTATTTTGGCCACCCGGACAGCAAGTATTTTGCTGTCAGCAAAATAGGCGAAGATCAGCTCAGCGACTATGCGGCGAAAAAAGGCTGGAGCCAGACAGAGGCAGAAAGCTGGCTGGCGCCGAATCTGCGCTAATCCTTTTCAGTTGCCGAACCAGATCGGCTAAGTAATTGTTATAGGTAGAAGATTTATGTTCCTGCTATAGCAAAACACTTGCTTTATAATGTTGCATTCAGGTAAAACCATCTACACTAAATGCAATAAGCGGTTGCCGGAGCGTATTATGGTCAGGTGGGTATTGTTGGTGTGGCTGCTGCTATCGGCGCTGCTGTCAGCCCAGCAAACGCTTGCGGCACCACTGAATGTGCTGGTAGGGCAAAACAAACCGCCTTACATCAGGCTGGAAACGGTCAGTGGTTATGAGATAGAGCTGCTACGTGAAGTGGTGCGCCGCATGGGGCATGAAGCTGTATTTGTGTTTGTGCCTAATTCACGTATCAGAGGTTTGCTGGAAAGCGGTAATGGCGACATTGCCACCTTGCAGCCGAATGAGCCAGATGAGCCCGGTTTGTTCTTTTCTCAGCCTTATATTCGCTATCAGAATGTGGCGGTGAGTCGAGCCCGGGATGAGTTTACCTTGCAGCACCCGGCTGATCTTGCGGCGAAGAGTGTTATTGCTTTTCAGGGCGCCACTAAGGTTCTGGGGCCGGATTATCGCGACAGTGTGGCGCAAAGCCCTGCCTATCAGGAAATGGTCGATCAACGCGCCCAGGTTGATATGCTGCTGTATGGCCGCACCCAGGTGGTGGTGTTAGACCGTAATATTTTTACCTTTCATATGCAAAATGCGGCACAGCAGCTTGAGGTGAGTATTCACCCGTTGTTTGGCTCAACGCTTTACCGTGCTGCGTTTCGCGATCCGGTATTGCAACGTAGTTTTGATAAAGCCCTGCTTAGCGTATTACTGGACAACTGGTATCAGCAACTGCAGTTAACCTACTTTTTGCAGGTTAACCAGCAGCTGCCAAACCGCTTTTATTGCCCTGAGCAGGCCGCAGTGCCGGCAAACTCACCTTAGTCAGGCGTGTTCAGCCTTTGTTTAACCAAAACGCCAGTTTGTCGGCCAGTAACTGTGTGTCTATGGGTTTGGTAATCAGATCGTTAATACCGGCATCTTCGCATTGCTGACGTACTGAGTCTGTCCGATGCGCTGTCATGGCAATAACCGGCAGCTGCGCTAACGCTGGCTGTTGTCTTATCGCCTGACAGCAGGCATAGCCATTCATGCCAGGTAGCTCAATATCCAGCAGTACCAGGGCGACCGGTTGTGTTGCCAACAGGTCCAGCGCTTGCTCGGCACTTTCCGCGCTAAGTACCTGATAACCCAATTTCTTCAGTAAAATCACTGCCAGCGTTTGGTTAAAGTAGTTATCTTCTACCAACAAAATGCAGTGGTCGGCAGCTGGGGTTGTCTCAGTGCCGGGCGCAGTGAAACAGGGCGCATGTTTAACTTCATCCTGCTGTGGTGCAGGTGTTGCCACGGGTAGTTGCAGGCTAAAGCTAAACACGGTGCCGACACCAGGCTGGCTTTGCACACTCAGCTCACTGCGCATCAGCTGTAATAGGCGCTGACAAATTGCCAGCCCCAGGCCAGTGCCGCCGTATTTGCGGCTGATAGAGTTGTCGGCCTGGCTGAACGCCTGAAAAAGTTGCTGTTGCTGTGCAGCGCTGATGCCGATGCCTGTGTCACTGATAGCAAAACTCAGCTGGCAAACGCCATTGCTGGTTTGTGCCTGCAGCCTAAGCCCAATACGGCCTTTTTCGGTAAATTTCACCGCGTTACCTAACAGATTAATCAGTACCTGCGATAAACGCAGTGCATCACCTAGCAGCAGTGCAGGCAGCTTGTCATCAACTTCCAGTGTAAAGGCCAGGTTTTTTTGCGCTAGCTGGGCACTGAACATATCCGTGATTTGGGTCAGCATGTCTTGTGGTGCAAAGGGGGCTGTGTCCAGCTCCAGTTTGCCGGCTTCAATTTTGGAGAAATCCAGAATGTCATTAATGATGCTGAGCAGAATTTTGCCCGCCGCGCGGATCTTGGCCAGGTAACTTTGTTGGCTGGCGAAGTCGTTGCTGTGCTGCGCCAGTTCAGCAAAGCCCAGCACAGCATTTAATGGTGTGCGCAGTTCATGGCTCATATTGGCCAGAAACTCACTTTTTGCCGCAGTGGCCGACTCTGCTGCCTGCTTAGCGTGTTGCAGCTGTTGCATGGTGTGCTGCAAGTGCGCTGTGCGTTGCTGTACCTGAGTTGTCAGGTAGAGTTTTTCCGCTAACAATTGCCGGGTACGCCATTTAAGTAACAGATACAACAGCATAACGACAGCCCCCAGGTAAATAAACCAGGCCAATGGGCCGGCATACCAAGCGTGAGGAATATGGATATTTAGCGGAGCCGAAAGTTGCTCGTTGCCTTGTTGGTCTCGGCTTCTGACCATAAACTGATAATCGCCGGCGGGCAGGTTGGTGTAGTCCCGATATAGCTCTTTGCTCAAGGCAGACCACTGAGTGTCATAGCCAATCAGCTTTGTTTGAAACTGCATACCAAACACATGGCTGAAGTTGGCACTGGCGTAGTCAAAGCGCAGGCTACTGTCGGTTGGCTCGAGCGTGAGGCGCGCTGGCAAGGCGCCTCCCTGATAAAACAGCTTGCCATCCAGGGTTCGCAGTTGTCGCAGCAGCGGCGGTTTAGGGGCCAGTTGGCGGTGCTCATCCGGGGCAAAGCGAAAAATGCCTTCGGCGCCACCAAACCAAATCACCTGTTGTTCGTCAATCAGTACTGTATCCAGCGGGATATCCTGCAGCGGCGCCAGCGCTGCGTCATGCCAGCGATATTGGGCACTGTGATCCAGATATAATACACCGGCGCGGCGGCTGCCGTTGTCGTTATCCCAGGTCAACAACCACAGGTTATTATCGGCATCAGCTTGCGGATAGCGTACCCAGGGTTGGCTGGGGCCAAATGCCTTCGCCATCGCCTCATCGAGGTAAAAGGTGTCGTCTGCTGCGTTAAAACGGTAAAACCCCGCCACAGTTGCCAGCAGTAACTGATTATTGTGCCAGTAAACAGCGTTACGGTTGTTACTCGGCAAGCCCTGAGCTTTACTAAAACGTTGAACCGGCAGCGGCACGCCACCGGGCCAGTTAGCCGGCAGTTGCAGCCGGTAAACGCCATGTGCCAGGGTGCCTAACCACAACTCGCCGTGCTCGGTTTCTACAATGCTGTTCAGGTTACCGCTGACACCGGGCACCCGGCCTTCATCCAGCCATTGGCCATCTACCCAGCGTATGCTGGCCAGGCCATCCTGCAGGCCGATATAAACCCGCTCTGGTGTTAGCCTCGAGCGATACAACACTTTGCTGGCGAGCTCTGATTGACGCACCAAACTCAGCTGCTGTTGTTGCAATCGGTAGACACCATTGCTGTTTGCCAGCAGCAACTGGTTATCAAACTGCATAAAATCCCAGGTTTGCTTTTGCACGGCGCTAAGCGCATCAAAGCGGTTTGTCGCATTTTTGACGAATAATCCCAGGCTGGTACCGGCATAGAATTGGCCCTGATGTTGAAACAGTGCCAACACATTGCCCTGTAAGCCATTAGCACTGTTGTAGTAAGTCAGGGCTGATGCCAGATCGATGCGGCTTAAGCCATGATCCAATGCCAGCCAGATACCTTGCTGATGGTCCTGATACAGTGCGCGTACGTTCTGATCGACCAGGCCATACTGGCTGTTAATATGGCTTTTTAACGTACCGTCTGGCTTGAGGATAAACAGGCCATTCTGACTGGTACCCAAGGCAAAGTCACCGTTGTGCAGCCTAAGGCCGGTATACAGGGTTGCCTGCGCCAGGAGTGTGTCAATATTGGTATGCCAGCGCCTTGCCCCTTCAGCGGTGAGCAAAAACAGCTGGCCTTCACGGCTGCCGGCCACTAAGGTATCGTTATCATAGTGTTCCAGCATAAAAACACTGGTGTTGGCGAAGAATTCTGAGCCAGGCAGCAAGGTAAAACTGCCGTCTGTAAGCTCCAGCAGGCCGGTACCTTCTTCACGGACGATCAGGCGGTTATTCAGCCAAAATGCTTTGTGAAAAGCGCTGTTGGTGGTCCAAACCTGCACATCGTCCTTGCCCAGCCAGAAAATATAATCCCGACTAATAAAATACACACCGGTATCGGTAGCGAAGGTTTGGCGGACATCCTGAAACTGACGGTAATGTTCGGGAATGCGTGACAATAAGGAGACATATTGGCTGCCGGTGCTGCCGTTGGTGTCCAGGTAACCTATTTCACCTTTTGAACCCACATAAATGCTCCCGTCTGGCGCGGTTGCCAGTGACCGTACCACGGCCTTATTGCGGGTAGGGATCATGCGCCAGTTGGCGCCGTCATATTCCAACACTCCCACATTATTACCGACATACAACAGGCCGCGAGGGTCTTGCACCACGGCCCAGTTTTGCGTGCCGCCGTTGTAGTCTTTAGGTTTAAAATTGGCCAGTAGCGGTGTGCCGTGTTGGCCCTGTGCGAAAGCAGCGCCACACAGGCATATCAGCCAAAGCACAGTAATACGCAGCAGTAAGGTATTCACTATGCTAACCTCCTGTTGGCACAGTTGCACTGGTGCAGGCTGCTGTCAATCGCGCAGCCCGGCCAGTATTAAATTATTTGCGCAGCACCTTATCAAGGTAACCCATAGCAAAGGCGGACAGCACAAAGGTGATGTGGATAAGCAAATACCACATAATTTTGTCATTGGCGATAATTTCAGTATTCATAAACACCTTTAACAGGTGAATAGAGGAGATGGCAACGATAGAGGCGGCAACCTTGTTTTTTAGCGAACCTGAGTCTAATTTGCCCAGCCAGCTTAGTTTGTCATCGTTACCTTCTAAATCCAGCCGCGACACAAAGTTTTCATAGCCGGAGAACATCACCATCACAATTAACCCGCCCACCAGCGCGATATCAATCAATGACAGCACGACCAGAATAAGCTCCACCTCTTTCATGCTCAAAATCACCGGCACGATATGGAACACTTCCTGAAAAAATTTTACGCCAAGCGCCAGTAACGCCAGGCTCAGGCCCAGATAAATTGGCGCCATGATCCAGCGCGACGCATACATCAGTTTTTCGATAAAGTTTTCCATAGCCACCCCATAACAGCCGAGGCAGTATTATGCGGCGTCACTGCCAGATATCAAGATCTGCGCAGGCTTTTTATTGTGGAAGTGAGCTAAATGCAGGGAGAGTTAACGCATAAATTGGCACTTTGCCGCAACCTCGCCCAATGCCGGCGGGCTTTGTGTTAGCCTGCGCGCAAAGTGCAAACGCTACAGAAAGTGCAACACTACAGATCGTTATGAATAAAATTGTCGGTTTAGCCTTAAGTCTTGCCCTGCTTTATAGTGTGCAAAGCCAGGCTTATGAAGGTTTTTGGTCAGCTTATCAGTTACAGCACAACAGCCCGATACTGGCGCAGTTAGATCTGACAGAGCAGGAGCGCGCCAGTGGCTTACCCCTGACGCAATTACACCAGACGGTTGTGCGCTTAGGGCGTTGCACTGGTGCTTTTGTCTCGGCTACAGGCTTGCTGCTCACCAGTGCCGACTGTGTGGCAGACTATTTACCGCCAGATGCTACAGCGGGACTAAGTTACACCAACCGCGCTACTGAGCCGTCTTTACCAAAACTTACTGCCAAGCTGTTACTGCAAAGCCGTGATGTCACTAACCAGGTGCAAAGGGCGCTTGGTGTGGCAGTAGATGCACAGGACAAGGCCGCGCGCCTGGCACAGCTGAAATCTGCCATGCTGGCGGGCTGTCAGAGTGGCGCCGATATCCGCTGCCAGCTGGTGGCAGAGCATCACGGCTTGCTCTATCGTTTAGAGCAGTACCGGCTGCTGAGCGATATTCGCTTAGTGTATTTAGCGCCGCCAGCCGCTGACGACACCCCTGGTTGGCCGCGATATGCTGCCAATTATGTGTTACTGCGGGTTTACAGCGATAAAAACGGTAACAGCCCTGGCTATGATGTAGCACATCAACCGCTGCAAAGCCGCTTTGCCCCGCTAAGCAGCGCGCCGTTGGCTGAGCAACAGTTATTACTAACAGCGATGTTTCCCGGCCAAACCCGGCGTTATCGCCCGGCCAGTGAGCTGAAATTCCAGTTTGACAGCGCCCATCCGCAGGCACTGGCATATCAGCAACAAATGCTACAGTTACTGCGTCAGTTGGTGCCTGAAGACTCGGCACTTTCGTTGCGTTATGCCAGCGTGCTGACCCAGCTGCAACAGCAGTTTGACCAGCAACACGCCAGGCTACAGCAATATCAGCGCAGTGCTCTTTTTAGCCATAAACTGGCGGCACAGCAGGCGTTAACCCAGTGGATAAACACTAGCCCGGTGCGGCAGCAACTTTATGGGCCTGTGCTGCAGCAGCTGGAATCGCTGCTGGTGCAACAGCAGCAACTGGCACTGCGGGATCTGGTACTGAACTATTTGCAGTATGCCCGTTTGCCTGCACTGGCACGTGAGTTATATCAGCTGGCACAATTGCCTGACAACGAACGTGCTCAAGCTGTCAAAGCATTCTTACCCGAGCTTGCGGCGTTTGAACAACAATTTGATGCCAGAGTCGATATGGAGCTGGCGCTGCATTTTCTTGGCCAGTACGCCAATTTGCCACCTGAGCTGCGTCTGGCGGCACTGGATCAGTACTTTGCCTTAAACGACGGTTTTAACCGTGACATTGTCAAACACAAATTATCTGCCATCTATCGCGGCACTGGCTTAACCCGTGCCGACATGCGCCAGTATTGGCTGGGCCGACCAGCCAGTGATTTTGCGCAAAGCCAGGATCCGCTGCTCAGCTTCACTGTCGCGCTGGCGCCGGCACTTGAGCAACTGGCTACTCAGCGCCAACAGTTGGCGATTGAGCTGGAGCAAGCCAGAGCCGCAGCGATGGAAGTGGTACTGGCTTATAACGACGCCCATAATATTGCCAGCTACGCCGATGCTAACGGCAGTTTGCGCATTAGCCTGGGCCGGGTGAGCGGTTTCGCTCCAGATGATGCGGTGTGGTATCAGCCATTTAGCAGTTTGAGCGCCTGGCTTGGCGGCCAAAGCCCGCTTCAGCTGCCAGAAACCGGGCCTGACATTGCTGTTAACTTTTTAGCCAGCAATGATAGTTGCCATAGCAACCCTTCGGGTATCAGCTTTAATCAGCAGGGTGAACTGGTCGGCGTGATGTTTGGTGCAGTGCCGGCCAACTTGCTATCAGACTGGCAGTATCAGGCGCAAACCGGCCGCACAGTACAGGTGGATGCGCGTTTTATTCGCTGGCAACTGAAGCAGGCCGGCCAAACGGCCATTTTGGCCGAACTTGATAACCTTGCTGCCACAGCAAAATAAGGCTTTAACAGACACACTCTTAATTTCAACGCTTTTGCAGTATCATAGCGGCGCAGTAACGGCAGACCCTTGTCTGTTGTCGTTATTTTAGCCGGAGTGGTTGTGAATAAAGCCTTTAAGTTAAAACTGATTATCCGCCGGGCACCCGCCCAGGCCGCCTTGGGCTGGCTAAAACAAGCCTGGGCTATTTTTATGCAGGCACCGCTGGTCTGGTTATTCATCTATCTGCATATGCTCGGTTTTCTGCTGCTTAGCATGCTGCTGCCGCCGATTAGCAGTTTTATTGTCGCCTTGCTGATGCCTTTTCTTACCGCTGGCATTTATAAGACCGTGGTGGCACTGCAACAGGGTAAACAAATTAGTGTGACCGGCTTATATCAGGTGTTTAAAGAGCCGCAGTATCGGGTGGTATTTATCCGTTTAGCCTTGGCCGAGCTGGTGGCAACTTTGCCGCTGGTGTTTATGTACGCCTTGATGGTAGAGCAGGCAGAAGCCGGCGAATTCAGTATGGCACTGGCGCTGGCGTTTGCGGTCTGGTTTACACTGAGCAAAATGGCGTTTGCCTACACCATAGCAGTGGCGTACTTTCTGCAACAATACAGTGTGTTGGTGGTAATGCAGGCCAGTCTGGTGGCCTGCTGGCGCAATATAACGCCGCTGGCATTATACAGCCTCTTGAGTCTGGTGCTGATTATGCTTACCATGCCAACCTTGTTTATCGGCTTAATCGTGGTATTACCAATACTGCACATCGCGTTCTTTTTATCCTTTAATGAGTTTTTTGCCTTGCAGGTAAAAAGTGCTGATGACGGTGTGCTGGAAGTGTGAGCGTGACGGAGCCAGACAGCAGCACACTTAAGCAAGCGGCATTAAACTGGTTAAGCCGGCGCGATTACAGTGAAGCGCAGCTTAAAACGCGGCTACAGCGCCTCGGTGGCGAGCCATCGCAGGTACAAGCGGTGCTGGATTGGTGCAAAGCGCAAAATTATTTAAACCAGCAGCGTTTTGTGCAAATGTTAGTGCGTAGCCGCGCCAATAAAGGCTATGGCCTGGCATATATCATTCAGGAGTGCCGGCAGCAGCAGATAAGCCGACAGCAGGTGCTGGACAGCGCCGGTGAACTGGCGCTGGACTGGTTTGCGCTGGCGCGTCAGCAATACCTGAAAAAATATGGCTTAAGCGCCGTGACAGACTATAAAGACAAGTTAAAGCGGATGGCCTATTTACAGCGCCGCGGCTTTAGCAGTGAACAGATCGAATTTGCCATTAATCAAACTGAGTAACACCCAAGCGGACAGGATTTCTTCATGACTATGACATCGGCCAGTATCAGGCGTGCTTTTTTAGACTTTTTTGCCAGCAAGCAGCACCAGGTGGTGCCGAGCAGTTCGCTCATTCCGGGTAACGATGCCACCTTGTTATTCACTAATGCCGGCATGGTGCAGTTTAAAGACGTATTTTTAGGCCAGGACCCGCGCAGCTACAACCGTGCTGTGTCAGCCCAGCGCTGTGTGCGGGCCGGTGGTAAGCATAACGATTTGGAAAACGTCGGCTACACCGCGCGTCACCATACCTTCTTTGAAATGCTGGGTAACTTCAGTTTTGGCGATTACTTTAAGCAAGACGCTATTGCCTATGCCTGGGAGTTTTTAACCGAAGTTGTTAAGCTACCGAAAGAAAAGTTGTGGGTGACGGTATACCAAACCGATGATGAAGCCTACAACATCTGGAAAGACACTATAGGGGTACCGGCCGAGCGTATTATCCGTATTGGTGATAATAAAGGCGCGCCTTATGCGTCAGACAACTTCTGGGCGATGGGCGATACTGGCCCTTGTGGCCCATGCACCGAAATTTTCTACGATCACGGCGAGCATATCTGGGGCGGCCCACCGGGTTCAGCGGAAGAAGATGGCGACCGCTACATCGAGATCTGGAACATCGTCTTTATGCAGTTTAACCGCCACAGCGATGGCCGGATGGAAAAACTGCCCAAGCCCAGCGTCGACACCGGCATGGGGTTGGAGCGTATTGCCGCTATTTTGCAGCATGTACACAGCAACTACGAAATTGATACTTTTGTCGCACTGATTAAAGCGGCAGCGGAGGCAACCGGCGCGACCGATTTAACCGATAAATCATTACGCGTAGTGGCCGACCATATCCGCAGCTGTGCCTTTTTAATTGTCGATGGTGTACAGCCGTCGAATGAAGGCCGTGGTTATGTGCTGCGCCGTATCGTGCGCCGCGCGGTGCGTCATGGTAACAAACTGGGTGCCAAAGGCGCCTTCTTCTACAAGCTGGTGCCGGCCTTGGTGGCGCAAATGGGCGAGGCCTACCCGGAGCTTGCCGCCAAACAGGCAGTAGTGGAAAAAATCCTCAAACTGGAAGAAGAACAATTTGGCAAAACGCTGGAGCGTGGTCTGGCTATTTTAGAAGAAGCGCTGGCGGCATTAGAGGGCAAGGTATTGCCTGGCGAGCTGGTATTTAAGCTGTATGACACCTACGGCTTCCCGGTCGATTTAACCAACGATGTGGCGCGCGAGCGTAACCTGACAATCGATCAGGCTGGCTTTGATGCCGCTATGGCCGAGCAGCGCAAAAGAGCGCAGCAGGCGTCTAACTTTGGTACTGACTACAACGCCCAGTTAAGTTCAACTCAGCATACTGAATTTACCGGTTACCAGCAGGAATTTGGCAATGCCACGGTAGTAGAAATTCTGCAGCAGGGCCAGGCGGTTGAAACACTTAACGATGGCGCAGAGGCGCTGCTGATTTTAGATAAAACGCCATTTTATGCTGAGTCTGGCGGTCAGGTCGGTGATACCGGCCGTTTAACGCTGGCCAGTGGTGCTGTGTTTGTGGTGGAAGATACTATTAAGCTGGCAAAAGCCTTTGCCCACAAAGGCCGCCTGCAAGGCACGCTGAAACTGGGCGATAAAGTAGATGCGCAGATCGACAGCGCCCGTCGCGCGGCCATTAAACAAAACCACTCTGCTACCCATTTGCTGCATGCGGCACTGCGTAAGGTGCTGGGTGAGCATGTCACACAAAAAGGCTCTTTGGTTGGGCCGGAGCGGCTGCGTTTTGACTTTAGCCATTTTGAAGCAGTAAAAGCTGAACAGCTGCGCCAGATAGAGCAGTTAGTTAACGAGCAAATTCAGCAAAACAATGCTTTAGATACCCGCTTAATGCCTATTGAGCAGGCTAAAGCGGCTGGTGCTATGGCGCTGTTTGGTGAAAAGTACGATGACGAAGTCCGCGTGCTGTCGATGGGCGAGTTCTCCATTGAATTGTGCGGTGGCACTCATGTGAGCCGCACCGGCGATATCGGCCTGTTTAAAATTGTCTCTGAAGGGGGTATCGCTTCGGGTGTGCGCCGTATTGAAGCGGTTAGCGGTGCCGGAGCCATCAGTTTTATTCAGCAGTTAGAGCAGCAGGCGCAAAGCGTTGCTGCCGCGCTGAAAGGCGATGTGCTGAGCATTGCTGAGCGGGTGCAGCAGGCGCTGGAGCGCAGCAAGCAGCTGGAAAAAGACATTGAGCAGTTAAAAGCCAAGCTGGCCAGTCAGGCTGGCGCTTCCTTACTGGAGCAAGCTGAGCAACATGGCGGTGCCACGGTGTTGGTGGCGCAGTTGCCGGCTACTGAGCCCAAAGCATTGCGTACTACCTTGGATGAGCTGAAAAACAAACTCAGCAGTGGTGTGGTGCTGCTGGCCACCGTAAATGATGACAAAATTAGTCTTATCGCCGGGGTAACCGATGATTTGACTGCCAAGGTGCATGCCGGCCAGTTAGTGGGCTGGGCCGCCGGTAAATTAGGCGGTAAAGGCGGTGGCCGGCCAGATATGGCGCAGGCAGGCGGCACTGATGTTGCAGCCTTGTCAGCGGTGTTAACTGAAGCAAAAACGCATATCAGCAGTAAATTAAGCTAAACTGCTTGTGTCAGCCAGTGTGGCAGGTGTTGCCTGCTGGCTGATCGCTCTTTAAGTTGAGGGCGTAACACTAAAGCGCACTTTGCCGTGTCGTGCGGGTGGAATATCGCGTATTTGTCGGTAACAGACGGCAGAATGCTACACTGGCAGCGTTTTGCGGCGAATATGCCGGTAATTATGACCATTTATTTAAACGCCTGACTTTTAATCAGCCAAGCAGCTGAGTTATGATACGGCGCTTTCGTGTACACCGGTGTCGCTGGCGCTGGATTAAAGGATAAAGGAGCAAACGAATGCTAATTCTTACTCGTCGTGTTGGTGAGACACTGATGATCGGTGATGAAGTTACCGTAACGGTGCTGGGTGTGAAAGGCAACCAGGTTCGTATCGGCGTGAATGCACCTAAAGAGGTTTCGGTGCATCGTGAAGAAATCTATATGCGCATCCAGGCCGAAAAAGGCTCTGCAGATTCAACTTATGGTGAAGACGACTAATTTCTACGTTTTTACCGCGACTTGCTGACCATTTGTGCCGTTTTTGTGCGTTTTATAACTTAATCACGGTGAATTGCTTAAAAGGTCGGCAAACGCACTTTTCAGTTCCAAAAATTGTTTGACTTATTTTCCTGAGACATTAATATACACGCCGCAACACAGCGCGGAGATGTGGCCGAGTGGCTGAAGGCGCACCCCTGCTAAGGGTGTATAGGGGAAACTCTATCGAGGGTTCGAATCCCTCCATCTCCGCCAGTTTTTCAGATTGGACGCGTAGCTCAGCTGGATAGAGTACTCGGCTACGAACCGAGCGGTCGGAGGTTCGAATCCTCCCGCGTCCGCCATCTGAAAAAAGCACACAGCACAGTGCCGGATAAAGTGCTACTATTTGCAATACCCAGGACGCGTAGCTCAGCTGGATAGAGTACTCGGCTACGAACCGAGCGGTCGGAGGTTCGAATCCTCCCGCGTCCGCCATATACGAAAAACCCGCTAAGGCTAACACCAAAGCGGGTTTTTTATTGCCTACACAACGCTGCTTAGGCGCGGGCGGGTGAGAAGCTCCGCAGGTTCGACCAATTTGCCCGGAGCAAATTGGTACAGCGTTAGCTGGCCCGAAGGGCAGGCGGCAGGAGAGCCGCCTGCAATCCTCCCGCGTCCGCCATATACGAAGAACCCGCTAAGGTTAACACCAAAGCGGGTTTTTTATTGGCTGCGTAAAGCTAAGTGGTTGTGATTGTGCTATAAATTGCATCTTCACCCGGCTGTTTTCTGGCAACTTGCTCAGGCACTGTTCAGCCAGGCTCAGCTATAAGCCCGTTAAGGCATTATTACGGATACACCGGCATGCTGTCGTCAACCTCAGCGGATAATTCAGCGCAACACAGCGCAGCGGAAGATGAACTGGCGTTGTGTCCGCATTGCGATCTGGTGCAGCTTCTGCCCGAATTACAGCCCGGCGAGGAAGCTGCTTGTATACGTTGTGGTCATCACCTGGATGCCTGCCATATTGAGTCGGTGATGCGGCCGATGTTATATGCCGGTTCAGCCTTGTTTATGTTGCTGCTGGCTAATCTGTTTCCCTTCGTCAGTATGTTTGCCGCCGGCAACAGCAGTGAAATGGACTTCTTTGATACCTCCTCAGTGCTGTTTCAGCAACATCAGCAGTGGCTGGCCATTTTGGTCTGGTTATTTATTCAGGCGGTGCCGGCTGCTTGTATGCTGGCGATTATTTATCTAAAGCTTGGCATGTTGTACCGACTGCCGGCGCGCACCTGGGTGGCGCGGGTGCTGTATATGCTAAAACCCTGGAGCATGGTCGATATCTTTTTAATGGGGCTGATCATCAGCTTTGTGAAGCTGGTGGCCGATGCCGATATCTCACTGGGGCCCAGTTTTTGGGCGTTTTGCCTGTTTTGTCTGCTGCACTTGCGCGCTTTTCAGGTGGTAGACCGGCGCGAGCTGTGGTCGAAAATTGCACCTAACCCTAAACCGCAGCTGGCGGCGCATGCCGGTAAAAGCGGTTTAGCGCAAAATCTAAAGCTGTGTAAAGTCTGTACTGCCATGGTGCCCGTAACGCAAACCCATTGCAGCCGTTGTCATACCAAGGTGCCGCTTAGGCGCAAAACCAGTGTGCAAAATACGCTGGCGCTGCTGCTGGCGGCAACGCTGCTGTATATTCCGGCGAATTTGTTGCCGATCATGCGCACTGTCTCCTTTGGTGAAACCATAGATTCGACTATTATCAGCGGTCTGATATTAATGTGGCAGGATGGCGCTTATCCGGTGGCGATTATTATCCTGATCGCCAGCGTGCTGGTGCCGGTGGCAAAAATTATTATTATGTTTTGGTTATGCTATTTAACCCGTTTACCGCTGGCGCAGCGGCAACGTTACTCGACACAAATTTACCGGCTGGTTGACTGGGTAGGGCGCTGGTCAATGGTGGATGTGCTGGTGGTGGCCATTATGGCCGCGCTGGTGCGGTTTGATTTATTAATGAGTGTCTACCCCGGTGTCGGGGCTTTAGTGTTTGCTGCGGTGGTGATCCTGACCATGCTGGCCGCACTGAGTTTTGACCCCAGATTACTGTGGGACCCATTACCCGAACAACAAAAGGGAGTTCGTTTTGACGCAGCAACAGAGCGCTAAAGTTAGCCGGATCAAGCAGTGGTCACCGATTTGGGTGGTGCCCATAGCAGCAGTGCTAATCGGTATGTGGATGCTGTACAACCACTATCAGCAGCAGGGAGCCTTACTGACCTTGCTGGCTGGCGATGCAGAAGGCATTATTGCCGGAAAAACGCAAATTAAAAGCCGCAGTGTTGATGTTGGCCAGGTGGTGTCTGTTGAATTAAGTGAAGATTTAAAGCAGGTAATCATTAAAGCGCGGATGAAACCAGCGGTAACACCACTGTTAAATGCCGACTCGCAATTTTGGGTGGTAAAGCCGCAAATTGGCCGTGGTGGCATTACCGGCTTAAATACGCTGTTATCCGGCGTCTATATTGAACTGCAGCCTGGCGAGTCAACTGCACAGCAGCTCGATCATCAGCTGCTGGATGCTCCACCGGTTGCGCCGGCGGATGCACCCGGTATTCGGGTTAGTCTTACTACGGCTAACAGTGGCGGCTTGGCGGTGGGCGATCCGGTGTTGTATCGCGGTTATGATGTGGGCACGGTAGAGCACAGTGAGTTTGAGCTGGCCAGCCGGCGTACCCGTTATCAGTTGTATATTCGCGAGCCGTTTGATGTGCTTGTGACAGAAAATGTGCGGTTTTGGCTCAGCAGTGGCTTTTCCTTTGATTTATCTGCCGAAGGCCTGCAAGTGGATGTTGGCTCGGCCACGACTTTACTCAGTGGTGGTGTCAGTTTCGATTTAATGCAGGGCTGGCCGCCGGGTGGCGCGGCAGCAGATGGTAGCGAGTTTCAGCTGTTTCCGAACCAGCAAAGTATTCAGGATGGCTTGTACAGCGAATTTGTCGAGTACCTGCTGTTTTTTGATGAGTCAGTACGTGGCTTAAAAGCCGGTGCGCCTGTTGAGTATCGCGGCGTGCGGGTAGGAACTGTCGCCAGCGTGCCGTTTTTCTTTTCTATCGACAAGCCTTTTGAAGTATCGCTGCAGCAAGGCATACCGGTACTTATTCGTATTGAAGCTGGCCGGCTTTATGAAAACCTCAGCCTGGCGCAGTTAAAGCAAGAGTTGGACAAAGCCGTGGCCCGCGGTATGCACGCTGCGCTAAAAACCGGTAACCTGCTCACCGGCGCCCTGTATATTGATTTAGATGTTAATATCGATGCGGCGCTGCCAGAGCCAACAGAGCTGCAATTGCAACGGCTGGCGCTAAGCCAGAGTGCCGGCTATCCGCTGTTGCCAACGGCGCGCAGCGGTCTTAGCAATATCGAGCAAAAAGTGTTGATGGCACTGGATAAAATAAACAACCTGCCGGTAGAGCAGCTGCTGACGCAAAGCGAGCAAACCATGCAAAGTGCCGATCAGATGTTGCAATCGGCCAATACCATGCTGGCGCAGCTGGATAAACTGCTGGGCGACCCAAAGATGCAGCAATTGCCAGCGCAGCTACAAAGCAGCTTACAACAGCTGCAGCAGATGCTGGCCGGATTAAGCCCGGGCTCGTCGGCTTATGATAAGTTAAGTGGCAATTTGCAAACGCTGGATCAGGTGCTGCGCGAGCTGCAACCGGTATTGCAAACCCTGAATCAGCAAAGCAACGCGCTGGTGTTTGAAGCTAAAGCGCCAGCCGACCCAGAGCCGACCCGGGCAAGACAGTAACGGAGATACACACTATGATATTACGCCTTGCTAGCCATTTATTGAGTGCCACAGTGCTACTAGTGTTAACGGCTTGCAGCAGCCCGGCCACTACGCATTTTTACCAGTTACCTGTGCCACCGGATAGCACAACAGAAAACAGCCGTGCCGACAAAAGCTTATTTATCGAACCGGTAAAGGTCGCACCCTACTTAAATGGCCGTGGTTTGGTACTACAAACCTCAACGGTAGAGCTGGTGATGGCGCGCCAGCACCTGTGGGCCGATGCGCTGGACCAACAGTTACAGCGCCAACTGCGCCAGCATTTAAGCCAGCTGGCACCTGCTTATGCGGTGCAGTTGCAGCCGGGGGGGCAAAGCACCCGCTTGTGGCTACAGCTGGATAGCTTTCATGGCAGTGCCGATGGTTATGCGCTGCTTAGCGGGCATTTTTTGTTAAGCGGTCAGCCGCTCAGTCAGTCTTTTAGTTACAGGGTGCCACTGGCAGATGATGGTTATCCGGCGTTGGTTGCTGCGCTGGGCCAGGGCGTACAGCAGCTTAGCCAGCAAATCGCCGCCCAGCTTACGCCTTAATTCCTCTTCACTTTACCCATCCTCAACAATAACGTTTTATGTATCAGCGCAGTGGCTAATGCCGGTCACTGCGGCTCAGGCTTTGGCCGCACACTTCACCGCGACCTTGGTCTGGCACTTTTATAACTAGATGGCTAGACATTCGAATGTCTTTACGTGTACTGTAGTTGCGTTATGCACATTGTTAGCATAAATAGCAGTTATCACGCCAGGTTATTTATCTGACGCGGGCTTACTGCGCATAATGTCGGGCCGTCTGGCTAAAATCTGCCCGACAGAAACAATTCTACTATGCTGAAGGTGCCGGTTGCTGCCGGTACCCAAACAGACGGAGCGCACCACTATGGTTGCAGAATTATTACTCGAAGCCGCCAGCCTGATGTTGATAGGTATGGGGGCGGTATTCGCCTTTTTGTTGCTGTTAGTGTTTATCGTGCAGCTGATAAGCCGTGTAATGCAGCGCTATTTCCCCACTAAGGCCAACGTCGGGACTACAGTGACGACATCAGGCAGCTCAGGGCCATCGCCTGCGGTGATTGCCGCCATTTCAACCGCGATACACCAGTATCGGCAACAACAATAAGAGGACTCAGGCATGAGCAAACCATTATTACTAACAGAGTTGGTGCTACGTGACGCCCATCAGTCATTACTCGCCACGCGGCTTCGGCTGGAAGATATGCTGCCGATTGCTGCCAAGCTGGATAAGGTAGGCTATTGGTCGATGGAGTCTTGGGGCGGTGCCACCTTTGATGCTTGTATCCGCTATTTAGGCGAAGATCCCTGGCATCGGATCCGCGAGCTGAAAAAAGCTATGCCAAATACGAAGCAGCAAATGCTGTTGCGCGGCCAGAATTTACTCGGTTACCGCCATTATGCTGATGACGTGGTAACGAAGTTTGTTGAACGGGCGCATGAAAACGGCGTAGATGTGTTTCGTATTTTCGATGCGATGAACGATATCCGCAACCTGCAAACGGCAGTGCAGGCCGCAATAAAGGTTGGCGCCCATGCACAGGGCACCATCTCGTACACGGTAAGCCCGGTGCATACTATCGATATGTGGGTAGACATGGCGCGTCAACTGGAAGACATGGGCTGCCACTCTATCTGTATTAAAGATATGGCCGGCCTGCTTAAACCCTATGAGTGTGAAGAGCTGGTTAGCCGCATTAAAGAAGCGACCAAAATTCCGCTGGCGATGCAATGCCACGCTACTACAGGGCTTAGTACAGCAAGCTACCAAAAAGCCATCGACGCCGGTATTGATATGCTCGACACTGCCATTTCCTCCATGAGCATGACGTATGGCCACAGCGCCACCGAAACCATGGTAGCAATTACCGAGGGCACCGAGCGTGATACCGGGCTTAACATGGAGCTGCTGGCCGAGATTGCCGCTTATTTTCGCGATATCAGAAAGAAATACGCCCAGTTTGAAGGTTCATTAAAAGGTGTCGATGCGCGTATTTTATTGGCGCAGGTGCCAGGTGGCATGCTCACCAATATGGAAAGCCAGCTAAAAGAGCAGGGCGCACTGGATAAACTGGATGCCGTATTAAAAGAAATACCACAGGTGCGCCAGGATTTAGGCTATTTGCCCCTGGTGACGCCAACGTCACAAATTGTTGGCACCCAGGCGGTGCTGAATGTGCTGACCGGTGAGCGTTACAAAAGCATCACCAAAGAGACAGCTGGTGTATTAAAAGGCGAATATGGCGCTACGCCAGCCCCTATGAACACTGAGTTACAACAGCGGGTGTTAGCTGGCGAAAAAGCTATTACCTGCCGGCCTGCCGATTTGTTAGAGCCCGAGCTGGATAAACTGCAGCAGGAGCTCAGTAGCCTGGCGCAAAGCGAGAGTATTCGCTTGGCCGAGCAGCAAATTGATGACGTGCTGACCTATGCTTTGTTCCCACAAGTCGGGCTAAAGTTTTTGAAAAACCGCGATAACCCGGCAGCATTTGAACCGGCCCCTGATGCACCGGCGGCGGCAACCGCAGCCAAGCCGGCAGCAAGCAGTGCAAAACCCGCGCAAACCGGCCCGGCCAGTTACAGTGTGCGGGTGGATGGCAAGGTGTATGAAGTCGAAGTTGCCCCTACCGGCGAGCTCAGTTCAGTAAAGCCTGTGGTATCAGAAAATATCCCGGGCAGTGCGTCAGTAACCGGTGCTGCCACCCTTAATGCGCCGCTGGCAGGTAATATCTGGAAAGTGGTGACCAAGGTGGGTGCCAGCGTAAAACGCGGCGATGTGGTGATCATTATGGAGGCGATGAAAATGGAAACAGAAGTGCGTGCCGTGGCTGATGGCCAGGTGGCGAATATTCATGTCGCGGCCGGTGATGCCGTCAGCACCGGTGATGTGCTGATCAGTTTTAACTAGGCACCGGGGATAATCAATGGATGCTGTAACAACCTTAATTGCCTCGACCGGCCTGGTGAATTTCACCGCCGGGCAGGCTGTAATGATGCTGGTCGGTTTTACCCTGTTGTATCTGGCCATAGCACGCGGCTTTGAGCCGCTGCTGCTATTGCCAATCGGCTTTGGCGCTGTGCTGACTAATATTCCGCTGGCTGGCATGGGTGAGCCGGGTGGCCTGCTGTACATGATTTATGAAGTGGGTATTGGTACCGGCATTTTCCCATTGCTGATTTTTATGGGCGTCGGCGCCATGACCGACTTTGGCGCCTTAATTGCCAACCCGCGCATGCTGCTGTTAGGCGCGGCTGCGCAGTTTGGTATTTTTGCCACCTTGCTCGGTGCCATCGCCCTTAACGCAGTGCCAGGCTTAAGCTTTACCTTAAAAGAAGCCTCGGCCATTGCTATTATCGGCGGCGCTGATGGCCCGACGGCCATTTTCCTCGCCTCTAAATTGGCACCGGATCTGCTGGGGGCCATTGCGGTGGCCGCATACTCTTATATGGCACTGGTGCCGATTATTCAGCCACCGATTATGCGCGCATTAACCAGCAAGGCAGAGCGCAATATTGAAATGGTGCAGCTTAGAACAGTGAGTAAAAAAGAGAAAATTGTTTTTCCGCTGGCGGTACTGCTGCTGACGATTTTGCTGCTACCCAGCGCAGCCCCGCTTATTGGTATGTTTTGTTTAGGTAACCTGATGCGTGAATGCGGCGTGGTCGAGCGCTTAAGTAAAACCTCGCAAAACGAACTGATAAACATCGTCACCATCTTTCTCGGCCTGGCGGTGGGATCGCGTCTGAGTGCCGATAAATTCCTGACGTTGCAGACTTTAGGCATTTTAGTGCTGGGCGCTGTGGCCTTTGCTATCGGCACCGCCTCTGGCGTACTGATGGCTAAGTTGATGGGCAAGTTCTCTAAACAACCGATTAACCCACTGATTGGCGCTGCCGGTGTGTCAGCGGTACCTATGGCGGCGCGGGTGGTGAATAAAGTAGGCTTAGAAGCTAACCCGCATAACTTCCTGCTGATGCATGCGATGGGGCCGAACGTTGCCGGGGTAATTGGCTCAGCGGTTGCTGCCGGTATCTTGCTGGCGCTGGTGGGCTAGTCGGTTACTTTTCTCTGAATTAAAAATGCCCCTAAGTGACAAGTGTGCTAAGTTACAAAGGTGCTAAGAGCCAACAAAAAAGCCCGCTTATAACGCGGGCTTTTGCTATTTTGGTAGGCGGTTTACGGTGCTGCTGTTGCTGCAGGCACTGCTTCGTCAGCTTTAGCCAATAACACCCGCTCTTTGGTTTGCAGCTGGGTTAACACCTGCTGCGCCTTGGCGGTGAACTGCACTTTATCGTTACCCTGCAGCGGCGTGGCTTGTGGTAATTTTACTGTTCTGGGGTTACGGTGTACGCCATCTACGACGAATTCATAGTGTAAGTGTGCACCGGTAACGCGGCCGGTAGCGCCCAGGCGGCCAATAGCCTCGCCCTGGCGTACTTTATCGCCTTTGGCCACTAAACGCTTAGACAGGTGCAGGTACTTGGTAACAATATTATTGGCGTGTTGAATAAACACATAATGACCGTTCACATTGTTATAGGCTGATGCCACCACGCGGCCATCGCCGGCCGCCATAATAGGCGTGCCCACCGGTGCCACATAATCGACACCGTTATGTGGCCGTACGGTTTTTAACACCGGGTGTAGCCGGCGTGGATTAAAGTTAGAACTGACGTACTGAAAGCTCACCGGGGCGCGTAAAAACGCCTGGCGCATACTGGCACCGTCTGGCTTGTAGTAATTACCGTCGCTATGCAGCACCGCCTGGTATAAATGGCCCTGGTTGGAGAACTGCGCGGCAATAATATTGCCGTTGCCGATAAACTCGCCGTCAACATATTGGGTTTCATACAGCACGCTGAAGCTGTCGCCGGCGCGGATATCTAAACCAAAGTCGATATCCCAGCCAAAAATACCGGCCAGGTTCATGATCTGCGCTTCGCTTAAGCCTGCCGCAATACCAGCGCTCCAGAAGTTACTGCGAATGGCCGCGCTGGCAAACTGGTTGCGCAGTTCAACTTCTTTTTTCAGCTCTTCGGCAACAAAGCTGCCTTCATTGTTGCGGCTAATGCGCAGTGTCGTCAGGTGGTTTAACGCATAACGCAGCTCTTGCAGCTCGCCATTGGCATCAACACC
This sequence comes from Pseudomonadota bacterium, assembly GCA_040752955.1. Taxonomy (GTDB): domain Bacteria; phylum Pseudomonadota; class Gammaproteobacteria; order Enterobacterales; family Alteromonadaceae; genus Alishewanella. The sequence goes on from JBFMHG010000010.1 coordinate 26,711, forward strand.
AAACTCCAACTGTTCGCCGGGGAACAGACGGGTTAAGGTTTTTACCTGTTTGCCCAGCGCCAGGATATCCAGCATCACCTGCTGGCTGACATTGGCTTGTTTAAACAGTGCCGATAAGGCATCGCCTTTGCGCACCTGTAATACCGACCAGTTTAATGAGATGTCTTCTTCTGGCAGCGGCGCCAGCTCTGTGATGCTCTGCTCGGGGAGTAAAACATCGGCTTGCTCAGGTAATGTCAGGCTGTAACGCTTACCAATTTCCAGGCTGTCGGCTTTGCTACTTTTAGAAGCAGCAGCCTGCTCTGACGGTAATAACAACACTACGGATAAGAACACTGAGGTTGCGGCAATGAGCACCCGGTGCTGTTTTGGGATCTTAGTCACGAATTGACGCATAATTCTGTTCTTGGCTCAACAAACGCACAAAAACCGAGCATATACCGTTTTTTTCACTGACACCAGACTTTTGTGCGTTTCCCCTGGGCTAAACATGCTATAGAATGCGGCTTCAACGGGTAAACAGGTGAAAAATCAGGAGGCCAGAATGGCGGATTGGGAGCAGGCTTTAGCTGAGCTAAAACGCGGTTGCGAAGAAATTCTGCTGGAAGAAGAGCTAATTGCCAAACTCAAAGAGGGTAAGCCGTTAAAAATTAAGGCTGGCTTTGACCCCACAGCACCTGATTTACACCTGGGGCATACGGTATTGATCAACAAGCTACGCACCTTTCAGCAGTTAGGCCATGAAGTGATTTTTCTCATCGGTGACTTTACCGGCTTAATTGGCGACCCAACCGGTAAAAACGTCACCCGTAAACCACTTAGCCGCGAAGATGTATTGGCAAATGCGCAAACCTATAAAGATCAGGTGTTTAAAATTCTTGATCCGGCAAAAACCCGTGTGGCTTTTAACTCGCAGTGGATGGAGCAGCTCGGTGCCGCCGGCATGATTAAACTGGCTGCCCGGCAAACTGTGGCCCGTATGCTGGAGCGCGACGATTTTAAAAAGCGTTATGCCAACAATCAGTCTATCGCTATTCACGAATTTTTATACCCGCTGGTGCAAGGCTGGGACTCAGTCGCGCTTGAAGCCGATGTGGAAATGGGCGGTACCGACCAGCGCTTTAACCTGTTGATGGGCCGCGAACTGCAAAAAGACGAAGGCCAGCGTCCGCAAACTGTGATGATGGTGCCGCTGCTGGAAGGTCTGGACGGCGTGCAGAAAATGTCCAAGTCGCTGGGCAACTATGTTGGTATTACCGATGCGCCAAATGACATGTTTGGCAAAATTATGTCGATCTCAGATGAGCTGATGTGGCGTTATTACGATCTGCTAAGTTTCCGCCCGCTGGAAGACGTGGCGGCCCTGAAACAGCAGGTGGCGGAAGGCGCTAACCCGCGTGACATTAAAATTCTGCTGGCCAAAGAAATCATCGCCCGCTTTCATGACGAGGCGTCCGCGGAAGCAGCACATCAGGACTTTATCCAGCGCTTTAGCAAAAACGCGCTGCCGGATGATATTCCAGAGCTGACCATCAGCTGCGAAGGCGACAGCATGCCGATAGCTAACTTGCTAAAAGAAGCCGGCTTAGTCGACAGCACCTCGGAAGCCATCCGTATGATTAAACAAGGTGCGGTGAAGCTAAACGGTGAGCAGAAAATTGATGACACTAAACTGGAAATCACTAAAGGCAGCAGCGAGATTTACCAGGTAGGTAAGCGCAAATTCGCCAAAGTCAGTCTGCAGTAAAGCTTCACCATCCTTATGTGGGCGTAACATCGCGCTGATGTTACGCCTCCTCCTGTACGGGCTATCTACCGTGTTAGCCTCGAACTGTGACGCTGATGAACTACACTGTAGTGAATCAGAGCCATAACAGAGGGGGAACCATGACTTCAGCTAATCCTTATATCGACACCCTAAATGTGGCGCAGCAGCAATACCGCATTTACAGCTTACCTAAGGCGGCTGAGCACTTTGGCGATATCAGCCGTTTGCCATTCTCATTAAAAGTGTTGTTAGAGAATCTGTTACGTCATCTCGATGGTGATAGTGTGACTGACGCTGATATTCAGGCTTTGGTCGACTGGCAGAAAACCGGCAGCTCTGAGCGTGAAATTGCTTTTCGGCCGGCACGGGTATTAATGCAGGATTTTACCGGTGTACCGGCGGTAGTCGATTTAGCCGCGATGCGGGCGGCCGTGGCGGCGCTGGGTGAAGATCCCGATAAGGTCAACCCGTTGTCGCCGGTCGATTTGGTCATTGATCACTCCGTGATGGTAGATCGCTACGCCAGCGCTGACGCCTTTCGTGAAAACGTTGATATTGAAATGCAGCGTAACCATGAGCGTTATGCCTTTTTGCGCTGGGGCGCTAAGGCCTTTGCTAATTTTCGTGTGGTGCCCCCGGGCACAGGGATTTGTCATCAGGTGAATCTGGAGTACCTCGGGCAAACGGTGTGGGCACAGAGTACCGATGATGGTCAGCTTGCCTATCCGGATACATTGGTGGGTACGGACTCTCACACAACGATGATAAACGCCCTGGGTATTTTAGGATGGGGCGTTGGCGGTATTGAAGCCGAAGCGGCAATGCTGGGGCAACCGGTGTCGATGACAATTCCACATGTCGTTGGGGTAGAGCTTACCGGCAAATTGACTGCCGGTATCACCGCCACCGATTTGGTGCTCACCCTCACCCAGCTGCTGCGAAAGCATGGTGTGGTCGGTAAATTTGTCGAGTTTTTTGGCGCTGGCCTGGCGCAGTTGTCGCTGGCAGATCGGGCGACTATTGCCAATATGGCGCCGGAATATGGTGCAACTTGCGGCTTTTTTCCTGTCGATCAGGTGACGCTGGATTACCTAAAGCTCACCGGACGTGATGCTGCAGTGATTAGCAGAGTGAAAGCCTATTGCCAGGCGCAGGGGCTTTGGCGGCAGGATGGTGATGAGCCGGTGTTTACTGACACGTTGCATCTTGACCTGGCCACTGTGCAAGCGTCATTGGCCGGGCCAAAGCGGCCACAAGATAAAGTCACGCTGACAGATCTGAAACAACATTGCGATGATACCAAACCATTGGATATTAAAACGCTGGCGCGCGAGTCTCAGTTAGTCAGCGAAGGCGGCGGCCAGAGCACGGCGGCGAGCACCGATAACAGTTTTGAATTAAATGGCAGTAGGGTTAAATTGCCGGAACATGCGGTGGTGATTGCGGCAATCACATCCTGCACCAATACGTCGAATCCCAGTGTGTTGATGGCTGCCGGTTTGTTGGCCAAAAATGCGCTGGCCAAGGGCCTGCAAGCAAAACCCTGGGTGAAAAGCTCGCTGGCACCTGGCTCTAAGGTTGTTACGCGTTATCTAGAGCAAGCGGGGTTGATGTCTGCGTTAGAGCAACTGGGTTTTTATCTGGTGGGCTATGGCTGTACCACCTGTATCGGCAACTCCGGCCCGCTGGCCAAACCCATTGCAGAGGCTATTAACAAGGGCGATTTAAATGTGTCAGCGGTGTTGTCCGGTAACCGTAACTTTGAAGGCCGTATTCATCCCCTGGTGAAATCAAACTGGCTGGCATCGCCGCCACTGGTAGTGGCCTTTGCGCTTGCTGGCCGGATGAATATCGACCTTAGCGCTGAACCCTTAGGGCAGGATGCACAGGGCAATAATGTGTATCTGAAAGATATCTGGCCTGATGACGATACTGTGGCGGCAGCAGTGGCTACCGTGCAAAGCAGTATGTTTTCAGCTGAATATGCCAAGGTTTTTGACGGTGATGCCAGCTGGCAGGCTATTGAAGTAGCGAAAGCGAAAACCTACAGCTGGCCGGAGTCCAGTTATATCCGGCAACCCGATTTTTTCCGTGGCTTATCGCGTAAGCCCAAGCCGGTGCGCGATATTGTTAATGCCAGAGTATTAGCCATACTCGGTGACTCGGTGACCACTGACCATATTTCGCCGGCCGGTAATATTAAGCAGAGCAGCCCGGCCGGGGAATATTTGCAGCAGCTGGGTATAGCACCGGAAGATTTTAACTCGTATGGCTCCAGGCGCGGTAATCACGAAGTGATGGTACGGGGTACCTTTGCCAACGTCCGAATTCGTAATGAAATGCTGCCGGGCAGCGAAGGTGGTGTGACCCGGCATTACCCTTCTGGCGATACCTTGTCGATATTTAATGCCGCAATGCGTTATCAGCAACAGGAACTGCCTCTTATCGTCATTACGGGTAAAGAATACGGTACCGGCTCTTCCCGTGATTGGGCTGCCAAGGGCACCCTGATGTTAGGCGTAAGGGCCGTCCTGGCCGAGTCTTTTGAGCGGATTCACCGTTCTAACTTAATAGGTATGGGGGTATTACCGCTGCAGTTTTTGCCGGGGACAGATCGCAAAACGCTTAAGCTGACCGGCGAAGAGAGTTTTACTTTACGCGGTTTGGGCGAACTGACAGCAAAACAAAAGCTGCAGCTGTTGATCCGTTACGCCGACGGCGGCAAGCAAGAGATCGATGTACATTGTCGCATTGATACGGCGACCGAACTGGCGTATTACCAGCATGGCGGCATTTTGCATTATGTACTGCGCCGGATGATTGGCGCAGCCTAAGTGAAGGGCGCCTGCTTTGCTGGCAGGCGCCCACGCTGTGTTATGGTGGCTCAGTCAGGATGGCAGTGTGGGTAAGCCAGATTTAATATGCAAATCACGCTGCGGATAAGGAATGGTAATACCCGCCTGTTTAAAGGCGCGCCAGATAGCCACGTTAATGTCTGAGCGCACGGTGTCTGCACCGTATTCCGGATCGGCTATCCATACTCTTAGCTCCAGCTCTATTCCACTGTCAGCAAAATTCTTTAGCATGACTGTGGGTGCAGGGTCGTTTAACACCCGGGTAGAACTGTTAGCACATTGCAGCATCAGAGCCATCGCTTGCTCCGGGTCATCGTCATAGCTAACTTGCACCAGAATTTTTACCCGTACATTGCGGTCTTCATAGCTCCAGTTAATTACTTCTGAGGTGATCAGGTTTTCGTTCGGGATTAAGGTATCCACGCCTTCGCGGTTACGTACCACCACATAACGCGCTTTTAGCTCATGCACCCAACCAAAACTGTCGCCAACCGAAATGACATCGCCCGGTTTTACGCTGCGATCGAGCACCAAAATAAAGCCACTGATAAAATTTGACGCTATGCGCTGTAAACCAAACCCCAGGCCAACACCCAAAGCGCCGCCAAATACCGCCAGTGAACTTAAGTTAATACCCACTGCATTAAGCGCCACCAGAAATGCCAGAGTAATCAGCGCCACCTTGGCCACCTTGCTAAAGCCTACCTGCATACTAGGGCTGATATGTTTGGCTTTTCTCAGTTGCTGGTTTAATAGCTCGGCCAGCCAAAGGGCCAGCGTAAAAGCCAGAATAATCACCAGCAGCAATTTAACCACGCTGAGCAGCGACAGCCGGCTGTCGCCCAGGGTGAACGCCAGCGCATCCATCATTTGCAGCAGCGGCTGCAGCCAGCCGGCCAGGTGCAGCACGACCAGCAGCCACACTGTGGTGGTGATTACCGGCTCGGCCGATTTTACGATGGGGCTGGATAAAAAGGCTTTACGCAGGATATACACCAGCAGGCGTATAACACCCAGCGCCAGCGCAATAGGCACTAAAAACCTGAGTAACTGTGCTGGCAACTGGGAGCTGGTGAAGGCTTCTGCAGTTATCGCCAGCAGTGCCGCCAGGCTAAAGGGCAGCACTATGCGTTGTGAGCTGTGCAGCGCCACATGGCGCAAACCCTTGCCGCCACTGTCATTCAGCCGTTTAGCCACTACCCGGTTAAGCAGCCAGGCCAGAGTTAAAGCGGCAACCACGGCAACCATTTGGTACCACATTGCCGGTTGTTGTAAAAAACTTACCAATTGCTGCCAAAGCAGCATTATCTTGTCGCTCATCATGTTTAATCTAACATATTGATTGGATTGGGCTTAGCATCAGGCTATCAGTGTAGCTGTATAACTGTGCTTTTGCAGCAAGCATTGCCTTTTTAGCCGCTGCACTGTTCAAGCCAAATCCAATCTTGTGGCTTAATGCCCAGCTCAGTGGCGGTTTGGGCAAAGGCCTCGCACTGCGCTTGGGCCGGGGTGTTACTGCGAGCCAGCAGCCAGGCGTAATCCAGCGATGGCCCTACCACCAGTGCCATGCTGTAGTCATCACTTAAGCGCGCTACATTGTAGCTGCCGTAAAAGGGGCCAAAAAACGACACCTTTAGCGCGCCGGTATTGGTGTCGCCAACAAAGTAGGCTTTTCCTTCAGCCTCGCGCCAAGCGTTTTCTTCAGCATTAAAGCCACGGTTAATCACTTTTACCCCGCCATCCTCACGCATACTGTAGTTAGCGGTTACTTGCGTTAAACCGCGCTCAAAGCGGTGATCCAGCCGGGCAATTTCATGCCACTGGCCTAAATAGCGCTCCAATTCAAATGGCGTCACGGGTTTTACACCCTCAGGCGTGCCGGTACAGCCAAGTAGTAGGGCAACAATGGCAAACAGGGTAATTTTGCGTAAGAACTTCATACTAACCTTCTCATCCAGTGATAAAAAATTCATATTACGCGGCTTTAGGCGCTTTGTATCTTCAACCGGGTCAATTTTCTGGTCGCTTTATAGGAACCAGCGATTGCCCTGATAGCTTGATATGCTGACAGGCACTGCCGTACCCCATGGCATATTTCAGCGTTGGATACACCCGGTAGCTACTAATCGCAAAGGCCAGGCTTATCAGCCCTTTATCACCCCATAAGTTACAAATTTGCTCCCGCAGCTCTTCAGCTTGCGGCTGATGGGTCAGCACCTGCTCGGTAAATTGCACTACCAGTGCAATCTCAGGTGGTAACAGCTGCAGCTGACGCTCAACAATGGCTTGCACTAAGCTTGCTGGCACACCAGACTCCAGTGCCATATCCACGGCCAACTGGCTGCAGGGGCCGCAATCTTCCGCCAGAATAGCGCGAATTCTGGCGGCAAATAGCGCGTCCAGCGGCACATCAGCCTGGTGGGCCGCCATGCTTTGAAAGCCGCAAAACTTAATATAAGCCCTAAGATCAGTGTGCAGAATGCGCTGCTGATAGCGCACATCGTACTGGTAGCGTTTTTGTAATTTAAGCAGCATCAGGTTTAATATAAAGCGCAGCATAGTGGTTACCTCTGATACTCAGGTTTAACGTCAATGGCAGAGCTACCCGCTGTTGCCAGCCTATCCAGAGCCCGCACCGGGATAAACAGCAACAGATAGCTAAGTAAAAACAGCACAGCGCAGCTGAACAACAGAGCAGAAAAATTGTTGTTATCCGCCAGCGCCGCACCCAGCAAAGGGCCGCTAGCCAGGCCTAGCGATGAGACAAGAGCAGCGATAGTGGCCAGACGGCCGCTGCTATCGAGTTCTGCACTTACCGCCAGTAAAAAGCTCACCACCGCCGGCCAGCAAAAGAACAGCAGAGCCAGAGCGCTGCCATACAAGATCGCATCTATTGGTAGCAGGTTTAATGTTAGTAATAATGCGCTAAGTGCTGATAAGGCTGTTGCCGGCAGCAGCAGAGTTAAACGGCTCACACGACGGCCACTGAGTACCGGCAGCATAGCCCCGGCCAGGCCGGCTAAACCGCAAACGGCGATAGCGCTGCTAACCTTGTCAGCACTGATAGCTGCACCTTGACCCATCAGGCCGGCATAGGCCCAGATAGCACTGGCCGCCGCCTGATATAACGCAATGGCCAACAGCAATAAGGTGGCATAGCTAAGCCGGTGTGCTGACGTGCTGACTGCGCTATCGACGTTGACCGGTGCGCCAGGCGTTAATGTTATTGCCCTCACATAGTGCAGTAATATCAGGGCTAACGCGGCAATTGCAGTACTGACATAAAACACGGCATTAGCGCCGAACCACAGTGTCAGCTGAGGTAACAGGTAAATCACCAGGGAGCCGCTGCTAAACTGAATAAACAGCAGCATACCAAAAGCGCGGTCAGGGTTTGCCAGCCGGGCCAGGACAGAAACCGCCATGCCTAAGCCGATGCCGCCGGCAATGCCGGCAACAAAGCGCCAGTTCAGCATCAAAGCGTAGCTAGTGGCCAGGGCGCTGGTTAACTCAAGCAGGCACAACAGTGCCAGACAGCTTAACAGTGTGCTTTGCCAGCGCAGTTTATTTACCAGATAAATAGCGATAGCGCTGCCAGCTAAGGCACCATAGCCGTTGGCCGCAACAATTTGGCCGGCTTGCGTCTGGGTAAAGCCAAGTGCGCCTGCCAGGCTGCTGACCAGCGAGGGTAAATAATTCAGGTAAGCCAGCGTGGCCATGGCAATAAAAGCGAGAAATATATAAGCAAAAAATGGTTGCTGCGTGTTTACGGGTAAAGATCCACTGTGGTGCATAGTTCCTCCGGCTGACCGGGCATCATTGTCGTCGGGCCACAGCATAAACAGGCAGCAACAGCAGAAAAACCGCTGTTGTTGCCAAACAGTTGTGAAGATCTTTCACGAGTCTTTATGCTAAGGTCACAGCTCTGTGCAAAAGGGCGATGGATTGTTTATGGATAAACTGCGTTTAATTGAGCTGTTTGTTGCTACCTGCGATGAAGGTAGCTTTGCCGCTGCCGCAAGGCGCTGCCACAGTGATCCCTCTACCGTAAGCAAAGCAGTAAGCCGGCTGGAAAGTCAGCTTGGCTGCAGTTTGTTTCAGCGTTCTACCCGGCAACTGTGCATCACACCCGCTGGCCAGCGTTATGCTGCGACGGTGCGCCCCTTGCTGCAACAACTTAATGCATGTGAGCATGCCTTACAGCACCTGAATGATGCGCCCGAGGGTACGCTACGGATTACCAGTGCCGTGTGCTATGCCCATCTGTATCTGCAGCCTCAGCTACAGGCATTTTGTCAGCGTTATCCGGCTATTCAGCTGCAGCTGGATGTCAATGACTTACATCAGGATCTTATCGATAACGATATTGATGTGGCGCTGCGCACCGGCTATATCAAAGACAGCCGTTTAGTGGCGCGTCGCCTAAGCCCGATGGACTTTCTTATTTGTGCCTCGCCGCACTATCTGGCGGCCCACGGCACGCCGCAGATTGCTGAAGATTTTTCACGGCACAGCTGGATAGGCTTTCGTATAAAGCAAAGCCAGCTGCTACAACCCATTTTTTTACCTGACCGGCATGGCCGCTATCAGTTGCATCACTTGCAGCGCCAGCATATTACTGATGACGGCGAAACTATGGCAGCCATGTGCGCCGATGGTTTAGGCATAGCGCAACTGCCACATTTTCTCGCCCGTCAGGGGCTACAAAGTGGCGCCTTAGTATCGTTATTTCCGTATTACCGGCCGCCGCAGCCTGACAATGGTGTCTTTGCTATTTACCCCAAGCGTGATTATTTGCCGGCCCGGGTCAGGGTGTTTATTGATTTTCTTTGTGCACATTTAGACACGCTGGGCGAAGGCAGTAATTATACCTGGGCTGAACAGTGGCCAGCGCTGAATGATGGTAAAAGTGCAACAGGTTAAGCAACTGTTTGTGTCCTCTTCTACACTTGAAGCGCTGCCCGGTAAAATCTGTCGTTGTGTGTTTGGAGCCTCGCGTGAAAGCCATACTAAACTGTTTCAGCTGTTGCGTTATACCCTTGCTGCTGTTCGCGCCGGCTGTGTCTGGTGCAACAGAAACGACCACTGCTACAACGCCACTGCGCATTATCACCGAGCCGGCTGGCCGGGGCCGGTTGTATGACAAACACGGTAATCTTTATGGTATGTCGACTGAGCTAATTAAAGCGTTACAGCAGCAGGTTGGTGACCATAGCAAAATAGAAATTCTACCCTGGGCGCGTGCTTATGCCATTGCCGTGAGCAGCGACAATGTGGCGGTGTATGACACGATCAGAACGGCCGACAGAGAAGATAAATTTAAATGGGTTGGCCCGATTAAGCTGTATTCAGTGAGCTTGTATGCCCAACGTGGTGTTATCAGCAATGACACCAGTCTGGCCGACTTGCTGAAAAATCATATTGCCTGTGAAACCCGTAATACCAGCATCGTTAGCGAGCTGTTGGCGCTGGGGTTTGAGATAGACAAAAACCTGATCTTAAGTCTGAAAGCCGGTGACTGTTACACTATGCTCAAATTAGGCCGCGCCGATCTTATTGCCATGCACGGTGATGTAACAGCCAAACGCCGGGCTGAACTGTTAGCCGCCGGGCTGGATTTACAACCTGTGTATCCGCTGCAAAATATTGAAATGTATCTGGCCTTTTCTAAAGCAGTCGACGATGCGGTAATACTCAAATGGCAGTGTGCGCTGAACAAACTGGTGCTGGAGGGCGAGTTCCGCCGGTTGTATCAGGATGAATATCCCGAGATAATGATTACAGCGATTGAAAGCCGGGCTGCGCTGTCGCAGCAACAGCTGCAGTGCCAGGGGATATAACTTCTTGACCGCAAATTCTCTAAGCCGATTAGTTTTAGTTATTACCGATATCTTTGGCCAGGGTGCTGGCCTTGAACATCTGCTGGCTGATTTGCGCCAAAGCGGCGTGATACTGCATATCATCGACCCTTATCAGGGCAAGGCGCAGCAGTTTGCTGATGAAGAGCATGCCTATGCTGCTTATTGCGCTGAGTGTGACCATAATACCTATGCCGCTTTGGCTGCACAGGCACTGCAACACAGCTCACAACCTTTTGATCTGGCTATCGGTTTTAGCGCTGGTGCCAGTGCCTTATGGCGTGCCCTGGCAGCAACTGACAGCAGCAAGCTTAAGCAGGCAGTACTGTTTTACCCGGGGCAAATTCACCAACACCTGACGCTTCAGCCGCAAGTGCCAACGCAGGTGATTTTTGGCCACAGCGAACCACATTTTGCTGTAGACGATATCTGTCGGCAGTTACATCAGCAGGGCGTCACTACCATCAGCACGCCTTACGCCCATGGTTTTATCAATCCGGCATCGAAGGCCTTTGATGAAGTGGGTTACAAGCAGCAACTGGTTACATTAAAACTTTTTGTGTGCGGCTGAGGTATCGGCGTACTACCCTTGCAACAGCTTTCAGTTTAGGGCAACAAAAACCTCATCACAGCTATTTAGGCTAACTCTTGGCTGTATAACCATGGGCTGCTATTACGTGTTGTAACAATGGGGGCGCTTAAAACTGGTTCACGTTCACTACGATACGCCCTCGCACCTGGCCATCGAGTAAGCGCTGTGCGGTGTCACACACCTGCGCTAAGCTTATCTCATTGGCCACCTTGTCCAGTGTGCTGCTATCAAGTATGTTGGCCAATTTATCCCAGGCCTCAATGCGATCGTTTAGCGGGCGCATTACGCTGTCGATGCCGGCTAACGTCACACCGCGTAAAATAAAGGGTGCTACCGTGCCAGGTAAGTCCATACCCTGGGCCAGGCCACAGGCTGCCACCACGCCGCCGTATTTCGTGCTGGCACAGGCATTCACCAAAGTATGGCTGCCGACAGAATCGACCACGCCCGCCCAGCGCTCTTTCGCCAGCGGTTTACCGGGTTCAGACAGCGTGTGGCGGTCAAGAATGTCGCTGGCACCAAGGGTTTTCAAGTAGTCGGCCTCGTCAACCCGGCCAGTGGCGGCAACAACGCTGTAGCCCAGTTTGGCCAGTATCGCGATAGCGTAGCTACCCACGCCGCCATTGGCACCAGTCACTAAAATCTCACCTGAGTCTGGTGTTACACCATGCTTTTGCAGCGCCATGACGCACAGCATAGCAGTGTAACCTGCAGTGCCAATCGCCATAGCTTGTTTGGCCGATAAACTCTTGGGCAGGGCAATTAACCAGTCGCTGTTTAGCCGGGCTTGTTGCGCCAGGCCGCCACAGTGTACTTCGCCAACACCAAAGCCGTTTAGTAGCACTTCGTCACCGGCTTTAAATTTACCCGAGCTGCAGCTGATTACCGTGCCGGCTAAATCAATGCCCGGGATCAGCGGGAATTTGCGCACCACCGGGGCTTTACCGGTAATGGCCAGCGCATCTTTATAATTCAGCGTGCTGTAGGCCACTTTCATTAGCGTATCACCGTCCATCAGTACGCCGTCGTCTAAGTCTTTAAGCGCAGCACGATAGCCTTGCTCGTCTTTTTCAATTAGTACGCCTTTAAACATTGTGTCTCCCGGCTAATTCTGCGTGGTGCAGGACGTCAGGCGAACAGCCTGTGCGAAGCCTGCTAACGGATGTTGTCATAGACAAAAGCATAGGCCTATCAGCGATATATCGACATACGACAAAGGTCGCACGGTAATATCAGTAGCTACAAATTGTCTGTAATGCCCAGTTACTCGCTTATTCAATCTCAAGAGGCACCTTATTGAGTCTTGGTATCGGCAGCATACTTAGTAAAAAACAACCCCGGTTTAGCCGGGGTTGTTTTTTACTAGCGTGTTTTAGCTACACTACGTGGTAACAATTTGCGTTTAGAGGGTAAATCTGACGCCAACATATGCCGTACGCTCAGGCGCGGGTTCAATACCGTCCGTTCTGACACGGCTGTAATAGTCTTCGTCTAGCAAATTGTTAATGCCAGCATACAATGCCCAGTTAGCCGACAATTCGTACTCAGCACTTAAATCGACAACCTGATAAGACGGGATCTTGGCATCGATGGTTGCTGCATCGCTGCCACGCGGTAAGTTAGAATCCTGCCAGTACTGACTACTGACCATGGTCAAACTTAACGATGCTGTTAACGCATTACCGGTGTACATCAAACCACTACGTAACAAATAATCTGGTGCAAAAGAGACCGTATTGCCCACTAGGCTGCTGTCTACACTGCTGGTTATTTCAGCATCTAACCAAGATCCATTTGCAAAAGCACTGAGGGCATGACCCGGTGATAATTCAAAAGCATATTGCAGGCTAAGCTCAACACCCTGATGACGTGAATCGCCGCTGTTTACCCGCTCAATATCGGTGATATTCACTTGAATTTGCTCAATTTTATCTTTGAAATCAATACGGAACACACTGACATCTAAAGCAAATTGATCGGTAACCTGACTACGATAGCCTAATTCATAATTCATCGCTTTCGATATTGAAGGTTCATTACTGCCTGCCAATTCAGACGTTGGGTTAATTAAATCGTCAAACCGCTGTGGTCGGTACGATTCTGAAATATTGGCATATAACTGCGCTGTGCCTAATAGCTGATACGTCGCACCCAGACCAAAGAGCAATTCGTTGTAAGTGCGGTCCAAATCAATCGCATCACGGTTTAGGCTGGCGGTTTTCACCCGTTCAACCATATCGTAATTTAGCCGTTCATAACGTATAGCTGGCGCAAGAGTGAAATGTCCAAAACGGAACAGATTTTCGACAAACAGCGCGGTATAAGTGGTAACACGATCTTGCTCAAAACGTAGGTCAGCTGCATTTTGTGCATCTGACGTCAGGTCGCTGTTAAGGTGCTGCGTACGTGGGCTGTCGCCACGAAAGCCTGAACTGCCAGCAGTTAAAATGTTGTCAGCACCCCATGCTAGACTGTAGCGCAGATCATAGCCCAGATTACGGAATTGCTGTTCATCAACCGTGGTTGAAGCTGGTGGTGCTGCAGGTGGAACAAAGGCGCCCGAGCGGCGGCTTAAACGATCCATCGCAAGATACCAAATCTTACCATTCAAACTAGAGGCGGTATCTAACTGCTGCTCGTAGGTTAAGCTGGCCAGAGTTTGGTCTATTTTAACGCGGTTAAACGGTGTTTTAACCAGATCTCGGTTGTCGGCAAATTCGGCTGAGGTTAAGCGGCCGGCTTCACCTGAGTCGGAACCATATACATCCAGATTAGCGCCAATTTTGATATCGTCAAAGCCTTCATAACTCAAGCCGAAGTAGCCTGAACTGACATCAAAGTCTTCGTTGTCGCGTGGGCCATCAGCCTGGCGATGATCAAAAGACGCCATAAAGCCAGTGTTGCCTTGTGACCAACGTGCCTCGTTATAGGTGCTGTACATAGCATCGCTGCCAACGGCGTGCTCCGTGACAATACTATTGTCTACTTTTGCAGAAGGGCCACGTGTAACAAAATTGACCACAGGGCCGATTTGCGGTCCGTACAGTAAGCCTGAACCACCGCGAATAAATTCAACCTGCTCAATACGTTGCGCACCTGGCATATAATACATCGTGGGATAACCAAACATATTGGCACCTAGCGGTACATTATTTTGGTAAAACGCAACAAACTCAGACTCGTGCGGGTTGCCCAAACCACGATAATTCACGTTAAAAATGCTAGGGATTTTTTGCTCTGAAACGAATAACCCCGGCAAGGCCGTGAACATTTGACGTAGGTTAGGCTCAACGAAGGTGGGTTGTTCAGTTAAATCCACAACTGAAGTTTTTTTTCCGGCAAGAATGAGACCTGCTTTTACATCGGGTAAAGAGGTTACAGGCTCTTGTACTTCGCCGCGAACTTCTAACACTTCTACTGGCTCAGCATTATTGTTTGCAGCATGAGCGGTTACTGAGAAAAAGACCAAGGATACTGCAGCGGCGACTTTATTTTTTTGCATCTAGAACAACCTTTGCTAGTTAATGAAGATGAGATTAATTTATATTACCATTAACGTATGGGCGCAGTTCAGTGCTTAAGATCCTTTTAATGAATTTGTAATCTTATATTCATCAATGAAGTTAAACGCTAAATCGCATCAGACAATAGCTGCTCGATAAGACAGGCAAGGTATTTGTTGATGAGAAACGCCAGATGATAAGCAGAAGCCGGATTGTCTGCCTTTTTGGGGGAGAAAGTTAACGACAAAAGACCTCGTTCGCCAGGGCAAAACCAAAGCCATGTTGCTGCCACAGCCAGCCCTAGTCGGTTTCGTCACGGGCAAGGGCCCTAGTTTATTTCAATCAGCACTTCATTGCGCCTTAGCATTGGCAGAGTCAGCGGGCCGTTGTAACCGGCTTCAATCGGCTCACCGATGGCGGTGTAGCCATTAGCCGCTATCCAGTCTTGCAATAGCGAGGTGTGTTTTGCTACGTTGCTTTTACTTAGCGTGCCATTAAATTGAATGGCGGCGACTTTGTAATCTTTAACTTCCGTCACTATCACATCGGGGTTAGTGGGTTTAGGCGTGGTTTGCAGGGTAAACTCTTTTGGCATCACAAAAGACATCATCGAGCTGCCCGGGCGGTTATTCATTAATACCGGCGCTGTCATGGCAATTTTTTCGCCTTTGCTGCTGTTGTTCATCATCACCGGTGCTGTCATGGCAATAGCGGCCGACGCTTCATTTTCGCCATCGATGTAGCGAAACAGCTTTCTAAAGGCACTGTTGCGGCCATCGCCGGCCATATCGGTAGATACCAGCACCATGCTGTCGTAGTTACGCACTTCAATATTTTGGCTGGTATCAGCTTTAAGCAGGGTATAAGGCGCACTTTCAACGCCGTTATCTCCAAATACCGAGCAGCCAGTGGTTAATAGGGCAACAAACAGGGGCAATAGAAGTTTCACAGCAGATCCTTTCATCAGCACATAGCGTTGCTGCTTATACGGCTGCTAAGGCATAAAAGTGCAGTGCGAAGTTAAAAGCTTAACGATAGCGCTGCAGTATCTGGTCTAAAGTGCCATCCTGTTTGCTAAGCTGCAGCGCGCTATTCAGTTGCACTACTACGCGCTCTGGCAGTTCAAGGCTACAGGCCAGCCATAATTCAAACGCATCGGCACTGGTTGCTACAGGATAAACACGAATGCCTTGTTGTGCGGCAATATAAGGCCCGCCGATTGAACCAGCCAGCCAAAGGTCAATGCGCTGTAATTGCAACATTGACAAATTCACCGGGATCTCCGCTATACGTTGGACCTTCAACCCCTTACTAACACCATAATCAGTAAAGGCGTCAGCGGTTTGCCCGCCAATGCGCAGCTTGGCAGCATCTGAGAGTTGATTAAATTTTGGCTGCGCCGGGTTAATTGAAAATAGCTGAACATACTCTGTGCTTAACGGGCCAACCCACTGATACAGCGCTTCACGTTCGGCAGTTCTAACAGCAGAAAAAAAGCAGCTATCGGCTTGGGTTTGCGTGAAGATCTGCGCTCTGCCCCAGGGCACAACTTCAAACTGCCCGCTAAAACCCAGTTTATCCAACAGCTGTTGAATAAGCTCAGTATTAAGCCCGCTTACTTGCCCGTCGCGGGTATAGTTCCAAGGCGGGTATTCTTCTGTGTAAAGACGCAAAGATGTCGTTGACGCGGTTTCGGCTTTACTTACACAGTGCCAAAGCAAACTTACAATTAAGATCAACGCAGTACGCATAGCATCGCCAAACTAATCAAATCAAAGGGTTGCCGGGTGTAGCGGCGCAGTAATTAACGCAGACTAGCATTCCTACACCACTAAAGCATACTTCATTTTTTAAAACCTATGCCGGCGAATTTCTGCACAGGCTGGTTATGTAACCAAGGTTAAAGCGGTTGAAGCCAGGCGGCAATTTGGCTGGCCGCCAATTCGCTGTTATGGCTGCCGCGGTAGCTTTTTAGCGTGGCGACGCCGGGTGTAAAGGCCTGATACAGCGCTTCAGTGTGGCCACGGCCGATAATTTCGTCCTGCTCTGCCAGTAATAGCAACGTAGGGCTGTTAATAGCCGGCGCATAGGCAACAGAGTTATAGGTATCTTTTAGCAACCACTTAACCGGAAAGAGTGGAAACTGCCGCTGGGCCAGTGCGTTCAGGCTGTCAAACGGCGTTATCAGCACCAGTTGCGTGACCTTACGCTGCGCCGCCAGCTGTACCGCAACACCTGAGCCCAGGCTTCGGCCAATTACCGTAATGTCACTATGTTTAGCTTGCAGCTGGTCATATAGCGCCAATGCATCTGCTACCAAGGCCTGCTCAGAAGGGCTGCCGCTACTGCCGCCATAACCGCGATAGTGCATAAGATAAATAGCATAGCCGGGAAACGCCGCAGCAAAGTCCGGCAAAGAGATACTGACATCCTCTGCATTGCCGCCAAAATACAACAGCGCCTGGCGGGTGTCGCGCGGCTGTTGGCTTACCAGCACAGTGGCATCACCTTGTTGCAGAATCAGCGGCTCGGTTGGCGGCAGTTGGGCCGACACAGGGAAATAAATTAACTGCCGCTGCAAAAAATACAGCAATAAACACAGCAGGCAATAGCCTGCCAGTACATAACCTGTCAGCGTAAGCAGCATACGCATAGTCTATCCGGCAGTGGATAAAGGGTGTACAGCAGCTTAGCGGATAGCGGGGCTAAAGCAAACGGCTATCAATATCAGCATTAAATCATCAGTTCGTTGGTTTTATCCAAAGCCAAAATGGCAGGATGGCTTCTGTTATCACTGGTTGTGTAATGCACTGTAAGCAACTAAAAGCTTAACCAATTTAAACACTTGACGGTGTTTAGGTTTAAGGTAAAAGTGGTAATTGTTTTTGCTTGATATAAAGAACAAGATGTTAGGTGGCAAAAGACAAGAACTGACCCCCGAGGCTTTTAGCATAAGAAACATCTTGTTAGCGATAATTGTTCAAAAATCGACAATATCAGCAAGAAATCAAAAGTTCGTTGGTTTTATTTGATGCTTGGATGACAAGTTTGGTGTTTTAATTATAGAGAAAATTGCACTTAACCTTATTATCAGTTCTCTCAATCCGAACAAGAGCTTGACAGTGTTGTTGATTTGGGGAATTCTGGCGTTTTATTCGATAGGTCTTGCAGTGTTCATTTGGCGCTGGTTACTTTTTTATGAATTTTCTCATTTTGTGTGCTTAAACTTTTCTCAGGGATAGTAAATGGTAATTAATTCGGTCCAAGAGTTGCTTGAGCAACTTGAAAAAATTCAAAAAGGCCAATCTCAGACAATTTGGTATCGAGGGCAAGCTTCAAAGGATTGGCCTCTTATTCCATATTATATGAGGTTGGATGGACGACAATCCGAATCAACATTATTAAAGCGGTTCAAGCAAAGCGCTGCAATGCTAATAGACACCAATCCTAAAGGCTCATTTGATTGGTTGTTTCTTATGCAGCATTATGGTGTGCCGACGCGTTTACTGGACTGGACTGGAGTGAGAGTCCTCTTGTTGCGCTTTACTTTGCTGTCGAAAACTTAGAGAAGCATGGACATCAAGACGGGGCATTATGGTTACTTTATCCATCTCAATTAAATAAAAATGCGCGGATTAATAACAAAGAAGAGGAAGGTTTTATTCCGTCTTTTGACGATGAAGAGCTAGAAAGTTATTCCGTTGAAAGCTTAAAAAGTAATTCCCGAATTCAATTGCTTCCAGTCGCAACAATTGCAACGAGAAATAACGCTAGGATACAAGCTCAGTTGGGCGTTTTCACAATTCATCACCATGAAAATATTCCTATCGAAGATGTTGGCGACAAGAGTCACACTATAAAATTTGAGATACCGGCTTCAGCAAAAGAAAGTATTAAAAATCAATTGGCACTTCTAGGTTTTACTAAGTTTCAGCTATTCCCAGAACTATCAAGTATTGGGGACATTATCAAGGAGGGCGTGAGATGAGTTACATAGAAACCTCCCCATTAAAAAATACGACGACGATGCTCATATATGCGGAAAAGTCAGAGATAAAGCTTGATCCTCCCTATCAGCGGATGGGGGATGTTTGGCCGTTGGAAAAGAGGCAATTATTGATTGATTCCATTCTTAACGACTATGACATTCCGAAAATCTATTTTCATATTTATGACAGAGATAAAAAGTCTCAGACTGGCTTTTCATACTCGGTTATAGATGGGAGACAAAGGCTAGAAACCATATGGAAGTTTATTGAGGGTGAATTTACCCTTTCCGATGATTTTGAGTATCAAAGAGACCCAAGTATTAGGTTGTCTGGCTTGAGTTATGAAGATATCGCAAAGCAATATCCTCGAATTCGTATTCAGTTTGATTCATTTGTTCTTCCTATAGTAGGGGTGGGTACAGATGATGAAGATTTAATCGAGGATATGTTTTCACGCTTGAATGAGGCGGTGCCGCTTAACGCTGCAGAAAAGAGAAATGCACTTGGGGGCGCAGTAGTTCAGGCTATCAGAAGTATTGCCCAACATTGTTTTTTTACGAGTCGAGTAAAGTTCAGAAATAACCGGTATCAGCATATGGAGGTAGCAGGTAGGATTCTCGCCACTGAGTACAGTCTTTTTACTACTAAAAAACTTATAGATACGAAAAAGGCGCATCTAGATAGTTTTGTCAAAAAGAACCAGGTGGAAACTCAGGAGCTACATATCTCCTATAACTCTTCTATTGGGGTGTTAGATTTTATGGCTGAGTTGTTTGTACACTCTGATGATTTACTTAGAGCTCAAGGAAACATGGTTTTATACTATTTGCTTTTCAAGAGAGCCTTGGAATTAGGCGAGGAATCAAAGATTACAAGGAGAGCATTATTAGATTTCCGAGAAAAGCTATATGAAAATAGAAGAATAGCTGAAAGCGATTACTCTGAATCGAGTTTTGAGCTGTTGGAATACGATAGGCTATCACAGCAGGGTACTAATGATGCCTCTAATATTCGAGAGCGCTTTAGGACTTTAGCTAGTGAAATTGGGCTTAGCCAAATCGAAATATAGTACTCTTTTGGCAAACTAGAGGTGCGAGAAGTGAAGCACCAACAGTGGCAGTGTCTTTTACTTTTGTTAGTCGGCGAACTGTAAAATTTCTGTGTAATTGGCTGTTTATCATAACGATATGCGGCCACATTACATGGTAATAAACTGCATCATGGCAGGCTTCCAATCTATCAAAGAAAAAGAACATGGTGGCGTAGCTAATTAAAATCGCAACGGCCAACAATACCTCAGGGTCAGGTCTTGCTTTTTGCCTTTGCTGTCCGGGCGTATGCGCTGATATTAAAGTTTTGCTGTTATTATCTGTCTGAACAGCCTGGCTTTACCGGAGATTTTAAAAAGTGCAAGACGCCACCATTAAACAGCAAATAATTGAACTGGAACAGTTATTGGTGCAGCCAGCTACGCGCTTGTCTGCCGAGCTGCTTAACCGCTATTTAGCCGATGATTTCTATGAAATTGGTGCCAGTGGCCGCTGTTTTGGTAAAGCTGATGTGTTGGAGCGTTTACCAACTGAAACGCCGCCGGTGATTACCCAACAAGATTTCGACTGTCGTGTGTTGGCCGATGGCCTGGCGCAGCTGACGTATCGCGCCACTATACAGCGGGAGGGTGACGATACAGTAGCGTATTCGATACGCAGCTCAATCTACCGTTTTGATGGTGAAAACTGGCAGATGATTTTTCACCAGGGCACAGCGTGCGAGCCGTTCTGAAGCAAGATAGCAATGACTCTGACCTCATAAGTGGTGTGGTAACTAACTCCAGCTAAACCTTACTTAAGCTGCTTGTGCTAATTGAAGATTTGGTTAAAGCCGCGCAGCCCCTGCTGCAGCGTGCGCTGTATATTATCGGTAGTGTCGCGTTCAACAAAGGCATGTTGTAAGCCCGCCACGC
The DNA here is from genome assembly GCA_040752955.1 of Pseudomonadota bacterium. Classification (GTDB taxonomy): domain Bacteria; phylum Pseudomonadota; class Gammaproteobacteria; order Enterobacterales; family Alteromonadaceae; genus Alishewanella. Next base: position 47,239 of record JBFMHG010000010.1, read on the forward strand.
TGGCGGCTTTAACCACTGCGGTAAAATCTATGCTGCCAGTACCAAGGTCGGCAAAATTGCCATCAGCGGCCATATCTTTGAGATGCCACAGCGGAAAACGCCCCGGATAGCGGTTAAACAGCGCTGGTACATCTATCTGCATTTTGGCGGCCCAATACAGATCTATTTCCATTTTTACTAATGTTGCGTCGGTTTGCGTTAGCAATATCTCATAAGGCGTAGTGTTATCAATAACGGCAAATTCAAAATCATGGTTATGGTAAGCCAGTTGCAACCCTACCGCCTGACAGCGCTCGCCTACACGGTTTAGTTGCTCTGCCAGTTGCTGGTAACTGCGTAAGCCATCATTACGCTCATGCTCGAATAAATACGGCATCACCAGATAACGATGTCCCAAGGCTAAAGCCTCATCCAGCACCCGGTTGGAATCTGTCAGCATCGGCTGTAACATCACATGCCCTGCCGGAGCAGACAAGCCATATTCAGCCAGCCAGCTCGCAACCGCTGTGGCGGAGTGTTCAAACAAGCCGGCAAATTCCACTTCCTGATAACCTAAACCGGCCAATAACCGCAAGGTGGCGGCTAGATCCTGCTGCATTAACTGCCGCACCGTATAAAGCTGTAAACCCGGTTTAATGCCGCCAGCGGCAAAAACCAGTTTGCTGCCAAACAGCGAGCTTAACACCAGGCCACTGCCTGCCAGCAACTTCAGCAGATGACGGCGCTGGTAATCAACACTGGTGCCCGACAGCGAATCAGCGCCAGCTTGTTGTATGTGGTTTTTCACCTTATCCCCTGCTGACAAGTTAAATAAGCATAGTTGCACCGCCCGGCTAAAGGTGCAATAGCCAAACCGGCACGGTAGTTGTTTTTATGGGGATTACACATGTAGTGCCTGGACAATGACTACTGAGTCAGATCTTGCCTCTTAGTTTTGGCCAAAACCACATGTTTCAGCCTTTAGATTTGCTTTAACAGCTTCTGGCTTTGTTGCCGGATATGTTTAAAAGTACTCTGCTTACTCAATGTGGTCAGCGTCAACTTGGCCGCAGCGGTTTCACCCTGCAAAATCTGCAGCCGGCTTTGTAATAACATAGCTTGCTCAGCCTCGTGTAAATCAGTATTACTTTGCTGAAACTGGCGTAAAAACTCAGCGCCATCTGCCAGCTGTAACTGATTCTCGATGGCCGCGCTGGCAAAGCCTAGTAACGCCTTTAGCCGAATAGCTGCTGTTTGCTCATCATCTGGCGTTGCGTGCTGAATGGCTAAACGAAAATCAGCCAACGCCTCGTCAAACTTTTGCTGTTCAAGATAAAACTTTGCCCGGGTTAAGTAAGGTTCAGGCCTGCTGCTTAACGCTTCAGACTGTACCAGCAACTGGTTAAATTCTGCCGGCTTATTTTGCGCAGCGAGAATATCAAACAGCAAAATATCTGCCTGCAGCGGGTTAAATGCTTTTAATGCTTCGGTTAGTTCTAACGCTCGCTCCAGACGACCGCCCATAACAGAGGGTAAGGTGACATGAAGCATCGCCAGCCGTTCGATTACTTCCACATCTGTGGGAGTAAGTTCAAGTACAGTTTCCAACTCGGCCATGCAGCTTTTTATTGCACCTCTGACAGTAAAAATACCGGCCTCAGCGATTTGTAAGCACACTGTTTTGGCATACCATTTTTGGAATTCTGCATTATCGTTATCCAGACTAACCGCTTTGGACAAGTTCTTCGCTGCAGGCTTGAGTAAACTCATATCTTTAGTTTGCAGCGCCTGTTTTGCCAGGGTATAACCCAGCAGGGCTAATGCCTCTGTATCAGTCGGTTTTTGTTTGGCTAACGGTGTTAAGTATCTTACTGCTTCGGTTAGCTGCTCGTCTTGCCAGTACTTTTCAACTTGTTGTCTAACGGTTGTGGCATAGCTTGAAAAACTGACCAGAACAGCAAGCAAACCTAAAAATTGTTTCATCTTGTACAATTCTTGAAGAATTAATGGTGGGCAGTTTAGATGAGGCTGGCACTAAATCACACTATGAAAATGTAACAAAATACTAGCAATAACAGCCAACTACAGCCGCGCCGAGTTTATAACAGGGTTAAATAATATGCTTTACAATAACGACTTAGTCGCTACTAACACGCCATTATTATCGGCATAAACAAACTGGCCGGGGATAAAATCGACCCCGGCGAAGGTTACCGTTACATTGATATCGCCCAAGTCGCGTTTGTCGGTTTTCATCGGGTGAATACCCAGCGCCTGCACACCTAGCGGCGTTTGGCGTATCTCGTCAATATCACGAATACAGCCGTTGATAATAATGCCTTCCCAGCCGTTTTTCGCTGCTTGCTCGGCCAGCATATCGCCCAAAAGCGCATGGCGCTTAGAGCCGCCGCCGTCTACCACTAACACCTTACCCGGGCCTGGTGTGGCAACCAGCTGCTTAACCTTGGAGTTATCTTCAAAGCATTTCACGGTAACAATTTGCCCGCCAAAGGCGGTTTTGCCACCATAGTTTTGAAACATGGGCTCGGCTACGCGGATGCAGTCGGCGTGGGCGTCGCAGAGGTCGGGTAGGGTGAAGTGGGGCATGTTGTTCTTCCTTGTATTGAGGCTATGCAGGTTTGACTTAGGTGTATGGCTCGAACCGGTTTGCCCACGCCAACACGTCGTGAACCCATCCATGGGGACTCCTCTATGCCCGTCCAGGGCATAGACGGTTGGCTTAGGGCAAACCTAATCTCGCTTATAAAGTTACCAGCTGCGGATGGTAACAGCCGGTTCGGGCATTTCGCTTAAACCAGCAGTTTAATCTGACTGCTTAAACTTCCAAGTAGTCCAGTATACCTTCGGCAGCTTTACGGCCCTGGGCGATAGCGGTAACTACCAGGTCTGAACCTAACACCATATCGCCACCGGCAAAGATTTTCTGCTGGTTGGTTTGCATGGCAAAGGTACTCTTTTCGCTGGCTACAACCCGGCCTTTGCTGTCCAACTCTACGCCCATATCGACTAACCACTGCGGTGGGCTGGGTTGAAAACCAAAGGCAATTACTACCGCATCAGCCGGTAACACTTGCTCTGAACCCGGCACCGGCTCAGGGCTGCGGCGGCCTTTAGCATCCGGTGCGCCCATTTGGGTGGTCACCACCTTAACGCCAATCACCTTACCTTCGTCGTTAACCTCGATACCCAGTGGTTGTAAGTTAAACAAAAACTCGACGCCTTCTTCGCGCGCGTTTTGTACTTCCTTACGTGAGCCTGGCATATTGGCTTCGTCGCGCCGGTAGGCACAGCTAACCTTAGTAGCGCCCTGGCGGATAGAAGTACGTACGCAGTCCATCGCCGTGTCGCCACCGCCTAATACCACCACGGTTTTATCTTTTAAGCTAACGAACGGGTGCTCCGTCTGCCAGCCCATCAGGTTATTGATATTGCCAATTAAAAACGGCAGCGCTTCATATACGCCTGGCGCATCTTCGTTGGCTAAACCGCCTTTCATCGGCGTGTAAGTGCCAAGCGCCAAAAACACTGCATCGTACTCGTTTAGTAAGCTATCAAAGCTGACATCAACACCAACGTTAGTGTTTAAGCGAAACTCGATACCCATCTCGCTGAAGATTTGCCGGCGCAGTTTTAGTACGTCTTTTTCCAGTTTAAACGGCGGAATACCGAAGGTTAACAGGCCACCGATCTCCGGGTAGCGGTCAAATACCACAGGGGTTACGCCATTGCGCACCAATACGTCGGCACAAGCTAACCCGGCCGGGCCGGCACCGATAACGGCGACGCGTTTGTCGGTTTTTACCACCGCGGATAAGTCCGGCCGCCAGCCCATTTCAAAGGCTTTATCGGTAATGTACTTTTCAATGCTGCCGATGGTCACCGCGCCAAAACCTTCGTTTAGCGTGCAGGCGCCTTCGCATAAGCGATCCTGCGGGCAGACCCGGCCGCACACTTCCGGCAGGCTGTTGGTTTTGTGCGACAACTCTGCCGCTTCAATGATCTTGCCTTCGTTGGCCAGCTTTAACCACTGCGGAATATAGTTGTGCACCGGGCACTTCCATTCGCAGTAGGGGTTGCCGCAATCAAGGCAGCGATCGGCCTGACCTTCCACCTGGGTGTGGGTCATCGGCTGGTAAATCTCCACAAACTCGATAGTGCGTTCGTGGTGTGAGCGTTTTGGCGGATCAATCCGTTTTACGTCAATAAACTGGTATACATTCTGTGCCATAACGTTCCCTTTGCCCTTACATCGCCTGTACCCGCAGCTCGGCAGACGAGCGTGCGCGGTGACCCAGCAAGGTGTTTACATCACTGGTTTTTGGTTTTACCAGCTTGAATTTGCTTAAATAGTTGCCGAAGTCGTTCAGGATCTTCTGCGCTTTTTCGCTGCCGGTTTCCTCTACGTGCTGATGCAGCAAGCTACGCAGGTGCTCCTGCAGTATCGGCGTGCTGACATCCAGCGCCTCGACCAGCTCCGGGTTTAACCTAAGCGCTAAATCGTCCTGCTCATCCAACAGGTAGGCAAAGCCGCCGGTCATACCGGCACCGAAGTTCACCCCGGTGCAGCCCAGCACCACCACCACACCGCCGGTCATATACTCGCAGCAGTTATCGCCGGTGCCTTCAACCACCGCCAGCGCGCCCGAGTTACGCACCGCAAAGCGCTCGCCGACCTGGCCGGCAGCGTATAAACGCCCGCCAGTCGCACCGTATAAACAAGTGTTACCGGCAATGGTAAAACCATTTTTGGCGAAGGCCGCGCCCTTGGCCGGGTAAATCGCCAGCATACCGCCGGTCATACCTTTACCGACATAGTCGTTGGCATCGCCCTGCAGCGACATATGCAGGCCGCCGGCGTTCCACACGCCAAAGCTCTGGCCGGCGGTACCGGTTAAACGGATGCGGATAGGATCGGTTGCCATACCCTGGTTACCATGCTGACGGGCAATAAAGCCCGACAGCGCCGCGCCCACCGAGCGATCGGTATTGCGAATAGCCACGCTTAGCTGACCGCCGCTTTTGTTCAGCACCATCTGCTCGCAGCGTGCCAGCAATTCCTGGTTTAGCTTACCTTCATCGAACGGCGTGTTATTTTGCACGCAGTACAGCGCTTTGTCTGATTGCACGCCGCTGGCTTGCAAAATTGGCGTTAAATCCAGTTTGGCCTGCTTTTGTGTTTCGCTGTCTTTTACGCTTAACAAATCGGTGCGGCCAATCAGCTCGGTTAGCTCAGTTACGCCAAGCTGCGCCATTAACTCGCGCACTTCAAAGGCTAAGAACTTAAAGTAGTTCATTACCATCTCGGGCAGGCCGTTAAAGTGATCGCGGCGCAGCGTGGCGTCTTGCGTGGCAACACCGGTAGCGCAGTTATTTAAATGACAGATACGCAGGAATTTGCAGCCCAGCGCCACCATAGGGCCGGTACCAAAGCCAAAGCTTTCGGCGCCTAAAATAGCCGCTTTAATCACATCAAGACCGGTTTTTAAACCGCCGTCTACCTGCAAGCGCACGCGGTCACGCAGGCCGTTTTCGACCAGTGCCTGATGCACTTCGGCTAAGCCTAACTCCCATGGACTACCAGCGTATTTCACTGAAGTGAGTGGGCTGGCGCCGGTGCCGCCGTCGTAGCCGGATACGGTAATAAGGTCGGCATAAGCTTTGGCCACACCGGTGGCGATAGTGCCGATGCCGGGCTCTGACACCAGTTTGACCGAAATAAGCGCCTGCGGGTTAACCTGTTTTAAATCGAAAATCAGCTGGGCTAAATCTTCAATTGAGTAAATATCGTGGTGCGGCGGTGGTGAAATTAACGTGACACCGGGCACCGAATAGCGCAGGCGGGCAATTTCGGCGGTCACTTTTTCACCCGGTAGCTGGCCACCTTCACCGGGCTTAGCACCTTGCGCTACTTTGATCTGAATAACTTCGGCATTCACCAGATAATGCGGTGTTACGCCAAAGCGGCCTGACGCCACCTGCTTAATTTTGGAGTTTTTCTCGGTGCCAAAGCGGCGCGGATCTTCACCGCCTTCACCCGAGTTTGAACGCCCGCCTAAACGGTTCATCGCAATGGCTAAGGCTTCATGCGCTTCCGGGCTAAGGGCGCCTATCGACATAGCGGCACTGTCAAAGCGCGGATACAGCTTATCTTCGCTTTCTACCTGCTCCAGCGGCACTGCAGCAGCGTCATTTAATTTAAATAGGTCACGCAAATGCGCTACCGGCCGCTCGTTGACAATACGGCTGTACTGTTGGTAATCCTCGTACTTGCCCGAGCGCACCGCTTTTTGCAGCGTTTGCACCACATCCGGGTTGTAGGCGTGGTATTCGCCATCGTGTACGTATTTTAATAAACCACCATGATTCAGCGGCTTGCGTTTAAGCCAGGCGACATTGGCAAGCTGCTGAATGTCCTGCTGAAAATCAGCAAAGCCAGCACCGCCCAGGCGCGATGGTATATCAGCAAAACATTGCTGCATTACCGCTTTATCAATGCCGACGGCTTCAAACAGGTTAGAGCAGCGATAGCTGGCCACTGTTGAAATACCCATTTTCGACATGATTTTGTACAGGCCTTTATTAATGCCTTTACGGTAATTCAGTACGGCCTGCCGTGCGGTTAAGTTAATGACGCCTTTCTCGACCAGCTGCTCGACCGTTTCATAAGCTAAAAACGGGTAAATACCGGTCGCGCCAAGGCCAATTAACACGGCAAAGTGATGCGGGTCGCGCGCAGTGGCGGTTTCAACGATAATGTTGGAATCACAGCGCAGCTGAGCGTTGACCAACGCATGTTGCACCGCACCTACCGCCATTGCCGCCGGTATTGGCAGTTTACCCTGCTCGATGCGCCGGTCAGTTAAAATCACCAGCACGACCTTGTTATCACGCACCGCGCCTATCACATCGGCGCACAGCTGGCTGACGGCCTGTTCCAGACTAAATGCTGCCGGGTCAAAGTTTAGCGAGAAGATCTGGTGTTTGTAGTACTGCTCGTCAGCTTGTTTTAGCTGCTTTAGATCGGAGTACATCATCACCGGTGATTCAAACTGAATACGGCGGGCGTAACCGGCCGTTTCTTTAAATACGTTATGTTCGCGGCCGATACTGGTCGCCAGCGACATCACATGGGCTTCGCGCAGTGGGTCAATTGGTGGGTTAGTCACCTGAGCAAACTGCTGGCGGAAATAATCGTATAAGGTGCGTGGCTTTCGCGACAGTACCGCCATTGGCGTGTCATCACCCATAGAGCCAACCGCTTCCTGACCATCTTTGGCCAGTACCGTCATCACCTGATCAATTTCTTCATAGCTGTAGTTAAACAGCTTATGCAGCACCAGCATTTCATCATCAGTAAACACGCGTTTACCGATAAGGTCGGTTTCGTATTTCTCGTAAGGTACCAGCCGCTGCACATTGCTATTTAGCCAGTCGCGGTAAGGGTGACGCGCCATTAAATCGGCGTCTATTTTATCCGAGCGCCAAATCTCACCGCTGGTGGTATCCACCGCCAGCATTTCACCGGGGCCAACGCGGCCTTTTTCCACCACTTCATCCGGCGTGTAATCCCAAATGCCCACTTCTGACGCCAGCGTGATCAGTTTATCGCGGGTAATCACAAAGCGTGCCGGGCGCAGGCCGTTACGGTCTAAATTACAGGCCACATGCTGACCGTTAGTCATTACAATACCGGCCGGGCCGTCCCACGGCTCCATATGCATGGAGTTAAATTCATAAAAGGCTTTTAGGTTGTCGTCCATTACCCGGTTGCCCTGCCAGGCTGGCGGTACCAGCAAGCGCATGGCGCGGAATAAATCCATACCACCGGCAAGCAGCAATTCAAGCATATTATCCAGCGAGCTGGAATCTGAGCCGCTTTGACCGACAAAAGGCGCGGCGTCCTGCAGATCCGGTAATAGCGGTGAGGCAAACTTATACTGGCGGGCGCGGGCCCATTGGCGGTTGCCGGTAATGGTATTAATTTCACCGTTATGGGCTAAAAAGCGAAACGGTTGCGCCAGTTGCCAGCGCGGCATGGTATTGGTAGAAAAACGCTGGTGGAATACGCAAATGGCGGTTTCCATGCGGATATCAGCTAAATCCAAGTAATAGCGCGGTAAATCGGCCGGCATCATCAGGCCTTTAAACACCGTTACCAGCGATGAGAAGCTGGGGATATAAAAGTCTTTATCGTCGGTGAGTTGCTTTTCAATGCGGCGACGCACCATATATAAACGGCGCTCCAGGTCATGATCGCCCCAGCCATGCGGCGCGTTAACAATCACCTGTTCAATTTGCGGCATTGAGCTTAGCGCCAGCGGGCCCAGCACGCTGCTGTCAACCGGCACCGTGCGCCAGGCAACTAATGTTAGGGTTTCGCGGCCAATTTCCTGGGCGATAATTTTTTTGGCTAAGGCCGCTTTTACCGGATCCTGGCTTAAGAAAATCATGCCGACGCCATATTTTTTCGCTAAATTCCAGCCGTTTTCTTCGGCGATAGCACGAAAAAAGCTGTCGGGCTTTTGCATGAGTAAGCCGCAGCCGTCGCCGGTTTTACCGTCGGCAGAAATGCCGCCGCGGTGCTGCATACGGTCTAAGCCATTAATGGCGGTTCTGACGATGCGGTGGCTGGCTGCGCCCTCCAGATGGGCAATCAGACCAAAGCCACAGTTTTCTCTTGCCTGACTGTGCTGGTACAACGCCATGACTCACCTCCAAACTTGTCCTGATAAATAAATATGTATTATTTTTGAATTATTATTCTTATTGTTGGTTTTTGCTGCTGCTGAAAGAAAATAACGGTTACTCTTTCAGAGGTCAATGCGTTGTAGAGTATTTGCTCTTAAAATGTTTAGCCATCTAAACGTTCAAGAGCGTACAGGTATACCGCGACTTGCAGAAAAAAGCAAGCTGACTTTGTAGTGCCTGGCCGGTGAAATAACGCAGAAAGCGCAGTTTTGAAATTGAAAATTAATTACATGAATTGGCGATATTTTTGCCATTAATAGCAGTTGGCACAATAAAAAAAGCTGCCGTGGCAGCTTTTTTATCAAGGGTGTTATGGCAAAAGGCGCCATATTTATGCGAATTATTGTTATTTGTGCTGGGCTATTTGACGTTAGCGCTCAAAGGTGCCTTTTACCAGCGCTTTGCCGTGTTGCACCAGCATTTTGCCTTTTGCTATTACGCTATCAATAGCTAAGTCATCACGGCGCAGCAACACCAGATCGGCATCTAACTGCGGCGCTAAACGGCCTTTTTGCTTTAAGCCCAGCACTGCAGCAGGGGCTGCGGTAATGCTGCAAATAGCATCGGATAGCGCCACCTTGTGCGTTAATACGGCTTCACGTGCGCTTTGATACAGGCTTTGCACACTGCCTACCTGCAAGCCTAACAGCTCGCCTTCGTCGTTGTAGATTGGCAGGCTGGCATTACCATCTGAGCTAAGTGTTAATTGCATCGGCTTGATGCCAAAGGTTAAGGCTTCAGCAAGTGCCGCCGCAGCAGCGACTTCGCCATGTTTTAAGTCAAAGTCGGTGGTGCTGGTGGTAAAGTCAATTACGCCGCCTTTAGTGGCAAACTCGAGGCCGGCTTCAAATACCCGGCGGTTGCGGTTCATATGGGTAGGGTAGAACTGCTTTAGTTTCAGCTCGGTACCGGCTACTGCCTGATATATCGGCTGTAAAATACGCTCACCGGCGCCCATATGCACACTGACCACACCGCTTTTACCGGATAAAATGCCGCCGACCCGGGCAGCCGCGGCCACTTTACGAATTTCATCGGTGGTTGGCTGTGATGAGCGGTGATCGCTGATGGCAATTTCACCGACACCGATAAACTTATCAATCAGGATCAAATCATCAGTGATATTGCCGGTCAGGGTGCGACAGGGGATCTCATAAGAGCCGGTATGACAATAGGTGCTGATGCCTTCGGTTTCCAGCGCATGGGCTTTGGCCAGCAGGTTGGTTAAGGTGCGGGTGGTGGCGTCGGTGCCCAGTACACCAATAGCCGTAGTGACGCCGCCTAAGGTGGCATCGGTCAGTTGCATTTCCGGGGTACGGGTGGCAAAACCGCCTTCGCCGCCACCACCGATAAAATGCACCAGAGAATCGACAAAGCCCGGTGTCAGGTAATAGCCGCTGCCGTCTATTACCGTTACCGGCAGGTTGGCACCTGCCAGATTAAAATCTTCACCAATAGCGGCGATGGTATTACCTGCAAGTACTACGTCTTTTTTACCGATACTGTGCGGGGCCAGCAGTTCGGCATTTTTTATTAAAATAATATTGTTCAAAATAATAACCTCAAACAGCGCACAGGCTGTTATTGATATGCAATAGCAACGGCGATAAACATAAAGCAACTTGCCAGCGCAAACAGACACAGCTGTAGTTTCCAGACAAAGCGCAGCCAGACTGTCCAATCTACCCGCACCACACCCAAACAGCCGATTAATGCGGCAGAGGTCGGAATAATGCAGTTAGTTAAACCATCACCGAGCTGAAACGCTAATACCGCAATCTGACGGGAAAGTCCGACTAAATCGGCCAGCGGGGCAATAAGTGGCATCGTCAGTGCCGCCTGACCTGAACCGGAGGCAACAAAGAAATTAATGACTGATTGGATCACCAGCATAAGCCAGGCCGATAAATAGGCCGGCAAGCCATCCAGTGCCTGGCCGCTGTAGTAAAGCAATGTATTTAGCACCGACGGCGACTCGGCATTGTCGCCACCAAGCAATAGCACTATACCTTTGGCCATACCAACTATCAGTGCTGCAGGTAATAATTCGGCTGCACCGTGTTTAAAGCCATCTGCGGCGTCGTTCATGCTAAAACGCTTACCAATTACCGCAATAACCGCTATTACCACGCCGATAGTAAAAAACTGGCTGGCAATTTCCGGAATGTAGTACTGGCGTACTGTTACGCCCCAGATGATCCAAATTAAGCCGGCAAAGAACGCCAGCAGGATGATCGAGTCCAGGCCGTTGTACTGGTTTTTCGCACTTTCGCTTTGCTCTGAACGCAGCTTTTGATCGCTGGCAAAACTGAGTGACAGCTCTGGCTGGGCTTTAATTTTGGCGGCATATCGCATGGTAAAAATAATGCCAAACAGGGTAAATACCGACCACATGACAATACGTAGCTCTTGACCAGACATCAGCGGGATTTCTGCTATACCCTGGGCGATAGAGACATTAAAGGGGTTCATCCAGGAGGTAGCAAAACCGATTTGGGTGGCGACATAGGTTACCAGTACCGTGGTAATGGCATCGTAGCCCAGTGCTAACATCAGTGGCAGTAGCACGATACAAAAGGCAATCGCCTCTTCGCCCATACCAAACACAGCGCCGCCTAAAGAGAACAGGCCAAACATCAACGGAATAAACAAAAATTCCATGCGTTTGGTTTTGTCTATCAAGGCCAGAATGCCGTTATGAATAGCGCCGGTTTTCATAATGATGCCAAAGGCACCACCGGTAAGCAGAATAAAAGCAATAACGCCAACAGCCGAGCCCCATTTATCCCCGGATACCAGGCCTTCAAAGGCATAGTTAAAAAAACCGATACCGCCACCTTCAGCAAACAGCGGCGCACCTTGCTCAGCGTCATGGTGCAGCGTAAAGCTGTTGGGGTCGATTTTACTTTTCAGTTTGGCGGCACCCTCAGCCACCGGTGCCGGCTCCAGCTCAGCAAAAGAGCCGGCAGGCACCAGATGCGATGCGATTGCGGCCAGTATCATGACAAAAAACAGAATGATAAAGGCATCCGGCATTGATACCGGTTGTCTTACTTGATTAGCCATAGTGTAAACCTTGTCGTAGCCGATAAAGGTAAGCGGGCATAAGTGTTATCTACTTAGGCCCGCTCGGTACTAATTAAAAGAAGTAGCTAAAGGATACACGATAGTTACGGCCAAAAGCGTCGTGGTTAATAGAATCAAAGCCACGTGCCGTGCCGTACACCGCCGGTGGGTCACGATCCAGCAGATTATCGACAGTGAAGTTTATTGAGGCATTTTCAAAGTCATAACCAATATTGGCGCGCAGTGTTGTCCAGGCTGAAACCTCACGCTCGCCATTTTCATCCAGCAGGCCGAGATCAGTCAGCTCGTCAATGTTACGGCCTCGGAGTCTGCTAATGTCATCTTGATATGACGAGGTATAAAGTGCTGTAAGCCCTACATAAACCGCTTCACCGCTCCAGGAAATACGTGCACTGGCAATGTTTTCCGGGTAGCGGAAGGTGCCAATAAGTGATTCAATTTCATCAGAGCCGGCTTTATTACGCTCAAAGCTGACATAATGTGTCCAGTCAGCATCCAGGCCTAAGCGCCCGCCTGCAAAATCCAGCGTATGTGAAAAACGCAGATCGACACCTTTCACATCTTGCTGGCCGACGTTGTCTAACTGGATCACATGATCGCGCAGAAGCGGCAACTCGGCAAAACGGGGCTCGTCAAAGGCTACCCAGGCATCCAGGATCTGCGCCATATTGGCGCCTTCATCTTCCACGGTCAGGCCTGCTTCATCAGTTACCAGGCACAGATCCGGGTTATAAGCGATACCAGTTTCACCTTCAGGCACTAAACCACAATGGCGCACAGAGGCATCTGTTGCAGTTCTGGCGAGCATAGCCGTCAGGTCTGTGTCGACCAGTTTTTCGTGACTAAACTGCCAGTAGTCTACGGTTAGGGTAGTATTGTCGGTTGGGCTCCAGGCAAAACCAAAACTGACTGATTCTGAGGTCTCAGCTTGTAAATCCGCGTTGCCCAGCTCCAGCACATTCGGCCGGCGCACATCACCAAAGCCCTCACAGTACAAGTCAGCAACGGTTTGATTAGCACTACAATCGTAGGTCGCTGTGGTTGTTCTTAATTTTACCCCTGCCTGAGTTAAAGAGGGCGCGCGGAACGAGGTTGCCCAAGATCCGCGAATGGCTAAGCTGTCATGTGGGCGCCAGGTCAGACCTACTTTAGGGTTAAACGTACTGCCAAAGTCGTCGTAATAGTCGTAACGGCCAGCAAGTTGTAATTCAACAGTATCGCTTAGCGGGGCATAAATTTCGGCAAAAGCCGCTGCTTGCGTACGGTCTGCTTCTGACAAGCTGGAGCCAAAACCAAACACGTCAACCAAATAACGATTTTCTGGTCGTGCTCTGGCATTTAACGACGGTGTATCGGTAATTTCTTCTTTGCGGGCTTCGATACCAAAGGCAGCACGGATAAAGTCATCATTAAACTCCATCAGGTCACCGCTAAAACGTAAGTCCCAGCCATAAACCGTGCTCTTACCATCCCGTGTCGGCACTTCTTGTGCGTTTGACAGTAGCGCATCGTTTGCAGGATCATTTTGTAACAGCGGATTAAATGCCGCCAGTAACTGGCCTGAAGAGCAGCTTAAGCCCATATCCTCGTCAAAATTGGCGATACTGCCGTCGCTGCACAGTTCACCATGCACCAAAGCACTGTATTTATAACGATTGTAGATACCTGCAATGGCTTTCTGTTTAGATTTGGATTGCGACAGCAGAATGGCCGATTCCCATTGCCAATTAGCAATATCACCGCCCAGTGAGCTGGTTAGGCGGAAAGAGTCGGTTTTATTTTCAATAGTACGTGGGTCATTGAAGCGGGCACTGTATTGAAAGCCCCACAATTCCTGACCGGCTAAGGTATCAAACGGGTCTATCCACAGCTCATCATACAAGAAGTCTACGTAGTCTGCCGGGTAGATGTCTAATGCCGTTTCTGGCACCCAGGCACCGTGATCAGGGTTAATTTGCTCGACCTGTTCTATCGGCGCTGGTGACGATATGGCAGTTGACTTGGTTGTGCTGAAGAAAAAGTCAGTATTCCACACTAAACCATTAATATCTTTCGTATAAATAAAGCCGGCTGATTGGCTTTCAAATGGGCTTTCCAGCTGATCATCCTGATTGCCATAGTAAGCACAGATTTCTTCGCCTAACTCAGTTGTTACCAGTGGGCTGGTACAATCGGGATTACCTATTTCATTACCACTGACAACAGAATAGTAATTGATGTTGGCACCATCACGCAGCTTGGGCAAATACGAGTAATTACTTTGTAAGGCCGGCTGTTTGGTAAAGTCGCGATCTGACGCCATATAGCCTTCGCGATCAAAAAGATCAGCGAACACGGTTAAGTTGCCGCCGGCAATATTGGTTCCAAATAGCAGGTTGGCGTTGACAGTGGCATCATTGGAAGACGCTGTGCTGTTGGCATAAGACAGTGTAACCTCAGCACCCTCATAATCCTTTTTCAGGATGTAGTTGATAACACCGGCCACGGCATCAGCACCGTAAATGGCTGATGCACCAGTGGCCAGTACTTCCACGCGTTCTATAGCCGCCAGCGGAATGCTATTAATATCAACAAAATTTTGTGTTCCTGCAGCAAACGATGATGCTGCAACGCGACGCCCGTTAATCAGGGTTAACGTAGAGGACGGGCCAAGCCCGCGCAGTGACGCTGCTGCCTGGCCAGCTGGAGTAGATGTTGAGGTTGCGCCGCTTTCTGAGGTGGAAAAGGTGCCTGTACCCCCACGCACCTGCCCTAAATCTTGCAGTAGCTCATATACTGAGTTTGCACCGGAGTTTTTAATATCATCGGCCGAGATAACAACCAACGGCTGGGTGCCTTCGAGATCAACACCTTTAATGCGTGAGCCGGTAACTTCGATTTTCTCAATCTTTTGTTCTTCTTTGGCCACTTCCTCAGCAGCAACAAACAATGGCATGGCGAAAAAGCTGCCGGCAATAGCCAGCGCTAAAGGAGATAACTTGTGCATAAAAAATACCTGTCTTTATTTGCTCAGGCGCACGGCAGCATACGCCAGGCCCGACTTATCATTATTAATTTGAGTTATTGGTTTGCAGGAATAGCCCTGCCAGACACGGTTTAGTGCCTGACATGTGTCTACTCGTTAAACCACTCCGACAGGTAGTAAGACGAGTAATGATACGAACTTAGCGCGAAGGCTTTTTTCAGCATATCGTTACCGGAAAATGAACGTTAAATGAATTTAACAGCACTATTAGAATTACTGCTAATTGGCAAAGAAGTCAATACAGGATAATCTATGCACATTAAATTTTATTCCGCGCCGGGTAACAGGCCCAGGCAACTATCTGCGCTTACGATAAGAAAGAGAATAATGAGATCACTAAGTTTTTACCTTTCTGCGGCTTTACTGGCCAGTTCAGCCTCGGCTGCCAATGTTAACGGCGAAAGAAAGCTGCCCGAATACTCTATGGTATTGGTGGGCGGTGGTATGCAAATTTGCTCTTCGGTGAGCAATCGCTATTGCTCTGCGGCTGATACCTTCACAGCTGCAGCGAAGTCTGCCGAGCAGTATTTGTTGTCGGAGCAGCACCTGGCCAATATTGCTGATAGCAGTTTCTGGGGCGAAGAGCGGGTGATTGAGCAGCAACAAACGCTGGCGCTGCTTGAGTTTATCCGCAGCCGCCAAGCCGGTGAACCCATGACAGAGCGCGAGTTGTTGCGGCAGTGGCGAGGCGCCGAGATAGAAATAGACGGTATTTGGGTGTCGGGCAGAACTAATTATGCCGCTTTGACCGACCGTGAGCGTAACTTTGTGCTCGACCAGCTGCAAATTATGGCCAGTGCAGACACTGGGGGCCGCCGCGCGACTACGCGACAACGAGAATTTGCTGATTTGGCGCAAACCAGCGATGCCTTTACCGTAGAGATTGTGCGTAAAATTGTCGATTTAGCGCAGCAGGTTAGTGGCCCGCAGCGTAAGCCGCGACTGCTGGTGGTCACTGCTTCAGGACGCGACCCCTTTGCTGCGGTAGATATGTACACCAATCTGTTTAGCGAAGCCGGCGCCGAGGTAACCTGGTTACCGATCAATGCAGCCTATCAGGCGGCGCAGCAAAATAAAGCCAATAATTCGCCATCTTGTGAGCAGTTGCCGCAATACCTGGCGGCTTATCATGGCACTTATCAGCGCGCGCGGGTATACCCCGATTTGATGCAACAGTTTGAGCGGTTTTGCCAACAGGGTACATCAGCTGCGGTAGAGCTTATTCGTCGCTCGGATGCTGTTTTCATTAATGGTGGAGACCAAAGCCTGACATTACAAGCATTTCGTCAGGACGATGGCACCGCAACGGAGGAGCTGAAACAACTGGAGTCGATGTTGGCCGCCGGCCAGATCATTGTAGCCGGTACCAGTGCCGGTAGTGCTGTGATGGCAGGAGGGAGCTATCAGGGACGCAAAACGCCGATGATTACAAATGGTGATAGCTACAGCGCTATGCAATTCGGTGCTTTTGATTTGCCCGCACCACAAAGTGGCTGTGACAGAGATCAAAGCTGCGCTAATGGGCTGGGCGAAAACCATCTAACCTACAGCGGTGCTGGTGGCCTTGGCTTGTTCAACTGGGGTGTACTGGATACGCATTTCTCTGAGCGCGGCCGCCAGGCGCGCTTAGTACGGTTGCAACATGATACGCAAACCCGTTTTGGTTTTGGTATTGACGAAAATACAGCCTTATTAGTCGGTTTTGACCGGGCCGAAAATGCTCCTGAAGTAAAAATGGCGGTGCTGGGTGAAGCAGGTGTCTTTGTTGCTGATATGCAGCAAGCGCAAAGCAGTGGTGAGGGCAGTGCCAGCCAGATTGAAAAAGTCAGTACGCATTACTTGACGCGTGATGACATGCTGGAAATTAAAGACGGTGTAATGCGTACCCGTTTTGCTGACTGGAAGTTTGCACCTAATAATAACCAGTCGCCGCTATTAAGCTCTGGCGAGTTGTTCGAACGTGATAATTATCGCCAGCTGGCACAGCTGCTTTGCCTGACACAAAGCCGACAGGCGCAGGGGCGCGCGGTGCGGGTGGGGCAAGGGCATCAACTTACCCTGAGCAAAGATATGACCACTTATGCGCGTCAGGGCCTGTACCGTCAAGCCGGTACTGAAGTGCAGTACTGCTCATACCGCAACGTTTTGCTGGATATGGCCCCGGCAAACTAACAGCACTCTGCGAGGTGTTAACCTGATGCAAGGTCCGGTTCACCCCCAGGTCAGGAGCTTTGCTAATGGCATTCGCACCTGGGGCAAGCTAAAGCTGGCACTGTTGTGCCAGCTTTTGTTATTGCTGCTGAGCGGTCTTGCCTGCGTTGCTCTAAATATGGTGCTATACAACAGTATTGCCTGGCCACAGGTACAAGCGGTACTGGGTATTACCCTGCTACTTGGCCCTGCCGTTATTGCCATTGTGTTTTATTTAGTACTGCATCTGGATGCAGCCCTGTCTTACTTAGAAGACTCTGCCCACCAGGAGCGTTTGCTAAATGAAGGGATGCAAGACAATATCCGCCAGCTTAACTTTGAAATTGAAGAGCGAAAAAAAGCCTTTCAGGCCAAACGCCGTGCAGTAGATGAGCTGCGTAAGGAAATTGCCGAGCGTAAAAAAGCCCAGATAGAGTTAGAAGAGCAAAGTTTACTGATCCGCTCTATTGTCGACAGCTCCCCCGACTTGTTTTACTACCGTGATGAAACTGGCCGCTTTGCCAGTTGCAATAAAATGTTTGAAGCGATTATGGGCAAACCTGCCAGTGAACTGATTGGCCGTTTGCCTGCCGATATTTACACTGATGATAGTGCGCAAGCCGCTATCCTGACCGAGCATGAGCTGCACATGCAGCCCTCTGAGCTGACACTGGATGTCGAGTTTATCAAAGAGGATGGCCAGGTATTGTGGTTTGAGATGCGCAAGGTGCCATTTTACGATCGCCACGGCCGTTACATTGGTTTGCTTGGCTTTGGTCGTGATATTACTTCGCGCAAGCTGGCCGAGCAGGCGCTGGAAAAAGCCTATCAGGACAAAGGCAAGTTTATTGCGACCTTAAGCCATGAGCTACGCACACCGCTAAACGGTATAGTGGGGTTAAGCCGGCGCTTGCTGGAAAGCAAGCTCACCAAGCAGCAGCACGGCTGGGCGAATACTATTTTTAGCAGTGCAGAAACCCTGGGTAATATTTTTAATGACATTATCGATCTGGATAAAATCGACCGGCAGGATCTGGATATTGTTTATCAAAGCGTCGCCTTTAAACCCTTTATTAATGACATTGCTAACTTTGCCGAGCTGTTGTGTCAGCAAAAGGGCCTGCAATTTAATTTGCAGGTAGATGCTTTAGATGATGTCTATCTGCGGCTTGATCCAACCCGTTTGCGGCAGGTGTTGTGGAACCTGCTGAATAACGCCGTTAAGTTCACCAGCAGAGGCAGTGTTAGTTTAAGCTGTCAGCTCAGTGCACAGTGCGACCAGCTTCGCTTTGAAGTCAGTGATACCGGTATAGGTATAGCGGCCCAAGAGCAAGAGCGCATTTTTGATATGTATTACAAGTCTAACGACGGGCGCCGCCTAAGTATTATGGGCTCGGGCATTGGCTTGTCGGTGTCACGTGCCCTGGTTGAGGCAATGCAGGGCCAAATTAGCGTGAACAGCATTAGTGGCGAGGGCAGTCGTTTTAATGTGACGCTGCCAACAGCTGCAGCACAGCAAGAGCTGCAGCCCGCGATTAGTTGTCCGGAGTTGACCATATTGCTGGTAGAAGATGTGCCGCTTAACGCTGAAATCGCCACCGGCTTGTTGGAGCAGCGTGGTCACACTGTCGTGCTGGCAGAAACCGGTGAAGATGCCATCGCACTGCTGGAAACCGAAGATGATATCGATTTGGTGCTGCTGGATATGCAGTTGCCTGATATGGGCGGCGAGCAAGTTGCGCACTATATTCGCCAGGAGCAGCACCTGGCAGCCTTGCCCATAGTGGTATTAAGCGCCAATGTGCGTAAAGCGGAGCAGCAATTAGAGGGCATACAAATAGAGGGCGCTCTGGCTAAGCCTATTAACACCCCCAAGCTTGACCAGATGCTGGCGCAGCTGTTCTCGCCCAGTGCGGTAAAAGTGCAACACCAGACGCCTGGCAGCAACCAGAGTGACACCGAGGTATTAGACAGCGCCACCCTGAATGATTATCTGCAGTCGCTTGGTAAAGATGCAATGAAGCGCAGTGCACAATTATTTGCTCAGTTATTGCCAGGTTATATCAACCGGATGATGGAAACAGCGCTACAGAAACAGGCAAAGGAGTTTCAGGAGGCGGCGCATAAACTTAAAGGTGCTGCAGCATCGGTGGGCTTGCTATGGGTGCAGCAGCAGGCTAAGCGGTTTGAACAAGAGCCGGTAAACTGGCAAGGGTTAGAGCGGCAACTGGTGGATTTTCACTTAAAAACAGAGCAGCACCTGGCTGCCCTGTCTGAGTTTATCGAACAAGCTTAAAATTTACTTTTCCAGCTTGCCGACAAAACGGTAACCTTCACCGTGAATAGTGCTGATTAACTCCGGGCTGTCGATATCCGATTCAAAGTGTTTACGGATGCGGCGAATAGTCACATCTACAGTGCGGTCATTCGGGCGTAAATCACGGCCGGTCATATGACGGATCAACTGCTCGCGGGTAAAGATTTTACCGGGTGTATCTAACATTAACCGCAAAGCGCGGTATTCGCCTTTCGGCAACCTACGCGCCACGCCTTTTGGCGAGGTTAAATTGCGGCTATTTTCATCCAGTGTCCAGCCATTAAACTTAACCACGCTTTTGTGCTCTTCAACCACAGGTTGCGCTACAGTGCGATTTAACAGGTTACGTGCACGAATTGTCAGTTCACGCGGGTTAAACGGTTTGGTCAGGTAATCGTCGGCGCCAATTTCCAGACCTAAAATACGGTCTACTTCACTGTCGCGGCCGGTTAAAAAGATCAAACCGATGTTTTCTTTCTGGCGTAACTCCCTCGCCAAAATCAGGCCGTTTTTACCCGGCAGATTAATATCCATGACAACCAGGCTAACTTTATTTTCGGTTAGCTTCTGATTCATTTCCTCGCCATTTACCGCTTCGATTACATCATAGCCTTCGCCCTGAAACAGGCTGACCAGATTAAGGCGGGTTACTTCTTCGTCTTCAACGATCAGAATCACAGGTGTTTGCATTGGAGTTAAACCTTATGTGAATTTTGTTAATCTTGTGAGATTTTAACGTTTTATAGATGACGTGCAATTGTCAAATAATACGCAATTATAACCATCCGCCCAAATGTTAACAAGTTTTTTGTTAACAATTAGTCTTTTCTAATATTTAAATCTGCTCTGTCAGTCGGCAATTGTTGTCTATGTTATTGATTAAATTTAATTAATTTTTAATCACGATAACCGGAAAATCGATCTGAAAACGCACGCCCTGGCCCAGCGTACTATCGAGGACTATTTTGCCATTTAAGGCCTGAGTCACCAGGTTATAGACCAGATGTAAACCCAGACCGCTGCCGCCTTCACCTCTTTTGGTGGTAACAAAGGGGTCGAAGATACGCTTTTTAATCGTTTCTGGTACGCCGGCGCCGTTATCCCGGTACACCAGCTGGCAGTGGTTATTGTTTACGCTAACGTCAATCGTAATTTCACCTTGCTCGATATGTTCAAAGGCATGGATCAGGCTGTTCATGATTAGATTAATCAGGATTTGGTTAATCGGGCCGGGTTTACTGTCCAGCTCCAGTTCTGCCGGGCAGTTAATGAGCACCTGATGTTGAGTTTTCTTTAAATTCGGTCTAAGTGATAACAGCACCTCATTGATAAGCTGCAGCATATTAAATTGACGGCGATTCTCGTTAGACTGATCTACTGCCACCCGTTTAAAACTGGAGATCAGACTGGCCGCCCGTTCCATATTGCGATAGATAATGCCCAGGTTTTCTTTGCTTTCTGACAAAAATTTCGCCAGTTGTGACGAGGTGAGTTTTTTTTCATCAAAGGCTTTTTGAATATCAGCCAGCTTATCCTGCAGTAAGGTTGAAGCGGTAACACCAAGGCCAATCGGCGTATTAACCTCATGCGCCACACCTGCGACCATCTGGCCCAGGCTGGCCATTTTTTCGGTTTCAACAATCTGGTTTTGGTATTGATGCAGTGTCGACAGGGTGTTTAACAGCTCCTGATTCGAGGTTTTTAACGCTTCGGTGCGCTGCTCAATTTTTTGCTCCAGACTTAGCGTTAGCTGGCGGTTTTCCTGCTCGGCCTGTTGCAGTTTACTAATTTGCTGCTCGATACGATCCAGCATGGTATTAAAGGCGCGGCTTAGCATGTTGTATTCTTTTATTGGCGCTATCGGCGCCCGGACCTGATAGTTTTTTTCCTTGGCTACTTTTTGCACTACATTAAGTAGGGTGTCGATCGGGCTGGTAAAACGCTGCTGCAGGCGGGCACTAATAAAAAATGCACTGCCAAGTGCGACCAGCGCGATAAGAATATCCAACAGAATACGGGTTTGAATATAAGCACTGAGTTCTTCCTGACTGGCCCTCAGATAGACATAACCCAGAACCTCTTTGTCGTGGGTAATGGCTTTAGTCAGTTCAATATAATTGGCACTGATGTAAGGCTTTAGCAGCTGCTGCACCCGTTCAAACTGCACCGGGTAGGGGCCAACGCCATCGCGGTTATAGCTGGCAAAAAAGCTAAGTTCATCGCCGGGCGTCAGCTTTTTGTAGATATGAATGTTATGCAGCATATCAACGGCATTAAAAGAGTTAAGCCGGTTGTCTTCGATGTCGGCATCGTCCTGCAAAATACTGCTTTTGGCGTTAAAAGCGATAATGCTGACATAGCCGTCGAGCTGTGCAACGAGCTTTTTTCGCTGTAGCTTCACATCCTGCGTGGCTGATACCACCATTGCCAGGCACAGTGTCAGGCTGCAAATAAGCATGATTACCCAAATTAATGCACTCTTAATCGATGTTGTTTTATCTATGGCAATCATTCAGTTATCTCTATGCCGATGCAGGATTTAGCAGTGTACGTCTGCATTGATGTTATGCACATTAGCGCAATTTAGCAAACCGCACTGGCAAATTTAGCAAAGCCGTTTATAGTAGAGGCACTTGTTACTTTTGGGTTTGGTTATGAACCTGTGGGAAAGTTATAAAACGAGTATCTTCCTGTGCCATCAGGCACTTAATTGTGATGTCGATTTTGCCATTATCAGTGCGCAAAATCCTGCCGGACACACTGAGCATCCTTACCTTAACCTGCGCCGCGATAACGAATTTCAAGCCTGCCTGAACAAGCAGCGTTTACCTCATCGCTCAGTGATAGGGAGCGCACCTGACAGGAGTTTTCAGGAAAAAAGCTGGATAGTGTTGTGTGATAAAGCTCAGGCAGTATTACTGGCACGGCAATTTGAGCAAAATGCTATTTATTGGGTAGAGCAGGGACAGTTGTTTTTGGTCCCGGTGTTACTCACGGCAAAGGAGGAGTGTTTGGGCAGTTTTGCTGAGCGTCTGGTGCTGCTTAGCGACTAACGCCGTTGTTGCAGCATGTCTAATACGGTTTGAAGTTTATCACCATGGTGAGCTTCAAGTTGGCGCTTTGTCATATTCTGACTAATTTGCTCAGCCTCATTCTTTGCTGGCGTTAATAGTGGGGCAAAGTCTGTAACACAAACACACAGCACGCTGTTGCTGGTGGCGCCCGGCAGCTGCACTGCCCGGTATAGCAGGTGCGGACAGGCGTTTTGCCGCTTCGGATCCTGTATGCAGCCAGTGCTAGCCTGTACCGGCACTGAAAGCGCACCAATAAGCAGGACTAGCACCAGGTGTATTCGCATCATGTGTCTCCGTGATCGCCTTACGGAAAGGCGCGGTATACGACAAAACCATTTGCTTTGGCAATAATTTCAACCCGTTTAAAGGCCTGCTGTAACAGATCCAGATAAGCCAGATGGCTGTTTGCCACCAGCGTCAGGCTGCCCTGCGGGTTTAAGCGTTTGGCACTGCCCTGAATAAAGCTTTCCACAATACTGTAGTCGGTTTTAATACCAGTGTGAAACGGCGGGTTAGTGACAATATAGTCGAACTGCTTGGGTTGAGCAGGTAAGCCATCTGCCAATAGAACTGAGCCTTTTAGCTGGTTGGCCGCTAATGTAAGTTCCGTTGACGCCACAGCCAAAGCGCTAATATCCGAGCTGTACAGCTCAATGGCTGGGTAGCGGCGTTTTAATACGGCACCAATTACACCGCAGCCACAGGCGAAATCAAGCACTTTACCGCCACTCATTAGCGGTAAGTTGTCTAGCAACAACGCGGTACCGATATCCAGCTTGCCATGGTTAAACACACCGGGTAATGAGCATAGCTTTAGTGTTTTGCCGTCGTTTTCAATACTGAACTGGCTGGCTGATATTTGGGGTAAAGCAGTAAAGTCGCCAAACAGCGAAAACCACAGGCAATGCTTGGCGTTATCTAATTTATTGGCATTAAGCCCCAGTTTCTGTGCATGAGTGGGCAGGCTTTTAATGCCGCCTTTGTTATCCCCCACGACAAATACCTGAGTAGCCGGGCCTATCGCGTTTGTTAGCTGAGCCAGGGTAAAACCAAGCTGCTCTTTACTTTTGGGATAAAACAGCACCAGCGTATCGAAAGTCTGAGTAAAGTGGGGGCTAAGTTCGGTATACAGGGTTACCGCACTTTGCTGCCAGCAGGCGGCGACAGCTGCGTCTGTGCTGTAGCAGCTTAGGTTAAGCTGTGGCGAAAGGTGCAAGAGCTCGCTGGCCAGACTATCGGCCTGAGGCTCAACTAACAGCACCCGGCCGTTTAACTCATTAATGTTGCGTAGAACCAGTTGACTGGTGGTGGCGAGCATTTAGCTTTCCTTTTTAAACATCAGATCCCAAACACCATGGCCCAGACGCTGGCCGCGTTGTTCAAATTTGGTTAGAGGCCTGTGCTCGGGGCGCTCGACATAACGGCTATCAGATGCCAGATTAACAAAACCCTCGGCCTGTGACATCACCTCAAGCATATGCTCAGCGTAGTTTTCCCAGTCGGTCGCCATGTGAAACACGCCACCGGGCTTTAACTTACGCCGCAGTAACTGTACAAAAGCCGGCTGCACGATGCGGCGCTTATGATGGCGTTTTTTATGCCAGGGATCGGGAAAAAACAGCTGCACAGTATCCAGACTGTTGTCGGCGACCATCTGCTCTAATACTTCAACCGCATCATGTTCAAACACTTTCAGGTTTTTCACCTGCTGGGCCACTGCATCCGCTAAACAGGCGCCGACACCGGGCTTGTGCACTTCAATGCCAATAAAGTCTTTTTCTGGCGCGGCCTTAGCCATTTGTACCAGTGATTTACCCATACCAAAGCCAATTTCCAGCACCTTATGGTTGTCCCGACCGAACAGCGCTGGTAAATCGATAAGCTGCGGTTGGTAGTCGACACCATAGTCGGCCCAGTAAGTGTCCAGTGCGTGCTGTTGCCCTTTGGTTAATCGGCCTTCACGCAGTACAAAAGAGCGGATCCTGCGCATATAGGTCTCGCCCTGTTGTGGTGCTGGCTGGTCGTGCGTGTCTGTCATTGTCTGCTCCATAATGCGTAATTGGCGCGTATTATCCTTGTATTGACGCTATTGCTCAACCGCCGATTCAGGTTGGCAAGTAAAGCCTTGCTGCTTATACTGCGCGGGGACAAAAACTGAGGTAAAAATGCTGCAGCAACAAGACGCAATTTGGTTTTCAAATCAGCTGGTTAACTGGTATCGCCAGCATGGACGTAAAAGCTTGCCATGGCAGTTAAATAAAAGTCCTTATAACACCTGGCTTAGTGAAGTGATGTTGCAACAGACGCAGGTTGCCACAGTGATACCCTATTTTCAGCGTTTTATCAGCCGTTTTCCTGATGTAAAAGCGTTAGCTGAAGCGCCATTAGATGATGTATTGCATTTATGGACCGGGCTGGGCTATTACGCCCGGGCCCGTAACTTGCACAAAGCGGCGCAGCAGATTGCACAGCAGTATGACGGCCAGTTTCCGCAGCAGTTTGACCAGGTGCTGGCACTGCCAGGTGTGGGCCGCTCGACCGCCGGCGCTGTGTTGTCACTGGCTCTTAACCAGCATTATCCGATTTTAGACGGCAACTGTAAGCGGGTGCTGGCACGCTTTGCTGCGGTTGACGGCTGGCCGGGTGAAAAAGCGGTAGAGCAACAGCTGTGGCACTTGGCAGAGCAAATTACGCCCGCTGAGACCGTAGCAGAGTTTAATCAGGCGATGATGGATTTAGGCGCCAGTTTATGTAGCCGCAGTAAGCCGCGCTGTGCTGATTGCCCGCTAAAGTTGAAATGCAAGGCGGCGCTTAGCGCAGAGCAAGCACGTTATCCCGGCAAAAAGCCGAAAAAAGCCCTGCCCGAGCGGCAAAGTTTCTGGCTGTTGCTGCAGTACGATAAGCAACTGTTGTTAACGCAGCGGCCGGCGTCGGGGCTATGGGGCGGCCTGTATGGTTTTTTGGAGTTTGCCAGTGCAGCGGAGCGTGAGCAATTTATCGCTATCAACGCCTTTGAGCTAAGCCAACAAACCGAGCTCGCGGGTTTTCGGCATACCTTTAGCCATTTTCACTTATGGGTGCAACCGCAGTTAGCTGTGCTCGCTAAAGCACCACTGCAGGTACAGGAGCAATCTGCGGCAACTTGGTTTACAATAGACGCCATTCCGCCGGTGGGACTGTCTGCACCGGCCAAGCAGCTGTTTGCGCAGGTTGTCGCTGCAGCGTCAGAGCAGGAGGAAACACAGGTATGAGCCGTACCGTATTTTGTGAATATCTGAAAAAGGACGCACCGGGGTTGGATTTTCAGTTGTATCCGGGTGATTTGGGCAAAAAAATCTTTAACTCGATC
Organism: Pseudomonadota bacterium; assembly: GCA_040752955.1. Taxonomy (GTDB): domain Bacteria; phylum Pseudomonadota; class Gammaproteobacteria; order Enterobacterales; family Alteromonadaceae; genus Alishewanella. The sequence continues at coordinate 73,029 of JBFMHG010000010.1, forward strand.
AGTAAAGAGGCCTTTGCCCTGTGGCAGGCGAAACAAATAATGCTGATTAATGAGAAAAAGTTGAACATGATGAACCCGGAGCACAGAAAGTTGCTGGAAACACAGATGGAAGCCTTCTTGTTTAAAGGCGAAGATGTTGAAATTGAAGGTTACAAGCCTGTCGATAAATAAACGTATCTAACACTGCCGCTGGCGCGGCGGCAGTGGCAGCGCTATAATTCGCATTAGAAATTTTTATCATTAACCTACTTTTGCGAGAGCTTATGGCGCGCCGCTTACCCCCTCTTAATGCACTGAAAGCCTTTGAAACCGCAGCACGCCATTTAAGCTTTACCAAGGCGGCGGAAGAGATGTACGTTACGCAGGCCGCTATTAGCCATCAGATCAAAGCGCTGGAAGACCATCTTGGCCTTAAGCTGTTTATGCGCAAAAACCGCTCTTTGCTGCTGACTGAAGAGGGGCAAAGTTATTTTCTCGATATAAAAGAAATTTTCTTGCAGTTACATGAGTCGACAGAAAAGCTGCTGGCACGCGGTGCTAAGGGGTCGTTAACAGTAAGCCTGCAACCCAGCTTTGCTATTCAGTGGCTGGTACCCAGGCTTAATCAATTTAGTGAGCAACACCCCGATATCGACGTACGCATAAAAGCGGTTGATTTGGACGAGGGCTCGCTGACCGATGATGTTGATGTGGCCATTTATTATGGCCGCGGCACCTGGCGTAACTTACATGCTGATAAGCTGCATACTGAATATCTACTGCCGGTGTGTTCACCGTTGCTGTTAAACAGTAGCAAACCGCTGCAAGAGCCGACCGATCTGCAGTACCATAACCTGTTGCATGATGGCTCGCGCCGTGCCTGGAAAGCCTGGTTTACTACTCAGGGCTTTAAGCATTTTAATGTGAATCAGGGGCCGATTTTTAGCCACTCATCGATGGTTCTGCAGGCGGCGATTCATGGCCAAGGCGTGGCGCTGGCGCACAATGTGCTGGCCCGGCCCGATATTAACTCCGGCCGGTTAATCGTGCCGTTTAACCATGTACTTATCTCGAAAGACGCTTACTATCTGGTGTGCCGTGAAAGCCAGACTGAGTTGGGTAAAATTACTGCCTTTCGTCAGTGGATGACACAAATGGTCGAGGCAGAGCAAGCCGCCTTTGCCGAGCAGCAATTTACCAATGCGGTGGCGCTTGACTAAGGTACTAATTAACAAGGCAGATAATGCCAAAGCGCGCTTGCTGCTGGCGCATGGCGCTGGTGCCGGTGCTAATAGCGAGGTGATGCAGCAGTTGGCCTGTGCACTGGCAAGCTGTGGTATAGAAGTGTGGCGTTTTAATTTTGGCTATATGCAGCAGTCGCTTGATGAGGGCAAGCGGCGTTTGCCCACGAAAATGCCGCTGTTAGCTGCCGAGTTTAGCCAGCAAATAGCGCAGTGCCCGGCAGACTTGCCGTTATTTATTGGTGGTAAGTCTATGGGCGGTAGGGTGGCGTCACTGTTAAGTGGTAACAATGCAGTGCAGGCGGTATTTGCCTTTGGTTATCCGTTTCACGCACCCAATAAGCAGCAGTGGCGCACTGAGCATTTTGCAGATTTAGCTGCACCTTTGTATATCGCCCAGGGCGAGCGGGATGCTTTTGGCAGCAAAGATGAGCTGAGTGCTAAACACTGGCCAAAAGTTGAACTGTACTGGCTGACTGATGCAAACCATGACTTTGTGCCCCGGCTTAAAAGCGGTTTTACTCAGTTGCAGCTAATCCGCGCGGCGGCAGCATTTTGTAGCAGGAAAATTGATGAAGTACTTCTGGCAGTTAAGTAACAGTATTAGTGCCTTATACGGTATGGCGGTAGTGGCGCTGAGCGCCTTATTAATGCATTTGTGGCAGGGCGATTTAACGGCCGAGCAGCTGTCCCGAGTACTCAGTGCGCTTGGCGTGCTAGCGTTTCATGCCCTGGCACTGCTGGCCTTAGGGTTGTCACAAAGTAACAGCCGGTTAAAGCGACTGGTAGCACTGCTATGGCATCTGGGGCTTTGCTGTTTTGTTTGGACCTTATTGGCAGGTGTGTTTGCACTGCCACTGTATTATTCACAACTGGCCCCGGTTGGCGGGCAGTTACTAATTGCTGCCTGGTTATTGCTGGCAATAACGGCATGGCGGCGGAGCTGATATGAGACAACTATTACTGTATTGCCGGGCGGGTTTTGAAAAGGAGTGCGCGGCAGAAATTCAGCACAAGGCGGCCCTTAAAAACACCGGCGGTTTTTGTAAGCTGCAAAATAACAGTGGCTTTGTCATTTTTGAAGCCTATGACAGCGACAACCTGGCGGCGTTTTACCGCGACTATCCGTTTGAGCAGTTTATTTTTATCCGTCAGTGGAGCTTACTGCAAGCCGGTTTGCTTGATTTGCCACCAGCGGATCGCATTGCGCCGGTGCTGGAGGCCCTATTGTCAGCAGAGCTAACCGGTTGTGGTGAGCTGCGGGTAGAGTACCCCGATACCAATGATGGTAAAACGTTATCTACGCTGGCGCGTAAGCTTACTGTACCGCTGCGTCAGGCGCTACGCCAGGCGGGCGTACTGACGCAAAAAGAGCAAAAACGGGCAGCAGTGCTGCATTTGTTTTTGTTAAGCGGCCAGCAGGGCTATGTTGGGGTGTCATATCCGGAGAACAACAGCCCGCTGGAAAACGGCATCATGCGGCTTAAATTTCCCGCTGAGGCGCCAAGCCGTAGCACATTAAAACTGGAAGAAGCGTTTTTACAGTTTATCCCTAAACGTGAGTGGGATACGCGACTGTCGGGTGGCTTACACGCGGTAGATTTAGGCGCCTGCCCGGGCGGTTGGACTTATCAGTTGGTGAAGCGCAGCATGATGGTTACCGCCATTGATAATGGCCCTATGGCCGAATCATTAATGCAAACCGGTCAGGTACAGCATTTAATGGTCGATGGCTTTAAGTTTGAGCCGCAGCGCAAAAACAACTACTGGCTGGTGTGCGACATGATAGAGCAGCCGCAGCGGGTGGCCGAGCGCATTGCCGACTGGCTGATTAATGGCTGGTGTCAGGAAACCATCTTCAACCTGAAACTGCCGATGAAAAAGCGCTATGAAACGCTGTGCGATATACTGCAACAGTTTGAGCAGCGGCTAACTGCAGCCGGCATTAAATACCGGCTACAAGCCAAACACCTATACCATGACCGCGAAGAAGTGACAGTGCATGTACAAAACCTGGTGCGGCGTTTTTAAGTCAAGGTGCTGCTTTAATAAGCGCTGATTCAATCAGCGCTTAATTTCAACTTTACCCAGACCAGTCGATGATCTGAGCTGGCACCGCGTGAGCCGACCAGCGGATACAGTGGGTCGGTTTTTTCTGGCCAGAATACGCCACTATCCACCAGCGTGAAGCCTTGCTTTGACGGCAGCACATAATCAGCCCGCATACGCCAACCGGCAGTATGTACCGCACCATGCGGGTTATCCGGGCTGTGCTCTTTACCGCCCAGGCTTTTGGGCGGCTGTCTGTTGTTAACGGCGGGGTGCTGATATAGCGCGCTGATTGCACTGTTAATGGCATCGCCTTCACCTTCGGCAGAGGCGTTTAAATCACCCAGCAACACAAAACGCTCGCCATGGCTAAAACCGCCTTTGTTGCCTTTATCATCATAAATATACTGGTTTTGCCCCGGCGTTAAATAATCTACCCAAAAACGCAATTCATCATGGTTACGAATGCCGTTGCGGTTTTCCGGGCCGTCAAAAACCGGTGGTGTCGGATGGCTGGCCAGGATATGCACCGTCTGACCGTCAATCGTTACCGGGATATCCCAGTGGCTTTTAGACGATAGTGGAAACTGCTGCCAGGCGTCAGCACTGTACCAGGGGCTGCCATCTGCTTTTTTGGTAGGCATAAAGCCCGGCATATCCTTCCATTTAAAGTGCTGAAAAGTTCGTACTTTAGCGGTATCTAGTGGGTATTTTGATAACAAAAGCATGCCATATTGGCCGGGATAAAAGCCAAAGGCCCAGGCATCGGCGCCAACGCCGGTCGCTTTACCATCGTTGTCCAAGTCGAACGTGCTTGGCTGGCCGGTGTTTACTGTACTGTAGTAAAAATAGGGGTAATCTATCGCTTTGGCGTTACCCTGCGGTTTATTTAAGTAATTACGCACAAAAGCTTTTACACCCTGCTCAGGGTCGGCAATATAATCAAACTCGTTCAATAGCAGCACATCAGGTCTCACGTGCTGAATAATCTGGGCAATGTTACGGATCTGTGGCTGATCGTCAGTTTGCAGCAGCTTAGCCAATACCTCACCATCGCCCGGCTCACCACGCGGCAGATAGTTTTGTGCTTCCATACTGACATTAAAAGTCGCGAAGGTAATTTCTTTGGCATTCATAGTTGTACTGGCTCCAAGGCAGAGCAGCGCGCCGATAAACAGCGCTTTAGGTAATGTTAACATTTAGGCGGCTGACAAGAGATTTTTCATGCGGGATAGCATAAAACGCTAACTGGATAAACACCAGTAAATGAATGAAAAGCTAGAATAAGTCGTTTTTTAGTCAATTTTAAGTCGTCTAGTGCGCAACTCAGACCAGCTATGTTACACTTATATTGCAACCGCCTAAGACAATGAGAGGAACGAAAAGTTCCCGTAAATCAGATGGGCGTAAGAAAAATGTAATATGGTTTAGTTACCATTGTCTCCCAAATTGAACACAGCATCTGTATTCAAATGGAATTTAGATAAATACCTACAACTACCAGGTGAAAACGATATGAAAATTAAAAGTATAGCTCTTGCGGTCACGCTCGCTTTAGGCGCAAGCAATATCGCTCTGGCACAAGAAACTTCATCAGCTATTCGGGGTGTTGTTACCACTGAAGCCGGTACTACAGTTGCCAATGCTACAGTAACACTAACCGACAAGCGTAGCGGCACTACCCGTACTCTGACAACTAACGAAACCGGTACTTTCTCTGCACGCGGTTTGCAGGTTGGCGGCCCATATTTGTTGACAGTAAAGAGCGCCGATGGCCTGGTTGAAACTGTTGACAATGTTTTTCTTACTCTTGGTGATACCCAGAACCTTAACGTGATAGTGCAGCAGCCAGACGTTGAGCGGATTGCGGTTACCGGAACGGCAATTAGCAACTCTAACTACGGCGGCACTGGCCCTGCTGCAAACTTCAATCTGGAAGATTTACGCAATACGCCAGCGATTAACCGCGATTTACGCGATGTGGTGCGCGTTGATCCACGCATCTATATTAACGAAACAAATGCTGGTGATATCCAGTGTGCTGGTGCAAACCCGCGTTTTAACAGCCTGACGGTCGACGGTGTGCGTACCAACGACAACTTCGGCTTAAACTCAAGCGGCTATCCAACCGAGCGCATGCCGTTTTCTTACGATGCAATTGAGCAGGTTGCTGTTGAACTGGCTCCGTTTGATGTGAAATACGGCGGTTTTACTGCCTGTAACATCAACGCTGTAACAAAGTCCGGTGGTAATGAGTTCAGTGGTAGCGTGTTCTTTGACTACACAAACGATTCTTTACAGGGTGACAAGCTGGAAGGCGACAAAATTAATGTTGGTGCTTTCAATGAGCGTCGTTATGGCTTTAATGGTGGTGGTGCAATCGTTAGCGACAAGCTGTTTTGGTTTGCTGCTTATGAAAAGTTAGAAGGCGCTGATACCTTTGATCGTGGCCCTGAAGGTTCAAATGCTGCCCGCGAAGTGTCTGGCATTACATTAGAGCAAGTCGATGAAATTGCACGTATTGCCCGTGAGGTTTATGGTTTTGAACCGGGCTCATTCCCATCGAGTATTCCGGTTGAAGACGAAAAAATTCTGTTGAAGCTTGACTGGTTTATTAATGACAGTCACCGGGCTGCTTTTACTTATAATTATAACGATGGCTTCTCTATTGCTGAATCTGACGGCGATGATGATGAGCTTGAGTTCTCAGGCCACTTCTATGAGCGTGGCGCTGAATTTAACTCTTACGTAGCGAACGTATTCTCTGACTGGACAGATAACTTCTCTACTGAAGTTCGTTTAGGTTATTCTGAGCTTGATGCTCGTGTAAGCCCGTTAGGCGGTACTGAAGTTGGTGAAATTCAACTGCGTGTTGGCCCTACAGTTTATTTGGGCGCTGATGACTCACGTCACGCTAACAAGTTAACTTACGAAACAACCTTCTTTAAGTTTGCTGGTACCTACTTGTATGGTGACCACTCAATCAGCTTTGGCGTTGAGCGCGAACAGTACGATGTGTTCAACCTGTTTATTCAGGAAACTGAGGGTGAATACGTATTTAACTCTATTGAAGATTTTGCTGCGGGTATTCCGTCATCAGCGATTTATGAAAACGCCGCTGGCACTAACAACCCGATTGATGGTGCAGGCCAGTTTAAATACGCAGTAAACACCGCTTATGTGCAAGATGAGTTTTATATCGTTGATCACGATGTAACCTTAACTTATGGCTTGCGTTACGACTGGTACACTACCAGTGATACACCACGTGTAAATCAGAGCTTTACCGATACTTACGGGTTTGCAAATGATGCCACCCTAGACGGCGAAGGGCTGCTGCAACCACGTTTAGGTGTTAACTGGATGGCAAGCCCAGAGCTTGAGGTTCGTGGTGGTATCGGCCTATATTCAGGTGGTAACCCAAATGTTTGGTTATCTAATAATTACTCAAACAATGGCGTTTCACTGTATCAGGCATCTACACCAAGTGATTTTTTCAATGCAGACAACACACTGTTTGACATTCCACACACTGGTTCAGGCCGTCCGTTAATTGATATCCCTCAGCAACTTTTTGATGAAGTTACTGCTGCTGATGGTCGTGGTCCTGTAAATGCATTAGATCCAAACTTTAAATTACCTAAAGAGTGGAAGTATGCGTTAGGCGCTACTTACACCTTCGACAGCGGCTATGTGGTGATGGCAGATTTGCTATACACCAAAAAAGAAGATGCGGCTATCGTATCTGATTTAAGACGCTCAGAAGAGGGTGGTTTTGGTCCGATCGGCGTATTACCAGACGGTCGTCCTCTGTACCCGTCAATTCCACGTAGTGTGCCAGAGGCCTTCCTGTTGACTAACGTGAATGGTGACTCAGGTGCCAATCTGTCAGCGTCGATTTCGGTTAGCAAGTCTTATGACTTTGGTTTAGATCTGACTGCTGCTTATGCATATACCGATTCAGAAGATGTAAATCCAATGACCAGTTCAGTGGCTTACTCTAACTACGGTAACCTGGCAACGGCTGATTTCGAAAATCCTGGTATTGCGAAATCAAACTATGAAATTCCACACCGTTTCACACTGCGTGCAACTTACACTGTGGAGTTAATGGATGGCTATGATTCTACATTTAGCCTGTTTGGCTCAGCCAACGAAGGTCGCCCGTACAGCTTCACCATGAACGGCAATGGCGATATCTTCACTGGTAGACAGTTGCTGTATGTACCAACTGGCGTAAACGATCCTAACGTTGAGTTTGCAGATAGCTTTGATACTGATGCATTCTTTGCATTTATCAACCGTGAAGGTTTAGATAAGTACGCAGGCGGCTATGCACCTCGTAACGAATTTAACAGTGATTGGTGGGTCAAAGTAGACTTCCGTTTCGAGCAGGAATTACCGGGCTTTATGGAAGGCCACCGTTCTAGCCTGTTCTTCGTGATTGATAACTTAACCAACCTTATCAATGATGATTGGGGTGTGTTGTATGAAACTAGCTTCCCACGTGCAGTTAACGTAGCGAACTTTGGCACTACAGCCGATAACAAGTTCCTGTACAACACCTTCAATGCTGGTCGCGTAGACCCAGTTCAAGGCCGTGCGGGTGACCCATCTCTTTGGAGCATGCGTTTAGGTTTTGAATATAAGTTCTAATACCTGAGTTGGTAAAATTAAAAATGCCCGCTAAATGCGGGCATTTTTTTATTTCTAAATAAGCACTTTTTAGCGATAATCAGCAGCTATTTTCTGCAAAAGTGAACGTTTCAGTGGGAAAAAACACTATCATAGCTATTGCCGGCGCTTCGGCGTCTGGTAAAAGTCTTTTCGCATCAACAGTCTACCAAGAGCTGGTGGCTGAGCTGGGCGGTGAGCGTATCGCCATTTTGTCCGAAGATGCCTATTACCGTGACCAAAGCCATTTGTCTTTTGAGCAGCGAACGCTAACCAATTACGACCACCCTGCAGCGTTCGAGCATGAATTACTGGCGGCGCATTTACGTGCACTGCGCGCAGGTAAAGCGATACAGATGCCGCAATACAGCTATAAAACCCATACCCGAACTGAAGAGACCATTGCGGTACAACCGGCCAAAGTGATTCTGGTGGAAGGCATTTTACTGCTAACAGATGAGCAGTTGCGTGAGCAGTTTGATATCACCGTATTTATGGATACGCCACTGGATATCTGTTTACTGCGTCGGATAAAGCGGGATTTAGAAGAGCGTGGCCGTAGTTTAAGCTCGGTCACTGAGCAATATGAGAACTCGGTGCGTCCGGCATTTTTTGAGTTTATCGCCCCTTCCAAACAATATGCCGATTTAGTGGTTACCCGTGGTGGTAAAAACCAAATTGCCATTGACATCATAAAAGCAAAAATCCGCCAGTTGCTGGCAGAATAACAATAATCAGGGAATAACCGATGATGGGATTAGTGGGCATTGCAGCCCTGTTACTGGTAGCGTATCTGGCATCAGCCAAGCGTAGCCGTATTAACTGGCGCACCGTGGGCGGCGCCTTTGCTATTCAGCTGGCAATAGGCGCATTTGTGCTTTACGTACCTTTTGGCCAGGACGTGTTGTACAACATCTCTCAGGTGGTGGCTAACGTAATTGGCTATGCCAACGCCGGTATTCAGTTTTTGTTCGGTGATCTGGGTAAGTTTTCCCAGGGATTCATTTTTGCCATCCATGTGCTGACCATTATTATCTTCTTTTCATCGTTAATCGCGGTGTTGTATCACGTCGGTATTATGACCTGGGTAATCCGTATTATAGGCGGTGGTTTGCAAAAAGTGCTGGGTACCAGCCGGCCAGAATCGATGTCGGCTGCAGCCAATATTTTCGTCGGTCAAACCGAAGCGCCGTTAATCGTGCGGCCTTTCATTCCCACTATGACACGTTCCGAGTTGTTTGCCGTTATGGTGGGTGGTTTAGCATCTGTTGCCGGTTCAGTACTGGCCGGTTACGCTGGCTTGGGCGTGGAGTTAAAGTACCTGATCGCCGCCAGCTTTATGGCCGCGCCCGGTGGCTTTTTAATGGCAAAAATGATCCTGCCGGAAACTGAACAGCCAAAAAACGAACTGACGGAAATCAATACCGAGAAGCCTCATGCCAACGTAATAGATGCCGCTGCAGCCGGTGCGTCCAGTGGTATGCAACTGGCGTTGAATGTGGGTGCTATGTTGTTAGCTTTTGTCGGTTTAATTGCGCTGGTTAATGGCATTGTTGGTGGCGTGGGCGGCTGGTTCGGTAAAGACGATTTGACTCTGCAGTTGATTTTCGGTTACGTATTTCAACCGCTTGCGTTTATTTTAGGCGTGTCTTGGGATGAGGCGCGCATGGCTGGCAGCTTTATCGGTCAGAAGCTGGTTATTAATGAGTTTGTCGCATACCTCGACTTTGTGCAGGTGAAGGAGCAGTTAAGTGCCCATACACAGGTGATAGTGACTATTGCTTTGTGTGGTTTTGCTAACTTTTCGTCAATTGCTATTTTATTAGGTGGCTTGGGTGGTATGGCGCCAGGCCGCCGGGCTGATATTGCTGAGCTGGGTTTAAAAGCTCTGTTGGCAGCAACATTAGCTAACTTGATGAGCGCTGCTATTGCAGGGTTCTTTTTTACTTTAGGCTAAAAACAGGTCTTTTATATGACAAAGCAAGTTCCTACGTTAGATATAAGACGGTTTGCCACCGACAAAGATAACTTTGTTGCCGAAATTGGCAAGGCCTACACTGAGTTTGGGTTCTGCGGCATTAGTGGCCACGGTATTCCGGATGAAGTGGTAGCAAATACTTACAATGCAATTAAGCAGTTTTTTGCGTTACCCACTGAGGTTAAAGCAAAATATCACAAACCAGGGCAGGGCGGAGCGCGTGGTTACACCGGCTTTGGTGTCGAAAAAGCGAAAGACTCAAACCACCCGGATTTAAAAGAGTTCTGGCACGTTGGCCGTGAGCTGCAAGGCCCTGCGCCGCATCCAAGTTTATACCCGAATGTGTGGCCAACTGAGGTGGCAGAGTTTAAACAGGCCACTTACACCTTGTACACTGAGCTGGAAAAGTTAGGTAACCGGGTATTGGAGGCCTTAGCGCTGTTCCTCGGACAGGAGCAAACTTACTTTGCCGACAAGGTAAACTATGGTAATTCCATTTTGCGGCCGATTCATTATCCGCCGATTAAAGATACTAGCACTCAGTCTATCCGCGCCGGTCAGCATGAAGATATTAACCTTATTACCTTGTTAGTAGGTTCTAACGAAGCGGGTCTTGAGATATTGCGTCGTGATGGCAGCTGGCTGCCGGTAACCACAATCGAAGGCACTATAGTGGTAAATATTGGTGATATGCTGCAGAGGCTGACCAATCATGTGTTGCCATCTACTACGCACCGGGTTGTTAACCCTGCAGGTGCTGCAGCGGGTGAGCCGCGTTACTCAATACCGTTTTTTATGCACCCAAACCCGGATTATGTCATTGAAACACTATCAACTTGTATCAGTGCCGATAATCCTAATCGTTACCCTGAACCAATTAATTCAAACGACTACTTAATGCAGCGTTTAGAGGAGATTGGTTTGCTGAAAAAGGCGAAATACTAGGCGCTTTGCCTAGTATTTGTCCGAACAGTGTAAAACAGCAGAAAATGTGCAGTTTCACAGTTGACTGCTGGTTTAAAGTCGCTATACTGCACGCCATGTTAAGCGCTGAGCGCGAAACATAACGCAGATGTGGTGGAATTGGTAGACACGCAAGCTTCAGGTGTTTGTGCCCACAAGGCGTGAGAGTTCGAGTCTCTCCATCTGCACCAAATTAACCGGCTAAGGCCGGTTTTTTTGCTTTTGCAGTTTACCGTTTTAGCTCGATGCGGCGAATAAAGTCTTCTACCAGTAGATCGTAGAGTTTATTACCCAGATATAGGTCTTCTACACCATCGTCGATGTTTGGGTTGTCGTTCACTTCAATTACATAAACCTTATCGCCATCTTGTTTAACATCAACACCGTAAAGGCTGTCGCCTATCGGGGCGCAGGCTTTAAGCGCAGCATCGATGACATGGCTTGGTACTTCACTGATGGCGCATGTGGTAAAACCGCCGCTTTGTGTCTTGGCGCTGCCATGTTTGTATATTTGCCAGTGGTTGCGGGCCATGAAGTATTTACAGGCAAAAAGGGCCATGCCATTTAGCACGCCTATACGCCAGTCGTACTCAGTAAAGGTGTAACGCTGCGCTAAAATGATAGCGCTTTGTTCAAACAAAGTTGTTAGCTGGGCTCTAAGTTCAGTCAGTGTTTTTATTTTAACCACACCGCGGGAAAAACTACCATCAGGAATTTTCAGCACCAGCGGTAAGCCCAAGGTGTCTGCTGCGCGCTCCAGGTTGTCCTCATCCTGTTTAAACAACAAAATGCCATCTGGCATCGGTACCTTGTGTTGTTCGAAGAGTGTTTGCAGGTACACCTTATTACCGCAGCGTAGTATCGAATTGGGGTCGTCAATCACCGCCAGGCCTTCGCGTTCTGCTTTTAATGCCATATGAAAAGTGTGATGGTTGACTGATGTGGTCTCTCGAATAAACAAACCGTCAAACTCTGCCAGGCGATGAATATCTTTAGCGCTGATCTGTTCCGTATCCATTGCCGCTTTGCGCGCCGCTTTGGTAAATAGCTCAAGTGATTTAGGCGTGCAGGGAGGGAATTTTTCTTTTGGGTCAACCAGCACGGCTAAATCATATTTGTACTTTTTATTTGCCGGCTCAAGGCGCCAGATTTTATGGCTGTATTTTTCCAGTGTATTACCAAAAAAGTTTTGCTCTTGCTCATCCAGCTTATTTACGCTGCCTATTTTTAAGGTCTTTACCTGCCAGCTGGTCTTTTTATGCAGCTCTACACGCAGAATAGGTACCGGGAAAGCTTCAAATAAATAGGCTGCCACCTTCTTTAAAGCCTTTATTGCGGTTTCGCCAAAATAAATATTAAAAACCAATTGGCTCGCGCTTTCACTAGCCAGCGCTTTATTCAGCTGGCTTAAAATACTGCCAGGGATCTCCTCGGCAATATCGGCTATTTCGTGGCGGTTAAATTTATTAAATGCTCTTACCGAGGGCATAACGTTGTGGCCACGCGCTTCAGCCAGTAAAGAGCAGTAATAACCGGTACCTAAATACTGAGCCTGGCGGCATAGGTTAATCACCCGGGTACGTTGCTTATTCTTGGCTGACCACTTTAAATAGGCAGGTAAAGTCATCACGCCGTCATACTGATAATAGGGTGCCCAATCTTGTGCTTTATCGACGACAATGATCAGTTTGGCCATCTATGCTCCTGTAATGTTGGCAAACAATGAAATTTCTTATCGAATTTTCATTTGCTTAGCGCGCTTTATCCTAAACTTAGTAAAAATTTAGCTTAAGGCAACCAAGAGTGCAGTAATGGCAGTAAATAAAAGTGAGGCGTCATTAGTCAGCAGATTGGCGACAGCCAGTGATGTGTCTGCTTTGGTGGCATTGGAGTTGGCTTGTTTTAATTCAGACCGTCTTAGTGTACGCAGTTTCAAGCGCTTTTTACGCGAAAAACGCAGCGACTTATATGTGGCAGAGCTTGGCGGCGTGCTGGTTGGGTACTTTTTACTGCTTTACAGAAGAGGCACCAGCCTAGCACGGCTTTATTCACTGGCGGTATCACCGGATTATCGTAAACAGGGCATCGCCGAATTTTTATTGCAACAGGCAGAACAAACTGCTGCAACACGTAATTGTGTGTTACTTAGGTTGGAAGTTCGGCAGGATAATGTTGCTGCTATCCGCTTATATCAAAAATTGCACTATCACGAGTTCGCTGTTAAGCATGATTTCTACGAAGATCACTCCGATGCCATCTGCATGCAAAAACAGATCATTCAGTTTGACAGCAGTTCGGTCAGACGACAGGTGCCTTATATTCACCAGACGACACCTTTTACCTGTGGCCCAGCTTGTTTATTGATGGTGTTTAACTACTTCAAGCCTGGTCAGTTTGTCCCCTATGCGCTTGAAATAGACATCTGGCGCGAGGCCACAACTATATTTATGACATCTGGTCACGGTGGCTGTGGCCCGCGAGGCTTAGCTCTCGCTGCGGTTAAGCGTGGCTTTGCAGCGGAAATCTATCTCAACAAAGATGGCCCCCTTTTTACTGATACGGTACGCAGCGAAGTAAAAAAGCAGATTTTGCAGCGGGTACATGAGTCGTTCCGGCAAAAAGTGCAGCAAAAGGCGATTCCGGTTCAGCTTAAAGAGCTAACCATTGATGATATAAAGCAGCTATTACACCAAGGTGCTTTGCTGTTGGCATTAATCAGCACCTGGCAGTTTGATAAAAGCAAAGCACCGCATTGGGTGGTGGTGTGTGCAGTTGACGAGCATTTCGTGTATTTAAATGATCCCGATACCGAGGATATTCCTTGGTTATCTCCTGCTGAACGACAATATATACCGGTAGAGCACTCAGTATTTAACAAAGCTTTCAGCTACGGCAAAAATCGTTTAAAGGCGGCAATAGCGATCAGAAACGTAAAACCCTAATGTATTTGTAGGCTTTTAAGCCATTTTGTGCAATTTTTCTGCGAACGATCACAAAAACACAGGTTTTCTCACTTTAGCGCTTGCAGGCTAATTAAAACGCCCTATAATGCGCGCCATGCCACGGGGTTCTGCGGTTTGGGTGCTTCGGGTGAGTTAAGTTAGGTCGCAAAAATCTTTTAAAAAGACGCTTGACAGCCTGGTTTA
>JBFMHG010000011.1:0-68259 GCA_040752955.1 Pseudomonadota bacterium
CACTTTGGAAAACCGCGTACATAGTTAACTCCGTACAAAGCACGCCATCGCTTGATAAGGGGCGTGTTAATTCAATTCACAGGGCGCGAATTGTACGCAATTTCCCCTACCCCCGCAAGTAGAAATAAAAAAAAGATCACCGCTTAAACAAAAGGATCCGGTTTTGCTTTGGGACTTATCGGCCCTTAGTGTAGAATTAGCGCCATTGTTAGGTTTAAGCAGTTGTTTTGCATGACGCTCGAACAGATCCAGCAACTGGCCGCCGCCGATATGGCCGCGGTTAACGCGCAGATATTTTCCCAGCTCAATTCTGATGTGGCTTTAATTAACCAGCTCGGTATTTATATTGTGAATAGCGGTGGTAAACGTTTAAGGCCATTGCTAGCGGTATTAGCCGCCCGGGCACTGGGCTATAACGGCAGCGCTCATGTGACGGTGGCAGCCATTATAGAGTTTATCCACACTTCTACATTGCTGCATGACGACGTGGTGGATGAATCCACCCTACGCCGTGGCAAGCAAACCGCTAACGCCGTGTTTGGCAATCAGGCCAGCGTGCTGGTTGGCGACTTCCTGTACAGCCGCTCGTTTCAGATGATGGTGTCGTTAAACGAGATGCGCATCATGCAAATTCTGGCCGATGCCACTAACGTTATTGCTGAAGGCGAAGTACTGCAGCTGATGAACGTGAACGACCCTGACACCACTGAACAAAGCTATATGCAGGTAATTTACTGCAAAACCGCAAAATTGTTTGAAGCCGCTACCCAGCTGGCCGCTATAGTGGCACAGCAACCTGAAGCTGTGGTGAATGGCTTAAAACTGTATGGCATGCATTTGGGCACTGCCTTTCAGCTAATTGATGATGTGCTGGACTATCAGGCTGACGCGACAGAGCTTGGCAAAAATATCGGTGATGATCTGGCCGAAGGTAAGCCGACGCTGCCGCTTATTCATGCGCTGAAGCACGGCACCAGTGCGCAGCAAGCACTGATCCGCGAGGCGATAAGCGAAGGTAACGGCATGGCGCAATTAGACGCTATTATGAGTGCACTGGAACAAACCGACGCCTTTGGCTATACCCGCCGCTTGGCGGCACAGGAGGCCGACAAAGCGCGTGAGGCGCTGGCCGTCTTACCCGACTCAGACTACAAGCAGGCGTTGCTGGCACTGGCTGATATTGCCGTATCGCGCAGCCATTAATGATTTAAACCTGCTACAGCAGACAAAAAAGGCGCCGTAGCGCCTCTTTATACCGCTGAATAACTTAGTTATTCTTTACAAACTCTTCGCCTAAAGTGATATCGGCTTTTAAAGTGCCCAACATATCATTCATGGCTTTTTGCTCATAAGCACTTAAACTACCGATAGGTAACAGCTTTTCTACGCCATTTTTGCCCAGCAGCATTGGCTGTGCGAAGAAACGGGCGTGTTCGCCGTCACCTTCAACATAAGCATACTCAGTCACGGCTTCGCCTTGCAGACCTTTGATCAGTGAAATACAGAAACGGGCAGCTGCCTGGCCCATTGATAAGGTCGCAGATCCACCACCGGCTTTGGCTTCAACCACTTCGGTACCGGCATTCTGAATGCGGTGTGTCAGTGAGGCAACTTCTTCATCAGTGAAGCTTACGCCTTCAACCTGAGACAGCAGTGGCAGTATAGTGGTACCACTGTGGCCACCAATTACCGGAACTTTAATCGCCGCAGGGTTTTTGCCTTTTAACTCGGCAACAAAGGTTTCAGCACGGATCACATCCAGCGTAGTTACGCCGAATAAACGGCGCGGATCGTAAGTGCCGGCCTTTTTGAACACGTCAGCAGCAATGGCAACAGTCGTATTTACCGGGTTAGTAATAATCCCTACCAGGGCCTTAGGGCACTGCTGAACGATAGCTTCGGCTAAGGTTTTCACCACACCAGCATTAATGTTAAATAAGTCTGAACGGTCCATACCAGGTTTACGTGGCATACCGGCAGGGATCATCACGATGTCGGCACCGACCAGTGCGGTGTTCAGATCTTCCTTGCCATAGCCTGTTACTTTCACAGCGGTAGGGATATGGCTTAAGTCAACCGCGACACCCGGCGTTACCGGCGCCAGATCGTATAGCGCTAAATCCGTACCGGCAGGTAAGTCTAATTTCAGCAATAATGATAATGCCTGACCAATACCACCGGCGGCACCTAAAACGGCAACTTTCATGATTATCTCCCTTGAGAACACTTGAATGGAAAAACGCGCCAACAATACTGAAACCGCGGCGAAATTACAAATAGCTTAAGCCTAAAGTCTAAGCATTTTAGTCAATTTTAGTGTACTTTAGCCCACTAGCAGCGTCAGATTAGCCAACAAAGTGTATCGGTGGGCTAACTTTGCTAAGATAACGACACGCATTCAGAGGTAAAAGTGTGATATGACCAAGCAAGCCAAACAAGAAGCGTTAATTCAGGCATTCAAAGCCTTGTTGAAAACTGAGAGTTTTGGCTCTCAGGGTGAAATTGTCGACGCGCTGAAAAACGAAGGCTTTGACAATATCAGTCAGTCAAAAGTGTCGCGAATGTTAAGCAAGTACGGCGCCGTGCGTACACGTAACGCCAAACAGGAGATGGTTTATACTTTGCCACCTGAGTTGGGTGTACCGACCACCAAAAGCCCGCTGCGTCAGTTGGTGCTCGACATTGAGCATAACGATGTGATGATTATTATCCGTACCAGCCCGGGCGCAGCCCAGCTTATTGCCCGCTTGTTAGATTCAGTCGGTAAGGCCGAAGGCGTGCTGGGTACTATCGCTGGTGATGACACTATTTTTATTGCACCGAAAAGTATCCGCCATATCGACGATACCTTACAAAAAGTTACTGAACTGTTTGAGAAGGTGTAAAGCACTACACAGCGCCACTGGCAGCCAGCTCTAAAAAACTGATCGATGGCGCAAAAAAGGCTGCACTGAGTTCAAACCGATGATAGTTAAGCAGCAAATCATGGCCGGCAGCAGCGGCGCCAAGCCCCAGTCGCCTCGTAAGTTGTTGCTGTAATGCTTCAGCACTGGCAGCATATTGCAGCTGCAATAGGCCCTGCTGCTTTAGCTGATAAAACGGCATATTCTGGTGCAGCACCGCAGAGTCGTTATCCTGCTGCCACATCAGGGCAGCGTGGCTGTCGGCGCTTAGCCGCTCGTCAGCCAGCAAACGACCACTGACTTTCTCAAATCCCAGTATGGCTTCCTGCTCTGGCTGAGTTAGCCGCTGCCAAGCCGTTTGGTTGAATCCCAGTTGCTGAAAGTATAAATAGCTGCCGCCAGCAAATAGCGGTTGTTTGGCCGCATCGACCAAAGCTATCTGCCGTTTCTGCCGCGCTTTTGGGTTGTAGGGTGTATCAATAAAGCCGGTCAGCTGGCGCCCATCCAGATAACGAAAGCCCTGCAGCGCATCTAACACATCGACATGTCCCTGCAGCAGCTGCAATACCTGCTGCGCGGCGATAACATTGACATCTAAGCGATCGGAGCGGATCTGCAGTAACAAATCCACCGGCACCGCCGCCAGGCCGATATTGTCATCCTGCGGCTCGGGGAAAGCATGCAATAACGCCGGGCGCGCATCCGGATACAGCAAATCCCAATAGTTGCTGCCCACCGCCACCACACCGGTTAGCAAGGCTTCAGAGAAATGATCCGCCAGTCGGTCGAATAACTGCGGAATACGCGCCAGTTTATAACGCAGGGCTTTCTCCTGCCCTTCCAGCGCATTAAGCAGTAAATAGCTGCTATGCAAATTGGCTTCTGCACATATTCCCAGTTGTTCTCTGGCCATAGTTATTCCTTTTAACAACGCCTTTCGCCGCTAAGCTAGAGCAATATGCCATTCGTGCCCGGCTTTTTGTGAGAAATATCTCACAAACAAGTGCGTTTAAACGCTATTTACTGCTGTAAACTCTACCGCAAGCCTGATGCAACTGCATGATATATATCAAATTAACCAAAACCATTAACATTTTACAATAATATTACAGCAGGCTTTTTTCTAAAACATCATGCTGCACACCCGCGTTAGAGTGCATAATTAACTCGTCAACGGATAGACCCACTGACAGGAAGACAGCGGGTGACTGCAGGATGCAGTGTCTGGCTAGGATAGCACAAGGACGACCAACAGACATGCTCAGGATGAGCACGGTTTTCAGAGTCTTCACCAGCGCTGAAAGCTCAGGGATGAAACGGAACACACTCAGGGTGAGTGCGCATTATCAGGATGATAGTGCACAAGGATGACAGGACAAGGCAAGATGCCTTTAGGAACACTCCGGGATGGAGCCAAGGAAGAAATACTACGGACAGTATCGACAGGATGACGAAACAGGACCTTAGGTGGCCGCGCAGTTTGCGGCCTACCTTCCTGCTCTACCGCTAACCAGTCCACCTCAGCCGCAAACAGCCATAACAGTCACTTGTCACCAGACACCTTAGCGTCAAAACGCTGCTGATAAGTGGCAAAATCAGGCACCTCGCGCTGATAGTTTTGCTGACATAAACTCGAGTGAATAATAAAGTCGGCTGTCGCCTGGTTGCAGGCCACTGGTATATTCCACACCACGGCTAACCGTATCAGCGCTTTGACATCCGGATCATGTGGCTGTGATGACAGCGGGTCCCAGAAAAACACCAGCCAATCTATTTTTTGCTCGGCAATCATAGCACCAATTTGCTGATCGCCACCTAAGGGCCCACTCGCCAGGCAGGTGACATCGCGCTTTAAGGCATTGCCAATCAGCTTGCCGGTTGTTCCGGTCGCCACCAGCTGTTTATCAGCAAAAAAAGCCTGATGCCGGCTTACCCAGTCTAATAGGGCGGATTTTTTACCATCGTGTGCAACCAGGGCTATGGTTTTCATTTACAGCGCTCCTTGAGGCAAAAAACGCAGCTTAACGTGAAAAAAAAGCCCTGCATAGCAGGGCAAAACAACCAAGGTCCACGTATAACATCGTTATTGGTCAGCACATACCGCCGCTTCTGGCGTACGGTGCGGCTATAACCACATCATTCTTTACTACTGCGCTGAAGCGATTCGCTTCATCGCAGTCATATAACCGCGTAAGGTTTTACCGACGCGTTCTACCGGGTGCTGACGAATGGCTTCGTTCACAGCGATAAGCTTAAGGTTATCCACCCCAGTGTCGCCGCTCACACCTTTACCAATCAGTTCACTGCTCAGGCCATTAACCAACTCTTTTAACAGCGGTACTGCAGCATGAGCAAACAGGTAGTTACCGTATTCGGCTGTATCTGAAATCACCACGTTCATCTCGTACAAGCGCTTACGGGCAATGGTATTAGCGATAAGCGGTGTTTCATGCAGTGACTCATAATAAGCAGACTCTGCTACGATGCCGGCATCCACCATGGTTTCAAACGCCAGCTCTACACCGGCTTTTACCATAGCGACCAACAGCAAGCCGCGATCAAAATACTCCTGCTCAGCAATTTTCTCTGCCGACACCGGCGCCTGCTCAAAGCCACTGCTGCGGGTTTGCTCACGCCAGGTCAGCAGGTTTTTATCATCATTGGCCCAATCAGCCATCATGGTGCGGGAAAACTCACCGCTGATGATGTCGTCCATATGTTTTTCAAATAATGGCCGCAAGGTGCTTTTTAGATGCTCAGCCAACTCGAAGGTTTTGATCTTGGCCGGGTTACTTAAGCGGTCCATCATGTTGGTGATGCCACCATGCTTCAGCGCTTCGGTAATGGTTTCCCAGCCATACTGGATAAGTTTTGCTGCGTAACCGCGCTCGACACCGTCAGCCACCATCTTGTCAAACGCCAGAATAGCGCCGGTTTGTAGCATGCCGCACAGGATAGTTTGCTCACCCATTAAGTCTGACTTTACTTCAGCCACAAATGACGAGTGCAATACTCCGGCCCGATCACCACCGGTAGCTACCGCATAGGCTTTGGCGATATCCAGACCACGGCCTGACGGATCATTCTCTGGGTGTACAGCAATTAATGTCGGCACGCCAAAACCACGTTTGTATTCTTCACGCACCTCAGTGCCCGGGCATTTAGGCGCTACCATAATGACGGTGATATCCGAGCGGATCTGTTTGCCTTCTTCAACAATATTAAAACCGTGTGAGTAAGCCAGCGTGGCGCCCTGCTTCATCAGCGGCATTACCGCATCCACTACACTGCTGTGCTGTTTATCCGGTGTCAGATTTAATACCAGATCAGCGGTCGGAATAAGTTGCTGATAAGTGCCAACGGTAAACCCGTTGCTGCTGGCATTTTGAAAAGACGCACGCTTCTCGTTTATCGCCTCTTCTCTTAGCGCATAACTGATATTCAACCCCGAGTCGCGCATATTCAGGCCCTGGTTTAAACCCTGAGCACCGCAACCGATAATGACGATATTCCAGCCTTTTAACAGCTCACAGCCGTTGGCAAATTCGCTCTTGTCCATAAAACGGCACTGGCCCAACTGGCCCAGCTGCTGCCGTAAATTCAATGTATTAAAATAATTTGCCATAATGCTTCTCTAAATGCGTTTTTACCGCTCAGACCTGATTGCTGAGCATGAGCCGGCGCACTGGCGGGCTTTAATGCGTTAATACTAGCTAATGCATTTAATTGCGTGAAGTGATATATTTTTAAGTCTGTATTTCACTTTATGAAATAAAATATTAGTATGGACATTCGAAGCGCCCAGTTGTTTCAGCATTTGGCGACCAGCCTTAACTTCAGTAAAACCAGCGAACAAATGTATGTCAGCCCGCCAACGCTAACCAGAGTGATCCAGCGGTTGGAGGAGGAACTCGGTGCTGAACTGTTTTTCCGCGATAAACGCTCGGTACGGCTGACCCCGGCCGGCCAGCGCTTTGGCCGCTTTGTCCGCAGCTGGCTGGATGAATGGCATCAGCTACAACTGGATTTACAGCTGGCCAGTGCTGAATTGACGGGGGAGATCAGGTTATTTTGTACGGTAACCGCCAGCTACAGCCATCTGCCGGCCATTTTAGATAAGTTTCGGCTGATGTGTCCGAAAGCCGAAATTAAACTGACCACAGGTGATGCGGCTTCCGCTATTGAAAAAGTTCGGCTGGACGAAGCGGACATTGCCCTGGCCGCTCGGCCGATGCATCTACCGGCTAATCTGGCCTTTAAAAGTATTGCCAGCTTACCTGTGATGCTGATTGCGCCAACGGTACCTTGTAAAGTGACCAGCCTGCTGGAGCAGCAGCCGATACCCTGGAACCAGGTGCCGCTGATCATGCCAGAGCATGGCCCGGCGCGCAGCCGCTTCGACCGCTGGTTGCAGGACAGCGGTATTACCCCGCTGGTCGTCGCCAAGGTAGATGGCCATGAAGCCATGGTGTCGATGGTGGCGCTGGGAACCGGTGTGGCCTTGGTGGCCGATGCAGTGGTCATACACAGCCCGGTGAAAGACCGGGTACGGCTGCTACAGCTGGACTACCAGTTTGAAGCTTTTGATTTAGGCGTCTGTATGCTGAATAAGCGGCTTAATGAGCCGCTTATTCAGGCATTCTGGCAGGTGGCTACAGCAAAGGGTGAACTTAAGCGTTAACGGCACAGTGAGTAGCAGAGTTACTTAACCACCTTCAGATGAGAGGCTTTTTTCGGCTTGGGCGGCTCGGGCTCAGGATCATCATCCGGCAGCATATCAACCAGATCAGCATCGTCTTCATCTTCTTCCAGCGTAAAGACGGTGCCTGCGCCGTTCTCGCGGGCATAAATGGCCAATACGGCATTAAGTGGAATATACAGTGCAAACGGCTGGCCGCCAAAACGGGCACTAAAGGTGACCGCATCATTGCCCAGCTGCAAATTCCCCACCGCCGTAGGGGCGGTGTTTAACACGATTTGGCCGTTTTGCACAAACTGCATTGGCACCTTTACGCCATGCACAGTTGCATCAACCACCAGGTAAGGCGTGCAGTTGTTGTCAACTATCCAGTCGTAAAACGCCCGTAGTAAATAAGGGCGGTTTGCGGTCATTTTCATTACAGCTTCATTCCGCGACGAATTTCACGCTCAGCATCGCTTAGCGAAGCCTGGAATGCATCACGTTCAAAAATACGCGTCATATAGTTTTTCAGCTCTTTGCTGCCCGGGCCAGATAACTCGATGCCCAACAGCGGTAAGCGCCACAGCAGCGCAGCCATGTAACAATCGACCAGGCCAAACTCTTCGCTCATAAAAAACGGCGCTTCATTAAACAATGGCGCTATCGACAGCAAGCCTTCTTTTAGCTCCTGCCGGGCGCTAGCTGCATTGTCATCGCCATTCAAAATGGCTTGTGCCAAGCGGTACCAGTCTTTTTCAATACGGTACATCATTAGCCTTGCCTGACCACGCGCCACCGGGTACACCGGCATTAATGGCGGGTGCGGGAAACGCTCATCCAGGTATTCCATAATGATATTGGCTTGATACAACGCCAGTTCACGGTCAAGCAGCGTTGGCAGACTACCGTACGGATTAACCTCGTACAAATCTTCCGGCAAATTATCCTGGGTGACCTGAAGAATATCGACAGTTACGCCTTTTTCCGCCAGTACGATGCGAACCTGATGGCTAAACATGTCATCCGCTGCTGAAAACAGTGTCATCACAGGGCGTTTATTGGCAGTGATCGCCATGTATTCCTCCGGTAAAATAAAAAACGGCAAAGGGGCGCTAAGGCCCCTGTAAACATAACTAGTTGAAAAAACTAATTAATGTACATCGCGCCAATATTCTTTCTTCAGCAAATAAGCCAGAACAAAGAAGATCAGCAGAAATACCATAACCTTGACACCAAGTTCACGGGATTCCAGTTTGGTTGGCTCGCCAACATATTCCAGGTAGTTTACCAGATCTGCCACGGCACGATCATATTCTTCTGTGCTCAGCTCACCGGTACCATCGGTTTTAATACCAACATAAACCTGCTTCGATTCACCGTCTACCAGACGGGTCTCATAGGCTTTGTAAGGTAAGCCCTGCAGCTCCTGCAACACATGCGGCATACCCACCATTGGGAAGACATCGTTGTTTACACCAAAGGGGCGTGACGGGTCAGCATAAAAACTGCGCAGGTAAGTATACAGCCAGTCCGGGCCGCGCACCCGGGCGACGTTGGTTAAATCTGGTGGTGTAGCGCCAAACCATTTTTCACCGTCTTTACCTGACATAGTGTTAGTAATGTGGTCACCGACTTTTTCGCCGGTAAACATCAGATTCGCCATGCCAACGTCTTCCGGGATATCTAAGTCACGGAACGTGCGCGAGTAGCGCTGATACTGCATTTGGTGGCAGCCTAAACAATAGTTCTGGAACAGTTTGGCACCATTTTGCAGTGATGCTTTATCAGTCAGATCTATCGGTGCTTTATCCAACGGTATGGTTGGGCCAGCTGCCATCGCCAGTGACGAGGCTAATAATGCGGCAGCAGACAATAACTTTTTCATCATTAGGTTACCCTCACTGGCAGTGGTTTAGTGGCTTCGTTTTTGCTGTAGAAGAACAGCAGCACAAAGAAACCAAAATAGGTGAACGAGAACAGCTGCGACAACAGGGTATAAGTTGGTGTTGCCGGTAATACGCCCAGAATACCTAATGCCACAAAGCTGATGCAGAAATTAACCAGGTTAGCTTTGTGCAAGTTGCTGCGGTAGCGCACTGAACGCACCTTGCCACGGTCCAGCCACGGCAGCAATGCCAGCGCCAGAATAGCAGCAAACATGGCTACAGCGCCCATAAAGGGGTGCGGAATAGCACGTAAAATGGCATAGAACGGTGTGAAATACCAAACAGGTGCAATGTGCTCTGGGGTTTTCAGTGGGTTTGCCGCTTCAAAGTTTGGCGGCTCCAGAAAGAAACCACCGCCTTCCGGGAAGAAGAAAATAACCCAGGCAAATATTAATAAGAAGCCGGCAACACCCACTAAATCTTTCACCGTGTAATATGGGTGGAACGGGATCGCATCGACGATCACTTTCTTGCCACCGCGGGTGAAATACTGGTGGAAGGTGAACTTTTTATCGGCGTCAGTTTGCTCAACGCTGCCATCGTTATCGCGCTTAATCTCGATACCGTCTGGGTTGTTAGAGCCAACTTCATGCAGCGCCATAATGTGCAGGAAGACTAAAATCACCAGCACCAGTGGCAGCGCAATTACATGCAGGGCAAAGAAACGGTTTAGCGTAGCACCGGAAATAACATAGTCACCGCGGATCCACAGCGTTAAATCTTCGCCGATAAACGGGATAGTACCAAAGATACCGATAATAACCTGGGCGCCCCAGAACGACATCTGGCCCCATGGCAGTAAGTAACCCATAAAGGCTTCAGCCATCAGTACCAGGAAAATCAGCATACCGAAGATCCACAGCAGTTCACGTGGTTTCTGGTAAGAGCCGTACATCATGCCGCGCAGCATATGCAGGTACACGACAACGAAAAACGCTGACGCGCCGGTAGAATGCATATAACGCAATAACCAGCCGTACTCGACGTCGCGCATAATATATTCAATAGAGGCAAAAGCACCTTCAGCAGAAGGCACGTAGTTCATGGTTAACCAGATACCGGTCAGAATTTGGTTAACCAGTACTAAAATGGCCAGCGAGCCAAAAAAGTACCAGAAGTTAAAGTTTTTTGGCGCCGGATACTGCATGACGTGCAGGTTCATTTTATCCATGAACGGCAGGCGGTATTCAATCCAGCTCATCAGGTTCTTGAACATCAGACGGCCCCCTCATCTTCACCAATTAAAATGGTATTGTCATCAATATACATATACGGAGGGACCATCAGGTTGGTTGGTGCCGGTACGCTCTGGAATACCCGGCCGGCCATATCAAACTTAGAGCCGTGGCAAGGGCAGAAAAAGCCAGAGGTAACGCCCTCAACCTGCGCCGAAAAATCGCTGGGTAAATAGGTTGGTGAGCAGCCCAGGTGAGTACAGATACCGACAGCAACAAAAATTTCCGGCTTTTTCGAGCGGTAACGGTTTTGGGCATACGCAGGTTGTTGCTCTACTGCAGACTCCGGGTCGCGTAACTTATCTTCATGGTTTGCCAATGCATCTAACATGGCTTGTGGCCGTTTAACGATCCATACCGGCTTACCACGCCACTCTACCCGGATTAACTGGCCTGGTTCCAGCTTACTGATATCCGCACTGACAGCGGCACCGGCTTGCTTGGCTTTTTCACTCGGGTTCCAGGACGCGATAAAAGGCACAGCAGCTCCGACGGCACCAACACCCCCCACTACTGAGGTAGCAATGGTAAGGAAGCGGCGGCGACCTTGATCTACAGGCGCATTGCTCATCCACTCATCTCCACGTTAACGCTTAAACAGAATTTAAGCGGCTGAATTTCAGCAATTATTATAAATTGAAAAAATAACGCCGATCATAATGAAAAGCCCTGCTTTACACAAGGATTAAGGCAGCCTGAATCGGTATTATCTTAGTCAACTGCGGTGTACGGCATAACACGGCTATTGGTTTGCCACCGCGGCATCGCCGCGTTTACAAGCTAAAAAAAACCCGGCAACAAGTGCCGGGCTTTGAGTACATAAAAACGCTTAACGTTTTGAGTACTGTGGACGTTTACGTGCTTTACGCAGACCCACTTTCTTACGTTCAACCTGACGGGCGTCACGGGTAACGAAGCCTGCTTTACGCAGTGCCGGACGCAGTGACTCGTCAAATTCCATCAGTGCACGGGTGATACCGTGACGGATAGCACCGGCCTGACCGCTGATACCACCACCTTTAACAGTGATGTACAGGTCGAACTTCTCAACCATGTCTACCAGCTCTAATGGCTGACGCACAACCATACAAGCAGTTTCACGACCGAAGTAGTCGGTTAATGCGCGCTGGTTAACAACGATGTTGCCTGAACCGGCTTTTAAGAACACACGGGCCGTTGAGCTTTTACGACGACCAGTTCCGTAATATTGATTCTGTGCCATGATATGCTCCGATTAAATATCTAATACTTGCGGTTGCTGAGCAGCATGCTGATGCTCGGCGCCGGCGTAAACTTTCAACTTACGGAACATAGCGCGGCCCAGTGGACCCTTTGGCAACATGCCTTTAACAGCAGTTTCCAACACCATTTCTGGCTTTTTGTCGATTAACTTCTCAAAGTTGATTTCTTTGATACCACCTGGGAAACCAGTGTGAGAGTAATACATTTTGTTCTTTGCTTTGTTGCCAGTAACCACAACTTTCTCCGCGTTTACTACGATGATGTAATCACCGGTATCAACGTGCGGAGTGTACTCTGGCTTGTGCTTGCCACGTAAACGGGCAGCGATTTCAGTTGCGATACGGCCCAGCGTTTTACCTGACGCATCAACAACATACCAGTCGCGTGTTACGCTTTCTGGCTTAGCAGTAAAAGTTTTCATTCGCTTTATCCAAAAATAACTTAGTTACACCTGACACAGTGCAGGGCTGATGCAGCTTGTGTCGTTAGCGTACCCCTTCGAGTACAAAAACTACCGGGCTAACGGCAGTAATAGGCTGTAACGTAGGCCGGGCGCGGATTATATATTAAGCAGTTTTAAAAATCAGCACCCTGAGTAAAAATTCTTTGTTAAAACCGCCTTATCAGGGCAAATGCGGCCGGGCCAGATAATCGTGCGACTGCATTTCCTGTAACCGGCTGATACAGCGTTTAAATTCAAAACTGAGTATGCCCTGGCTGTATAGCTGCTCTAAACCGGTTTCGGCCGAGATAATCAGCTTAACGCCACGTTCGTAAAATTCATCTACCAGGGCAATAAAACGACGCGCTACATCGTCGTTGTGTTGGCCCATCGCCTTAACACCAGATAGCAACACGGTATGATAACAGCGGCTCAGTTCCATGTAATCGTACTGGCTGCGCGCACTTTCACACAGCTGCGCAAATGCAAACCACACTACGCCATCAGCCTCATAACGGGCTTGCACTTTACGGTTTGCTACTTCTATCGCGATATCCTGCTGGCGCGGCTCTGTCGATAACGCCAAAAAATACTGTAATAAGTTGGTTTCTGCCTGCTGATCTAACGGCGCGTGGTAAATTTCGGCTTTTTCCAGCGTGCGAAGCCGGTAATCAATGCCACTGTCGACATTAATGATCTCGGTGTGCTGTTTAATCAGCGCTATCGCCGGTAAAAAGCGGGCGCGCTGCAAGCCGTTGCGATACAAACCGTCTGGCTCAATGTTAGAGGTCGCCACCAGCGTAATGCCGCGGGCAAACAGTGCCTGCATCAAAGTGCCTAAGATCATTGCATCAGTGATGTCTGAGACAAAAAACTCGTCAAAACACAGAATGTCGGTTTCCTGCTTAAACTTATCAGCGACTTTTTGCAACGGATCTGCCACGCCCTTTAGCTGTTTTAGCTCTTCATGCACCCGGTGCATAAAGCGGTGAAAGTGAATCCGCATTTTACGGCTGCCCGGCAGACATTCGTAAAAAGTATCGACCAAATAGGTTTTACCCCGGCCAACTCCGCCCCAGAAGTATAACCCCTTAACCGGTTCTACTTTGGCAGGCTTGCCCAGTAAGCGCTGCCAAAAACCGGGCTTTTCCGGCTGCTGTCGCAACATATCATCATATAAACGCTGTAACTGACGCACGGCAAACTCTTGCGCCGCGTCATGCTGAAAATCATCACGGGTTAAATCTTGTTGGTACTTTTCTAGTGGTGTCATGGCAGTTTTACTTGAAAGTGGCGCCGCTCAGCCTTAAATATCAGCAATAATAGTAACATGCCTTACCACTGCGGATAAGAAGTTAGGTTACACTATTGCAGGAAACCAGACGAAATAGGCAACAGCGTTGCCGCAGGAGTTGTTATGGAATATATGTACGCAGGTGCCTGGCTGGCAGCCGGTTTAGTAATAGGTGCAGTACTAGCCCGTATTTTTACGCTGCGTCAGTTGGATCAACACAAGTTGAAACTGGAACTGGCAGAGAGCCAGGCACAGCTGGAGCAGTACCGGCAGGATGTGTCTACCCATCTGGAAACCACCAATCAGCTGATGACACAGTTACAAGACAACTACGCCCGTATTGCCCGTCATATCGCTGATTCACGCATGCAGTTAGTCGAGCGGCCAACCGAGTCAGTGAAGCAGGATATTAATTACCTGTCAGGCGATACTGCTGCTTATATCCGCCAGTCACTGCATCAAATAGACGAAAAGCGCCGGGTATACTCGACAGCCGAGCAGCAACCACTGGATTACTCTGGTGAAGCCAGCGGCCTGATTAAAGAGCGCAAACCAGCGCAATAAATTGTTACATTAAGCAAAAAGCCAAGCTGAACTTTTTTTATTGAGACACGTTCTTAGTCGCACACTGCTTTTAGGAGACTAATACGCTATGAATAAGAAATTTTCCGTGTTAAGTGCTGCCGTGGTGGCAGCCCTGACCTTCTCTGCACTACCGGTAGCCGAAGCGCGCATTCCATTTTTTTCAAGTGATAAAGAAATGCCTACACTGGCGCCCATGCTTGAGCAGGCCACGCCCGCCGTAGTGCATATTTCTGTAGAGGGTAGCCGCGAAGTGCGCCAGCGTTTACCTGAAGCTTTCCGTTATTTCTTTGGTCAACGTGGCCCGAATGAATACCGTGAAGAGCGGCCATTTCGTGGCTTAGGCTCAGGCGTGGTAATCGATGCTGATAAAGGCTATATCGTTACCAATAATCATGTGATTCAGGATGCCAAAGAGATTGAGGTTCGGTTAAAGGATGGCCGCACCTTTAAGGCGAAAAAGCTAGGTGCAGATCCGGAAAGTGATATCGCGCTGCTGCAAATTGAAGCTGACAAACTGGTACAAATTCCGCTGGCTGACTCTGACAAACTCCGCGTGGGCGATTTTGCTATTGCTATCGGTAACCCCTTTGGTCTTGAACAAACCGTTACTTCAGGCATTGTTAGCGCGCTAGGTCGGGGTGGTTTAGGTATTGAGGGCTTTGAGGATTTTATTCAAACCGATGCTGCTATTAACAGTGGTAACTCTGGCGGCGCCCTGGTTAACCTGCGCGGTGAATTAATCGGTATTAATACTGCCATTTTGGGCCCCAATGGCGGCAATATCGGTATCGGCTTTGCCATACCGGCCAATATGATGAAAAACCTGGTTGATCAGATAGTGGAACACGGTGAAATACGTCGCGGTAGCCTGGGGATCCGTGGTGGCGATGTCACGGCAGATTTAACAGAGGCAATGAATTTAAGTGTCAGCCGCGGTGCTTTTGTGAACGAAGTGCTGCCGGATAGCGCTGCTGAACAGGCCGGTTTAAAGTCAGGTGATGTCATTATCAGTATGAATGGCAACCGCATTAACTCTTTCCTTGAGCTCAGGGCTAAAGTCGCCACTTTAGGTGCCGGCCGCGAGGCTGAACTTGGCATTTTACGTGACGGCAAAGAGCGCAAGGTTAAGGTAAAACTGCAGGAGCTCTCAAGCGGTCAGGTTGCCGCCAACCAGTTACACCCTATGCTGGAAGGCGCGGAGCTGTCTAACACCAGTGGCGGCGTGAAAATTGACAGTGTCGCTAACAACTCACCCGCGGCGCAAATTGGCCTGCAGGCAGATGACGTGATTTTGGGTGTTAACCGCCAGCGGGTAGAGAACCTGGCGGCACTGCGCAAAGCGCTCGAAGGCCGCAGCGGTATAGCGGCGCTAAATATTCAACGCGGTAATACTACCCTGTACGTGCTGATCCGCTAGCGGCATCGGCTGAAGCGGTAGTGGCACGCTACTGCTTCAGCCGGTTTAATGTTATGCTATCTACATCTTTCCCTTACCAAAATTGCTGGCGCTGTGGCGAAATTCTGGGTTTTTCTGCTTAAGAGCACTTTGTACGGCTTAGCGCTGGCGTTTATCCTGCTTTGGTTAATGCCGTCGGTTAACCTGCCGGCTTTTCACGGTTTCAACGGCCAGGATGCCAGTGACGATCCTGCACCGGTCAGCTATGCCCGCGCAGTGCGCCGTGCGGCACCTGCTGTGGTGAATGTCTACACCCGTAGCACACTGGTAGACCCCAGGGCATTAAGGCCCCGCACTATAGAGCGGCAAGAGCTGGGCTCGGGTGTCATTATGAGCAGCCAGGGCTATATTCTGACCAATTATCATGTCGTGTACGGTGCTGACTATATTGAAGTGGCGCTACAGGATGGTCGTATGCTCGAAGCCGTACTAATTGGTCAGGACGAGCTCACTGACTTAGCGGTGCTGTATGTGCAGGCTGATAATTTACCGGTCATTCCACAAGACGATAAGCTCGAGCCACAGGTAGGTGATGTGGTGCTGGCCATAGGTAACCCACTTAATCTAGGCCAAACCATCACACAGGGTATTATTAGTGCGAATGGTAATAATGGCTTAAGTTCGCGTGGTTATATCGACTTTATGCGGATGGACGCAGCTATTAACCGCGGAAATTCCGGCGGTGCCTTAGTCAATACCAACGGCACTCTTGTCGGCATTAATGCCGCAGCATTTCAGCTGGAGAATCAGGACATTCAGGGCATCTTCTTTGCCGTACCTTACACTCTGGCCGTTAACGTGATGCAAAAACTGATTAAGCAAGGCCGGGTCACACGCAGCCATCTTGGCGTATCTGGTGATGCAGTAATAAATGCGGCCGGTGAGCGGTTAATTTCCTCTGGCCAGGTGCTGTACGGCTTAAGTATCACAGCTGTTAACGCCAATGGCCCAGCGGCAGAAGCAGGACTGCAGGTCGGCGATATTCTGCTGAAAATCGCCGGTCAACGCTTTGACAGTGTGCAGCAAGCATTAAATATGATTGCCGAAACGCCACCCAATTCAACCTTGCCACTGACGGTTGACCGCAGTGGCCAACTGATTACGATAAACGCCGTAGTGCGGGAATTGCGCCGATAAAAAAACGCGGCTTAAGCCGCGTTTATCCGTTCAATATTAGCACCGAGGCGGCGCAATTTATCTTCAATCTGCTCGTAGCCGCGGTCGATATGATAAATACGATCAACCACCGTTGCGCCTTCAGCGACCAGGCCAGCAATAACCAAGCTGGCGGATGCACGTAAGTCTGTTGCCATTACCTGCGCAGCCATCAATCTATCACTGTGCTGGCACACCGCAGTATTACCCTCAAGGCTAATCTTGGCGCCCATACGTTGTAATTCAGGCACATGCATAAAGCGATTTTCAAAAATGGTTTCAGTGACCATGCCAACGCCATCCGCCACCACATTTAACACGGTAAACTGCGCCTGCATATCGGTTGGAAAACCCGGGTGCGGCACTGTCTTTACATTAACGGCTTTCAGCTTGCGGCCAGTCATATTGGCGCGGATCCAATCCGGGCCAGTACTTACCTCTACGCCGGCCTCACGCAGTTTATCCAGCACCACTTCAAGCTCTGCCGGACTTGTATTACGACAGGTTACGTCGCCACCGGTAACCGCGGCGGCGACTAAGAAAGTGCCAGTCTCGATACGATCGGGCAGCACTTTATGATCGCCACCTTTCAGTGCCGCAACACCTTCAATCACAATACTGTCGGTACCCGCACCACGGATTTTAGCGCCCATGGTATTCAGATAACGGGCCAAATCAACCACTTCCGGCTCACGCGCTGCATTATCAATCGTCGTGATGCCATCGGCCAGCACGGCTGCCATCATCAGGTTCTCTGTCCCGGTTACACTGACCATATCCATAATGATATGAGCACCTTTAAGCCGGTTGGCTTGGGCTTTAATGTAACCGTTCTCGACGCTTATCTCAGCGCCCATTTTACGCAGGCCGTCGATGTGCAGGTTAACAGGTCGTGCACCTATAGCACAGCCACCCGGTAACGAGACTTCTGCCTGACCAAAGCGGCTAAGTAATGGCCCCAGGGCTAAAATAGAGGCACGCATGGTTTTTACCAGCTCGTAAGGCGCAAACTGGTTATTTACTCCAGCGGCATTTACCTGCACCTGATTGTTAGCAAAACTCACCTCTGCGCCAAACAACTGCAGCAATTTAACGGTGGTTTCGATGTCTTTCAGCCGGGGGACGTTGCTGATGGTGGTGGGCTTTTCAGACAGTAAGCTGGCAAACAGAATAGGCAAGGCGGCATTCTTGGCGCCCGAGATATTTACCTCGCCGCGTAACACCTGACCACCGGTAACTAAAAATTGCTGCATAAAATACTACATCGGAGGATTTAAAAGTTGTTCTCTACGCCACTGCTGTGGGGTAAAGGTCTTAATGCTAACGGCATGAATACTGCCGTCAGCTATCGCGGCCATAATGGGCGCGTATACTATTTGTTGCTGTTTTACCCGGCTAAGATC
Organism: Pseudomonadota bacterium; assembly: GCA_040752955.1. Taxonomy (GTDB): domain Bacteria; phylum Pseudomonadota; class Gammaproteobacteria; order Enterobacterales; family Alteromonadaceae; genus Alishewanella. Next base: position 18,343 of record JBFMHG010000011.1, read on the forward strand.
GGCAAAGCACTCACCCACAGCAATTACTGCATAGTGCGAGCCTTCAGCGCTTACCCTGGCTTCAGTCAGCTGAAGCTGATCAATTAACAGCTGCTCTAATTGTTTCGTGTCCACAGATAAACCTTAATCGCTAATCGGCAATAACGGCCGCACGGCCGTTACATCGGCTAATGATAACAGCTGTTTGGGGACATTACATAATGCTATTACGACACCGCGCTGCTTAGCTTGTGCCAGCTGTTGCAATAACCAGGCAAGCCCGGCGGTATCGATAGCTGTTAACTTCGCAAAATCAAACTGTATTTCACCTGACGCCTCATTTAACAACGTAAAGGGTGAATACAGCATTAACGTATCACGATTTAATACACCGGTAAAACGCAGCCACTGATCTTGTTTAACGATGTTCAGTGTCACTTTTCCTCCGGCTTGGTAATCGGCGCCTTGGCTTTTTCTACCAACAACGCAGTGACACTATTCAAACCTTGCTGCCGGATCAGATTACCCAGTTCAGCGCGTTTGCTATCGAGTAAAGAAATCCCTTCGGCCACCATGTCGAACACCAACCAGTTTCCTGCGTCTCTGCCACGACGCAGCTTAAACTCAATATTGATGTCCGGTTTGCCAGGGTCAATCACGCGGGTTTTAATACTGATAATTTTCTGGCTGTCGTTAATACGGCCCGGCTCAATCATCACTTTTTGGTCTTTATACTGGGTAAAGACGCCAGCATAGGTCGCGACCATATAGTTTTGAAAGGCGTCAACAAACGCCAGTAAATCATCGCGCGGTGTTTGGCGCAGGTCGGCGCTGTTGCCAATAACACGCAGCGCGGCATAGCGGCTGTCGATGTAAGGCACCAGCTCTTCATTGACGATATCGCGCAGTACTTCCGGGTTGGCGCTGATCTTACTCTGGTCACGGGCAATACGACTAAACGTATTGTCGGCCAACACTTCCATCATCTTGTAGGGATCATCGTAGGTGGGGGTATCCGCACCTGCGGCTGTGCCGCTAAAAGCTAGCGCTGCCGCCAGCAATAAAGCATATAGTTTCATCGTTAATTCCCGCGGTTAAATAAGAATTGTCCGATCAGCTCTTCAAGTACTAAAGCTGACTTAGTGTCTTCGATGTAATCACCGGCCACCAGAATTTCAACCGTTTCATCTAAAAAGCCCGGCTGCAAGCCCAGATATTGCTCGCCCAATAAACCAGAGGTCAGAATGGCCAGAGTGCTGGTTTCAGGAAAGTTATTATACTGGCTGCTGATTTCCAGCGTTACAACCGGCGTATAAAAGGTCGTGTCCAGCTCGATAGCCGCTACCCGGCCAACCACAACCCCACCAACTTTGACCGGTGAACGCACTTTAAGGCCGCCGATATTGTCAAACTTGGCATAAAGCTTATAGGTTTCGCCATTACCGCCAATACCACTGTTCGCTACCTTTAACGACAACATCAAAAATGCCGCCAAAGCCAAAACGATAAAGCCACCAACTAAAATTTCAATTTTCCGTGTGGTCATTGTTATCCACCAAACATTAATGCAGTTAAAATAAAGTCAAAACCCAATACAGCAAGCGATGCTGTTACCACAGTTTGTGTTGTTGCTGCGCTGATCCCTTCCGAGGTTGGCACGGCATCAAACCCTTTGTGCAGGGCTATCCATATTACGATTAACGCAAACACCACGCTTTTGATCACGCCGTTAATCACATCCTCGTAAAAATCGACGTTTGCCTGCATAGCAGACCAGTAGCCGCCACCATCTACGCCCAACCAGTCAACACCGACCAAATGCCCCCCCAAAATACCTACCGCAGTAAAAATGATAGCCAGTAACGGCAAGCTGATTACGCCAGCCCAAAACCGCGGGGCAATGATACGCCGCAATGGGTCAACCGCCATCATCTCCATGCTGGACAGTTGTTCAGTCGCCTTCATCAGGCCAATTTCAGCGGTAAGGGCACTGCCGGCACGCCCGGCAAATAGCAATGCGGCTACCACAGGCCCAAGCTCACGTAATAAGCTAAGGGCAACTAAAGGCCCCAACATTTGTTCGGCGCCAAACTTTACTAATACGGTGTACCCTTGTAGCGCCAGCACCATACCGATAAAGAGTCCCGACACCAGAATGATCAGTAGCGATAAAACACCAATCACGTAGAGCTGCTTAATCAGCAGCGGAAAACCTTTACGAATGTCAGGCTTACCGATCAGAGCACCAAACAGCATCAGCCCCGCCCGGCCAAAACCGGTTATGCTATTAATCGTCGCTGCGCCAAGTCGTTGTAAGTTATCTGCAATCACCTGGCTAACTCCATAAGCTCTGTGGCATAAGGTGCCGCTTTAAAATGAAACGGCACAGCACCGTCAGCTTCACCCTGCAAGAACTGCTGCACCAGCGGTGATGGGTGCGCCCGCAATTGCTCTGGCGTGCCTTCACCAATTACCGTCTGCTCGGCCACGACATAGACATAATCTGCAATGCTCATCACTTCAGTCACATCATGTGACACCACAACGGAGGTTAACCCCAGTGCATTGTTCAGCGACTTGATAAGCCGTACTATCACGCCCATAGAAATCGGGTCCTGTCCGGCAAACGGCTCATCATACATAATCAGCTCAGGATCCAGTGCTATGGCACGCGCCAACGCTGCCCGCCTTGCCATACCACCGGACAGCTCTGCCGGCATTAAATCCCGTGCGCCCCTAAGCCCGACAGCTTCGAGTTTCATTAACACAATCAGCCGGATCAAAGACTCCGGCAGCTTGGTATGTTCACGGATCGGAAAAGCAACGTTATCAAACACCGACATTTCACTGAACAAGGCCCCGCTTTGAAACAACATGCTCATGCGTTTACGCAGCTGGTACAACGCCCGGCGCGATAGTTGCGGAATGTCCTGACCGTCAAACAGTATCTTGCCACTACTGGGCTTTAACTGCCCGCCAATCAGCCGCAGTAACGTCGTTTTACCTATGCCACTGGGGCCCATAATGGCGGTAACTTTGCCACGGGCAAACTGCATATTCAGATCGCGGTAAATTACGCGCTCACCCCGGCTGAAGTTCAGTTGCTGTATATCAATCAGAATATCTGCCAAATTCACTCTCTTTGCCTGCCTGCAGGCTTACACTTGTTGCGATGCAATATACATACAACATTGTATGTTTTCAATCAAAGGTCCGGTTAAGCTGCAATATTGTAAACGTCTTGCCCGATAAAGTCGTTACAAAAAATCGTAACAAACTGTGCGAAAAATCGATGACTACGCACGAGCACAGCTTTTTTTGCAATTAATGGCAATAAACAGGAAAATAACTGTTGATCGCCTGGTAACACTAAAGGAATTTGCTTTGTCGCCGCTGTTATTAGCCATTATTTTTGTTGTGGTCGGCTTGATCTTATTAATCTGGAGTGCCGACCGTTTTGTGTTTGGTGCCGCCTCTGTCGCTCGCACGGCGGGTATTTCTCCTATGGTTATTGGCCTGACCATTGTTGCCATGGGCTCATCGGCACCAGAAATGCTGGTGTCAGCCAGTGCCGCCTGGCAAGGCCGCATCGATACCTCTGTTGGTAATGCGCTGGGTTCCAACATCACCAATATTTTGTTGGTTATCGGTGCAGCCGCCTTACTTAAGCCCATTGCAGTGTCATCTTTAACGCTAAAACGTGAATACCCGCTGTTGGTGCTATGCACCGTGCTGGGTTACTACTTTATCTCAGACAACGCCTTAACCCGCACTGAAGGGATATTACTGCTGGTAGCCTTTGTTAGTTTTCTTTGTTTGCTGGTGTACTGGGGCAAACACGCCCGTACCGATGACCCTCTGGTAGCTGAAATTAATGCCGAATTGCCCGAGCCGGTGCCGCTGTTCAAAGCCATATTATGGGTAATCGCCGGTTTAGCCCTGCTGCTGGCCAGTTCTCAGTTGCTGGTGCACGGCGCCGTAACGATTGCCCGCTATGCCGGCCTTAGCGATCTCGTCATAGGCCTGACGATTATTGCTATTGGTACCAGCCTGCCGGAGTTGGCCGCCAGTGTCATTGGTATTTTAAAAGGTGAAGACGATTTAGCACTAGGCAATATTATTGGCTCTAACATTTTTAATATCCTCGCTGTACTCGGATTAGGAGCCGTTATCGGCCCGGCGAGTCTGGACCCTATGGCGGCAGGTCGTGATGGCTACGTTATGCTGGGTGCCACGCTGGTCATGCTGTTAATGTCGTTGCGCTTAGGAAGTATTCAACGCATTAACCGCGCTGAAGGCGCTATACTGCTGGCAGCTTTTGCCGGTTATCAGTATTTACTGTTCCACAGCCTTAACCGTTAACAGACAGAGACGTCATATGCACACAGATTTTAGAAGCCGCGCTGCCGAGGTGCTGAAAATTGAAGCCGCAGCGGTTGCTCAGTTGCAGCAGTATCTGGATGGCAGTTTTGATCTGGCATGTCAGCTTATTTTAGACAGCACAGGTAAAACCATTGTCACGGGCATGGGTAAATCCGGCCACATTGGCAGTAAAATTGCCGCCACTTTGGCCTCTACCGGTTCGCCGGCATTTTTTGTCCATCCTGGTGAAGCCAGCCATGGTGATTTGGGTATGCTGACCCGTGATGATGTTGTTATTGCTATTTCGAACTCCGGTGAAACAGCCGAAGTGTTAACCATTGTGCCAGTGATTAAACGCCTGGGCATAAAACTTATTGCCATGACCGGCAACCCGGCCTCTACCCTGGCTAAGCTGGCCGATGCCCATCTTTGTGTCAAGGTAGAACAAGAAGCCTGTCCACTAGGCTTAGCCCCCACGGCCAGCACCACAGCAACACTGGCGATGGGCGATGCCTTAGCGGTGTCTTTGTTAGATGCACGTGGTTTCTCAGCTGACGATTTCGCCCTGTCACACCCGGGCGGCAGTCTGGGACGCAAATTGCTGCTGCGGCTTGAAGATATTATGCATCGTGGTGAAGAGCTGCCCGTGGTGCCAAGCAGTGCCACGATTAAAGATGCCTTGTTGGAGATTTCGAAAAAGGGCTTGGGCATGACTGCTATTACCGAGCCTGATGGCCGTCTGGCCGGCATTTTTACCGACGGCGATTTACGCCGCTTACTGGATTTACGCATCGATATTCACAGCAGCCTGATTGCTGAAGTGATGACCAGAACCTGCATTACTGCCAAGGCAGAAATGTTAGCGGCTGAAGCGCTGCAAATTATGCAGCAGAAAAAAATTAACGGTCTTATTATTGTCGATGAGCACAAAGTCCCGGTAGGCGCGATGAATATGCATGATCTGTTACGTGCCGGAGTAATGTAAATGCCCCTGTTTAGCGAACTATATCAAAGAGTTAGCCAGCCGCTTTTAGAACGCGCCAGTCAGGTAAAGCTGCTGATTTGTGATGTTGATGGTGTATTTTCTGATGGCCGTATTTACCTTGGCAACAATGGTGAAGAGCTAAAAGCCTTTCACACTCGCGATGGCTACGGTATTAAAGCATTGCGTCAGGCCGGCATAGAAGTCGCGGTAATTACCGGCCGTAACTCAGCCATAGTGCAGCAGCGTATGACAGCACTCAGTGTGCAATACATTTATCAGGGCCAGGAAAATAAACTGGCAGCCTTTAACGAGTTGCTGCAAAAATTGCAACTAAACGCCGCCAATGTTGCCTATATTGGCGATGACCTAGCCGACTGGCAGGTGATGCAGCATTGCGGTCTGGCGGTAGCAGTAAAAGACGCCCACCCTTACCTGGTTAAGCATGCCACCTATACTACCTGTTTAAACGGTGGCTTTGGCGCCGTCAGAGAACTGTGCGATTTACTGCTCATCAGTCAGCACAAATTTGGTTTGTTCGACGGAAGCAGCGCATGAGAAAATTGCTGACCCTGGTGGTCCTGGCATTGACTGCAACAGCACTTTACCTGTGGTTTGAACCGGCAGAGCTGGCAGATCCGCTACAGACCGATCAAGAGCTGTTGCCTGATTATGTCGCGCAAAACGTCACCCGAATGCTATACAACGCCGAGGGCTTTCTGGCTGACACTGTCAGTGCAGAGCGGCTTGAGCATTTTGCCCAACTCGGTTTTACCCAGTTTGAACAGCCAGTGTATACCCTTTACAACGCGCAGCAGCCAAACTGGCGTGCCAGCAGCCGCTATGCAGTGTGGTTTCCGCAGGATAAGATCATCCTGGAGCAGCAGGTACAAATTGTCAGTCAGCAACAAAACGAATTGATCCAACGTATTGAAACCGAGCAACTGGAAATGTTGTTTCCCAGCAATGCCTTGATTAATAATCACCCGGTTAGAATTCAGGGTCAGGGGTTTTATATTCTCGGCAACGGTATTAATGCAGACCTGAAAAGTAAAACCTTCCAGCTATTACAGCATGACAAAACGGTATATCAGAATGAAAACTAAGTTTTTTTTAGCATTATGTTTTGGCTGCGCCAGCCTTAGCGCCGCCCAACCAGACTACAGCCAGCAAATTCAAATAGACGCCGACCAACTGGTGTCGGTAGAAGAAAACATCCTCACCTACCGCTCTAATGTGCTGATAACACAAGGTTCTTTACAAATGAAAGCCGATCAACTGGAAATTGATGCCAGTGCCGGCAAGGGTAAAGAGGTGTATACCGCAACCGGCAGCCCGGTAAGTTACTCACAGCAACTGGATAACGGCCAGCCGGTAACGGCTACGGCCACACAAATGCGTTACGAGCCTTCCAGCCGTACCCTGACGCTGAGCGGCGATGCCGAACTGACACAAAGTGGCAGCGTAGTAAAAGCCTCAGTTATCCGCTATAACGTGGAGAAAAAGCAGCTCAGTGCCGAAAGTAACGACTCTAAGCGGGTCACCACCATTTTTACGCCAGAGGAAAAGAACAATCCATGAAGTTAGTCGCCTCACATCTGGCTAAAAGTTATAAAGGCCGGCAAGTCGTAAAGGATGTCAGCCTGTCGGTGAACGCCGGCCAGATTGTTGGCTTGCTCGGCCCTAACGGCGCCGGTAAAACCACCACCTTTTACATGATTGTGGGTTTGGTGCCCTCTGACAAAGGCCATATCAGCCTTAATGAACAGGACATTACCTTCAGCCCAATTCATGAGCGGGCCCGTTGCGGTATCGGCTATTTGCCACAGGAAAGCTCTATTTTCCGCAAGCTCAGTGTGTACGACAATTTATTGGCTATTTTGCAAACCCGTAAAGACTTAAGCCGCACCCAACGGGAGGAAATTGCCGACGATTTACTCGAAGAGTTTCACATCGGCCACATCAAACATAGCCTGGGCATGAGCTTATCCGGTGGCGAGCGGCGCCGGGTAGAAATTGCCCGCGCTCTGGCGGCTAATCCTGCGTTTATCCTGCTGGACGAGCCCTTTGCCGGTGTTGACCCTATTTCGGTTTTAGACATTAAGAAAATTATTCAGCACCTGGCACAACGGGGCATTGGGGTACTGATTACCGACCACAATGTGCGTGAAACCCTTGATGTGTGCGAAATCGCCTACATTGTCAGTCATGGCGAGCTAATTGCCTCCGGCGCACCACAAGAGGTGCTGGCCAATCAGAAAGTGCGCGATGTATACCTTGGCGAGCAATTCAGGCTATAGTTAGCAAAAAACAACAACAGCGTGTGATTCAGGAGAACGGTAGAAGTAGATGAAACCCTCTTTGCAACTTCGCTTAGGACAGCAGCTAACCATGACGCCACAATTGCAACAGGCTATTCGCTTGTTACAGTTGTCGACGATAGAGTTGCAACAGGAAATTCAGGAAGCTCTTGACGCTAACCCATTGCTGGAAGCGGACGAGGAGTTTGACAGTTTCACCCCCGACGCTAAAAGCAGCAGTGAGCCACAGGAGCATAGTGAGCAGCCGCAGGATGACAGCTTTGAACCGAGCGAGCCTGACAGCAGCGAAGCGATGACCGAGCAAAATATTCAGGAAGAGTTACCGCTGGACAATAACTGGGATGATTTGGTTAGTGCAGAACCGGTCAGTGCCGGTAGCGCCGGCAATCCCGATGACGATTATGTTTATCAGGGTGAAACCAGTGAAACCCTGCAGGACTATTTGCGCTGGCAAATGCAGCTTACACCCTTTTCTGACACCGACCGCGCCATCGCCGAGATTATTATTGAAGCCATCGACGACAATGGCTTACTAACCATCAGCTGCGAAGATATTCTCGACTCTCTCGGCTTGCCAGAGGTAGAAGCCGATGAAGTAGAAGCCGTGATCAAACGCATTCAGTTATTTGACCCGGTTGGCGTAGGCGCCCGTTCGGTGCAGGAGTGTTTGTTGGTGCAACTACGTCAATTCGATCCGGCCACTCCCTTTCTCAGTGAGGCGCAGAGCCTGATCCGTGACCACACTGAATTTTTAGCTAATCGTGACTTTCGTTCTTTGATGCGGGTGACTAAACTCAAAGAAGATGAACTGAAAGAAGTGATGCGGCTGATCCACAGTTTAAATCCAAGACCGGGTGCTGACGTAATAAGGCAAGAGCAGCAATACGTGATCCCGGATGTGAGTGTGACAAAGGTAAAAGGCCGCTGGCAAGTTGAGCTAAACCCGGACGCGATGCCCAAAGTACGCATTAACCAGCAGTATGCTGCGATGTCCAGAACAGCCCGAAATGCGTCAGACAGCCAGTTTATCCGCTCACATCTGCAGGAGGCCAAATGGTTTTTAAAGAGCCTGGAAAGCCGTAACGAAACCTTATTAAAAGTAGCCAATTGTATAGTGCAACAACAGCAGGCGTTTTTTGAGCATGGTGAAGAAGCCATGAAGCCGATGGTGTTAAATGACGTCGCAGAAATGGTCGGCATGCATGAGTCGACTATTTCCCGTGTCACCACCCAAAAATATATGCACACACCCAGAGGGATCTTTGAACTTAAATTCTTTTTTTCCAGTCATGTTAGTACAGAGAGTGGCGGTGAATGCTCATCAACTGCCATCAGGGCGTTTATTAAAAAATTAGTGGCGGCGGAAAACCCGGCCAAACCGCTGAGTGACAGTAAGATGGCCGATATTTTGCTGGAGCAGGGGATTAACGTAGCACGACGCACCATTGCCAAATACCGTGAATCGCTGTTTATTCCACCGTCAAATCAACGCAAGACCTTGCTGTAAATAAGCCTAAAAGAAGGAATATGTCTATGCAAATCAACCTAACTGGTCGCCATGTTGAAATTACTGAAGCCTTAAAAGAATACGTGGACAGCAAGTTTGCTAAGCTGGAACGGCATTTCGATCATATTAACAATGTACATGTGATCCTAAACGTGGAAAAATTGAAACAGATTGCTGAAGCCAAACTCCACCTGAACGGCGGTGAAGTTTTTGCAGTTTCTGAAGATGAAAATATGTATGCCGCTATCGACCAGCTGATAGATAAACTCGATCGCCAGGTGATTAAGCATAAAGAGAAAATAGCCCGACACTAACCTGACATGATGAATCTAACTGCAATGCTTGCTGAGAACTGCACTAAAAGTGCAGTTCTTTTTAATAGCAAAAAACGGATCCTCGAGTACATCGCCGAGCTGGCGCATCAACAGCTGCCTGACATGACCGAGTACAGTATTCTGGAAGCCCTGATGACACGGGAAAAGCTTGGCTCTACCGGCATCGGTGGCGGTATCGCCATACCGCACGGCAAATTAAAGTCGGTGACCCAGCCAGTGCTGGTCTTTGTGGTCAGTAAAGAGGCTATCCCCTTTGATGCAATAGACAATCAGCCGGTAGATATTTTTTGCGCTATTTTAATACCGGAAGAACAATGTCAGGCGCACCTTAGTACCTTAGCGGGTATCGCCAAGCTGTTAAGCCAAAAAGAACTCACCAAAAAAATCCGCCATGCTCAGACCAACCAGGAGTTGTACCAGCTGTTGGTGGATTACAGCACAGTAGGCACAGACAAATGAAGCTGCTGGTAGTCAGTGGTCGTTCCGGCTCAGGCAAATCTGTCGCGCTGAGGGTGATGGAAGACTTAGGCTACTATTGTGTCGACAATATTCCGGTTAATTTGCTGCCTACGCTGGCGACCACCGTGATGGGGCAGTATGAGCGTGTTGCCGTAAGCATAGACGTGCGGAACCTGCCGCAAGACCCAAATGAGCTGTCTGAGATTTTGTCTTACTTGCCACGCAAACTCGAGCTGACCATTCTTTACCTGGATGCAGATCACGCCAGCTTAATTAAGCGTTTTAGCGAAACACGCCGGTTACACCCGTTATCGCATCAGGCTATGTCGCTGGATGAAGCGATACAGCGCGAGCAGCAGCTGTTAGACCCTATATCCAGCCGGGCCGACCTCTATATTGATACCACCGACTTGAATGTGCATCAGTTAGCCGAGCAACTGCGCGAACGCATTTTGGGCCAGAAAACCGGCCGCCTGGTGATTTTATTTGAATCTTTTGGCTTTAAATACGGTATCCCGAAAGATGCCGACTTTGTCTTCGACGCCCGCTTTTTACCTAACCCGCATTGGGAGCCTGATTTAAAGCCACTCACCGGGCTTGACCAACCGGTAAAAGATTATCTGGCGGCACAACCTGTTGTAGCCAAATACATCTGGCAAATTAACAGTTTTATCAGTACCTGGCTGCCACAGCTGGAGCGTAATAACCGCAGTTATCTGACCATAGCCATTGGTTGCACCGGTGGCCAGCATCGCTCTGTGTATATGGTGGAAAGCCTGGTCGAAAGTTATCGCAGTTCACGCGACGACGTGCAGGTTCGTCACCGTGAGCTATCGCGTCACCACAAGGCGTAACTCATGCAATGCCGTCAAACCGTTACCATCGTTAATCAGCTGGGCTTACATGCCCGCGCTGCAACTAAACTGGCACAGTTATGTCAGCAGTTTCAGGCCAAAATAGAGCTGGTACAAGATGAAAAAACGGCTGATGCCAGCAGTGTATTGGCGCTGTTAATGCTGGCCAGTAGTAAAGGAAAAACGCTGGAAGTCTGCACCCAGGGCGATGACGCTGAAAAGGCACTTATCGCCGTGGTTGATTTAATCAATAACGGTTTTGACGAGCAGTAAGTTAATACCCTAAACCCGCGCTATGGCAAGGGTTTACGGCTATGCTGCTTACTTTGCGCCGGCGCTATATTATCCAGCCCTTTGGTTTTAGTTATCGCTTTTAATTTGTGGTGCAGTGCCGTCTTTATCAGCATATGTGCGCTGATAGGCGCTGTGATAAGCAAAAAGATGGTAATCAAAAGCTCATGCACACTGACGCCGCCTGACAAGCTAAAAAAGAAAATTGACCCCAGCAAAATGCCCCCCATACCCAGGGTGGTTGCTTTGGTTGGCCCATGCAGCCGCATAAAAAAGTCAGGCATGCGGGTTAAGCCAATAGAGCCGATTAACACGAAGCTGCCACCCAGTAACAGAAAAAATGCCACAGCCCACTCGATCCAGTTTTGCATAACCGCTCCTATTCGATAATATCGCCACGCAGCAAGAACTTACACACCGCCACAGTACTGACAAAACCCAGCATCGCAATCAGCAAAGCGGCCTCAAAATACAGCGGTGATCCCATCAGCAAACCGTACAGAATAATCAGTGCTATGCTGTTGATATACATGGTATCCAGCGCCAGAATGCGGTCTGGCAAACTAGGCCCCCGCAGCAGGCGCCATAAATTCAGTAGTAGTGCCACACTAATCATGGCAAACACCAGCATGATGACATTATTTAGCATTGAAAAATCTCCTTCAGCGGTGCTTCATAACGCTGTTTGATCTCGGCAATAAGCTGCGCCTCATCTTTCAGGTTCAGCACATGGATCAGCAGCCAACGCTGCGGCAGGGGCTCGCCTTCAGGCAGTTGCTCAACACTGGGGTAAATTTCAGCGCTGACCGTACCCGGCGTCATCGACACCGTACTGGCTAAAATAGTAATGGGCAATTCATGCTGCAAATCCAACGGCACTTTGACAAATGCCGGGTTTAACCGTTGCTTTGGCCCCAGTATCAACACTGCAACTTGGGCATTGGCTGTAATAATGTCACCAAACACCCGCAGAATATAACGCAGCGCCAGCATTGGCCGCTCAATCAGTGGCTGAGGGTCACGAAAACGCAACGTGAGTAATGGAATAACGATTGCCAGTATCAGACCAAAAAACACATGCACCGCTTCAATGCTCTGGTTTAGCAGTAACCAGACGACAAACAGCAACACACTGCGATAAGGCGTAGGCAACCAGCGAAACTTCGGCTTAAACCTCATGGCGTCACCTCCTGGCCTAAAATCAATTGTACTGACGTCTTAGTGTCATACAGTTGCGCCGCTGCCTGCAACGACAGCTCAGTCAGCGGGCCAGCAAAAATCACCAGCAAGGGGCTAGCTAACAATAACCAGCACACCGCAAATACCTGCAATGGCTTAGCGGTTTCAGCCACAGTGTCAGTACCACTAATCCGCCAAAATAAGGTGCTACCAGCACGGGATAAGCCGATAATCACCACTAAACTGCTGACCAGCACCAGGGCCCACAACCAGAGCCGGCTGCTTGGGTCAGTCACCGACTGCAGCAACATCACCTTACCAACAAAACCGGATAGCGGCGGCAAACCGGCGACACTCAGTGCGCCTACCATAAACATCATGCCCAGCAGCACCGGCTGCACCACTTTACGCCCGGAGACCAACCTGTCAGCCGCTTTACCGCGCTGGTTTGCGATCAGATCCGCGATTAAAAACAGCGCTGCCGTTACCAGCGTAGAGTGCACGGTATAATACAAGGCCGCAGCGGCGGCCTGCTGAGTTTGCAATGCAACCAGACTCACCAGAGTACCTACGGACAGCAGCACCAGATTCGCCACCAGTTTACGAAAATCCTGGCTGGCCATAACACCAATAGCGCCCAAAGCAATAGTGGCTAAACCGGCCGGCAGTAGCCAGTCTGCGGCAATCCCCGACAGCTCTCCTGCCTCGTTACCAAAAATGGTGGTATACACCCGCAGCAGTGCATAAACGCCAATCTTGGTCATCACAGCAAACAGCGCCGCAACCGGTGCCGAAGCTGAGGCATAGGTTGCCGGCAACCAGAATTGCAGCGGTAACACAGCAGCCTTCAGCGCAAATACGATCATCAACATCAGGGCGCCGGATTTAACCAGCATCAGGTCAGACGCCGGCAGCTGCGCCACTTTTTGCGCCATATCGGCAATATTTAAGGTGCCGGTTGTGCCATACAGCACCGCCAGCGAGATAAGAAAGATGGCCGAGCCCGTCAGGTTTAGCACGACATAATGTACAGCGGCTTTCGTTTTGTTCTTACCACCGGCATGAATTAACAACGCGTAAGAGGCAATCAGTAATACCTCAAAGAACACAAACAGGTTAAATAAATCACCCGTTAGAAAAGCACCGTTAATACCCATCACCTGGAACTGGAATAGTGGATGAAAAAACGAGCCTTTTTCATCTTCACCGGCACTGCCATAACAAATGGCGCCCAATGCCAGGAATGATGTTAAACATACCAGCACCACCGACAACGTATCTGCGACCAGAATAATACCAAAGGGCGCCTGCCAGTTACCGATAGCGTAATGCAGCTGCCCCTGCTGTTGCACCTGCATGAGTAACAGGACTACCAGCACCAGCTGAATGGCGCTGGATATCATACTGACCCAACGACGCCGGTTTGGTGAATAATGGATAGGCGGCAGCATAATGAGCAGCGCGGTAAACATCGGCAACAGCACCGGTGCCGTAATTAAATGCCACATCAACGGCTCTCCTTTTTAACTACATCGGCATCAGGCAATTTGCCATCAACATGGTCATTACCTAAATCTGCCCGCGCCCGTATCGCTAAAATCACCAAAAACGCGGTCATGGCAAAGCCAATCACAATGGCAGTCAACACTAAGGCTTGCGGCAGAGGATCAGCGTATTGCTCACTGGTGCCCAGTACCGCGGCGCCACGCAACGTTAAGCGGCCTGAAGCAAAAATAAACAGGTTTACCGCATAAGACAGCATGGTCAGCCCCAGCATTACCGGGAAAGTACGGCCGCGCAGCATGAGGAAAATGCCGCAGGCGCTTAAAAAGCCAACACAACAGGCAAACAGGGTTTCCATCAGATGGTCTCCTTATGCACCGGCCGGTGCGCTGTGGTCATTTTGCCCAGGCTCGCCAGGATCAGTAAAGTAGAGCCTACTACGGTGACATAAACACCCAGATCAAACGCCATGGCGCTGGCAAGTTCAATTTTGCCCAAAAGCGGAATATCGAAATAATCAAACCATGAGGTTAAAAACGGCCGGTTAAACAGCCAGCTGGCTACGCCGGTAAGCAGCGCAATCATCAGGCCTACCGCGACCACACGCTGATACTCAACGTTCATACGGGCTTTAACCCAATCCACACCCTGCGCAATATACTGCAGAATAATCGCCACTGCAGTGACTAAGCCAGCAATAAAGCCGCCGCCCGGTAAGTTATGGCCACGGAAGAAGATGTAGATCGACACCATGATGGCCAGTGGCAACAAACTTTGTGACACGGTAGACAGCAACAATGAGTGACGCTCTAATGCCCAGGGCCGGCCCTCACCATCGCTGCTGGGTTTAAACAGCGGTATGCGGGTCAGCAGTTTAAAAATACCTAGTGAGGCAATGCCCAATACAGCGATCTCGCCCATGGTATCAAAGCCGCGAAAATCTACCAGGATCACATTAACCACGTTAGTACCGCCGCCGCCGATCTTGGCATTGGCAATAAAATAGTCAGAGATGGTATTAAAGGGCCGGGTCATTAATGCATAACTTAAACTGCCGATGATCACCCCGACCATGCTGGCAATACTTAAGTCACGCACCACCCGCGATGATTCCGATTGCTTCGGTGTTTTATGCGGCAGGAAAAACAGCGCCAGCATAAGCAAAATAATGGTCACCACCTCAACCGACAGCTGGGTAAGCGCTAAATCAGGCGCAGAAAAACGGGTAAAGGCGATAGACACCATCAGCCCGACCACGGAAATCATCAGCAGAGCGACGACCCGTTTACGGTGCCACAGCACGGTAGCAAAAGCGGCGATCAGCAGCATCACGGCCCCCGTGGCGTTAACAGCGTCTATTGGTAGCTCTTCTCGCCCGCCCCATAAGGTAACCAAATCGGTCAAGGGTAAGCCGGCCAGAATCACAAAGCTGAGCAACGTCAATGTCATGTAACGCTGTAACGAACCACTGTCCAGCCATTGGTAAATACGGCCACAACGCTCGGCAAAACGTTTTACTGAGCGCTCAAAGCTGTTTAGTGCATCGACATCTGGCAGAGTATTTTGAAAATCAAATAAGTGCTTGCGGTTCACGTAAATGACTATGCCGCCCACCAGCGCCAGCGCACTCATCAATAATGGCAGATTAAAACCATGCCAAATCGCCAGGCTATAGCTTGGCACATCGCCAGGCAATACCGCAGCAGAGGCGGCCTGTAGCAAATCACCGATCAGATAGCCGGGAAACAGGCCAACCAAAATACACAGTGCAACCAGCACTTCTACCGGCACCCGCATATAACGCGGCGGCTCATGCGGCGTTTTGGTTAACCCCTTGGGTTGGCCATTAAAAAATACATCGTGGATAAAGCGCATTGAGTAGGCCACAGAAAACACCGCCGCCACGGTCGCCAGTACCGGGATCACCCAAGACAACGAGCCCAACAAGTGTTGGTGCAACGTCTCAGCAAAGAACATTTCTTTCGATAAAAAGCCATTTAACAGCGGCACTCCGGCCATGGCGGCAGCGGCCACCATCGCAAGCGTCGCGGTGATCGGCATAAACTGCCATAAGCCGTTGAGCCTGCGCATATCACGCGAGCCGGTTTCATGGTCAATAATGCCAGCTGCCATAAACAACGATGCTTTGAAAGTGGCATGGTTAATAATGTGAAATAAGCCAGCCACGGCAGCTAAATCGGTGCCCATACCGAATAGCAACGTAATCAGACCCAGGTGACTGATGGTGGAGTACGCCAACAGGCCTTTTAAGTCATGCTTAAACAGCGCCAGATAAGCACCGAGCAGCAAGGTAGCAAGGCCAGTTACGCTCACTAACACAAACCACAGTTCGGTGCCGGACAAGGCCGGGTAAAATCGCGCTAATAAAAAGATACCAGCTTTAACCATGGTAGCCGAGTGTAAGTAAGCACTTACCGGCGTGGGTGCCGCCATGGCATTGGGTAACCAGAAATGAAACGGAAACTGCGCCGACTTGGTAAAGCACCCCAGCAAAAACAGCACCAAAATTACCGGATACCAGGCATGTTGTTGTATCAGCTCAGCACTGGCCAGCACCTGTTGTAAATCGTAGCTGCCCACCACCTGACCTATAAGTAAAAACGCCGCCAACAACGCCAAACCACCGGCACCGGTTACCGTAAGTGCCATACGGGCACCGCGCCGGGCCTCTGCTTTGTGCCACCAGAAACTGATCAGCAAAAAGGAGCTGATACTGGTTAGCTCCCAGAACAGCCACAGTTGCAGCAAATTACCCGACAACACTATGCCCAGCATGGCGGTCATAAACAGCATTAAATAGGCATAAAACCGTGGCATCGAGTCGCGTTCAGATAAGTAGTAACGCGCATACAAAATAATCAGCAAGCCAATGCCTAAAATTAGCAAGCCAAACATAAAGGCCAGGCCGTCGAGAATAATGGTGATATCCAGCCCTAGCAGCGGGATCCACGACAGGAAAAATCTGACGCTGCCGCCATCTAAAATGGCACTGCTATGATAAAGCAGCAACATCAGGGCAACAGAAGGCGGAATGGCTGTTGCCAGAGCGCAGGCACTGCGGCTCCAGCGGGCCGTCAGTACGGGAACCAGGCTTCCCAGTAGCGGCAGAAGTAAAATCCACAAGAGAGTCATAGCTGTCGCATATCCTTTTCTAGGTTAACCTTACCGACCTTCAGCCCGCCGTCTTAATACCGATGATTAAGTCGTTGATGTGCATAGGCAGTGAACCAAGCATAGAAGACAGAGTGCCTTTGCTACAATGGGTGGGCTGAAAATCAGTTTGTCGGGTGTTAATCTTTCTGGCTTTTCAGCAATATTTATACCGGTATCTGGCAAAAATGTCTATTAACAGTACGTCATTCATAGACTTAACCTGCGGTACTTTGCCGTAAAAAACGTCTTGTTTAACGCAAACAACTAAGCTTGCTAACAGCCGCAACAGCACACAGGAGCAACCTGATGAACACCAGAACTGAGCACGACAGCATGGGGGCATTAGAAGTCCCGGCATCCGCACTGTATCAGGCGCAAACTGAACGCGCCCGGCAAAACTTTCGCTTAAGCCCGTTAAAACTACCGCAGCGTTTTATTCAAGCCTTGTTACTGCAAAAGCATGCTGCAGCGGTTGCAAACCGACAGTTGGGGGTACTGGCACCATCCATTGCCGATGCCATTATTCACGCGGCACAAAATCAGCTGGCGCAAACCGATATGCAGCACTACCCGCTGGATGTGTTCCAGACCGGCTCAGCGACCAGCAGCAATATGAATGTCAACGAAGTACTGGCCACACTGGCCAGCCGTGAATTGGGCAGCCGTGTCAGCCCCAACGATCATGTTAATCTGGGCCAAAGCAGTAATGACAGCATACCCACAGCTATTCATATCAGTGCCTGCCTGGCGCTGGAGCAACAGCTGCTGCCAGCACTGCAACGGTTACAACGCACGTTGAAGGAAAAAAGCCAGCAGATTGGTCATATCGTCAAAACGGGTCGCACCCACCTGATGGATGCCATGCCCGTTACCTTTGGTCAGGTACTCGGTGGTTGGCAAGCACAACTGGCGGCGGCAGAACAGGGATTGTTAACGCAGCAGCACAACCTGCAGCAATTGGCACAGGGCGGCACTGCCGTTGGCACTGGCATTAACGCAGCGCCCGGCTTTGCTTTGCTGTTTTGTCAGGAACTGTCAGCACTGACCGGCCAACCGTTTCGCCCGGCAAATAACTATTTCAGCGCCATTGGTAGCCAGGATACCGCAGTTGCCACTTCGGGAGCATTAAAGGTGTTAGCGGTAAGCCTGATGAAACTGTGTAATGACTTACGCTGGATGAACTCCGGCCCCCTGGCGGGCCTGGCAGAAATCAGTTTACCGGCGCTGCAGCCAGGCTCGTCCATTATGCCGGGCAAAGTAAATCCGGTGATCCCGGAGGCGGTTGCTATGTTGTGTGCTCAGGTGATCGGTAATGACGCCAGCATCACTATCGCTGGCCAAAGCGGCAACTTTGAACTGAATGTGATGTTACCGCTGGTGGCGTATAACCTGCTGCAAAGCATAGAGCTACTCGCCAATGGCTGTAACGCACTGGCCGGGCAGGCAATTGCCGGCTTTAGCGTAAATGAAGCCAACATTGCCAAAGCGCTGGCACTTAACCCTGTATTGGTCACTGCGCTTAATCCATTAATTGGCTACAGCAAAGCGGCCGATATTGCCAAACAAGCCTACCAACAGCAACGGCCAATACTGGACGTTGCACAAGAGCATACCGGCTATAGCCGAACCGAGCTTGAGGCCCTGCTCAACCCGGCAAAACTTGCCAATGGCGGAGTAATCACCTGAGCCAGCGCTTATACAGTGGCATTGAATATTCAACGCTATTTCTTTTAACGTTTTAATAAATATTCGTTGCACTTTATAGCGGTTTTATCGGTATAATCTGGCCTTTGTTTTACATCAACATAACAATAAGGAAGCTGTACTATGGAGAATAATATAACCAGCCCGGCGCAACCCCGGGTAGGTAAGGTCGCCTTTAGCGGTCAGGCCGGTGAGTTTTTTGGTATTTGGATCGTTAACCTGCTGCTAAGTATCGTTACGCTGGGCATTTACAGTGCCTGGGCCAAAGTACGTACTAACCAGTATTTCTATGGCCATACCCGCATTGATAACCAGCCGTTTCGTTATTTGGCCAGCCCAATACAAATTTTAAAAGGCCGTATTATTGCCGTTATTATCTTTGCGCTGTTTTTTGCTCTTTCTTCTTTATCACCACAAGCCGCCTTGCTGCTGGCACTGCCGTTTATGCTGCTGTCACCCTGGCTGATTGTACAAAGCATGAAATTTAACATGCGTATGACCAGCTACCGCAATGTACGTTTTGCTTTTCATGGTAACTACCTGGGCGCTTTAAAATACTTTGTGCTATTGCCGGTACTGTCGGTCTTTACCCTGTACCTGGCTATGCCGTGGGCGCTGAAAAAAATAGACCAGTATCTGTGCAGTAACATCAGTTTTGGTGGTAAAAAGCTGCACGTGAATACCGACACCAGCTCGTACTATATTGCCGCCCTGGTCGCATTTGCCGCCATTATGGGTCTGGGTTTCGTTATTGCTATCGTCAGTGCTGTAATTGGTTTTATAGCCGCCGCAACCGCGGGTGCAGACAGCGAAAGCGGCAAAGGTGCCTTAGCTATGCTTATTACCTTAGCGGTGTTCGCCCTGTATTTTGTTGGCTTCGCGCTAAGTGGTGCTATTTACCAGAGCATGATCCGTAACCACCTGTTTGAGCGCACTGAACTGCCGGGCGTGGCCAAATTTAAGTCAGAAATGCAGGTTATCCCCTATGCCTGGCTAATTTTATCTAACCTGTTGGCCATTATTGTCACCGTGGGCCTGGCCTACCCCTGGACCAAGATCCGCAAAGCGGCCTATCTGGCCAGTGTGACTACCGTTGCGGTTTATCCGGCGATCGACAGCCTGGTTGACGAAGTGCAACAAGACAGCAACGCCTTTGGTGAGGAAGCCGCAGGCCTGTTTGACGTCGATGTGTCACTGGCATAATGCATAACA
Source organism: Pseudomonadota bacterium (assembly GCA_040752955.1). Lineage (GTDB taxonomy): Bacteria > Pseudomonadota > Gammaproteobacteria > Enterobacterales > Alteromonadaceae > Alishewanella. The sequence continues at coordinate 38,205 of JBFMHG010000011.1, forward strand.
CAACCTTTGTTCAGGGCCAGTTCCAGTTTGCCGGCAGCAGCACGCTACATGCTGCCGAGGCTGAACTTAGCCCGCAGGGCATGCTGCTTATCCGCAGCAGCGATAACAAAACGCTGCTGGCGCAGGCCGGCACGGCCGACTACCGCTTTGGCAGTGCCGTGCCTGGCCTGGCGGTAGAGCTGCGTTTGCGTGACGGTGCTGTTTTTGTGCCAAGCGATAACCGTTATCGCTGGCCGCGGTTGTCTAAACGCAGCGCACTGGCAGAGCGGCTGGAAAGCCACAAACTGTCTATTGTAGTGGCACTGCTGCTCTCGCCTTTGCTGCTGTGGTGGATCATTGTCGATTTAATGCCAATGCTGGCCAGCGCTGCCGTACCACTGGTACCTGACAGTGTGAAGCAGCAAATGGGGCGACAAACCTTTTACAGTTTGCAAAAAACCACCTTAGAACCGACTGAGTTACCCGCAGAGCAGCAAGCCATGGTGCGCTACCACTGGCAAATGGCGTTAAACCAGCTGTCATTGGAGCAACGTCAGTATCAGTTGCATTTGTTTAAGTCAGACTTTTTCGGCGCCAATGCTTTTGCGCTGCCCGATGGTACTGTGGTGATTACCGATCAGCTGGTCAGCCTGCTACAAGACCAACCTGATGCCATTTTAGCGGTATTGCTGCACGAAATTGGCCATGTCGAAGGCCAGCACAGCGTGCGGTTAATCGCCCAGTCACTGGGTGCCACACTGGTGATCGGTATTGTGTTTGGCAACCCCGAGGGCGTGGCCGATTTGTTGCTAGGCTCTGGCTCTGTGCTGCTGCAAAATGCCTTTTCGCGCGATATGGAGCGCGAGGCCGACCAGTTTGCTATTGCTAAACTGACCGCGCTGGGTAAATCGCCGCAGGCCTTTGCCGATGCCATGGCAGCCTTACTTGCCAGCCATGGCGATGATGGCGAGCAAAACAGCGCACTGTTGAAGTATCTTAGCACCCACCCCGACACGCGCGAGCGTATCGAACAGGCTACAGCCAACTAACCTTGAAGCGGCGCCACTTACCCTGGCGCCGTTTTGTTGTTAGCCAGTTTATTGTTATAGTTCAGCAAAATTCAAACAGGGATCCACCGTTATGTTTCGTGTTGCCAGCCTGGCGAGTGCCATCTTCAGTTGTAGCTTAACTGCCGCTCCTGTGGTCGTGTCTGATATCAAGGGTTATGGCTTTGACAGCCATCGGCAGCTGCAGCAGTTCAGTGTGCTGGTGTTTGACGATGAAAGCGGCAAAGTGCTGGCACGGGGTGATAACAGCCTGTTAGCACAATACCCCGATGCAAAGCAGCTTAGCGGTCAGGGCAAAACCCTGTTACCCGGTTTAATTGACGGCCACGGCCATGTGCTGGGGCTGGGGCAAAACCTGGCGCAGGTAGAACTGCGTGGCAGCCAAAGTGAGCAAGAAGCGGTAGCGCGCGTAGCAGCATTTGCTAACGCTAACAAAGACGCGCCCTGGATTGTTGGCCGGGGCTGGAACCAGGTACTGTGGCCTACCAATAGCTTTCCCAGCAGCGCCAGCCTAGATGAAGCCATTAGCGATAAACCGGTTTATTTAGAGCGTATCGACGCTCACGCCGGCTGGGCCAACAGTAAAGCTCTGGCGCTGGCCGGTATAACCAAAGACAGCATAGATCCACCGGGCGGCGAGATAGTGCGCGATGCCAAAGGCAACCCCACCGGCGTGTTAATTGATAATGCCATGCTGCTGGTTGAGCAGCATATCCCCACGCCAGATAACGCCGCTAAAGTGCGCGCTCTGAACGCTGCTTTTGACCACCTGCTGGCACTGGGCATTACCAGTGTGCACGATGCCGGCGTTGATACCGATACCGTCAAGCTGTATCAGCAACTGGCGGCTGAGCGAAAACTACCGATGCGTATTTACCCTATGCTGTCGGCACGCGACCCACAGCTGCCAGACTGGCTCAAGGCCGGCATTATCGATGACCCAGAGGATTTTTTAGATATCCGCTCAGTGAAAATTTACGGTGACGGCGCCCTGGGTAGCCGTGGCGCAGCGTTAATTGAGCCTTACAGCGACCAGCCCGGCCAAAAAGGCTTATTGGTCACCCAGCCGGATCAGCTAACACAAATTATGCAAATGACAATAGCCGCCGGTTTTCAAACCAATGTGCACGCCATTGGCGATTTAGCCAACCGGCTGGTGTTGGACCGCTTTGAGCAGCTGGTGCCAGAAGATCAACGCGTTGCCAGCCGCCACCGCATCGAACATGCGCAAATTGTCTCGCCGAAAGATATCCCGCGCTTTGCCAAGTTACATGTGCTGCCGGCGATGCAGGCCGTGCATGCTACCTCAGATAAAAATATGGCTGGCGACCGCTTAGGTGTGGCGCGTTTACGTGGCGCTTACGCCTGGCGCAGCTTTATTGATCAGGGCAGCATTATTGTCGGCGGCTCTGACTTTCCAGTAGAACTGGCCAACGCCTTTCACGGCATTCATGCCTCGGTCACCCGCCAAAGCCAGGATAATCAGCCGGTAGGTGGCTGGCTGCCCGAGCAAAAGCTCAGCCTAACTGAAGCGCTACGCTCTTTTACTGTCGATGCCGCTTACGGCGCCTTTCAGGATGACAGTATGGGGACTTTAGCCCCCGGTAGCTGGGCCGATTTCATTATTATCGACCGCGACATTTACACTATTCCGTCGGAGCAGCTATGGCGGGTCGAAGTAGAGCAAACCTTTGTTAACGGCAAACAGGTATTTGCGAAATGATCAGCCAAAAGTGGAGCAAGCTTGTCCGCTCCTTACAGCAAAAAAAGTACCGCAAAGCCGAGCAGCTGTTTTTTGTCGAAGGCGAAAAGGCGGTGCTGGAACTGCTGGCGTCCCCCTGGCAGGTTGAGGCGGTATTTGCCACCGATACCTTCTTACAGCGCTACCCGCAGCATGTAAAAGCCGCGGCACTGGTGCAGCAATGCAGTGCTGAAGAGTTAGTGAAAGTTGGCACCTTTGCCAGCAATGATGCCGCACTGGCCGTGGTGAAAATGCCGGCACCAAGCGATTTTGTACCACCTAGCCACGGCTTTGTGTTGGTGCTGGATCAAATTAATGACCCGGGTAACTTAGGCACCATGATCCGCATTGCCGACTGGTACGGTATTAAGCATATTGTTTGCTCGTTAGACACCGCCGACTGCTACAACCCCAAAGTCATTGCCGCCGCCAAAGGCTCATTTTTACGCGTACAGCTGCATTACCAAGCGCTGCAGCCGCTGCTGGCACAAGCCACGCTGCCAGTCTATGGCGCTTATTTAGGCGGTGAGTCGGTACATCAGCTGCAGCTGACACAAGCCGGCGGCTTTATTGTATTAGGTAACGAAGCCAATGGCATCAGCGCCGAACTGGAGCAAGTAATTAACCGTAAAATTACCATCCCGGCCTTTGGCGACGCGGAATCACTGAATGTCGGCATCGCTGCAGCGGTGATTTGTGATAACCTTATGCGCTTAAGTAAAGCCTAATATGTCTATCGGTGATCTTATGACCTTTGCCAGTATCGACAGTCAAATTGGTAATACCCGTTTAGTGAAACTGCAACGTATGGCAGCCCATACCAACAGCACCGTGTTGCTTAAGCTGGAAGGCGATAACCCGGCGGGCTCAGTAAAAGATAGGCCGGCGCTGAATATGATAGTGCAGGCTGAGAAGCGCGGCACCATTAAGCCCGGCGATCGCATTATTGAAGCCACCAGCGGCAATACCGGCATTGCACTGGCGATGGCGGCGGCGATTAAAGGCTACAAGATGACACTGATTATGCCGGATAACGCCACCGAAGAGCGTAAAAGCGGTATGCGCGCTTATGGCGCTGAACTGATTTTAGTCACCAAAGAGCAAGGCATGGAAGGCGCGCGCGATCTCGCCCTGCAAATGCAGGCTGATGGTAAAGGCATAGTACTGGATCAGTTTAACAACCCGGACAACCCGGCAGCACATTATGCCAGCACGGGGCCGGAAATCTGGCAGCAAAGTCAGCAGCAAATCACCCATTTTGTTAGCAGCATGGGCACTACCGGCACCATTATGGGCGTATCACGCTATTTAAAAGAGCAAAACAGCGCCATTCAGATTGTCGGCCTGCAACCGGCTGAGGGCGCCAGTATCCCCGGCATTCGCCGCTGGCCCGAGGCTTATTTACCCGGCTTTTTCGACAAAAGCCGGGTTGATCAGATCATTGATATTACCCAGGATGATGCGCTAGCCGCTATGCGCCGTCTGGCGCGGGAAGAAGGCATTTTTGCCGGTGTCAGCTCAGGCGGTGCCGTGCATGCCGCCGTTAAGCTGGCCGAACAGCATGCTAATGCCGTTATCGTGGCGATTATTTGCGACCGCGGCGATCGCTATCTGTCATCCGGCATATACTGAGCACTAAAGCGCCACTAAACCGGCGTACTCCCTTTTACCAAAAGAGAGCACTGGATGGCACAACAACAAGGGTTCATTCTGGCTATTCTGGCCATCACAGTGGCGCTGTTTTTATCCGGCCGCTGGCGCCATGATGTGGTTGCCGGCATAGCGCTGATGGCCACCCTGCTGTGTGGCCTGATCACCCCACAACAAGCGTTTTCCGGTTTAGCCCACCCGGCTGTGGTAACAGTCGCTTGTGTGTTAATTCTTAGTACTGCCTTGCAACGGACCGGCGCGGTAGATGCCTTAACCCGGCGGGTAATGCCGGCCAAAGCCGGTCGCACTATCAGTATTTTAGCTCTGGTGTCGCTGGGCGCGGCGCTGTCCGCCTTTATGAATAATGTCGGCGCCATGGCGCTGCTGATGCCGGTGGCGATACAACTGGCCAAACGGCTTGAGCTCAGCGCGGGCCAGGTACTGATGCCTCTGGCCTTTGGTACCATTTTAGGTGGCATGACAACCCTTATCGGCACACCGCCGAATTTAATCGTGTCAGGCTTTCGCAGCGACAGTGCCGCTGCCGGTTTTAGTATGTTTGATTTTAGCCTGGTCGGCATTCCGGTGGCACTGGCAGGCATCATGCTGGTGTCTCTGCTTGGCCGCTACCTGGTGCCTGCCAGGAAAACGCCGAACGGTGATGGCTTTGAATCCGGTGCTTACATTACCGAGGTGCGGGTAAACAGCAACAGCAAGGTGGCAGGCAAAAGCATCCTGCAAATTGAACGTGAAGCCGCCGAGATAGACGCACAGATTATCGGTTTAGTCAGAAAAGACATCCGCTTAATTGCCGCTAACCCACATCGCAAAGTACTGGCCGATGACATTCTGTTGATTGAAGCTGAAGCCGCTGCCCTGACCGAGCTGTTAGCTTTATTCGATTTAACGCTGGAAGAGGCGGTTGACCTCAATAGCCAGGACGCCTCTGCCACGCAGGACACCGACGCTAAAGATCCCCCCGCTAACGACAATAACACTAACGACAATAGCGCCGAGATTACCCTGGGTGAGCTGGTGGTGTTACCCGGCTCTCCTTTAAGTGGGCGCTCGGCCAGTGATTTAATGCTGCGCACCCGCTATGGTCTGAATTTACTGGCGCTGTCCCGCCAGGGCCAGCAATCGGTTAAACGCCTGCGCCAGGTTGCACTGCGCTCTGGCGATTTACTGCTGTTGCAAGGCCCGGCAGAGGCTATCGCTGAATTTGCCGCCGACAATAACTGCGTGCCTTTGGCTGAGCGGGAGCTGCGCATCCCTAATCGTAAACAGGCCTGGCAGGCCGGTTTTATTATGTTAGGTGCCGTGTTGTGCTCGGCGACAGGCTTGCTGCCGGCGGCAGTGGCGTTTAGCCTGGCTGTGCTGGTTTCTATGTTGCTACAAACCCTGCCTGTTAGCAGCGCCTATCAGGCCATCGACTGGCCGGTGATCATGTTACTCGCCGCGCTGCTGCCGGTTGCCGGCGCTATGGCCTCAACCGGGGCTGCCGATCTGATAGCGGTGTTTTTACTACAAAACCTGGCACAGGACAGTGCAATTATCGCGCTGGTACTGATTTTACTGATCACCATGCTGCTATCCGATGTGATGAACAATGCCGCAACGGCGGCAGTGATGTGCCCTATTGCGATAAGCACTGCTGCTGCGTTGCAGGTAAACGCTGATACCTTTTTAATGGCGGTAGCGATTGGCGCGTCCTGCGCTTTTTTAACGCCGATTGGGCATCAGAATAACACGCTGATTCTAGGTCCCGGGGGCTTTCGCTTTAACGATTACTGGAAGCTGGGCCTGCCGCTGGAGCTGCTGATCACCTTGCTGGCCATTCCACTGCTGCTGCTCGCCTGGCCACTTTAGTTCAGCTGTTGTAGCTTGCTTTTGCCTCCTGCACTTGGCATAGTGCACAAAACCCTTAACAGGTCAGACCACAATGAGTCAGATAAAACCAAATAAACTGCAGCGTATTGTCAGCAAATGCTATCAGCTTCCCCGCTTTTTGCAGGCTTTTGCCTTAAGCACAGTATTTGGCCGGGTAATTAAGTTTGCCGGTACCGCTGGCGTTGAAGTGCTGGAACTAAAAGGCAACCGCTCGGTGCTGCGGCTGAAAAACCGCAAGAAGGCACAAAATCATATTGGCTCGGTGCACGCTGCCGCCACCGGTTTGCTGGCCGAATCGGCCACCGGCTTTTTAGTCGGCATTCACCTGCCTGATAGTAAGCTGCCACTGTTAAAACAAATGCAGATTGATTACATTAAGCGCTCGACCGGTGATTTAACCGCTGTGGCCACCTTAACGGCTGAGCAAATCGCCGCCATGCATGATGAAGACAAAGGCGAAGTCACCGTCGCCGTAACCATTACCGACAGCGCCGGTATTGAACCGGTAAACGCTAAAATGACCTGGGCCTGGATCCCGAAAAAGCGCTGACGCTACTGCCAGCGCATAAAGATTGGCTGTTACTGTCTGTCAGTTAGCTGGTAATCCGCTGCCGGGCTAAATACGCTATCGTGCACCAGCTCTTCCTTCAGATAGGTGATGTCGTACACATAGTGGAACATCGGCTTTTTGCGCCACTCGTCTAAGATTTTCTCTTTTTGTTGGTTAACAAAGCCAGACAACATGCTCTTAGCGGCATCGCCCAAGCCACCGGTCAGATCTATGCCATTGTTTTGCGTTTTTTTGCTGCGCTTTTCCTGACAGGCTTGCGCATCCCGGTACCACTCCAGCTTAATCGATAACGGGTAGCCTTTAATTTTGCCCAGCTCCTTCAGAAAGCTGTTGTATTGCTCTTTATCGGTATTTTCAATATCACCAGTCACTGCCGCCAATGCCATATAAGCTTCTTTACCTAATAAGCGCATAAATGGATTGTCTGCTGTACTGTCGGCATAACCTTGCTGAAACTCACGCTGTACCTTCCAGGCTTGTTGCATCTCGGCCTGTGGTGTCGTGGTCCAGAATGTCATTTGCGCCAAATTAGTGTCTTTCTTCGCCACGTCGTCCTGCATCACCACCTGCCATTGCACTTTGTACTCTTCAGCCTGTACATTACTGATAGTGCGCTGCTGACCGGTTTTTTCGACGCTAAAGTCATTGCTCAGCAGGGTGACATCACAGCCCATAGACTCATAGCTTTGGTACTCTTCTTCACTTTCCTCAGACGAGCCTTTCAAATCAGCAAAGCTAAAACTGCTACAACCGGCTAACGGGCACTCGCTGTACTGGCGTTTATCATGATCCAGCTGATAGCTAAGCTTGGTATCAACACGCGCAATCCGGCCAGTGTGGCTATTGGCCCAACGCATTAAAATATTATTAAATTTGGTGTTTTCATCAATGCGGCGCCGGTCTGAGCGGGTATGCACCGTTTGTTTGCCGTTAACTTCAGGCAGGTACAGGCCATTAATGTAGTAATCAGCCTTCATCACTATGGTCGGATTTTTTGGCGTAGTATCAACCGCTTTACCTGTTGAAGCACAACCGGCTAAGCCTGTAGCAACGGCAACGGTTAGTAGGCAACTTTTAAATGTCCTTTGCATTTTACATTCCTAATCCACAAAAAACCCGGATTATAACAATGTTAAATATTCGCTCAATAATTAAATAACATTTTAGTCGCTGTCTGCCTTTTCTTTACTATTCGCTGGCTTAAGCCGTCGGCTGTTTTATAATGCGCCTGCATTGTTATCGGGGCTAATGCTTTGTCTTACGAATATCTGGCGCTGGCCGCCGCCGCGTGTTGGGCCTGCGGCAGCCTGATGTCAGCCACCGCTTCTACCCATTTGGGTGCCTTTGCCTTTACCCGCTGGCGTATGCTGTGTGCTGCTCTGATGCTGTGGTTGATTGCTGCCGTAACCGGTGCTTGGGCGACACTGGCACTAGATAGCCTGGGTGTGCTGGTGCTGTCCGGCGTTATTGGCATTTTTATCGGCGATACCGCACTATTTGCCGCCATGAACCGCCTCGGCCCGCGCCGCGCCGGTGTGCTGTTTGCCACCCACAGTGTGTTTTCCGTTATTCTGGCTTACTTTTTCCTCGGCGAAACCCAATGGGGCTGGACCTTAGCGGGCAGCAGCTTATTGGTTAGCGGTGTGATGATCGCCATTTTCTTTGGCAAGCGCAAAACCGAACTGCACGCCTGGGAAGCGAACCAAAGCCAGCTTAAATCGGGTGTTGCGCTGGGGTTATTGGCCGCCTTGTGTCAGGCGGTTGCCACCCTGATGCTAAAACCACTGATGGAAACCAGCATTGATGCCGTGTCGGCCAGCGCCGTGCGCATGAGCACCGCCTTTGTGCTGCACCAGCTGATTTTTATGCTGGGGTTTCGTGTCGCCCGGCCTTATCTGCCGATGACCAAAAAAGTGTTTTTGCTGGTAGTAGCCAATGCTGCGCTGTCGATGGTGCTGGGCATGACATTAATTCTGCAGGCATTAAAACACGGCGATGCCGGCATGGTGGCTATCTTGTCGTCTGTCAGCCCCGTCATGGTATTACCGCTGTTGTGGCTGGTATACAAACGCAGCCCGGCTTTAGGTGCCTGGCTGGGGGCAAGCCTTACCGTACTGGGTACGGTACTGATTTTACTGAAAAACTGACTTTGCAACGTTTTTGCTTAATACTGGCCTAATACAACATTGCCCGGCATTAGGTGGAGACGCAGATGACCTTGTTAGCCAAACTGAGCAAAGGCCAGCGCCTGCTGACATTGCTCGCCTGCCTTCTGGCTTTAGCGCTGGGAACCTATTCAGGCGTGCTGCAGCAACGCATCCTTAACCCGCTACTGGCACCGCTGGATCAGCAGGCACAGAGCGCGCTAAAACACAGCTTAATGCTCAGCAGTGCTTCTTTTGCCACCGCCCGCTTAATTGACCGCGGCATTGCTTTTGTCTCCGAAGCCGAAGTCGGCGTAGGTGTCGCCAGCGTTAAACCGGGCCAGTTATTAAAGCCCTTGCAGGATATGGCGGTACGCTACTCTGATGTGATGGTGGTGGCGATGACATCGATTGGCCTGCAGTTATTTCTGCTCGAATTTGGCAAACTGGCAGCATTGCCGTTGTTTGGTGGCGGTGTGTTAGTGTCTGCTACTTTACTGCTACTTGGCCCGCCATCCTGGCGCCGCAGTTGCCACTATCTGCTGCGCGGCTTTATTGCCTTGTTACTGATCGTCCGCATCGGTATACCGCTGGCGGCCTATGGCGTAGCAGGCTTGTCTGACTGGGTACTTACACCGCAGCGTGAGGCAGCAGAAGCGGCATTACAACTGGACACCGCGGCGCTACAGCGCACAGAGCAGCCGGCGCTTAGCACCGAGCAAGGCTCACTAGGCTGGCTTAAGCAAATGGCGGCACAAGCCAATGATTTATTTGCCGCGATGAAAAGCTTCTCTGACAACATGGTCGAGAAGCTGATTCAGCTTATCGTGGTATATGCGCTGCAAACACTGATTTTCCCGCTACTGTCGCTTTATCTGCTGTGGCAGTCAGGCCGCTGGTTTGTGCTGCGGCCTATTGCGCTTACACCCGAAAGCGCGATACCAGCCCACTAAGACGCCGCTCCAGCTCGGTCAGTTCACCGGTCGATTTGGCCAGCTCAGAGGCATTATTCGCTGCCTGATCAGCCAGTTGGGCAATCTCGTGAATACTGCGGCTAATGTCAGCCGCTACGGCGGTTTGCTGCTCGGCTGCAGTGGCGATCTGAATGTTCATTTGCGTAATAGTGCTGACCGATTTGGTAATGGTTTGCAGTGACTCACTGGCCTGATCGGCTTGCGCCACCGTTTGCAGTGATTGCTCGCGGCCGCGTTGCATAACCGCCACCGCCTCTTTGGTGCCGTGCTGAAACACGTCAATCATCTGCTGAATTTCATTGGTGCTCTGCTGGGTACGGGTCGCCAGGGTGCGTACTTCATCAGCAACAACAGCAAAACCACGGCCTTGCTCGCCGGCACGAGCGGCTTCTATCGCAGCATTAAGTGCCAGCAGGTTAGTTTGCTCGGCAATACCGCGAATAACATTGACCACCGAGCCAATCTGGTCAGCGTTGGCCCCCAGTTTTTCAATGGTATCGCCAGCTTTGTTTACTTCGTCTGCCAGTTTGTTAATCGAGCTAATGGTTTGCGCTACACTGTGCTGGCCACCGGCAGCTTCTTTATCAGCCTCCTGCGCCGCACTGGCCGCTAGACCAGCACTGGTGGCTACTTCCTGCACGGCGGTGGACATTTGATACACCGCCGCGGCAACCTGGGTGGTTTCCGCTTTTTGCGTACTGGCATCGTTATCGCTCAACTGCACTATTTGCTGCATGGTGCTGGCAGCATGGCTCAGCGCCGTAACCACCTGTTTCACTTCACTGATCAGCTGCTGAATTTTTTGCGCAAAGGCATTAAAGCCGCGCGCCACCTCGCCCACTTCGTCAGCCGTATCGACCTGTAAGCGCTGGGTCAAATCGCCCTCGCCCTGGCCAATGTTAATTAGCGCTGCAGAGGCATTATGCAGCGGTTTTATCACCAGGTTTGCCACAAACAGTGCCAGCACGATCACCAGCCCCAGCAGCACCACGGCACTGCCAAAAATCATCAGCAGGGTGTCACGGATCCGCGCATCTATTTCAACTTGCTGCTCGGCCACGCGCCGGTCTATATCATCAATATAAAAGCCCGAACCCAGGATCCAGCGGTTGTTGTACATCGCCGTGGCATAACCCAGCTTAGGCGTTAAGCCACCGCGGGTTTTCTCATCCCACATATATTCGACAAAGCCGCCACCTTTTTTACCGGCGTCAATCAGCTCACGGATCAGCAGCACGCCATTGGGATCTTTAAGGTCAATGAGGTTGCGCCCTTCCAGCGCCTGATTCGAGCCGTGTACGATATTGACGCCCTGCAAATCGTAAACAAACATATAGCCGTCATCGCTGAACTTCATCGCCCGCATCACGGCTTTAGCATCGGCAAGTTGTTGCTCGGTCGGGTTTGCCGTTTGAAAATAAGGTTCAACCGCAGTGACGGCAATAGCGACATGGTGCTCTAACGCTGAGCGTTTTTCCTGCATCATATCACTGCGAAACTGCTGAATCTCTTGCTCACCCATGGCCCGCATCTGGCTGTACACCAGCAGCATCAGGGCCATCACCACAGTAAGCATTGGCAGCACAGCAAGCAGCAGCATTTTGTTTTTCAGCGTAACATTAAGCATAAAGTGCACTCCGGCGTAATGACTTAAGCGGTTGAATCGTTACAGCATAGTGTAACTAACGGCAAAAGAAAGCCCGATACGACCATGGTCGTGGCCGGCAGTTGCATACGTATGCAGCAGACCAGGCAACCAAGCTGTAATACACTGGCAAAAAGTGATAAAAACATACAGGGTAGACCATGCAAAACACAGCCACCTTAATCACCTTAACGCTTGCCGGCAGCCTGCTACTGGCTTGCGGCAAAGCCCCTGAGCCCACCCACGCAGCACAGAACGAGCAGCAGCCAACCGTTACAGCAGCGGCAGCAGACGGCAAGGTGGTGGTGTATCAGGTATTTACCCGCTTATTTGGTAACAAAAACAGCACCAATCAGCCCTGGGGCACGCTGGAGCAAAACGGTGTCGGTAAATTTGCCGACTTTACGCCGCAGGCGTTAGAGGCGATAAAGGCGATGGGTGTTAGCCATATCTGGTACACCGGTGTACCGCACCATGCTTTAGTGCGCGATTACAGCGCCTATGGCATCAGCCATGACGACCCGGATGTGATTAAAGGCCGCGCCGGCTCGCCTTATGCCGTGAAAGACTACTACAACGTTAACCCCGATTTAGCCAGCGACCCGGCCAACCGCCTGGCGGAGTTTGAGGCGTTAATAGCGCGCACTCACCAACAGGGTATGAAAGTGCTTATCGATATCGTACCCAACCATGTGGCGCGCCAGTATCAGTCGCTGTCAAATCCACCAGGCGTCAGTGATTTTGGTGCTAACGACGACACCAGTGTCGAATATGCCCGCGATAACAACTTTTACTATGTACCGGGCCAGGCCTTTAGCGTGCCTGCATGGCCAACGGATTATCAGGTATTGGGCGGCGAGGCGCACCCGGCTGCCGATGGTACCTTTTTGGAAAACCCGGCCAAGTGGACCGGCAATGGTTCACGCGCTGCCCAGCCGGCCTTTGATGACTGGTATGAAACAGTAAAAATTAATTACGGTGTGCGGCCAGACGGCAGTTACGACTTCGACCGTCTGCCCAGCGACTACGCCGAAAAAGACTGGCCGGCGCACTATGCCTTCTGGCAAAGCAAGGATGTACCAGACTCCTGGCTAAAATTCCGCGATATTACCCAGTATTGGCTGGCCAAAGGCGTTGACGGCTTTCGTTACGATATGGCCGAAATGGTGCCGGTCGAGTTTTGGAGCTACTTAAACTCGCATATTAAACACACCAACCCTAATGCCTTTTTGCTGGCCGAGGTGTATCAGCCGCATTTGTATCGCGATTACCTGAAGCTTGGTAAAATGGATTACCTGTACGACAAAGTCGAGTTTTACGACAGCTTAAAACTGGTGATGCAGGGCAAAGGACCAACCTCGGCACTGGTAGAAACCCAACAGCGCATGGCCGATATTGAGCACCATATGCTGCACTTTTTAGAAAACCATGACGAGCAGCGTATTGCTGCGCCGGAATTTGCCGGCGATGCGAAAAAAGGCCTGCCGGCCATGGTGGTGTCTACTACCATCAGCACCTCGCCTACCATGCTGTACTTTGGCCAGCATGTTGGTGAGCCAGGTGCAGAGGATGCCGGCTTTGGTAAAGCTAGCCGCACTACTATCTTTGATTACTGGGGTGTGCCGCAGCACCAAAAGTGGATGAACGACGGTAAGTTTGATGGCGGCGCATTAAGTGCTGAGGATAAAGCGCTGCACGCTTATTACGAGAAACTACTCAGCTTTAGCGCCAGCGCCCCCGCCTTAATGGGCGGCTACACCGAGCTGCACAGCGCTAACCTCTCTGCAGGCACCGCCTACAGTGAGCAGCAACTGGCGTTTGCCCGCTATAGCGATGCGCAAAAGCTGCTGATTGTCAGCCACTTTAATAGTGAAGCAGCGGTCAGTTTTAACCTCACTGTACCGGCTACGCTTATCAGCAAGTGGCAGCTGGCCGATGGCCAATACCGGCTAAGCGACAAGCTAAACGGCGGCGAAAATAGCCTTAGCGTAACCAACGGCGTGGGCACAGTGGCGGTTGATCTTGCCCCGCTGGCCTCAGTAATACTGGAGCTGCAACCATGAAGTTAGTGTTTGCGTTAATTACGTTTTGCTGCGCCTTTGCCAGTGCGGCGGCGCAGTATCAGGCACATCAGCTCGACGGTAATACGCTGCATATTCAAACCGATGAGGGCCAGGTTAGCCTGACGTTTTACCAGCATGATGTGGTTGAAGCCTTTTATCAGCCGTCTGGTGTAAAACAACTGCCGTCTTTTAGCATTAGCCAGCAACCACAGCCGCTGGATCTGAATGTCGCTGACAGCGACAAAAGCCTGCGTGTCAGTAGCGCCAGCCTTAGCGTGGCCATTAATAAATCACCACTGCATCTTAGCTATTATCGCGGCGATGAGCTGCTGTTGTCCGAACAGCAAGGTTACTTTAAGCAAGACGGCAACCATGGTTTTCGCTTTGCGCTAACCGCTGGCGAGAAGCTGTTGGGTGGTGGCCAGCGCGTGCTGGGCATGGACCGCCGTGGCCATAAATTCCCGCTGTATAACAAAGCGCATTATGGCTACAGCACCGAGTCAAGCCAGATGTACTTTAGCCTGCCAGCCGTGCTGTCGAGCAATAAGTATTTGCTGCTGTTTGATAACAGCGCCAAAGGTGAAGCCGATTTAGGCGCAACCAAGGCTGATGTGATGCAATTTAGTGCCGAGGGTGGCCGCAGCAGCTATGTGCTGGTGGCAGGCGATAATTACCCGGCGATTATCGACAACTACACCAGCTTAACCGGCAAGCCGCCGCTACCGGCGCGCTGGACACTGGGTAACTATGCGTCACGTTTTGGCTACCGTAATGAAGCCGAGGTGCGTGACGTGGTAAAACGCTTTGCCGACTTACAGCTACCGCTGGATGCCTTAGTCATCGATCTGTACTGGTTTGGCCCGGATATTCAGGGCCATATGGGCAACCTGGCCTGGGATACCAACGCCTTCCCGCAACCTGAGAAAATGCTGGCTGATCTTAACGCCGATGGCATTAACACCATTTTAGTCACCGAGCCTTTTGTACTGACCAGCTCCAAGCGCTGGCAGGAAGCGGTAGACGCCGGAGCAATAGCGCCGGGGCTGGATGGCAAACCAAAAACCTTCGATTTTTATTTTGGTAATACCGGCTTAATTGATGTGTTCAACCCCAAAGCACGTGACTGGTTCTGGCAAATTTATAAAGGTCTGGCCGAACAGGGTGTGGCCGGAGTCTGGGGCGATTTGGGCGAGCCGGAAGTGCACCCGGACGATACCGTGCACGCCATCGGCATGGCGAACGAAGTACATAACGCCTTTGGCCATCAGTGGGCTGAGATGGTGTATAGCGGCATGCGCCGCGATTTTCCTGAGCAGCGGCCTTTTATTATGATGCGCGCAGGCGCGCCCGGCAGCCAGCGCTTTGGCATGGTGCCCTGGACCGGCGATGTTGACCGCAGCTGGGGCGGCCTAAAGCCGCAGGTTGAGCTGGCACTCAGTATGGGCCTGTTTGGTTTTGGCTATATTCACTCTGACTTAGGCGGCTTTGCCGGCGGTGAAACGTTTGATAAAGAGCTGTATATCCGCTGGCTGCAATATGGCGTATTTCAGCCGGTATACCGGCCTCATGCGCAGGAGCACATTGCGCCAGAAGTGGTGTTTCACGATAGCGATACTATCGAAACCCTGCGCCCCTGGCTAAATCTGCGGTATCAGTTGCTGCCTTATAACTACACCCTGGCCTATCAGCACAGCCAAAGCGGCCTGCCGCTAATGCGACCGCTGTTTTTCCTGGATGAACAAAACCCGGCACTGCTGGACGAAAACAACAGCTACCTGTGGGGCGATGCCTTTTTAGTGGCGCCGGTCACTGAGCCAGGCGTGAAGAACTGGCCGGTACAACTGCTGGGCGGTGTCTGGTTTGATTATTTTAGCGGCAAGCGCTATGCAGGCACAGGCAAAACCGACATACCGGTAAGTATTGATACTCTGCCGGTACTGGTAAAAGCCGGCAGCTTTGTGCCGATGGTGGCGCCAATGGCCAATACCCGCGAGTACAGCAGCCGCAAGCTAACACTGCATTTCTATGCTGATAGCAGTGTTGAGTGCGCCAAAGGCGAAATGTACGAAGATGATGGTAAAACGCCGGATGCTGTCGCTAAAGGCCAGTTTGAACTGCTGAATTTCTACTACTTACAGCAAGACAACGAGCAGAAATTTGAACTACGCCGCAGCGGCCAGTACCAAGGCATGCCGGCCAGCCGCGAGCTAACACTGGTGGTACATAACCAGAACGCCAAGCCTGCGCATATTAGTGTCGATGGCCGTTATATCCAGCTGGTGCCACAACAAGCCCGCTTTAACCGCATGCAAAATGTGGCCTGGTACGATAAAGCCAGCCTTCAGCTTAAGGTAAAACTGGATTGGCAAGCCGAGAAGACACAGCTGACAATCAAGTGATAAGCACTACTACCACTGCTTTAAAGCAGTGGTAGTTATACCCGCTTTTTAGTCGCGATTATCATTATGAGTTAAGGCGTTTTGCTATTGGCTTTTACTGATCTGAAGTTTGGTGCGCTCTTGCTCAGCGTAATATTCAGCATAGAGCTTGCGGGCAAGTTGGGTTGTGGTAACCATCTTATTTGCTGCAAAGTACAAAGGATCATCTTCTGCTAAAAAATGCAGTTGCTCTGAGTACAATAGTTGCAAGGCCAGTGCATGGTGCAAAAAATCCATCCCCGACTTCGAACGTATCAGCGGGTTCGCACCTTGCTTAAGCATATAGCTAATTAAATCAGCAGCATGCTCATTTTGTGAATACAGCAATTTTACTAATGGCGTATAGCCATCCTGATCCTGCTGGTTGATATCTGCCCCCAACTGCAGCAGCTTTTGCAAACAGTTCAGGTTGTTATCTAATTCACTAAAATACCCGATATAGTGCAGAGCGTTACCACCAGCACTTTCAACCAGAGGGGCTTTAGCCGCAATCAACAGCTCTAAAATATCGGGAGAACAGCGTTCAGCTTGAGTCAATGCCACAACAAAGGGGTTTTCTAAGGTAAATGACTGCTGAATTTCAGATTGTGGCAACGATTTAAGCAAACTTGCTAACGCTGCCACATCAGAACTTACAATCGCCTGTTGGATGTTATGTTGAACCTGTGCGTTCGGGCTCGTTCCAGGTGCCGGGTTGATATACCCATAACTAACGGGCGTTAACACTAGTGCAGTAAGCAGAAAAAAAGTGCCGGCGGCATTTAAAGCTCTAAGGTTTGATATCATCAACGCTTGTTGCCCTGCTGTTTTCTTGCCAACGTATCTGCTTGTTTAAGAAAATCCACTAAAGGCGGAAAATTGAAGTTGGTAGCTAGTTCTTTCACTTCGTCAACCAAGGCCACTTTGATAACGTTTTTCTTGTGTGGCCATCTGATCCCATTCACCACATTACTCTCAATGAAGCTAACTGCCAGAACTTTATCTATTGGAAACTCGGCACTTTCTTCCAAAGCAAAATGCAGGCTATGTTTATCGCACGCAGCAATAAGCTTTTGTTCGCCAGGTAGGTTAGACAACCATAGGCTGAGGCGTTCTAATACATAGAAAGACAGAAAAACGATTAATAATGCTATTGCAACGCGATAGACAGTAGTTGCAATCCAATCACTATTGATAAAGTAGAAAATAAACCAAACAGCTAACGGCAGCATTACTAGCTTTAACCAAACCAGTAATGCTGTGCTTTCAAGCCAAAAAGCCGCTTTAGATATTTTTAGTTGCAAACTCAATGGCTCCTGGCGCGACGCACTAACTCTGCCTGGATCGCTTGGCGGCCTGTATCATGATTAAAATAGAATCCCCAAATCATTACCGTCAAAACGGGGTGGCTGCGACCAACACCTTTTGCCGGCGTTCGGTTAGCTTTGGCCATATCATATAGAGATGGCACGGAGAAGCCTGCTCCCGCCAAGCCTAAATAAGTGCTCACAGATTCAGCAAATGCTAAATCAGCTTCCAGCTCGCGAGTTGTTTTTGCCCACAGCCCCCACATAGGATTAACCATTGGATCTGTTATCTTGGCAATCGCTTTTGCTATTGCAGGGCGGCCAGCCAGGTTGTCATGAACTAATCGCATAACCCGACCTTGGTCCTGTCTGGGCAGATGATGATAAAGCACTATGCCAGTAAGAATTTCCAGCACAACGTCTTCCGAAAGGGCAGGCTTGCCGCCATGAGACATAAACATTGTGCGCGGAAAATCAAGAAGTTGACAAAGGTATTCAATTTGGCCTGACACCGTCTCAGGCATTCTGTAAGGTAAGGAAGGCTGCATAAGCGAACTCCATTTCTAAAAAACAGCCTAAAGGTTAAAATTATGAAACTTAATTGTCAACTTTAGTGGCGACCATTCAGTTAATCTAACCATAAATTTAGCGACGGATTACCGAACAGCGTTAAACCATTAGGCAAGAATCCTACTACCCCCAGTTTAAACCGGAGGTAGTTTTAGTTGCTGTAAAAAACTGTTGTGCAACTTGGCAGCTTCAGCAATACGCCGATTGATATCCTGCAAGTTCTTATTTACCTCTGCCAGATCAATCTCAGCTTCGGTTTCTGCAGTGCTAACGTAGCGGGAAATATTCAGGTTGAAATCGTTCTTCTCTGCAATTTCCTGCATGGACACGCGTCGCGCGTATCGAGCCTCTTCTTTGCGGTACTGATAGGTGTCGATAATCTTTTCGATATGTCCCATTTGCCCATCAGGCATCTCTTCTGTTTTTAACAGCCGGTTCTGTCGTTTACCTTTTTCAAAGTGCTCGCTGGCATTAATAAACAGCACGTCATCAAACTTTTTGCATTTTTTAAGCACCAGGATGCACACCGGAATACCGGTGGAGAAAAACAGGTTGGCAGGCAAACCAATCACAGTGTCGATATGGCCGTCTTTTAATAACTTAGTGCGGATACGTGCCTCGGCGCCGCCACGAAACAACACACCATGCGGCAAAATAATGGCCATGGTGCCTTCGTCACTTAAAAAGTGAAAACCGTGCAGCAAAAAGGCAAAATCGGCAGCGGATTTTGGCGCCAGACCATAACTTTTGAAACGGAAATCTTCTGCCAGCCTGTCGTTATGCTCCCAGCGGTAACTAAATGGCGGGTTAGCGACTACAGCGTCACACAGCAACTTCTTCGCCGGGTTTAACTCGTTCAGTAAGTCCCAATCATTTTCCAGCGTATCACCATGATGTATTTGAAACTCGGTATCTTTCATACCATGCAGTAACATATTCATTCGTGCCAGGTTAAAGGTAGTAATATTCTTTTCCTGACCGTAAATCATGCCGACACCATGTGGGCCAAGTTGCTTACGCACGTTTAGCAATAACGAACCGGAGCCGCAGGCAAAATCCAGCACACGGTTGAGTTTTTTCTTTTTACCTAACGCTGGGTCTTGGCTATCCAGTGTGACAATACGCGACAAAATGGTCGACACCGACTGCGGCGTATAAAATTCGCCGGCTTTTTTACCCGAACCGGCAGCAAACTCTCCTATCAGATATTCATAAGCATCCCCCAGTACATCACTGTCGGTAGAAAACTCTGCAATCTTCTCAGCAATTTTACTGATGATGGTGCAGAGTTTATCGTTGCGGGCCTTAGGCGTTCGGCCCAATTTTTCCGAGTTCAGATTAATTTCAGAGAACAACCCCTGAAAGGTACTGGCGAAGGATTCATTCTCAATGTATTTAAACCCCCGCTCCAGTGTTTGCAGCAGCTCAGCATCTTGGGTACGGGCTTTTTCGTAAATACTGCTCCACAAATAATCCGGGTGAATCACATAGTGCACTTTGCGCCGTAGTTGCTGCTCAAAAGCAGGGACGTCATCGGTATTGTCGGCATACCACACCGCCAAGGGTGTGCGCCGATCATCAGCTTGTAATGTTGGATAATCTGAACCCAGCTCTTTTTTGGCAGCAGTTTCATAGTTGTCAGACAAATAGCGCAAGAATAAAAACGACAGCATATAATCACGAAAGTCATCAGCGTTCATGGCTCCGCGCAGATCATCGGCGATATCCCACAGCGTTTTGCCCAGCTGGTTTAGTTGTTCTTTAGTCATACTGCTTGCTCTTCCGTTAATTCAGGGAACAACTCGGTGTTAAACCGGTAGTTTTGCATAAAGTCATTCAAAATCTTTTTGAAATACTGTTTGTTCTCTTCCAGCATTTCGCGCGGTTCAAACAATGAATAGTTACCATGGCTTAATACATTGATTAAACGGGCATGCAAAATGCCGTCTTCGTCATCGGCTTCTCGCTTAATACAAGCAGAGAAGTTTTTGAAACCATGGAAAGTTGCAGTTTTCTCCAGAATGCCACGCAAAATATTGAAATGGTAAGTGTACAGCTGGTCTGCTTGTACGGCCGTGTGAAGCTGCTCTAATAACTCTATATGGTGATAAAACGGCGTTTTATTGGTGTAACGTAAGCTGTAGCTGCCCGTTTGCTTGTTGCCTTTTAAAAAATAGGGCTGTAACGGGTTAGAACGGCGCTCATTTAACTCATTCCACATCACGTTAAAAAACAGCGCATGATGTGACGAAATGACCGCCTTAATAGCGCCGTTGCTGCGTTTTAACAGTTGAGCCAGGTGGCTGGCGACAGCGATAGCATTGTGATCATCCAGCGATGAGATAGGGTCGTCTATGTACAGATATCTTACCCATGCATAAGGCGAGCCTTCTTCCTGATCTACCGCTAACTGGGCAACCGCCAGGAAGAAACACCAAATAAAGATATTCTCTTCACCACGCGATACTTTGATATGTTCAATGCTATGGCTATGCCCGTTCACTCGTACTTCGCGAATGAAGTTTACCGTTGCCTGCTCATAATCAATACGAAAATCAAAGTCAGCATAGCGTTGTAATAATGGCCGGATACGGTTTTCCATTTCTAACTGGGCTAAACCACTAAAAAAACGCGAGTCGGTATTCATGCGCAACACGCGCTGGGCGTCGTTATCCAGATCGTTATCCCAGCTAAATAAGTCTTCAGTAAAAGCATTAAAATACAGCGTATCACGGCGGTCTTCATCAGCTTGTTGTTGGCCATTCGCCTGTTTGCCCAGCTCTTTAAATGCCATTGATAAACGGGTTTTACCAGTGCCATTGTAAGCAAATAACAACAAGTATTTTTTCTGCGTTAGTTGCTCACGTAAGTGCGCAGCCAAGGCGTCTAAATCAGCAAATTCCATTACAGCGCCACTCATGGTTTTATCTGCCGGTGTTTAAGTTTATTTTCCAGCGTTTTAAGCTCGGCTTCATCGGCAAGATCTGCCGCTATGGCTTCCTGCGTTTTACGCCGCTGGTCAAACGCGATATAACGCTGGTTTGTTAACTGTTCCATTTTGGCATGGCTAATTGCGCCGGCATCTTGCAGTAACGGAAAGCCATTACTGCTAATAATTTCTCCCACACGCCCCTGCCAAAATGCCATACGGGTTTCAATACGACTTTTTGCACGCAACTCGGCGGTTTCAAGAAAGATCACTACCAGTCGGTTCAGCGTGTCTATTTCATCTTCGCTCAGATAATTCTTGGCAATCAGAATATCCTGCTTGCGCACTTTATCGCCTTTCCAGCTAAGCAAACCAAAGTGATTGTCATCCGGGTTGGCTCGGGCGCAAATCAGCTCAGCAGCGGTTTGCTGTGTTACGGCGTATAGCAGTAGGTTTTGTACCGTGGCAAAAAATTGCTGGGTGCTTTTATCGGTTTTATCGTAATCACTGCTAAGGGCAAACAGCTCGCGTACTTTCTGATAAAAGCGCTTTTCCGAGGCACGAATATCGCGGATACGCGCCAGCATCTCATCAAAGTAATCCGGGCGGCCATCAGGGTTTTTCAGCCGCTCGTCATCCATGACAAAACCTTTGTGCAGGTATTCACTTAATACCGTGCTGGCCCAACGGCGAAATTGCACACCACGCGGCGAACGCACCCGGTAGCCCACCGCCAAAATGGCGTCGAGGTTGTACAGCTTAGTGCGATAACGCTTGCCGTCCAGAGCAGTTGTCAAGGATTCCTTGACAACTGCATGCTCGCTCAATTCACCATCAGCAAACAAATTCTTTAAATGCAGCGAGATATTTTGCTTGGTAGCACTAAACAGTTCCGCCATTTCCAATTGGGTCAGCCATACCGTGTCATTATCCGCCCGCAGCTGGATCTTGCTCTGGCCGTCTTCAGTGGTGTAAAGAATCAGCTCGCTCATACAGCTGCCTCATCCAACACGGGGAACAGCTGCTGCATCAGGCCTTTTTTATGTGTTTTTAACGCGTCAAGTTTATCCGCTTCGGCGGCGATAAGTTCATCAAGAGAAGATAAGCAATCCGCGATTTTCTGTTGTTCGTTTTGTTTTGGTATTGCAACCTCAATCTTTTCAATATTGGTCTTCGATAAACTGGGCACACCGCCAGCTTCATTATGTTTCAGCCATTGAATATTTTGAAATAACGCATAAACGAACTTAGGTAAGGCGTCTTTGAAAGAGTGGGTATAAAAAAGAGTATCAACAGTCCAAAACTTACCATTCAAGAACATCGGCTTATCAATGGTTCCTTTACGGCCAATACATACACTTTCACCTTCGTATAGATAGTCATTAACTTGGCGCATATAACCACCTGATCCATACACCGGAATATCACCATCAGAAAGGTGTTTGTAATCTTTCCCGCTTCCAATACTAAGTATTTCCTCTAACGGTTTAAGATCCCACTCCCCACTATCCCTGAATTCTGGAAAGCGCAATCGGGGCACGGTTTCACCTTCACGGGGAAATAACTGTTGCATCAGGGCTTTTTTATGGGTTTTCAGGGCACCGACTTTATCAGCCTGCGCGCTGATCAGAGCATCAAGAGATGACAGGCAATCAGCGATTTTTTGTTGTTCTTTTGCATATGGTGCAACCGGAAGCGGAATAGCATTAAAGTCATCAGTAGATATGGCCATTCGATCGTGTCTAGCGCCAGTACTTGATACTTGTCGCATATAGTTATGCCAACCGGTCGAGTAAAAGTAATGCAGGTAAAAATCGTCATTTTCATTTTCAAAGCGGAAAACTGTATACAACGGAGACATCACTCCGGTAGCGAGCATATTTTTTGAGATCGGACCAACAGGTGCGAATTTAGATATCCGAGGGTTATACACAAAATCGCCTTTCTCAACTACGCAATAACTTTCTAGGTTCCCTTGTATCGCTATGTCTTTATCAAAAAAGTCACGCTGATCAACCACTCCATGTTCAGCAGAGTTTGTTAATACACGAGTCAGTTTACCACTACGATTTTTTTCTGTCCGACGCTGTGCGAGTTTGCTTAAAGGTACAAACGACCACTCTCCCGTACCCTCGAATTCAGGAAAGCGCAACTTCGGCACTAAGCCTTTCTTTTCATCACTCATAAGCCGCTAACCCCGAAATCTCGCGCCCTTGTGCCCGTTTCTTTAAAAACGGTACCAGCTCTTCCATTAATGCCAGTTCTGCTTTGCTGCGGGCTTTCCAGCCCAGCTCCAGCGGGGCAAATAAATCACTTAGCTGCTCACCATCAAAAATCATGCGCTCTAGTATGCCATCGACAAATTGTTGCAAAACTTCGGTAGCCAACTGATGGCGGCTGGCCATATCGGCCAGCTCTTTGGCCGATTTTTGCGCTTTAAAGGCTTTGTAACCCTCTTCAATTTGCTGCGTACTTAAACCTTTACCGGCCTGCAGGCTGTTAATGTAGGCAATAATGTCGTCGCGCTCGTCCATCAGGTTACTGTTGGCACTTAACATGCTGACCAGTTGCTCGCGGGTCATGCTATGTTTGCCCGGTTTGTTTTGGCTGTAGCGGGCAATTAACCCCATGATGTAGTCGTAATCTATTAAGGCGGATGAAAACAGCACAAACTCAAAATCCAGTTGCTCTATTTGCTGTTGCGCACTGCTAACCTCATCACCGGTTTTGCCCTGTTGGGCTTTTAGCCGCTGTGCAGTTTCCAAGTAAACACCTTTAAACCCACGCAACTGCTCTTGCGGCAAGCGCTGCTCTATTTGCTGGCGTTGTTGCTGGTCAAGATCGGTATATTGATCTAACTGGGTTTTTAAACGCTGAACTTCTTTAAAGCGGGTAATAAACTCTACCCGGGCTGCGTCACCTCGCAAGGCGCTTACTGCTTCTGGCGTGCAAGGCTGGCCCTGAGCCTGCATAAAAGCTTCCAGCTCTGCTACAGCAGCATCCAGCTTTTTAATAGTTTCCGGTGCCGGGTCTACCAGCCAAATCTCTTTGCTACGCTGGCTGTCTTCGCCGGAAAACATGGCTATGGCTTCATCTACTGCTTTTTCCTGGCCACGAAAATCGAGGATATTACCGTATGGTTTAGTATCGTTTAACACGCGGTTGGTACGGGAAAAAGCCTGAATTAAGCCATGATGCTTAAGATTTTTATCTACATACAGTGTATTGAGATACTTGGAGTCAAAGCCGGTTAGCAGCATGTCGACCACAATGACAATGTCGATTTTGTGTTTATGCGCGTAATCACTGTTGGGGTATTGCTGATCTTTAATGCGCTTTTGCACATCCTGATAATACAGATCGAATTCACTGATGCTGTGATTGGTGCCGTACTGAGCATTGTAGTCAGCAATAATGGTTTTAAGGGCGTTCTTTTTATGTTCCGGGTCTTGCTCGTTATCGGCTTTTTCTTGCGGCAGGTCTTCCTGCAGCTGTTTTACATCGGTATTGCCCTCTGCCGGTGGTGAAAACACGCAGGCAATATTCAACGCTATAAAATCGGGGTTGGCGCTTTGCTGCTCAGCCTGAGCTTGCTGGAACAATTGATAGTAACTGATCGCATCGTTAATAGATGCTGTCGCCAAAATAGCGTTAAAACGGCGCTGATTGGTAGCGGCGTCGTGTTTACTTAAGATCGACTCCACCACCGCTTGTTTACTGGTATCAGCACTGAGCTTAATGGCTTTGCCTGCTGTTTTGCTGGTTTTATCCTCTAGTGCATTTACCTGTGGTTTAAAATAATCGATATGAAAACGCAGCACATTTTGATCATCAATCGCGTTAGTGATGGTGTAGGAATGAAGAGGTTTCTCGAAAATCTTTTCCGTGGTCAGGTCGTAGGCAGCAGCTTTATCAACTGGTACACCGTCTACTGTACTTTCATAACGCACATAGTTAGAGTTTTCAGGGAAAATAGGCGTTCCGGTAAACCCAAATAACTGGGCTTTAGGGAAAAATGCTTTAATGGCCTGATGGTTTTCGCCAAACTGCGAACGATGGCATTCATCGAAAATAAACACTATGCGCTTATCACGCAGTGGTGCCAAACGCTCTTTATAAGTGGCTTTGCCTTTATCTTTTTGCTGCTGGGCTTTTTTGCTGGTTTCATCCAGCGCCAGCCCCAGCTTTTGAATGGTCGTAACTATCACTTTGTCGGCATAGGCATCCGATAGCAAACGTCTTACCAGGGTTTCAGTATTGGTGTTTTCTTCCACGCAGCCCGGTTGAAACTTGTTAAATTCCTCGCGGGTTTGCCGGTCGAGGTCTTTGCGGTCTACTACAAACAAACATTTTTCAATATCTGGATTGTCTTTTAACAAGGTTGCAGCTTTGAAGGAGGTTAAGGTTTTACCCGAGCCAGTGGTATGCCATATATACCCATTACCGCGGTTTTGCTTGATGCAGTCCACTATCGCCTTAACGGCATAAACCTGATAAGGCCGCATTATTAACAGTTTTTGTTCGCTGGCTACCAGCACCATATAGCGACTAATCATTTCGCCAAGCGTGCACTTAGGCAGAAACTTATCGGCAAAGCTTAATAAATGGGCGATGCGGTTATTCTTTTCGTCCGCCAACTGATAGATGGGCAAAAAACGCTCATCGGCGTTAAACGCGAAATGCTGGTTGTGGTTATTAGCAAAGTAGTAGGTATGGCTGCGGTTGCTAACAATAAAAAGCTGCATAAAACACAGCAGTGTATTGCTATAACCATTTCCCGGCGTGTTTTTATAGGTAACGATTTGCTCCATGGCACGACGCGGGTTAATGTGCAGCGTTTTCAGCTCTATCTGTACTACAGGTACGCCGTTAATGAGCAAAATGACGTCATAACGGTGGTGGCTGTTGTCAGTATTAATACGCAGCTGGTTAATGACTTCAAATTCGTTTTTGCACCAGTCTTTCAGATTGACCAGCATGTAATGCAGCGGCGTACCGTCTTCACGCTGAAAATAACCGTATTCACGTAGCGTTTTAGCTGCCTGAAATACATCAGCATTAATTATTTCATCGCGCAAGCGGGCAAATTCGGCGTCAGTTAGCCGCACATGGTTAAGCGCTTCAAACTTTGTGCGAAAGTTCTGTTCCAGCGAGGTCTTATCGCGAATTTCAGGGCGATAGCTGTATTTAAGATCTTGTAATTTGTTTAGCAGCTCATCTTCGATATCACGCTCTTTAACCTGATTGCCGTCGCCCAGCGTAAGAGACATATAGTTAACCCTTTTTTATTTTTAATCACCAATCCCTTGGCATAGCAGACCATTACGATATGCAAGGTATTCTATTGGTCCAGGCAGATATTGGAAACTGTTTATTGTCAGATTGTGTTTTTAGCTTTGCTATTGCTCTCAGATTTCTAATCTTCAACGTCTTCGGCTGCACTAGGATTACCAGATGGTCAAACAGTTCTTAGCCATAAAATAACCGGTACCAGTGGTGGTAACAGCGCGTTTTTGCATTACAATGAAGCAGTTAGTGCCTAAACGGATGCCATAAGTGTATACAGCCGATTTTAATCATAAGCGCAAATTTATCGTCAAGCTGGGCAAGATGCTGCACAAGTACGGCACCCCCGCTTACCGGCTGGAAGCGCACTTAGCCGAGCTGACCACCCATTTAGGTTTAAAAGGCTCTTTTAT
The DNA here is from genome assembly GCA_040752955.1 of Pseudomonadota bacterium. Taxonomy (GTDB): domain Bacteria; phylum Pseudomonadota; class Gammaproteobacteria; order Enterobacterales; family Alteromonadaceae; genus Alishewanella. The sequence goes on from JBFMHG010000011.1 coordinate 64,851, forward strand.
TATCTCGCCTACCTCAATGACCTTTGTGCTGTGGACTGAAGGCCATGAACAGGAATATACCCATGCCTCGCGGGTAAACCCCGGCGATCTGGATTTGGGCGCGCTGTCGCGAACCGATGAGCTGGTTGACCAGGTACTGCAAGGCAAGGTCAGCATTAACGAAGCCGATGCGCTGCTCGATGCCATTGATATGCGCCCCAGCTCTTACGGTAAACCGGCAACGGCAGTGGCCATGATGGCCTCGGGTGGCGCTTTTGCCATGCTGATGGCCACCAGCTGGAACGATGTGCTGTGGTCTTCGTTGTTATCTTTGCTGGTGTACCTGTTTATGTTGTGGGCGGCTCACTCGCCGCGTATTGCCAATATGCTGGAGCCGTTAGTGGCATTGGCGGCAGGTATCGCCGCTTGTGCCATCAGCGCCTACATCGACCCCGGCATTAATATCCGTTTAGCCGTGCTGTCGGCCATTATTGCCTTTATTCCCGGCTTAGCCCTTACCATCGGCTTTGCCGAGTTAGCGGCGCGGCACCTGGTGTCGGGCAATGCCCGCATTATGGATGCGTTAATGCTGCTGTTTAAACTGTATTTTGGTGCACTGTTAGGCATTGAAATTGGCTTTGCCCTATTTGGCGTGGTCGACTTTGTTAAACCAGCACCTATTTCACACCACTTTGCCTGGCTGGCCGTCGGTATACTGGTTAGCGCACTAATAGTGCTGTTTAAAAGCCGTGGTAAATATACGCTGTGGTCACTGGCCGCCGGTTTTATTGCCTATGGCGTCAGCTTTAGCGGCGCCACCATATTCGATGCCACTATCGGCGCCTTTTTAGGTGCCTTTGCCGTTGGCCTGTACAGCAATTTGTTTACCCGGCTGGCCAAAGCACCGGCCGTTATCGTTGCCATGCACGGCTTAATTGTGCTGGTACCGGGCAGCAAAACCTATATCGGTTTAAATTCGCTGATCTCCGGCCAGGATTTTGTCGTGTCCGACCGGGTGGGCCAGCAAACCTTTCTTATTTTAATGGCACTGGTGGCAGGGCTTATTTTTGCCAACGTCGCTTTGCCGCCGAAAAAGAGCCTGTAAGCTGCAAACGTATGCAGCTTACCCGCCTCTTGCACTAAAAAGCTGTGCTGACTAAGGTTTAACCTGCCCTAATGCAGGAGAACCCAATGCCTAACGCCCGTACCATTGTTTATAGCCGCCCTGTTTTCTGCGCCTGTGCTGCCATGCTGTTTAGCAGTGCCGCGACAGCGCAAAGTGTTAAACGCATTGAGCCGGCGAACTGGTGGGCCGGTATGCAGCACCCCGAGCTGCAACTGATGCTTCACGGCGATAAGCTGGCACAGTGCAACGTTAGCCTTGACTATCAGGGCGCGGTGCTTAGCGGCACCACAACCACCGCTAACCCAAATTACTTGTTTATTAACCTGACGCTGGCTGCCGATATTGCCCCCGGCGAACTGCCAATTACACTGACATGCGGCGCTGACAGGCAAACCCTGGCCTACCCGCTGCTAGCGCGGCGCGCCGGCTCTGCGCAGCGTGAAGGCTTTAACCCCTCTGATGTGATTTACCTGCTTACACCCGACCGTTTTGCCAACGGCGACCCGACTAACGACACCCTGCCCGGCATGCTCGAGCCGGCAAACCGCAGCGATGACAGCGGCCGCCACGGTGGTGATTTGGCCGGCATGGCCAAAGCGCTGCCCTATTTGGCCGACATGGGCTTTACCGCCATGTGGCCAACGCCGCTGACCGAAAATAACCAAAGCGCCTATTCCTACCACGGCTATGCCGCGACCGACTTGTACAAAGTAGATCCGCGCTTTGGCAGCAATGCGCAATACCGCGAGCTGGTGGCTAAGGCCAATAAGCTGGGCATTAAGCTGATTCAGGATATTATTGTTAACCATATTGGCCATCAGCACTGGTGGCTAAGCGACCTGCCAGACACCAACTGGCTAAATAACCAAGACTTTTTAACAGGCGCGGCTTTTGTTGGCACTAACCATAACCGCAGCACCATTCAAGACCCTTACGCCAGTAAGGTCGATACCGCGCAGTTTACCGATGGCTGGTTTGTCGACACCATGCCCGATTTAAACCAGCGCCACCCGCTTTTAGCCACCTACCTTATTCAAAACAGCATCTGGTGGGTGGAGTACGCGAACTTATCCGGCATCCGCGAAGATACCTACAGCTATGCCGACAAAGCCTTTTTAACCGAATGGGCACGCCGGCTGATGCTGGAATACCCCAACTTTAATATTGTCGGTGAAGAGTGGAGCCCCAACCCGCTTATTGTGTCGTACTGGCAGCGCGGTAAACACAATAAAGATGGCTACGTGTCGCACACGCCCAGCATGCTGGACTTCCCGCTGTACGACGCCCTGCTAAAAGCCTTAACCACAGAGGAAAGCTGGAACGGCGGCTGGATTGGCTTATACGAGATGCTCAGCAATGACCATGTCTATGCCGACCCGTTTAATCTGGTGATTTTTGAAGGCAACCACGACACGGCGCGTATTTTCTCCCTATTAAATGAAGATATGGATTTATACCGCATGGCCATCAGCTACCTGGCCACCATGCGCGGTATACCACAGCTGTTTTACGGCACTGAAATTGCCATGCAAAGCCCCAAAGTGCGCGACGATGGCAAAGTACGTGCCGATTTCCCTGGCGGCTGGGCCGGCGATAAGGTAAATGCCTTTACCGGCCAGGGCTTAAACACCACCCAGAAAAGTGCCCAGCAGCTGGTAAAAACCTTACTGAACTGGCGCAAAAGCGCCAGCGCTATTCACAGCGGTAAGCTAATGCACTTCGCCCCGGATAACGGCAATTATACCTACTTTCGTTATAACGATAAGCAAACGGTGATGGTGGTAATGAATAAACAACACCAGCCGGTAACGCTGAATTTGGCCCGTTTTAATGAAGTACTGCCACAGGGTAAAACCGCCACTGAGGTGATTAGCGGTAAACGGATTAAGCTAGGTAAGCAGCTTACCGTACCCGCCCGCGGCACCTTGGTGCTGGATATTCGCTAACCGCACTACCTAACACAGCGGCGCAAGCCGCTGGTGTTTTGCTTCGTCCACTAAACTGCGCTAACCCAGCCACAGACACTGTATAAAGCACTGTATTAACCAACAAATAATGTTAACAAGTTAATCGCAAGGTTAAACCCTGCTTTCACGCAAGCAATGCGCTCAGCCCTGAAATATGCAGTTGATTTAGGGCAAAATGTTGGCTAGTTTAGCGGAATGTAAATGCAAGATTGTAGTGGTCAACTAATTTTGGCCACATCTTTATAGCCAAGCCAATACCTGCGCTCGGTTTCGTTTGGGGCCAAACCACCGTTATAGTGATGTGGCCTAAGCTGGCTGTAATAGCCCAGCATATATT
>JBFMHG010000012.1:0-46791 GCA_040752955.1 Pseudomonadota bacterium
TTTGAAAACGACATGACACGCCCGTTTTGCAGGGGCGTAGCCAAGCGGTAAGGCAGCGGGTTTTGATCCCGCCATGCGTTGGTTCGAATCCAGCCGCCCCTGCCATTAAACAGTAAAACCCAGCTTAGGCTGGGTTTTTGCTTTTTGATTAGCTTACTATTTCCGGTTACAACTTCTTTTGTGCTCGCCACAGCAACTCGTCCTTATGCCTACGGCAGGACTCAGACACTCTGTGGCTGCGCCAAAAGAGTTCTAACCTACATTCACAGGACTATTCCGACCCCACGGCATAACGCGCCACCAGCGTTTTAAGCAGCGTGCTACGGGCAGCAACGTTCAACGCCAACTGACGCACAGTGCGAAGTGGCGCAATATCATTACCAAACACCTGATAAAAGCCATCCATCGCACTCATCATCAGCAAATTAGCCGGCTTGCGTTTGCGCTGATAGCGCTGCAATAAGGGCTGACCGCCAATATCATTGTTATGTCGCCGCGCCTCGATAATTAGCTCAGTCAGTAATTTTGCATCGGCAAAGCCCAGGTTTACTCCCTGCCCGGCTAACGGGTTAATGGTATGGGCAGCATCACCGGCTAATACCACCCGGCCGGCGTAGTAACGGTTAGCATCCATTCGTGCCAGAGGGAACCAAGAGCTGGCGACTACTTCCACCTCACCGATTTGCGGCGGGAAAGCTTTTACCAAAGCTTGAGTTAACTGTGCCGGCGCAAGTGCTGCCAGCTGTCTTACTTTAGTAGCATCTTCGTACCACACTACCGAGCCCTGCTGGCCACTTAAAGGCAGAAACGCTTTAGGCCCGCTTGGCGTAAATTGTTGCCAGGTCACGTCCTGCTGTGGGTAAGGCGTATTCACCAGCGCCACTAAACACGCCTGACTATACTGCCAGCCATTGGTGCCAATACCGGCTAACTGCCTTAACTGCGAATTACCACCGTCTGCAGCAATAATCAGCTTACTGCTAAGCTGCTCGCCGCTATCCAAAATGAGTACAGCACTATCAGCGTTTTGCTCAAGTGCCGTCACGGATGACGGGCAAAACAGCGTTAGATTAGCACCAAATTGCTGCCACAGCGCCAGCTGCAACAGGTTGTTCTCAACAATATGCCCCAGATGGCTACGCTTGATATCTGCCGCATTAAAGCTAACGATACTGTGCGGCTGCTCAAACGCCTGCAATCGCTGATAGGGGCATAGCCGCATCCGCTCAAGCGCCGGCCAGCCGCCCAGCTGAGTTAACCAGGCCTCGCTGGCCAGGTTAATGGACGAGACGCGAAGATCGGGCGCACTATCAGGCATAAACTCTGGCGGTGCCTGTTTTTCAATTAGCGCTACCTGCAGGCCAGCCTGGCTTAGCGCTAATGCTATTGCTGCACCCACCATACCGCCGCCAACAATACTGATATCAAACTGTTTAATCGATGTGTCGCTGTTCATAACGCTTTGTCTTATGTAGGTAGAACAACATTGTACGACAAGCTGGTTAAAAAACGAAAACCACCATTTTTATAATGTGCTGAAAGCAAAACCAGCCTCGCCCTGTCTTAGTGAGTCGTTCGTTTAACTAACCCGGGGAACCACGATGAAAACTTACCTTATTGCACTTGCTGCCATATTATTTAGTGTCAAACTTTTCGCAGCCAACGACATTGCCGCAGCGCCTGAGCAGGTAACGCCGCTGCTAAATGGTTTAACTATACCGGCTGTCAGCTTAACCGCAGCAGATAACAAAGCTGTCGCCTTAACTGAACTGGTGCAGCAAAAGCCCTCTATATTGGTGTTTTACCGTGGCGGCTGGTGCCCGTATTGCAATGCCCAGCTAGCGGCATTGCGTGACATAGAGCCAGAACTAAATAAACTGGGATATCAGATCATTGCCATCACACCTGACAGCGTAGCCTCTATAAACAAAAGCCTGAAAGATACCGGCGGCAACAAACTAAACTATACCCTGTTGTCCGACGCTAACTTTGCCGCCAGCTCAGCTTTTGGTCTGGCTTATTATCTGGATGATAAAACCGCAGCAGCTTATAAAGGTAAACTTGGCAGCCTGATTACTACCGAAGCGGGTACAGAAAAGGTGGTGCTGCCGGTACCGGCGGTCTATATCGTTAATACTGCGGGTGAGGCGGTATTTAGCTATGTACACATTAACTATAAAACCCGCCTGCACAGCGAGTTACTGCTCAAAGCGGCCAAACTGGCGCTGCAATAGCCCGGGCTTTTTTAACCACTTTATCAGGCTGTTTTTTGCAGTGGACGACATCATGTTTTCCACTGCTGTTTTTTTATCAAAAAGCGTTGACGACAGGGCAAAAATACGGCATTTTTCGCGCCCTGTTTGGCAAGTATCGGTAACGATGCTAGCCTGTTGGTTTTAGCCTCTGCCGGAGATAACTGATGCGTAATGTAACTGTTGCTGCCACCCAAATGATTGGCGGCTGGAATGTCGATGAAAACATTGCCCGTGGTGAGCGTTTAGTACGTGACGCTGCCGCTAAAGGCGCACAGATTATCCTGTTGCAGGAGCTGTTCGAGCGTAATTATTTCTGCCAGAAACAAAAGCCAGACTACTTAGCCTTTGCCACTACAGTGGCTGAGAACAAGGCTGTAGCGCACTTTACTAAAATCGCTAAAGAACTGAACGTAGTGCTGCCGATCAGCATTTACGAACGTGCCGGTAACTGCCTGTACAATAGCGTGGTGATTATCGACGCTGACGGTGAGAACCTGGGTACCTACCGTAAAAGCCATATTCCTGATGGCCCGGGCTACAGCGAAAAGTACTACTTCACTCCCGGTGATACCGGCTTTAAGGTGTTCGCCACCAAGTACGCCAAAATCGGCGTGGGTATTTGCTGGGATCAGTGGTTCCCGGAATGTGCCCGCAGCATGGCTTTAATGGGCGCAGAATTACTGTTTTACCCTACGGCCATTGGCAGCGAGCCGCATGACCCAACGATCAGCTCACGCGACCACTGGCAACGCACCCAGCAAGGCCACGCTGCAGCTAACTTAACACCTCTTATCGCCTCTAACCGTATCGGCACTGAAACCGAAGGTGACTACCATATCACCTTCTACGGCAGCTCCTTTATTGCTGATGAGACGGGTGCCAAAGTGCAGGAAGCCGGTGAAACCGAAGAAGCCGTGTTATTGCATACCTTCGATTTAGACGCGGTAGCCGCGACGCGACGCGCCTGGGGCATTTTCCGCGACCGTCGTATCGATTTATACGGTGCCGTGCTGACTAAAGATGGCGAAACCAAACAGCCTAAAACACAGGGTGGTAATTAAGTGGCCTTTACAACACTGCCAAGCACGCCGCGTGCTGATGGTTTTAGCATGCCTGCCGAATGGGCGCCGCACAAGCAGACCTGGATGGTATGGCCAGAGCGCACCGACAGCTGGCGCTTAGGCGCTAAGCCGGCCCAGCAGGCCTTTGTTGCTGTGATAAAAGCCATTGCCGGTTTTGAACCGGTAACCGTTGGCGCTTCTGCGGCGCAGTACGCTAATGCTTTGTCGCAGCTGACAGATGTCGGTACTAAGTTTCCGATCCGCGTGGTGGAGATTTCCAATAACGACGCCTGGTGTCGTGATACCGGCCCCACCTTCGTCACCAACGCACAAGGCGACGTACGCGGTATCGACTGGACGTTTAACGCCTGGGGCGGCTTAAACGGCGGTTTGTACTTCCCGTGGGATAAAGATGACCAGGTGGCCAGCAAGGTACTGGGCATAGAGCAGCTGCCACGCTACCGCACTGAGGGCTTTGTGCTCGAAGGCGGTGCTATTCATGTTGACGGTGAAGGTACGCTGTTAACCACAGAAGAATGTTTATTAAACAGCAACCGCAACCCGCATTTAAGCCGCGAGCAAATCGAGCAGCAGATGCGCGATTATCTTGGCATTGATAAGGTGTTGTGGCTAAAAGACGGTATTTTTAACGATGAAACCGACGGCCACATCGACAATATGGCCTGCTTCGTTAAACCAGGCGAAGTGGTACTGGCCTGGACAGATGACGAAACCGATCCGCAATATGCCCGTAGCAAAGCAGCACTGGATTACTTAGAAGCGGCAACCGATGCTAAAGGCCGGAAAATAAAGGTACATAAGTTGCCGGTACCGGCACCGATTATCGCCAAAGCAGAAGAGTATGCCACGGTAGATGCGACCATGAGCGCCATTCCGCGCGAGGCTAACGCCCGCCTGGCTGGCTCTTATATCAACTTCTATTTGTGCAACGGCGGCTTAATACTGCCAACCTTTGACGACCCGAATGACAAAGTTGCGGCAGACATTCTGCAAAGCCTGTATCCACAGCATAAAGTGGTTACCGTGCCTGGCCGGGAGATCTTATTAGGTGGTGGTAATATTCACTGTATTACCCAGCAACAACCTGCATAAACGAAAAAGGGAGCTGTTGGCTCCCTTTTTTAATGGATATAGTTAACAGCTACTTATATTCGACAACAGTGTAGTATTCGTTCATCATCAGATTTTTACGACAGGTATGCTGGCGCATATTTGAACCTCTCAGCCGTTCATATCCACAACGCATAAATTGGTTTTCAGCACCATATTTTCGCTTAAATTCCTCATACATCGGATTAAGCGAATCGAGTTGCTCTTTAGTCAGGTTTTTAGTGATATCGTTATAACGGCGTTTCCAATCAGTGGTATCTTGCTCCAGTGATAAACGCATCCACACCAATCCCTCTTCTACGTTAACTGGCACATCCTGTCCAGTCACCATCAATAATCCCGCCAAGTATTGCGCATACTTTTCACCATATTTGGCAAAACGGATAATTTCTGGAAATGCCTCAGCAAAACGTTGCTTTTGCACTAAAGCCATCATGCTGTCATAGTCAGCAGAGTAAAGCATTGAACGCATGCGAATTTCTTCGCGTTGTTCTGCTTTTACTTCTTCTGCGACAGCAACACTGCTAACACCAAGAGCAGCTGTCAAAACAGCAATGGATAATATAATACCTTTCATAATCTTAGCCTTCCTCTCTGGTAAATTTACCGCTGAGTATAGCAGTCAAAAAGTTTCATATTACTTACAAATTGTAAATCTATGTGTCATGAAGCTGAGCAACTCCCCCTTTCGCACTCTACTTTTGCCTTTCTATTAGCTAGAATTCGTACTTCAATTTATATAGACGGGCGAATTAATGAAGGCTTGTGCGTTACATATATTAGTCAAAACCCGTGAAGAAGCCGAAAAGCTTAAGCAACAACTGGCCAAAGGCGCAGACTTTGGCAAACTGGCTAAGCAGTATTCACTGTGTCCGTCTGGTAAAAAAGGCGGCGATTTAGGCGAATTTCGAAAAGGCCAGATGGTCAAGCCGTTTGATGAAGTGGTGTTTAAAGGCCCGCTACTGGAAGTGCAAGGCCCGGTGAAAACCCAGTTTGGCTTTCACCTGATTAAAACCCTGTATCGCAGCTGAGCACTAAGCCTGATAAATCAGGCTTTACCCAATGCTTTAGCGCGCAATTTGGCTTTTAAATTGCCCTTTTTCATTGGCTTTTTCGGCCCGTCACCATGTCTGGCCTGCGCCTGCTCGGGCGAAACATAAGTTGGATCATGCTCATACCCCGGCAGCACTTTGGCAGTAATCACCTGCTGAATTAGGCGCTCTATTTCCTGCAGCGCTTTAATTTCATCCGGCGTGATCAGCGTTAACGCCACACCGCTATTGCCAGCTCGGCCGGTGCGACCGATACGGTGTACATAGTCTTCCGGCACTTGCGGTAAATCATAGTTCACCACATAAGGCAGCTCGTTAATGTCCAGACCGCGGGCAGCAATGTCGGTCGCAACCAGGATCCGCACTGCGCCGGCTTTAAAATCGGCCAGTGCTTTGGTGCGGGCACCCTGGCTTTTATCGCCATGAATGGCCGCACTTTTTAAGCCATCTTTCGCCAACTGTTTGGCCAAGCGGTCAGCACCATGCTTAGTACGCACAAACACCAGCACCTGTGGCCAGTTGTTACGGCCTATCACATGCGATAGCAGCTCGCGTTTACGGTGACGGTCTACCAGATAGGCCTGCTGCTCTACCCGCTCGGCGGTGGCATTAGTGGCGGCAACTTCAATCAACTGTGGGCTGTTTAATAGCTCATCAGCCAGCTGTTTAATTTCGTTGGAATAGGTCGCCGAGAACAGCAAGGTTTGCCGCTTAGTCGGCAACTTGGCCATAATGCGTTTAATATCAACGATAAAACCCATATCCAGCATCCGGTCGGCTTCATCCAGTACTAGTACCTCCAGCGCAGATAAATCGACGGTTTTCTGGTGCAAATGATCAATCAGCCGGCCCGGTGTGGCCACTAAGATATCCAGCCCCTGCCCGGCGTCATCATATTGCGGCCGTATCGATACGCCGCCATAAAACACCGCTGAACGACACTGCAGGTACTGGCTATACTTGCGCACATTGTCATACACTTGCTGCGCCAGTTCACGCGTAGGGGTAAGCACCAGCACCCGCACCTGATTTGGTGCTACGACCTTAGGCGCATTGAGCATCTGCTGCAGCAACGGTAAAGTAAAGGCTGCGGTTTTACCGGTACCGGTTTGGGCGCCGGCCAACACATCTTTACCGGCTAAAATAACCGGTATGCTTTGCCGTTGCACCGGCGTGGGTGCATCGTAACCTTGCTCTTGCAGCACACGTAAAATAGGCGCCGCCAGCGCGAGAGATTGAAATGACATTAAAATTCCTGTTTTGCCAAAGCCCGCTAAATAACCGGCGCAGTATAGCAGATCAGCCGGCCGCGGAGTTAGCACGGTGAGCAACTGGTATTTGTATATGGTGCAAACCGCTGCCGGAACGCTTTATACCGGCATCAGTACCGATCCGGCGCGGCGCTTACGCCAACACAGCGGCGAGCTGGCCGGGGGCGCTAAGGCGCTGCGTGGTAAAGGCCCGCTAACACTGGTGTATAGCCAAAGCCTGAGTGACAAAAGCGCTGCGGCTAAAGCCGAATATCAGCTAAAGCAGCTGCCCCGGGCAGCCAAACTGGCATTAATTGCCGCTTATCAGCAAAGTGAGTGTAATGGATAACTTTTTATTGGTATTAGCTTATTTGCTAATAGGTGTATTGCTGCGCCGCTTACCGACTATGCCGGAAAACAGCGGCATAGCGCTTAACATGTATGTGCTTTATGTGGCACTGCCAGCACTGATCTTAAAAAACGTGCCGCAGCTGCAGTTCTCGGCTGAGCTGTTAATTCCGGCCATTACGCCCTGGTTCTTACTGTTAGCCGTAGCCGGCACCGTATTACTGTTAAGCAAACTACTGCATTGGTCACGCGAGGTAACGGGCGCGCTGCTAATCGTGCTGCCACTGGGCAACACCTCATTTTTAGGCTTTCCGATGACCGAAGCCTTATTTGGCAGCGCCGCTATGCCCTATGCCGTGGTGTACGATCAGGTCGGCTCATTTATTGCGCTGGCCACTTATGTCACCATTATTGCTGCACTGTACAGCCCCACAGCGGCTAAACCTACGGTAAAAGGCATAGCGCTGAAAATTGTTACCTTTCCGTCTTTTATTGCGCTGGCATTTGGCTTGCTGCTGCGCGGTACCGAGTATCCGCCGCTGGCAAACCAGCTAATTGATAACCTGGCGGCAACACTGGTACCGGTAGTGATGGTAGCGGTGGGTTTTGCCTTAACCATAAAGTTCAGCAAAGCCGAAATTTCACCGCTGTTAAGCGCTCTGGGCATTAAGCTGGTAATGATGCCGGCATTAGCAGCCGCACTGTGGCTTAGTCTGGGTTACAGCGGCGTGGCGGTGAATATCAGTATTTTTCAGGCGGCGATGCCGCCGATGATTTCGGCCGGCGCTATTGCGATAATGGCGGGGCTGGCGCCCCGCCTGGTTAGCGGCATTATTGGTCTGGGTATTCTCACCGGCCTATTGACGCTGCCACTGGTGTCCTGGTTGTTACATTAGCAATATCGAAATAGGGCTATTTCTTCAAATCGCGTTCATAGCTTAAGCGCTTGGCCGCGTCCATGGTCAGCATCTGCATAAACATGCGTGCTTCGCTGTCGCTGCCGGTTGGCGTATTGCCATTAGCACCAAACACATATTGCGGCACCGCACGTTTAGCAAACGACTCAGCCCAGATGCGCTGAATTTGAATTTCGGCATCCAGCTTTTGTGCCAGCGCGTTATCCGCCTGCAGGATCACCTTCTTCTGATACGCCTCAGCCTCAGCCAGCGTGCGTAAGGTTTGCGCCTCAATTTCGGCTTTTTCCAGGTTAATTTTTGCCGTTTCGCGCTGAATATTGGCCTGCGCTTGCAATTTCTCGGCTTCAGTTATCGCCAGCTGCTTCTGGGTATCGGCTTCCGTGGTCGCCTGAATTTGTTCAACCTTGGCTTTAGCCTGACGCTCAGCAACTTCACGCTCACCACGCGATATTGCCAGTAAGCGCTGCTCTTCTTCCTGAATGCGCTGCTCGCGGGCTATGGCTCTGTCGGCAGAGGCTTTTTGCTTTAACTGCATACGCTCAACAAAGCGCTGGTTCGGGTTCATTTGGGTAATGCGGGCATCCACCACAGTAATACCGTAGTCAACAAACTTTTGCCGCTTACGCAGCGGCTGACCGTCACTATCGCGTACTTTGTTTACCACAAAGCTGACACGGGTTTCATCGCCAAAGTCTTCCTGCTCTGTACCCAGCGCCACATTGGCCGTACCCTTTTGCCGGCGTAACTGCGCCAGATTTTCCTCTTCACGGCGTACCACATAAATACCGTTAGTCATCTGGTTTTCAAATTCATTGTTAAACTCGGTACGACCACCAGAGTAATATTCTTCGGCACTCATCAGCGAGGCATTCGCCTGCAACGTCTCTTTAAACGCCGGGATCAGTGCAGTACGCAATAAGTTTTCCGGCGTGCGGTACTCGTGTGCTAAGCGGGTAAACGCCACTTCATCGGTAGGAATTAAAAACCTCACAGTTGCCTGGGCATTGGCATCTACCTGATCTAAAAACATAATGTTTTGTGGTGGTAAAGCCGCGCTGTCCTCAGAGTTTTCCACTTCGGCGTAATCCATAACATCAGACCCACCGGTTACCGCCTGCACAGTAAGTGAACGCTTCCAGGCATTCCAGCGGCCAAAAAAGAAGAACTGATAGCCAACATCACTGACCACATGTTCGGCACCTAAAATGGTACGCACGTGATAAACGTAACCAGGCTCTGCATAAAATACAGAGCGGCTTAATACAAAAACCAGCGCCAGTAAGGCCGCTATGGCGCCAACCAGGCTTTTACTGAGTAGTTTAATTACGGGGGGCAACTGCATCGACATCATCTCCATACTGTATCGTCGTCCATTGGCGGCGCGATTATAGCGTCGGGTCGATCAGTGCGAAACGATTATTTTACACAGAAAATACAATTAAACTTGTTAGTCGTGTTGTTGCTTAACAGTGGGCGCATCTGCCTTGTCTGCATAAGTTTTAGTCGGCAACCGGCCATTTTTTCTCAGCGCATCATGCAGCAAGTACTCAATCTGGCCGTTAATACTGCGAAACTCATCGTCTGCCCAGCGCTGCAGTGCGCTGAGCATGGCTTCATCCAGGCGTAAGGCAAAAGCTTTTTTCGCCACAATAACTCCAATTACTGTGAAGACTACTGATACAGGCTGCCAGTATTCAGCACCGGCTGAACATGATGATCGCCACATAACACCACCAGTAAATTACTCACCATGGCAGCTTTACGCTCGTCGTCCAGTTCAATAACATTACGTTCAGATAAACGCTGTAGCGCAGTTTCCACCATTCCCACCGCGCCTTCGACAATCTGCTGGCGGGCAGCAACAATGGCAGCGGCTTGCTGGCGCTGTAACATAGCGCTGGCAATCTCAGGTGCATACGCCAAATGGCTGATACGGGCCTCTAATACCTGCACACCGGCTTTGTTAAGCCGTGCCTGAATTTCCTGCTTTAACAGTTCAGTCACTTCATCTGTGCTGCTACGCAGGCTGATGGCGTCATCGTTACCGGCATCGTAAGCATAGCTCGAAGCCAAGTGACGAATAGCAGACTCACTTTGAATATTAACGAAGTTTTCGTAGTTATCGACCTCAAACACCGCTTCAGCACTGTCGACCACCTTCCATACCACTACGGCCGCTATTTCAACCGGGTTACCGGCATTGTCATTAACCTTCATTTTACTGCTTTCAAAGTTACGCACTCTTAGCGAGACTTTTTGCTTGCTGTAAAGGGGGTTAGCCCAGCGCAAGCCATTGGTTAAGTCGGTACCGACATAACGGCCGAACAGCTGTAATACCGCAGACTGATTGGGGTGCACCATATAAAAACCGAACCAACATATAAACACTATTATTGCCAGCAGCAGCGCCAGCACCTTCATAAAGGCGGGCAACACTACCACACCCGCAAGTGCGGCTATCTGCAGTAGCAGTAACACGCCAATCATCGCAAAACCGCTTTTACTGTTAATTATCCGTTCCTGCAACATATATCACTCCGTAATGATATTATTTTGATATTAATTTAGCGCATAAATGGCAAAAGGCAAGCCGAAACTAAAACAATGGAGCAAAAATGAATAAGGCCGACGCTTTTGGCGTGGGCCTTTGTTATCGGGATTACTAATGCACTGCGCTACATCAGTCAGGTTATCTGTTGCTATGCTGTTTTTCGATATCAGATCTCATATCAATTTGCCGGCACTTGGTATTTACCTTAGTTTTACCAACGTTCTGTGGCTCCTCTGAACTAAAAATAGTGGTATCGTAGCTGTGTTCTACACCACCAGGGCAGTCAATTTCGGTGGGCATGCCGTGTTCAAACTCAGCCATTTGTTGCTCTGAGGCGCAGCCCGCCAACACCAGCACTAAGCCCGCTATGATCAATTTCATCGTAGTTACTCCCAAATGCAAAAAATTACGTTGCTAACGTAAGCATTAAATAAGTGCATGAAAGATAACCTGATAAATACAAAGATGTCACGAAATTTTAAGGGTGGTTAATTTACAGCAGCTATATACCCGGGCGGTGACAGATTGCAAATTTGCTCAGCCCTGGTTTGAAGAAGACATGGCCATATTTGCGCAGTGCGCCGTGGCACTGCGGGTTAGCTAAGAACGTAGACAGCTAAACTCTGCCTTGTTCTCAAACTACCCGCGTGGCTACAGCCGTCTTAAAACAAAAACCCCGAGCTTTGGCTGAGAGAGGGATTATTCCGGGCTCCTGCCCCTCACCCCTTCGGGGCCGCACTTAAGTGCGTTCCAACTTGTTCCTGACGAGTTGGTCGAACCTAAGGGTTCTCATCAAATCCTCTATCTGTAAGTGATCTAATAGAGTGAGAAACCGGGAATAACCAAAATTTGGCGGGAATAACTGGGAAAGCCAATAAAGATAAGGGTTCCAGCAAAAAGGCCGCAAACTTCCAAAAATTGGGTAGTCTGAGAAACACCAGCAGATTGTCCAGCCTGATAATGCAACACTGAGAAACTAGCAAGCAGCCTATCAAGGTACAGTTAAAGCCTCTTCAAAGCCCGTTTAAACGCGGTTTGCAGCCACACCAGCCGAAGCAGTAATTAGCCACAAACCGCCTAAACCTGATCCGACTTTAACAGTGAAAGCCGGATCACCGATCCGACTTTCAGCTTGCATGATCCGACTTCGCGCTAAGTCAATATCAATAAGGCTTAGCGGCATTTTTCGTTAAAATTTGGCTTTGCGAAAGTCGGATCATGTTCTTGCAGGTTGAGATCCGACTTTCTACAATTAACAACTGTATATTAAATCAGTAGTAATATATGCCAACGCTCCTAATAAGACATGGCTACGGCACCAGGTATGTTAGCGAAAAACACAATGAGCTTGTGCCCCTGGCCGTGCAAAATGGCCAGCAACATTACGCCAGGTTTGCCGGGTTTATTCAGCAGTCAGGCTCTGTTGTATGGTCAGAGCTTGCCAGGGTTAAGAGAGTCAAAATCAACCGTGTTTATGGATTTAGTCAAACGGACGGCTATTTGGATGTGGTTTACTTTGGTGGTTGTGCGGTGGCGCTAGGTTACTACTCAATGCTGACTAAAGCTGTGGCTATACCGCTATTTGATGGAATGCCTCTGGTATGGTGCGAATTAAAAGTAGTTGATCGCACAAACCACCCTACCAAGAACACTAATGTGGTCGACTTGTTCCCTGGGAACCGTGAGCGGAGCAATACCTGATTTATCACTGGATAGGATAATCGAACCGCCCAGGCCATTCTGCACTTGCCTTACTACAGCACCACTACCAATATCGACTATGTAGAGCTGGCCATCCAGAATGGTTTTATCAGCCGTGTTGAAAATCAACACCTGGGAATTACGCTCAGACTGCTGATTAGCATCAAACACCGCCAATGCACTGTGCTCAACGCCTTTAGGTATCAGTTTGTTGTCTATCTGCAGTTTGGTATTTTCACCATAAACCGGGATGGCTAACGCGGATGACCTCTTAGTTACCTTATAGTCAGCCCGAGTATCGCTCACTAACAAATGCTGCTCTTCCGCAACATTCGCCAACTTACCAGCCATTAAACGCGTATTCACCAGGTCAGCAAAACAATGGCCAGTTTCCACCGAGAGCGCTGCCAGGTAATCAATATCAGGCAAGCGTCCGTCTTTTTCATAAGCCTTAATCGTATTCACATGCCAGCCATATTTTTCAGCCATAGCAGGGCGAGATAAAACCTTATCTCTTATTTGCATAATGAAATCGCCGAACTGGTTTGCATCCATGTGAACACCCAAACAAGACACTTAAATGTCTTTTTATATCAATAACCTAACCCAAACGAGACATTTTTGTGTCTCATTACACTTGCTAAAGACATTTTTATGTCTTTAAAATGTATGCATGACGACATTTTAAAGGACAAAAAAATGGCCGATACGGACTGGCACAATGCAAACATTATCGCAGAGCTAAAAGTTAAAACCGGTAAATCGCTTCGGCAATTATCCGAAGAAAACGGCTTATCTGCTAATACTCTGGGTCAAGCTTTACAGCGTCCATACCCAAATGCTGAGCGCATTATTGCTGCAGCTATTGGTGTTGATCCTCAAGTTATCTGGCCATCACGATACAACAGCGAAGGCAAAAGCTCGCGTCGTAAAGGCAAGCGAAGCATAACAAAAAATCATCCTATTGATATAGCAATAGAATACTCAGGCGGCAAAAAATGACTCAGGCTTACACTGCAAAACAAATTGCAGCGGCCTTGGGCGTCGCTGACAGAACCATCCGCATTCGCGCTAACAAAGAGCAATGGCCTAATGAGCTGCGCTCAGGTCGTGGCGGTCAGATACCACACTATCCACTTGCCGGCTTACCTGACGATGTACGTATCGCGCTCATTGCGAAGCCACAAACGCTACCAGCTGACACTTTACCGGCAGAGGTAAAAGCTAAAGCGATCGCAGCAAATATTATTAACCGTGATCAGCTAACCAAAGCGGTAAACCAAGAACGTAAACAAGCGGCACTTAAGAACATTGCCGGCCTTACCGGTACAGCTAAAGAGCGTGCAGAGGCCGCGTTTGCCATCCTTAGTGCAGCCCGTAAGTTTCAAACCGACACCGGCCTTGCCAAAGTTAAGGCGTGGCGTCTGTTTTGCACTCAGTACAACAATGGCACAGCACCATTACCAGCTAATATTTACGCCACTAGATCAAGCATTGGTTTTAGCACCTTAACCCGCTGGGAAGCCGACTACGAAAAGAACGGATTGTCTGCCCTGGCAGGCAACTACGGCAAGAACAAAGGCAACGGCCTAATTGATTCCACGCCGGAAATTAAAAACTTTTGCTTGGCCATGCTGCACGAATACCCGCACATAAAAGGCGAAGCATTACACGAAGCTCTGCAAACCGAGTTTGGCGGCGACTACACCGTACCAGCAGCCGCAACCTGCCGCGTTTGGCTAAAACGCTGGAAAGAAGAAAATCAGGAACTGTTTATGTCGCTAAAAGACCCTAGCGGCTGGCAGAACAAACGCATGGTGGCCTTCGGCAACAAAGCCTTTGCAGTATCACGCATCAATCAGCTGTGGGAGTTTGACAGCACCCCAGCCGACGTAATGCTGAAAGATGGCCGATACAGCATCGTTGGCGTTATCGACGTCTTTACCCGCCGCGTTAAGTGCATCCTGCGCCCCACTTCTAATGCGGCAGCCATTGCACTGTTGATCCGCGAAACCATTCTGGATTGGGGCTTGCCCGAAGTGGCCCGCACCGATAACGGCTCAGACTACACCAGTAGCCACATTAGCAGTGTGTGGGATGCCCTGGGTATTGAGCACGAAGTAACAAACCCTTACTCAGGTTGGGAGAAGCCCTTTATAGAACGGTTTTTCCGCACCTTCTCGCATGGCATCGCTGAGTTGTGCCAGGGTTATATCGGCCATAACGTAGCCGACAGACAGAAGATAAATGCCCGTTTAACCTTTGAACAAAGGCTGTTAGAGCGTCGCAAAAAAGGCGAAGACAAAATTGCCCTGAATGTGGATCTCACTGCCGAGCAGTTCGAGGCATTCATTAACCAGTGGGTAAACGACCACTACCACCACGCCAAACACAGCAAACTGGGCTGCAGCCCGTTTGAGCAGTTTGTTAGCCACCAACAGCAAATTAAACGGCTGGACGACGAACACGTACTAGACATCTTGTTAGCACCGGTACCAGGCAATAAAGGCTACCGCACAGTTACCAAGTCTGACGGCATAAGCGTTGAGGGTGGCAGTTATGTGCATGCCGAATTGGGCGCATACATTGGCGAGCGTGTTTACTGCCGCTGGAACCCGAAAGACATCGGCAAAATCTATGTATTCCACGCGTTAAAACATCACTTTATCTGTGAAGCGGTTAACCCTGAGATAGCCGGAAACGGCCTTGAGTTACAAGACATAGCGCTAAAAGCGCGGGCTATACAACGCCAGCAGCAACGCTCGCGGCGGGCTGAGTTTAAAAAGGCTATTAAACAGCACCAGGTTGGTGATATTGCCCAGCGCATCCTAAACGCCAAAACCGAGCAAAACGGCAATCTGGCAGCTTTGCCAAAACGCAGCGAACAGGTATCAACCAACCTTACACAGGCTGCGCAAGCCGCCATTGAAGCCAGTAAAACACCAGCAACTGGCTATTCAGATCAACAACTCAGTGTCTTCGAACAGCGCCGCCAGGAGCTGGAAGCACTGGAGCGCAAAGACAACGCACCGGTATTTAGCAGCGATGCCCACAAAGCCCGCTACTTAACCGAACTTAGCATTAACACCGAATTACCCCCTGTCGAGAAAGCCTGGCTACACGCCTACCGCAGCCGCAACAAGGCCGCAGCACGCGTCCTCGACGATTTATTAACCAGCAAAAAAGCCATTAAGTAACGGAGATACACCTATGAAAACAGCAGTAGCAAAAACTAAAAACGTACTGGCCGCATTCGATGCCTACCAGCATTTAAGCGAGGCAGCACTTAACAACACGCCTTCTATCGCCATGTTTACCGGCCAGGCTGGCCTAGGTAAAACCACAGCAGGTAGCTACCTGTTTGTTAAAGCCGACGGCATTTTAGTGCGCTGTTTAAAGTCAGACACCCTTGGCACCTTCTTGGAGCGCCTGGCGCAAGAGTTGGGCTTAGAAAAGAAACAACGCAAAGCGGATCTGCTTAACTTTATCGTGCATGAGCTGGCCATCACAGGTAAGCCGCTGTTTATCGACGAGTGCGACTACATTGCCGATCGTCAGGACGTGCTGGAAACCATTCGCGATATTTATGACTTGGCTAACGTGCCAATCATCCTGATCGGCTACAACCAACTGCCCAAAAAAGTTAAGCGCTTAGAGCAGCTTTACAGCCGCATTTCTCAGCATATCGAGTTCCAGCCGGCAGACATGGACGACATCACCACTATGGCCAGCGAACTGGTTACCGACACCAATATTACGCCCTGCCTGTTGGCTGAACTGCTGCAGGAATCAAAAGGCAATTTCCGCCGCATCCACACCGGCCTAAACACCATTGAAGCCTTTGCCCGCTCAAACGGCTTGGCAAGCATTAACGCCAGCCAGTGGGGCAGCCTGCCGTTTTTCCCAAGCGTGAACTAATAGCGGAACCGTGCGCAATGAATAACAAAACACTCAGCCAGCGCGCCTGGGAGTGGATAAAACAACAGCCAGACTTCGGCAGCGCCGAACTGGCTGAGCACATGGATGTGAGTTTGAAGTCAGCGCAGATGGTAATAGCCCATCTGCAGGATTTAAAAGCAATTACAACAATCAGCACGGGCGTTAAGCCCGTGGTGTATCAGGCGGTAAAAGATGCAGCACCACATTTGCCAGGTAAAAACCAAACGGCAGAACGCCCTAAAAGCATCCGGCAAAAGCTGTGGCAAGCCATGCGTTTTTTAACCGACTTCACCGTGGCTGATTTGCAGGCCAATGCCGAGTGCAGTCGCTCAAGTGTTGAGCGTTTTCTTAGCGACCTGGTGCGCTACGAGTACGTTTTTATCACGCGGCCACAGCGGCGTAACGCCAGCATGGCAAAGCGCAAAGGCTTTGCTGTTCGGTACCGGCTACTTAAAAACACCGGCCACAAATATCCGGTTATCCGCCCTGCGGGACTGTACGACCAAAACCTTAAACAATTGGTGCCAATGCCAGCCAAGCGCACCGCCAAACCACAGAAGGATCTGAACCATGCAATGGCTTGACCTGTTAAGGCAGAAATGTGAAGCGCTAGGCCGCCGCAAAGTAGAGGCAGAGCTTGGCATCAGCAAAACCACGCTTAGCCAGGTACTTAACGAAAAGTACCCCGGCAACCTGGACAACATTGCCAGCAAAGTAGTCGAGGCATACAGCAGCGACAAAGTGCTGTGCCCTGTGCTTGGCAGCATCACAGTGCAGCGCTGCGTTAACGAGCAAAGCAAACCTTTCGCAGCTACCAACCCACAGCGGGTAAAGCTGTGGAAGGCCTGCCAAACCTGCCCACTCAACAAGGCGAATAAACCATGAAAGCTCAAAACATCGTCGACACGCGCAATGTCCAGCAATACCTGCGTGGCATGGGCTGTGAGGTGCTGCGCGTTACATCACGCAAAACGCGGGCAGTTATTGAAATTCAACAGCCATCGCCAGAGCTGCAGCAAATAGCAGCAGCATTTACTGAAACCGTTAACGGCCAGCGGCGCCAGGCATTCTTTGCCCATGTACGCAGCTGCCTTGTCCATTGGCACCAAGCAAATTAAGGAAACCACCATGAACCCACAAAACACCATTCCAGCCGGTTACTGGAAAGACGCCAAAGGCTCATTAATTCCGGTAGATAAGGTAAAGCCAGTCGACCAGGCGCGTGACGCCCTGGTGAAAGAACTGGTTGCTAAATCAGAAGCCCTTAGCGCCCAGCTGGCAGCGTTTAAACAAACCGCTTTTGCCGATATAGCCGCCTTTGTGCAGCTATCGGCAGAGCAGTACGACGCCAATATCGGCGGCAAAAAAGGCAACGTTACGCTGTATAGCTTCGATGGCCAGTACAAAATCGTGCGCGCTATTAACGAAACCATCAGTTTTGATGAGCGCCTGCAAGCCGCCAAAGCCTTAATTGACGAGTGCTTAAAAGACTGGACAACCAACGCCAGTTCAGAGCTTAAAGCCATCGTTAACGGGGCGTTTGATGCCGACAAGCAAGGCAATATCAGCACCACCCGCGTGCTGGCCCTGCGCCGGCTAGACATTAAAGACCCACGCTGGTTAAAAGCCATGACAGCCATCGGCGAAGCCATCCAGGTAGTAGGCAGCAAAGCCTATGTGCGCGTGTATCAGCGCATTGGCGATACCGACCAGTATCAGCAAATCCCATTAGATTTAGCAGCGGTGTCGTTATGAGCCAGCCAATTCGCATATATGCCACCCCTGCCGCTATGCCAACAGCTGATCAAATCCGCGTTGAAATCGCGGTAGCGACCAGCCTGGAAGAAAAGTACGGCACTAACCAGCCAACCAAAACCTATGAGCAAGGCGTTGTAGACGCCCTGCTGTGGGTACTGGGTGGCCAAAAGCCCTGCACAGTTGAGGACAATCAGATGGAACTGAACAAGCAAGATAAGGATGTTTTACAGCAATGGGTAGCCGGCAAAGTTAAAGCCGAAAAGTTATATGACCACTGGCGTGAAGTGCCACTGGTAGACCATGAGTACGAAAATGATCTGCTTATGCAAATCTGCCGCGAATCGCCCACCTTCGCCAACCTGGTGCGTTCGTCGTTGCACTACCTGGACGCCGGAGTAGACACCCATCTGCCGACCTGGCTGGGTAGCTACGTATCAGACCGCCCTAAAACGCAGGTGCAGCTGGTTGTTACCCAGTGCCCAAACCACACCATAGACGAGGACTAAGTGATGAACAAATCACAGCTGATCCAGCAGCTGGCCGTTGAGGCCGGCATAACCAAAGCAGGTGCTGAACGGGCCGTAAACAGCCTGCTTAACATCATCACCCTGCAACTGCAGGTTAATAACAACGTGGCAATTCAGGGCTTTGGCACGTTCAGCGCACGCCAGGCTGCAGCGCGCACAGGCAAACATCCGGTAAGCGGCCAGCCAACGCACCAGCCGGCTTGTGTTAAGCCGGTGTTTAAACCATCGCAACAACTTAAAGACGCCTTAAACCCATAGCGAAACGCCCAGCAGTTTGGGGCGTCTGCCGGTGGTGGTTCACCGGTACTGATGAGCAGCCGAGGAAGATATGAGCGACAACAGGATCCTAAACAAAATTAAAAAGCTTTTGGCGCTCGCTAAAAGCACCAACCCGCATGAAGCGGCCAATGCGCTACGCATGGCACAAAAGCTTATGCAAGAAAATAGCCTCAGCCAAACCGATATCGAGCTGTTAGAAATACAAATGGAATCAGTACGGGACGTAAACCAAGCGCAATCTATCCCTACCTGGAGTGCAATGCTGGCACGAGCAGTCGCCGATGCATTTGGTCTGGACGTGATTCGCGGCAGATTTAATGCTTTCGGTTGCTACGTAATGCAATTTGTTGGCCCAGCTGAGCGTGTTGAAATTGGTAGTTATTGTTACACCGTATTGGGCCGCAAGCTGGTAAAAGCACGAGCTGAGTATCTTAAATCATTGAATAAACGCCTTAAAAAAACCAGCAAAATTGCCCGCGTAAACCTTTTTGCAATCGGTTGGATCAAGGGAGTTATGGCTGAAGTTGAAAAGCTTGTGCCCAACGAAAAAGAGCAAGCACTGATAAAACAATTTCAGGAACGTGAGTTTGGCGAACTCACTAACACGAAGACTAGGCACACTAAAACCACTGCCCGCGATCAAGATGCAGGTTGGACTGGTTACCAGCAAGGCCGCCAAGTGCAGCTTAATGCTGGTGTATCAGGCTCAGAACAAGGGAAGTTGGAGCATAATGCATGATGAACGCCACCAAACCCAACCCAAAACGCCACCTGGTAAAGATGATCCACATCGCCCGCACTCAATTGGGCATGGATGAAGAAAGCTACCGCGCTAACCTCGCCCACTACGGCAACGGCAAAACCAGCAGCGCTGATATGACTATTCCACAATTGGAAGCTGTGCTGGAAGCCTTTGTAAAACTCGGTTTTAAACCGGTGAAAAAAACTGTTAAAGGCCGTTTAAGCCCCAGCACAGCCAACGGCCCGAAGGACGAACGTAGCGCCATCCGCGCCCTATGGATTTTTATGCACCGCGCCGGCTTTATCAAAGACGGTAGCGAAACCGCGCTAAACAGCTGGGTGCAGCGCATGACGGCTCAAAGTAACGGCGGTGCCGGCATTGCCGAAGTGCAGTGGCTGCAAGGTGAAGACGCCGCCAAAACGCTTAACAGCCTAAAGCGCTGGGCGCGCCGTTGCCTATTTGAAGACCTGAAAAAGCGCGGTTATCAGCCAGAGCCAAAGGACACCTACAACCAGTTGCTTAAACGCTGGGAGCGCATAAACGGGGCCATGCTATGAAGTTAGGCCGTTGCCCTGTTTGCCATAGCAACTTGCACCTTGATCAACTAGTAGCTGATGAAGCTGGCCGCCAGTTGCTGGGCCAGTTCGCCCGAATGAATTACAAACTGGGCGGCAATATGGTGGCTTACCTGGCGTTGTTTCGGCCTACTAAGCAAGACTTAAGCAACAGCAAAGCACTTAGCCTGGTACAAGAAACGTTGGCGTTAACCACTAACCACAGCGTACTGGCCGAAGCGCTTGAAACCGCAGTAACCAGCTTGCAGCAAAGCCGTATCAACCTAACCGGTAAGCAGCTAACCAACCATAACTACCTTAAAAAAATTCTAACGGCAAAGCAGGTTCAAATCGCTGCCGAGCAACAGCAGTCTGAACACAGCACCGTTGAGTTTAAAAATATGTCCAGCATCGACCAGGAAGAGCAAAAGCGCATATGGCAGCAGCAAATGGCTCGCTACGGTGTGAAAGTTGAACGGGGTAACGAAAAATGACTGAACAGCAATTAGAGGCTTTTAACGTTGACGACATGGACGCCCTGCTGGAGCTGGAGCATTTAGACCCGGCCCAGCGCGCCGACCTGCTGGACAAAATACCAGAGCGTGTAAGCACCCTGCTGGCCATCTTTGAATCTGAATTAAACGGCGTGGTGAAAAACCCAACCCGTATAGCCGAGCGCATGGTGTTTGTGCTGGCCAACTACTTTGGTGGTAAAAAAATCTACCTGCCGCGTAACGATGCCCTGCTAAAGCTGATGCGAAATATCAGCATTTACCGGGCATATAGCAAAGGCGCGCCAATTAAAGACCTGATGAAAAAACACCGGCTTACCGATGTAATGGTATACCGGATTATCAGCGATTTTACCGCAGCAGAACGCGCCAGGCAGCGGGCAAAAACGCCTGACTTATTCCCCGAAACCCTTGAGGATAAAAAATAATGTTTGATTTTTTACTAAGCCAAACCCTGCGCCACAGCGACTTTGAGCAGCAAACGGAGTTTCTTATTCCGGGTTTTTTGGCCAAAAATATGATTACCCTGGTGTATGCCGATGGCGGCATGGGTAAAAGCTGGCTGGCCTTTGCAGTAGCTAAACTTTGTAGCGGTTGGCAGAAAGTGATCTACCTCGATTTTGATAACCCGCTAAACGTGCTTAAAGATCGGGGCGTACAGGAAAAATTGATTAGCCAGCGCAATATCTACTACGTTCAGCGCAGCAAAAGCACCATGTCAGCCCCTGAAATGTTGGAAGCATTAGACGCTAAAGCCAGCGGCAATGCTTACGCCAATACGCTGGTGGTGGTTGATAGCCTGCGTAACTTTGGTGACGTTATGCACGACGCCAAGGCAATGGCCATCATGGATAAATTTATGAACCTGCGCGAAGCCGGCGCCACAATCTTAATCCTGTCGCATGCTAACAAAGACGGTAAGAATTACCAGGGCAGTAATAACATTCGTAACTCAGTCGACAATATGTACCGGCTGAAAAAAGTAGACGCCGCAAACAACGAAATAGCCTTTGTGCTTACGCCAACCAAAGAGCGGGCAACCATTATCGAATGTGCTTTTAGCGTATGCACAGCCAGCCTGCAGCTTAAGGGCATCGACGTAGAAGCTGCCCGCATGAGTGCCGACGAACTGGACTTTATCAGCCGCGCCAAAACCGCTATTGCCGAGCAGCCAGGCATTAATAAAAAAGCCCTGCTGGAGCAGCTGGGCTTTGAGCAAGACGACAAAACAGCGCGCAATAAGCTGGATGCCGGCGAAGGTAAACACTGGCAAAGCAGCAAAGTTAAAGGCGCATACACCTATCAGCTGATGCCTGATCCAATTGCTACCAGCCCTACAAGCCCTGCGAATTAAGCCGGTTGTAGCACTTGTAGCTGTTGTAACTATCTTAGTTATGATAAGTTTTAAATAAATATAAGGGTGAATAAGATGACAACGAAAGCGAGCCTAACCAAAATCCATCTTGAAAAAACCAACTTTGGCAACGAACTTAGAGCAGATTTCAGTAATGATTTGCACTACAGTTTCATTATCAAAGATTTGCATGATAAACGCGAAATAGCGTTAAAGCTTCGTCTGCTGGCAGCAGAAATTGAGGACAATCCAAATCTAAGTTAAGTTGCTATCAAGATCTGCCAACACTAAGCCCCGCAAGCCGGGGCTTTTTATTTCCGCCGGATCCGGTTACTCTTTTGTCGGTACAAATTACACAAGGGATATCAACATGAAACGGATATTACTGCTGGCTCTGGTTGTCTGCTCTACCAATGCCAACATTTTCAAATGCGAAGTTAATGGCGTTACCACCTACAGCCAGGTGCCCTGCGCGGAAGATGCAGAGGTAACAGATTACAGCCGCGAAGGCACAGAGCTGCCAGCCGTGGCGCCGCAAGCTGCAACCAGTTCAGCGGCAACTGAAACCATAGACAGGTTGGGCAACTCGGTTAAAAAGCGCGACCTGGGTGAAAAGATTAAACGGCTGGAGCGCCAGCGTGACCGGCAAATAGCAAACCGCGACGCTGAAGTGGCAAAAATTGCCAGCCAAAAAGGGCGTTACGTGCAAAACTTATACGGCGTTGCACACGAAGATAAGGTTAATACCAGCATTATTGCTGCTACCACGATGTGGAATTCACGCATTGAAGCAACAGACCGCGAGCTGGAGCAGCTCAGAGCCGAGTACAACAAACTGTAATTTCGGCCCGCCAGCTCACAAAAATTAGTTAAATAGTTAAACCCAGCTAAACACCCTCCCCCCGCGATACTGACAGCACTCCCGCTGTTCGGTATCGCTAAATGCTTAAACTCCATTTAAAAACCCATTGTTTCGCCCATGGCACTTTCGGCGAATTAACTAACGCCACCACCGGCGAGCATATTTGCTATACGGTAGAGTGCCCCTGGCTTAACAATGCTCCTAACCTAAGCTGCGTTGTGCCGGGCGTTTACACCATAGAACAACACGTTAGCCCTCGCTTTGGCCGCTGCTTAATTATCAGCGCACCAAGCCTCGGAGTAACCAAGCAAGGCCCGTCGTTACGCACTCATTGCCTTTTTCATTCCGCCAATTCTGCCAGCCAGTTACAAGGCTGCATTGCACCTGGTAAAGCGTTTGGCGTAGTTGCTGGCAACTGGGCGGTACTAAACTCGCAAGAAGCGCTGCACAAGCTAATGGTGCTAGTCGGTAGCGAACCTGCGCAGCTGACCATAGAGCGCTACTAACATGGGCCGCAACTGGGATTGGTCATTTAACCAGGGCAAACAGCGACGGCTAGAAGCCGAGGTACTGGCCGACAAAGCCGGTACCCAATGCAGCCCGCCGCCCCTGCATAGCAATGACGCCACCATGCAACACCGCTTTATAGAGGGCTGGAACAGCGTTACCGCTGTTGATATTCAGCGCGCCATTAACCCACCACCAAACATTGGCCAGGCACTGCGCGACAACAAGCGCCTGCGCGACTTACTAAGGATCAACACATGAGCTTATCGCTACTTGCCAGCGCACTATTAACGCTGGGGCCAGAGGCCATTAAATTTATCGGTGCCAAGCTGGGCAAAAGCAAAGTGGCTGACCTGGCCGCCGATGTGGTAACAGTGGTGGGCAATAATTACGTTAACCCGGAGGCACAGCAATCAGCGCTAGAGCAGCACCTTAAGCACTTTAACCCGGCTGAGCTGGACGAGCTGCTAAGCATGCGGGCCACGCTGGAGCAAGAAGCCACCAAGCGCCACCAGGCTACGCAGGACACTATTCAAAACGGCGATAACGCCCAAGACAAGTACATACGCCAAACCAGGCCATTAATAGCCCGGCTGTCTATGTATGCCAGCATTCTCTATGCCTTCGGCTTCGAAGCCTTGGCCGTCGCCGGTACCGGCGACGGTGCCAGCTTTGACGTGCTGTTATGGCTTTTTACCCCGGCACTAACTTATATGGGCCTGCGCACCATCGACGGTTTTGCCCCCTATTCCAAATCGTCCGGCGACAAAACCGCCGGGGCGTTATCCGCAATCATTAAACGGAAGTAGTACATGCCAGACCTATTAGACAGAGCTGCCGAGTTAGAGCAGCGCCAACGCGATCAGGCGCTTAAAGCCGCGCTTAATCGACCCAAAGCAGCAGAAGTTAACAGCGGCGAACCGCGTTACTTCTGCGACTGTGCAGAGCAAATAGCCACACAGCGCCTGGTTATGGTGCCTTACGCCATGCGCTGCACCGATTGCCAAACCGTAGCTGAACAACGGGAGAAGCAACTGTATGGATAGCTGGAACTATGCCGAGCTTAAGTTTTGGTTTGACGTGCTGCAGTGGCTGGTAACTATTGGTCTTGGCTTTTGGGTATGGATAAGCCGTGCCCCGCGTGAAAACAAACAGGCCATAGCCGAACTGGAAGCCAGACTGAACAAAAGTGAAGCCGAACAGGAAAAGCTGCAGGTTCGCCTGGAATACCTACCTACCAAAGAAGAGCTACACCAGATGGGAAAAGAATTAAGCGGCTTGGCGTCAAAGCTGGACAGCTCAGCCGGGCGCATGAAGGCCATCGAAAACAAATTGGATTTACTGATCGAGAATGAACTAAGGGGAAACCATGCTCGCTGAACTGATGAGAGAACACCAACGTCTGGTGATCTTGCGGCTGCTGTCAGAGGATTCCGGCTACGACCTTAACGAATCCATTTTGCACGACGGCATCAACGCAATGGGCTTAGACATTACCCGCGACGGCCTGCGCACTCAGCTGGCCTGGCTGGTTGAGCAAGGGCTAATTACGCTTTCAAGCGTTGGTAACATTCAGCTGGCACACCTTACCAGCCGGGGTTTAGACGTTGCCACAGGCCGCGCCCGCGTACCAGGTATTAAACGCCCTTCACCCACCAACTGAGGCCCGCCATGAATGATAAAATCACCCGTGGCCGACGCAGTAAAATAGACCTGCTACCCGAAGAGATCCGGCGCGAGCTGGACGCCAAACTGCGCGATGGCCGCTTAACCCAGCAAGAAGTGCTCGACTACATCAACGATCTGATAGAGCAAAGCCAACTACCGCCCGATGAAAAAGAGCAGCTTAAAATCAGCCGCTCCGGTCTTAACCGCTACAGCACCCAAATGGAAACCATCGGCAAAGACCTGCGCGAACTGCGCGAGGTATCTAACGCCCTGGTAGCGCAGCTGGGCGATAAGCCAACCGGTGATGTTAGCCGGATGATTTTAGAGATAGGCCGCACTCAACTGTTTAAAGCCATGATGAGCCAGAGCAGCAGTGAGGAAATGGACATCGGCATGATTAAAGACGCCATGCTCGCCGCCCAGCGCCTGGAAGCCGCTGCCATGCAAAGCCATAAGCGGGAAAAAGAGATCCGCCAGCTGTTTGCTGCCGAGGCCGCAGAGGCCGCCGAGAAGGTGGCCACTCAACAGGGCCTTACGATTGAAGGCGTAGCCGCGCTTAAACGCGAAATACTGGGTATTGCCTGATGAAGCAAACCGCTATCGCCCAGGCTGTTGGCCATAACGTTGATGCCTATGTATCTCAGGTGGTCCAGTTTAACCCCGCAGAGGTGCTGCTGGGCTACCAAAAACGTTGGGTAGCAGATGACAGCTCGTTAAAGATTGCCGAAAAGTCACGCCGTACCGGCTTAACCTGGGCAGAAGCTGCCGACGCGGTGCTGTGTGCCAGTCTGCGCCGTGATAATGGCGGCTGTAACCACTTCTACGTTGGCAGCAACAAGGAAATGGCCCGCGAGTTTATCGAGGCGGCGGCGATGTGGGCGCGGGTGTTCAATAAAGCCGGCTCAGAAATCCAGGAGGAAATCTTTGTCGACAATGGCAAAGACGGCAAAGAGATCCTGACCTTTGTTATCCACTTTGCCAGCGACTTTAAAATACAGGCGCTAAGCTCTAACCCGGCTAACCTGCGCGGTATGCAGGGTAATGTCACCATAGACGAGGCGGCATTCCATGAGCGCCTGGCAGAGGTACTAAAAGCCGCCCTGGCTTTAACGATGTGGGGCAGCAAGGTGCGGTTAATCAGCACCCACAACGGCATAGATAACCTGTTTAACCAGTTGATACAGGACAGCCGCGCCGGTAAAAAGCGCTACAGCGTACACACCATCACACTGGACGACGCCTGCCGCGAAGGCTTGTACCAGCGCATTTGCCAAATCCGTAAAAAAGACTGGAGCCAGCAGGCCGAAGACGAGTGGAAAAACGGCTTGCTAAAAGACACTGCCACCGAAGAAGACGCACTGGAGGAATACTTCTGTGTGCCCAAGGCTGGCAGCGGTGTTTACTTAAAGCGCGTGCTGATAGAGCGCGCTATGGTTGCAGATAAAAGCATTCCGGTTATTCGCTACACCAGCCCGAAAGACTTTGAGTTACTGCCAGAATATGCCCGTAAACGCCAGGTTGAAGAGTGGTGTAATGACGTTTTAAAACCGCTTTTAAACAGTTTAAACCCCCAGCATCGCCACGTATTTGGCGAAGACTTTGCCCGCAAAGGTGACTTGTCAGTGTTTGTGCCGTTGGAAATTAAGCCCGATTTAAGCAAGCGCGTGCCCTTTGTGTTGGAGCTGGTCAACGCTACTTACGACACCCAGCGCCAAATTCTGTTTTACCTGCTGTCTGGTCTGCCACGGTTTACTGCTGCTGCCTTTGACGCCACGGGTAACGGTGGTTACCTGGCAGAGGCAGCTCAGCTGCGTTATGGCAGCCAGATGGTTGATACCGTGATGCTAAGCGCTGCCTGGTACCGCGAATGGATGCCAAAGCTAAAAGCCGAGTTTGACGATGGCAATATAGAAATACCCCGGCACATGGACATTCTGGACGACTTAACCAAAATCCAGATCCGTAACGGCATACCCCAAATTGAAAAGGGCAGTGGCAAGGGCAGCGACGGCCAGCAGCGCCACGGCGACTTTGCCGTAGCGCTGGCAATGGCAATACGCGCCAGCTGGATGGACGGCAGCGAAATTGCTTTTACCCCCGTTATCCCGGTTAGCCAGTTCGACGAACGCTACAAGGAAAACGACAACCCCACCTTTGACAGAGGCTGTTTCTGATGATTTACGAGCAAAATGGCGTTCGCTTTCGTATCCGCGAAAAGCAGCTAAGCACCAAACAAACCAAAGACGAAAACGCCTACGCAGCACAGCTGCGGCGGGAATTTGCCGACCACCCCAGCAGCGGCTTAACTCCGGCTAAGCTGGCTAATATCCTGCGCGAGGCAGAGCAAGGCAACCTGCTGCACCAGTGCTGGCTAGCCGAAGATATTGAAGAAAAAGACGGCCATATCGCTGCCGAGCTATTTAAGCGGAAGATGGCCATGAGCACAGTGCCTTACAGCATTGAGCCACCACGTAACGCCAGCGCGGCTGAAAAAGCCGACGCGGCAAACATTGCCGATATGCTGCGCGATATTGAAGACTGGGAAGACGTGATCTTTAGCCTGGCTGATGGCGTGCATAAGGGCTTTAGCAATATTGAATTTGAGTGGCAGCGCCACGGTGGTTTTCAGGTACCAATTGGCTTTGAGCATCGGCCAGCGTCTTGGTTTACGCTGGATCAACACGACCAGAACAAACTGCTATTGCGCGACGGTGCCCTGGGCGAAGAGCTGCGTCCGCTTAACTGGTTGCAACACCGCCACCCGGCTAAGTCGGGCTATGTCGCCCGTATGGGCCTGGTGCGTCAGTTAGCCTGGCCGTTTATTTTTAAGAACTACTCAGTGCGGGATCTGGCCGAGTTTCTGGAGATTTACGGCATACCTATCCGCGTGGGCAAGTACCCCAGCGGTGCAACAGATCCAGAGAAAAACAGCCTGATGAATGCTGTGCTAAGTGTTGGCCATAACGGTGCCGGCATCATGCCCAAGGGTATGGAGCTGGATTTTCACGAGGCGGCCAAAGGCGGCGGCGAGCCCTTTATGACCATGATTGCCTGGTGCGAGCGCATTCAAAGCAAGGTCATATTAGGCCAAACGCTTAGCGCCGAAGTGGGCAACAGCGGCAGCCAGGCACTGGGCAAGGTGCATGATGGCATACGCCAGGAAATCCGCGACCACGACTTACGCCAGTTGGCCGGCACCTTAAACCGTGATCTTATTCTGCCAATGTACCTGCTTAACGGCAAAAGCTACACCGGAGACGTTAAGCGCAAACCGCGCCTGGCGTTTGATACCACCGAGCCGGAAGACCTGCGCGATCTGGCCTACCCACTACGGGCTTTTGTCGACATGGGCATGAAAATTGGCACCAGCTGGCTACATGAAAAAACCAAGATCCCCCAGCCCAAAGAAGGCGAACCGGTATTGCAACGGCTGGATAATACGCCACAGCTGCCGGCACAGCTTACCGGCTTTGCGGCACTAAAAGCCGTAACGGAAGACAAGCCAGACACCGCAGACAAGCTGCTCAAACAGCTGCAAAGCAAAGCCAAGCCGGCAGTAGATAAACTACTAAAGCCCATTCAGGACATGGTAGACAATGCCAATAGCCTGGAAGAACTGCTGGACGAGCTGCTAAAACTGGAAGGTACCCTGGACGAAACCGAACTAGCCGCCGTTATGCAGCAAGCCTTTGCCGCCGCCGAACTGGCTGGCCGCTTTGACGTGGAGCAAGGCGACTAATGGCAACCGCTGAGTATGGTTCTTTGCCGTTTGAGGCGGCTATCGCGTACTTTCGCAAAAAGATAAACCTGCCCAGCGAGCGCTGGACAGACATTTGGCGCCAGCAGAATGATGTCGCCTTCACCGTCGCCGGTGCACTGAAAACAGATTTACTGGCCGATATGCGCGCTGCAGTAGACGCCGCAATAGCCAATGGCAAAAGCTTAACCTGGTTTAAAAGTCAGTTTAAAGACATCGTTAAACGCTATGGCTGGGAGCACACAGGCGATGCCGCCTGGCGTGCGAATGTGATTTACGGCACCAACATGCGCCAGGCATACAATGCGGGCCGGTACCAGCAGCTGCAACAGTTTGAGTTCTGGCGCTACAAGCATGGCGACAGCCTTTACCCACGGCTAGACCACTTAAAGCATGACAATCTGGTACTGCCCAAAAGCAGCCCGTTTTGGCAAGTGTGGTTCCCGCAAAATGGCTGGGGCTGTAAGTGCAAGGTATTTGGTGAAACCGCCGCGAGTGTTAAGCGTAAAGGCTTAACCGTAAGCGCTGAGCCAGAAATTAAATACCGCGACTGGATAGACAAGAAAACCGGTGAAGTACAGCAGGTGCCCGTAGGTATTGATCCGGGCTTTGACTATGCACCGGGTACCAGCTCACCGGTTGAGCGGGTAAAAGCCCAGATAGCCGCCAAACCTAAACTGGCAGAGCGCCTGCCAGAGCGTATCGTACCCAGCGCATTTAGCACGGTTAAGGGTGTTACGGCAGACAGCATAGATGCGCTTTTAACCAAGCTTGAAGCGCCGCAGCTGGAAGCACTCAACGGCTTTATGCGGGCCAAAGCCACCAAAACAATAGTGGTTAAACAAACCGAAATGAGCCGTGGCAAGAAGTCTGCTGCGCTGGCGAAGCCGATTGCTGAATACCTTGGCGTTGACGAATACTATGCTCAGCTAAAATTTACCAGCCGCTCCCCTGCCCGCGTTGGCGGCTTTACCGCCATGAGTTGGGAGCATATTGTGGTAAAAGCCAAAGCCAACGATAAGCTAAGCACCGTTGACATGGCCAAGGTGCAGCAAGTGGCCAGTGAAGTTATCCAGGATGCAGCAGCCAACAAAGGGCCACATATCTTTGGTTTAGCTGAAAACCCGTACAAACGGCACTGGACAGTAGGTTCGCTAATCGAGCAGCGGTTAGGTGACAATGCTAGATTTATCTCAGTGTGGTTGCATGAGCTTGGCCACCAGGTACATTACTATGCCGGCGCACCAGACTACCCCGCTAATGCCAGCTGGGTAACTTACTACGCCGCAACCAACAAGTACGAAAGCTTTGCCGAGGCATTCACTGCTTGGATGCTGGCACCAGACGCCTTAAAGCAATGGCAGCCTGAGCTTTATAGTTATCTGGAACAGCAAATAGAAAAGGCCACTAAAGCCAGGAGTAAAACCCGATGATGTTACTTCAAAAAGCGCAGACGTTACTGGCCGGTGAAATAACGCTGGACACTATCCGCGAGCTGGACAAACTGAATAACGAGGCCAGTGGCCAAGAGCAGGATTATATCGCTGAACTGTTTGAAGGTATCTATGCTGCCGCCAGTGAAGAGGTATTACGCCAGGCGTACGACGAGGGCTTGCTGTAATGGCAGGAAGCAATATCAGTATTGACGCCGGCGGTGCAAACGCCATCGCCGATGTTATTACCCAGCTAGTGCAGCAAGGCCAGAACCTTAAGCCTGCGCTGTCGCAGATAGGCGAATACCTGGTAGAGGCAACACAGGAACGCTTTCAGTTGGAAGTTGCACCAGACGGCTCGCTTTGGGATCCGCTGGCACCTAAGACGATACGCCGCAAGAACGGCGATACCCGCATCCTGCGCCAAAGCAGTACGCTGGTTGATACCATCCTCTATGACGTAAGCGACGATCTGTTGTTGGTTGGCTCAAACTTGGAATACGCGGCAACGCATCAGTTTGGCCGTGAAGACGACGGTATACCCGCCCGCGAATGGCTGGGCCTGACCACCGGCCCCTGGAATGACGAAGTGGCCATTATGGATATTTTGTACGACCATTTTAGTCAGAGCCTGCCAAATCGCTAAAACGCGCTCAAATCGCTTGTAAGGCGTTTAATAGGCTTTTAAGCTACCAGGATTAATAAGAAAACCCCTTAAACGCTTCTAGGATGATTTAAATGGGTTTTGCATGTATCCACAATAAGGCAAGTTATGGAATTTTGTGATGATTTGATTGCAGTGCTAGGCACACTCGCAGGAACTTTTGCTGGCTGGGGTTTAAGCCAACTAACGGAGAGGCGTAACATCAGTAAAAAAAAGAACGCTGTTTTTATTGAGCTGACGCAGCTAAGCGAAAAACTTAACAAAGTTGCTGATACCGTTCTAAGCATTGCAAACAATCTTTGCTCTAACAAACCATCTGACTATCTGACTCTTCCAATGCCCGTAAGATTAGAGATTACTGACGAGTTTTTTAAACAGGTATACATTCGTTTATCGCCGTCAGAGAGAGCTAACGTATCAGGTTTAAGGGAATTCGTTGATACTTTGAATGACGCAATTGCTGTAGTAGAGCGCGCAAAAGAGCCTGAATATACAAAGCAACAGTACTTCGACATGGTACTTACTGCATATGGAAATGCGATTGCTGCAGAGCTATACGCACGTGAGACTATCCAAAAACGGAAAGAAGTTGTTGATTTGAACAGCCCGTCTTTCATCGCGGTGCGCAAGCGGCTTAATGAAACCTACTGCGAGTTGCATGCCAAATTAGTTAAATAGTTTAACCCAACCCGCCCAATCTAATCCCCCACAATCAGCCCAGGCTAACTACTTACCTGGGCTGACATGTTTAAAACTTCCACTACCTCACTTGCTGTACTTACTGCCATAGCTCAGGCCAACCAGGCTTTGGGTATTGCGGTATTAAGCGAGCAGATCAACAACACGGACGACTGGGTGCAGCTGTTGCCAGATGGCGAGTTCAGCAGCATTGATGGCCGCCCGCATGATGTGCCTGGTGGTAAGTGGAAAATGAACGCAGAAATCGCCGAGCGTTTAATTAGCCAGGTGCAGCTACGCGCCAATGAGCTGCCAATTGACTACGAACACCAAACCTTACGCGCCGCAGAAAATGGCAAAGAGGCACCTGCTGCAGGCTGGTTTAAAGAAATGCAGTACCGCCCTGGTAAGGGCCTGTTTGTAAAACCTAAATGGGTAGCGGCTGCGAAAGAGCGCATTATTAACCGCGAGTACCGCTACCTGTCTGCGGTATTCCCCTACGACAAAACCA
Source organism: Pseudomonadota bacterium (assembly GCA_040752955.1). Lineage (GTDB taxonomy): Bacteria > Pseudomonadota > Gammaproteobacteria > Enterobacterales > Alteromonadaceae > Alishewanella. Next base: position 32,012 of record JBFMHG010000012.1, read on the forward strand.
CCGGCGAGCCGCTGGCCATCAACATGGCAGCGCTAACCAATTACCCAGGTGTTGACGGTATGGAGGCGCTGGCCAGCCTGGCAGCGAATTTTACCGTGCCTGGTAACGACTCCACCAACCCCAACCCAAGAGAGAAAGCCATGAATGAGCTGCTTAAAAAGCTGCTTAGTCGGCTGGGTATTGTCATTGCAGACGGTGCCGAACCCACTGAGCAGAACATTAACGACGCCATCGCTGCATTAACGGCAATGGACACCGGCAAAGAAAAGGTTGCTGCATTAACCGCAGAAATTGCTGCCTTAAAAGCCGACACCGGCAATATCGACTTAACCAAGTTCGTGCCCGTTGCTACCTACCAGGCGCTGCATGTTGAGCTGGCGGCATTAAAAGCCAACAACGATGTGCTTACTGTTGACCAGGTAATTGAACAGGCCCAGGCCGAAGGCAAGCTGATTATTCCTGCCGAAATGGACTACCTGAAAAGCTTAGGCAAGCAAAGCCTGGCAGCACTTAAAGCCGCAATTGATGCCCGGCCAGTAGTGGCTGCGTTAACGGGGAAACAGACAAAAGGAAAGGCCCCCGAAGACGCCAACAACACCACCGTGGCAGCGTTAACTGCCGACCAGAAAAACATCGCCGATCAGCTGGGTATCAGCTACGAAGATATGGCAAAAGACTTAGGAGCCTAACCACATGGCAATTATTAACAGCGCAACACTAAATGCTCTGCGGGTGTCGTTTAGTAAAAAATACCAGGAAGGTGTCGCCCGTGCAGAGCCACAACTTTCGCAAATTGCCACCGTGGTGCAAAGCTCGTCTAAAAGCAACACCTATGGCTGGTTGGGTCAGTTCCCTAAGTTTCGTGAATGGATTGGTGATCGTGTCCTGAAATCAATGAAAGAACACTCGTACACCGTAACCAATAAAAGTTTTGAAAGTACGGTTGAAGTGGATCGAGACGATATCCAGGACGACACTGTCGGCGTCTATGCACCGCTTATGGATGAGCTGGGTTACGCATCTGCGGTGTTCCCCGATGAACTGGCGTTCCCGCTCTTAAAGGCTGGCTTCACCAACGAATGCTTTGACGGCCAATACTTCTTTGATACTGACCACCCAGTCAATGCCGAAGTGGATGGCAGCGGCGCGGATGAATCTGTGTCGAACGTAATTATCGACGGCGCTTATGTCGGTGAACCATGGTTCCTGCTCGATGTTAGTCGCGCAATCAAACCAATAATTTACCAGGAACGCACCAAGCCTGCTTTTGTTGCGATGGACAACCCCAACGACGAAGGCGTGTTTATGCGCAAGATGTTCCGTTATGGCGTAGATGTGCGGTGCAACGTGGGCTACGGCTTCTGGCAAATGGCTATCGGTGTCAAGAAAACGTTGGGCTATCAAAGCTTATGGGATGCCATCACTATGATGAAAGGCTTTAAAGCTGATGGTGGCCGCCCACTTGGTCTGGGTAAACGCAAGCTATTGTTGGTTGTTCCATCGAGCATGGAGCAGCTTGCCCTGCAACTTAAAGAGCGTGAGCAGATTAGCGACGGCACAACCACCGTTAGCAACGAGCTGCGCAATAAGTTCGACGTCCTGGTAGCAGACTTCCTGTAAGCCGGCTTAACCCAAACTTTGCCGCCCTGGAGCTGTTAGCCAGGGCGAGCTGGAGAACCCCATGTCAAAAGTATTAGTTATCTATGCGGTGGCGGCTCTGGCCGGCACGTTTCGCCGGGCCGGTACCGCCTTTACCACTGAGGGTACCGCTTTCCCGCAAGACCATTTCACTAAACCGCAGCTTGACGCCATCCATGCAGAGAAGCGCCTGTCTGTGCGTGAAGTTGACGAAGCCGATTTGCCTGAAACAGTTGACACCCGACTGCTGGCAGCTGCAGCAGCAGGTAAAGCGGATGAAAAAGGCCAGGCGAAAAAAGGTGAAGACCACGCGCCGGCAGCTGAAACGCTGGAACAGGCATTCGCCCTGTTAGACCCCAGCAACAAAGACCACTTTACCGCTGGTGGTGTGCCGCAACTGGATGCCTTAAGCCGTTTGCTGGGCCGCCCGGTAAAAGCGCCAGAGCGTGACGAAGCCTGGCAGGCGTTTGCTGCAAAACAAAACGCTAACCAACAGCAAGGCGCTGAGTAATGCCTTACTGCACTGTTGCCGACATGATAAGCCGCTACGGCCAGCAGGACATGATCTTGCTGAGCTGGCGTGAGGGCGCAGCCGACGGCGAGATAAACCAGCCGGTTATCGAGCAGGCCATTGCCGACGCCACCGCTGAAATAAACGGTTATATCGGCGGGCGTTACGAGCTGCCCCTTAGCCAGGTACCGGACGTGTTAGTGCGCCACTGCTGCGACATCGCCCGCTACCTGATGAGTGGTGACCGTACACCGGAAACAGTGCAAAAGCGTTATGACAGTGTGATCAGCTACCTGGTGAAAGTCGGCAAAGGCGACTTGAGCTTGGGCCTGTCGCAAGGCAGCCCAACCGAACCCAGCGAAACCATTGCCATGATCCAGGCTGACGGCCAGGTGTTTAATCGCAAAAACAGCAAAGGGTTTATTTAATGCTGGATATAGCAGAAGACTACCTGGCAACAGAGCAGCACCTGGACAACGTGCTGGCCAGTGTGACCGGTTTAAAAAAGGTGTACTGCAGTGCCGACATGGCCGAGGTGACCGACAAAACCCAGGTTACCCCTTGTGCCCATGTCATTTACTTAGGCGACAAGGTACCGGAAAGCGTCGCTGCCGGCAGCCTGACCCACGTAACGCAAACATGGATGGTCGTGCTGGCCGTAAGGCTAAGCCGCGACAGCAGCAAGGAAGCTGGCCAGTTACTGGCGCGTACCTTACGCGCCGTGCAAAACAGCAGTTATGTGCAAGGTATAGGCCCGTTAAACCGGGTTAACGCAACCGCCAGGCCGTTGTTAAAAGGCGGCTTTGGTTATTACCCCTTGGCTTTTGAAGTCAAATTCCGAGTTAAATAAAAAGGAGATCGCCCATGAGCGGTTTAATGTTATCAGGCAACATCTTTATTGATCGTTTAACCGACACCGGTGAAAGCACGGGTTTAATCGGGCCGATCAACGTAACCCAGCTGGCTATAAATACGCCCAGCAACGAAGCCGTGCGTACCAGCCGTAAAAAAGCCAGCTATGGCCAGGCGCTGGACGTAGTTAAAACGGCACAACCTACCGAAGTAACTATTGCTTTTGACGACCAGCCAGCTGAACTGTTAGCAATGGCGCTGCTGGGTGACACGGCAGAAATTAACCAGGGCAGCGGCACCGCGACCGATGAAGCTGTAACGCTGCCGGCTAACCAGCGCTGGGTAAAACTGGCCCACAGCAACCTGGCTGAAGTAGGCATTACCGGTGCCATTGTTACACCAGCTGGCCCGCTTGATGTAGCCGTAGATTTAGAAATTAACTACGCAGCTGGTTTAGTGCGCGCTAAAAAAGGCGGCGCGATGGAAGCTGGCGGCGCTATTACCTTAACCTACCAGTACAACGCCATCAGCGGTATTTCGGTTAAAGGCGGCCTGCGCCCGCAAATTCGTGCCCGCATCCTGGGCGACATGAAAAACCTTGCAACAGGCAAAAATGCCAAGCTCGATATCCCGGAAGCGTCACTGGCGCCGACTAACGCCGTCGACTTTATGGCGTCTGAGTTTGTTAGCACCACACTGGCCGGCAAAATTAAGCTGCTGGACGGTAAAGACGCCCCGTTTGAATACCACGAACTGTAAGTAAAGCGCGACCACACAAGTGAGGCCGCCCGGCCTCACTTTTTCCAAGCCCGGAGCCGGTACCAGCATGAGCAAAAACTTAGAACTAGCATTACGCATAGCCGCATCAGTAACCGGAGACAAAGACGTCTTACGGATGGCGGATTCTGTACGTGATGTAGGCGACAGTGCTGCCGAGGCAGATCCGAAAACTGAAGCACTGGCCAAAGAACTGGACAAGCTGGCCAACCAAACCAAGTTAATAAAAGAATTCGACGACAGCAGCCAGGCGTTACGCAACCATGAGATTGCCACTGCCGCCGTAGCAATGAAGCTAGAGCAGCTGCAGCTTGAAGCCAAGCAAACTGGTGCGCCCTTTGTTGAGCTGGCCAAAACAATTGATGCTGCTGACACCCAGCTTGAACAAATGCGGCAGGAACTGGCAAAGCAAGCTGAGAACCACAACCGACTGCAGAATGAGTTAAAGCAAACAGGCATAGATACCCGCAAGCTGGCAGAGGATAAGCGCCGGGTTCAAACCGAATTTAAACGCGCCTCTAACGACGCAAAAAAACTGGGTGACGACTACCTGCGCGCCAATGGCCAGCAACGTGGTTTCAGCCAGGGCGCAGCAGCCTTAACTACTCGTTTATTAGCGCTTGCAGGTACTTATCTTGGTTTGAACCGTCTTTATACCGTTATTACAAACATATTTAGCACCGGTATTTTATTTGAAAAGTTAGACGTTCAGTTCTCTGCATTGATGGGGAGCTTTGCTGGTGGCGAGCAGGCGACGGCCTGGGTAAAAGACTTCGCTAAAACCACACCACTGTCTATTGAAGAGGTAAGCCGCGCTTTTGTAAGGTTAAAGGCTTTCGGGCTAGACCCAATGGACGGCACATTGCAGGCTATTACCGACCAGGCATTTAAACTGGGCGGTGGCTTTCAGGAAGTTGAAGGCATTTCTTTAGCCCTTGGCCAAGCCTGGGCAAAGCAAAAACTGCAAGGTGAAGAGATCCTGCAGCTGGTAGAACGTGGCGTACCAGTGTGGGATCTGTTAGCACAAGCTACAGGCAAAAACACTTTAGAGCTGCAAAAGTTAAGTGAGCAAGGCCGCTTAGGCCGTGACGTTATTCGTCAGCTAATGGAAGAAATTGGCAAGCAAGCCTCTGGCTCGGCCGCAGCCAACATGTCTTTATTGTCGGGCCTGATATCCAACGCCAAAGACAACATGCAACAGTTTTATAATCTGATTGCGACGTCTGGTGTAATGGACGTACTGAAACAACAGATAGCACAAATTAACCAGCAGTTTGAGCAAATGGCCGCCGATGGCCGCCTGCAGCAAATTGCCCAGCAAATAAGTGATTCACTATCCTCAATTGTACAAAGTGGCGGCAGTAGCTTAAGCACCTTTCTGGAAAACTTTGCAGCATTTGTTCAGGCTGTCAGTGCCATATCAGGCACTATCAGAATTATTTTTAACGGTTTAAGTGCTGGTGTATCTGCGCTGGCGGCAGCATTTACCGGTGCGTTCTCAGTAATATTGCAAGGTTGGGCCGGTTTAGTGGGTGCCTTGGGTGGAGACGAAATCAGCCGCAGTTTGCAAAACACTGCTGATTTTATGCAGCAGCTATCAAAAGCTTATCTGGATCAAGTTGCTCGTGACGGCGAAGATATTAAAGCCGCCTGGGCACAGATAACCGGTGAGGTCGAAACCTCTACTGCCAGGGCATATCAAACCGCCACCCAGATTGTGCAGACCGAAACCGACAAACAAAAGCAGGCAATAGACTCGGTTGCTGAGGCTGAAAAAGCCAGAGTGCAGCAAACAGAGGACGCTTATCGCGCCCTTGGTATCGCCTCAACGTCGGCATTGCAAAGTGCTGCAGAAAACGCCCAGGCAGCTTACGAAGTTATTGCAAGTGGCAACGAGCCAATAGAGCAACAGCGTGCAGCGTTCTTAAAGTGGGCCGAAGCGGCCCTGGCAGCGGCAAAGGCTACCGGCGAAACAGTTCCAGAGCAAATACGCGCACGGGCTGCAGCACTTGGCTTAACAGGTGCCATTGATGATCTCATTAACAAGCAAGGTTTATCGCTGGAGCTAACAGGCAAACAGTCTCAAAGCTTCAATGCTTTAAAGCAGGAGTTTGATAAAACCAGAGTATCAATAGACTTCTATAAACGCACAATAGAAAGCTCTACTGCCAGCGTTGAAGAAAAGCGCCTGGCCACCCTGCGTTTAATAGAAGCCGAGCAGTTGTTGCAAGGCCAGTCAGAAGCTCTGTTGCTTGCAGAGCAGCTTAAAACGAAAACTTACTTTGAAGTTAAACAGGCATTGGAAGCGGCCCAGTTAGAGGCTGATAAAATAACTCAGTCTTACACGGCTGGAACTATTACAACCGAGCAATACAACAATCAGTTGCAACGTCAAATTATGCTGATCCAAATATTGCGGGGGTTAATGCCTGGCTCCAGTGGAGATACGAAGCATAATGGTGACACTCAGCGAGAGGCAGGCCAAAAGACTGCAAAAGCAACTGAGTCGGTTAAAGAGCAATCTTCAGAGCTGAAAAAACTTAGCGAAAGCACAAAAAAAGCAACAAAATACACCAGCCTTTTAGCCGGCGCACAAGAGTACTTGCGTAAAGAGTTTGATTTTAGCGGAACCAGCAGTCAGGACCTTGGCAAGCGATATGAAGAGCTAACCGGCTTTATTAGTCAGAACCGCCGCGCCCACAACGAATGGTGGCGCGAACTGGCACGCGCAAGCAATGCAGCGTTCACCCGCGAACAGCAGATCATCAGCGAAACCCTGAAAATCCGTGACTACACCGCCCAGCTAGAGAGCAGCGCGGTAACACTGGATCAGGTGCGGCGCATTGCCTCTACGTTGAATTACGGCTTTACCCAATTAGGCGATAACGACTTAGCCCCGTTACGTAACGCCATTGCCGACGCAGAGCGCCGCATCATGTCATTCCGCGAGAATCTGGAAGGTACGGTAAACAGCCTACGCGACGAGCTGGACAGGTTAAATGACGACCAAGCCGCTATCGAGCAGCGCCGCTATCAAAACCAGCTCGAAGAGCTGCAAACTCAGCTAAAACAAGCGCAGGCATCCGGCGATAGGGAGGCCATTGCCAGCGCCCAGGAAGCGCTAAAACTGGCCAAAGAAATCTACGCCATTAAGCAGGCCCAGCTAAAAGAAGAGCAAACCAGCCAGCAGGCCATTAATGATGATCAGCCTGACACCACGGCACCAACAACCCGGCCACAAACCCGCCAGCCAGCCCCAAGCACCCAGCCAGCTACAACCGGCACAAGTGTTACAAGTGGAAGCGGCACCGTGCGCCTGGAGCTGGTGTTACCTAATCGCAGCTTTAACGCCAGCATGGCCAGAACAGATGCCGCCAGCCTGCTGGCAGAAATAGAACGCGCAGCGAGTACATCAATATGATTATCGACACCATCACCGTGCCGGATATGCCCTGGACGAATGAATATAGCTACAGCAGCCGGGTAGCCAGTACCCAGTATGCCGGCAGCGGTGCGCTGTTAGTTGAAGTAGCGCAAAAGCAGGCGGGCCGGCCAATAGTGTTGCAGGACGACATGCTAACCCGCGCCGAGGTAAACCAGTTACTTGCGCATAGCGAAGCAACACCCGGCAGCTTTGATATCACCCTGGGCGATGGACGCAGCTTTACCGTGATGTGGGATTACAGCAACGCGCCGGTAACTGCCACACCGCTACTGGACGAAGTAGACCCGGACAATGACAGCCTGTTAATGGCCGTTACCTTACGTTTTATCACCGTTTAAAAGGCAGTTTAAATGCTACGCACAGACCTGAAAATTTTTAAATCCGAGCGCATGACACAGCAGGCCGACGCCGGCGGCCAGCGCACTAGCAATGAAGTGCAAAACGGTCAGCTTAACGAAGTGTTTGGCAATATCAGTGATATTGACCACGCGCAAAGCGCGGTCGACATTGCAAAGGTTTACCCGGCAGTAAGCACTGCCACCACAGAGCTGCTGCAAGATGGGCACCTGCTTATTAACGAGCCGCCGCTGGATACGTTGGTCGATATCATGTTGGTTGAAGCTGCAGGCGTAAACGATGGCAGCACCCGCGCCGACATTATTAATGCTATCGAATCGAGCGTAGTGCCTAGCCTCGCTCTGAGAACCGGCCTTAGCGCAATGCTTGCCGGGCAAGACCAAATAAACCGGCTAGATCTAACGCAATCAGCAGCGGCCCCTGGCGAGCAGCCAACAGTGAGTCTTAATGTGGGTGGTATCTATGTAATCAGTGTCGAATACACTGGTAATGAAGATCTGAACTGGCCCCGCTTTGCCCACTATATCAAAGTAACTGAAATTGCTGCCGACTATGTGCGGTTTGAACCGCCACTACCCAAGCAAGCGCCAGGCCGCCAGCTGGTGATTAACGGCCAAAGCCGCTGCACAGTGCTGCGCGATGTAACCGCCGGCGCTGGCGTAATTTATCATGGCGTAACGCAGCTCACCGCTAATGCCACGGGTACCACATTACAGGTTGAGCGCACCAGCGGCCGCGTTACACCACGCATTACAGAGGCAGCAGAGCGCCTGGCCAACAAGCCATTTAGCGCCCCAAGCGGGTTAATCAGTAAAGTGGTTGACGTACCGGCTGTGGGTGTTACCTACAGCATACCGGTACCAGACTTTATTGCGCTTCCGGGCCAGCTGGATTTTGAAGTGCTGTTTATTTCAAATGGCCTTAGCTACCGTCAAACGCTTAGCAGTGCCGCCATTAATGCGGGCAATGTAGAGTTTGTGCTGCAGCGCACGCCAGACACAGGCACAACCGTGCAGGTGCGTTATTTCAGCAGTGAACGCTATTCGCTTTACAACTACCCAGACACCATTGGGGCCGGCAAGACACTGCTGCCATCTACAATTGACGGCAGTGTATTACGTGCTGCAGACGGCCAGCGTTACAACCTGCGCCAAGATGCCGCTGACGCGACGCGTTTTGAAGTGTGGATATACAACGCCACCACCAACATTGTGCAACTGGCGGTGATTATTGATCCGGCTGATGGCACGCCAACCTACTTTAACGGCTACAGCGATTTACAGTATCAGGCTGTGTTATTGGATAACGGCGCAGCCAGCGAAGCGGCCACCAGTGCAGAGTTTGTTATGCCGTATGCAGAGGTTTTACCCGCCACATTTTATCTGTCGGTAGAATTAACGGCAGGCGGTTTACTGTCAGCCAGTGGCGACAGCAGCGGCAATATCACCGGCACCAATGTTACCGGCACCATCAGCGGCAACGCGGTAAGCGTTAGCTTTGCCGAGCCAGTAAAACTAAGCACTCTGCTGTACAACATCAGTGAAGTGCAACAGCTGACACCACCTACTAACCTGTACGGTATAAACCAGCTACGGCTGCCAAATGGCGGCAAAGTGAATATTTTCCGGCCATTCGGGGTTGTGTGCGTTGCCAACAATGAATATCAGCAGTTAGCCAGCTTAACAGCAGCCCAAACCATTGCCCGCCGGCCCAATAGCTTTATTGATATTGTCGACAGCACCGGCGCCAGTTTATGGCACCCGTTAAACACGCATTACGATTACGACAAAACCACCGGCGAAGTAACCATTGTCGACGCCAGCGGCTTTACGCCACCGTTTGAGCTGATAGACACCCTAAGCGAACTGGCACTGGTAACCGGCGTTACCGACACCACACTTAAAATTACCCAGCCGCTAAAAAACAGCTACGCCGCCGGCAGTATTGTTAGCAGCGTCTTTCAGCTGGGCGATTTACAAGCGCGTGTAACAAACCTGTTTGACCAGATCACCTGGGGCAATGACTTTATAGACACCATTCAAGGCCCGCCAGCATCGGCTAACTACAACAACATTAGCTACCCGATAGAACTGGAAAACCAAAGCGCTGTTAACGAGCGCTGGGCCATTGTTTTTACCAGTGATAGTGCATTTCGCTGTGTCGGCCAGAACGTTGGTCAGGTTGCTACTGGCGATACGCTTAACGACTTTGCGCCAATTAACCAGGCTACCGGCCAGCCGTATTTTGTTATCCGAGCGAATGGCTGGGGCGGTGGCTGGCAGCCAAACAACGTGCTGCGGTTTAACACTGTCGCCGCATCAAAACCAGCAATATTGCTGCGCTCCGTGTCTGCTGGTCATAGCAACATTGACCAAGATTCAATCCGTCTGCACTTCCGTGGCAACGCACAGTAAGAGGTATTAAATGGCGTCATATCCAGTAACAGTTTATCGGTCAGACGACCTGGGCGCGCCTCAGCTCGTAAACGGTACCATATCGTCATTTTTTGACGTGTTGCAAAAATGCTTAGTCGAGGGTTACGGCACTAAAGCCCCGCTTGGATGGACTCGTTCATTCTATGACCCGGTAACGTTCAAAGCGGCATGGCGCAATGATGTGGCCAATGGCGGCAGTGGTGGCAGCGTTTATTTTGAAAGTCTGACTAATAATGATGTGAACCAAACAAGCATAGCTCACAGCAGTTGTAAAAGTATTACCACCGAGGGAGTAATCACCGGCAGAGGTAGATCGCCCAGAATACAGATGGGCAGCGGCTCATCCGCTTGGGTGTTGATTGGTACAGCGATAGGTTTTTATTTCTACAGCTTCGCAACCTCTGGATCTAACAGTTTCGTAAACTTATCTAGCACAAGCTCAAGTTTATATCGTTCAGCATTTTATGCTGGTGATATATTTTCTATAATTGGCTCCGATGCAGGTAAATTTGTAACAATCTCTAACCTTACATCTTCTAGTGACAACGTCGTAAACACAAACTCAATAAGTTTGGGTTATCTTAACTCCGTACCGAATATTAATTTCGGTTATATATCGGTATGGGATGCAGACGGTGCAGACACCTTTGCGGGTTACGGATATTCCGCAATGCTTACAGCCACTCAGGATGCAGCAGGCGGCGACGCATCGACTTCGCCTCTTATTTACCCTAAATTATTTACCCCTTTTTTGCTGAAAATCCCGGGCAATCTAAATTCTTCCACCACAGTCGATAGGGATGGTCTACCTGTCAAAATTAGCCCTACTCGACCCGGTATAAGGGGAAGTTTGCCCGGTCTATTTTGTACCACATTCAGTTTTGGTTTCGGTCAACAATTGCCCTTAGTTATCACTGAGTCAGGGGTTAGCTATCACACCCTCCCTTCGGCTAACACAGGGGCTGCATCATGTTTTGTAATTCAAACGGGGGCTTGGGATGATCCGTTTGCTTAATGTAGGCACCATACCAAACGAGCCTATCAATGTCGGCTTAGTTGAGCTGGACTTAGATCCAGCCGCTGAGCGTTACATAGTCATGGACAGAGGCCATTTGACTGTACTTTGGCACGGCCCCTTGCCAGCAGCCGGCAATGCAAAAATTTTGGTACCAGCAGAATACATCATTGATTACCGCCTAATGGCGTTGATTATCGACGATGCCGGCGAACCGCTGCACTACGTTAACGGCAATGACAAAATACAGGCATCGCTGGTTGATGCCCGCACGGTACAGCTAAACCCATGACAGCAATACAGCTGCGGTTTACCCGCACCGGCCCCGGTGTTGTTAGTCCTGTTACTTTGCGCTTTGGTGGTGATGATCCAACAGAGCCACCACCGCCAATACCTATACAGGAACCTAACCTGATAATGGCGGTGGCTGCGCGTTATAGCCGTGGCGCTGGCCAAGTGAGCCGGCAGCTTGCAACAAGCTGGGCCAGTGGCGATATAACCGCCGCTACCCGCGTGCGCTATACGTCCAACCCGGTCACTGTTAAGCTGGTTTACTCTGCCTGGACAACGGCCCCACTGTTAACTCAGCAAACGGTTATTGGCTTTAGCAGCAACTGGCCGCTGGTAGATACCAAAACCCAAATAAACTGGGGCGGCTATAAGCGGCTAACAGCTCAAACAGCAACCCGCTGGGCCACTTGGCCAGTCGTTGGCCAACAGCTTACAGCCAGCTGGCTGCCGGAAGTAAAACTGCAGCAAATGCAAAGTAAACAGCGCTGGCAGCATACAGACATCAGCCAGCAGCTAACCCAGCTGTTTTATAACCACGGCGGCGATATTACCCAGGCAACAACATTACGCTGGGGGCCAAGGCCACCAAGTTACATTTGCAGCCAGGATGCCAGGCCAACAAAAGGCGTTGTAACTCTGCGGTTTAATACCCCAGGGCAAAACAGCAGTGGTGTTATCAGCCTGCGCTTTAGCAACGAGCATAACCCGGTTGTGTGCGAGCTGGATAATGGCGGCGGCTTAATCTGGCCAATGCCAGACCTACCCACAATAGACATAACAAAACCGATAACGCCGCCCCGGCGCAGGAGCTATATCATGCAGCCACAGTTACGCTGCTACCGCGTAAGCGACAACCAAGAGGTTAATATTATCAGCGCCAACTGGAGCATAAGCCGCAGCCAGTGGGGCGCAACTATCAGCCTGCAATGCGGCAGCAGGGGAGATAAAGATCTGCTGTTCGCCGACGGCATCGAGCAAGAGTTTAAACTGGTTATAAACGGCTATGAGTTTTACGGCCTGGCCGAATCGTTCAACTACAGCGGCGAGTTTGGCAGCAACAGCTACACAGTTATTGGCCGCAGCAGTGTTGCGGCACTGGCAAGCCCACACGCGCCGGCACGTTCTTACACCAACAGCATCGCAAAAGGTATTGCAGCCCTGGTCAGCGACGAGCTAACAGCAACAGGCTGGAGCTATGATTTTGGCATGACGCAGTTCAATGTGCCGGCAGGTGTTTTTAGCTACGTAAACAAAACCCCAATCGAAGCTATAGCCCAAATAGCGGCAGCCATTGGCGGTATGGTTTACCCCGACGGCGCCACCAAAACCATACACATACGCCCACAGTGGCCAGTTACGCCCTGGGCGATGGCATCAGCCATGCCCGATGTTGCAGTGCATGACGATGTAATCTTTGCGCTAAGCAGCAGCCCCGCCAGCACGCCGCTTTATAACGCCGTGTTCGTGCGCGGAGAGCAACAAGGCGTGTCAGCAAAAATACGCCGCACCGGCACTGCCGGCGACAAAGTAGCAGCTGATGTGGTAGACCCGTTAATGGCAGACAACCAGGCACTGCGCCAGCGCGGTACCGCAGAGCTGGCAAACTCAGGCCGCAAAGAAAGCCTGCAGCTAACGCTGCCAGTAATGGACTTACTGCCACCTTTGGTACCGGGGCAAATCCTTGGCGTTACCTGGCAAACCGAAACCTATAAAACACTGGTAGACAGTATCAGCATAACCGCCCAGCGCAGCCAAAACGGCCAGCTGACAGTGCGGCAAAATGTAGGAGCCATCCGCAGCTATGAGTAACAGCTACCGCCGCCTGCGCACACTAACCCAAACCCAGCCCCGTACCGTGGCCACAGTTACCAGCCATAACCCAGACGGCACAAGCACAGTGCAGCTAATGGGCGGCGCTTACATCACCGTACTGGGGCAAGAAGTTGCAGTTAGCAGCAAAGCCTACATCGAGGGCGGCCGCATCGTTGGCCAAGCTGCCGATTTGCCGTATACAGAGATAGAAATCTGACAAAATAATGGTTTTTGAACAAATTTTAGGCGAAATCATCATTTATCAACTTTTCATCATACAAAAATCGCCGCTATTCGATAGTTTAGGCACTGCTTTTCTGATAATTATTAAACCAATAATGGAGTACACCATGCGCAACAAAGCTTTAAAATTTTTCGCACTTGCCGCAGCTATGATGGCAGTAACAACGGCATCGGCAAATGAGTCTTGCGAAACAGTAATAGACCCGGTAGCTAAACTGTCGTGCTGGATTAAAAACGACAAAGGCGTAGCACAGCCTATGGGCCCAGGTTCCGGCGGTACCGGTGGTAACGACGAAGAAGCGAAGAAAACAACTGAGTAACTAAATGGACAACATTACAGCATTTTTGCTGGATACAATTTGGATCGTATCGTTCACCCTGGCGATGTTTTATAACATTGCCAGGCGTGGAGACCTAAAACCTATTATCTGGTTGGCTGGTGTTTTAGCAGCAGTCTATGCGCTCAACCATATTGCCACCGCGCTGCTGTTTGACGGTAAAACATTCAGGCAGCATGTAACCTTTCAATATGTGCTGTGGAGTATGGCCTGCATGCTAATCATGCTGGTTATGCTGATTTTTAAAGTAGTTACCCAGATGCGTTTGTATTGGGTTACCTATGCTGTTTTTGCTTTGCTTGCTGTAGACATCCTGGGCAACGCTCTGATGCACGTTGATCAAAACATTATGGGGTTAAACGACTTTGGTGCCCCTAATATTGTCTGGAGTCAGGATAGATGGTGGCTGTGGTATTGGTACTCAGCGCAAAGCAATATCAATAACTGCCTAATGCTGGCGGTACTGTTTTTACCAGTAGGATTGGAAAGTGGGCTAAAGATGCAAAACAACATAAGAAAGGTGTTTAAAAGCCTATTAAACGGATTTAACTTTTTCCGCTTTGTGGGTGGTGTACACACTGCCTATAACCGTATAGCAGTTATTCAGGACATGATTGATGCTATGCCATCAGCTGATCGAGCGCATGCAAGCTCTTTACTTACGTCAGCTCAGGAACTGCTATACCGGCAAGATGAAACAGGCATAGATCATTTAGATGGCATTCACTTACTACTCGATGCAGCTGCCCACGTTGCCCTGCACCACTCCACCGCCAGCGCCGAACAATATGGCACTGCTTTAAATGCAAAGAGCAGGTAACCCCTGCTCTAACATTTCTCAAACTACCCTGCGTTTTGCCCGTTAAGAATTTCTCAAACTACCCTGCGCAATTTCTCAAACTACCCGCGCGGCTACAAAAGGCCCACGCTTTTGGCGTAGGCCTTTTTCATTTATCTGGCGGAGAGAGAGGGATTCGAACCCTCGTTAGGGGTTAACCTAAACACACTTTCCAGGCGTGCGCCTTCAGCCACTCAGCCATCTCTCCGGAACTTGCGTTGCAAGCGC
>JBFMHG010000013.1:0-44522 GCA_040752955.1 Pseudomonadota bacterium
CCTGCATCCTTGAGCTCGATCTTGTTGTAATTATTGCACACTAAGCTGTTAATACAGCGGATTAATGGCTAAAATTAAAACATACCACAACCTTTGAAACAAAGCATATTTTTGTAGGTGTTATGGCCGTTTTACACGTTTTACATTATCCCGATGAAAGATTGCGCACTGTCGCCAAACCCGTTGACAGTGTTAACGCTGAAATTAAACAACTCGTCGCCGACATGCTGGACACCATGTATGCCGAAAATGGCATAGGGTTAGCGGCCACCCAGGTTAACGTACATCAACGTGTAGTCGTTATCGATGTTTCAGAAGATCGTAACGAACCTATGGTGTTTATTAACCCGGAAATTACCAACCGCAGCGGCGACACCAGTTACGAAGAAGGCTGTTTATCTGTTCCGCAAAGCTATGCCAAAGTGGAGCGTGCGGCTGAAATTACGGTAAAAGCGCTGGACAAAAACGGCAATCCTTTTGAGCTTAAAGCCGATGGTTTGCTGGCGATATGCTTGCAACACGAACTGGATCATTTAGTGGGCAAGCTGTTTATCGATTATTTGTCACCGCTGAAACGTGACCGGATCCGTAAAAAGCTGGAAAAAGAAGCCAAGATGGCGCAGCGCCACGCGCTGTAAGCAGGAAACACCGTGACCTCTCCTTTACGTATTATTTTTGCCGGTACGCCGGATTTTGCCGCCAGGCATTTACAAGCCCTGCTAGACGCCAACCATCAGGTGGTTGCTGTTTATACCCAACCCGATCGCCCTGCCGGTCGTGGTCAGCAGCTGCAACCCAGCGCCGTGAAGCAACTGGCGCTGAAACACCAGCTGCCGGTGTATCAGCCCAAGTCACTGAAAAAGCCCGCTGCCCAGGCTGAGCTGGCTGATTTACATGCTGATTTAATGATCGTTGTCGCCTATGGCCTGATCTTGCCGGAAGTGGTACTCGACACCCCTAAATTAGGCTGCATTAACGTGCACGGCTCCTTGCTACCACGCTGGCGTGGTGCAGCACCGATACAGCGCGCAATTTGGGCGGGTGATAGCGAAACCGGTATAACCATTATGCAAATGGACGCAGGCCTTGATACCGGTGCTATGCTAAGCACTGTCAGTTGTCGCATCAGTGCCGATGACACCAGCACATCCTTGTACGATAAATTGGCGCAGCTAGGCCCTAAAGCTCTATTAGACGCATTGGCACAGCTGCCACAACTGCAGCAAGCCGCGACAGCCCAAGATAACCAATTGGCGACTTATGCCGAAAAACTGCACAAAGACGAAGCACTGCTGAATTTCCGCAAAGACGCTGCGGCGCTGGCCCGCGAAGTACGCGCCTTCAATCCCTGGCCAGTCAGTTATCTGAACCTGCCCCAAGGCAATGTTAAAGTCTGGCAAGCGCATAGCTTGAGTAACCAAAGCGGCAAAGCGCCCGGCACGGTATTGTCGGCCGATAAAAACGGTATCGCCATTGCCTGCACTGACGGTATTTTTGTGATTACCCAGTTACAACCGCCCGGTAAAAAACCAATGGCAGCGGCCGACTTTCTCAATGGCCGCGCCGACTGGCTAGGCCCCGGCCAACAGATAGGCTGCACGCCATGAGCAATAATGTGCGGGTACTTGCTGCGCGCAGCTGTTTTGATGTGGTCGATCAGGGCATGTCGCTGTCTGAAGTATTGCCCAAGGCTCAGGCGCAACTGGCTAACCCTTTAGATAAAGCCCTGCTGCAGGAAATCTGTTTTGGCGTGATGCGCCAATTGCCGCAATTAGAAGCCGTCTGCAGTCAGCTGATGACAAAACCTCTGGTTAAGCAACTGCGTCCGCTACAGTTTTTGCTGTATGTTGGTATTTACCAGCTTAAGTTTATGCGTATCCCCGACCACGCTGCGATCAGTGAAACCGTAGACGCCGCACGTGAGTTAAAGGGCCAGTCACTGACCAAGCTGATTAACGCCGTGCTGCGCAGCGTGCAGCGCCAGCCAGAGTTATTTCAGTTTGAAGCCGCTGCCGATGCGGTGAAATATAACCACCCCGGCTGGCTGATAAACCGTTTACGACAAGCCTACCCGCAGCAGTGGCAACAAATACTGGCCGCCAACCAACAAAAAGCGCCGCTTTGGTTGAGGGTCAATAGCCAACGGATTAACCCAACCGACTACGCCGCAGCACTCACCCGCGCTGACATAGCGTACAGCCGGCCGATAGCCGAGTTGCCCCAAGCGATAAAACTGGCGCAGGCACAGGATGTCAGCACGCTGCCAGGTTATGCACAAGGCTGGTTTTCGGTGCAGGATGCGGCTGCCCAGTACGCCGCTATGCTGCTGCAGGTTAATGACAGCCAGCATATTTTAGATGCCTGCTGCGCGCCCGGCGGCAAAAGCTGTCATATTCTGGAGTTGGCACCTGAAGCAAACCTCACGGCACTAGATAAAGATGCAAAACGGCTAACCCGGGTGGAAGAAAATTTAGCCCGGCTGGGTTTAACCGCCAAGGTGATAGCGGCAGATGCAGCAAAGCCCAACAGCTGGTGGCAAGGCCAGTTATTTGACCGTATTTTGCTGGACGTGCCCTGCTCGGCGACGGGCGTGATTCGTCGTCACCCCGACATTCGCTGGCTGAGGAAGAACGCCGATATAGCGCCACTGTGTCAGCTGCAACAAGAAATCCTGCAGCAGTGCTGGCGTTTGCTTGCGCCGGGTGGCGTGCTGCTTTACGCCACTTGCAGCGTGTTGCCGGATGAAAACAGCGCGCAAATTAGCCATTTTCTGCAGCACAACGCCGATGCACACTTAGACCCATTACCACAGCAAAACGCCGGCACTATCGGTTGGCAGTTGCTGGCTGGCGAGCAGGATATGGACGGCTTTTATTACGCCCGGCTGATTAAGCAGCCCATACGGGGTGAGACAGCATGAAGATTATTATCTTAGGCGCTGGCCAGGTAGGTGCTACGCTGGCAGAAAACCTGGTTGGCGAACAAAACGACATCACCGTCGTCGACAGTAACGTTGACAAGCTACGGGCACTGCAAGACCGCTTCGATTTACAGGTAGTGCATGGCCACGGTTCACACCCGGATATTTTAAAAAAAGCCGGTGCCGAAGATGCTGATATGGTTATCGCCGTAACTAATAGTGATGAGGTGAATATCGTTGCTTGTCAGGTTGCCTACAGTATTTTTAACACACCGCTGAAAATTGCTCGTATCCGTACCAATCAATATCTGAAGTACCGCGATCAGCTGTTTCATAAAGATGATATGCCGGTAGACCACTTTATTGCGCCAGAAGCCCTGGTCACCAACTATATCCGCCGCTTAATAGACTACCCCGGTGCCTTGCAGGTGGTGGAATTTGCCGGTGGCAAAGTCAGCTTAGTCGCCGTTAAAGCCTATTACGGTGGTTTACTGGTGGGCCATGCGCTATCCGCGTTGAAAGAGCATATGCCCAATATCGAAACCCGGGTTGCGGCTATTTACCGCCGCGGCCATGCCATTAAACCGCTTGGCACCACGATTATCGAAGCCGACGACGAGGTGTTTTTTGTCGCGGCCACCAAGCATATCCGTGCCGTGATGAGCGAGCTGCAGAAACTGGAGCGCAGCTATCGGCGCATTATGATTGCCGGTGGTGGTAATGTCGGTTTTGGCCTGGCGCGGGCGCTGGAGAAAACGCACAACGTTAAGCTGATCGAACGCGGTAAAGAGCGGGCCGAGTTTTTATCCAGCGCGCTGGATAATACCGTGGTATATGTTGGCGATGCGTCCGATCCTGAGCTGTTAGAAGAAGAAAACATTGAACAGGTCGATGTGTTTATCGCCGTTACAAACGACGATGAAGCTAATATTATGTCGGCCATGCTGGCCAAGCGGATGGGCGCGCAAAAGACCATGGTGCTGATTAAACGCGGCGCCTACGTCGACCTGTTGCAAGGCGGTGAAGTGGACATCGCCGTCTCACCACAGCAAGCGACGATTTCAGCCCTGCTGACCCATATCCGCCGTGGTGACATCGTCAATGTCTATTCATTACGTCGTGGCGCAGCAGAGGCTATCGAAGCGGTAGCCCGTGGTGATGCCAGCACCAGCAAAGTGGTAGGTAAAGCCATCGGTGAGTTAAAGTTGCCGCCGGGCACCACCATTGGCGCCATAGTGCGTGGCGAAGAAGTACTCATTGCCCACGACAGCACCGTAATTGAAACCGACGACCATGTCATTTTGTTTATGGTCGACAAAAAGCATATCGTTGAAGTGGAAAAACTGTTTCAGGTCAGCGCGATCTTTATCTAAACGGGCTAACCCACTGGTTGCAGTGGGTTAATCTTTCCAGAATGCCGGTGTAAATAGCACCAATAGCGTGAAAATCTCTAAACGGCCGAAGACCATGGCTATCACCAACAACCATTTACTGGCATCGGGAATACTACCAAAGTTCGCTGCCACCTCGCCCAAGCCCGGCCCCAGGTTATTTAAACAGGCAGCAGTGGCGGTAAAGGCCGTAATATTATCCAGCCCGGTTAAAATCAGCAGCAGCATTATCACCACAAACACCAGTGCATAGGCGGCAAAAAAGCCCCAAACCGCTTCAACTATTCTATCGGCAACCGGCCGGCGTCCCAGTTTAATGGCATACACCGCGCGCGGATGAATAAGCCGGTTTAGCTCACGTATGCCCTGTAAGAACAACAGTAATACCCGCACCACTTTCATGCCGCCGCCAGTAGAGCCGGCACAGCCACCAATGAAACTGGAGAAGATTAATAAAATGGGCAAAAACAACGGCCAAGCAGCAAACCCATCGGTTGCAAAGCCTGCCGTGGTAGAAATAGACACCGCCTGAAAGGCCGCATGATTCAGCGCATCTGCCGTGGTGCTGTAGACGTTGGTGTGCAACAGCACAGCAAAACAGATAAAAATCAGCGCAAACTGAATCGCTAAAAAGGCTTTAAACTCAGGGTCGCGAAAGTAAGTGCTCACGCTTTTACCGCGAATGGCGGCGAAGTGCAGCGGGAAGTTAATGGCACTTAGCAGCAAAAAAATCACGCAAATGGCGTTAATCAACGGGCTGTTAAAATGGCCGATGCTGGCATCGTAGGTAGAAAAACCACCGATCGCCACGGTAGAAAACGCATGGCAAATCGCATCAAACCAACTCATACCAGCCAGGGCAAACGCCAATGCACAAGCCAAGGTTAACGCCAGATAGATATACCACAAGTGTTTGGCGGTATCGGCAATACGCGGCGTCATCTTGTTATCTTTTACCGGCCCGGGCGTCTCGGCACGATACAACTGCATGCCCCCGACGCCTAACATCGGTAGAATAGCCACCGCCAATACGATGATCCCCATACCGCCTAGCCACTGCAGCTGCTGGCGGTAGTACAAAATGGCTTTGGGCAAAAATTCGATGCCGGTCAGCACCGTCGCGCCAGTGGTAGTGAGGCCGGAAAAGGCTTCAAACATTGCACTGGCCAGGTTTAAGTGCGGGTTGCTGGCCAGCATAAACGGAATAGCCCCCACCGCACCCAGCACAGTCCAAAACAGCACCACGATTAAAAAGCCGTCCCGCACTTTTAGCTCGGCTTTATATTGCCGGTTGGGGTACCAAATTAAAAAGCCGATAAACAAGCACAGCACAAAAGACAACATAAAGGGCACACCGGCACCGTCCTGATACCAGTAAGCAACAAAGGCTGGTGGCACCATGCTGATGCTGAATATAGCCACCAGCAGGCCCAAAATACGGATTATCGAACGGTATTGCATGCCCCGCGCTCCCTGCGCTTATGCCAGTTTTAGATCACGGGTCATATTTTCGTTGCGGTCCTGATGCACTATCACATCATCTTCAATACGAATCCCGCCGTACTGACGGAACGCATCTACTTTCTGCCAATTAATGTACTTATCAAACTCGGTAGCGGCTAGATCGGCCAGCAGGCTGTCGATAAAGTACAAGCCCGGCTCAATGGTAAACACCATATTGGCTTCAATGGTGCGGGTACAACGCAAATACGGATGATTTTCTGGTGGCGCCACGTGGGTGCCGCGTTCGTCAGCCATAAAGCCGCCAACATCATGCACCTGCAAGCCTAAATGATGACCGAGCCCATGCGGGAAGAAGGTACGGCTGATCTGGCTTTCTACAATGGCCTCTGGCGATAAACGGACAAAGTCAAAGCGCTGCAGAATTTCGGCAATGCGCTGATGGCATTTCACGTGCAGCTCGCCGTATTTCAGTCCCGGCTTCAGCGCGCCGGCCAACTCTAATTCCACGTCATTAACAGCACTGATCAAACTGGCAAATTCATTACTGGTATCAAAGCTATAGGTACGGGTAATGTCTGCGGCATAACCATTAAACTCGGCACCGGCGTCAATTAAAAAAGAATGGTGCTGCTTAGGCACCTTACGCTCCAGCGCGGTGTAATGCAAAATGGCGCAGTTTTGGTTAAGCGCAATAATATTGCCGTAAGGCACTTCGTTTTCGGTTTGACGCACTGCGGCTAAATACGCCAGCTGGATATCAAACTCGCTGCCTCCTGCATAAAACGCCGCCTTCGCCGCAGTGTGGCCAGCCACCGCCATTTGGTTGGCTATACGCAAGCACGCCTGCTCGTAAGGTGTTTTGTAAGCACGGTAGAAATGAATAAAATTCAGCACCGGCTCAGGGTTAATTTCGGTAAAACCCAGCGCCCGCGCCACTTCGATATGCTCACCTAAATAAGCCAACCGGGCTTTGTCATACGGCAGCAAGGTTTCTACCTTATTGGCTTTATCCAGCAGCTGAATATCAAAGTGTTCTGCCCAGTAATCATGCGGCTCATCCGGCACTTTGTGCCAGAAATCTTTCGGCCGGTAGAAAATCAGCTTGGGCTTATTTACGCCATCGAGCAGCAGCCAACAATGCGGGTTATCCACTACCGGCAGCCAGGCCTTGAACAGCGGGTTGGCTTTAAACGGGTAGTCCATGTCATCGAGAAACTTGCGCTGAGTCTGGCCGGAATGGATCACCAGGCCATCCAGATTCTCCCGCTGCAGTAAACGGCGGGTACGCAGTTGTAATTCGGCAATATGGGCCTGATACAGGCTTTGATAAGAAGCTGTCATACGTGTCTGACCTGTTGGCTGAAAAATCTGGCTGGCATCATAGCATTAATCTACCACCACCCCAATCTGCATCGTGGTCAGCGGCTTGAATACGTCGTTGGGCGTATTTAAACGGATATTGTAAATCTGATAATACGCCATTACCGCTTTGACATAGTCGCGGGTTTCGCGGTACGGAATAGTTTCTACCCAAACATCGGCCGGCACGGCGTAATCTTTCGGGATCCACTGTTTTACCCGGCTATAGCCCGCATTATAAGCCGCAGTAGCCATCAGCAAATTGCCATCATTACGCTTACGTAAATAATTCAGATAATCGGTGCCGTAATCAATATTGGTGGCCGGGTGATACAGCTGGGTCAGTTGCACCGGCTTTTTGGCAATTTGCCGGGCGGTAGCCGGCATTAGCTGCATTAAACCCCGCGCACCGACCGGCGAGGCGGCATCCGCCATAAAAGAGCTTTCGCGCCGGGCTATCGCCATGGCCCAACCCTTGTCGATCTCCGCTTTGGCGGCAAACTGGCCAATTTCTTCCTGAAACGCCAGCGGGAAGCGCAGTTCAACATCATCCCAGTAGCCGACATCGGCCAGTGAGAAAATGGCCCGCTCATACCACTGTAATTGATGCGCCAGCTTAGCCGAGACCAGCTTTTGCTGTTCATCCGAGGTATTTTGCAGATGGTTCCACTCGCGCCGGGCCTCGGTTAACCGCCCCAGTGCCAACCATTCCTGCGCCCGTAAAACCGCCGGGTGCTGCTTTAAGCTGGCCAGCTCCTGCTCTGACACCTTTACCGGCGCATGCGCCAGGCTGGGTGGCAGGCCCAACTTAGCGGCCGCCATAAACCCATAAAAGTGGCGCTGTAGCGCCAACTGCTGAAACAGCGGCTGCGCTTTATCTGTCATACCCTGCTGCTCATAGGCACGGGCCAGCCAATAGCGCCAGCTGTTGTCTTGCTGCAACTCGGCCGGAAAGGCCTGTATTACCTGCTGCACTCTGGGCCAGTCTAATTGTGCCAACGCATGACTTACCTGCCAGTGCGCCAGCGTTTGGTCCAGCAGTTCTGCAGGCAATGTACTAAGCCAATTATCCGCTTCAGCCTCGCCTTTACTGGCCAGGGCGATGGCAAACTGACGCTGCACATCCAGTCGCTGCGCGGCGGTAAAATAAGGGTCATTAACAAATTTCTGCCACACAGCCAGTGCCTGTTTGGGGCTGCGCCAAATTAGCCGTTTCAGGCCATAGGCCAGCACATCACGCTCCTGCACTTTTTTCAGTGGGAAAAACCTGCTACCAGCAATCACCGCCGGATTGCGCCGGGTTTGCTGATACATATCGGCCAGGTACTGCTGGTCGGCAGGTAACTGGGTTTTTAAATAGGGAATTAAACTGGCATCCCCCCCTTCGGCTGCCAAACGAATACGCTGCCACACTCTTTCCGGCGTTTGCTGCCCAGCTTTACGCCAGGCACTAAACAGCGGGTCACAGGCCTTGGGCTGCGATTTACCCACCACCCAAAGCTGACTCACCTGTGGCCAGAGCTTGCTGCTATCGGCATCTTTTGCGGCCAGCTTAAAGCGCAGCGCCAGGCACTCCAGTTCCGCATCGCTTGAGCCAGGATAATTCGCCAAAAAGGTCGCCGCCTGTTGCCGCCGGGCCAAATCAAGCAACCAGGGTTTACGCAGCGGCCAGTCCATCGGCGTTTTTTCGTATTGCTGTAAAAAGCCGGCAATACGCTCATCGGCCGTTAAAAACTGCTGTAGCCGCCGCTGTTGCAGGTAGGGCTGCAACGGATAATCGGCAAATTTTTCCAGCAGCTTTTGTGCCTGTTCATACTTCAGGCTGCCAATCTGGCGTTCAGCCTGTAAAAATTCATTACGTAACGCTGCCTCGGAAGACACCGATGCCGTTGCCAGCGGCACCAGGAGCAGGTTACTCAACATTAAAACCCATTGTTTCACTGCGATAACCTCAATAACATCACTAAAAAAGTAAAATACACCTATAGTTACTGCTGCACGTCGCCAACCAATTCAAACATGCGTTTAAATAACGGTTGAATTTTTTAAGAAACCGCGACACACTGAGCAAGACAACCTCATCGTACCAGTTGCGAAAAACCCTAACATACGCGACCAAGGAGCACCGTTATGATTTACCAGAGTGACAACATCAGTGTTGCTTACCTGAAACCTGGTATCGCCCGCTTTGCTTTTAATGCCAAGGGCTCAGTAAACAAATTTGATCAGCAGACCCTGTCTGATTGTAAGACAGCTTTAGAGCAACTGCACGCCGACAAGGCCTTGCAAGGTGTTATTTTTTGTAGTGAAAAAGATACCTTTATTGTTGGCGCCGACATCACTGAATTTTTAAGCACCTTTCAGCGCCCGGAAAGTGAACTGATCCCATGGATTAAACAAGCCTCCGACATCTTCGATCTGGCCGAAGACTTACCGGTTCCCACCATTGTTGCCATCAAAGGTTTTGCACTGGGTGGCGGATGTGAGTGGTCACTTACCGCCGACTATCGCGTTGCTGACACCACAGCAAAAATTGGTTTACCGGAAGTAAAACTGGGCTTAATGCCAGGCTTTGGCGGTACCGTACGCTTACCGCGCATTATCGGTGCCGACAATGCCATGGAGTGGATCACTACCGGTAAAGATCATAGTGCTGAACAAGCACAGAAATTTGGTTTAATTGATGCGGTAGTCGCGCCAGAGAAACTGGAAGCGGCTGCACTGAGCATGCTGGAAGATGCCATCGCCGGCAAACTGGACTGGCGCAAAAAGCGTGCAGTTAAGTTACAGCCGCTAAAACTGAACAAAACCGAAGCCACCATGAGCTTCAGCACAGCCAAAGGCATGGTATTCGCCACCGCAGGTAAACACTACCCTGCACCTATGGTTGCAGTATCTACCATTGAAGCCGCTGCCGGTTTAGACCGCGCTGGCGCTATGGCACTGGAAAATGCCGGCTTTGCCAAACTGGCAAAAACCGATGCCGCCACAGCACAAATTGGTTTGTTCTTAAACGACCAGCTGATCAAAGGCAAAGCGAAAAAAGCTGCAAAAACAGCAACCAAAGCCGTTAATAAAGCCGCGGTATTAGGTGCGGGCATTATGGGCGGTGGTATTGCCTATCAGTCTGCACTTAAAGGCGTACCGGTAGTAATGAAAGACATCGCCGACAAAGCGCTTGAACTGGGCATGGGCGAAGCCACTAAGCTTTTGGCCAAGCAGGTCGAGCGCAAAAAGCTGGATGCGGTGGGCATGGCCAAGGTTATTGCGTCTATTACGCCGACGCTCAGCAACGACACCGTGAAAGGCGTTGATATCGTAGTTGAAGCCGTGGTTGAAAACCCGAAAGTCAAAGGCGCGGTATTAAAAGAAGTGGAAGGCCTGATTGCAGAAGATGCGATTCTAACCTCTAACACCTCGACTATTTCTATCGATTCACTGGCAGCGAATTTAAGCCGGCCACAGAACTTCTGTGGTATGCACTTCTTTAACCCGGTACACCGCATGCCATTGGTTGAGGTTATCCGCGGTAAAGACACCAGCGATGAAACCGTTGCTGCAGTAGTGGCTTACGCAGCCAGGATGGGCAAATCACCTATCGTAGTTAACGACTGCCCGGGTTTCTTTGTTAACCGCGTGCTATTCCCTTACTTCGCCGGCTTTAGCAAGCTGGTACTAGACGGTGCTGATTTCGCCCAGGTTGATAAGGTAATGGAAAAGCAGTTCGGCTGGCCAATGGGCCCGGCATACCTGCTGGATGTGGTCGGTTTAGATACTGCGTATCACTGTACCGACGTAATGGCTGCCGGCTTTCCTACCCGTATGGCCAAGCTGGATAATGATCCGGTTGCGGCAATGTATAAAGCTGACCGTTATGGCCAGAAAAACGGCGTTGGTTTCTATGCTTACAGTAAAGATGCCAAGGGTAAGCCGAAAAAAGATATCGATCCGGCCGCACTTAATCTGTTAGCTGGTATCGCTGCTGATAAGCAGGACTTCAGTGCTGATGAGATTATTGCCCGCGTGATGGTGCCAATGATTAACGAAACCATCCGCTGCCTGGAAGAAGGCATTGTTGCCAGCGCCGCCGAAGCCGATATGGGCTTAATTTACGGTTTAGGTTTCCCTCCGTTCCGCGGCGGTCCACTGCGTTATGCCGACACCCTTGGTTTGGCTAACTTTGTAGCACTGGCTGATAAATACGCGCACTTAGGTGAGATTTATCAGGTTACCGACAAAACCCGCGCCATGGCCGAAGCTGGCCAGCGTTTCTTCCCGGTTTAAGCGCAGGAGCAGAATAATGAAAAACGCAGTTATTGTAGATTGCATTCGTACCCCGATGGGCCGTTCAAAAGGCGGCATGTACCGTAATGTTCGTGCTGAGCAACTTTCTGCCCATGTGATGGCCTCACTGGTGGCGCGCAACCCGGCATTAAATCCAAGTGATATCGACGACATTATCTGGGGCTGTGTGCAGCAAACGCTGGAACAAGGCTTTAACGTGGCGCGTAACGCTGCCCTGTTAGCCGGTATTCCACACTCTGTGCCTGCCGTTACCGTAAACCGCTTGTGCGGCTCATCGATGCAAGCCTTGCATGACGCCGTGCGCGCCATTCAAACCGGTATGGGTGAAGTGTATTTAATCGGTGGTGTTGAGCATATGGGCCACGTGCCAATGAATCACGGTGTCGATTTCCACCCGGGTTTATCCACCTCAGTTGCCAAAGCTGCCGGTATGATGGGCTTAACCGCGGAATTACTGGGTAAACTGCACGGCATCAGCCGTCAGCAGCAGGACGAATTTGGCGCCCGGTCACACCGTCTGGCACAAGAAGCCAGTGTGCAGGGCCGCTTTAAAAACGAAATTATCCCCACCGAAGGCCACGATGCCGACGGCGTGTTAAAGCTGATGGATTACGATGAAGTGATTCGCCCGGAAACCACGGTAGAAGCCTTAAGCCAGTTGCGTCCGGTATTCGACCCGGCCAACGGTACGGTAACAGCCGGTACCTCTTCAGCCCTGTCTGACGGCGCCTCTGGCATGCTGGTCATGAGCGAAGACAAAGCCAAAGCGTTAGGCTTGCCTATCCGTGCTTATGTGCGTGGTATGGGTGTGGCGGGGTGCGACCCTTCTATTATGGGTTACGGCCCGGTACCGGCATCGAAAAAGGCGTTAAAAGCCGCCGGTATTACCATTGCCGATATCGACTACGCCGAGCTGAACGAAGCGTTCGCTGCCCAGGCGCTGCCGGTAATGAAAGATTTAGGCCTGTTAGAAGTTGCTGATCAGAAAGTCAACCTGAACGGTGGCGCTATTGCCTTAGGCCACCCACTGGGCTGCTCGGGTTCACGTATCGCCACTACGCTGATTAACGTGATGGAAGATAAAGGCGGTAAATTTGGCCTCGCCACCATGTGTATCGGTTTAGGCCAGGGTATTGCGACTGTTTTTGAACGACCCTAGTTCGAGCGGCCATAAGCTGGCAGCAGTAAGCACAATCGCATAGAATAAGGGCCGTTTTTACGGCCCTTATTTATTGGCGCATAAAGTAAAATAGGCGCAAATCCCGCTGGCGCAGCCACAGACCGTTTTACAGTTTTACCGGAGTAACGATGGAAGATATGTTTAGCAGCGCAGATCAAACTCTCGATGCCTTGGGCCTGCGCTGCCCCGAGCCGGTAATGATGGTGCGGCTACAACTGCGTAAAATGCAGGTGGGTGAAACCTTGCTGATTATCGCCGACGACCCGGCCACCACCCGAGATGTCCCGGCATTTTGTCGCTTTATGGATCATGAGTTAGTGGCCAGCGATACGACTGAATTACCGTATCGGTATGTGGTGAAAAAGTCAGTCTAAAAGTGCACTTTCGCCGTTACGCTTTCGGTTTCAAACTTATTGATGCACAAATAGCCGGCAAATTCTCTGCCGTCATACCTGGCTGCAGGAAGCCGTCGGTTGAGCTGAGTTTGGCTCTATCACTTTCATCAGCAGCTATGACCTGGTCAATCCAATTGGCATGGCTGGATACACGGGTATAAAGCTCTTTAACCCCGTATTCGCCAACATCTTTAAACCATGAGTCTACTCTGGAGCTGACGCCAAGCAGGTAATAACCATCGTCTTTTATAAGATAGGCCGGGCCGCCACTGTCGCCATTGCCAGATACGCCTTCCAGCTCAAGCGCTTTGTCACCTGATTCAAACACGAACCGCAAATCAGACGCTGTAACCGCCGTGACTTTATTCTGCGCCTTGCGCAGTACGCCGTTGTTGTCTTTATAGCCAACCGTCTCGCCGGTTAAACCGGTACCTGTGCCACCACTGCCAATAAACCACAATACCTGATCGCGCTCATCTGCTTGACGGTATAATTTGGCAGGTTCAACACTTAGCACCGGGTTTGCCAGCTGGATCAGCGCTAAATCATTCTGCTCTCCCAATTCATAAGTCGGATAGCTATAGCGCGCCGTTACTTCAACCAACTCATCACCAACCTGAATAGTCTGTCCGGGGTTTAGACAAAATACCGTATGGGCTGCGGTTAGCACCCACTGGGGTGCAATCAAGGTGCCGTGTACGCCGATGGTGTAAAAAGTCGCCAGCGGCGGGAAGTCAGCTTTAGCCGCAAGATACTGCTTTGCTGGCTTATCGTGACGAATAACAATGGCCGACACCGGCGCAGTCAGCATACTGGTCGCCACCAGGCAGCCAATACTAAGCCGTTTATATTTGTTCTTCAGGTGCATGTTGCGTCCTTACATAGCTTGCGATAAATAACAGACTGACAGAAAACCGCGCGATATTTTAGCGATTAAGTGTAAGGGGTTATGTAGTTGTAACGGCTAGCCTGGCCAATCTACACCCTTTGTTACAATTGCCCGCTGAGCCTTAGTTGAAAGTGGCAAGAAGTGCTCATAACTTAGGTAAAAGTAATGCTGATAAGGATAAACATGCATGTTATGGCAGTTAATAAAAACGTCGAACACCGCCAAGTTGGTGTTGCTGGTTATCATTGCCGCTTTAGTCTGGTGGTTTAACTGGTATGCCGCTGTGGGCTTATTGGTGCTACTGTTTGCAGATATCGCCGTGATGTTTGGCTTTGCCGGGCGGTACAACGGCGGTTACGTTTACAGCAAAGATGTACTGTCGCTTTTTTCGCTGCAGGGCGACAAATTGCGTGTGGGTATGGAACAAGGTGATATCAGCGCGATTGAGCAAATTAAGCTGTTTGAACAAGATCAGTTTGGTTATATCGACTTCCCGCTAAATAACGAGCTACAGGTTAGGTATAAGTTTCCGCTACAGCAGTATCAGCCATTGCTGCAGTGGTTAACACAACATCTACCAAAAACTCAACTAATTGCCGGGTACAAAAGCTAAAACAGCGGTGCTGCATTGCGTTAAGCACTAAGCCATTACGCAGTTTTTAGGTGCAATTTCACTATAAAGCTGCTGTTTTTTTGTGCTAGCATCAGTTTATCTGCATATAACCAGAATAAGACTTTGCACGCAGCCATTTCGCCTTCTAGCAACAAGCAAGCGCAAAAAATTGATGCACGTCGCCGGCGCTATATATTAGCCTTTGTCAGCTATATCACCAGCGCGGTGATGTTTGTCTATGGCGTGAAGAACTTCTCAGCTGAACAGGTGTTACTGCCGGTTATTCTGTTTGGTACCGGGCTGGCGTTTTTGCTGAATATACTCTGGTTCCACGTCAGCCGTAACCTGCAGCGCGCCTGTCTAATAGAGGCGGTGCTGGTAGGCGGTTTTGTGCTGAGTCTGGTGTATCAGGGTGGCTTTAATAATACTGCGCTGTATTGGGTGTTTCCGTTTCCGGCCATCTTGTTTGGCTTGTTGGGTGTGCGGGTTGCCCTGCTCAGTAATGCCCTGCTGGTATTAGCGCTTTGTATAATGCTATTTGTGCCGGATGTAATACTGGCGCAGTATAAAGAAGCAGAAGCCAGCCGCTTTATCGCCTCACTGCTTATTGTCATTACCGTGTGTTGGATTAACGATCACTACCGTGAGCGTAGCCATCAGGCGATGGAACTGCTGCAACAAAGTAAAGAGCTGCAAGCCAATACTGATGCACTCACTGGCTTGGCCAACCGGCGCTTTATTGATGCGAGTTTGTTGCCAAGCCTGGCACTGCAGCCAACGCAGTTTTTTCCTCTGTCGCTGATCATGTGTGACATTGATCATTTTAAACAACTGAATGACCGTTTTGGTCACGATGCCGGCGATGAAGTATTAAAAGCCATCGCTACGCTGTTTAAACAGCAACTACGCCAGCAAGATATCGCCTGTCGCACCGGCGGTGAGGAGTTTTTGTTGATACTGCCACATACCAACCGGGCTGATGCCTTTTCGGTAGCAGAAAAAATACGACAACATTTTAACCAGTTACGGTTAGCCGTATTACCAGACGATTATCCACTGGCCGCCAGCTTTGGCGTGGCTATTTGCACCAGCGCGGATGACTTTGCCAGCGCCGTAAAACTTGCAGATGAACAGCTTTATAAAGCTAAGGGTGCCGGTCGGGATCAGGTGTGTTAAACCGCTGCAATAAAAAAGCCAGCTAAATGCTGGCTTTTTCTTTTATTTCATAGACTTACTGTAAAACCGAAATATCAGCCACCTGCAAAAACAACTCGCGCAGTTGCTTTAACAGCGCCTGGCGGTTGGCCCGCACTGCGGCGTCATCGGCATTTACCATCACCTTGTCAAAGAAGGTATCGATCACTTCACGCATGGCCGCTAAGTGCGCCAAGCCCTCAGTGTAGCTACGCTGACCAGCTTGGTAGGCCTGCTCCGCTACGATAGCTTTATGCAATGCCTGCTCGGCGTCTTCCTGTAACAGTGCAGGATTAACCGTATCAGCAATGCTGCCTTCAACCTTGGCCAGAATATTGGCTACGCGCTTATTCGCTGCAGCCAGTGCAGCCGCAGCGTCCAGTTTACGGAACTCTGCCACGGCTTTTACCCGGCGGTCAAAATCACTCGGGTTAGTTGGCCGGCGTGCTAAAACCGCCTGAATAACATCAACACTGTAACCCTCGCTTTCATACCAGGCGCGGAAACGGCCCAGCATAAAATCCAACACGTCTTCAGCTACGTTGTTGTTAGTCAGCTTAGTACCAAAGCTTTGCTGGCTAAAGGCAATCGCCTCAACCAAGTCCAGTGGCAGTTGCTTGTCGACCATAATCCGTAGCGCGCCAATTGCTGCACGACGTAACGCAAAGGGGTCTTTATCGCCTTTGGGGGCCTGGCCAATACCA
This sequence comes from Pseudomonadota bacterium, assembly GCA_040752955.1. Classification (GTDB taxonomy): domain Bacteria; phylum Pseudomonadota; class Gammaproteobacteria; order Enterobacterales; family Alteromonadaceae; genus Alishewanella. The sequence continues at coordinate 16,415 of JBFMHG010000013.1, forward strand.
AAAATACCGACCAACGTATCCAGTTTATCGGCAATCGCCACTGCGGCGCCTTCTAAACGGCTTGGCAACTCATCACCGGCAAAACGCGGCATATATTGCTCATTTAACGCCAACGCCACCGCTTCGCTTTCACCGTCTAACCGGGCATAGTGCATGCCCATAATGCCCTGCACTTCCGGGAATTCACCCACCATATTGGTCATCAGATCGGTTTTCGATAACAAACCAGCACGTTCTGCTGCGGTAGCATCGGCACCGATTTTCGCTGCGACAAAACCTGCCACCTTGCTGATGCGCTCAGATTTTTCCGCCAGCGTACCCAGCTGCTGCTGGAACAGTACGGTTTTCAGGCTATCCAGCCTGTCGGCCAGTTTTTGCTTACGGTCGGTATTAAAGAAGAACTGGGCGTCGGATAACCGTGGCCGCACCACCTTTTCGTTACCGCTAATGATTTGCTGCGGATCTTTGCTGGCAATGTTGGCGACAAAGATAAACTTGTTCTGTAACTTGCCGTTGCTATCGAGCAGCGGGAAGTACTTCTGGTTATCTTTCATGGTAGAAATTAGCGGCTCTGCCGGCACCTGCAGGAAACTTTCTTCAAAGCTGCCAACCAACACCACTGGCCATTCAACCAAGGCGGTGACTTCTTCCAGTAAAGCATCGTCCATCAGCGCTTTGCCCTGTAATGCTGCTGCAGTTTTCTCTACCTCAGCGGCAATAAAGGCTTTACGCTCGGCAAAATCGGCGACGACAAAGGCGCTACGCATGTTGGCCAGGTAATCATCAGCATGGCTAATGATGACTTTTTCCGGCGCATGAAAACGATGGCCATGGGTGAAATTAGCACTGTTACGGCCCAAAATAGTGGCTGGTACCACATCACGGCCAAACAGCATAATAATGGTGTGTACCGGACGGATAAATTCGGCGGTCGAGTTACCCCAGCGCATTGGCTTGGCAATCGGCAATTTCGCCAATGCCTGCTGTACGACATCGGGCAATAAGCTCACCGTTGCGGCACCTGCTACTTTGGCTTTATGCAGTAACCAGGTACCTTTATCGGTTTCCAGCTTTTCTGCCTGCTCTACGGTAATGCCACAACCCGCTGCCCAACCCTGCGCTGCTTTGGTCGGGTTGCCGTCGGCATCAAAGGCTGATGCCAACGCCGGGCCGCGTTTTTCTACCACTTTATCGGCTTGCTGAGCAGAGAGCGCGTTGATGCGTACCGCTAAACGGCGCGGTGCAGCGTACCAGTGCACATCGCTGTGGCTTAACTCAAGCTTGGCCAGCTCGGCCTGCAGGTTATCCGCAAAGGCGGTGGCTAAGGTTTTCAGCGCCTTAGGTGGCAGCTCTTCAGTACCAATTTCAACAAAAAAATCTTGCGCGCTCATTAGGCCTCCTGCTTCGCACTATCGGTGTTTTTGCACAGCGGGAAACCCAGTTTTTCACGCGCGGCATAGTAAGCTTCGGCACAGGCTTTAGCCAGGGTACGTACCCGCAGAATATAGCGCTGCCGCTCGGTTACCGAAATGGCGTGACGCGCATCCAGCAGGTTAAACGCATGCGAGGCCTTCATCACTTTTTCATATGCTGGCAGGGCCAGGCCTTGCTCAATTAAGTACTGGCTTTCTTTTTCGCACTGGTCAAAGTAGGTAAACAGCGCCGCGACATCGGCATGCTCAAAGTTATAAGTGCTCTGCTCTACTTCGTTCTGATGGAACACATCGCCATAAGTAACGCGGCCTAAGGGGCCGTCAGTCCAGACCAGATCGTAAATGGAATCAACCCCCTGAATGTACATGGCCAGGCGCTCTAAACCGTAGGTGATCTCACCGGTTACCGGGCGGCACTCTAAGCCACCGACTTGCTGGAAGTAGGTAAATTGGGTCACTTCCATGCCGTTTAACCACACTTCCCAGCCCAGGCCCCAGGCACCCAGCGTCGGCGATTCCCAGTTGTCTTCAACAAAGCGGATATCGTGTACTAGTGTATCGATACCCAGCTCGCGCAATGAGCCTAAGTACAGCTCCTGAATATTGTCTGGCGAAGGCTTTAAAATGACCTGAAACTGGTAGTAATGCTGCAAGCGGTTAGGGTTTTCGCCATAACGGCCATCAGTTGGCCGCCGACATGGCTGCACATAGGCCACGTTGGTCGGCTCAGGCCCTAAAGAGCGTAAAAAGGTCATCGGGTGGAAAGTACCGGCGCCTACTTCTAAATCCAGCGGCTGCACTATTACGCAGCCCTGGCGCGCCCAGTAATCCTGCAGGGCCAAAATCAGGCCCTGAAAGGTTTTAATATCGTATTTATGCATGCGCTGTTAACTCGCTAAAATGACACAGGGGCCGCAGCCCCTTGGTAGTTAATGGTGTTGGTTACACGTCCAGGTTAGCCACATAGAGCGCGTTTTCTTCAATAAAGGCGCGTCTTGGCTCCACATGATCACCCATCAGGGTGGCGAACAGCTGGTCAGCGCCAATCGCATCTTCAATGGTTACCTGCAACATGCGACGGCTTTGCGGATCCATAGTGGTTTCCCACAGCTGCTCCGGGTTCATCTCGCCCAGACCTTTATAGCGCTGAATGTACAGGCCACGCTTAGACTCGCTCATTAACCAGTCTAACGCTTCCAGGAAGCTCTCTACCGGTTTTACCTTTTCACCACGGCGGACAAAACCACCTTCTTCAATCAGGTCACGGATTTCGTCGCCCAGCGCCGCAATGCTTAAATAATCACGTGAAGTAACAAAGTCATGGTGCAGCAGGTATTCGTTATCAATACCGTGCTGGCGAATAATGACTTTGGGCAGGAACAACTGACGCTCGCGGTCTTCATGCACCGCGTAGCTATAGCTGGAGCCATCACCTTCTTTGTTGATTAAGCGCTGGGTTAAGCCATTGGTCCACTGCTCGGCATACTCAAGCGACTTGGCCTGCGCCACATCAAAACCCGGTACGTAAATCAGCTCGTTTAACAGGTTAAACGGGATCTTACGGGTTAACCGCTCTATGGTCGCGTCAACCTTGTGGTACTGACGTACCAGTTTCTCCAGCGCTTCGCCGCTAATGCCCGGTGCATCGGCATTGACGTGCAGCGAGGCTTCATCCAGCGCCAGCGTAGTCAGGTATTCGGTCAGTGCAGCTTCGTCTTTAATGTATTGCTCTTGTTTGCCCTTTTTCACTTTATACAGCGGCGGCTGAGCAATATAAATATAACCCCGTTCAATTAACTCTGGCATCTGCCGATAGAAGAAGGTCAATAGCAGCGTACGGATGTGCGAACCGTCGACGTCAGCATCCGTCATCAGGATAATGCTGTGATAACGGGTTTTATCCGGGTTGTACTCTTCGCGACCGATACCACAGCCCAGTGCAGTGATCAGGGTACCTACTTCCTGTGAAGACAGCATTTTGTCAAAGCGGGCTTTTTCCACGTTAAGGATTTTACCCTTCAGTGGCAGGATCGCCTGGTTCTTGCGGTTACGGCCCTGTTTGGCCGAGCCCCCCGCAGAGTCACCCTCTACAATGTACAGTTCAGATAACGCCGGGTCTTTTTCCTGACAGTCGGCCAGCTTGCCTGGTAAACCAGCGATATCCAGTGCCCCTTTGCGCCGCGTCATCTCACGCGCTTTACGCGCCGCATCGCGGGCCCGCGCCGCATCGACAATTTTGCCCACGATGATTTTGGCATCACCCGGGTTTTCTAACAGGTATTCGTTCAGCTTTTCGGCCATAGCGCTTTCTACTGCCGAGCGCACCTCGCTGGAAACCAGCTTGTCTTTGGTTTGTGAACTGAACTTAGGATCCGGCACTTTTACGCTGATAACCGCCGTTAAACCTTCGCGGGCATCATCACCAGAGGCTTGTACCTTCATCTTCTTGGCGTAGCCTTCTTGCTCAATATAGCTGTTCAAAACCCGTGTAAGGGCGCCGCGGAAGCCGGCTAAGTGAGTACCGCCGTCACGCTGTGGAATGTTGTTAGTAAAACAAAACACGTTTTCCTGATAGCTGTCGTTCCATTGCATCGCCACTTCGACTGCAATACCGTCATCACGCTGATCAGTAAAATAAAAGGCTTTTGGATGCACGCTGGTTTTAGTGCGGTTTAAGTAACGTACGAAAGCCTCAATGCCGCCTTCGTATTTAAAGTGGTCTTTTTTATCGCTGCGCTCATCGGTCAGAATAATACTGACGCCCGAGTTTAAGAACGACAGTTCGCGTAAGCGCTTAGCCAGAATGTCAAAGTGGAAGTTGATATCGCTGAAAATGGTTGGGCTGGGCCAAAAACGGATAGCGGTACCTTTATCTTCAGTTTCACCGATCATCGCCAATGGTGCCTGCGGCACACCCAGATGATAAATTTGCTGGTGTACTTTGCCACCGCGACGGATAGTCAGTTCCAGTTTGTCTGACAAGGCGTTTACTACCGATACACCCACACCGTGCAAACCACCCGACACCTTGTAAGAGTTGTCGTCGAATTTACCGCCAGCGTGTAACACCGTCATAATAACTTCTGCGGCGGACACTCCCTCTTCATGCATTTCAGTTGGAATACCGCGGCCGTTGTCGCGCACCGACACCGAGCCGTCGCTATGAATGGTTACCCAGATATCAGAACAATGGCCGGCTAAGGTTTCATCGATAGAGTTGTCGACCACCTCAAACACCATATGGTGTAAGCCGGTACCGTCATCGGTATCACCAATGTACATACCTGGTCTTTTGCGAACTGCATCCAGTCCTTTTAATACTTTTATGCTGGAAGAATCGTAATTATTTTGTTCGGCCATCGTTATCTGTCCGTGCTGTTAGCTGTCCGTGTTCCACGTGAAACATTGCCTGCTGGTCACTGGCAATAAAGGGTGTAACTTGATCAGCGTTAATTGCAGTAATAAAAACCTGTGAGTTTATATCGCGTAAATAACTAAAAATCTGTCGGGTAGACGTTTGATCTAACTCCGACGCTAAATCGTCTATCAGCAACAGCGGTTGTTTCTGCCCGCTATCGCGAATTACGTTGTTTTGCGCAATTTTAAGCGCAAATAATAACACTTTTAACTGACCACGGGATAACACTTCTTCGGCGCTTACCTGGTCTTTTTTTAGCTTTAAATCGGCTTTTTGCGGGCCGTACTGGCTAAACCCCATCCGGCTATCCTGAGCAAAGCCCTGCTGCAACAACTGTAGTAATTGCTCGGGGGTGTTCAGCTTATCTGGCCAGCCTTGCTGCAATTGAAAACTTAATTGTTGCATTAACGCGTCAGCGTTGGTTAGCTCAGAAAATGCCTGCTGCAGCCTGGTTACATAAGCCTGCCGTAATTGCTGTAACTCTAACGCCAACGCTACAAACTGCTCGTCCCAGAACTGAAACTGATTATCGTAATGCCGACTGGTTTTCAGCAGAGCATTGCGCTGCTTCAGTACTTTGTTAAATCTTAACCAACAGTCAAAAAAGTTTGGTTCCACGTGGAACAAACCCATATCAAAAAACTGCCGCCGCTCTTTCGGTCCGCCAAAAAACAACCTAAAGCTATCAGGTGTAATCAACTGCACTGGCAATAACGCAGCAAACTCAGCCAAACGGTTCACGTTAGCGCCGTTAAGCCTAAGCACTAACTCGCCTTGCTTATCGCGCTTCAAGCCCAAACTATGGGTTTGTTGCTGCGCGCTAAGCTTTGCATGTAAGGTAAAGGCGTCGCTGTCGTGCTGCACCAAACGCTGCGGCCGATTGGTGCGAAACGACCGACCATGCGCCAAATAGTAAATGGCTTCCAGTAAGCTGGTCTTGCCACTACCATTACTGCCAACGATAAGGTTAAATTGCGGGTGCGCGTTAAATGACACTGCCGTCAGATTGCGAAACTGACTGGCATGCAACGACAGCAGTGACATAGCTTACAAGCGCATTGGCATAACAACGTAACTGGCGCCGGTGTTACCTACGCCTTCTACTAATGCGCTGGAATTGGCATCGTTTAAATGCAGCTGCACTAAGTCGGTTGTTAGCGTATTCAGCACGTCCAACAGGTAACCCACGTTAAAGCCAATTTCCAGCCCATCACCTTGATACTCAACTTCAATGACTTCTTCCGCCTGTTCGTGCTCAGGGTTATTAGCCACTACTTGCAGCTCATGGCTGGTCAGGGTAAAACGCACACCGCGGTATTTTTCGTTCGACAAAATAGAAGCGCGGGTGCAAGCGTCCTTTAACATACTGCGATGCGCTGTCACCAATTTGGTACTGTTGCGCGGCAGCACCCTGCGATAATCCGGGAAACGGCCGTCAATCAGCTTGCTGCTAAAGACAAAATTACTGTCTGTCAGGCGAATATGGTTCTGGCCTAAACTGAGCGTTACCAATTGCTCGTCACTGGCCAACAACCGCATTATTTCCAGCACGCCTTTGCGCGGAATAATAATTTGCTTTTGCTGCGCGGCCAGTCCAGGTAACTCCAGGTTGCTCAGGGCAAGACGGTGGCCATCAGTGGCAACCGCTTTCACGCTGCCGTTGTCTACTTCGAATAACAAGCCGTTTAAGTAATAACGCACATCCTGATTTGCCATCGAGAACGCAGTATCGTCCAACAACTTACGTAGCTGTGCCCGGCTTAGCTGAATATCGACCTCGCCCTGCCAGCTTTCCAAATTAGGGTACTCAGCCGCACTTAATGTCGATAAGGTAAACTTGGTTTTGCCACTACTTAAAATACAATTATCACCCTGCAGCTGCACACGAATGTCTGACGATTCGGGTAAACTGCGGCAAATATCCAGCAGCTTTTTGGCCGGCACGGTAACACGGCCGGGGCTCTGCACCGTTAAGCCCTCTGTAGTGGCCACCAGCTCAACTTCCAGATCGGTGCCAGTAAGCGATAAACTGGCGTCGCTAACTTCTACCAATACGTTAGATAAAATTGGCAGCGTGTGACGGCGCTCAATAGCACCAGACACCATTTGTAATGGTTTAAGTAAGGCGTCTCTGTTAATGGTAAATTGCATGAGCCAGTCCCTTTACGATGACAAGGTGCGAATTAAATTCTGAAAATCTTCTTTTATTTCGTGTGTTTCTTCTTTCAGCGACTCAATTTTACGGCAGGCATGTAACACCGTAGTGTGGTCACGCCCGCCAAAAGCATCGCCAATTTCCGGCAAGCTATGGTTGGTTAGCTCTTTTGATAACGCCATGGCCATTTGCCGCGGCCGCGCCACTGAGCGCGAACGCCTTTTTGACAATAAATCAGCCACCCGGATTTTGTAATACTCCGCTACCGTTTTCTGAATATTTTCAATGGTAACCAACTTATCTTGTAGTGCCAGTAAATCACGCAGCGCTTCACGGACAAAATCTATCGTAATTGGCCGGCCGGTAAAATTGGCGTTGGCGATAACCCGGTTTAGCGCACCTTCTAATTCGCGCACGTTAGAACGCAGCCGCTTGGCAATAAAAAACGCTACCTCTTCCGGCAGGCGGATCTGGTTCTCATGGGCTTTGCGCATCAGGATCGCCACCCGGGTTTCCAGCTCCGGCGGCTCGATAGCTATCGTCAGGCCCCAACCAAAGCGTGATTTTAACCTGTCTTCCACGCCGTCGATTTCTTTCGGATAGCGGTCGCTGGTTAAAATGATCTGTTGGTTGCCTTCCAGTAAGGCATTAAAGGTGTGGAAAAACTCTTCCTGCGAGCGCTCTTTATTAGCGAAAAACTGAATATCATCGATTAGCAATGCATCTACTGAGCGGTAATAGCGCTTAAATTCTTCTATCGCATTGTTTTGTAAAGCCTTTACCATATCCTGCACAAAGCGTTCTGAATGCATGTAAATCACTTTTGCATCGGGCTTTTTGGCTAAAATACCGTTACCTACAGCGTGCAACAAATGGGTCTTACCCAAACCGGTGCCGCCGTAGATAAACAAGGGGTTATAAGCCGTGCCAGGGTTATCGGCCACCTGCGATGCAGCGGCCCGTGCTAACTGGTTAGATTTACCTTCGACAAAGTTGGTAAAGGTATAATTGGCGCGCACATTGCTGGTAACGATGGTTTTTGGCGCCGGCTCAGGACTGTCTTTGGGCGCCACTTCTGCCGGTGCGACCGTAACCGGCGCAGGCGCTTTTACGCTACTGCGGCTATTGCTTTGGCTGGAGCCAACGTCAAACTTTAGCCGAGGCGCATCGTCACCACAATAATCGTGGATCAACTCCAGGATCCGGCTTAGGTATTTTTCGCGCACCCAATCCAGTACAAAACGGTTCGGCGCGTATAAAGTAAGCCCAGTGTCAGAACTGTCAGCTTGCAGTGGGCGGATCCACATACTGAAATGCTGCGCCGGTAATTCGGCTTGCAGCGCTTGCAGGCAATTTTGCCAAACGGACTGATACACCCTCTCTCCAGAAGCCTTGGTTATTATGATGAATAAGGCTGGCGTAAGTTAACGAAGCGCACATTATGGTACTATCTTATCCACAACATCAATATTGACTTTTACAAAATTTACCTGCAATAAAATAAAACAGCCTATACCAATGTTTTATAAGCATAAAATTATCTTATACCATTTCATAATACTCCTGCTTTTTATGGTAATTATCTGATCTAACTGCTGAACAACTCACACTTTATTCACCTAGACGATAGTCGCCTGTGGAAAACTTTTATTCCCGCCAGGATCAGTAGTGATCTCGCTGCAATAAAACGCAGGATCAGATTGACTTTAGGCCGCAGACTACTTAAAATTCGCGCTCATTTTTGTCAGCTGCGTTTTGGTATATTTGCTAAAACACAGAAACCTTTAGTAAATATTTCTACCGGACGGATGAAATTATGAGTAAAAGAACTTTTCAACCAAGCGTATTAAAACGCAAGCGTAACCACGGTTTCCGTGCTCGTATGGCCACTAAAAATGGTCGCCAGGTATTAGCGCGTCGCCGTGCTAAAGGCCGTAAGCGTTTAACTGCCTAATCAGCGGTTAGCCGCTGAGTGGTCAGCCTGAAATTCGGCAGGGAGTTACGCCTGTTAACTCCCAGTCAGTTCGACAATGTGTTCCAAAACCCGTTTCGGGTGTCTTCTCCGCTGTTTACTATCCTAGCCAAAGCCAATCAACTGTCGCATCCCCGATTAGGCCTTACTATCGCTAAAAAACGTGTTAAATTAGCCGTGCACCGCAACCGTATTAAACGTTGTGTGCGTGATAATTTTCGTTTGCATCAACATGAGTTGCCTGGCGTCGATTTGGTACTGATGGTGAAAGGTGACATTAGCAATACCGCTAATGATGAGTTACATAGGCAACTGGAAAAGTTATGGCGCAAAATCGCTCGCCAATACACTGCGCAGCAATCAGCCTAGTGTTACTGCTGCTAAAAGGCTACCAGAAACTGATTAGCCCGCTGTTTGGCCCCAGCTGCCGTTTTCAGCCCACCTGCTCCCATTATGCAATTACCGCCGTTGAGCGTTTTGGTGTGTTCAAAGGCAGTTGGTTAGCAGCGAAACGTTTATTAAAATGTCACCCCTTACATGCAGGCGGTGATGATCCTGTTCCTGAAAAGCACAATGAGAAAAGCTAAACCATGGAATCACAACGTAGTTTATTAGTTATTGGTCTGGCACTGGTCAGTTTTTTACTCTGGCAGCAGTGGAATATTGCTAATGCGCCGCAGCCGGTGACACCGGTCGCTGAAGTCAGCCAAAACAGCGCGACCAGCTCCGCTGATCTACAACTGACCACAGCTGACGCCGAGCAAGCGCCTGCCACAACCACGGCAAGTGCCCGCACTATTACAGTCAGCACTGACGTATTTAACCTGAGTATCGATAGCCGTGGTGGTGACATTGTTGCGCTAACCCTACCCGACTTCGAACTGGAAAAGGGTAAAGCCGAACCTTACCCGCTAATGCGTCGTTTACCTGGCTTTGAGTATGTTGCCCAAAGTGGCCTGATTGGCCGTGATGGCCCGGACGACAGCCGTAACCCACGGCCTGTATATAGCGCCGCGCAAACCAGCTACAACATTCCTGAAGGTGCAACCGAGCTGGTAGTGCCATTAACCTTTAGCCACAATGGCTTACAGGTAGAAAAGCGCTTTATTTTTACCGCTGGCCAATATGATGTCCGGGTAGAATATTTGCTGCATAACCAAAGTGCTGAAGTAAAAACCGTACAGCCTTATCAGCACCTGGTGCAAACCATCGATAACGGCGAAAGTGCCAGCATGATGATGCCGATATACCGCGGTGCCGCCTTTGGTACTACCTCAGAGCGTTACAACAAGTATGCCTTTGACGACATGCAGGAAAAAAACCTGCTTGAAGCCACGACCGGTGGCTGGGTTGCCATGTTGGAGCATTACTTCGTATCGGCCTGGGTACCGGATCAGCAAGCTGATAACCAACTATACAGTCTGGTACGCAATGGCCAGGGCGTGATTGGCGCCAAAGGCCCGGCAGTGAATATCGAGCCAGGCGCCACGGTAACACTGGGTAGCACCTTTTATGCCGGCCCGAAAACGCAGGACAACCTGGCCAAATTGGCCAATGGCCTGGATTTAACCGTAGATTACGGTTTCTTATGGTTTATCTCGCAACCGCTGTTCTGGTTACTGACCCTTATTCAAAGCGTGGTCGTGAACTGGGGCGTGGCCATCATTATTATTACGCTGATTGTTAAAGGCATAATGTACCCGCTAACCAAGGTGCAGTACGAGTCGATGGCGAAGATGCGTAACTTAAAGCCGAAAATTGACGAGCTGCAGGCTCGGTACAAAGACGACCGGCAGAAGATGGGCCCGGCGATGATGGAACTGTATCGCAAAGAGAAAGTAAACCCTATGGGTGGCTGCTTACCTATGCTGATCCAGATGCCAATATTCCTGGCATTGTACTGGGTATTTGTCGAAAGCGTCGAGCTGCGCCACGCGCCATTTATGCTGTGGATCACTGACTTATCAGCACAAGACCCCTACTATGTGTTACCAGTGCTGTTTGGTGCCAGTATGTACCTGATGCAAAAGCTGACGCCCATGCAGGTTACAGATCCAATGCAGCAGAAGATTATGATGTGGATGCCAGTGGCGTTCTCGGTATTCTTCCTGTGGTTCCCAAGTGGTCTGGTACTGTACTGGTTTGTCAGTAACCTGATTTCACTGGCGCAGATGTTATACATCTACAAAGGTATGGAAAAGAAAGGTTTGCATACTAAAAAGGCTTAACTGAACTTTAAAGCAAGGATTAGGTGTCATCATGTAGCAGCGACAAGGATGTCGCGGAGATTGAGACAGCACAGGGATGTGCTGTCGAAAGCGGCGAAATGATGATTTCCTAATACTTGCAGTACTACCTTAAGCCTGTCGCATTATGCTGACAGGCTTTTTCTATTAAGAGGCAACCCATGTTTACTACCGACACCATCGCCGCACTCGCTACCGCCCCCGGCCGCGCCGGTGTGGGTATTATTCGTATCTCAGGCCCGGATACTAAAACGGTGGCACAAGCCGTACTGCATCGCCTTCCCAAACCGCGCTATGCCGAATACCTGCCGTTTTTTGACAAAAATAAGCAAGTATTGGATCAGGGCATAGCACTCTACTTCCCCGGTCCAAACTCCTTTACCGGCGAAGATGTGCTGGAGCTGCAAGGCCACGGCGGCCCGGTGCTATTAGATATGCTGTTAAAACAAGTGCTGGCGCTACCCAATGTGCGCATTGCCCGCCCCGGCGAATTTTCCGAGCGCGCCTTTTTAAACGACAAACTCGACTTAGCCCAGGCCGAAGCCATTGCCGATCTAATTGACGCCAGTAGCGAACAAGCCGCACGCAGCGCTATGCAATCACTGCAGGGGGAGTTCTCCCGCCATATTCATGAACTGGTAGAAAAAGTCATTCACCTGCGCATGTATGTTGAAGCTGCAATCGACTTTCCGGATGAAGAAATCGACTTTTTATCTGACGGTAAAGTCGCCGCCGATTTAGCAGACATTATCGACTATCTGGCCAATGTAAAAAAACAGGCCACCCAGGGCAGTATTTTACGCGAAGGTATGAAAGTGGTGATTGCCGGCCGGCCCAATGCCGGTAAATCCAGCTTGCTTAACGCCTTAGCCGGCCGTGAAGCGGCGATAGTCACCGACATTGCCGGCACCACGCGTGATGTGTTGCGCGAGCATATTCATATCGACGGTATGCCGCTGCATATTATCGATACCGCCGGCCTCAGAGAAGCCACCGATCAGGTAGAACAAATTGGTATTGAGCGCGCCTGGAAAGAGATAGAGCAAGCCGATCGGGTATTGTTTATGGTGGATGGCACCACCACTGATGCGACCGACCCGCACGATATCTGGCCCGACTTTATCGACCGCCTGCCAGAAGGATTAGGCGTCACGGTGATCCGCAATAAAGCTGATTTAACCGGTGAGCTGCTCACAGCACAGCCTACAGCAGATAGCAGCAAAGCGCCGGTGTATCGCATATCCGCCAAAACCGGTGCCGGTATTGATGCCCTGCGTGAGCACTTAAAGCAATGTATTGGCTTTGACAGCAGTGTCGAGGGCAGTTTCCTCGCCCGCCGCCGCCATTTAGATGCGTTAGACAGAGCGGCTGAGCATTTAGCCATTGGTCAGGAGCAGCTACACAGTTACATTGCCGGCGAAATCCTGGCAGAAGAGCTACGGCTTACCCAGCAGCACTTAAATGAAATTACCGGCGAATTTAGCTCAGATGATTTACTCGGACGGATATTCAGCTCATTTTGTATTGGGAAATAGCTATTTTGCTTTCTCCAGCTGCTGCGCGGTGTTATCTGTTGCTATCAGCAACCCGACCAAGATCGCGCCCAAGCTGACAAAACCTGCCGCCAAATAAAGACCGATATCATAATGACCGGTTAGCTTAGCAAAGTAGCCGGTTAACGCCGGCGCTATTACCTGCGCACTACCGTAAGCCAGCGTCATTTTACCCATGAGTTTCGCCGGTTTACTCGGATATAAGCGCCCTGCCATGGTTAATACCAAACTGACTACGCCGACAAAAGTCGCACCAAACAGCGCTGCACTTAACAGCACTAGCGTGAGTGAGCTAAACCATAATGGCAGTAAAATTGCCACGCTTTGCGCCAGTAACGCCAGCATAATGGCTTTCAGATAACCTGTTTTACGGGCGATTAAATCCCACAGCATTACCGCCGGCGTTGCCGCTAACCCCAGTATGATAAAACTGATATTACCGCTGCCACTTAAGCCCGGTATGCGCTCGACAATGGTGACAATAAAGGTTGCACTGATCACATAGCCATAGCCGGCACAAAAATAGCTGGCCAACATCAGGCGGATAAAGCGGTTGGCCGGGGGCGTATCAACAGCACTATGTTGTGTCGACAGTGTAACGACCACCGGTCGGGGTAACCAGCGCCAGGCCGGAATCGCCAATAACACACCAAACAAGGCAAAGTATTGCCACTGCGCACGCCAATCCAGCTGCAGTGTTAACATCAGCTCTACCAACATGGCCGATAAGGCGATACCAAAGCCCAAGCCGGCAAAATGGATACCCAGCTCTGCCCGTTGTTTGTGGCTTAACAGCCAGTGCATAATCAGCCCGGAGGCTATCAGCATAGAACCAGCACTGCTTAAGCCGGCGACAAAGCGCCATAGCGACCATAGCCAAACGTTTTCAGTTAACGCCATACCGAGGGTACTCAGCAAAGCTAACAGCAACCCCAGCCGGTACAGAGTGTCTTTTAATTGCAGGTTGCTCAGGCTGGCTGCCAGCAAAGCACCCGCAATATAACCGAGGTAGTTAACCGCCGCCAGATAGCCGCCGCTGGCATCGTCCAATACCTGTTGCTGCTGCATTAACGGCAACAGCGGGGTATAAGCAAAGCGCGCTACGCCCAGGCAGAGCAACTGACTGAAAAAACCGGCCAGCAACACATAAAAACGTTGCGGCATGTGGTTAGCCAGGTTGTTTGCTGATATTGGCAGAGTAATACCTCCGGCAGCCGAAAAGCCTTAGCTTAGCGCAACAAAAAAGGCCGCGGTATGCGGCCTTAGTCTGATGTCCCTTTTTTAACACTTAACGAGCGTAGGTCGCAGTTAGGGTAGCTTTACCGAGCGCCATAGCATTTAGCATAAAACCCACTACTGCAGCACTGGCCCCATCGGCGGCCGGCAGGGTTTCTTCCGGTAAGGCCCACACGGTAAACTGATAACGGTGCATACCATGGCCCTCTGGCGGGCAAGCGCCGCCGAAATCTTTCATACCATAGTCATTGGTAAAACTGCGACAACCTGGCGGCAGGCTACCTTTGCCGGCGCCACGGGCTAAACCGGTTGCAGCAGCAGGAATATCCGTAACCAGCCAGTGCCAAAAACCGGAGCAAGTGGGCGCGTCCGGGTCAAACACGGTAACGGCAAAGCTTTTAGTGCCTGCCGGTGCGTTAGCCCAGTTCAGCGTGGGCGACACATTACTGCCGCTACAGCCAAAGCCGTCAAACTCGTGATCTTTGGCCATAAAATGGCCTTCTTTAATATCCGGGCTGGTTAGGGTGAAAACCTGCTTTGTCATAACACCTCCAAAAAGTGAGTAAATACTTACTTACTTATATTGCGATAGCCATTGATAAAAGGCTTGCTTGGGAAAGGCACCCGCTTGCTGCGCAATAACTTTGCCTTGCTTAAATACCATTAATGTCGGTATGGAGCGGATATTAAACTGTGCTGCCAGTGCCTGCTGCTGCTCGGTATTAATTTTACCAAAACGAAAATGTGGCTCGAGCTCACTGGCGGCCTGGCTAAACACCGGCGCAAAACTCTGGCAGGGGCCACACCAGCTGGCCCAAAAATCCACTACCAGCGGCAGTTCGCTTTTTTGCGCATGGGCAGCAAAGTTAATGCTGGTAAGTTCCAGCGCTTTACCCTGAAATAACGGCTGTTTGCATTTACCACAATTAGCTTGTTGCGCCGGCTTATCAAGCGGTAGCCGGTTTAGGCTGTTACAGCCGGGACAGGCAATAATCATCGCAATCTCCAGTTTAGGTTAGCTGCAACTTATATAGCGTCTGCCCGGCATTATTTAAAGCGGTAGCTAAAAACTTAGCTGCTGCCAACCGGTTTTGCTGTCAAAACTCAGGCTTTTTACCTCGCCACGGCCTTCAATATTCACCGTGTTAACCTGGGTTGGCCAGAGTGCCTGTAGCGCCTTGTGCTGAATGCGTAAGCCTTTTAAGCCCGCCGGTATTGCCGCTTCCTGATACACCCAGAAATAGCGCCCCTCCAGTTGACCGCCGAGTAACGTCAGCGTAATTTGCCGACCGTCCAGGGTGGCCAAAGCAAACTCTTTGCTAACATAGTCGCTAAAGGTCTGCTGGGTGTGCTCACTGTTGAGTAAATCGGCGCTTTTATCAAATAGCTGTTTTACGCCATGCTCGGCATCGTGCACATAAAAACGGTGCATCACTTCAATATTGCCGCTGCGCTCATTCAACAACACCTTGGTTAATGCGGCCTTCATCTCGTGCGCGCCAAGCGGGCAGCTTGCCGCCACCAGCGATAACAAAAAAACCAGCCGGCGCATTAATTACCGCCCTTTTTGTCTGCTGTAGCATCGGCCTTTTTCGCCGGATCTTTCAGCTCCGTTTTTACATCCTGCATAATGTCGCGGCTCACTTTGGCTTTGCTCTTCTCAGACTTATAAGCCTCAATACGTGATGGAATAATACGGCGCGGGTAAAAATTGTTTTCAATATCGACGTCGGCCGTTTCCCACTTCGGATCGACTACCACTTCTTTTAGCTGTTTTTCCTTTGGCGTAACCAATAACCGGTTAACCGATTTTGGATTACGCCGCCAAATCTCGGCCGGTATATACTGCTGCTCGCTGCTGCCATCGGTGTAGTTCAGTTGCAGCAGAATCGGCATAACCAGGCCGCCCTTGTTACTAAACTGCAGCACGTAGTAGTTTTTATCTTCTGCTACCGCGCGCTCAAAAGCAGTACGCTCCCAGGGCTCTAAGTCGTGTAAAAACGTGTTGTAAGCATTGCGCTCTTTATTGGTAACGGTAAAACGGTCATTTTCATCGTAAAAATCACGCACGTCCGGGTTTTTATCTATCCACAGTACTTTGCCTTCGGCTTTATTGCGCTCAACAAATAACGAGGTGGGTTTGTCCAGCTCTTGCTGGCGCTGACGCTGAAAATCGATATCCGGATTTTTGGTGTCTAAACGCAGTTGGAACACTTTATCCAACGAAATGTCGACATGATCGGTGCTGTAAAACCAGCCGCGCCAGAACCAGTCTAAGTCGACACCGCTGGCCTCTTCCATGGTGCGAAAGAAGTCGGCCGGCGTTGGCCGCTTAAACTTCCAGCGGGTAGCAAATTCTTTAAAGGCAAAATCAAACAGCTCGCGGCCTAAAATCACTTCGCGCAAAATATTCAGCGCCGCGGCCGGTTTGGTGTAGGCATTGGGCCCCAGTTTTAGCACGCTGTCAGACTGTGTCATTATTGGCACCTGCACGTCTGACTTCATGTAGTCAACTATATCGCGCGGCTCTACGCCCCACGGAATGGTTGGATCCCATTCACGGCCGGCCACGCCGTCCAAAAAGCTGTTTAAGCCCTCATCCATCCAGGTCCACTGTCGCTCGTCAGAATTCACCACCATCGGAAAGTAAATATGACCAATTTCATGGATAACCACGCCGATTAAAAAGCGTTTTTCCGCCTGCGAATACGTACGACTACCATCATCCTGCAATTTGGTGCGCGGGCCATTAAAAGTAATCATCGGGTATTCCATGCCGCCTACCGGGCCATTTACCGATTGCGCCACAGGATAGGGGTAATCAAACGAGAAGCGTGAATACACTTCCATAGTGTGCACTATGGCTTCGGTGGAATATTTCTGCCACAACTCACCACCTTCTTTCGGGTAGAACGACATGGCCATCACCAACGGCTGCTCAGAGCCACCCTGCTGATAACCTTTGGCATCCCAGATAAACTTACGCGACGAGGCCCAGGCAAAATCGCGCACATTTTTCGCTTTAAAGTGCCAGGTTGTGCTGGTGTCAGTGCCCTCTTTTTCGTTTTCCAGCGCTTCTTGTTCAGTAACAATAAACACCGGCCGTTTGGCGGTTTTGGCCTGCTCCAAGCGGGCTATTTGCTGTTTTGTCAGCACCTTACTGGCGTTTTGCAGCTCGCCGGTAGAGGATACTATATGATCACTTGGTACGGTTAACCGGACATCATAATCGCCAAACTCCAGCGTAAATTCACCGCGGCCTAAAAACTCTTTATTGGTCCAGGCTTCATAGTCGGTATAAGCCACTAAGCGCGGAAACCACTGCGCTAACAGGAAAATATCATTACCGCCTTCACGCGCGTCTTTTGGGAAATGCTCATAGCCAGAGCGGGCTGAAACGGCATCTTCTTCAACAATATTAAACGCAAAATCCAGGCTGAAATCCATCGACTGACCGGGCTTTAACGGCTTGTCCAAATCAATGCGCATCAGTGTGCCCACTAACGTCGCCGGCAGTGCCTTACCGCTGCTGCTTTTCACGTTGCTGATAACAAAACCCAGTTCGTTGTCAGCCATAAACTGTTGCCGGCGCAGCTCTTCCAAGCTCAAGCGGGCGGTAATGTCGCCCTCGCCAATAGCGGTAGCCGGGCCACGGCGGCCAATACCACCAAAGTCGGTACTCATCTCGGCCATAGAATCATTTTTAAAGATATTCTGATCCAGGTGTAGCCAGAGATATTTCAAGGTGTAAGGTGAGTTGTTTTTATAATGAATTTGCTGGCTGGCGCTTAACCGGCGTTTGGCCTCATCCAGCTTAACATCCATTTTATAGTTAACTTTTTGCTGCCAGTATTGCTGGCCGGGCTCACCGGCAGCATTGCGGTACACATTGGGTGTCGGTAACACTTCATCTAACTGGCGAAACTTATCTTCAAAATCGCCTTTGGTTTGGCGAATAGCTGTGCTGGCCGCCAGGCTGCTGCAAAATAGCACTGCGCTTAAACTGGCAAGCGAAAATCGGGTTAACTTACTGGACATTAGCAGTACACTCGTTGTTGTTATTGTTATTAGAAGAGCGTTCTACCTTAGGCAACTTTGGCCCGCTAAACAAGATCGTTTTAACACGACAAATGGTTAATCTGACTAAATAAAAAACCCTGCCGAGGCAGGGTTTTCTTAACAGCTGTAACTTTTAATCACGTGGCTTACGCGGCGCACGCGGCGCCGCACCTGGGCGCGGGCCAGGACCATTTGACGGCCGGCGATCACCTGCCGGTGCTGCGCCGCTGTCTACCGTGATATTCAACTTTTGCTTACGCACATACACCTTTTTCAGGTGCTGAAAAATTTCATTCGGGATAGCTGCTGGCAGCTCAACCGTACTGAAATGATCAAACAACTTAATATTACCGATAAACTGGCTGTCGATATTGGCTTCGTTAGCAATGGCGCCAACGATATCGCCCGCACGCACGCCATGCTCTTTACCCACTTCAATACGGTAGGTCTGGTAATCACCTTTCATTTCACGACGCTGGCGCGGGCCGCGATCCGGACGCTCGCCACTGCGCTCCGGCCGGTCACCGCGCTCACGGCGTGGACGCTCGTCACGCTCAGCCCGGGCATGCGGCTCACGGATTTCCGGGAACTGACTGGCCACGTTCAGTGGCTGGTCTTTCTGTGCCAGATACAACAAGGCTGCGGCCAAGTCGTTTTCTGTGGTGTCTATCTTCTCGCGCCAGTCGTTAATTAAGTCCTGGAAGAAGCTTAAGTTTTGCGTCTCGATGGTTTGCGCTAACTGCTCGCGGAACGACTCGATACGACGCTGTTCAATCACCTGACCGGATGGCAGTGACATTTTTTCAATCGGCTGCTTGGTGGCGTGCTCGATAGTACGTAGTAAGCGGCGCTCACGTGGCGAGACAAACAAAATCGCCTTACCTTCACGGCCAGCCCGGCCGGTACGGCCAATACGGTGCACATAGGCTTCGCTGTCGTACGGGATATCGTAGTTTACCACCAGGCTAATACGTTCCACGTCCAGACCACGGGCTGCAACGTCGGTGGCAACAATGATATCCAGCTGGTTCGCTTTCATTTTACGGATAGTCAGTTCGCGGTGCGCCTGATTCATATCACCGTTTAAGCACGCTACGGCGTAGCCGCGGGCGCCCAGTTTTTCAGCAATTTCTTCTGTCGCACTTTTGGTGCGCACGAATACGATAGACGCATCATACTCTTCGCCTTCCAGTACCCGGGTTAAGGCGTCGAGTTTTTGGTTGCCATCCAGCATGACATAACTTTGCTTAATCCGCTCAACCGTACTGGTTTTCGAGGCAATCTTAATCTCTTCAGCATTTTTTAAATGCTTTTGTGCAATAGCACGGATCTGCGGTGGCATGGTGGCTGAGAACATCGCCACCTGACGGCCGGCCGGTGTAGCGTCCATAATGGTTTGAACATCATCAATAAAGCCCATACGCAGCATTTCGTCGGCTTCATCCAGCACGATAGCGCGCAGCTTATCCAGCTTTAAGGTGCCACGGTCTAAGTGGTCAAGAATACGGCCCGGTGTACCGACAATCACTTGCGAGCCACGCTTTAATGACTTCAGCTGATTGGTATAGCTTTGGCCACCATATAATGGCAATACGTGAAACGCTGGCATATAGCGGGCATAAGCCTGAAATGCTTCAGCCACTTGTATGGCCAGCTCGCGGGTAGGTGCCAGAACCAGAATTTGTGGATCGTTTTGCGCAGGGTCAAGCCGTGCTAATAAAGGCAGCGCAAAAGCACCGGTTTTCCCGGTACCGGTTTGCGCCTGGCCTAATACATCTTCGCCAGCCAATAATTTAGGGATAGCCGCCGCCTGAATCGGCGATGGGGTTTCATAGCCTAGTTCAGTAACCGCACGAACAATAGCTTCAGGCAGCATGAGCTGGGAAAATGACACAGTGTCAGACATACGTTGTTTAAACCTCAATAACACGCAGGCGTAGTGGTAGTGCTATTGTTGTTTTTACTTAGCCTGCAGAGCAGTAAAAACATCTAAACCGGACCAAAGGCATAGCCATGGCCGATTTTATTCCAGTAGTATAGCCAAACATTCTTTTGACAAGAGGCTTATCATGATAGACATCCTCGTTGGCAGCCAAATGGGCGCAGCGGAATATGTGGCAGAACAAGTTGCTGAAACACTGGTACAAGCGGGCTATGAGATTAGTC
The DNA here is from genome assembly GCA_040752955.1 of Pseudomonadota bacterium. GTDB lineage: Bacteria > Pseudomonadota > Gammaproteobacteria > Enterobacterales > Alteromonadaceae > Alishewanella. The sequence continues at coordinate 36,653 of JBFMHG010000013.1, forward strand.
TTCATCTGAAACCCGAACTGGATCACCTCAACCCGAACAACGTCTGGTTAGTAATCACATCCACCTATGGCGCAGGAGATCTGCCTGATAATATTCAACCCTTTGCGGATCAATTAGCACAAGATCGCCGTGATCTTACCACACTTTCTTATGCCGTGATCACTTTAGGTGACGCTTCGTACGATACTTTTTGTGAGGCAGGTCGCAAACTAAGCCGCTTATTAACGGAAAAGGGCGCCAACAAGCTGCTGCCTGCGTTGGAAATTGATGCACAGCAACCACAACTGCCCGAAGATATTGCACTGGCCTGGTTGCCACAGTTGATAAAACAACTGACATAAAAAAAGCGGGTGGCAGGCACCCGCAAACACAAGTATATCTCAGGAAGAACAGGATAACGCTCGTCTCTCCCAGTTGGCCTCAGCAATAAAACCAACTTGTCGCCACAGTAACGGCTACTGAACGTCTTGTCTTGATAAGCAAGTGATAAAGCGATGATAAAGCCGTTTATCAACCATATTACAGTTATACAGTCTTATGCACAGAATCAACTTTTACGATAATTCTATGTGTATAACTGTAGGTTTTTCCGGTGTTAAAGCTGTTTTTATCCTTGTTATAACAAAAATATTTTTTTGATATGTGGATAAACTAGCAAGTTGATCACGGGTTAAACCCAACAGATCCTAGCTTGATCACAGGATCTGATCCTAAATAAGCTACTGATCCTTTTTACAAAGATCTTGTTATCCACTGAAAACTGTCTGCTTAGTAGTAAACATAATAAAAAGATCTCTAAAAAGATCTTATTTAATTTAAACGATCCAAAGCCCGCAACACCATTCCACTTACCTGAGGATCAAGGTACAATAAGTGCCCTTTTTAATCGGCCTGTACAGCGCAAACCCGAGGCAGCTATGTTGTATCAAGAGACTTTTGACGTCATCGTTGTAGGTGGTGGCCATGCAGGCACCGAAGCTGCATTAGCAGCAGCCCGCATGGGCCGAAACACCTTATTGTTAACCCATAATGTTGAAACCCTCGGCCAGATGTCGTGCAACCCGGCAATAGGCGGTATTGGTAAAGGCCATTTGGTAAAAGAGATTGATGCCTTAGGCGGTGCTATGGCATTAGCAGCTGACAAAGGGGGTATTCAATTTCGCACACTGAACAGCTCCAAAGGCCCTGCAGTAAGAGCCACACGGGCACAGGCAGACAGGCAATTATACCGTGCTGCTATTCGTCAAATGCTGGAGAACCAGCCGAACTTAAGTATTTTTCAGCAAGCCTGTGATGATCTGATTGTCGAGCAAGACAGAGTAACCGGTGTAATTACTCAGATGGGGCTGAAATTTCATGCCAAATCAGTGGTGTTAACCGTAGGTACCTTTTTAGGTGGCCAGATCCACATTGGTTTACAAAGCCATTCAGGTGGCAGAGCCGGAGATCCGCCGTCCATTGCATTGGCTAAACGCCTGCGTGAATTACCTTTTAGAGTCGATCGTTTAAAAACCGGTACCCCCCCGCGTATTGATGCGCGGACTGTTGATTTTTCAGTAATGCATGTACAACCAGGTGATACACCTACACCAGTGTTTTCATTTTTAGGTAAGCGTAGCGATCATCCAACGCAAATTCCCTGCTACATCACCTACACTAACGAGCAGACACACGAGGTGATCCGTAATAATCTGGATCGCTCGCCAATGTATACTGGTGTGATTGAAGGTATAGGCCCACGCTACTGCCCATCCATTGAAGATAAAATTATGCGCTTTGCCGATAAAGACAAACACCAGATCTTTATCGAACCTGAGGGCTTAACTACACATGAGCTCTACCCGAATGGCATATCAACCAGTCTGCCATTTGATGTGCAGCTAAGCATAGTGCGCTCGATAAAAGGTATGGAAAACGCCCACATAACCCGTCCTGGTTATGCCATTGAGTATGATTTCTTTGATCCGCGTGATCTGAAAAGCACGCTGGAGACCAAATTTATCAGCGGCTTATTCTTCGCAGGTCAAATTAACGGTACCACAGGTTATGAAGAAGCGGGTGCTCAGGGTTTATTAGCCGGTTTAAATGCGGCTTTATTCAGCCAGGAGCAACAAGGCTGGTCACCCAGCAGGGACCAGGCTTATCTGGGCGTACTGGTAGACGATCTGACTACCCTAGGCACCAAAGAGCCATACCGCATGTTTACCAGCCGGGCTGAATACCGCTTAATGTTGCGTGAAGATAACGCTGATGCCCGTTTAACCGAAAAAGGTCGTGAATTAGGCTTAGTAGATGATGTGCGTTGGGCTGCCTTTAACCAGAAAATGGAACAAATCGCTGTTGAAAGACAACGGTTAAAACAGAGCTGGATCCATCCACAACACGCTGCCTTGCAAGCGGTAAACGACCTGGTTAAAACCCCACTTAGCAAAGAGGCCAGCCTGGAAGAATTAGTACGCCGGCCAGAGGTTACCTACGCGCAGCTAATGCAGATCGCAGAGCTTGGCCCTGGTCTTGTAGAACAAGCGGCAGCAGAACAAGTTGAAATACAAATCAAGTACGAAGGCTATATTCAGCGGCAGCAAGATGAAATTGCCAAACAGCAACGAAATGAGCAAACCTTATTGCCGCAACAGTTTGATTATAAAGCCGTTAAAGGTTTGTCTAACGAAGTGATCGTGAAACTAAACCAAACCCAGCCGCAAACGGTTGGTCAGGCGTCGCGCATTTCTGGCATTACACCAGCGGCAATCTCGTTGTTATTGGTATACCTGAAAAAACAGGGGCTTTTGCGTAAGTCTGCGTAATTTATATTAGGGATCATAATGTTAGATAAATTACGCGCGCTGGTAGCGCAAACGACGTTAACCTTGTCAGAGCAGCAACTGCAGCAATGTGTCGACTACGTAAAGCTGCTGGACAAATGGAACAGTGCATATAACCTGACTTCAGTGCGCGATCAGCAGGAAATGCTGATCAAACATGTAATGGACAGCCTGGTGGTGGCACCTTACCTAAGCGGCGAGCGTATTATTGACGTTGGTACAGGCCCGGGTTTACCCGGCGTGTTGTTGGCCATTTACTATCCACAAAAGCAATTTACCCTGCTTGACAGCCTGGGTAAGCGTATTCGGTTTTTAAACCAGGTTAAATTGCAGCTGAAACTGGATAATATCCACCCCTTACAAAGCCGGGTAGAAGATCACCAGTCAGAGCAAGGCTATGATGGCGTGGTAAGCCGTGCTTTTGCCTCAATGAACGATATGCTGAGTTGGTGTCGGCATTTACCCGCGCCGACTGGCCGCTTTTTCGCCATGAAGGGCGCCGCAGTACAAGAAGAAATTGCAGCTTTACCCGATTTTGTTAAAGTAGCCAGCGTTCAGGCACTTAGTGTGCCAGAGTTGCATGCACAACGGCATTTGGTAATACTGGACCCCTGCTAACTGATAACGAGGACATCTTGTGGCGAAAGTGATCGCAATAGCTAACCAGAAGGGTGGCGTGGGTAAAACCACCACAGCGGTAAATTTGGCCGCTTCTCTGGCGGCGACCAAGCGCAAGGTGTTACTGATAGATCTGGATCCGCAAGGCAATGCCACCATGGGCAGTGGCGTAGATAAGTACGATTTGCCCGCGACCGCCTACGAACTGCTGGTCGATGACAAGCCGCTGCAGGACGTTGTGGTGAAAGAAACCAGTGGCGGTTACCACCTGGTGGGTGCAAATGCCGATTTAACCGCGGCTGAAGTGCGTTTAATGAACCTGTTTGCCCGCGAACTACGTCTGCGCAATGCGTTAAAAGACTACCGTAACAGCTACGATTTTATCTTTATCGACTGCCCGCCCTCACTGAATATGCTTACCGTGAATGCGATGGCCGCGGCTGATACCGTGCTGGTACCAATGCAGTGTGAGTATTTTGCCTTAGAAGGCTTAACGGCGCTGGTTGAGACCATTAATCAGCTAGCCGCTGCGGTTAACCCTGAGCTTAAGATCGAAGGTATCTTAAGAACCATGTACGATCCGCGCAACCGGCTGGCCAATGACGTATCGGAGCAGTTAAAACAACATTTTGGTGATAAGGTATACCGCGCTGTGATCCCGCGTAATGTGCGCCTGGCCGAAGCGCCCAGTTTTGGCGCGCCGGTGATGTATTACGATAAAAGCTCGACTGGTGCCAAAGCCTATTTAGCGCTGGCAGGTGAAATGTTACGCCGGGCAGATAAAAAAACAGTGAGCCAGAGCAGCTCGGTTTAAATGACTATTTTTAGGGAAGCTTTTTCATGTCGGTAAAGAAACGCGGTCTGGGCCGGGGTCTGGATGCCTTACTTACGTCCAACAGAGCCAGCAACAACAGTGCTGCTAATCCTGGCAGCAGTGAACTGCAGCAGTTGCCGATCGAGTTTCTCACGCCGGGTAAATATCAGCCACGTAAGGACATGTCGCAAGAAGCATTGGAAGATTTAGCCAGCTCTATCCGCGCCCAGGGCGTTATCCAGCCTATAGTAGTGCGGCCTTTAGCCAAAGATAAGTTTGAAATTATTGCCGGTGAACGGCGTTGGCGTGCCAGTCAGCTGGCGCAGCTTAGCGATGTGCCCTGTATTGTCAAAGACGTGCCGGATGAAGCGGCGGTAGCGATAGCGCTAATTGAAAACATTCAGCGCGAAGATTTAAACGCGATGGAAGAAGCGGTAGCGCTGGAGCGTTTGCTGACAGAATTTGCCCTGACCCACCAGCAAGTGGCTGATGCAGTAGGCAAATCGCGCGCTTCGGTAACCAATTTATTACGGCTTAATCAGTTAAACGATGATGTAAAACTGTTGCTGGAGCATGGCGATATTGAGATGGGCCATGCCCGGGCACTGCTGGCGCTAAAAGATACCGAGCAGTCTGATGCCGGCCGTTTAGTGGCAGCGAAACAGCTGACTGTGCGTGAGACCGAAAATTTAGTCCGGCGCATTTTAGAACCTAAACCGGTAGTGGCAGAAAAGCCGCGTGACCCGGATGTGGTGTCGTTAGAGCAGCGTTTAAGTGAGCGCTTTGCCGCGCCGGTACAAATTAGCTACAACAACAAAGGCAAAGGCAAGCTGGAAATCAGTTACAGCAATCTGGATGAATTAGATGGCATCATTGCCAAACTGCAGGCCGGTGAGCAATAAAACACCATTTTGGTGCAGATATCTGGACTGGCAAGGCGTGCACGCCGCTTTTTGTTGCAAATTGAAGGCAAATAAGTATACTTTCGCAAGTTTTTTTCGCCCCTTCCCGGGTGTTTTCAGGGGCACATACAGTGACTGATCAAAGTGCGGTAATGGCGCGCAAATCAGCCTATAAGCTGGTACTATGTCAGCTTGCAGTAGCCGGCGTTATTACACTGGCTTTTTTTTTAGCTGCCGATGCAGCTGCGGCAAAATCGGCCTTTAAGGGCGGTTTGGTGGCCGTAATACCAAATTGTGTGTTTGCGTTTTTTGCTTTTCGTTTCAGTGCAGCAATTAACGCCAACCAGGTGCTGGCGGCCTTTATGCGGGGGCAGTCGGCAAAATTAGTTTTAACCGCAGTGTTAATGAGCGTGGTATTTTCACAGCCTGGTCTGGTAGCGCCTGCTTTTTTTACTGGCTTTGTGCTCACGCTTTTAACACAGTGGATGGCACCGGTTTTTTTTAAACATTAACAATGGGATGAAACATGGCTGCAGGTGAAGAGTTAACCCTCTCTAGCCATATTCAGCACCACCTTACTAACGCCAAAATGTGTACTGTCGATGGCAGTGTCGCATTTAACAAAGCGTGTAGCGAGGCCGGGTTCTGGACATGGCATATCGATACTTTAGCGTGGTCTATTGGCCTGGGTTTGATCTTTTTATGGATCTTCCGCAGCGCGGCCAACAAAGCCACTATAGGCGTTCCGGGTAAATTTCAGTGTTTCATTGAAATGATCGTTGAGCTGGTTGCCAGCAACGTGAAAGACACCTATCACGGTAAGAGCAAATTAATTGCACCACTGGCACTGACTATCTTTGTCTGGGTGTTCTTAATGAACCTGATGGATTTAATCCCAGTAGACTTCCTGCCTGCCTTCGCCGGTTTTGTAGGACAACAAGCCTTTGGCATGGACCCACATGACGTCTACATGAAAATTGTACCAACTACAGATGTAAACCTGACTGCCGCGCTGGCAATTGGTGTGTTTATTCTGATGATCGGCTATTCAATCCGCATTAAAGGTGTAATGGGCTTTATTAAAGAGCTGACACTGCACCCGTTTAGCAGCAAGAACGTGCCGCTGCAAATCCTGTTAATTCCGGCCAACTTAATACTGGAAACTATCGCGCTGGTCGCTAAGCCGTTTTCACTGGCACTGCGTCTGTTCGGTAACCTGTATGCCGGTGAAATGATCTTTATTCTGATTGGTGCTATCGGTCTGCTACAGTTACCGCTGCACTTTGTCTGGGCAGTATTCCATATTCTGGTAATTGTACTGCAGGCGTTCGTATTTATGATGTTGACCATTGTTTACCTAAGCATGGCCAGCTCAGATAACCATTAACTTTTTACTTTAACTTAACCTTAAAAACTCTGGAGATAAAAATGGAAATTGCAGTAGCTATCAAATTAATCGCAGTTGCTCTGTTAATCGGTTTCGGCGCTATCGGTACCGCACTGGGCTTCGGTAACATGGGTGGTAAGTTCTTAGAAGCTTGTGCCCGTCAGCCTGAACTGGCACCACAACTGCAAGTTAAAATGTTCATCCTGGCAGGTCTGATCGACGCCGTTGCGATGATCGGTGTTGGTATCGCTATGTACATGTTGTTCGCCCTGTAATCGAAGGCTTTTTGTTAATCCGAACAACTGTTAACTAAGGAGGAGCGGTCGTGAATTTAAACGCCACTCTGCTGGGCGAATTAATCGCATTTGCGGTGTTCGTGCTGTTCTGTATGAAGTTTGTCTGGCCACCGCTGAACAATGCTATTGAAGCGCGCCAGAAGAAAATTGCTGACGGTTTAGCTGCTTCTGATCGGGCAGAAAAAGACCTGGCATTAGCCCAGGACAAAGCCAAAGATCAGTTAAAAGAAGCCAAAGCGCAGGCGGCAGACATTATTGAGCAAGCGAAAAAACGCGAAGCCAAGATGATTGATGAAGCCGTGCACAAAGCCAACGCCGAACGTGAAAACATTCTGGCGCAGGCTAAAGCAGAATTAGAAGCTGAGCGTAATCGTTTACGCGAAGAGCTGCGCAAGCAAGTGGCTGCATTAGCAGTGGCTGGCGCAGAGAAAATTCTGCAACGTTCTATTGATGAAGCTGCTCACAGCGACATTTTGGAAAAACTGGTTCAAGAACTGTAAGAGGATGAGCTATGTCTGATTTGACTAATATTGCTCGTCCTTATGCCAGAGCAGCCTTTGACTTTGCCGTTGAGCAAAATGCACTGGATGCCTGGCTACAGATGTTGGTCTTTGCTGCTGAAGTGGCAAAGAACGACCAGGTTGGCGCTTACTTAGGCGCCAACGGTTCTGCTGAAAAGCAAGCCGGTCTGTTTATCCAGGTATGTGGTGAGCAACTGAATGCGCACGGTCAGAACTTAATTAAAGTGATGGCAGAAAATCATCGCTTGCTGGCGTTGCCTGAAGTGTTAACTGCCTTTGTGGCGCTGAAAGCCGAATATGAGCAGGAAATTGACGTATCAGTCGTTTCTGCTACCAAGCTTTCAAAAGCACAACAGGACGCGTTAGCCGCGGCACTTTCTAAACGTTTGGCACGCAAAGTTAAATTGAACTGTAGCGAAGATCCTGCAGTGGTTGGCGGTATGCTGATCAAAGCAGGTGACATGGTTATTGATGGCTCGGTCCGCGGTAAGCTGGACCGTTTAGCAA
>JBFMHG010000014.1:0-42061 GCA_040752955.1 Pseudomonadota bacterium
ACCAAGTGCCCAATAAGAAAGCCTGTCAGCAAATCTGAATCATCAATCCGATGAAACAAGAATTCTTCGTACTCATTGCTGTAGGTAGACATTGCCACTTAATTCCTTAGGGGGACGTATAACGCTTCAATCAGCCGACGCGTTAGCGGTCGGCTGCATTGACTTGTTATGTGATTATTCCGGTTGAACTGGATCGATTGGATGATATGGTGGCAAATATGTGACAGCCATTGGGATTGATTTCTTTCCTTCCAGAACTGCGACTAAACCCTGCCTTAATTTATGTTGCTCATTTTCAATATCACCGTGTGCGATTGGTCGGTAACAATCTCTTTTTAATTGAACCTCATCAAACTCATACCCGAGATATTGCGCCATCGAATAAAGCAAAGATGTAAATAACTCATCGCTTTTGTCTATCCAAGCATCAATTCGCTCTTCTGACGCTTTGTTGTTTAAGTGGTCGTTATATACCTTCCAAGCGTTTGTTATTTTCTTCTCGCCGCTTGATTGATTTCTCTTTCCGAATCGAGTTTTTCCGTAAAATTCAATATCAATCATATTGAGCGCTGCAACATGATCTTGCGCTAACCTGGTGGCACGCGTTGACATAAGCGTATGAAAAATCCGAAGCTTCCTGTTTTTTGACTCCCTAATAGACTCGATGTATTTCTGTGCCTGTACTGCCAAAATTGGCCCAGCAATAACGGCAAGAATCATAACTATGTCTTTAGTATCCATTTTATCTCCAGATTATCCTTGATCACATAACAGCTTATTCAAAGGACCAGAACCCGCGAGTTGCGCGCTCTCGATCCCGCAAGTACCAAATTTAGCCCCAGTCTATTTCGCTAGTAGAATGTAAATCAAGCATTTTTATCTTGTAGCAATTTATGCTCTGCAAAATACGGGTTTTAAGCCCGCAAGTTGCGGATAAAAAACTCATACCCGACTACTGTTTATTTAATCAGCTGTAATTTACCACGATGGCACATGTTTTCCGCCCCCCTTAAACCGCCGGTGTAAAGCGCTAAAAACAAAAAAGCCAGACGCAAGGTCTGGCTTTTTCAGATCAGTAAGTAAGAACTTACTTATCGTGGTGTAAGCGCATATGCGGGAACAGGATAACATCGCGAATTGAAGCCGCGTCGGCCAGTAACATCACCAGACGGTCGATACCGATACCCTGGCCTGCCGTTGGCGGTAAACCGTGCTCCAGCGCGGTAACAAAGTCGTCATCGTAGAACATGGCTTCATCGTCACCGGCGTCTTTTTGTGCTACCTGCTCGCGGAAACGCTCGGCCTGATCTTCCGCGTCGTTAAGCTCGCTAAAGCCGTTACCCAGCTCGCGGCCGCCGATAAAGAATTCAAAGCGGTCGGTAATTTCCGGGTTATGGTCGTTACGCCGTGCCAGTGGTGATACTTCGGCCGGGTATTCGGTAATAAAGGTGGGGTGGCGCAGCTTGGTTTCGACCAGCTCGTCAAACACTTCCATTAAAATACGGCCGTGGCCATAGTTGTCTTTAACTTCAATACCCAGTGATTTCGCCAGTGCGGCTACCGACTCACGCGTCGCCAGCTGCTCTTTGGTAATTTCAGGGTTGTAGTGCAGAATCGAGTCGGTTACTGACATGCGCGCGAACGGCTTGCCAAAGTCGAACACTTCACCCTGATACGGCACTTCAGTGCTACCCAGTACATGCTGCGCTAAGCCGCGGAATAACTTTTCGGTTAAATCCATCAAATCGTTGTAATCCGCGTAGGCCCAGTAGAACTCGAGCATGGTAAATTCCGGGTTGTGGCGCGTAGATACGCCTTCGTTACGGAAGTTACGGTTAAGCTCGAATACCTTTTCAAAGCCGCCGACCACTAAGCGTTTTAAATACAGCTCTGGCGCGATACGCAGAAACATCTGCATATCCAGTGCGTTATGGTGTGTTTCAAACGGACGCGCTGATGCACCGCCAGGAATGGCCTGCAGCATCGGGGTTTCTACTTCCAAAAAGCCTTCTTCGTTGAAGAACTTACGAATATAGGCCACGGTTTTACTGCGCACTAAAAAGGTGTGGCGTGACTGCTCGTTTGAAATCAGATCTAAATAACGCTGACGGTAACGCGCTTCGTTATCGGTTAAGCCGTGGAATTTATCCGGCAGCGGCCGCAGGGCTTTGGTTAATAAGCGGATTTCAGTCGCCCACACAGTCAGCTCGCCAGTCTGGGTTTTAAATAAGTGGCCTTTAACACCTAAGATGTCGCCTAAGTCCCACTTTTTAAACTGGTCGTTATATAAACCTTCTGGCAGGCTGTCACGCGCCACGTACACCTGGAACTTGCCGCCCATATCCTGCAAAGTGGTGAAGCTGGCTTTACCCATAATGCGGCGCGTCATCATACGCCCGCCCAGGCTTACTTCAATTTTCTGCGCTTCTAACTCTTCTTTGCTTAAGTCGTTGTACTTAGCCAGCACTTCATCAGAGATATGCTCACGGCGAAAATCGTTCGGGAACATAAAGCCATCTTCGCGCAGCTGCGCCAGCTTATGTTTTCGCTCAGCAATCAGTTTGTTTACGTCCTGAATTTCGTCGTGTTGGTGCTGTTGGTCAGACATAGTGTGTTTCCTGATTGAAGTCGAAGTTTTAGTTAAGTCTTTACTGCAGGCTATTGCCTGTCAGTGAGCCGCGCTAACGAACCGGTTTACCCACACCAACACGCCGTGAATACATCCATGTAGGCTCGATTCCGGCATCCATGCCGTCAACGGTTGGCTTAGGGTAAACCGATTCACGCTCAATTTGTTCGCATTACAATTACAAACCGGCTTTTAAGCTGGCTTCGATAAATTTATCCAGATCGCCGTCTAACACCGACTGGGTGTTGCGGGTTTCAATACCGGTACGTAGGTCTTTAATGCGCGAGTCATCCAGTACATAAGAGCGAATTTGGCTACCCCAGCCTATATCTGACTTGGTATCTTCCAGTGCCTGCTTTTCCGCGTTTTGCTTTTGCAGCTCAAACTCATACAGTTTGGCGCGCAGTTGCTTGTAGGCATTGTCACGGTTTTTATGCTGTGAGCGGTCGTTTTGACACTGCACCACGATGTTGGTGGGCAAGTGGGTAATACGCACCGCCGAGTCGGTACGGTTAACGTGCTGACCACCAGCACCTGACGCCCGGTAGGTGTCGATGCGTAAATCGGCGGGGTTAATTTCAATTTCAATGTCATCGTCAATTTCCGGCGAGACAAACACCGACGCAAACGATGTATGACGGCGGTTTCCGCTATCGAATGGGCTTTTACGTACTAAACGGTGCACGCCGGTTTCGGTGCGCAGCCAGCCATAGGCATATTCGCCGCTGAATTTAATGGTGCAGCCTTTAATGCCGGCGACATCGCCATCGGTCACTTCATAAATTTCCGGTTTAAAGCCTTTATCTTCGCCCCAGCGCAGGTACATACGCATTAGCATGCTGGCCCAGTCCTGGGCTTCGGTACCGCCCGAGCCCGCCTGAATATCCAGGTAGCAGTCGTTCTGGTCGTGCTTGCCGGAGAACATACGGCGAAATTCCAACAGGCTTAACTGTTTGTCTAAATCGGCCAGTTCAGCTTTGGCTTCTTCAAAGGTGGCTTCGTCCTCGGCCTCTACCGCCAGCTCCAACAGGCCTTCAACGTCTTCCAGGCCGCGGTCTAACTTATCGATAGTGCCAACTACCTGCTCCAATGCAGAGCGCTCTTTGCCCAGTGCCTGGGCTTTATCCGGCGTATTCCAGATGGCCGAGTCTTCCAGCTCGCGCGAAACTTCTTCTAGGCGCTCTTTTTTGCCATCGTAGTCAAAGATACCCCCGAAGCACGTTCGTGCGTTCAGTTAAATCTTTAATGCTGTTGTACACCGGATTCACTTCAAACATGCTGCTAGCCGTAACCTTTGGGTTGCGATAAAAAAATAGGCGGCGATTGTAGCAAAATTATCGCAGGACGTGCAGCCATCTAAAGCAAAAGGCTGACAAAAAAGCGCCAGCATACTCTGGCACCCTTATAGAACATGTCACTGTGTGCGCTACAGCGCCTGCATATGCCGCACTATCAGTTGCAAACTTTGCTTGTCGCGATATTCGTTTATGTCCAGCTGATAGGCCAGCTGCACCTTTTGCACATTCACATTAGGCCAGGCTTTGTTGTCGGCGTTAAACCAAATCGCATCAACCAAATTGCCATTTGGCAGTTGCAGCATCATTTTTAAGTGGCGGTCGGCCAGCATTTTTTGGCTTATCAGGCTAAATTCACCGTCAAACACCGGCTCAGGAAAGGCCTGGCCCCAAGGGCCGGCATTTTGCAAAAGTGTACTAAAGCCTAAATCGAAACACTCGGCTGGTAGCTCGCCGTCGGTGTAAATCACCGCCGTTAACTGCTCCGGCGTTAAATGCTTTTTCGCCGTTAAATTAAGCGCCAGCTTAAAGGTGTCTAACCTGTCGGCACTGATGGTTAACCCCGCCGCCATGGCATGGCCGCCAAATTTTTTAATCAGCCCAGGGTACTGCGTTGAGATCTCTTCCAGCAAGTCGCGGATATGCAGGCCGTTAATCGAACGGGCAGAACCTTTTAGCTCGCCCTCATCACCCTGAGCAAACACGATAGTCGGCCGGTGAAACTGCTCTTTAATCCGGCCGGCCAAAATACCAATTACGCCCTGATGCCAGTCGTGGCGGTACAAGCATAAGCACTCGGGCAGTTCACTGCCATCAAACGACAGCTGACTTAAAAACGCCTGCGCCTCAGTTTGCATACTTTGCTCTATGGCGCGGCGCTCGACGTTTAAACTGTCGAGCTCTGCCGCGTATTGCCGTGCCAGCGCAATATTCGGCGCCAACAGACAACTAATACCCAACGACATATCATCTAAGCGACCGGCAGCATTTAATCTGGGAGCCAGGGCAAAGCCAAAGTCACTGGCAGTCAGCTTTTGTGCATTGCGGTTGGCCACATCAATTAAGGCCTGAATACCCGGCCGGCATTTGCCACTGCGAATGCGCATTAAACCCTGATGTACCAAAATGCGGTTATTGGCATCCAGCGGTACCACGTCGGCTACGGTGCCAAGCGCGACTAAATCCAGCAGCTCGGCTAAATTAGGCTCGGTTTGTACTGCAGTAAAATAACCTTGCTCGCGCAGTGCGGCGCGCAGCGCCAGCAACAGATAAAACGCCACACCCACGCCGGCCAAGGCTTTGCTGGGAAAACTGCAACCCGGTTGGTTAGGGTTTACTATCGCATCGGCCGCCGGCAACTCGCTGCCGGCTAAATGGTGGTCAGTGACTAATACCTTCACCCCGGCTTTTTTCGCCAGCGCTATGCCGTCAATGGCCGAAATGCCGTTATCGACGGTAATAATCAGCTCGGCGCCCTGCGCTACCGCCAGTTCAGCCATTTCTGGCGTTAAGCCGTAACCATACTCAAAGCGATTTGGTACCAGGTATTCAACCCGTTTGAAGCCCAGTGCTTTTAAGCCGGTTAACAGCACGGCAGTGCTGGTGGCGCCGTCAGCGTCAAAATCACCAACGATCACCAGTTGTTGCTGCTGTTGTAGCGCCTCGCGCAACAAGGCAACAGCTTTATCGATATCTTTTAGCGCCGTAAACGGCAATAAGCTGGCGGCACTGCGGTCTAGCTCGGCAGCGTGGCTAACGCCACGGCTGGCATAGAGCCGCTGCAGCACAGGGTGATTGACGCCGTCTAATGACGGTAAAACGCCGGGTAAGGCCCGGCGCTGTATAAAGCGGTTAACAACAGACATAAGGGCTGTTTATTCCGCCTGTAACTGTGCCAGTAAGGCTTTGGCGGGCTGGTAGCCCGGAATCAGCCGGCCACTGGGTAAAACGATAGCTGGCGTGCCATTAATGCCAAACGACTGGCCCAGCTCGTACTGCGCTTTTACCGGATTGCTGCACATAGCAGGCTTTATGTCGTCTCCCGCTTTGGCGGCATCCATCGCGCTGCGGCTGTCTTTGCTGCACCAGATGTGCTGCATTTGCAAATAGGTTTCAGAGCCCATACCACCGCGCGGAAACGCCAGATAACGCACGGTAATGCCGGCGTTATTGTAGTCTTTCATTTCATTATGCAGCTTGCGGCAATAACCGCAGGTTGGGTCGGTGAATACGTTGATCACGTACTGCTCGTTTTTGGCTTTGTATTCAATAACACCGTCTTTATTCGCTTCGATGGTTTTTTGAATATAAGGCCGCATTTGCTCGTCGTTTACCAACACCTTGTTGGTCAAATCGTAAATATTACCTTCAATAAAATAGCGGCCATCGCTGGAGCTGAAAAACAAACCACGGTTAGTAAACACCTGCAGTAAGCCATCCAGCGGCGCTTCAGACACTGCTTTTACCGTTAAGTTTAACTGGCTGAACTGCTGACGCACCTGCTCGTAATCGGCCTCTGGGGCTTTTAACTGGGCGCTGGCACTGGCGATAAAACCCAAACTGCATAACGCTAACACGTACTTTTTCATAGCATTTCCTGTAACAGCGCCTAAGGGCGCGGATGATGTTGCCGGTGCAGGCTTTGCAACCTGGCTTTGGCAACATGAGTATAAATTTGTGTTGTCGATAAATCGCTGTGGCCCAACAACATTTGCACCACACGTAAATCGGCACCATGGTTTAGCAAGTGCGTGGCAAAAGCATGTCGCAGCGTGTGCGGCGACAACGGCGCCTGTATGTGCGCTACTTTGGCATAAAACTTAATGCGGTGCCAGAAGGTTTGCCGCGTCATTTGCTGCGACCGGCTACTGGGAAACACCACATCTTGCTGCTGCGCACCAAGCAGTAGCGCGCGGGCTTCACGCAAATAACGTAACAACCAATGCGCCGCCTCCTCGCCCATCGGCACCAGCCGCTCTTTTTGCCCCTTACCCACTACTCTTACCAGACCGTGCTGCAGGTTAATTTGTTGCATGCTCAGGCTCACTAATTCGGTTACCCTAAGGCCACTGGCGTATAACAGCTCCAGCATTGCTTTATCACGAAACTGAATAGGGTCACTGATATCAGGCGCATTAAGCAGTGCTTCAACATCCTGCTCAGACAAGGTCTTAGGCAGGCTTTGGCCCAGTTTGGGGTTTTGCACACTGGCAAACGGGTTTTGCGCAATAGTGCCCTGCTGATGCAGATAGCTGTAAAAACGGCGCAGGCTACTGAGTGCCCGCGAGGTGCTGCGCGGGCTAAAGCCGCTGTCGGTGCGTTTGGCCAGGTAATGGTTAATCAGCTCGCTGTCGCAGCTGACCAAACTGTGCTGCTGTTTAGCCAAAAACAGCGCGAACTTGGTTAAATCGGTACCGTAGGCACTTAGCGTGTGCTGACTGACACCTTTATCCAGCCATAACTGATCTAAAAACGCGCTGATAAGCATCTGCTCGCTATCGGCTAAGGTGTTGTGCTGCTGTGCTGCTACGGCCATAACCTGCTCCGGATAAAACTGCTGCTATGGTAACGCAGCGGCAACCTTTGGCAAAGCCGGCATTTTGCCGCTGCGCCAGTTCTGCTACACTGTGCGCCTTTTGGTTGTCCAGACATTGTTGTGAGCACGGGATGAAAATCGGTTTATTTTACGGCTCGACTACCTGCTATACCGAAATCGTGGCAGAGAAAATTCAGGCGCTGATTGGCGCCGATACCGTAGAGCTTAATAATATTAAGCAGGTGCCGCTGAGCAACATGGCCGACTACGACATTCTGATACTCGGCTTGTCGACCTGGGATTTTGGTGAAATACAAGAAGACTGGGAAGCTCGCTGGGACGACATTAGTAACGTAAATTTACACGGCAAAATTATCGCCATTTACGGCATGGGTGACCAGATTGGCTATGCCGAGTGGTTTATCGATGCCGTAGGTATGCTGCACGACGCCATAGCACCACAACAGCCCATACGGATTGGCTTTTGGCCGACAGAGGGTTATGACTTTATTGCCTCTAAAGCCTTAACCGAAGATGGTGGACATTTTGTTGGCCTGGCACTGGATGATGAAAATCAGTACGAGCAAACCGACGAGCGGTTAAATGCCTGGGTAAGCCAAGTTCTTACCGAGATAGCCGAGCGGCTGTAATAGTGCAGGGCGGTTAAAACTTCAGATAAAAATCTTTAAGCAGTGTGCGGTACTCGTCACTGTAATTGCCTTCTTCCTGATGAATAATCAGCTGAGACAACAGCGCCTGACAGGGCGTGCGACGTAAACTTAACAGCAAACGCTGTACCGGTTTGTCAGCTTTGCTTTTCACCTCACAGCGCTGTGCCAGATACCAGCCTTGGTCTATCGCCAATTTAAGCAGTAGCTCGCCTTCGCTTAACGGTAACACCAGGCTGAACACCCCCTCCTCTTCTAACAGTGCAGCGGCTTTTTGCAGCAGTTTGGGTAGCGGCAAACTGCTGGTATGGCGGGCCTGGCTACGCCTGGCATCCTTTGATAGCAGTGATTGCTGAAAAAACGGCGGGTTAGATACAATTAAGCGGTAACGTTTGCCCAGCTGATAGGTTAGAATATCGTCCTTTATCAGCTGCACCGCATGCGGCCATGGGCTGGCAGCGACATTGGCAGTTGCCTGGCAAGCGGCAGCATGGTCCAGCTCTACCGCATCTATCGGGTTTAGCCCCTGGCTGCGCTGTGCCAGCATCAGGCTGACTAAGCCCGAGCCGGCACCAATATCCAGCATAGCGCTGCCCGGTGCAGGCAGCGGTGCAAAGGCGCCCAGCAGTAAACCATCAGTGCCCACTTTCATCGCGCACTGATCATGGGCAACATAGAATTTTTTACATTGAAAACCGGCTGACATCATCACCTCCGCCGCCAGTTTACGGCGAAGCGGGCCGGGTGTCACCGTACAGGCAATCAGGCTGAGGACACCATGACAACATTCGCAGATTTTCAACTGGACGATGACATTAACCGCGCCATCAGTTTACGCGGTTATGACAAACCCACTTTGATCCAGGAAATGGCGATCCCGCTGGCGCTGGACGGTAAAGATATTCTGGCCAGTGCACCTACCGGCACCGGTAAAACCCTGGCTTTTGTGCTGCCGGCCATTCAGTACTTACTCGATTTTGGCCGCAAAGACCCGGGCTTTGCCCGCGTATTGGTCATGACGCCAACGCGCGAGCTGGCGTATCAGGTGTATGATGAGTTTAAACACTTTACCCAGTTTACCAGCCTGAATGTCGGCGTGATTACCGGCGGCATAAACTACGGCAGCCATAAAGATACGCTGGAGAAAAACAACGATATTTTAGTTGCCACGCCGGGCCGCTTAACCGAATACCTGGATGAAGAAAGCTTTCAGGCCGATGAGGTAGAAGTACTTATTCTGGATGAAGCCGACCGCATGCTGGACATGGGCTTTATTGGCGAGATGAACCGCATTGTGCTGGAGGCGCGCCGTCGCCGCCAAACCTTTTTATTTTCCGCCACGCTGGAGGGCAATAATCTGGAGCGTTTTGCCGGCCATGCGTTAAAAGAGCCGGAGCGCTTAGAAGCCATTCCGTCACGCAAAGAAAAAGCCAAAATTCTGCAGTGGGTGCACCTGGCCGATGATGCCCAGCATAAACTGGCGCTGCTTATTCACCTGTTAAAGCAAGACGATGTCAGCAAAGCCATAGTGTTTGTGAAAACCCGTGAACGCCTGGCCAGTTTAACCGGCCAGCTGGAAACAGCCGGCCTGCGCTGTGGCTGGTTACAGGGCGAAATGCCACAGGATAAACGCATGCAGGCGGTGGAGCGTTTTAGTAGCGGCCGGGTGAATATTTTACTGGCCACCGATGTGGCGGCACGCGGTTTAGATATTGATGATATTAGCCATGTGATTAACTTTGATATGCCGCGCAGCGCCGATGTCTATGTGCACCGTATTGGCCGCACCGGCCGCGCAGGTAAAAAAGGCACAGCAATATCGCTGGTAGAAGCGCATGACATGGCGATACTGGCTAAAGTAGAGCGCTATACCGAACAAAAGCTGAAACGGCGCGTGGTAGATAGCCTGCGGCCGAAAAATAAAGAAGCCAAGGTGCCGGTGAAAAAGAAAAAGCCGGGCAAAGTGGCGGCAAAAAAAGCCGGCAGTAAAAAACCAGCCAAGAAATCGGCAGGTTAAGCGCAGCATTGCCGTTGCTGTCTATCGACAGTTGACGGCATTTTCACTAAGGGCGCTTGGAATTTTTTAGTAACAATGCTATTGGTAGTTTGAATAATTTATTTATTGCAATAACCGGAGCGCCTGATGGATAAACGTCAATTTATTAAAACCTGTGCCCTCACCGCCGCCATGCTGCCGCTGGCTGGCTGTAGTTCAGTATTGGCCGCTGCGCAGCCAAAGGGCGCGCGTTTGCTGCCGCAGGCACTGAGTAAAGGCGATACCGTAGCCCTGGTTAGCCCCTCTAAAGCCACTGATGAAGCACTGGATCTGCAGATAGCGCAGGAAGTGATGCAGGCACTGGGCTTTAAAGTAAAAACCGGCAAACACCTGGCAGCGCGCCGCGGCCATTTAGCCGGCACTGACGCCGAGCGCGCCAGCGACATTAACGCTATGTTCGCCGACCAGGACGTAAAAGCCATTATTTGTCTGCGCGGCGGCTCGGGCGCTGCACGGTTATTGCCACTGCTGGACTACGAGCTGATCAGCAAAAACCCGAAAGTGTTGCTGGGTTACTCCGACATTACCGCGCTACATAATGCCATCCATGCTAAAACCGGTTTAGTCACCTTCCATGGCCCTAACGGTACCGGCAGCTGGAACAGCTTTAACGCCGATCAATTTCAGCGGCTGTTTTTCGACCGTGAGCTGATGCAGTACCAAAATGTTCTGGACGCTAAAGATGAGCTGGTACCACGGCAAAACCGCACCATTACCATTAACGGCGGCAAGGTGCAGGGTGAGCTGATTGGCGGCAATTTAACTGTGCTTACCGCACTGGCGGGGTCGCCCTACCTGCCCGACTTTAGCGGTAAAATATTATTTTTAGAAGATGTGGAAGAAGCGCCTTATCGGGTTGACCGTATGCTAAGCACGTTAAAGCTGATGGGCGCGCTGGACAAAATCGCCGGTTTTATCTTCGGCGAGTGTACCGCCTGTCGCCCCAGCGGCGGCTATGGCTGGCTGACGATGGATCAGATTTTTGACGATCATATTAAGCCGCTGAACATTCCCGCCTATCGCGGCGCCATGATTGGCCATATTAAACAGCAGTTTATTGTGCCGGTAGGTGGCCGGGTAGAGCTTGACGCCGATGCCGGCAGCTTCCGCTTATTAGATAGCGTATTTCAAAGTTAATGCTTACCAGTAGAGGGGCCGGATTACTCTAAGCCGACCGTTGCAGGCCAGGATGCTGACAAATTCGCCCGGAGCGAATTTGAACAGCTCTGCTGGTCCGCAGGATAAACTTCATGGATGAAGTTTATAATCGAGCCTACAGGGAAGTATTTACGGCGTGTCGGTGTGAGTAATGCGGTTCCTCTTACTCCTGAACTTCTAAGCTGGAAATCCCGCTATGCTCGCCACAGCAACTCGCAAGCCCTCCATAGCTTGCTCAGACACTCTGTGGCTGCGCTATCGGGACACCAGCTTAGCGCGTTGCGCAACATCACCACTACGTTATGCCTGCTTTATTATCTCTCCCAGTAAGCCTCTTCCAGGCTATCTTCGCGCTCAGGCAAGCCTTTAGACAACCTTGGCGCATTCTGCACCAGAATTTCATAACTAACCCGGTTAGCGTACTTACAAATTTGCGCAAAGGACGAATAGGCCAAATAAGGCTGTTCATGCTTACCCGACAGCGGCTGCACCTGCTTATGGTAATGATTCGCTGCCATATCATGCAAAATAGCTGATAAGGCCCCATCGCCGGCACCATTAGTGTTCATAATGCGCTCAGGGCCACCTAAATAAGGGTCGATATGCGAGTACACTTTTAACGGTTTGTCGCAATGCGCCCGCAGCATCGGCCGGCTAAACTCGTACTGGTTAAAATCGGCCAGACTGGCCGATTTAATCGGGTTACTGCTTTCCCGCTTTACACTGTCATCGGTGTGGCCACACAAATATAAGCCATCCGGCCCAGCGGTGATCAGCACCATATCGGTGTGCTCCAGGATCGCCTCGGCGGCTTTTAGCGGATCGGCAAAACCGGTTAGTGCCTGCGCTTCCAGCTCGTTCATCGCCAATACGTTAACGTAGTCATGAATGGTGCGCAGAATTTGCTCACGGTTTTCCTCTACCAGATGGCGGGTGCCCAGGCTCATGACGACAGGCACCTGATGGGCTTTGGCATCGCTCAGCGCTTTTAACATCGCCTGCTGAATAGGCTGGCCAACGGCCCGAAGCGGATAAGCGCTAACAACAAAGGCCGCCGCGCCCGCGATGATGTCGGTGGGAATATAATCCGGGCTTAGCTGGTCCATATCACTGGGGTCAATCACGAAGGTGCGCTCACCATCGGGGGTAATCATGGTAATGCCCCGGCCTATGTCGCCGGCGACCCCCTGCAGGTGGTTCATGTCGACTTTAGAGCTGGTATGACAGACATAGTGGTAGGCCGGTGAGCCAAGTGCAATATTGGCCGACATCACGCCCAGCAACACGGATTTATCGTCGGCCAGCACAGAATAATTGTGAATAGTATTGCCGATGGTACCGCCGGCAAAATGATCGGAGATGGCGTTGTGTGCTACCAGCTCCTGATAAATCTGGTTAGCCTTGCCATGCTCAACCAGATTGGATAAGCCTTTGCCGATGGCGTATTTTTGCAGAAATTCATCACTGACACTGGCGACCACATCAACAATGGTCTGGTCCAGGCCAACGATATAGGTATCCAGTTTCGGCCTCACCTCGAAGCTAGGCAGCTGAGGCTTAGGCTGAGACACCGGAAAGTAGTGTTTGATTTTACGCAGGCCGGGAAATTTCATCTGGTATACCGCTGTTAGGCTAGGCAAGCAAAGCGCGTATTGTAACAAAAAACCCGCCGCGGCCGCAGCGCTTATTCAGCGCTATGGCGTAAAAATACCAGATCGTTGGCAGACGATTGCTCAGGACTGTACTGATAACCGGCTAAATCAAACTGCGTTAGCTGATTGCTGCTGGTCAGTCGCTGCTGAATGATATAACGCGCCATCAGGCCGCGGGCTTTTTTGGCAAAAAAGCTGATGATTTTGTATTGGCCGTTTTTGAAGTCTTTAAATACCGGCGTAATCACACGGCCTGTTAACTGCTTTGGCTGCACCGCTTTAAAATATTCCTGTGACGCCAGGTTTACCACGGTGTCAGTATTCAACGCGGCCAGCTGCTGGTTCAGCACGGGTGTAACAGTGTCCTGCCAGAAGGCGTATAGATCTTTGCCTTTGCCATTGGCCAGCTTAGTGCCCATTTCCAGCCGGTACGGCTGCATTAAATCCAGTGGGCGCAGTACACCATACAAACCGCTTAAAATACGTAAATGCTGCTGGGCAAAAGCAATATCGTCATCGGTTAAACTTGCGGCATCCAGCCCCTGATACACATCGCCATTAAAGGCAAACAGCGCGGCTTTGGCATTTTGCTCGGTAAACGGCGGCTGCCACTGGGCAAAACGGGCCGCGTTTAAGCCGGCCAGTTTATCGCTGATATGCATCAGGCTGCTTAAGTCAGCCGGCGTTAGGGTTTTGCAAATCTCGGCCAGCTGCTGGCTGTGATCCAGTAAGGCCGGTTGAGTGACGGCTAAGGTTTTAGTCAGCGGTTGATAGTCGAGATCTTTCGCCGGCGAGACAAGCAACAACATAGGCTTTCCTGTAACAACTTAAGGTTAATCAAGGTACAGCTGGGGTAACTGCGGTAATAATTGCGCCAGCCGCTGCTGGTTGGCGGCTGTTCTTGTGCTGAACTCCAAGGCAGTCAGCATAGCTTTTGCCAGCGGCAGCAAGGCCTTGTCAGCAGGTATCTGACTGAGTGCCTGTAACATATTCAGCACCAGTGAGGCATTGCACGGCATCACCAAAAAGGCTTGTCTTAACTCCAGCAGTGCTGCCTTGGCTTCACCGCTTTGTGCCAGCGCCATGCCTTGCTGGTTCCAGCGGGCAATTTGCTCACGCAGCGCCAGTTCCTGCTGCAGCGCGTGCTGAGTGATTAAACGCAGGCAGCAGCTATGCAGATCAGTCCCTGGCCGCTGATACTGCTTAAGCCGGTTCAGGCAGCTGTCGGCTTCTTTCACTTCGCCCAGGGCAAAAGCCAGGCGGGCGTAATCTAACAGTAGTGCCGGTTTAGCCGGATCAGCTGGCATCAACAGCTGGCTAAACTGCTGTTTAGCATCCGCAATGTGGCCTTTTAACAGCTGCATTCTGGCCTTAAGCAGGTTTTGCTCGGTATCATTCTCATCGGCTTGTAATTTCTGCGGCATAGCGGCTAACGCATCGGCGGCTTTTTTCAGCAGCGGCGCCATTGCGGCCATACTGGCTTGCTGAGCTTGCTGCAGCAACACACGGCACAGGTCAAAATAATAATCCGCCTGATCAAAACCAGAAAAGCGGTACTGTTGGATCAGTTTTTGTAAATATTTTACCGCCTCATCGCTTTGCTGTTGTAACAGCAATACCGCGACTTTAGCCTGGTGTGCCGCAAAATGATTAGGCTGCAAACGCAACAGCTCAGTCAGCTGTTGATTGGCCAAATCAAATTGCTGCTGACGCAGATACAAACAGGCCAGCCATTCCAGCGCTTCTGGCCGGGTATCGTCTTGTTCGGTAAGTGGCAGTAACTGTGCTTCAGCGGCACTAAATTGCTCCTGCTGCAGTAACGCCACAGCTCGCCCTAACAACGCCCAACTGAATTCACGTTGTTGAATGACCTGCTGGTACAGTTTTAACGCGGCGTCATAACTGCCCTGCTGCAGCAGTACTTCTGCCATAATCCTCAGCGCCGGTAATGAGGCGGAGTTCATCGCATTAATCAGCTGATCCAGCTCCAGCTGCGCGTTGGGGTAGTCTTTGTCGCGCAGCGCTTGATAAGCCTTACGCAATTTACTGCGGATGCTCCAGGCTTTAGCCAGCCGTTTTTCCAGCTCCACATAAGAAAACGGCTTTAAAATAAAGGCATCCGGTGCGCCTTGCAATACGCCCAGTACCGGCAGGCGGCGCGGCTCGGCACTCATCAGGATAAAACAGCAGCCTAGCCTTAACAGCGCCTGTTGCGATAATTCGGTAAAAAACTGCAGGGCATCTTTACCCGGCCCTAAATCGAAATCAGCCAGAATAACGTCGAAATTATCCTTTTTTGCCAGTGGCATGGCCTGCACCGCATCACTAACAGTGGTAATATCTTCGAAACCAATTTGCTGTAGCATGCCTTTAATAGAGGCACGCACCGGCTCGCAGTCTTCGATTAACAGCAGTTTTTTACTTTTATAGAAGCTGGCTGGGTAGATCATCGTGATCCTGTGCTAGGTTACGTCTAAATATAAGTTAATCTGAAACAGAACCGGACCACCCTGTCCGGTAAAATTGGCAATATAGTAACTTACTTTGCCCCTTGCAATGCAAATTACGCCAGCTTAATGTGGCGAAAGTGAATTTTGTTGTAATATTCCTACATTAATTGCTTATTTAACCCTGCATCACTAGAATGTGAGCAAAAATATGGTAATAAAACAATATGAGCGACTTACTTAGCCAATTAAAAGCGGTCACGACTGTTGTAGTAGACAGTGGTGACCTGACTGCCATTGAGCAGTTTCGCCCGGTAGATGCCACCACTAACCCCAGCTTGCTGTTAAATGCCAGCCAGTTGGATTTTGCCAAGCCCATGTTACAGGGTGCTGTCGCTTATGCTAAACAGCATGCCAGTGACAGCGCCGCCCAGCTGGCATTAGCCTCAGATAAATTTGCTGTCGATGTCGGTACAGCGATTAGCAAACTGGTGCCGGGCCGGGTGTCTACCGAAGTTGATGCCCGCCTGTCTTTTGATACTGATGCCACTGTTGCCAAAGCCAAACAGTTGGTGGCGTTATACCAGGAAAACGGCGTGGCTACTGATCGCATTCTGATCAAAATCGCGTCTACCTGGGAAGGGATCCAAGCCGCCCGACAACTGGAGCTGCAAGGTATTCAGTGTAATCTGACGTTGCTGTTTCATATGGCTCAGGCACGTGCTTGTGCCGAGGCTGGTGTGTATTTAATTTCACCTTTTGTTGGCCGTATTCTTGACTGGTACAAAGCCACTACTGGCCAGGACTATAGCAGCGAAACCGATCCTGGTGTGTTGTCAGTGCGTGAAATTTACCGCTTTTACAAACAACATGGCTTTAATACTGTGGTGATGGGTGCCAGTTTCCGCAATACCGGTGAAGTACTGGCACTGGCCGGTTGCGACCGCTTAACCATCAGCCCGGCACTGCTGGCAGAACTGAGCCAAATGCAGGGCGAGCTCACAGTGCACCTGCGTGACGACGGCAGTAAAGTGCCTCCACCAGCACAGCTTAGCGAAACCGAATTTCGTTGGGCACTGAATGAGGATGCCATGGCAACAGAGAAGCTGGCAGAAGGGATCCGTAAATTTGCCATTGACCAGCGTAAGCTGGAGCAACTGATCAAGCAGGCGTTATAAACTTTAACCGTTACAGGAGTAAACTATGTCCGGTGTTACCCTTGAGGGGCTGGCAGCGCTTGCCAGCGAGCAACAGTTGTCATTACGGCAGGCCTTTGCCACTGATCCCGACCGTGCCAGCCGTTATCGCCACAGTGCTTGCGGCATTACACTGGACTACTCAAAAAACCTGATTGATGAGTCAAGCTGGCAGGTGCTACAACAACTTGCCGCCGCAAGCCCGCTTAAGCAGCGGCTTGCTGCAATGCTGGCTGGCGAGAAAATTAACCACACTGAACAGCGCGCTGTCTGGCACATGATGCTGCGCAAAAGCCAGGTTGCCGGCCTAAGCTTAGGCGGTGAAGCTGTCGGCGACGCTATTCTGGATTGCCGCGAAAAAATGACAGCGCTGGTCAATCAGCTGCATACGGGACAATACACCGGCTATAGCGGCGAGCGCATTACCGATGTGATTTGGGTGGGTATTGGTGGCTCATTATTGGGCCCGCAAATGGCCGTAGAGGCGCTAACGCCCTACCATTGCAGCCCGGTAAGACTGCATTTTGCCGGCAATATCGACGGCGCTGTGGTAAGCGACGTGATTAAACCGCTACGCCCTGAAACCACCCTGGTGTTTGTGGCGTCAAAATCGTTCGGTACCGAAGAAACCAAACAAAACGCCCTGGCGCTGCGTAAGTGGTTTACTGAGCAGGGTGCAGACAGCAGCGCTATTGCCCGGCATTTTTGGGCCACCTCATCCAATATCCAGGCCGCGGCTGATTTTGGCATAGTGCCAGAGCACATACTGCCAATGTGGGACTGGGTTGGCGGGCGTTACTCGCTGTGGTCTGCCATTGGCCTGCCAGTGGCACTGATGATAGGTAACGCACAGTTTACGCAGTTGCTCAAAGGCGCCGAAGCGATGGATGAGCATTTTGTCAGTGCGCCGCTTAGCGACAATATGCCAGTAACACTGGCGCTGCTGGGCATTTGGTATATTAATGGCTTTGGCTGCCAGGCGCAGGCGTTACTGCCCTACAGCCACTATCTGCGCCTGCTGCCTTCTTATGTGCAGCAACTGGACATGGAATCTAACGGCAAAGCGGTTGACACTGATGGCGCGCCACTGCCCTATGCTACCGCACCAGTGATTTGGGGCGATGCCGGCACTAACGGCCAGCACGCTTACCATCAGTTGCTGCACCAAAGCGCTTTAACGGTACCGGCTGATTTTATTCTGCCGCTGGCACCGGCACATACACTTAACGATCAGCATCAGCGTTTGGCCGCACACTGCTTTGCGCAAACCCAGGCATTGATGCAGGGAAAAACCCTGGTAGAAGCGACCGCGGAATGCATCGCAGCCGGTATGAGCCAGCAAGAGGCGCAGGCACTGGCGCCACATAAGGTATCGCCGGGCAATAAACCCAGTAATACGCTGTTGCTGCCTAAGCTGTCGCCCTATTATTTGGGTGCTTTAATTGCACTTTACGAGCATAAGGTATTTTGCCAGGGCGTGTTGTGGCGGATTAACTCGTTCGATCAATGGGGCGTCGAACTGGGTAAGCAGTTGTCGGGGCCAATTTATCAGGCGCTGGCCGGCAAAGATGCCAGTGCGCTGGACAGTTCGACCCGGGCGTTAATTGCGGCATTCTTGCAGCAAAAAAAGTCTTAAGCAGCGCCGACCTGTCATAGTGTTGTCACTTAGTTGTTTTATTTTCAGGCAAAGTGTGGTAAACCCTTTGTTGAAAATAACAACAACAACACTCAGAGAGGCATTATTATGGAAAGCTTCGAAGACTTACTGAACATGTTGGAACGCCCGGCCGCCAAACCGCGGGCCGCTAAGCGTAAATGGCGCGAAATTGAACAACTGAAAGAGCGCCAGCGCCTGAAAAAGGAGCTGAGCGACATTGACTGGACGATAGAGCCGGAACTGGCCGATATCGAACTTTAAAGAAACGCCCACTGGCAACAGTGGGCGTTTTTTGTTTACATCGCCTAGCTAAGCTGCCAGTTAATCGGGGCCTTGCCCTGCTTAACCAGCAGTTCGTTCGCCTGCTTAAAATGACCACAACCGAGAAAACCGCGGTGGGCTGAGAGCGGTGACGGATGCGGTGCTTCCAACACAAAGTGGCGCTGACGATCGATCAGCCGGCCTTTCTTTTGCGCATGTGAGCCCCAGAGTAAAAACACGACGCCGCTACAATGGCTGTTGATCTGAGCAATAACCTGATCGGTAAAACGCTCCCAGCCCAAATGCCGGTGCGAGTTGGCCTGAGTCGCCACCACTGTCAAAACCGTATTGAGCAGTAGCACACCTTGTTTTGCCCAGTCTTCCAGACAGCCATGCTGAGGGATCTGAAAGTCCGGATACTCCAACGCCAGCTCTTTATACATGTTTTGTAATGACGGCGGCACCCGCACACCTTTACGCACTGAAAATGCCAGCCCATGCGCCTGATTTGGCCCGTGGTATGGGTCTTGCCCCAATAACACGACTTTCAGGTTATCAAGCTCGGTGAGTTTAAAGGCGTTAAACACATCAGCCTCGGGCGGATAAATCACCTGGCCGGCCAACCTGGCCTGTTTTACCTGGTTTAGCGTATCGACAAAGTAAGGCTGGCTTTTCTCCGGCCCCAGTAGTTGCTGCCAGGACATCAGGCCTGCTCCAGCGTTAACAGCTCATGCTTAAGCGCGGTAAAATCGGCCGGCAAATCTTTGCTCAGGCTCTGCTCTGCCGCGCAGCGGGCTAAGGCTTCTGGCAGAGCTATCGGTGTACCGAGGATGTTTTCTACCTGCTCTTTAAACTTGGCCGGATGCGCAGTGCCAAGGAAGATACCGTACTCGCCACTTTGCAGGCTGCGCTTTAACGCTTTGTAAGCCACGGCCGCATGCGGTTCACTTAAATAGCCCAGCTGATTCAATAGTCTTACGCCTAATACGGTGTCGTCTTCATCCACCATCACAGCTTCAATGGCATCCCGGCGAATAGCGCCCTGCGCCAGCAGTGCCTCTACCCGTGGCCAGTTATTTGGCGCGGCCACATCCATGGCATTAGATAAGGTCGCCACCGTGGTTTTAGGCTGCCAGTCACCGCTGCGCCAATAGCGCGGCACAGTATCATTACTGTTGGTGGCAGCAACCATTCGCTTAATTGGCAAGCCCATGGCTTTAGCAATTAAGCCGGCGGTTAAATTACCAAAGTTACCACTGGGTACCGCTATCACCACTTGCTGGCGCTTATCGGCCGGCACCTGTGCAACGGCCTCAAAGTAGTAACACACCTGAGCAAATAACCTACTGATATTAATTGAATTGGCCGAGTTAATTCCCAGTTTCTGCACCAGAGGTTTGTCGTCAAACACCTGTTTTACCAGCGCCTGACACTGGTCAAAATCACCGTCTACCGCCAGCGTCGTGATGTTCTCCCCCAGCGTGGTAAACAGCTTTTCCTGCAACGGGCTTATTTTGCCTTTCGGAAACAGGATTACCACCTTCACGCCTGGTTGACGGTAAAACGCGTGTGCGACGGCCGCACCGGTGTCACCCGAAGTCGCAGTAACAATAGTGGTCTTCTTCTCCCCTTGCGCTTTAGCCAGGGCCTGCGCCATAAAGCGGCCACCAAAGTCTTTAAACGCCAGGGTCGGGCCGTGAAACAGCTCAAGACAGCTGATATCGTCGGCAACACTGGCCAGCGGTGCCGCAAAGGTAAAGGCGTTCCTGACCATGGCATTGACATCAGCAGCACTCAACTCATCGCCAATCAGCGCCTGTAAAATGGCGCTGCTACGCGCCACAAAAGGCATAGCTAACAAAGTGTCAATATCCAGCTTAGGCCACTGGGTGGGGAAAAATAAGCCCTGCTCAGCCCCTAATCCTTGCCGCACGGCTTGTAAAAAACTCACCTGCTCCTGCGGTACTTTTATATTGGTTAACAACATGGGTAATCTTCCTACAGCGCTCGGGCGCCGGCTAATGACAAGCGACAAATTTGCGTGGTCGCGTCCTGATTTTTTTCATAATGCCGTGATAAATATTCCGCAGCAAGTTGCGCCTGCGTATCATCGGCGCACAAGGCAAATAAGGTTGGCCCGGCACCAGAGATGCCCAGGTGTAAAACACCCAGCTCTTCAAGCGCGCTGCGTAACTGAGGTAACTCTGGGATAAGTGCTGTGCGCGCCGGCTCTGCCACCAGATCCTGCAGTGCCGCAACCGCATCTGCCTCGTCAGCAGCATACAGCGCACTGACAAAACGGCTTAGCATGCCGGCAAAGTTAATGCTGTGCGCCAGGCTAAGCTGTTGTGGCAGCACTGCCCGCGCCGCCTTGGTTGACAGCACAGTGCCGGGGTAACTTAGTACCACCCGCCAGTGTTCAAACCATGGCAGGCTGCGACAGATACGCGCACTTTGCGGCAACATCAGCTGTAGGCCGCCAAAAAAAGACGGCGCCACATTGTCATAATGCACGCTGCCACTGACACCGCCCTCAGCCTCAGCCATCAGTGTTAACAGCTGCGCATCCGATAGCGGTTTGCCAAAGTAATCATTAAAGGCATAACAGGCCACCACGATAGAGCAGGCGCTGGAGCCAAGCCCGCTGCCAACCGGCAGGTTTTTGTGCAGCCGAAGGGCCAGCTTAGGTAACACCCGGCCCAGCTTTTGCTCAAATGCGGTAAAACACAGTAACACCAGATTAGTACTGCTATCTGCCGGCAGCTGATGCTGGTAGCGGCCCACTATTTCCAGCTCCAGCGTGCTGCTTGGCGCAATAATATCCAGCACATCGCCAAACAATTCGCCGTTTAGTGGTTCAAAGGCGGCGCCGAGTAGATCAAAGCCAACCGAGAAGTTACCGGTAGATGCCGGCGCATAGTAGCGTTTTTCATAAACGAATTCTGCTTGCATCTTTATTACACCTGTTGCTGCCAGCCAAGAGTGCGCATAATGTCGCTAAACACCCCGGCTGAGGTCACTGCCGCACCGGCACCGTAACCGCGCAGGACAAAAGGAATAGGCTGATAATAACGGGTATGAATTGCCAGTGCGTTTTCACCGTCTTTCACTTTGGCCAGTGGGTGGTCAACGTCCAGTGCCTTAATGGCGACCTTACATTTACCACCGCTGATTTCACCAATATACCGAAGCACCTTACCTTCAGCTTTGGCTTGGCTCACGCGCTGACTAAAAGCCTGGTCCAGCTCAGGTAATTTAGCCATAAACTGCTCTGTGCTGGCCTCGTTGGCAAAGCCTGACGGCAGCACTGACTCGACTTCTACATCGCTTAGCTCCAACGTCATGCCAGCTTCGCGCGCCAGGATCAGCAGCTTACGCGCTACGTCCATACCGGATAAATCATCGCGCGGGTCGGGTTCAGTAAAGCCCAATGCTTTGGCTTTTTTCGTCACCTCAGACAGAGATACCCCCTGCTCCAGCTCACCAAAGATATAGGATAAGGAGCCAGATAAAATGCCTTCAAACGCCAGTAATTCATCACCGGCATTGAGCAGGCCCTGCAAGGTATCGATGACCGGTAAGCCAGCGCCTACTGTGGTTTCATACAAAAAACGCCGCCGGTTTTGCTGCGCCAGGGCGCGCAGCTGCTGGTAATAGCTGTAACTGGCGGTATTGGCTTTTTTGTTCGGTGTTACCACGTGAAAGCCCGCCGCAAGAAAGTCTGCATACTGCGCCGCCACCTGCTCTGAGCTGGTGCAATCGACCAGTACCGGATTAGTCAGGTGCTGCTGCTGCACAAACTGGCTTAGCTTTTCCACAGAGAAACTGCCTTGTGCCTGTTGCAACTGCGCCGGCCAGTCGGCTAACGCAATGCCTTCACCATTGAGTAAACAGGTTTTGCTGTTAGCGATACCGTACACCGTTAACCTGACATGGCGCTGCTGTAAAAAGCTTTGCTGGCGCTGGATCTGAGCCAACAGCTCACTGCCCACCACACCACAACCGACCAGAAACACATCGATACTGGGTACATGGCTGAAGAAGTTTTCATGGCACACCTTCACGGCGTTTTTACAGGCACTTTGCTCTACAACCGCCGAGATAGAGCGCTCACTGCTGTCTTGCGCTATGGCCACCACATTCACCCGGGCCTGCGCCAATGAGGCAAAAAACTTCGCCGCCACACCACGGTGCTGGCGCATTCCATCGCCGACCAGACTGACAATGGCCATATCCGATAAAATGGTGAGCTCGCGCAGTAAACCGGTTTGCAGCTCCAGTTCAAACTCTTGCTGTAAGGCTTTTTTTGCTGCAGCTAAATGCAGCTGGGGTACACAGAAACTGATGCTGAACTCAGACGAGGACTGGGTAATCAGGCTGACCGAAATTTGTGCGCGTGCCATAGAGGCAAACACCCGGCTGGCCATACCCACCACACCTTTTAAACCCGGCCCAGACACTGTGATAAGCGCCAGATGCTCCAGACTAGAGATACCTTTTACCAGCGCATCACCACCGCCGGTACTATCGATACAGGTACCCGGCGCTACCGGGTTAAGGGTATTTTTGATGTAACAGGGAATGTTGTAACGCGCCAGCGGGCCTATGGTTTTTGGGTGTAACACCTTAGCACCAAAGTACGACAGCTCCATCGCTTCATCATAAGACAAACGATCTATCAGCTTGGCATTTTTTACCTGACGCGGATCGGCACTGTACACACCATCAACATCAGTCCAGATTTCGCAGGCTGCGGCGCGGATGGCCGCCGCCACAATAGCGGCAGAGTAATCGGAACCGTTGCGGCCAAGCAAACAGGTTTCACCGGCGGCATTGCTGGAGACAAAACCGGCAATCACATAAACCTTGGCAGGCCTGGCGGCAATCGCCTGTGGCAGCGTCTGCTCACAGCCGGCAATATCGGCACTGGCGTTTAAATAATCCCCCGTGCTTTTTACCAGTGTTACTGCATCCAGCGCCAATGCCGGCAGCTGCTTAGCGTTTAACAGGGCCGTCATCAGGGCAACGCTAAACTGCTCGCCTAAACCGAGAATTTGTGCCTTGATATGATCAGGACAGTGGCGCAGCAGCGCAATACCGGTCAGCTGGTTTTGCAGTTGTGCCAGCTGAGATGTCATCACTTGCTCAAGCCCTGCCAAATCTGCCCCGGGGAACAAGGTCGCAGCCTCAGTGGCCAGTGCCTGGTAGCGCGTTGATAACTGACTGAGCAGCGCAGCAAAGTCTGAGCCCAGATAGGCCAGGTCGGTCAGCTCAACCAAGGTATTGGTTACTCCCTGCGGCGCCGACAACACCAGACAAATCGTATCATCGGCGGCTTGCTGCTGCACAACAGTGGCAACGCTGACAAAACGCTCGACCGATGCCAGCGACGAGCCGCCAAATTTTAGCACCCTCATGTATTACTCCTTGCGCATTAAGTATCTGTAATGTTCCGTTACCGTGACGCTTGCTTGTTGTTATGCCGGCTTTGTAATACCAAGCCAAAAAAAAGACCCGTGACGTTTGAGGTCACGGGTCTTTTTTACAGACAACACACCGCCGACCTCCTACCCCGCAGGGTTGGTGGTAATAATAATGGTGGTGAGGACTGTCGTTGTTATTTTCATCGCCAACACTATGCACAGACTTATAGACGTCTGTCAATGGCTAAATTTTCTGCGCGATCACTTTACCTTTTTAAGGTAAGCACTCTGACTGTCGCGCCAGGCAACAGCCTGATTGCGCCCTTGCCGTTTTGCACTGTATAAAGCTTCATCCGCTTGTTGGATCAGCTGATCACTGCCAAGACCGCTGGTGAAACAGGTGACACCTACGCTAATGGTGGCAGTAAGCTGTTGTTGCTCAAAGGTAATGCTATGCGCGGCTACCGCGCTGCAAAGCCGCTGAGCGACTTGCACAGCGCCGGTTAAATCGGTTTCGGGCAGAATAATACCAAACTCTTCCCCACCGTAACGTCCAAGGAGATCAGTATCACGCAACAAAGCCGCTACTAAGCGCGATACTTCGATTAACACTGCATCACCGCCCAAATGGCCATAGTGATCGTTTAACTGCTTAAATTTGTCTAAATCAAATAACAGCAACGACAACGGATGCTGGTACCGCTCAGCCCGCTGAATTTCATAACCTAATTGTTGCTGCCAGTAACTGCGGTTAAAGACGCCGGTCAGGCCGTCGGTACGGTTTGCCAGTTGTAAGCGCGCGACACTTTGCTGTAACTGCTGCTGATAGACGTAAGCGTCGGTGGCATCTTCCACCAAAATACAGATGTAGCGCTCACCCGTGTCAGGCGCAGTTAGCGGTAACATACTGCAATTTTGCGCCATATAAGCACTGTCGCTACTGAGCGGGCGCAAATGCGGCAATTTAAAAACGTATTGTCGCTGCTCCCAGCTACTAAACGCCGGCACCTGCAAACTTAATACGCCTTGCAGTTTGCGTTGCAGCCAGGCTTGCGGCAAGTCGCTGAACACGTCGAACAGGCTTTTACCTTTAACATCGTCTGGCTGAAGATCAGCTCGCCGGGCAATAAACTGATTGATAAACACCAGTTTTAGCTCAGCGTCCAGTAGCACTACCCCGGAATTGAGCTGTGACAGTAACGGCTGCAATAATCCGTCTAACGGCATTAAAAGTCCGCCAGGATCTGATCCAACATCTGACGCAGGCGCAACACGGCTTCGCCGGGAATGAGTAAAATCATGTCACAGTGAAAACTGTAGTCCGTCAGTTGATAGCGAATGTCGACCTGCAGCGCCAGTTGCCATTGTTGAGCCGTCGCGGCCAGCTTATCGGCGAAATGCTCATCGCGGCTGGACAAAATACGTGGCGCGGCATACGAAAAGCTGTTGTCCAGCTGCTCGGCCAGGCCATTTAAGAAAGTGGTAGTGAGCACCGAACTTATGTCCGTCAGCATTTCAGCTTCTGAACTGTCATCATCGCTGTAACCCAGCAGTTTAGTCAGCACACCGACATTGGCTAACTGGTACAGCATAATGGTTTCGCCACGCAATCCCTGATCACCAAAAAAGCCCAGGCTTATCAGACTGACACTCTGCTGCTGATAACGGTTGGCAAAATGTTCAGGCAACTGCTGGGTATCAACCAGTTTTATCGCCGGCACCTGCAGGTGCACCATGGTCTCCAGATAGCGCGCCAGTTTGTCACTGGCCTGGCCCATAGCAACATTTACCAGCTCCTGCAGGCAATCGCGCTGTTCTTCCGTGAAATGCAGTGTTGTCATATCAAACCATACTTGTGCAGCACCGCAGCCAGTTTGTCGGCATTGGCCGGTTTTTGAATAAAGGCCAGTGCCCCCAACTCCATTACCCGCTTTTGCATTTCTGGTTGGATATCAGCAGAGACCACGATCACAAGGCAATCCAGTTGTTGCGCTTTGATAGCTTCAAGCACGCCGACACCATCAAGCTCGGGCATGGTCAGATCTAAAAACACCAGGCCAATCTCCTGCGATTGCAGCACGGCCAGTGCCTCTAAACCATTTGTTGCAGTGACGATACTGGCATCAAAATCTGCCGGCAACGCCTTCTTTAATTGGTTACGTGCCAACAAAGAGTCGTCACATATTAAAACCGTTAACGCCATGTACTACAGCCTGTGTTGTTGTTGTCGTTGGGGCCAAAGTTGGCTAAAAAATATATACAGACCGTCACTATAAAGCAATATCTGCGCTATAAATAGCTCAGAACCCCCAGAGCTATTTGCAAACTGCCGGTTATTGGTTATGGTAGTGCAATAACACTCATAATATTGTTGCCACACAAGGTTATTTCATGCAGCAGAAAAGCTTGTCCCGTAAGCTGTTAACCAAGGTTTTGTCAGTGTATTTCATTCTGACCTTTATCGTTACTTTGGGCCAAATTGTTGCAGAATACTTTAATACCAAAAACCACATTAATGGTGAGCTGGAAACACTGCAGCAAACTTTTTCTGGCAGCCTGACGCGGGCTATTTGGGAGCTTAATACCCAGCAAGCAATGATCATTGCCGATGGTCTGCTGGCGATACCGGCGATTGAAGGCATTATTGTGCGCGATGACAGTGGCGCTGTGATTACCCAGCTTGGTTTGTATATCAATATTCAGGAGCGCTTCAGCACGCAACTGGTGCGTGAAGGCGTGCGTTTGACGGAGCAGCAATCCGGTATTTTTGGTTACACCTTCCCGCTGATTTTTGAGTTTTCAGGCCGGGCCACCCAGGTGGGTGATGTTACCTTATTCTCCAGTCGCGCCGTGGTGATCGACCGGATAAAAGTGGGCATTTACTTCCTGGTGGGAAATGCCATGCTCAAAACCACCTTTTTGATCATCCTGTTTTTACTGGCGTTTCGTAAACAACTTACCGTACCTTTAACTGAGCTGACCCAACAGATAGAAGATTTAGAGCTGGACCAACTTGATGGCGCCAAAGTGGAAATACAGCATGGCGACAGCTCAGAGCTGAGCGTAATGGCCGACGCCTTTAACCGGCTGATTGGCCGGGTGCAGGATTACAAAACCCAGCTGGAAACCACGCAAAAGCAACTGATGCTGTCGAATGAAAAGCTAGATCAACAAAACCTTATGCTGGAGCAGGAAGTGGCGCGTAAAACGTCCGGCCTTAGCCAGGCAATGATGGACTTACAACAGCAAAAACAAGAGCTGGAAGTAAAACAACAAAGCTTACGCGAAGAAATTGAGCGCCGCCGTCATACCGAAGATGCCCTACGCACCAAACAAAGCGAACTGGAAAAAATTGTTGATGATTTAAAACAGGCGCAAGATCGCTTGGTGCAATCAGAGAAAATGGCTGCGTTGGGTGGTTTGGTGGCAGGCATTACCCACGAGGTGAATACACCGGTGGGCATAGGCGTTACGGCGACCAGTTTCCTGGCAGAAAAACTGCAAACGCTGGAACAAGCTTACAAAGACAAAACACTGACACCCAAAACACTGGAACATTTTATTGAAGAAGCGACACAGGGTACTGAGCTATTGCAGTCTAACCTGGTACGGGCATCGGAGCTGATTGCCAGCTTTAAGCAAATCGCGGTCGATCAAACCAGTGAAGCCGTGCGAACCATCAATTTGTCAGAATACCTGCACGAGGTGATCCGCTCGTTACAACCGAACTTTAAAAAGACACATCACCAGGTCGAGGTGAATTGCCCGGACAACATTATGCTCAGCTGCCCGGCTGGCGCCATCTCGCAGATCTTCACTAACCTGTTAATGAACTCACTGATCCACGGTTTTGAAGAGATGGACAACGGGCTTATCCGCATTACGGTGCTGGATGAAGATGATAACGTCGACATCAAATATAGCGACAACGGTAAAGGCCTGGCACAGGAGCAACTGGAAAAGCTGTTTCATCCGTTTTTTACCACCAAACGCGACCAGGGCGGCAGCGGCTTGGGCACCCACATTACTTATAACCTGGTAAGGCAAACACTGGGTGGCAGCATTAGTGTTAGCAGTGAGCCGGGTAAAGGCCTGCACTACCATATTTGCTTCCCAAAAAAGCTCAAACCTACGGCCTGATCCACGTTATACTCCGCAACCGGATGTTTGAAGTAGAGTAGATTATGTGGTTTAAAAATGTTCGTGTGTATAAGCTCAGCGCGCCGCTGAGCACCGACCCTTCGGTATGGGAACAGGCGCTGGCTGAGTTTAAATTCAGCCCGTTAAGCGCACAGGAAGCGGTAAGAACCGGCTTTAGTTTCCCGTTACATGCCAGTGTGAAGCAGTATTGTCATGGCTGTCAGCATCTGCTGTTTTTTGCCGTTAAACGCCAGGAAAAAATCCTGCCCGCGGCCGTGATCAATGAAGAGATGCAGCCAAAACTGGAAGCGATGGAGCTGGAAAAAGGCCGGCCATTAAGCCGCAAAGAAAAACAAAGCCTGAAAGAAGAATTACAACTGAGCCTATTGCCACGCGCCTTTAGTCGTTCAACCTTAACGCAGGGCTATTATGATCCCGACAATCAGTGGCTGGTCATTAACAGCGGCAGTGCCAGCAAAGCAGAAGATGTGTTGGCACTATTGCGCAAGGCGTTAGGCTCCTTACCTGCCTTGCCCTGGCTTGACAACACTAAACTGACGACTCACTTACAGTTATGGCTGCAAAATCAAGCACTGCCGCAAGGTTTTAGCCTGGGTGCAGATGCTGAGTTAAAAGCACCGGATGAAGAAGGCGCCAAGGTCAAATTTAGTAATCATTTACTCAGTGCCGACGAAGTGCAAAGTCATCTGCAACACAAACTGGTAACCAGTATTGGCCTGGAACAGGCTGACCGTTTGTCACTGGCTGTTACCGACGAGGGCGCATTAAAGCGGCTTAAATTTCACGAATTGCTAACCGGACAAAACGATGAGCTGGGTTGGGATGATTTGCTAGCCAGGCTGGATGCCGACTTACTGCTTATGGCCAGCACAGTAAACCAGGCACTAAGCGCCATACAGCAGCAGGTAAACAGCACCGCAGAATAATGCGGCTTTAACGAAACACGCTTTGCACGTCCTGATAAACCTGAAGGATATCAGGATGTTGCATAAACTGCGACTGCGGCACCAGGTTAACAGACACATAGTAGTCCAGTAAACGCTGCTGCAGTGCTTTATCGGCATAGCCATCACGGGCAATCACTGCCAGACGAATAAAATCGGCATAACCCGGTCCAGGATTATCCGGCTGCAATTTTTGCCAGCTCTGGCTTACCTGATAGAACTCTTGTGCAAAGCCCCAGGCATACATAATGCGAAGGCTGACATCTTTGGCCAGACTGTTGGCTAAATGCAGTAAAAAACGCGGGTCGCCCAGCAACTCCGTTTCACGTTCTGCTTCACTGATAATGGGTAAAGCACCGATATTATGTACCAGTGCCATCAGATTAAGTACATCTTTACTCAGGCCACTGCGTGGCTCCACCGTTTGATAAACACTAAGACAGGCGGTGGCCACACAAGCCGTTTGCACACTCAGTTGCCACAGTTGATCCAGATGCTGTTGTACTTGTTTATGTTTAGAAACAAACACCTGCTCCAGTGCCATGGCGATGGCAATATTACGAATTTGACTGAGGCCAATGCGGGTAACCGCTTGGCTTAATGACGTCACTTTAATCGAGCGGCCCATAAAGGCACTGTTGGCTACTTTGATCATGCGCGCTGCTAACGCCGGGTCCTGTGCTATCACATCAGCCATCTCGGCAAGGCTAATATCGGGCTCAGACGAGCGCTCACGCACTTTTAACGCGACATCAGGCAAGGTGGGTAGCAGTAACT
Organism: Pseudomonadota bacterium; assembly: GCA_040752955.1. GTDB lineage: Bacteria > Pseudomonadota > Gammaproteobacteria > Enterobacterales > Alteromonadaceae > Alishewanella. The sequence continues at coordinate 29,860 of JBFMHG010000014.1, forward strand.
GATCATGCTGAATTTTATACTGTAAAAGCTGTAACAAGCGTTGCTGTGCTGACATAAAGCTCCCTGGCCGGCGTTAGTTATTCGTCATCTTTAGCGATACTCTGCTGCATCTGCCGCAGTAAAGCGGCACAGGCCTCACTGAGTTGCTGCCGGGCACTGACTTCGAGCTGGCCGGCTAGCTCTGTTAATAACGGATACCCCATGCTGCCAGCACTGCCTTTTAAACTGTGGGCGGCATAGGCCAGGCTATGCCAGTCTGTGTTAGCAAAAGCCTGCTGCAGATCCTTTAGCAACGCCGGCAATTGCGCAGTAAACTGTTGCTTTAGTGCCTGCATTTGCGGATCCTGCGCCAGTTGTTGCGTAAGCTTATCCACATCAGTTGTTGTTGTTGATTTGCCGTATTTGCTCAGTATAGCCACTAACTGAGCGTGCATCACAGGTTTTGCCAATAAGCCCTGACACCCTGCCTGACGATAACGCTCTGAATCTTCTGACATCACGTTAGCCGTAACAGCAATAACCGGTGTTTCGATACCGGCATGGCGGATCAGCCGGGTTGCTTCTTCACCGCCCATTAACGGCATCTGCATGTCCATAAAAATCAGGTCAAAATCCTCTGCCAGCGCACGCTCAACCGCCTTATGGCCATTTTCTACCATCACGCAGCTGGCGTTAGCCTTTTCCAGCATCAGTTGCAGCAGTAACTGGTTATCCGGGTTGTCTTCTGCGACCAGTATGTGCAGCGGCGCTTGCTCTGTAGCAACGGCTGGTGTCGCAGGCAACGCGGGGATGTTAGCTAAGTCATCGACTAATTCCGGGTGCTGGCGCGAACAGTCAAACTGCAGTTCAAAACAGCTGCCGATACCTTTAACACTCTCTACCTGAATATCGCCATCCATTTGTTGCATCAGCTTTTTCGAGATACAAAGCCCAAGACCCGTACCACCAAAATGGCGGGTGACAGTGGCATCTGCCTGGACAAAGGGCTGAAAGATACGGCTTAGCTCATCAGGTGTCATGCCAATACCGCTGTCTTTTACTTTGATGCTGAGCTGTTGTGTCAGCACATCAAAGCTGACACTGAGCACTATTTTTCCTTTTTGGGTAAACTTAACCGAATTACTGGTCAGGTTTAACAACACCTGGCGAAAACGCAGTGCGTCATTATAAAGCTGGCGCGGCAGGGGAAAATTCAGCTGCAATAAACACTGTAAGCCTTTGGCCTCAGCCTGACTGCGGGTTAACAGGAATACATCTTCAATGACGCTAAGCACATCGAACGCTTCACTTTCCAGCTCCAGTTTTTCTGCCTCAATTTTCGATAAATCGAGAATATCGTTAATCAATCCGAGCAAATGATCGCCGCTTTTTAACACCCGTTGCAGATAATTGTGCAGCTTTTCGTGATCCGGCTCATTTAGCGCCTGCTCGGAGAAACCAATAATGGCCGTCAGCGGCGTGCGGATCTCGTGACTCATATTGGCTAAAAACACACTTTTTAGCCGGTTGGCTTGCTCGGCCGCTTCGCGCGCCAGAATAAGCTCCTGGTTAGCGGCGGCTAAGTCGTCGTTGGCGCGGGCCAGGTCTTGGGTACGTCGCAGTACTTTGTCTTCCAGTTGCTGTTTATAGGCGCGTTCGCGCTCGCGGTACACTCTGAGCTGGCGCACCATCACATTAAAAGCAGCAAACATGTCCCCCAGTTCGTCCTGCTTTGTTACTTCCAGCAAGGTCGATAAGTCGCCGCGCCCGACCGCTGTCTTCGCCGCCGTAAGCTGTTTAATCGGGGCAAAAATATTACGGATCAGCAGCCAATAGACTAACAGCGGTAACGTAGCGCACATTAATAACGTCAGCAGCAAGATCACCAAGGATAAGTTGCGCTGTTGTTGCAACAGTTCTTGCTCGTCAATGCCATACAGCAACTGATAAGCACCAGGTAAACTTTTACCTAATAACAAGCGGTTTTGGCCCAGCAAAATCACGTCACTGAAGCTGTCAGCATCAATACTTTGCTGGATAGCACGAAAATTGGTCGGCGCAAAGGCACTGCCAATCAACGCTGGGTTATCAGCATAGGTAATAGCAGCCGCTTTGCTGATTAATAACGTCACACTGTTGGGCGTATGCCGGTAACTGACAACGTCAGCCAGTGGTTTGGGGCTAACCACCACCACCAGGTAACCCCATAAACGGCGTGATTCGTTAACACTGCCGGCATAGAGTTTGTGAGCAAAAAACAATTGCTGACTTTTGCTGTCGGTGTCTTGCGCCAGAAAGTAGCTGGCCTCCTCTACCTGAGCTTGCAGCTGAGAAAAATATTCATTACGAAACCGGTTTGGAATGCTGGAGTAGTCTGGCCGGTGTGGCACCTGCAACTGGTAATCACCGTTTAGGTTCAATAATTTAACCGACACCACGTTTCTATCAGCACTGGCAAACTGACGGAATTGTTGTTGCAAGACGCTAAGCTGACTGTCTTCAGCTTGCTGCACATACTGTGCTAACAGCGGGTTCTGCGCCAGCAAGGCTAAGCGGGCCTGTTGTAACTGCAAAAAGCTGGTTAGCTGCAATTGCTGCTGGCTGAGGGCTTTCTCTGCGCCATAATAGGCCTGTTGTTGCCAATATTGCTTACTAAACTGGTAAGCAATATAGCCAAAGGCCATTACCGGCAATACCAGTAATGGCAGCATATAAGCAACAAGCGTTTCGCGTAGCCTCATCCGTGTCCTGCGCAGCAGCGGGCTTGCGCCCTGCCCTTATCATGCCGTACAGCATAACCAGCGCAGTAGATGCCGACAAGTGCTAGTTTACATCAGCCTGATAAAGTGTCTTAATCCAGCGCTCTTCGGTGATAAAACTCCAGTGCCAGCTTTTCCACTGCTCACCCAAACCTTTTTCTACCGCCTGCTGCTCAGTCATGCCTGCGGCTTTATAGCCCTGCACTATAGCCAGGGTGGCCTGCATCATGTCCAGTGAACGCTGCACACCGGCTTTGTCAGTAAGCTGGCCGTGGCCTGGGATAACACGGGTTTGTTCATTAAGCATACCAATCAGCTGACGGGTGTTGTCGATATACCCTTTTACCGAACCACCATTGTTGGTATCGATAAACGGAAAGCGACCTTCAAATAACAAGTCGCCAAAATGCACCGCGTTGGCCTCTTCAAACCATACCACTATATCGCCATCGGTATGGCTGGGTGGCAGGTAATCCAGCCGGATGGTCTGACCGCCCAGGCTCAGCTTAAGCTGCTCTTTAAAGGTGATGGTGGGCAGGCCATTACGCGGAAACTTGTTATCCTGCGCCAGGCGGCTTAACACATTGTGATGGGCAATAATATCGACGCCGGCTGCCAGCTGGCTGTTACCGCCAACATGATCACCGTGCAGGTGTGTGTTGACCAGCGTAGTAACGCCAGAACTTGCACCCAGCTCAGTAAGCTTGGCTTTAATTTTATCTGCCAGTTCAGCATACTGGCTGTCGACCAACAGCACCTTTTCACCGGCAATCACGGTAGCCATATTGCCGCCAGCACCGCTCAGCATATACAGGTTTTCCGTCAATTTGGTGTCTTGCACCTGTACGTCTTTAAAGCGATCGGCGTGCAGCGGTGCCACAGCCAATAGTAACGCCAGCGTAGTAAACAGTTGTAATTTCATTAAGCTTATCCCCAAATAAATTTGGCCAGAAACACCAGAGTCAGCAGCCAAACGCTGAACGTGGTGCGGTGTAGGTTACCGGTGACTAAACATAGCACAGCGTAACTGATAAACCCCATGCCTATACCATCAGAGATGGAAAAGGTCAGTGGCATCATCACCAACACAACGCTGACCGGCACCGCCTGGATCACCTCGTCCCATTCGACATGCTGTAAACTACCCAGCATCAGGGTCGCCACATACAATAGCGCGCCGGCGGTGGCATAAGTTGGCACCATGGCCGCCAGCGGCGAAAACCATAATGCTGCCAGAAATAACAATCCGGTAACCACCGCCATTAAGCCAGTACGGCCACCGGCTGCAACACCACTGGTACTCTCAACATAGCTGGTGGTGGTGGATGTGCCTAACATGGCGCCGGCGATAGTGGCGCTGCTATCGGCAATCAGGGCTTTGTTTAAGTCAGGTACTTTGCCATCTTGTTGCATTAAGCCAGCTTTATGACTTACCGCCACCAGCGTGCCCGAAGTATCGAACAGGTCAAGAAACAGCAAACTTAATATCACCGGCAACATGCTAAGCTGCAGCGCAGCAGCAAAATCCAGCTGCATAAAGGTAGGGGCCAATGACGGCGGCGTGGCAACAATGCCGCTAAAGCGGGTGTCACCCAAAAACCAGCCACCTAAGGTCACCAGCACTATGCTAATAAGCACTGCGGCATGCCAGCCACGGTGTGCCAGTGCAAAAATAACGAAAAAGCCACACAGCGCCAGCACCACTTGCGGGTGATGTAAGTCGCCCAAGGTCACCAGGGTGGCTGGGCTTGCGACAATAATATTGGCGGTTTTAAGCGCTATCAGCGCCAGAAACATGCCAATACCGGCGGCAATACCCATTTTCAGTGGCAGTGGGATGCTGTTGATGATCCACTCGCGTATCTTGAAAATGCTCAGCAATAAAAACAAACAGCCGGAGAAAAACACACAGGCCAGTGCGGTTTGCCAGCTATGGCCTTGCTCCAGCACGATAACATAAGTAAAAAACGCGTTTAGCCCCATGCCCGGTGCCAGTGCTACTGGTAGGTTAGCCAACAACCCCATTAACAAACAGCCGAGCGCCGCCGCTAAACAAGTAGCAACAAAGACGGCACCCTGATCCATACCCGTTTGTGCCAGCATAGCAGGGTTAACAAACAGTACATAAGACATCGCCATAAAGGTCGTCAGCCCGGCCATCATCTCGCGTTTGACCGAACTGCCACGGGCACTTATTAAAAACCATTTATCCAGCAACGCCTGTCTCCTGAAAAGTGAAAAGCTGGCAAGACGCCAGCTTTGGATAAAGAAAGTAACCCGGTGAGCTTAGATAATTTTGTTCTGTTGCCAAAATTTTTCTTTCTCAAGACGCTTTTGCCGTTTTTCGCATGGCTTATCACAGTCACAGGCTTTCTCTATGCCCATCTCGCCCAAGCCGCCGCAACTACCTGCAATGGTTTTACGCTGCACCAGATAACCAATTGCCATAGCAACCACGACCAGTAAAAACAAACCAAAGGTTAGTAAGAAAATACTCATAACAACTCCGTTATTCGGCCAGATAAGGCAGCATGGCTGAAGAGGTTAACTCGTTAAAACCTTCATCAGTTTTTGTCACGATTAACACCGCCAGTTGATGCTGCTCAGCAAAAGCCAGTGCTTCCTGCGCTGTCATGACATTTAATGCGGTAGCGTAACCATCCGCTGTCATACAGGAAGGGTGTAATACGGTGACTGATACGGTTCGGTTAGTAATCGGCTTACCGGTACGTGGGTCGAGTAAATGTGAGTAACGCACACCCTCTTCTTCAAAATAGTTGCGATAATCACCCGATGTCGCCACGCCCATATCGCCCGGCAGCAGTATACGTTGTACGGCACGCTCGGTACTTACTGGCTTCTCGATAGCGATTTTCCATGGCTGCTTATCTGCTTTTACGCCTTTCAAGCGCATTTCACCACCAATTTCTACCAGATAATCAGTAATGCCCTGCTGCTCCAGCACCGCAGCGACCTGATCGACACCATAACCTTTCGCAATAGGTGATAAATCTACCGCCAGCTGCGCCACGTCTTTAACCAAACCGGTCTGTATCAGGCGTAACTTGTTATAACCTACCCAGGTACGGGCTTGTGCAATTACAGCGTCATCAGGCGCATGCTCAATACGGCCACGTGCACCAAAACCCCACAGTTCAACCAAAGGGCCTACGGTAACATCCAGCACGCCGCCGGTTTGCTCTGCGATACGCAAAGCTTCGGCAATAACAGTGCGGGTTTGCGCTGAAATAGCAAAAACACTGCCATCAGTATGGCGGTTAAAGCGCATCAGTTCAGACTCTGGCCGGTAGGTTGACATTAAGTCGTTAACCAGTTCCAGCTCAGTATCAATGTGCTGTTTAAGCGCCGTTAGATCCGGTGTGGTGTCGCTGTAAAACTTCACCACATAGTAAGTTCCCATGGTGCTACCATCCAGCTGATATTGCTGGTTAACCGGTTTCGCCGGGGAACAGGACACTAAAACAGCCAGCACTATAGTGGCCAGCCAGATTTTCAGGAAAGAAACAACGTGCATAGCGGTTCCTGATAGCAGCAGGGGCGCCTGTTAGGAGCCCCTGCGGTGTTTTACTGTGTTAGCCGCCGAAGTCGTCTAACAGGATGTTGTCATCTTCTACGCCTAAGTCTTTGAGCATATTGATAACGGCTTTGTTCATCATCGGTGGACCACACATATAGAACTCGCAGTCTTCCGGTGCTTTGTGGTTTTTCAGGTAGTTTTCATAAATAACGTTATGAATAAATCCAGTGTAACCTGTCCAGTTGTCCTCAGGCTGAGGGTCCGACAGTGCTACATGCCACTCAAAGTTTTCATTCTCTGCTGCCAGCATGTCGAAATCTTCAACATAGAACATTTCGCGCTTAGAGCGGGCACCGTACCAGAAGGTGATTTTACGCTTTGATTTTAACCGGCGCAGCTGGTCGAAAATGTGTGAGCGCATGGGCGCCATACCAGCACCACCACCGATAAATACCATCTCTGCATCAGTATCTTTAGCGAAGAACTCACCAAACGGGCCTGAAATGGTTACTTTATCGCCTTCTTTCAGGCTCCAGATAAAGGAGGACATCTTACCGCAAGGCAGGCTCAGGTTATTTGGCGGCGGCGTAGCAATACGAACGTTCAGCATAATAATGCCTTCTTCTTCCGGATAGTTTGCCATTGAGTAAGCGCGGATGGTCTCCTCGTCTACTTTAGACTCCAGGCTAAAGAAGTTAAAGCGCTCCCAGTCACCACGGAATTGTGCAGGAATATCAAAGTCCTTGTACTTCACATGGTGCGCCGGTGCTTCAATCTGAATGTAGCCACCAGCACGGAACGGTACTGACTCGCCATCAGGAATTTGTAGCTTCAGCTCTTTGATAAAGGTCGCTTTGTTATCATTAGAGATAACAGTACAGTCCCACTTTTTGATGCCGAAGATTTCTTCTTCAACTTCAATTTCCATGTCAGATTTTACGTTTACCTGACACGATAAGCGGCAACCTTCGCGGGCTTCGCCTTTGGTAATGTGACCCAATTCAGTCGGCAGAATTTCACCGCCACCTGAGTGCACATGCACACGACACTGGCCACAAGAACCACCACCACCACAGGCTGACGATAAGAAAATACCGTTGTCAGCTAAGGCGCCCAGCAGTTTACCGCCGGCTTTGGTTTTGATGGCTTTGCTCGGATCGCCATTGATGCTGATCGTAATGTCGCCTGATGCTACCAGCTTAGATTTGGCCACCAAAATAATGACCACCAGGGCCAGCACCACCAGGGTGAACATGGCAACGCCAAGAATAATATCTAGATTTTCCATCTTGTGTTCCCTTCCCCCTTACAGTGATACACCAGAGAATGACATAAAGCCAAAGCCCATCAAACCCACTATTAAGAAGGTAATACCCAGACCACGTAAACCGTGTGGAATGTCTGCATATTTTAACTTCTCACGTACAGCTGCCAGCAAAGTAATTGCCAGTGCCCAGCCAATACCACTGCCTAGGCCAAACACCACGCTCTCGCCAAAGTTGTAATCCCGCTCAACCATAAAGGCTACGGCACCGAAGATGGCACAGTTCACCGTGATTAGCGGCAGGAAGATACCTAAAGCGTTGTACAGCGCCGGGAAAAACTTATCCAGCGTCATTTCCAGGATTTGTACCAAGGCTGCAATAACACCGATATAGGTTAAGAAACCAAGGAAACTTAAATCGGCTTCAGGAAACCCAGCCCAAGCCAGTGCACCCGGTGCCAGTAAGTTTTGGTAAACCAAATTGTTCACCGGTACCGAAATACCTAATACCACGATAACGGCAACACCTAAACCGAAGGCCGTGGTTACTTTCTTCGACACCGCAAGGAAAGTACACATACCGAGGAAAAACGACAGCGCCAGGTTTTCAATAAATACGGCGCGAACAAACAAGCTTAAATAATGTTCCATCTATAGCTCCTTATGCCTTCTCGACTTGTTCAGTACGGAAGGTGCGCAGTATCCAGATAAAGGCGGCGATGATAATAAAGGCGCTCGGCGGCATTAACAGCAGGCCCATTGGCTGATACCAGCCACCGTCTTTTACCAGTGGCAGTATTTCTACGCCAAATACAGTACCAGAACCACCCAGTTCACGGATAAAGGCTACTGTCATCAGTACCACGCTGTAACCCAAGCCATTACCGATACCGTCCAGGAAGCTGATACCAGGCTTGCTCTTCATAGCAAAGGCTTCAGCGCGGCCCATAACGATACAGTTGGTAATAATCAGACCAACGAACACTGACAGCTCTTTGGCGACATCGTAGGCAAAGGCTTTTAACAGCTGGTCCACCACGATTACCAAGGACGCAATAATGGTCATTTGTACGATGATCCGCACACTGGATGGAATGTGATTACGGATTAACGAAATAAAGAAGTTTGAAAACGCGGTTACCAAGGTAAGTGCAATACACATTACCAGCGCTTTATCCATCTTAGTGGTTACCGCCAGCGCAGAACAAATACCCAGTACCTGTAATGCGATAGGGTTGTTGGCAAAAACCGGCCCAAACAGTACGGTTTTAATTTCTTTTGCATTAGCCATTGTTTAATGCTCCGTCACGCACTTTGGCCAGGAAAGGGGCAAACCCTTTAGAACCCGCCCAGAAATCAAAAGTGTTTTGCACACCATTAGCCGTTAAGGTGGCGCCTGATAAACCATCAACTTCATAGCTTGAATCAGGGCTGGCATTACCAGGTTTACGCACTTTAATAGCAGGTTCACCAGAGGCATCTAACAGTTTTTTACCTTCAAACTGCTTCACCCAGTTAGGGTTTTGCACTTCGCCACCTAAGCCAGCTGTTTCGCCCTGCTCATAGTAGTTCAGCCCCTGAATGGTTGTACCATCCGGCCCTAACGCTAAAAAGGCGTGCATGGTAGACCACAAACCGTAACCATGGATTGGCAGCACAATAGAGGTAAGCTCACCTGATTCAACGCCGTTGGCATAGGCCAGATACACTGGTGCGACATTGGCGCGACTCTTGATTGAAGCTAAATCCTCTTCGCCGCTTAAACGGGTACTTTCTTTCGGATCTTTCATAAACTTGCGGTAATCGTAATTTGCCGGCTTTTCAACGAACTCACCGCTGTCCAAATCGACAAAACGTTCAACAATATGCTCACTGTAAAGCTGCGCAATATTGCCACCGCTCAATAAGCCAGTGACGGCTAACACGTTCTTCTGCGAGTCGAGCAGCTTATTGGCCGTTTGCTGCGGCCGTAACTGTACGGCAGCAGTTGAGACGATAACCGCACACACTAAACATAAAGAGATGACTACAATCAGCGTTTTACTGATGCTATCGTTATTACTAGACATTACGTGCCAGCCTCCGCTTGATATTGGCCTGAGCCACGAAGAAATCGAACAATGGCGCAAACAGGTTAGCGAACAGTATTGCTAACATCATACCTTCAGGGTATGCCGGGTTAGCCACACGGATCATCACCACCATAAAGCCAATTAAAATACCGTAAGCCCACTTACCCTGATTGGTAAAAGACGCTGATACCGGATCGGTTGCCATAAAAAACATACCGATTGCAAAACCACCCAATACCAGGTGCCAGTGCCACGGCATAGCGAACATGGCATTAGACTCAGAGCCAATACCGTTGAACAGATAGGCCGTAAGTACCATACCCACCATCACACCGGCAACGATACGCCATGATGCAATGCGGAAATAAATCAGCGCCAGACCACCGATTAACAGCGCCAGTACCGAGGTTTCACCGACTGAACCAGGAATAAAGCCGTAGAAGGCATCCCACCACAGGTCCATGTTGGCACTGTAGTCCAGTTCGCCAGAGGCGGCTTTACTTAACCAGGTCGCACCTGAATAACCATCTGCCACTGTCCAAACTGAATCACCAGAGATTTGTGCCGGATAAGCGAAGAACAGGAAAGCACGGCCAGCTAACGCCGGGTTTAAGAAGTTACGACCAGTACCACCGAACACTTCCTTCGCCACGACCACACCGAAGGTAATACCCAAAGCGACTTGCCACAGCGGAATAGTCGCTGGCAGGATCAAGGCAAACAGAATAGAGCTGACGAAGAAGCCTTCGTTAACTTCATGCTTGCGTACTGAAGCAAACAACACTTCCCAGAAACCACCGACGACAAAGGTCACCGCATAAATAGGCAGGAACCAGACGGCGCCGTACCACATTTTGCTGCCCCAGCCGGAGTCGGCAGTCAGTTCACCGCCCAATGCCTGGAATAAAGCCACCTGCCAAGTGTCCGGTGTACCAAAACCGGCCTGCAGCGCGATAACCGCCTGATGACCGATGTTGTACATACCGAAAAACAGTGCCGGGAATAACGCCAGCCACACGAAGATCATGATGCGCTTTAAATCGATACTGTCGCGTACGTGAGTACCGTTTTTCGTCACCAGACCCGGGGTATAAAGTACAGTGGCAACAGCTTCATACAGCGCATACCACTTCTCATATTTGCCGCCTTTCTCGAATGACGGCTCAATGCGCTCTAAAAAATGCTTTAAACTCATGATTAGCCTTCCTTCTGAATGGTCGTCAGGCAGTTGCGCAAAATCGTGCCATAGTCGTACTTACCCGGACAGACAAAGGTACATAGCGCCAGATCTTCTTCATCCAGCTCCAGCACACCCAGCGAAACCGCACTGTCAGTGTCTCCGGATACCATGTCACGCAGTAATAGGGTTGGCAGGATATCCAGTGGCATTACGCGCTCATAGTTACCAATGGGTACCATGGCACGGGCAGAGCCGTTGGTGGTTGTGGTCATGTTAAATAAGCGTTTCGGGCTTAAATGTGACAAGTACGCGCGGGTTACCGAGAACTTCTTGGCACCTGGTGCAATCCAGCCCATAAACTCTTTCTCTGTACCTTCTGCCAGTACCGACACCTGATTGTGGTAACGGCCAACATAACCGTGTACACCATGCGCCGTAGCACCAGCAAGAACAGAGCCTGAAATAATACGGTTAGTGCCCTCTTGCAGTTCACCGGCAGTCAGTTCATGCGTAGAAGCGCCCAGCACTGTTTTAACCAGACGTGGGTTTTTCACTGCCGGGCCGGCTAAAGCGATAACGCGCTCGCTGTGAAGCTCACCGGTAGTAAACAACTTGCCAATGGCGATGACGTCCTGGTAACCAATGTGCCACACCACTTTCTTCGCACTGACAGGCTCAAGCATATGGATATGCGTGCCTACCAGACCGGCCGGGTGCGGGCCATCAAACTCAGCAACCTGCGCCTGCGCTACAGTCGGAATGGCCACGCCGGCTTTTTTGCTCAGGTATAACTTACCGTCAGTTAAGCCAGCTAATACTGTTAAGCCCTGGGTAAAAGCCTCGCTGTCAGCCGCAATCACCACTGCCGGGTCAGCCGCCAGCGGGTTAGTGTCCATAGCGTTAACGAAAATGGCACGCGGTGTGCTGTCAATAGCGGGCGTCTGGCTGAATGGCCGGGTACGCAGTGCGACCCACAGACCTGAATCGACCAGGTTTTGTACCCGCTGCTCGCGGCTTAAACCGGCTAACTGATCAGCAGAATATTTAGCAAACTGCACTGCATCATTACCGGCAGCTTTAATCACCACTGACTGCAGCACGCGCTTAGCACCGCGGTTAATTTCAGTCACAGTTCCAGCCAGTGGCGCGGTAAATTTAACGCCCGGATTTTTCTTATCTTCGAAAAGTACCTGGCCTTTTTTTACCGTATCACCAACTTCAACCGCCATTGTCGGGCGCATACCATGAAACTCTTCGCCTAAAACGGCGACAGTTGCAATGGCATTGCCCGCACTGATCTCTTGTTTAGGACTGCCCGCGAGGGGAATGTCCAAGCCTTTTTTGAGTTTTATCATACGTACTTGCACTACTATTTTGGGAAGAAACAGGGCCTAGTTTTTCAGCTGCTTA
>JBFMHG010000015.1:0-39985 GCA_040752955.1 Pseudomonadota bacterium
CTAAACTCTGAAAATAACGACGTAATCATCGAAATATCAGCAATTATGATTAACAAAGTTATAGGAAATGCAATTACGATCATCCCTGCAATAATGAGCGCTTTACTGATTTTTTCGTTCATGTACGACCTTGTAGTGCTAACGCCCGCCACAAACGCGAGCAACGTGTTGCGAGTCGAGCGCCCAAAGGGCGCGTTTTTGATGGCGCTTGTTAGCTGTATATTGGGTCTAACACCAAATACAAACTAAAAGCAGCCAAAAGTAAGTACCAAATAATTAACCAAATAGAAAATAAATTCTCAGTACCACTTTTAAAAACATCTAAATAAGTGTTGTTACTGTCGCATTTCTTTGCTGCATTTAAACTGTCTTTGAATGAAAACCAAACCAAGAAAAAAGAAGCGAGCCAGAAAATAGCTAGCCCTAAGATCCGCTTCACAATTATCAGATACTTTTCACTTAACAACTCTGCTCCGAATGTGGGAATAACAAAATTCGCGATTCCCAATAAAAATAAATTAGCTAGCAGCATCAACTTCCAATGGTTGCTTGTAAACAAAGCTAATTTTATAAACATTACTCGGAGCATAATTTTATACAGCTAACGCTCAAAGCAGCTGCGCGGTACGCGTCGGCTGGCTTTGCTTGTTAGCAGCCTGAACCAAACTTGCGCGGTTTGCCGCACTGGCAAACCCGAACAACGGCAAGCTGCTTTTATTAAAAACTACACCAGCCAGCTGCGATACGGCGAGCCAACCGGAACCTGTAAAACTGTTAAGCGAAGCCCAGAAGAACAACGCTACCGCCACCGCCGTTTGCAGCAAACCCACAAACTGGCGAATTTTAACTTGTGGCGCTGCCGCTAAGAAAACCGAACGCGAACAAGGCCGGAATAAAACTACTGACTGAACCCTTTAAAACCCGAAAACCTGCTAACAGCTTAATAAATTGGAGCTTGCACGCTTTCACGCAGTGCTTGCTCCCTTCTATCTTTAATAATTGGCAACAAACTATCCAATAACCCTACCCAAATCAACAGAATTTTAACGGTTTGCCTGTCGGTGTATGTAGAAAGCGGGTTTAAACCTTGCGATTAATTTGCTAACAATAAATTTACCTACTACTGTATATGCGTACATGTAAATTTATTTTAAGGGGAATGTTATGGCGTCGCCTTTTTTGCAGTATATCGCTGAGTTTATGTACGCCCGCCGTTATGCCAAGCGAACGGTGGATGGTTATGTGTACTGGATAAAGATGTATATCCTGTTTAACAAAAAACAGCATCCGGCACAGTTAACTGAGCAGGATGTCGAGCGCTTTTTATCGTATTTAACCAACCAGCGTAATGTTGCACCACGCACCCAGGCGTCGGCGCTTAATGCGCTGAGCTTTTTATATAAAACCGTGTTGCAAAAACCCTTGTCTTTAAACCTGAACTTTAATCGCTCACAGCTTTCGCCTAAGTTACCGGTAGTGCTTACCCGCAGCGAAGTTTTTGCCCTGCTAAGGGTTATTGAACCGCGCTATAAACTGCTGGCACAGTTAATGTACGGCAGTGGTTTGCGGTTGATGGAGGCGGTTAGGTTGCGTGTGCATGATATTGACTACGACTACCTGTCGGTCATGGTGTGGCAGGGTAAGGGTAATAAAAACCGCCGCACGACTTTGGCCGCAGAATTAGTGACCTCACTTAAACAGCAAACGCAGTTTGTGTTGCAATATTTTCAGGCCGATTTGGCACACCCCGATTATGCCGGGGTCTGGTTGCCTTATGCGTTGGCCCGTAAGTACCCCAATGCACCCAAAGAGCTGGGCTGGCAGTATTTGTTTCCGTCAATGCAGTTAAGTGTCGATCCAGATTCTAAGCTATTGCGCCGCCACCACCTGGATGAAAGTTGCGTCAGGCGTGAAATAAAAATTGCCGCAAAAAAGGCCGGTATCAGCAAAAATGTTACCTGCCATACTCTGCGTCACTCCTTCGCCACACACCTACTGGAATCCGGTGCCGATATTCGTACGGTGCAGGAGCAGCTGGGCCATACCGATGTGCGTACTACGCAAATTTATACCCACGTATTAAACCGTGGTGCGGCTGGGGTAAAAAGCCCGTTATCGCAGCTGCTGTAACGCCTTTACCTGTTGCTGCTGCAAAGCCATTGACGGGCGTTACCGCTGGCATACAATAGCGCCAATTTCAGCCACTTTGCTAAAGGTCGTTTTATGAGTAGTGATGCCCTGGTGAGTGCGCCAACCTTGCGGGCGCGGTTAAAGCAGTTTATTGAGCACGGCACGGTGCAGCGTGTGTTATTGGCGCTTATTTTAATTAACGCGGTGATTTTGGGCATGGAAACCATGCCGGGTGTGATGGCCGCTATTGGCAGCTATTTGCTCACGCTGGATAAAGCCATACTGGCGGTATTTGTGGTAGAAATTGCCATTCGCTTGTTTGTACACCGGCTGGCGTTTTTTAAAGATGGCTGGAGTGTGTTCGACTTTATTGTGGTGGGTATTGCCCTGGTGCCGGCCAGCGGGCCTTTTGCGGTACTGCGTGCGCTTCGCGTGCTGCGGGTACTTAGGGTGCTTACTTTTGTGCCATCGATGCGCAAAATTGTCGGCGCCCTTATTCAGTCGCTAAATGGTATGTTGTCTATTGCCATGGTGCTGGCGCTTATTTACTACGTGGCGGCGGTGATGGCGACCAAGCTGTTTGGTGATGCCTTTCCGGACTGGTTTGGCAGTTTAGGTGCGTCGCTGTATACGCTGTTTCAAATTATGACGCTGGAAAGCTGGTCTATGGGCATAGCCCGGCCGGTAATGGAGCAGTTCCCCTATGCCTGGGCGTTTTTTGTGCCCTTTATTCTTATTGCTACTTTTACCATGCTGAACCTGTTTATTGCCGTTATTGTGAATGCGGTGCAAAGCATGCACGATGAAGAGCATAAAGAAGAGCATGATGCCGATGTGGCGACGCAGCAGCAACTGCTAAGCCAGATGCAGCAGCTGCAGCAAGAGCTGGTGCAGCTGCGCGCAGCGCTTAACAAACCTACTGCAGAATAAAGTCTTCCAGCGCCTGGCCAGTTAACTGGCCAATTTGCTTAAACATATAAATAATGGCGCCCATCAACATGATCATGGTGGGCACCACTATTACCGGGTAGCTAAGCCAGGTCATGCGCCCCAACTCTTCGGCGTAGGCGGTGGTGCCCGGCTGGCTTACTACGATGGCTTTGGCCAGCACATAGTTAAGCAGCGACGATAAAAAGAATGAGGCGGCCACCACATAGCCGGCTTTGCCCATACGGCGGTCGAATTCGGCCAGGTTGTGTCTTGCGCTTAATGCCTGCTCTAATTTCGGCATATCCAGCAGCTCGGGGTTAATCAGCAGCTTTTTTACCAGCGGGTAGGGTGTGTACTGGCTTACCAGCACCACTATACCAATCAGTGCCGGTACCAGGGCTTCTTTAATGGCAATGTACGACGGTGGCAGTTGCAGCAGGCTAATGCCGCCGGTCAGCAACACGCTGATAATGCCTAGTATGGAGAAAAAATTTACCTTGCCGTGCTGCTTTAACTCCCAAACACCAAACAGCAGCGGAAACGCCAGCGCCACTACCACGGCCCACACCGGGCCTAAGGCGTCTTCGCCGCTTAACTTACTTAGAATAAGCGCCGGTATTACCACGTTGATAATCAGGTTAGGTAAAAGGCCAGACTTTTTCTTCGCCGGCGCGCTGTGCTGCGGTGTTGTCATGTGGGTGTTTCCAAACCAGTGCGGTAACCAAACAGAGCGCCAGTATAGCAAGCTTTTTGCTGGCGCCAGTAGCTTTGGCCGCCGTTAGTTTAACTGACCAAACAACTCGGCCAGGGCGGTGCGGTGGCGGCGCGATAAGGTAAGGCTGGCACCGGTTTTTAAAATCACTTCGGCATCGCCCTTGTCGCCGGGGCGCAGCTCAATAATGTCGCTTTTGCGCACTATGGCCGAGCGGTGAATACGGGCAAACTGCGCCGGGTCGAGCCTTTTTTCTATCGCTGTCATGGTGTCGCGCAGCAGCAGGCTTTTGCTTTGCGAATACAAGTGAATATCAACATAGTTACCGGCGCTGCCAATCCAGCTAATGTCACTAACGTCGACTATCCGTAGCCGGCCCGGGTCACGTATGGTGAGCCGATCAGCGTAATCGGCGCTGCTTACCGGCGCGCTTAAGCGGTTAATAATTTTGCCGCAGGCTTTAAATAAGGCCTGTTGAAAGCGTTCGGCGCTGTAGGGTTTTAGCAGGTAATCCGCTGCGCTTAGCTCAAAAGCGGTAACGGCGTGCTCGGCATAGGCGCTGCAAAAAATCACGGCCGGCTTGCTGGCCAGCTGTTTAAACACGCTCAGGCCATCTAACCCCGGCATTTGAATATCCAAAAAAATAATATCCGGCTGGTGCAGCATGGCCAAACGCAGGGCATCCTGGCCATTGCCGGTGTCGGCAATCACTTCAAACTGCGGTTGGCTGCTTAACAAATGCTTGATGCCTGCTCGTGCCAGTGGTTCATCGTCGGCAATTAAACAACGTAATTTCATGGTGCTTCTACTTTTAAACAGCGGCGATCTGCCGGTTATACCGGTAAACCATTGCGCGCCTGCTACTACTGATGGCGCCAGTGTAATAAAAATACACCAGTGAATGTATAGCGTTAAACCCGTATTTCCGGCCGTTGGTAGAATGGGTAAAACCCGCATTTTTACTGCCGTGGCGCCAATCCCTCCGTTAGTCACACCGTGCCCCGCTTTAGTGGCTTAGTGCTGGTATCGCTCTGCTAACGCCATTAGTTTCGGCTGGCGAAAAACCATTAGAACGAAAACCGCGCAGGTTAACCTGCCACCAGAGGGAGTAACATGAAAACCACATCTTTATATAATGCAGTGCGCTATGCTTTGCTGGCCACGCCCTTAGCTTTAACTGGCCTGACAGCGGCACACGCCGCAGAAACAGAAGAAGCCAAAGTAGAGCGTATTGAAGTAACCGGTTCGCGTATCAAGCAAATTGATATGGAAACCTCATCGCCGGTAACGGTGATTACCGCGGCGGATATTCAGTTATCCGGTGAAGCCACAGTGGCCGATGTACTGAACAACACCTCAGTCAATAGCTTTGGCTCCTGGCGTGGTATGTCAGGCTACGGCTCTGGCGCCAGCGCTACCAGTAGCGTACAGATGCGCGGCCTGGAATCTTATTACACACTGGTCTTGTTAGATGGCCGCCGTATGCCGGGCACCAGCTCCAGCGCGGGCGCCTCTGCTGATACCTCACGCATTCCGATGGCGATTGTTGAGCGTATTGAAATTCTGCGCGAAGGCGCTTCAGCCGTATACGGCTCTGATGCGGTTGCCGGTGTAATCAACATTATCACCAAAAAAGACTTTGACGGCGTAGCACTAAGCTACGACACCGAGCGGCCAAGTGAAGAAGGTGGCGATAGCAACCGCTTCTCGGTGACCAGTGGCTTTACCTCAAACAAAGGCAACCTGATGCTCACGTTTGAGCACTACAAAACTGACGCGGTGATGGACCGTGACATCTGGGCCATGGACGATGCCACTTATGGCGATTACTCGGGCTTTAGCTCGGTGCCTAACGGCGTGCGGCCGGGCGGCAGCTGGTACTTTAACGATGACATGTGTGGCACGGTAGAAAACACCGTGGTGCTGGGCGATGGTGCTCAGTGTGGTTATAACCATGGCATGGTCACCAAATTGTTTGGTGACGTCGAGCAAAACTCACTGCTTAGCAGCTTTAACTACGCGCTGACCGACGATATCCAGTTCCGCGGCCGCGCCAGTGCCTCTTTTGCCAAAACCGACAGCCGTTATGCCGGCACCCCGGTATCGACCAACTACCCGGTAATGGCGGCCGACAACCCGTTTAACCCAGTGGGCGAAGCGTTAAGCCTGCGTATGCGTTCAGCGCAAATTGGCGCGCGTGATACCCGTACTGAGATCAGCAATATCGACTTCTTTGGCGGTCTGGTGGGCTTTTTAGACGTCGCCAACGGTATCGACTGGGAAGTGAATGCCCAGATGAGCCGGTCAAAAACCAATTCATTTAACTTTAACCTGGTAAACGACGACATCGTGCAAACCCTGGTCGACAGCGGCGAGTACGACATTTTCAACACGACCGGCATGAGCATCAGTGACTGGGATGCGATGATGGCCGGCTTCTATGGCAAGGCTGCACACACCGGTTTATACAGCGCCGAGTATGAGAGCGAGCAAATTGATGCGGTAGTGTCTACCCTGCTGTTTGAAAACGAGCTGGTCACCGTTGCCGGTGTAGTGGGTGCTGAGTTTGAAACAGTCGACTTTACCCAGCAAAGTGATCCACAATCGGCCTCTGGCCGGGTGTCAGGCGGTTCAGGCGGTGATGACGTCTTCGCTACCCGTGACCGTACTTCGATGTACGCCGAGTTACAATTCGCGCTGCCAGGCAATATCGACATTAATACTGCACTGCGTTATGACGAGTACGACCAATCAGGCGATGTGGGCGCGAGCTTTGTCAGCGGTAAGTTTGACAACGTTGCACCTCAGGTTGGCGTGGCCTGGCGTCCGCTGGACAGCTTGTTAGTGCGTGCCAGCTGGGGTGAGTCATTCCGCGCACCGAATATGGGCGAGATGTTCTCTACCCAGGCGCTAAGCTTTGAAAAAGCCTACGATACGCTGTGGTGTGACACCCAGGGTAACGCCGGCGCCGATGCGGTGTACTGTAACCCGAACGGTTCACAGCAGCACCGTACCTGGTTTGGTGGTAACCCGGATCTGAAGCCGGAAGATGGCGAGTCATTAACGCTGGGCGCGGTGTGGAACATTACCGACGACTGGTCTGCCGAAGTGTCGTACTACAAAGTGAAGCTGGATAACAAAATTGGCTCTATCAGCGTGGCACGACTGTTAAGCGAGGAGCAGGATTTAGGTGCCGGCAATCACCCGGCCATTATTCGCGACGACAGCGGCAAAATTGAAACCATTTATAGCTTTGATCAAAACATTGCGGGTCTGACGACCTCAGGTTATGACTTTAAAACCGCCTACAAGCTGGCGACCAACTACGGTGATTTCACCTTTAAAGGTGAGCTGACCTACGTCAAAGACTATGTGTCACAGTCAGCACCTGACGCTGAAGCTATCGATTATGCTGGCCTGCAGGATTACCCCGACTTACGCGGTAATTTAGGTGTTAGCTGGTCACAAAATAAATGGGGCGCAGCCTGGACCACGTACTACATTGGCGATCAGGCATCGGGCAACGATGTTTGGGGCACTAACTACCTGGCCGACATTCCAAGCTATGTGAAGCATAACGTTCAGCTGTCTTACAGCCACGATTATAACGGCAGTATTACTCTGGGTCTGAACAATGCCTTTGATAAAAAGTCGCCTACCTGGTACGACGGCTTTGTCGGTTACCGTGATGTGTACACCGGTTTATACGATGTACTGGGCCGCACCGTGTTCCTGCGTATCGAACAGAAGTTCTAAACCAGACAGCTGCTAATGCAGCATGCTGCAGTAGCGCAGCCTAAGCAAACCGGCAGCTCCTCCCTGGGCTGCCGTTTTTTTTTTCAATTCTGCTGGGCTTGCCTTTATTGGTTAGTTGGTCTTACCAATTTCGTTGCCCATTTTGTAATCAATCATGGTTGAGTACCAAGTCATAACCGGCTAGGGTGATAGCACCACAGCGAACCGAGGTAAGCAAAATGGACAATTATGCAGCACTGAGAAGCAATGTCGGATTATTGGGCACCCAGCTGGGCGATACTATTCGTAGCCAACTAGGCGATGCGGTACTGGAGCGGGTAGAGCAAATTCGCCAGTTATCTAAAGCGGCACGCCAGGGAGAAGAGCTGCAGGCCGATAAGCTTAAACAGGTGTTGCAAAGTTTAAGCGATGATGAGCTGTTACCGGTGGCGCGCGCTTTTGCACAGTTTCTTAACTTAGCCAATTTAGCCGAGCAGCATTACAGCATTAGCCGTATTGGCCAGGCCAGTATTGAAAAACCTGAGCCGATGCAGGAGTTATTTACCCTGCTTACAGAAAAACAGCTTAATGCCGCCAAGGTACAGCAAGCGGTGGCAAATTTATCAATAGAGCTGGTATTAACGGCACACCCGACCGAAGTGTCGCGCCGCACCCTGATCCATAAACTGACCGAAATCGCCGGTTGTTTAACCGAGCTGGAGCAGGAGCTCACCGCCAGCCAACAGCAGCGGGTAGAGCTGCGCCTGCGCGAGCTGATTGCCCAGGCGTGGCACACTAATGAAATCCGCGAGCAGCGGCCAACCCCGGTCGATGAGGCCAAATCGGGCTTTGCCGTAATTGAAAGCTCGTTGTGGCAGGCGATACCGGATTTTCTGCGCGAGCTGGACAGTAAATTATTATCTGCCACCGGCCAGGGGCTGGCGCTGGATGCTGCGCCGGTGAAGTTTTCGTCCTGGATGGGCGGCGACCGTGACGGCAACCCCTTTGTCACGGCAAAAGTTACCCGCCAGGTGCTGCTGCTCAGTCGCTGGAAAGCCGCTGATTTATTTGCCAAAGACTTAGATTTACTCAGCAGTGAGTTGTCGATGTATCAGGCCAACAGTGCGCTGCGTGAAGCGGCAGGCGACGCCCGTGAGCCGTACCGGCTGGTGCTGAACAAACTGCGCACCGGCTTGCTGCATACCCGCGACTGGCTAACCGAGGCGTTAAAACACGACCGGCTACAGCGGCCGCAAGACCTGATTTGGCATAACCAGCAGTTACTTGAGCCGCTGTTGTTGTGTTATCAGTCACTGCTCGATTGCGGTATGGCGGTGATTGCCAACGGCAAGCTGCTCGATACGCTGCGCCGCGCTTATGCCTTTGGTCTGACACTGTTAAAGCTGGATATCCGCCAGGATGCCGGCCGCCATGCCCAGGTATTTAGCGAGTTAACCCAGTATTTGGGCCTGGGCGATTATGGCGCCTGGGACGAGGGCGCCCGCCAGGCGTTCTTACTGGCCGAGCTGGCTAACCGCCGGCCACTGTTTCCCAAAGGCTGGCAGCCCTCAAGCGATGTGCAGGAAGTGCTGGACACCTGCGACATTGTCGCCCGTCATGGCAGCGAGGCGTTAAGCACCTATGTGATTTCAATGGCCGGTAAACCGTCCGACGTGCTGGCGGTGCAGCTATTGTTAAAAGAAGCGGGCATTAGCTTCCCGATGCCGGTGGCGCCGCTGTTTGAAACGCTAAGCGATTTGCAAAATGCGCCCGATTGCATGCGTAAGCTGCTCAGCATCGACTGGTACCGCGGCTACATTAACGGCAAACAAGAGGTGATGATTGGCTACTCCGACTCGGCCAAAGACGCCGGTGTGTTTGCCGCCGCCTGGGCACAGTATAGTGCGCAGGAAGCCTTAGTGGCTATTTGCCAGCAGGCCAAGGTGCAGCTGACGTTATTCCATGGCCGCGGCGGCACTATCGGCCGTGGCGGCGGCCCGGCCCACGCCGCCATTTTATCGCAGCCACCGGGTTCGTTAGACGGTGGTTTACGGGTGACCGAACAGGGCGAGATGATCCGTTTTAAATTCGGTTTACCGAAATTGGCCGAGCGCAGCCTGGCGCTGTATGCCAGCGCTGTGTTAGAAGGCATGTTATTACCGCCACCGGTGCCCAAGCAAAGCTGGCGCAGCTTAATGAGCCAGCTGGCAGAGGACTCGTGTGAGGCGTATCGCGCGGTGGTGCGGCACAATAAAGACTTTGTACCGTACTTCCGGGCGGCCACGCCAGAGCAAGAGCTGGGCCAGTTGCCACTGGGCAGCCGGCCGGCCAAACGTAACCCAACCGGCGGCGTAGAAAGCCTGCGCGCCATACCGTGGATTTTCGCCTGGTCACAAAACCGCTTAATGTTACCGGCCTGGCTCGGTGCCGGCTCGGCGCTGGCCAAAGCCGCACAGCAGGATAACGCGGCGCTATTGGATGAAATGCAGCAGCAGTGGCCGTTTTTCGCCACCCGCATGTCAATGCTGGAGATGGTGTTTTTAAAAGCCGACAGCGACATTGCTGCTTATTATGACAAGGTATTGGTGCCATCAGAGCTGCAGCATTTAGGCCAGGCGCTGCGCGACCAGCTCACTGCTGACCGTGAGCTGCTATTAAAGCTTATTCACAGCGATACCTTAATGGCGAAAGAGAGCTGGATCCGCGAGTCGATTATGCTGCGCAACACCTATGTTGACCCGCTGCATATTTTGCAGGCCGAGTTACTGCATAGGGTAAGGCATCAGCCAGACCGGGTTAGCCCAACTATTAGCCGGGCGCTAATGGTGACCATTGCCGGTATTGCCGCCGGTATGCGAAATTCAGGCTGACAATACTCGTGTGTTACCAGGAAAACCGGCATAATCTGCCGGTTTTCTCTAGCTAAGGGATAACATTTACTCACACCGACACGCCGTAAATACGTCCCTGTAGGCTCGATTCGGCCATCCTGGCCTGCAACGGTCGGCTTAGAGTAAATCTTATCCCTCCCAAGCATCAGGTTATCGTCACATGGGTTTATACATATTTCTCGCGCTGGTATCGGCGGTGGCGATGGCCAGCAGCGGCATTATTGCCCGCTTTAGTGGCTTAGCGGCAGCCGAGCTGACCTTTTACCGTTTATTTGTCGGTGGCCTGTGTTTGCTGCTGTTTGTTACGCTTAGCGGCAAGCTTGCTGCGCTAAAAGGTAAGCCTGACTGGCGCATGGCGGTAAATGGCGTGCTGTTGGCAGGTTTTATGCTCAGCTTTTTGTCTGCCATTGAATACATTAGCCTGGCCAACGCCATTATGTTGGTGTACCTGGCGCCGCCGCTGTCAGCCTTTATCGCCCATTGGCTGTTGCAGGAAAAGCTTGATCTGCCCGATAGCAGCCTGATTGTGCTGTCGTTTTTCGGCTTTGCCATGTTGCAGCAGTTTAAGTTTGATTTAGTGCTAGATGCTGCGCAGCTGCCGGGCTTACTGCTGGGGTTAATCTCCTTATTTTCCTACAGCGGTTTTTTGCTGCTTAACCGTCGCTCGCAACCGGCGCATTCGCAGCTGCAGCGTACTTTTTATCAGCTGCTGATTGGCGCCTGCTGCGTCTTACCGTTTTTAACCGACATGCAAATGCCGCTTGCCGAAGATATCGTCTGGATAGCGCTGGCCGGCATTTTCCCGGGTTTTATTGCCATTTACTGCGCCATTATTGCGCTGCAGCATTTACCGACCCGGGTATATGCCACCCTGGCTTATTTAGAGCCGGTAACCGTTATTCTGGCCGGTTGGCTACTGTTTCAGGAAAACCTGAGCCAGCTGCAATCTGGTGGTGTGCTGCTGATTCTCGCCACCGGCTTAGGGCTGGCGCTGCGGCATAAGCCGGCCAAAGCCGTGGTGGCGGTGGCCGAGGCGATTAAGCTTTAGCACCTGTGCTAAGAGCGCGGAATAAAGTCCAGCACGGTGGCGTTAATACAGTAGCGGCGCTGGCCATTGGGGCCATCGTCAAACACATGGCCCAGATGAATGCCCGACACGGCCGCGCGAATTTCGGTACGGCGCATACCGTAGCGGTTATCGGGTTTTTCAATCACGGCGCCCGCTACCGGGTGGGTAAACGACAGCCAGCCGGTGCCGGAGTCAAAGCGGTGGCGGGTGTCAAACAGCGGCGCGCCGCTTAATTTATCAACAAAAACGCCATCGGGTGTGTTTTTAAAAATTTCATATTGCTGACAAAAGCGTGCATCGGTGCCTTTATCAAAGGCCACGTCAAAGGCTTCACTGTCGCCCAGTTTAAACTTACCTAACAGCAGATAAAATTCGTCCGGGCTTACATAGCCTTGGCGGCCAAACACTTCTTTGCCGTCCTGCAGCAGAATAATAGTTGGCGTCGCCCAGGTCGGCGAGCTGATACTGAGCCCCTGTAGTTGGCTGGCATAGCGGTAGTGCAGGGGAATATCGCCCTGATAGTTATTGCCGGTTTCAGCTTTAAATTTCTCGCAGTAGGGGCAGTAGCTTTCTGAATCTATTACCAGAATATGCTTACCCGTTAACAGGGCACTGTTGTGGACACTGGCTGTTTGTGCAACGGGGGTATCAGCAAAACGCACGCCGGTGCTGTGATCAGGGCAGTAGCCGTTAGGGTTTTTCGCAATATAGTCCTGGTGGTAGTCTTCCGCCGGGAAGAACTCGCGTAGCGGCTTAATCTGGGTAGTAATAACGCCAAAACCGGCCGCATTTAACAGCGGCTGATACTCTGCTTTTAACCGGCTGGCAGCAGCAGATTGCGCTTCGCTGTTGGTAAGAATAATACTGCGATACTGGGTGCCAATATCATTACCCTGGCGGTTTAGCTGGGTGGGGTCGTGCATCTCAAAGTAGCGTTTTAGCAGGGTGTCCAGGCTAATTTGTGCCGGGTTAAAGCGGATTTTAACCACTTCAGCATGGTTGTTCGGGTTAAACTGATGGCGCTTTTGCGTGATCACCCGATAGCTTGGCTCAACGCCCTTACCATCGGCATAGCCAGATACCGCATCGACCACGCCTGGCATGGCCTCAAAGCGTTTTTCTACACCCCAGAAACAGCCGGCACCCACCACAATACTGTCGATATGTTCGGTGGCCGGCATTTTAGCCATTGCACTGCCGGCAAACAGTACACTAAGCGCACATAGCCGGATAAGCTTGCTAAACATGGTTACCTCTGCCTGTTGTTACCTAACTGATGTTACGTAACAGACAGGCAAAAGGGTTAAAAGCTTTCAGCAAACTCCGTTACGGCTTGTAGTGTGCGCTCGATATCGTCGCGACTGATATCCAGATGACACACCCAGCGCAGCCGCTTAATGTTGCCATTGGCGCTTTGGTAGTTACTGCCGGTCAGCTTAATGCCACGCTCCGCCAAGTAGGGCAGGAGCTGCTCGGCCAGTTCAAGCGCCACATCAGTAAATAAAATATTGGTTTGTACCGGCAGCGGCGTAAGCTTACCGATTAGCGCCGGTAACTGCGCCGCCAGCACGGCTAAGCCGTCTGCCAGGCGCTGGCAATTGGCATGGTCATCAGCCAGGCGGTTAATATTGTGCTGCAGCGCATATAAACCAGCGGCGGCCAGCACACCAGTTTGGCGCATGCCGCCGCCCAGCATTTTCCGTACCCGCCGGGCGCGGGCGATAAACTCACTTGAACCTAACAATAACGAACCGACCGGGCAGCCCAAGCCTTTAGATAAACATAAGGATACCGAGTCGTACTCCCGGCATAGCTCGCGCGCCATCTGCTGAGGCGTTAAGCCATGCTGAGGCGCCATTGCCACGGCAGCGTTCATCAGTCGGGCGCCGTCGATATGGCAGCTTAAGCCTTTGTCTTTGGCAAGCGCCGCGACATCGCGCATATAGCTGAGCGGCAGCACCTTACCGCCGACGCTGTTTTCTATCACAATTAAGCGGGTGCGGGCAAAATGCGGGTCGTCTGGTTTTATTGCTGCGGCGATATCAGCAAGTGCCAGAGTGCCATCGGCTTGCAGCTCCAATGGCTGTGGCTGAATAGAGCCTAACACCGCCATGCCGCCGCCTTCCCATTTATAGGTGTGCCACTGCTGGCCAACAATAGCTTCATCGCCGCGCTGGCAATGGCTCATCATGGCAATCAGGTTGGTTTGGGTGCCGCTTGGGGCAAATAATGCCGCCTCAAAGCCTAGCATGTCTGCGGCGTAGCGCTGTAACTCCAGCGTGGTGGGGTCATCGTTAAACACATCATCACCCAGCGCGGCGCTGAACATGCGCTCTTTCATCGCTAATGAGGGCTGGGTAACAGTATCGCTGCGAAAATCGGCCATGGTGTACTCCACAATTATGCTGCAGACAGACTAAGGCGCTGTGCAGGGTTGCGCAATCAGAATGGGTTAAAGTGCAGAACAATTCGCTGAAATAACGCGCTGAACTATTCACTTAACTAAATCGGCTAGAACAAAAAGGGCAGCTTATGCTGCCCCATAAACACACTACCCGAATGGGTTACAGCAATGGCATGGCGGATAACCACAATATCCATGTTGCAATATCATCACCGCTACTTAAGCGTGCCGGCTGATACACCACGGCCACCTGGCCGGTTTCAGCAACCTGAATATACTGCTGAGGCACCGCGACGGTCCAGGCGCGCTTGGCAGAAGACTCTGTCATATCTTCACGTGCTGATACAAAAAGCATTTTGCCATTCAGTGGCTGGCTGCGGCCTTCGACATACACTTTCACATTCATCGTGTTTGCACTGTATCCGGGTAGCTTCATCCAGGCGGCGTAATCCGGCGTGATGGCAGATGCCAGCGGGCCGCCACCAGACTGGCTGTAAGCATAACCATCGGCGTAATGGCGAATGAAAGTCGAATCAAGCACTTTTGGCGGCATAACCGGTTCACCAAAGCGCAATTGCCAGTTTTCCTGCTCAGCAACGATAGTCACAGTTTCAGTTTGCAATACCGCGTATTGCT
Source organism: Pseudomonadota bacterium (assembly GCA_040752955.1). Taxonomy (GTDB): domain Bacteria; phylum Pseudomonadota; class Gammaproteobacteria; order Enterobacterales; family Alteromonadaceae; genus Alishewanella. The sequence goes on from JBFMHG010000015.1 coordinate 14,508, forward strand.
GGCGCACGGCGTTGGTTACCGAGGAGGTGTAGGTGGTACAAGCGCTTAGTAAAGACAGTAGCACAGCCGATAGTATTAGACGAAGTTTTAGCATGAGGCACCTTTTATAGTTTGGTTAATTGTTGACCGTTATAAATCTCGATATTGGCGTTGGTGAACGTTTGCAGCCGGTAGCCGCGCGCTTCAGTGTTATCTGCTGCGCAGCGCAGCCCGGCGCTGCTACCGCCAAGGCGCGCAGCTTCCGCATCGCCACCCAACCGGGCTTGCTCGGCCTGTCCGCCCAGTCGGCTTTGTTCAGATTGGCCAGCCAAACGACTGGTATCAGCTGTGCCTGCCAATCTGGCCTGGTCTTGTTGGCCGCCGAGTCTGGCCGCATCATTCATGCCGCCCAATCTGGCCTGGTCAGTGTCTCCGGCAATTCTGCTGTTGTCCTGGTCACCTGCCAGCCTGGCTGCGTCGCTGTTACCTGCTAAGCGGGCATTGTCTATATCGCCAGCCAAACGTGAGGCTTCGGCAGCCCCGGCCAACCGGCTTTGTTCTGCTTGCCCGGCCAGCCTTGCCTGCTCGGCATCACCGCCGACCCGGGCCGGTGCGAGGCAAGGGCACAGATAGACGAAATTGTTGCTGATTTGCAGATCCTGAAAGCCGTGCGCTAACCACAGGGGGTGCAATACACTGCGTGCAGTGCTGTCAGTTTGCTGTATTAAACGGCAGTCCTGCCATGACTGCGCCTGAACTGACGCTGCACTAAAAAGTAACGTTGATAGCGCTATATATTTGAACGGCATTGGCATATTAAGGCCTTTACCTAATATTAAATGATTTTAATCAGCATAATCAGCAGCATGTTTTTTGCCAATGTTTTTGTATAAAAAGTATTGTTTTGTCCTAATATATGGCACAAAAAAGGCGGCTGACGCCGCCTTTTAATATGATGTTTATCAATTAATAAAAATTAATTTTAAAATCAACACCAAAAGTGCGTGGCTCGTTAACAAAACCGGTCAGGTTATTGAAATCGATAGCGCCTTTCAGGTTGTCCTGATCAGTGATATTACGGCCAAACACGCCTACTTCGTAGTTATTGTCGTAGTTGATATAAGCTACGCGTAAACCGGCTTCGTAGTTGTTGTTTGATTTAAACTCAGCTGATTCATACAGGAACAGGTTAGTCTTGCCCTGAATTTGATAATCGCCGTAAATATAAATTTCACCACTTTCGATCGGGAAATCATAACGGCCATTCAGGGTTAAGATGGTTTCTGGTGCCTGTGGGAACGGGTTGCCGTCAATCAGCGCCAGGTTTTGCGCGTTACGCGGGTCCAGCACGGTACACATGCCTGAACCACAAGGCGCTACTGTTAAGGTATCGTCCTGCAGCTCGGTATTGTTGTAGCTAAAGCCACCGCCCACACTCAGGTTTGGCAGTACGCGATAGTCAAAGTCGAACTCGAAACCATAGCCCACACCTTTATCGGCGTTAATCAGCTGGTTACCCTGGGTTTCACCACCAATGGCAGATAACTGAATATCGTCAATGGTGTAGTAGAACAAGGCCGCGTTTAAGCGCAGGGTGTTGTTCAGCAGGTCTGATTTCGCACCCACTTCCCAAGATAAAATTGTTTCTGATTCAGCAACAGATGGTGGCGCTTCAAAGGCCACATCACGGCCCTGGATAGACTGGGCGCGGAAGCCATCAGCGACACGGGCAAATAAACTGGTCTTGTCGGTTAAGCGGTAGTTTGCGCTCAGCTCCCAGCTAATTTGATCGTCAGACACTTTAATCGGATCGTATTGCTGAATTTGTGCTGCGCCAATTACCAGAGCGAAACCGTCAACGTTCTGATTACCGACAGAGAAGGTTTTCACGTCGTCGGTATAGCGGATACCGCCGGTCACATCCAGTTTATCGTTGATCTTGTAAGACGTTTGGCCAAACAGCGCCCAGCTGGTGTTGCCGTGGAACACTTCGGTGGCACCGAAGAAACCGTCAATACTGTTAACGCCAAAGGTAGAGTCGAAGTAGAAACCACCCACCTGCCAACTTAAGGCATCACTGGTGTCACTGGCTAACCGGATTTCCTGCGTGTACTGCTCTAAGTCTTTTAACTGATCTTCTGTCACTGCCTGGAAGGGGATAACACCTGGGCCATCTGGTGTGCCACCGTCAATATCACCAATGCCGCCACCGTCAGCACGCTCCAGCGCAGAAATGCTGGTCAGCGTCATGCCGTCTAATTGGAAGTCCAGCTTCAGCGACGCGCCCCAGGCATCATAGCTTTGGCTGTTCGCTGTTGGGTTGTCGTACGACACGGTATCGCGGTCGTAGTTGTCGTTCAGCTTATCGCTACCAGGTGACAGAATATTCGCGCGGAACAGCGACGAGGTACCGTCGTAATTACGCGAATGCACATTTAACAAGGCATCAAAATCAGCCGCTTCATATAAAAACTGTACCCGGCCGGCACGTTCATTGTAGCCACCCATAGCATCGCTTTCGCCAGTAAAGCTATTGTTCACCCAGTCACTGCGGTGCTGTGATAGCAAGGACACCCGGGCAGATAGCTCGTCGGTTAAACCACCACCCACTGCACCTTCCAGGTTAAACTGGCCTAAGGTGCCGGCGGTAGTTTTTACATAAGCATCAAATTCCTGCCGTGGTTTAACGCTATCGAATTTGATAATACCGGCAGTGGTGTTACGGCCAAACAGCGTGCCTTGCGGGCCACGGATCACTTCAACCTGCTGTACGTCAAACAGCGGGAAGCTTTTTAAAATCACGTTCTCCATCACCACCTCATCCATAATAATGGATACCGGCTGTGAAGCTGCCAGGTCAAAGTCAGTGTTGCCTAAACCACGGATATAAAACCGCGGTGCGGCGCGACCATTTGATGTTTCGGCATACAGGCCCGGTACTTTAATGGCCAGGGCAGTGATGTCATCGCCAGAAGAGAAAATGGCATCGAATTTTTCGCCAGATAAGGTGGCGATAGAAATTGGCACTTCCTGAATGCTCTGTGCCCGCTTCTGGGCGGTAACGGTAATGGTTTCCAGTTCCTGCTCTTTCGCTTCGGTGCCTTTGTCACTTTCCTGTGCCATCAGCACAGGAGAAAGGCCAACTGCTGCGCCAAACAGGGCAGCCTGCAAAGCTACTGACAACGCTGACTTGGTAAATGGTTTCATTAAGGTGAACCTTTTATTGATGATGTTTGCGAAGTTGTGTGTGTTTAGTAGCAGCCAAATTGCTGGAGTGACCACAGCGGGCGCTAAGGCTAAACGTTGGCTAATATAGCAGTTTGTCGCACAAAATGCTCAATTTGACGACGATTAGCGGGTAAATTCTAAGCGTCGTGATCAATATCGTTGTAGGCTCGTAGTAGTTACTGTCATTCACTGCGAGAGCGATATGCCAAATGTGATTTTTGCGTTGCTACTGCTGATGAGCGCCTTGGTGCCGCAGCAGGCCGCCGCCGCCAGTTCTGGTTGGCAAAGTGCCAGCCATTTAAAAGCTGAACTGGTTAGCGAGTATCAACAATTGACAGCGGGCCAAACTGCGCTGCTGGCACTGCATTTTGTGCCCGATGAGCACTGGCATACCTACTGGCAAAACCCCGGCGACTCTGGCCTGGCCACCAGCTTAAGTTGGCAGTTACCTGAGGGCGTAACAGTGGGCGACATTATCTGGCCAACACCCAGCGCCATTGCCTTGCCACCTTTGATGAACTATGGCTTTGAAGGCCAGACCATACTGTTGTCTGAGCTGAGCTTGCCGGCCGGTTACAGCGCCGATACCGTGCAAATTGGCCTGACAGCAGACTGGCTGGTGTGTGAAGAGGTGTGCATTCCGGCCAGCGCCAGTTTTAGTTTAAGCCTGCCGGTTGGCGCTGATGCCGTATTAGCCCAGCAGTATCAGCCGCTGTTTGCTGAGGCAAAAAAGCGCTTACCTAAGCCGCTTAACGCCAACGGCCGCTTTGATACCTCGGGTGCCGCTTTCTCGGCGCTGATCGACTTACCGCAGGGGCTTAATGTCAGCCAGTTTTTTGTCGCCGCCTCTGAGCTGGTTGACCACGCGGCCGAGCAGCAAATGGTGCTGAATAACAACCAGCTGATGCTGCAGCAACCACTTAATACCTACTTTTCTGCTGCGCCTGACGCGCTTGAAGTGGTGCTGGTAACGGACAGCGGTGCCTACAGTGTACAGCTTAATAAAACCAGCGACAGCAGCACTGATATTCTGATCACTCAGGGGCAACAACACTCTGCTACACCGCTATGGCTGATTTTGCTGCTGGCGGCCAGTGGTGGCTTGCTGCTGAATTTAATGCCTTGCGTGTTCCCGGTGTTGTCATTAAAAGCACTAAGCCTGGCCAGTAACGGCCAGCAGCGGCAGGCGCAGCAACGTGATGCCCTGTTTTACAGCGCTGGCGTGGTGCTAAGTTTTGCACTGTTGGCGCTGCTGCTGATAGCGCTACGTGCCGCCGGGCAGGCCGTGGGCTGGGGCTTTCAGCTGCAAAACCCTTATCTGGTCGCGCTATTGGTGTATTTGTTGTTTGCGCTGGGCTTAAGTCTATCCGGCGTGGTGCAATTTGGTTTAGGGCTGATGAACAGCGGCAGCAGTTTAGCCAGTGCTAAAGGGGGCAAAGGTGCCTTTTTTACCGGGGTGCTGGCGGTGGTAGTGGCCAGCCCCTGTACTGCGCCTTTTATGGGCACTGCACTGGGTTATGCGGTCGGCCAAAGTGCAACAGTGGCGCTTACGGTTTTTGTTGCGCTGGGCCTGGGCATGGCACTGCCGTTTTTACTGCTGGCCTTTGTACCCGGTTTTGCCCGGCTATTACCCAAGCCCGGTGCCTGGATGGAAAGCTTTAAGCAGTGGCTGGCCTATCCGCTGTATTTAAGTGCGGTGTGGCTGCTGTGGGTGTATGGCCGCCAAACGGGTATTGATGCACAGGCATTGCTGTTAATTGGGGTGGTGTGTGTTGCCGCGGCTTGCTGGCTATGGGGCCGCAGGCAGCTGGCACAGGCGGGTAAAGTCAGTACAGCGCTGGCGCTAATGTTATTACTGCTGGCACTGGTGTTGCCGGCACTAACGTCTGGCACAAGCGATAACGCCACGCAACCGCAAAGCAGCAGCCAACACTGGCAAAGCTGGTCGGCAGAAACGCTGCAACAGCTAAAGGCAGAGGGTAAGCCGGTACTGGTGAACATGACCGCCGATTGGTGTATCACCTGTTTAGTCAACGAGCGGGTGGCGCTGAATACCGAAAGCAGTAAGGCGGCGCTGGCGCTATATGATGTGACCTATTTAAAAGGCGACTGGACGTTGCGTGATGCCGCCATTACTGAGTACTTACGTTTGTACCAGCGCGATGGTGTGCCATTGTATGTGCTGTACTGGCCCGGGCAGCCACCGGAAGTGCTGCCACAAATTTTAACCCCCGACACCCTCGCTACCACTCTGGAGCGGCTGAGTCGGCAACCTTAAGCAATAGAAGGAGTAATGCAGATGAAATTACGTCAACTGGCTTTAGCAGCCTCTGCGGCTGTGTTTTCACTTGGTTTGGCTGCTGCACCTCAGATAGGTGCGCCGGCGCCGGACTTTACCGTGGTGGATTCCAAGGGTAACAGCCACAGTTTAAAAGATTTTGCCGGTAAAAATGTGGTGCTGGAGTGGACTAACCATGACTGCCCCTTTGTGGTTAAACACTACAGCGGCAATATGCAGGCACTGCAGGCCGATATGACAGCGCAGGATGTGGTATGGCTGAGTGTCATTTCTTCCGCGCCGGGCAAACAGGGCCATGTCAGCGGCGCCAAAGCGGATGAGTTGACCGCCAGCCGCAGTGCCAAACCCACCGCTGTGGTATTTGATGAAAGCGGTGTGGTTGGCAAAGCCTATGACGCCAAAACCACACCGCATATGTATGTGATTGATAAAGCCGGTGTGCTGCAGTACATGGGTGGCATTGACAGCATTCCGTCGGCCAAGGTTGACGACATCGCCAAAGCGACACCCTATTTTGCCAATGCGGCCAAAGCCGTGTTAGCCGGGCAAACGCCTGATCCGGCGGTGACCAAGCCGTATGGTTGCAGTATTAAATATTAATCTGGCGACACTGCCGCTGTTATCGTCACAGCGGTAGTGTGTTAGCTGGTTAGCCATTTGCGAAACTCAGCGGTTCGGGTTTTGCTAGTGATAAGCGGCTCCTTCAGACATTTCAGATACACGGCTAAAGTGTCTTTGCCATGCTGCTCAATACGAGTGATTTGATTAATGTTAACCATCTCACTACGACTGATGCGAAAAAACACAGCGGGGTCTATTTGATGTTGTAGCTCGTTGATGCTGGCCAGGCTCAGCAAATGATGCTCACCCTGAGTATCACATGCCATTACCACACCACCAGCGGTGCGAAAACAGCCAACAGTATCAATAGGTAGTATTGTCATGCCTTGAGCTGTTTTCAACAGTAGCCGGCTTTTGTAGCCTTTGGTAGCTGTGGTGGTGCTGGCCAGATTGGCTTTAAGTTGCGTAAAGTTAGTCATCGCCTCGCTGAAGCGTTTATAAGAGAACGGCTTTAGCAGATATTCGACCCCTTGATGGGCGAAAGCCTGCATCCAATACTGCGGGTATGAGGTAGTAAAAATAACCGGACAGGGCAGATCAAGTGCCTGCAATGCGTTAAATACCTGGCCATCAGATAACTCAACGTCGGAGAAAATTAGATCTACTACACCAGTCGCGTTACTATCAAAGAAGGCCACCACCTGCTGTACACTATTTAGCACGTTGATAATATTGGCCTGAGGATAATAGCGGCTTACATAGCTACACAGCTTTTCCGCGGCCAGAGGCTCATCTTCAATCACCAGTATGTTCACACCGGCTCCTTCTGTTTATCTTTGTGGTGTGTGATTTCCTGATCCAATAGCGGTACTGCCACACTGAATTGATGGTTAGTTTGTTGCAGCTTGATATCTTTACCGCACAAACTTTGGCTCCTGGCCGACAGATTGGCCAGACCCAGGCCGGTAGAGAACGGTTTAAAGGTTTTCTCGCGCAGGGTATTGCTAATGCGCAAGTAAGCGTTATCGACATCAATGTTAATTTCCAGCGGTGCTTTGCTATCGGCCTGGTTATGTTTTACCACGTTTTCTAAGGTTAGCTGTAGTGTACAGGGCGGCAGTAACCTGGCCAGTTGCTGCGTTGCAGTGCCGGCAGCAAAGGTTGGCATTACCAGCTTGTAGGCGCCGTTAAAGCGGATATCAAGCAATGCCATATAATTTTCGGCGAACGTCAGTTCCTGTTGCAGCGTTACTAAGCGCCGTTCGCGGTTTTCCAGTACGTAGCGGTAGATATCACAAAAGGTGTGTAGAAACTCTTCAGCCTGGTGCGGATCTTTATTGATAAGGGCTGACAACACATTGAGGTTGTTAAACAAAAAATGTGGATCTAACTGCGCTTGCAATAAGGCAACCTGCTGCTCAAGTGCCAGCTTTTTTGCGTTTTCCAGTGCCAGTGCCTTTTGGTTTAGGTCTTCCAGTACTGCCAGCAACAGGGTGATGCCGCCAACCAACAGATGTAGCACCAGATTGCCGGCCACAGACAGTGCGATAAAGTAGCCATCAATCCGTTGTAATCCGGCGGCGTATTCTATTGGCAGCGAAATGGCGCTTATTAGCAGGCTAAAACTGAGCCCGGATAACAAAAGCACTTTAATGTAATGGCGCCGATCCAGGCCTGGCGCCTTATTTTTACCCAACAGCCGGAAGCAACGCAGCGTAAACCATTGTGCGGCAAACGCCTTAAGTGCAATCCATAGCGGTGCATCAACATGCACAGTCAGCGTGTCATTTGGGCCCGTCTGCAGCAGGGCGGCGTAAAACGCCACCGCCAATGAGAAAGTAAATATAGCGAGTATGTTGACCAGCTTAGATATTGTCATTGTTTTTCGCCTTCAGGCAGTCGCAGTATCACCTGGCCGTTCTCGTCCAGAAATTCCAGTTTAGCTTCACCTTGTTCTGTCACTACCATCTGGATCCGTTTGTTGCCGTGGCTGTCATGTAGCTGCAACTTAGCGTCACCATTAAGAGTGCCATAAAACGCCCGGTAAGTGCCTAGCTGGTTTTCTTGCTCTAATTGGGCGTAAATGGCCTCAGCAGTGGCATTATCACCCGCTTTCATGGCGGCGGTGTAAGCCTTAACCGGGTCAAAGTCTATCTCTTTGTCACTGCGGTCCATTACTGTCAGGCCACTGATCATGTAGTCGGCTTGTTCAATATGTTGCACCATCAGCGTTTGATCCTGATTGTAACGGTCGAAGCTCATATGCAAGCCGTGGTTAACTTTGCCATTATGTTTTTCGCCGCGAAAAATAAGGCCACCGTTCTCAGTACCTTCGTCGTTGTAGAAAATCATGCCAGGACGTGGCTCTTCACTGCGAAATACTTCTTTGCCATATTTGTCTATGCCAGGTGCACGTGTTGAATTGGCCAATACCATACGGTTAAAACCCGTTTTTTCAACAATATTAATCCGCTCTACCGATATTTCGTCAAAATGCACTGCGCTATTGGCCTGATAAAGTTGCCAACCGCCTGACGCTGCCAAACCGCTCATTAGCACAAGATTAATCAGCATTTGTTTATTAACTGGCATCGGTGTGTGTTGCATAGTGGTGTTGCTCATAATTAGCCCCTTAGTGAGTAGTGATATTTTCAGGGCTAAAGTACGCCACGGCACGGCGTTGTCACAGCCAAACGCCACGAGCGGGGGGAATGTGCCAATGAAGGGAGAAAATAACCGATAAGTCCCACATCGCCTATAAAGCGGCAGCCGGTTGCTGTTGCTATAGTATCACCACCGCCAGATAAATGGCGGTGCGCTCTTCATGTGATGAGTAGTAACTGATATAAAGCTTGTTTGCGCGCCGCACCATGCCAGCGTAGCTGCAATCACCGCCAGAGGGCAGTGTTAAGGCTTCGGTCAGCTTACCGCTTTGCCGGTCTATCCAGCACAGGCTGGTGCGCACTGTGTCATCATATAGCCGCACACAGGCCAGCAGCCGGCCATCGGGCAGTTGCAACCACTGCGGCCCACCAATACGACAACCTATATCCTGCCATTGCCAGTTGGTGTAGGGCGGCGTGCTTGTGCCAAATAAGCCATGTTCAGGGTCACGCCGTAACAAACACAGCGCCGTGCCGTCAGTGGTAAACAGCAAGCCGCTTTCATTGGCGTAGCTGCCGCTGTAGATATCGGTGATGGCACTAAAGTCATGGGCATTGCTACTTTGATATAAGCGTACCAGGCGTGGCTGGCCCACTTTATAACCCAGTGCATACAGCGTTGTTTGCTGCCAGGCCATACGCCATAACCAGATATTGGCCTCGCCAACCGCTAGCGGCGCCGGCCAGTGATAACCATCTGCTGATTGCCACAAATAAGACTGATGACTTAACAGGCTGCAATCATGCAGCGCGCCCGCGCCCAGCAGCAACAGCTTACCCTCGGGGCTCACGCTAAGTTTGGCATCACGTAAATCGGCGTTGTTATCGCTGATCAGCGCAGCGCTGTGCCAGTTTAGGCCATCGCTACTACGCAACAGCCGAAAGGCGCCATCAGGCGATACATGGTCGCTGCCTTCACGAAACACGCACCAGAGCGCGCCATTAAAGTCGATTAGATCGGTAAAGGCGTTATGTGCCGCCTGTTGCCAGATACAGTTAACGCTTTGCAGTTGCAATCTTGTCATGGCTAAGCTCCATGCTGCAGCGGTTAGCGCTCAGACAAAGAGTATAACAACTGCATAAGCTGCGACATATTGGCCAGGCTATGGCGCTGCATAATCAAATCGCGGCCCAGCTGCAGTGCTTTGGCTTCGCAGGCGCCGCGCACTGAGCTGTCGCTGATACTGTCCAGATCGGCAACATGGGCTAAGCCTACGGTACGGCGGATCAGCTCACAGCCGGCGTAGCCTAAGGTATCAGCCCATACCTGCTGCATAAAACGCTGCTGATACAGGCTATTTTGCAGTGCCGGCTCGCGGCATTCGTTACTCATCAGCTGTGTGAACTGGGCTGAAAATTCCTGCCACAAGCTTTGTATTTGCGACACCAGATAGTCTTGCTGCTGTTGCCGGGCGTCAGTGTCTTGCGTCAGGCCAAAGTGACCCAGATAGTTTAGTAGCAAGTTGCCAATTAAACTGCCGACATCAAAGCCAATAGGGCCATAAAAACCAAACTCGGCATCGATAACTTTGCAGTTTTCTTCATTAATAAAGATGCTGCCGCTGTGCACATCGCCATGTAGCAACGCTTGCGGTTTGGATAAAAAATCTGCTTTTAACTGTGCCACTTCGGCCTGTAGGGCTTCGTCATGCCAAAGTTGCTGCGCCTGCTGGCGAATTTCGCTGTGAATATTATTGCGCTCGTGGTTGCAGTAAGGGTCGGTAAAAAATAAGTCTTCGGTGATCAGGCACAGTTCCGGGTTTAAAAACTTACCCACCTGTTGCTTTTTATTCGGTCCGGTTAAGGCAAAGTCGCTGGTATAAAACAACGTATTGGCCAGGTAGCTAGCCATTTGCGGCGCTAAGTGGGCAAATTGTTTACCGCTTATCAGCTCAGCGCGCAAAATGCGGTAGTGTTTTAAGTCTTCCATTAGAATGGCGGCCTGCTCAGCATCATAGTGCAGTACTTCTACTGTGTGCTCGGGGCAGAGTTTGCGGTGTTTTAGCAGCACTTGCGCTTCGATACGGGCTCTGTCAATCGTTAATGGCCAGCTTTCGCCAACACAGCGGGCGTAAGGCAGCGCTTGTTTCACAATCAGGCTGGTGCCCTTGTCATTGCTTACCCGAAACACCAGGTTCAGGTTGCCGTCGCCAAATTCCTCACAGCTTAATTTGCTGTGATCGCCGAATAAACCACTGTGTTCATCGGCAAAACGCATAGCATCTTCAGTGCTAAAAGTATGGTACTCAGCCATTGCAGTCTCTTACTTGTGTTGATAAACGCCGGCCTGCATAATCGCAAACCTGATAGACGTCTGCAACGCCAAACAGGAATAAGCTATGAAAAACCTGACTGCCCTTAGCCTGAAAACCGAGCAGGGCCTGCTTTATGTGCTGGACCAAACCTTACTGCCGCAGCAACAGCGTTGGCTGGCGTGCCGTACGGTGGCAGAAATGGTGAGTATGATTAAAGCGCTTCAGCTGCGCGGTGCGCCGGCCATTGGCATTGGCGCCTGTTTATTGCTGGCGTATCGGGCAAGTGTCGGCGGCAGCCGCGAGCAGCTACTGCTGGATGCCGAAGTGCTGCGCGCCGCCCGGCCTACCGCCGTCAACCTGATGAATAACCTTGATAGCATGCTGGCCGCGCTGCAACAGCCGGATTATAAAGCCGCGGCCATTGCCTGCGCCGAGCAGCTGTTTGCCGAAGATGTCGCGCTGTGCCAGCGCATGGCCGGGCACGGCGCGGCATTGGTGCAACAGGGCGAGCAGCTGCTAACGCATTGTAATACCGGGGGTTTGGCCACTGCCGGCGTCGGCACCGCGCTGGGGGTAATTAACCTGGCGCATCAACAAGGCAAAAACATCCGCCTGTGGGTAGATGAAACCCGGCCACTGCTGCAAGGCGGCCGTTTAACGGCCTGGGAGTGCCAGCAACTGGGTATTCCGTATCAGCTGATTTGCGACAATATGGCCGCCATGTTAATGGCACGTGGCCAGGTTGACCGTATTTTTGTCGGCTCAGACCGTATTGCCGCCAACGGCGACTTTGCCAATAAAGTCGGTACTTATTCCTTAGCCGTGCTGGCGCACTACCACAAAGTGCCGTTTTATGTGGTGGCGCCGCACACTACGGTCGATTTAGCCTGCGCCGATGGCAGCGCCATTCCGATAGAGCAGCGCCACGGTGATGAAGTGCGCGGTGTCAGCGGCGGTTTTGGCCAGGCCATTTGGGCACCGCAAGAGGCACCGGTATTTAACCCGGCCTTTGATGTCACCCCGGCAGCACTGGTCACCGGCTGGGTGCTGGACACTGGCGTGTATAACCAGGCCGATATCGCCGCTGGCGCGCTGCAGCAGTTTGGTTAATGCGCAAAACGCTATACTGGCCCAACCAGTTGGTTAAATAATCAGCAGTTGGTTGGGCCTCTGCTTATTTGTTCCGCTTTTAGCTTTTCGCTAAGTATTTGAATTATTTATCCCCCCAGTTTTATCTTAATTAATGTCATAGTTTTATAACAAAAAAGAATATAACAAATTATTGAGTGTTCATTTGTTATTCAGTTAAGGTGCGCGCATAACAAATTTGGTTGTATTGTTAACACAATAGAAGTTTGAGGTTATTGTGGCAGGGCAGGGATTATTTCGCGCTAATGCGGTTAAACAACAAAGTGCACGGTTAGACGGTGAGGTTATTATTGCCCAGCCGGTGAGCAGTACATTACTAACGGTAACATTATTGTTGGTGGTGATTGTTATTGTCGCCTTTCTTAGCCTGACATCATTCAACCGCAAAGAAACCGTTAGCGGCTATTTAAAGCCCGATATTGGCCTGGCCAAAGTGATGTCGTCCCGTGCCGGTGTTATTCAACAGCTCTATGTCGATGATGGCCAGCAAGTGCAGGCCGGCGACAGGCTGGCGCTGGTTGCCATACCCGAGCATTTATCGGCCGGTGACAGCTTAACCGGTACCTTGTTGCAGGGCTTACTGCAGCAAACTGAGCTGGTAAACCTGCGTAAACAGCAATTACAAAGCCAGTTTACCCAACAACACGCCGAGTACAACGCCCGGCTAACCTTAAGCCGCAACCTGCTAGATGACATTCACGCCCAGCAGCAACTGTTGCAGCAGCGCCTGCAGCTAAACCAGCAGCGCTATCAAAACTTCAAAGGCCTAAGCCAGCGGGGTGCTATTTCTGCCAACGAGCTGCAGCAGCAACACGAACTGGTGCTAAATATTCAGCAGCAACTGGCCGAGCTTAATGCCAGCGAGCAAAGCCAAAAAGCGCAAATAGAACAACTGAGCGGCCAATTGCAGCGCCTGCCTAACGAGCAGCAACAGCAGCTGGCGCTGCTCGACAGCGATATTGCCAGGTTACAACAACAGCAAACCGAACTGGTTGCCCGGGGCGAACTGCTGATCACCGCACCTATTGGCGGCCGGGTAACTAACTTAGTGGCAGAGGTGGGTAATAACGTCCAGCAGGGCTTACCGCTGTTAACCATTATGCCGGATAACGCTGAATTGCAGGCCGTACTGTTAGTGCCTACCCGCGCCTATGGTTTTGTGCAACCCGGCCAGCATACCCGTTTACGTTTTGACGCCTTTCCGTATCAACGCTTTGGCTTATATGAAGGCGAAGTAATAAAAACGGCGCAGGCTATCGTACTTCCGGGAGAAGTCGATATGCCTGTCGCCGTACAGGAGCCAGTGTACCGGGTAGAGGTCGCCCTGGCTTCGCAACACATCCGCGCTTATGGCAACAGTGTCCCGCTGCAATCGGGCATGCTGTTAAGCGCAGATATCGTGCTGGAACAACGCAGTCTGTTAGCCTGGTTGTTCGAGCCGGTTTTAAGCCTGAAAGGGCGGTTATAACGCTCGTAACGAGCAAACCTTTAAACTTAAAAACGTCTCAAGGAGAGATAGTATGCAAGAGTTAACATTTGAGCAAGTTGAAGAAGTGAATGGTGGTGTAGGTCCATGGGGCGCTGTTGTTGGGGGCGTTGTTGCTGGTGGACAGGCGGCATTGTCTGGAAAGAGCGGCGGTCAAATTGCTGGAGCACTTTTCCTGGGTGCTGCTAGCGGATTCTTTGGTGGTGCTGGTGCAGCTGCGTGGGGTGCGGGAGCTAAGATGACCAGCGTACTTTACACATCCAAAGCGGTTATGGCGGGAGTCGCTTCTGGCTTATAAGCTGGATGACATGGGGCTATTTGTTAAGTAGCCCCTACCTTAAAGAGGAAAAAAGAATGCTGGTATTAAATTCGTTGTTATTACCTATATTAGCCACTTTGATCTTGCCGACATTGTTTGAGAAGAGAAAGGTGCTATTAAGCGTGCTGATTTTTACAGGTCTTACACTGATTCAATTTTTGGTTAATATTGAATTGTCATTTTCCTTTTTAAGAGCGGTAGGTATATCAAGCCTGACTTTTTTTGGTGGTTATTTTTATTTGATGGTTCTCAAACGACATAATTATAAATACTCAACTGTCGAGAATAAATGGATCAAAAAGCAATAATTTCGCCTAGCATGCCAATTCGAAGTTGCTAAATGCGGTCTGGCTAGTATTACTATTGCGGCTAATCACCATGCCAATAAACTGGATTTAAAGACCTGGCGTATCCGCTGTTTAGTATTCAATACTCGGGGCAAAAATGTTTGAAGTTTTGGCATTGTTGTTTGCTAGTGTAAGCATTCATTTTCTTGTTCTGGTTTTCCATAACAGGCAAAAATTCAGCAGTCGAACCTTTTTGAAAGCATCTTTGCGTATTTTGATTTTTGGAGTGTTACTGCTCGCTACTCTGTATCTGGTCAGGCCTGTTATTAATAATTTATATGACGAGCTGTTTTTTGTTCTTGTTGTTGGTTTCATTGTTTTTTTCGGCTTTTACCTAAGAGACTACCGTGAAGAAGATAAATAGCGGCGATGCTTGTTTGAGACAGTAATAAACGATTATATGATCTATCAATCCGAAGCAGCTGAATGCGGCCTGGCCTGTATCGCTATGGTAGCCAATCACCATGGCCACCAACTGGACTTAACCACCCTGCGCAACCGCTATAGCGTGTCGCTTAAAGGTGCAAATCTGCAGCAATTGATGCAGTTGAGTAACCAGCTTGGCCTAACGCCGCGCGCGCTAAAGCTGGATTTAGACGATCTTAAAAACCTGCGCACACCCTGCATATTGCACTGGGAAATGAACCACTTTGTGGTGCTGAAAAAAGTACACCGCAACGGTATTACCATTCTCGACCCGGCCATGGGCGAGCGCCGTTTGTCACTGGCCGAGGTTGATAAAGCCTTTACCGGTGTGGCGCTGGAATTAAGCCCAAGCAATGAATTTAAAAAAATAGATGAGCGGGTGCGTTTGGGTTTAACGGCATTCTGGACCAAGGTACAGGGCCTGGTGCCATCGCTGGTTAAGCTATTCGTGCTGTCGTTGCTGTTGCAGGTATTTGTACTGGCCGCACCTTATTACACCCAGTTGGTCGTCGATGAAGTGCTGGTAAGCCAGGACGAACCATTACTTGTGGTGCTGGCGCTGGGCTTTGGCTTGCTGATGTTGCTGCAGGTAATCACCCAAACTTTGCGCGGTTGGGTGGTGCTGCATTTAGGCTCGGTAATGAGCGTACAAATGGCCAGCAATTTAATGCGCCACCTGCTGCATTTGCCGTTGAGCTTTTTTGAAAAACGCCATATGGGTGATGTGGTATCTCGCTTTGGTTCGTTAAATTCAGTACGTGAGCTGCTGACCAATAGCCTGGTAGAGGGTGTGATTGACGGCATTATGGCCATAGCGGTGCTGGTAATGATGTATTTATACAGCCCGCAACTGAGTTTAGTGGTAGGTATAGCGGTGCTGATTTACGCCCTGCTGCGCTGGGCGTTATACCGGCCACTGCATCAGTTAACTGAGGCCAGCATAGTAGCCTCGGCCAAAGAGCAAAGTAACTTTATGGAAACCGTGCGCGGCATGCAGAGCATTAAGCTGTTTGGCCTGCAAACCCAGCGCTTAAATATCTGGCAAAACCGCTTTGCTGAAGCGGTTAACCAGAGCTATCGCTTAGGTAAGTGGCAAATATCCTACAGCACTATTAATCAGTTGTTGTTTGGCGTAGAAAACGTGCTGGTCATTTATTTAGCCGCACTGGCTGTGATGGCCGGGGACATCAGTGTCGGTATGTTGTTTGCCTTTGTTGCCTATAAAAACCAGTTTACCAGTCGCACCGCGGCTCTGATTGATAAAGTGGTCGAAATAAAAATGACCAAACTGCATTTAGATCGCCTGGCCGATATTGCGCTAACCGACAAAGAGGATGAAGGCAGTGCCAGCGATGGCCGCGAGCTAAGCGGTCAGCTTAGCCTGAGCAATATTAGCTTTCGTTATGCCAGTAATGACCCGTTATTGTTCAATGGCTTAAAGCTGGAAGTACAAGCCGGTGAAAACGTGGCTATTATTGGCCCCTCTGGCAGCGGGAAAACCAGCCTGATGAAGATTATGCTGGGCTTATTGCCAGCCGAAAACGGCAAAGTTGAGGTAGATGGCGTGGATATCCGCCATTTAGGCTTACGGCATTACCGCAGCCAGATAGCGGCGGTAATGCAGGACGACCAGTTAATGTCCGGCACGCTGGCAGAAAATATCAGCTTCTTCGACAGCCAAATGGATATGCAGCAAGTAATGGCTTGCGCGCAACTGGCGGGTATTCACCAGGATATTGCTGCTATGCAAATGGGCTACAACGCTCTGGTGGGTGATATGGGCAGTTCGTTGTCTGGCGGCCAGAAGCAGCGCTTATTATTAGCGCGGGCGCTGTATCGTAAGCCGAAAATTCTGTTTATGGACGAAGCCACCAGCCATTTAGATGTACAGCTGGAGCACTATGTCAACCAGGCGATAAAACAGTTAAATATGACGCGTATTATTGTTGCCCACCGGCCAGAAACCATTATTAACGCACAGCGCATTATGCAACTGCATAATGGCCAGTTGCAGGATGTAACAGAGGCGTATAAAGCCCAGTTTGTTATTGCTAAGAAAGCCGAATGACCATAAGTCATACAGAGATGTAGAAAGGAAAAATGATGCTGAGAGTTTACGTTTTGGCCTTGTTGCTGTGTAGCCCGCTGCTGTTAGCTGCAGATATCTCGCTACAGGATTATGCCCGGCATAATCAGTTTATCGATGTAAAAATTTCGCCTACCGGACAATATCTGGCAGCGACCAGGCGTTCTGATGAAGGCACGATACAAATTATCGTAATTGACCGTAGCTCAATGCAGGTTATTTCGCAGCGCCATTTTCCCGGTAGCGACTCTATTGCCAGTTTTGACTGGGCCAGCGCTGAGCGGTTAGTGTTAAGCCTGGCACGTGAACTGGGGTCACTGGAAGCGCCGGTATTTACCGGCGAGATTTTTGCAGTAGATGCCAATGGTAAACGCGGAATAATGCTAACGGGCTATCGCTCTAAAGCACGGGAAACTGCTTTTTCACAGGTCATCGATCTGTTACCGGCAGATGAAGACAATATAATCATCTCCAGCTTTTCCTGGTTTAGCAAAGAGCCTCATGTCGAGTTCTACCGGCTTAACATTAAAAGTGGCCGTAAGCGTAAGGTGGGCACTGCGCCGATAAGGGCGATACAGGGTACTGCAATACGGGCATTAACCGATAAAAACGGTTTTCCTGCCCTGGTGGTCGGCGTAGACCCCAGGGATATATCGCAGTGGCTGGTGTTACATCGCGCAGGCCCGGATGCAGACTGGCGTGAAGTAAAGCGTTACCGCCGCGATGCTGGTCGCTTTACGCCATTGGTGTTTTCCAGCGACAATAGCAAGGTGTTTGGTACCAGTGATACCGGCAGTGCAACGCAGGCCATTAGTGTGTTAGATTTGGCAACCGGTGAGGAAACGATACTGGCGTCACACCCTCAGGCGGATCTCAGCCCGATATTTAGTGTTCAAAATGGCCAAAATGGCGACATTATAGGTGCCAGCTTTGAATATGCCGATTTAAGCCATCGTTTTCTCGATGACGTAACTGACACTAAATTCAGCCGCCAGCTGCAAGGTATTTATGCGGCATTTCCGCAGCAGTCGGTCAGAATTACCTCTGCAACTGCTGATAATAAACAAATGATTGTCAGGGTGCAGTCAGCCAATACACCGGCAACATTTTATCTATACGACAGCGCCGGCAATAAAGTGAGTTATCTGCTTACTACCACGCCTTGGCTGGAGCAGAAAACTTTGCCAACAACCCAGATTGTGCAATACACCGCGCGAGATGGGCAGCCGCTGCAGGGGTTGTTAACCCTACCAAAAGGCAAGGAAGCGAAGTCACTACCACTTATTATGCTGCCTCACGGCGGCCCCCACGGTATCAAAGATTCAATAACGTACATTGATAACGATGCCAAAGTATTCGCCGAACACGGCTATGCGGTATTTCAGCCAAACTTTCGCGGTTCAGGCGGCTTTGGCCGTGATTTTCTCACTGCCGGTTATAAAAAGTGGGGCACACTGATGATTGATGATATGACCGACGGTGTGCAAAAACTTATTGCAGATGGCATAGCAGATGCGCAGCGGATTTGTACTTATGGCGGTTCTTACGGTGGCTATGCAGCGTTGATGAGCGCTATCCGTGAGCCTCAGCTGTATAAGTGTGTTGTTAATTTTGTCGGCGTAACCGACTTAGCGTTAATGTTTAAAGAGGGCGACATACCCGGTAGCAATTTTGGTAAAGATGTACTGGAAACCTATATCGGGCGCAGTGATGAGGTGCTTATCGCTCAGTCACCTATCCATAATTTGGACAAGTTAAAAGCGCCGGTGTTTATTATCCATGGTGAGCAGGATCAACGTGTGCCAATAACGCATGCTGAAGTGCTGCGTGATGCTTTGCAACAACGTAACCATCCTATGCAATGGTTAGTAAAAAGCACAGAGGGGCACGGTTTTTACAAACCGGAAAATAATGTTGAACGTTGGCAGAAAATGCTGGCGTTTTTTGACCGCTATATTGGTGGTACGGCTAATACTGATATCGATACCGGTAAACCCTAGTGCATAACGAGAGCAAAAAAAACAGCGTTATCCGGGGAGATAACGCTGCATACACACGGGGGAGTGTAGTTAAAACAACAGTTAACAGGCGCTTACTCTGTTAGCTGAAGCGTGGCACGGGCGCTTACTCCGGGCCACTATCTGCAGGTAGCAGAATAGGGTTGGCTAGTCAGCCGATACCATGGCTAGGTCTAAGCCGTTGTTGGCTTTATTTAACGCCAGCTCCAGCCGCTGCAGGTTATGCAGGCTAACGTCGCTGCGGCTTAGCTCTGCTGCGCGGCTAAAATCGGCCAGCGCGGCCAGGTTGTTGTTTTGTAACAGGCGCAGTACGCCGCGGTTGGTTAAGGCATAAGCGCGCATTTCGCGCTTGTCGCTGCTGCTAACCAGGTGCAGTTGCTGGGCAGCTGATACTGCGTTGTCGCAGGCGGTGGCGGCTTTATCCAGCTGGGCGCTTTTCGTAAAGCCCACGCACAGGCTCATTTGGCGTGAGAAGTTATCAACTTCAACGCTGCTGTTGAGTGTTTCGCTGATACCCTGATCAAACTGACCGGCCTGTAGCGCGGTAACGCCAGGGGTATCTTCAATAAGGACCATTTTATAGCCGTTGGTGTTGGCTGATGCGAGAAATGAACCTGAGGCCATTAGCATCAACGCCAAAGTACTGCCTAATTTAACTGATCTCGCTTTCATAGTGTGTCGCTCCCAATTTCCCATCCAGGCAGCCGCTGTCGGTCTGCAGGTGTAAGTTTGAGCAAAAGCACTAGAACTGACAAACGATAAAAAAAAATGCGATAAGTGAATTTAATTCACCTATCGCACTACTATGACTGTCATCTGTTGGGGTTAGCCAGCCGTGAGAAAGGTTTGGTAGCTACGGTTGTTACTGACTTGCTGATACTGATAACCCAACTTATCCAGATAAGCAGCAATATCGCTATGGTTAGCCACTTCAAAGCCAGCCAGCACATCACCCGTGGCAGCGCCGTGGTTACGGTAGTGAAACAGCGTAATATTGCAGTGCTCGCCGAGGGTATTTAAGAAATTCATCAGCGCGCCGGGGTATTCCGGAAAGTTAAACTGATACACCTGCTCCTGTAGCTGCCGTGGCGGCATACCGCCGACCATATGCCGCACATGCAGTTTGGCCAGCTCATCATCCGATAAATCCTGAAATGCATAACCAGCGCTGCTGAGCAATTCTTTTACCGTATTCAGCTCTTGCTGGCCGTGGCGCAGTTTAATACCAACAAAGATATGCGCTTTGTTATCGCTGGCGTAGCGGTAGTTAAATTCGGTGATGGCACGGCCGCCCAGTGTCTGGCAAAAACGGCGGAAGCTGCCTTTTTCTTCTGGTATGGTGACGGCAAACACGGCTTCTTTTTTCTCGCCCAGCTCACAGCGCTCTGACACATAACGCAGTGTATCAAAGTTTAAATTGGCGCCGCTTAACACCGCGGCAAAATGCTGTGGTTTGCTAAGCATGCTGTTTTTCAGCTGCTGGCTGTATTTCTTCAGCCCAGCCAGTGCCAGCGCGCCTGCGGGTTCAGCTACGGCGCGTAAATCATCAAAGATATCTTTAATTGCCGCGCATATCTCATCGCTGGAAACGGTCACCACTTCATCGCAAAAACGTTTGGCCAGGTTAAAGTTTTCTGTGCCAATACGTTTTACCGCCACGCCATCGGCAAATAAACCTACCCGTTCCAGCGTAACCGGCTGCCCGGCCTCCAGCGCGGCTTTTAAGCAGGCGGCGTCTTCCGGCTCTACGCCTATCACCTTTACGTTCGGCTGTATGGCTTTGATATATACCGCCATACCAGCCATTAAGCCGCCACCGCCAACCGGAATAAATACGGCGTTTAGCTGGTTATGCTGGCTTAGCAGCTCTTTGGCTACAGTACCTTGCCCTGCAATCACGTCGCTATCATCAAACGGCGGGATATACACCGCGCCCTCGGTATTGGCCAGGTTAATGGCGTAGCTGTTGGCTTCATCGAAGGCGGTGCCGTGCAGCACCACATTGCCACCCAGCGCTTTAACTGCGGCAACTTTGATCTCGGGCGTGGTGATCGGCATCACAATAGTGGCATTCAGGCCTAGTTTACTGGCCGACAGCGCTACGCCCTGGGCATGGTTACCGGCTGAAGCACACACCACCCGGGCGTCGGGGTTTTGCTGCTGTACTTTGTGCAGTTTATGAAAGGCGCCGCGCAGTTTAAACGAGTAAACCGGCTGTTTGTCTTCACGTTTTAGCAGCACATTATGGCCCAGGCGCTGGCTCAGTTTTGCCATGACATCCAGCGGAGTTTCTACCGCGGCCTGATATACCGGCGACAGCAGAATTTCACGCAGATACTGCTGCATTAAGTCGGTATCTGTCTGTGTTGTTGGTACTGTTGCCAGGTTACTCATTGTTACTCCAAAGCTTTTATCTTTACTGCTTGTGCCATCCGAGACACTTAAATTTCGAGCGCAGACAGGTAACGGCTAAGCGGGGCGTCTCCAGCAGGGATGCTGGAGAGGAGTTTACATGGACGTATTTACAACGTCCCCGCGTGTTGTTACCTGTTGTAGCCTGCGACTACTATTAAAGCTCACGGCAAGGAAATGCTCTTTTCGCCGCCTTCAACAGCACATCCCTGTGCTGTCTCAGCCTCCGCGGCATCCCTGCCGCTGCTGCAAGAGCACACCTTGCCCATCGCCTTGTGTTTTGCTATTCAATCTTCCAGTTTACTCAGATCCCGCACCGCACCTTTATCTGCACTGCTGGCCAGCAGGGCATAGGCTTTCAATGCAGCGCTAACAACGCGCTCACGGTTCTGCGGTTTCCAGCCTTGCTTGCCTTTGGCATCCATCGCGGCGCGCCGTGCTGCCAGCTCGTCATCGCTGATAGCAATGCCAATTTTGCGCTTAGGAATATCAATTTCTATGGTGTCACCTTCCTGCACCAAGGCGATAGCCCCGCCGCTGGCGGCCTCCGGCGATACGTGGCCGATAGATAACCCCGAGGTGCCACCAGAGAAACGGCCGTCGGTGATTAGGGCGCAGCTTTTACCCAAGCCCATCGATTTTAAATAACTGGTTGGGTACAGCATTTCCTGCATACCCGGCCCGCCTTTAGGGCCTTCGTAGCGGATAATCACCGCATCGCCGGCTACGACTTTGCCTTTTAAGATGGCATCTACCGCGTCGTCCTGACTTTCAAAAATGCGCGCGCGGCCAGTAAAGACTAAGCATTCCTCATCGACGCCAGCAGTTTTCACGATACAGCCATTCGGTGCCAGGTTGCCAAACAGCACCGCTAAGCCACCATCTTGCGAGTAAGCGTGCTGTTTGCTGCGGATACAGCCCTGCTCTCGGTCATCATCCAGTGTCGGGTAGCGGCAATTCTGTGAAAACGCCTGGGTAGTGCGGATTCCGGCCGGGCCGGCCAGGTACATTTGTTTGGCGTCTTCATTGCTGGTAGTTTTAATATCCCACTGCTCCAGCACAGCGGCTAAGCTAGAACCTGCCACATGCGGTACATTCGGGTTTAATAAACCGGCGCGGTTTAACTCAGCCAGAATGCCGATAACACCGCCGGCACGGTGTACATCTTCCATATGGTATTTTTGCGTCGACGGTGCCACCTTGCACAAGTGCGGCACAATACGCGATAAACGGTCGATATCGGCCATGCCAAAATCGACGCCGGCTTCTATGGCTGCCGCCAATAAGTGCAGTACCGTATTGGTTGAGCCACCCATGGCGATGTCCAGCATCATGGCGTTTTCAAACGCGGTTTTGTTGGCGATATTGCGTGGCAGTGCTGTGGCATCATCCTGCTTATACCAGCGGTTGCACAATTCCATAATTCTGAAACCCGCCTGGACAAACAACTCTTTACGATCAGCATGGGTGGCCAGCAAGGAACCATTACCGGGTTGGCCTAAGCCTAAGGCTTCAACCAGGCAGTTCATCGAGTTAGCGGTAAACATACCGGAGCAGCTACCACAGGTCGGGCAGGCGCTGCGCTCAATTTGTTCGCTTTGCGCGTCGGTAACTTTGGGATCGGCCGCCGACACCATGGCATCGACCAGATCCAGCTTGATAATTTGGTCAGATAATTTGGTTTTGCCCGCTTCCATTGGCCCGCCGGAGACAAAGATCACCGGAATATTTAACCGCATGGCGGCCATTAACATGCCCGGTGTGATCTTGTCGCAGTTAGAAATGCACACCATGGCATCGGCGCAGTGGGCGTTGATCATGTACTCCACGGAGTCGGCAATCAGCTCGCGTGACGGCAGGCTGTACAGCATACCGCCATGGCCCATAGCAATACCATCATCTACCGCTATGGTGTTGAATTCTTTAGCGATACCGCCAGCCTCATTAATGCTGTTGGCTACCAGTTTGCCTAAATCGCGCAGGTGCACATGGCCGGGCACAAACTCAACAAAAGAGTTAACAACAGCCACTATTGGCTTGCCAAAATCGGTATCTTTCACGCCGGTGGCTCGCCACAGTGCGCGGGCGCCCGCCATATTGCGGCCTTCGGTAACGGTGGCAGATCTTAACTTTGGCATTGCGGTACTCCGTGTAGTCAGTAAATAAAAAGTATAGGTTTAGCTGGTATCAATATTGGGTGTTATGCGCTTAGCACTGCCAGCTCACTGCCGGCCAGCTCCAGCTGTTGTACGTCGTACAATTTATTCAGCTGATTGGTTAATAACTGGATCGGCTTGTCACCGCTGACGCTTAATTTGATCGTCACACTGCGGCTATCGGCGCGTGGCGTCATTTGCAGGCCGGTCAGCTGATAACCGCGATAGCGGGTCACCTGTAACAAGCGCTCAACGACGGCCGGGGTATTGCTGGCGGTGATATTCAGGGTATGGTTCATGCTTTTGCCTCCGTGATCATCTCTTCATTAGCAGCGCCCGGCGGTACTAATGGCCAAACGTTGTCTTTATCATCTATACAAACATGCAGTAAGTAAGGGCCGGGCCAGGTAAACATGGCTTCCAACGCGCCTTCTACTTCGTCTTTGCGGGTTATGCAGTGGCCGGGTATGGCAAAAGCGGCGGCCAGGGCGACAAAATCCGGGTTGTCGGACAAGTCGGTTTCGCTGTAGCGCTCGTTAAAAAACAGCTGTTGCCATTGTTTCACCATACCCAGGCGCTGGTTGTCGATTACGACAATTTTTACCGGCAGCCGAAAGCGTTTAATAGTCGCCAGCTCCTGCACATTCATCATAAAAGAGCCGTCACCGGTAACGGTGATAACAGTATCTTGCGGCCGGGCTAATTTGGCGCCGATAGCGGCCGGCAGGCCAAAGCCCATGGTGCCCAAACCGCCGCTGGATAAATGATTACGCGGGCTGTTAAAGCGCATATGCTGTGCCACCCACATCTGGTGCTGGCCCACATCGCAGGCCACGACGCTATTATCCGGCATGCGCTCGCTTAATTGCTTAAGCATTAAAGGCGCGTAAATGCGCTCGCCCGGATGGTCGTAACGCCAGCCGTATTGCTGTTTTAACTGCGCACAATGGCTAAGCCAGTCGGCGCAGTCAGTGGCGGCGGAGATAGCCGGCAAAATTTGCTGCATATCGCCCAACAGCGCAGCATCGGCAAAGCGCACTTTGTTTATTTCAGCCGGGTCGATATCAACGTGGATTACTTTGGCCAGGGGCGCGAATTTTTGCAGGTTGCCGGTAACCCGGTCATCAAAGCGAGCGCCTAAACAGATCAGTAAATCGCATTGCTGCACCGCTAAATTTGCTGCCTGAGTGCCGTGCATCCCCAGCATGCCCAAATAGTGTGGGTTTTCCTTTGCCACCGAACCCATGGCTTTTAAGGTGGTAACGGACGGCATAGGGTTTGCCGCTAAAAACTGCTGCAACTGCGCCATAGCGCCAGCCATATGTACGCCGCCGCCGATATAAGCGATGGGCTTTTTTGCTGCAGCGATTAACGCACGGGCTTTGGCCGCATTCGCCAGCGACGTAGCAACAGGCGCTGCTTTAGCCGCTGTGACAGGCTCAGGCTGATAATCAATCTCTGCCAGCTGCACATCTTTAGGGATATCCACCAGCACCGGGCCGGGGCGGCCGCTTAGTGCTATAGCAAAGGCTTCGTTTAGCGTAGCGGCCAGCTCTTGCACACTGCGCACCATAAAACTATGTTTGGTCACCGGCAGGCTTAAACCCAAAACATCAATTTCCTGAAAGGCATCAGTGCCCATGACCGCTTGCGACACCTGGCCGGTAATGGCCACTACCGGCACCGAGTCCAGCATGGCATCGGCCAGTGAGGTGATCAAATTGGTTGCACCCGGGCCGGAGGTCGCCATACACACGCCAACTTTGCCGCTGGCGCGGGCATAGCCTATAGCCGAAAAGGCGCCGCCCTGCTCATGCCGGCACAGGTAATGTTTTACTGTGCTTTGGTATAAGGCATCGTAGATAGGCATAATGGCACCGCCGGGGTAGCCGAAAATGGTATCGACCCCGTGTTGTTGCAGCACCTTAAGTACCAATTCTGCGCCTTTCATTTTGTGTATCCTTGTTATGCTAAACCGCTTTTTTCAAGGCCCGGAAACGACAAAACCCCCGGTCCTTGCGGAGCGGGGGTTTTGTTGGAATTCGCTTTTTACGCTACTTTTTTTCCAAAACACCGCCCCCGCGGAGATTAATA
>JBFMHG010000016.1:0-30877 GCA_040752955.1 Pseudomonadota bacterium
TGTAGCATTCGCTATGCGAGAGTAGTTCACCGCCAGGCACCCAAATAAACAAGCCCTTCGTGAAAACGAAGGGTTTTTTTATTTGTATTACCCGATGGTTATCTGCCCGAGCGGGCGAACGCTATGCAAAACCGCTCTAATGCCAGCAATAAAAAAGCCCGCTAAGCGGGCTTGGTTGGTAAGTCGATATTAATTGCGGTGCAGGTTACCATACACATCATAACGCCACTGGGCATCTTTCAGGGTGTTCAGGTAGGGTCTGGCTTTGCTGAATTCTAACGCTTTAATAAAATGGCCATTTTTATCGAGAAAAATCAGCCATTGTTGTTCTAGCTTGTCGAAATCTTTATCGCTTACAAAAATGTGCATGCCAAGATAGTAACTCACGTTAGCTTTCCAGCCGTGCTGGACTTTAAACACATAGCGGCTGCTGTAATCCGGGTGCAGATAATTGGCTTGTTGCACAGCGTTTAGTTGTTGTTTATCCACAACATTGACCAGTGCAATAGCATGGCTGCGATCGATGAGTTGTTGAACCGCGTTTGAACTGGCCTGAGGAGTTTTAACGACCGCACTCCGGCTTATTGCACGCTCCAATGGCATAGCAATGTCGAGTGAGAATAACGCCACTTCGTAATTATCTAATAAGGTCTGCACTGCCTTACTGTCCTCACAGTTAGATGGTGCAACAATATGCGCTTTAACACTTTGTGTCAGTTTGCTGTCCAGTTTCAGTAGCTGTTCAATATTCTGTGTATGCACTTTCTGCTGCAGAAGGGTTTGCAGACGGTGTTGCTCTTTATCAGTCAGGCTGTATGGCGCAGAGCCATCCGCAGGTTGTTCTTTACAGAGCTGGTAAAATTTAGTGATCTCGGCAGAATGCAGGGCGCTATTAATAGCTGATTGCAGCGTACGCTTTTCTGACGTAGACCAGCTTTGACCGCTGATTGCAGTGAGTGTTAATGCACCCAGCAAAGGTAAAACAATTAACATAAAGACAATATCCGAAAAATGTTGGCGGCACCTTAGCCTGAGCTAACAAAAAAAGAAAGTGATTACTGGTTTGATCAGCTTAATCGGTGGTGGAACAAGACAAATACTCACCATTAAGCAGGGCTTTTGTTATCCCGGTCAGCATAGCCTTCATGCTGTTGTAACCAAACTGGCGTTGTAACTCCGCCCAGCAGTGTTGTTGCCATAGTAGAGCGGCCAACTCTTGTTGTAACCCTGCTTCAAGCTTTTGGTAATGTAGATTAAACCAGCTTAACAGCAAATGACTGACTAATTCATAAGGCCGTTTGCCCTGGCAGAAGAGCCTAAGCTGTGCCAGCTCCGCTGTAGTAAGCGGTGCTGGCGGCGGCTGTATTAACTGCAGCAATAGCCTGGTATTGAGCCTGGGATAATGCGCTAAGCGCCAGTACAGCTGCCGGCTGAAATCGTGCTGCATAGCCTGCACCACATTGGCATCGCCTTTGATCGCGCGTAGCATTAATACTGAATATTCAGCGCTGGCATTATCACTGCTGTGGCCCAGCCGCACAGGCTGATAGCCGGCTTGCTGCCAGAAGTGGATAAGTTCAGTACTGGCAGCAAAACTGGTGCCTAAATAAGCTAGCTGCTGTTGTTTAGCAGCTCCCGCAATATACTGCAGTAAGTTGCTGCCTAATTGTTGTCTTTGTAAGGCAGGTTGCACGGCAATACGCATTACCCGCCATAACGGCAGCTGTGCTAACTCGGGCCGTGCCAGATGAAATGCCAGGCTTTGTGCCAGTAAATGGCCTTGCAGCCGCCGCTCGCCGCGGTAAATCGCCTCTGTCAGTGTGGCGCTAATGCCACCCTCAATACTGACCAGTGCACAGGCCAATACCTTGCCTTGCTGTTCCAGCGTAAATACCTGCAGTTGGCTGTTATCCAACAAGGCAGCTAAGTCTTTTACCTGCGTTTGATAATGCGCCAGGCTTAATAGGCTAAACACCTGTTGCAGTTTATCTGGCTGGCTAAGCCAGTTGCTGGCCTGATACTGACAATATTGTTGTGCAGCGGCGTTAAGCTGCTCTGGCAGCGCCAGGTGTTGCTTGAGCAGGAAACCGCTAAAGATCAGTTGCTCTAACGGATCCTGCTGCTGATAGCGAATTGGTTGTTTTAACTCTAACTTATGCCACTTAGGGCACTGTTCGCTCAGGTGCTGCATAAAGCGCAGCTGAAAACCGCGGCCGGTGCCTTCATAGCCATGCTCGGTAGTCGCAAATACAATACGGCTAAACTGTGCCAGCAACTGTTGTAACACAGGTGTGGGAATGGCAGCAGCTTCATCAACCAGCAATAAGTCGGCTTTGGGTTTGTCACGCAGCAGCTGATCAAAAGGCACAAACTGCAGCTGAGAGTGATCTGTTGGGTTTGTCAGCTGCTGAAAATGTTGTAGCGCGGTTTGCGCCGCCTGCGGCGATGGCGCGGTAATAACAACCTGTTTAGTCGCTGTGACTGTGTTAATAAGCTGGGCGGCGGCAATACCCAGCGCTGCCGATTTACCGCGACCCCGGTCAGCGGTCAGCACCAGCGGTCGGCGCCGGTGGCCACTAACCACATGTAAAATTGCCTGTACCGCTTGTGTTTGATCGGCTGTGATACAAGGCGCCGTAGCAGTAAATGGCTCAGGCGCTGCTGGCCAATTAAGCGGTCTTACCAGAGTTTGATTTTCCAATAGCAGCACATTTTGTTGCTGCAGCTGATTAAGCCAAAACGGGATGAAATGGCCCTGATGAGTATTAGCATCCAAAGGATACGGCAGCAGGTTTTTATGTGCAGCATTGGGTTGTTGTCGCCACTGGGCAAAAGGTGGGCATAGCAGCAGCCAAACACCGCCGGCTTTAACACAACCTGCGGAGGCCGCCACCAGATCAGCGTTAAAACCGCTAAAAGCATTGACCACCAGTATATCGCATTCGCTACCCAGCAGCTGATAGTTTTGCCGGTTACTTAATTGAATGGCGTGCTCAGGTGCATTATCGCCCAGCCAGTATAAAGTAGTTGCTTGATGCTGCTGCAGTAATAACCGGCACTGGGCAAGAAGGTCGTCACGTTCGCCTTGCCATACTACAGGCAAGCGAATTTGCAGGCTGGCCGCCTGCTGTTGCCACTGCAGAAGTTGACTCAGCAGGGCAGCGTGCATTTAGCCGATGGCCTGTAAACGGGCGTAGGCGGTAACCAGCCACTTGCTGCCCAGGCCGTCAAAGTTAACCTGTATACGTGACTGGCTGCCGGTGCCTTCGTAATTCAGTACTGTGCCTTCACCGAACTTATCGTGCAGTACACGCTGGCCCAGTTTAAAGCCGGTGTTTTCAAAAGCGACATGGCTGGCGGCACTGCCAAAACGGTTAAACTGGGTGGGCCGGCTAACCTGCGTCGTCAGGCGGATTTCTTCCACGTATTCCGCCGGAATTTCACGGATAAAGCGCGAGGGCTTCGGGTATTGCTCCTGACCATACAGCCGCCGGCTTTCGGCATGCGTTAAATACAACTTTTTCATCGCCCGCGTCATGCCGACATAACACAGCCGGCGCTCTTCTTCTAAGCGGGTGGGGTCGTCACCGCTTTGCTGGCTGGGAAACATGCCTTCTTCCAAACCGCAGATAAATACCAGCGGGAATTCCAAGCCTTTAGCGCTGTGTAATGTCATCAGCTGCACAGCGTCTGAGTGCTCTTCGGCTTGATATTCGCCGGCTTCCAGCGCGGCTTGTGACAAAAACGCCGCCAGTGGCGTCATATCTTCGGCGCGCCGTTCATCAAAGTTCTGGCAGGCCGTGATCAGCTCGTTTAAGTTTTCAATGCGGGTTTCGGCCTTCTCGCCTTTTTCCGACTGATACATCGCATATAAGCCAGAACGTTTAATGACATGCTCAGCCTGCTCATGCAGCGGCAAATCGGTGACCTGGCTATCAAGCTCGTCGATTAACTGCATAAAAGTGCTGATAGCCGAAGCAGCGCGGCCTGTAAGCTGCTTTTGCGCCAACATTTGCTGCAGGCTTTGCCACAGTGTTTGTTGTTGGGCGCGGGCATATTCACGCACCTTATTTAAGGTGGTATCGCCAATGCCACGCACCGGCGTGTTAATCACCCGCTCCAGCGCCGCATCGTCTTGGCGGTTATGCAGCAAGCGCAAATAGGCCAGGGCGTCTTTAATTTCCTGGCGTTCATAAAAGCGCAGGCCGCCATAAATGCGGTAATGCAAGCCTTCCTGTATTAATGCTTCTTCTAACACCCGCGACTGAGCGTTATTGCGGTACAAAATAGCGGTTTCAGATAAACGATCGCCCTGTTTATGCCAGTCGCGGATACGGCCGACAATAAAGCGCGCTTCATCCAGCTCGTTAAAGGCGGTGTATAACGAGATCACTTCGCCACGGGCACCGTCGGTCCAAAGATCCTTACCCAGCCGGTCAGTATTGTTGGCAATGACTGCATTGGCGGCTTTTAGGATGGTCTCAGTTGAACGGTAGTTTTGCTCCAGTCGCACCGTTTCTACATCGGGGAAATCTTTTAAGAAGGTTTGAATGTTCTCTACCCGGGCGCCGCGCCAGCCGTAGATTGACTGGTCGTCATCGCCGACAATCATCACTTTGGCATTAGTGCCGGCCAGTAAGCGTAGCCACTGGTACTGAATAGCATTGGTATCCTGAAATTCATCTACCAGAATATGACGAAAGCGCTGCTGATAATGGCTGCGTACCTCGCTGTTTTGCTTTAACAGCTCGAAGCTGCGTAGCAGGATTTCGGCAAAGTCGACTAAGCCGGCGCGGTCGCACATGTCCTGATAAGCGGCATAAATTTTTACCATCTGCTGCAGGCTAAAATCGCCTGCAGCGTCAATCATGCCCGGGCGCAGGCCATCATCTTTACGGGCATTAATAAACCACTGAATTTGCTTCGGAGGCCAGTGTTTTTCATCCAGGTTCAGCGCTTTTAGCACGCGTTTTACCAGCCGGTACTGATCGTCACTGTCGATAATCTGAAAGCCCTGCGGCAAACCGGCGTCCTGATAATGCGCGCGCAGCATGCGGTGCGACAAACCGTGAAAAGTCCCCATCCACAGGTTGTTTAAGCTAACACCAATAGTGCTTTCAATACGGCCGCGCATTTCCTGCGAGGCCTTATTGGTAAAGGTTACTGCCAGCAAACTGTAAGGCGCAACCCGCTCTACCTGCATTAACCAGGCTAAACGATGCACCAGCACGCGGGTTTTGCCACTGCCGGCCCCGGCCAGCACCAGCATGTTTTGCGGTGGTGCAGCCACCGCATCGCGTTGTTTATCGTTAAGCCCGTCCAGCAGGTAAGAAACATCCATCAGTCAATCTCGCTAACCACAATGGCGGCCATTATAACAGCCCAAGCCAAAGCGCCAAGTAAAGCCCGCCGTTTTAGTGGATAAATAACCAGTGTAAATGCTAAGTTCTGCTCAACATTTCTAACTGCTGCACATCGGTCAGGCGGATATGCGGCAGTATGCTTACGGCGCTTTTATGATGATCCAGCCAGGCGGCCTGGCAGCCGGCGTTTAGTGCGCCCAGCACATCTGCGCGGTGGCTGTCGCCAATATGCAGTATTGCATTGGGTTTAACCTGTAGCCGGTTCGCAGCGGTGAGAAATAAATCGGCATAGGGCTTCATCCGGCCATCCGGCCCGGCTTGCAGGCTAAATTCAAACAACTCACCCACGCCCATTTTGTTAATACAAGCATTACCATTGGTAATGGCAATAAGGCGGTAATGTTGTGCCAGGGTGGTTAGCAGCTTGGTGATCTCGGGCTTTAGCGTAATGCGGGTGCGCTCGGTTAAAAAGGCAGCGTAAGCCAGTTTAGCAATATTGCCTGCCTCAGCATTTGCCAGGCCCAGCGACAGCAAGCCCGCTTCCAGGCCCAGCAAGCGCCAGCGGCCGATATCGTGGCGTATGTCTGGGTTGGCTTTAGCCAGCAGTTTGCGCTGTTGCCACCAGTAATCGCTATCCAGCCCCCGGCTTTGTGGTGCATGTAAAGCCAGCGCCTGCAGCATGGCCTGCTCGGCAGCGGCAATCACCGGTTTGTTGTCATACAGGGTGTCATCCAAATCAAACGACAGCACCTGTATTGGTTGTAGCGCTTTAAATAATTGCATGCGGGTTACCCGTTTGAAGGCGCAAACACCTGCTGCCAGTTTACCTGTGCCAGCTGCTGGCTAAACCAGCTAAGCGCCTGGCCCTGATGTTGTTTATGCCACGCCAGATACAGCGGGATCTTATCTCTTGGAATACTGCAGGCTTTGGCGATCAGTTCACCGCGTGCCAACTCATCGTGGATCAGATGGCGCGGCAGAAAGCCGATGCCTAAGCCCTGCTTTTGTGCGTCTATTTTGGCCTGCATATTATCGACGATAACACGCTGGCGGCTATCGAATAAGCCGGACGAGCGCTTGGGCGCATCCAGTGCCGAATCGGCCACTACGATGGCGGCAAACTGCTGCACATCTTCAGCATTCACTACCCGGTTTAGCGCGGCAAGCTGATGATGCGGTGCTACCGCAAAAACAAACTCGGCCTCGCCGACAGGCACGATATTAAACAGGCCCTTGGGCAAATCGCCTGATACGCCCAGGGCGATATCGGCGCGGCCGGTTTGCAGCGCTTCCCAGCCGCCGGCCATCACCTCTTCCGTTACCCTAAGCTGAGTTATTTTGCCCAGTTGCAAAAAGTCGTTTATTACCGCCAGTAAGGGCGCATTGGGTACTATGCTGTCTTTGGCGATCACCAATTGCGTTTCCCAACCGGTATCCAGCTGTTTAACGGCGTTTTGTAGCTGATTGGCTGCGTGTAGCAAGGTGCGCCCCTGATCCAATAACAACTGGCCGGCCGGTGTTAGCTGTGCCCGCTGTTTGCTGCGGTCGAACAGCAGCACGCCTAAGTCAGCCTCCAGCTTGGCAATGGTGTAACTCAGCGCCGACGGCACCTTGTATAAGGCTTCGGCTGCCGCGGCAAAGCTGCCTTTGCGGTCTATCGCATCCAGTGCGCGTAGCGCCTCTAAACTCAGGGCATTGTGCATAGTGCTCTCGCATTCTATGAATTCAAATATTTTGAATAGTGTAGTCAAAACATTGCGTTTTTACAGCATCAATTAACCGGCTATAGTTACCTTATCGACGCAAAGCTTGCTGTCGAGTGGCAGTAAACTTAACTTTAAACAATTTGACAGGTGATGATATGGCAACTTCAATCGTTCAGAAAATTTTAAGCTCAAATGCGGGTTGGGGCGCCTTGGCGCTGCGGGTGCCAGTGGGCATTATCTTTGCTGCGCATGGTGCGCAAAAGCTGTTTGGCTGGTTTGGCGGCTATGGCTTAGAAGGCACCGGTGGCTGGATGGACAGCATAGGGTTATCTCCGGGTATCGTGATGGCGTTTTTAGCCGGTGCGGCAGAGTTTTTCGGCGGTATCGCATTAATCTTGGGTGTATTAACCCGTCCGGCGGCCTTAAGCCTGGCAATCGCAATGCTGGTGGCGATTTTCGCTGTACACATTCAAAACGGCTTATTTATGGCCAACAACGGTTACGAGTTTGGTTTAGCGCTACTGGCCGCCAGCGTATCGCTACTGTTTAGCGGCGCCGGTAAAGCTTCAGTAGATAACTTACTGGCTAAGCGGTTTAACTAAGCCTTAGTAACAAATAACAACGCCCGGTTCTGCCGGGCGTTTTTTATCAGAGAGCTTAAAAAGGGAATCGGCTTGCCCTAAACCAACCGTTGAAGGCATGGATGCCTGAATCGAGCCTATAGGGACATATTCACGGCGTGTTGGTGTGGGCAAACCGGTTCTCGTGCAGGATGCATCGCAAGGTATTGTTAGCGGGGCTTTTTCTTTGCTCTTGGATGGGCGCTATCATACACCTTGGCTAAATGAGCAAAGTCCAGATGGGTATACACCTGAGTGGTGCTGAGGTTGGCGTGGCCTAACAGCTCTTGTACTGCACGTAAATCCTGGCTGGACTCCAGCATATGGCTGGCAAACGAGTGGCGCAGCATATGCGGGTGCAGCTTTTGGTTTAAGCCTTGCTGGCGTGCCCACAACTGCACGCGCTCGCGCACATGCCGGCTGCTAATGCGTTTGTGCTGCTTGCTGATAAACAGCGCATCAGCATCTTCTGGTGGCAGTTTGCTGCTAAAGGCCGGCCGCTGTGCCAACCAGTCGCGCAAGGCATTAAGCGCCACGCTGCCCACCGGTACAATACGCTGCTTACTGCCCTTACCGGTAACCCGCAGCAGCTGTTGCGCCCAGTCGATATCGCTGATATTGGCATTGACCAACTCTTCTAAACGCAGGCCGGAGGAGTAAAACAGCTCCAGCATGGCTTTATCGCGACACGCCAGAATGTCGTCGGAGCTATCAAAACTGAGCAAGTGGTTAAGCTGATCGACGTTAAGGTTTTTTGGCAGGCTGCGCGCGGCCTTGGGTACCGACAAATACAGTGCCGGGTTATCGCTGCACAGCCCCTGCGCTTGCAGGTAGCGGTAAAAACTGCGCAGCGCGGCCACTTTCAGCGCTATGCTGCGTGGTTTGGCACCACTGCGGCGCAGGCTGATAATGTGTTGTTTTAACTCAGCTTCTGTCAGGTTTAGCCAGTGGCGGTTACCCTGGTTAAGCGCTTGCGCAGCCTGCATAAGCTGACGATGATAACTGTCGAGCGTTTTGCTGCTGTAGCCGCGTTCAAACTGCAGGTAGGCTAAAAATTGCTGCAGTGGCTTAAGCCACTGCGCGTCAAGTTGGGTATCAGGCGGCGTCATAGCCAGGTAACAGCTGGGCCAGCATGCTGGCTAAATGGCCAATAAACAGCTTGTCCATTGACGGCTGAAAATGATCGTCCAGCTCGCTGCCAAAGGCCAACAGCGCCAGTGGCTGCTGCTGATCTTTTACCAGCATCAGCGCCACAGAGTGCACGCTTTGGCCAAACAGCGGCTGCTGCTCTTCTTTGTTTAAGCGGCCGAGGTAAATACCCTGCTCATTTAAACGGCGCGATAACAACAGCTGAAATGGCTGGCTGCTTTGCTCGCTGTCAAAGCGGATTAAGCGGCACTCGCTGACCTGTGGCAAGGCGGCGGTAAATTGCTGCAGTTGTTGTTCAGCCTGCTGCAGGCTGGTGGCCTGATATAAGCCGGCCTGTAACTGGTTAAACGCCAGAAACAGCTGCTCGTTTTGCCGCGCTACCGACATTAAGCGGGTGATGTCATCTTCCAGTGCCTGAATTTTTTCCCGCTGCAGCTCCAACTGGCGCTCGACCAGCGACACACTGCCGCGCTGCTGATGCGGTAAACGTAAGCTGGCCAGCAACTGCGGATATTGCTGAAAAAATTCCGGATGATCCTGCAGGTAGTCGTATACCACCTGAGCGGCGAGCATGTCGTTATCCTTAGTCAGGCTGTCGTTCATAGCTGTATTTGTCCATCGTATACATGTTCTGCCGGGCCGGTCATTTTCAGTGGCTGGCCAGGCCCGTTCCAGCGAATATGCAGGCTGCCGCCGGGTAAGTCTACGCGCACCTGTTGCTGTAGTTTTTTCTGTAGCTGACCCACCACCACAGCGGCGCAGGCTCCGGTGCCGCACGCCTGAGTTTCGCCGGCGCCACGCTCCCACACCCTAAGCTTAATATGGCCGGGGTTTAGCACCTGCATAAAGCCAATATTGGCGCGCTCGGGAAAGCGTTCATGCAGTTCAAACAAGGGCCCCTGCACCTGCACCGGTGCGGCTAAGATGTCGTCCACTTCGGTGACGGCATGCGGGTTACCCATCGACACGACACCACATAAAATGGTGTGCTCGTCAGCGCGCAGAATATAAGTTAGCTCCTGCTTTTGCGCTTTAAACGGCACCCGTGCCGGATCCAGCTGCGGTACGCCCATATTTACCGTGACCTGGCCGTCGGTCTCGACATAGAGCACAATTTTGCCTGACTTGGTGCTAACGCCAATTTTATGCTTGTTGGTTAAGCCGCGGGCACGGACAAACTTGGCAAAACAGCGGGCGCCATTGCCGCATTGCTCTACCTCGCTGCCATCGGCGTTAAAAATGCGGTAGTGAAAATCCAGCTCGGGATCGTAGGGCGGCTCTACCATTAACAGCTGATCAAAGCCGATGCCGGTATGCCGGTCGGCCAGCGCTTTGATCTGCTCTTTGGTTAAAAACACGTTCTGACTGACAGCGTCGACCATCATAAAGTCGTTCCCCAGGCCGTGCATTTTCGAAAAATGTAATAACATCGGAGCCCTTAACTAGTCAGTAATGACCTGTTCGCCACGCCATAAGTCCTGCCACTGCTCGCGCTGGCGGATTAAATGCAGTTTGTCGCCATCGACCAGCACTTCTGCTGCCCGCGGCCGGCTGTTGTAATTCGAGCTCATGGTAAAGCCGTAGGCGCCAGCAGAACGCACGGCCAGTAAGTCGCCTTGGGCAATAGCCAGTTCGCGGTCTTTACCAAGAAAATCGCCAGTTTCGCATACCGGCCCGACGATATCGTAAACGGCGGCCGTTTTAGCACTGTCGTGCTCTACCGGCACTATCGCTTGCCAGGCACTGTACAGCGCCGGGCGGATCAAATCGTTCATCGCTGCATCCACGATAGCAAAGTTTTTCTCCTGCCCGGGCTTTAAAAACTCTACCTTGGTCAGCAGCACGCCGGCATTGGCCATAATGGCGCGGCCGGGCTCCATAATCAGCTCCAGCTGCGGGTAAGCTTTTAACCGCGCTACCACCTTGCTGATGTAATCGGCAGGCGAAGGCGGTGTTTCGTTGTCGTAGGTAACGCCTAAACCACCGCCGATATCGATATGCTTTAACACTATGCCGTCGCTGGCCAGCGCATCGATTAACGTCAGCAGCTTTTCCAGTGCTTCTAAAAACGGTTGGGTTTCAGTAAGCTGCGAGCCAATGTGGCAGTCGACACCCACCACATCAAGATGGCTGTAGCTGGCGGCCTGGCGATAAATATCGCGCGCCAGCAGGATATCAATACCAAATTTATTCGCTTTTAAGCCGGTAGAAATATAAGGGTGGGTTTTAGCATCTATGTCCGGGTTCACCCGAATCGACACCGGCGCCTTGATGTTCAGGCTGCTGGCCACCTGTTGCAGCCGTTCCAGCTCGGCGACAGACTCAACATTAAAACACTTAATGCCTAACTGCAGCGCAAAGCGCATTTCCTCCGCGGTTTTCGCCACGCCGGAAAACACCACTTTTTTCGCGTCGCCGCCGGCGGCAATTACCCGGCGCAACTCTCCGCCCGATACGATGTCAAAGCCGCTACCGAGGCGGGCCAGCAGGTTTAAGATCGCCAGGTTACTGTTAGCCTTAACGGCATAGCACACCAGGCTATGCGGGTGGGCGGCGGCTGCGCTGGCAAAGGCCTGATAATGCCGCTCTATAGTAGCGCGTGAGTATACATAGCAAGGGGTGCCATAAGTGTTGGCAATGTCGCTCAGTGCGCACTGCTCGGCAAATAAACGGTTTTGCTGGTAATTAAAGTGGTCCACGTGGTTCATCCGAAGGTTGGGTTGGATTAGCGTTGTTTTGTTCTGGCTGTGCCACTTC
This sequence comes from Pseudomonadota bacterium, assembly GCA_040752955.1. Classification (GTDB taxonomy): domain Bacteria; phylum Pseudomonadota; class Gammaproteobacteria; order Enterobacterales; family Alteromonadaceae; genus Alishewanella. The sequence continues at coordinate 11,596 of JBFMHG010000016.1, forward strand.
GGGTGCCGGTTGTGGTAAGGTAAGCGGGCCTTTTTGACCACAAGCACTCAGTTGGCTGCACAGTAAAACAGCAGCAGCGACAGTTAACAGCGGACCTTTGGTTGTAAAAGCGTGCATGACGTTATTTTTTTATGGTGGTTGCGCTCTATAATCGCATCCTTAGCGATAAAAGCAAACAGGTGAAGCAGATGAATGACCTAGAATACGATGAATTGGCTGATAGCACCCTACTGGCGGTGGAGCAGGCGATAGAAGACGCCGACGCTGATCTGGATTACGAGTCGCATGGCGGCCTGCTAAGTATCAGTTTTGCAGACAAAAGTAAGATCATCATCAACAAGCAGCCGCCCCTGCATCAGTTGTGGGTAGCCACTAAATTTAACGGCCACCATTTTGAATGGCGTGGCGATAAGTGGATAGATAACCGCAGCGGTGCTGAATTTTGGCAGTTGCTGAACGATGCCGCGGCCAAACAGGCCGGCAAACCGCTTAATCTGGCGCCTTAGGCGCTGTTGTTTTTAGGATCTGTCATGGCATTACTTCCTTTTGTCGATGTGAAAGCGCAGGGTGAAACCCGCGCGGCAGTGGTGTGGCTGCATGGCCTGGGTGATTCGGGCCACGGCTTTGCCCCCATAGTGCCCGAGCTTAGGTTACCCTTGGATGCCGGCATCCGCTTTTTATTTCCGCATGCGCCAGAGCGGCCGGTTACGGTAAACGGCGGCATGCGTATGCGAGCCTGGTACGACATTAAAACCATGGACTTAACCAACCGCGCCGATGAAGACGGCGTGCGCGAGTCGGCCGCTGCTGTGCAGGCGCTGCTGGACAAACTGATTAGCGAAGGCATTAGCAGCGAGCGCATTATTCTGGCCGGTTTTAGCCAGGGCGGCGTAATAGCGCTACATTTATTGCCACGACTGCCGTATAAGCTGGCCGGTGTGATGGCGCTGTCTACCTATATGTGCGCGCCGGATAAATTAAAGGACGAAAGCAACACGCTGAACAAAGCGACCCCGGTGCTGATTGCCCACGGCAGCCAGGATCCGGTGGTGCCGATGGCCGCTGGCCAGCAGGCGTACCACACGCTGAAAAATGCCGGCTTTAATGTCAGTTGGCACGACTACCGCATGCCGCACAGTGTTTGTGCGCAGGAAGTGGCTGATATCAGTAGCTTTATTCAGCGCCGTTTATTGGCACAGGTGACGAGTTAAGATGACAACAGTACGTATTGCAACGCGTAAAAGTGCGCTGGCGCTGTGGCAGGCAGAATATGTCAAAGCTGAGCTATTACGCCATCATCCGCAGCTGCAGGTCGAGCTGGTGCCTATGTCGACCCAGGGCGATAAAATTCTCGATACACCACTGGCAAAAATTGGTGGCAAGGGCTTGTTTGTTAAAGAGTTAGAGCAAGCCATGCTGGATGGCCGTGCCGATATTGCCGTGCACAGCATGAAAGATGTGCCGGTCGAATTTCCGCCTGGTTTAATGCTGCACACCATTTGCCCACGGGAAAACCCGCTGGATGCCTTCGTCTCCAATCAATTCAAATCGCTGGACGAACTGCCACAAGGCGCTGTGGTCGGCACCTCCAGTTTACGCCGGCAGTGTCAGTTAAAGGCGCTGCGGCCCGATTTAACCGTGCGCGACCTGCGCGGTAATGTGAACACCCGGCTGGCTAAACTGGATAACGGCGAGTTTGCTGCCATTATTCTGGCTGCCGCCGGCCTTATCCGGCTGGGGTTTGCGCAGCGTATTGCCAGCCTTTTACCGGTAGAGCTTAGCCTGCCGGCCAATGGCCAGGGCGCAGTGGGTATCGAGTGTCGCAGCGATGATAAGGCTGTGCAGCAACTGTTAGCGCCACTGGAGCATGCCGGCACCCGCGCCTGCGTGCTGGCCGAGCGGGCAATGAACCGCAAACTGCAGGGCGGATGTCAGGTGCCGATTGGCGCTTTTGCTGTGCTCGAAGCTGACACCTTATGGCTGCGCGGCCTGGTAGGCGCGGTGGATGGCAGTGAAATTATCCGTGATGAAATACGTGGGCCGGTGCAAGACGCCGAGCAACTGGGTAGCGAGCTGGCCGCGAAGTTACTGGCGCAGGGGGCCGGACGTATTTTGCAAGCGGTGTATCAGGCTGCGCCATGACGGCAGCTACTGCTATACCGCTACTGATCACCCGGCCTGCCGGCAAGGCGGATTATTTGCTGGCGGCGCTGGATGAAGCCGGCACCGGCTATTTGTATCAGCCGCTGATTACCACGGCGCAGGTTAGCATTTCGCCACACGATGTGCAGCAGCTGCAACAGGCTGATGCCATAGTGTTTGTCAGCGTCAGCGCGGTCAGCTGTTTACAGCAGCAACTGGATGGCGCGCTACTTAAAGCGCCACTTTATGCCGTGGGCCAAACTACCGCCTCGGCGCTGCAGCGCTGGTTGGGGCGCGAGGTCAGCGTACCGGAAGATCAGCGCAGCGAAGGGTTGTTAACCCTGCCACAATTGCAACAGGTAGCCGGTAAGCAAATAGTGGTGGTGCGCGGCAACGCCGGCCGTGAACTGATAAAGCAAGGCTTAACTGCCCGTGGCGCCAGCGTGCGCTATGTGCAAAGCTATAAACGTTTACCCTTGCCGCTGGATGGTGCTTTGCTGTGCCAGCAGTGGCAGCTGGCTGGCATTCGTTGTATTGTGGCCACCAGCAACGAAATTTTACAGCAACTGTTTACGTTGGTCGGGCCCGAGCATGTGCACTGGCTGCAAAGCTGTGACTGGATCCTGGTCAGCCCGCGTATGCGCGACAGTGCGCTTACGCTGGGTATTAGTGAAGACAAGATCCGGCTGGCCGACAATGCCAACGACAGTGCCTTACTGGCTGCGATCAGCCAGCAACTGAGGGAATATCAATGAGTGACACCCTGGAGCGGGCAACCGAAATGGACGCACCGCTGGAGCAATTAAAACAAAAGATGGAAGCCGAGCCGGCCACGCCACGCCGTGGTAGCGTCAGTGGTGCCTTAAGTTTATTGCTGGTGCTGGCGCTGGGTGCCGGTGTGGGCGCCGGTGCATATTGGCTGTGGCCGCAGTGGCAGCAGTTGCAGCAGCAAAACCAGACCCTTAGCCAGCAACTGCAGCAGCTTGAAGCGCAGAACCGCCAGCTGCAAGACAACCAGCAGCAAGCACAACAACAATGGCTAACCGGGCAGCAGCAACAGCTAACTGCACTAGAGCAGCGCCTGGCACAGCAACAACAGCAGCTGCTAAATCAAACGCAAAGCCAGATGCAGGCACTGCGTCAACTGGTGCAAGAGCGTGATAGCGCGCCGCCACGGCATTGGCGCCTGGCTGAAACTGACTACCTGTTAAAGCTGGCAGCGCAAAAAGTCTGGCTGGAACAGGATGCCACTACCGCCATCGCCTTACTACAAAGTGCTGATGACAAACTTGCCGATTTGGATGATGCATCCTTGTTGCCGGTACGGCAGGCTATTGCTCACGACAAGCAGCAACTGGCAGCATTGCCGGCCACCGATCATAGCCAGCTGCAAGTCCAGCTGGTGCAGCTGCGCCAGCAGGTGATGCAGCTGCCACTAAAGCTACAGGCACCAGCCGCTGCGCCAGAGGCGCCCGAGGCCACTTTAGCCAACTGGCAGCAAACGCTGGCTTATCACTGGCATAATACCTGGCGCGGTTTATTTAACCCGCGCGCGGCCATGCCAGAAGACTACTTCGATCTAAACCAAAGCCAACAGCTGATGCTGCGCATCCATTTGCAGCAGCAAATTCAGCTGGCACAACAGGCTGTTATGACACAACAAGTCGAGCTGTATCGCCTGGCGCTGCAGCAGGCTGCTGATCAGCTACAGCGTTATTTCAGTGCCGATAACACCGCCGTGCAGCAATTTAGCCAAAGCCTGACCGAACTTGCCGCTGCTGATGTCAGTGCGCCTGTGCTAAGTGCCTTACAAAGCCCGGCTATGCTACAGCAGTATCAGCAGCAACTGGCAGGAGAGGCGTTATGATCCGCATGCTGCTGCTGATTGCCGCATTAGTATTGGCAATATGGTTTGGCCCGCTGCTGGTTAACCATGCCGGCTATGTCAAAGTGGTGGCGGGCGGCCTGGTATTTGAAACTACCCTGTTAGGCCTGGCGCTGTTGGTGCTGGCGCTGTCAGCCGCACTATGGTTGCTGGCGTTTGTGCTGCGTAAGCTGTTAAGGCTACAGCATGTGTCGTTTAATTTTTTCCGCTGGCGCCGCCAGCGTAAAGCACAGCAAGCCTATGAGCTGGGCGTGCAGGCTTATGCCAAACAGCAATGGCAGCTGGCCAGTCAGCACCTGACTAAAGCCTGTGCCGATGATTTTATGTTGCAGGAAAAGCACCTGCTGGCGGCCTATGCCGCTTTTTATGCCGGCAATAGCCGCCAGGCACAGCAACATGTTGAGGCGCTGGCTGACGACAGTGACAGCCGCTACTTTGTGCAGGCTGATTTAATGCTGCAACAGGGCCAGGCGGCGCAGGCCTGTGTGCTGCTGGCCGATAAAGTCCATGCCGACACTGAAGATAAAGGCCTGGGCCAGCTGTATTTGTATGCGTTACAGCAAGCCGGGCAGTGGCAACAGTTACTGCAGCTGGTGCCTGCGGCATTAAAGCAGCACTGGTTTGATAAAGACAAATGGGCGCAGCAACGCTTTAATATTTATCCGGCGGCCATCAGCCAGTTAAGCCAGCAGCAGCGCTTTGACGAAACGGCCGATTACTGGCAAAACTTGCCGGCAAAAGAGCGTAAATCCACCGCCGCCAATATTGGCCGGGCCTGGGCCATGGCGCAAAGTGGCCAGCATGAAGCGGCCGAAAAGCTGCTGCTAAGCCAGTTACAACTGTCCGAGTTGCCACAGCTACTGCCTTATATCCGCCAGATCCCGCTGGGTAAGTCGGTGCTAAAACTGCGTAAGCAAGCGCAGAAGTGGCTGCATGAACACAGTAGCAATGGTTATCTGTATGCACTGCTGGCGTATCTGGCGCAGCAGGAAGGTGAGCTGGAGCAGGCCGAGCTGGCCTGGCACAAGGCGCTACAGTATGAACCGTCGCTAAAGCCCTGATGTGCTGTGCACCATGACACCTCTGCTTACCGGGCTGGCGCCAGTTGCCGGGCCCGGCGCCAGGGTGCTCATCCTCGGCAGTATGCCAGGCACGGCATCATTGGCGCAGCAACAATACTATGCCCATCCGCGCAATGCCTTTTGGCCCTTGATGGCGCAACTACTGGGCTTTTCTGCCAGCCTGCCTTATGAAGAGCGCATCAGCGCTTTGCAAACTGGCGGTGTAACATTGTGGGATGTGATTGCAAGCTGTCAACGTAGCGGCAGCCTCGACAGCGCCATTCAGCATGAACAGCTAAATGACTTCAGCGATTTTTTTGCCAGCCAGCCCGATCTCAGGCTAATTGCGTTTAATGGTGCTAAAGCCTGGCACAGTTTTAAACGCCATATACTACCGCTCAACATTCTGCCAGCCGGCGTTGCATTGCTTAGCATGCCCTCGACCAGCCCGGCGCATGCCAGCTTAAATTTTCAGCAAAAACTGCTGGAATGGCAAAAGCTTAGTGCATTTTTATCCAACTAGGGTGCGTTTTTTACGTGGACCCACTGTCGGTATTTTTTACAAATTTTCGCCGATTCGCTTGACAGAATGGCCCGCGCGGCCAATATTGGTTATTCATTAACCTGTCACAAAAGACTGTTATGGCAACATGTTTATGCAGCGCTGAATATGCTCAGCTGTGGGTCGCCCGGCCCGCTAACCTGCATGCCTGTGCCACCGATTACCACTTGTCCGAGTGGTTTGACGAGTAGATCTCCCCGCGTTAACTGATTCCCAGATTCTTTGCCCGGCATCGTGCCTGGCAAGAAAACCTGGCCGTTAGGCCATTTCCTATAACAATACAAAAGCAGGAAGTAACAATGAAAGCACTAAGTCTGTTAGGCGTAGTTGCGCTATTGCTGTGTGGCAATGCGCAGGCCTGTTTGCAACAAGAAAGCGAAAACAATAATAGCGAAAGTGGCGCTGATGGCCCGCTGTGTAGCGGCGTAGCGGTGCAGGCCGCTATTGGTAGCCGTACTGATCAGGACTGGTACGCTTTTAATACCTCAGCTACCGGTGATATCAGTATCAGTTTAAGCCATGGTAATAATGCCGATTTTGACTGGTTTTTGTACCGGGACAGTGGCAGTTATATTGCCTCGGGCCAAAGCAGCAGTAATCCGGAAAACGGCACCTATGTTGCTTCACCGGCCGGGCCGCACTTTGTTAAAGTCACCCGCTATAGTGGTACCGGCAATTACCAGTTAACGGTGAATTTTACCGGCAGCGGTAGTGGTGGCGGTGGCACTGAGCCGGAACCAGAACCAGAGCCGGAAAATTGCAACTACGGTGTCAGGCCTTCTAAGCCAGGCGGCTTATCAGCGACACTGCTTGGCAGCAGTAGCGATGTCTGTGTCAGTTTGACCAGCCCGGCGCTGCTACTGATGGGCGGTGGTGCCGACGTGGATGCGGCTTTTGCAAACCGTATCAAACCGCATATTAAAGGTGGCAATATTGTGGTGCTGCGCACCTCGGGTACCGCAGCCTATAACGACTACCTGCAAGGCCTGACTAATGCCGCCTCGGTAGAAACCCTGATCGTCAACACCCGTACCAAAGCCAACAGCGATTATGTTGACTGGGCTATCCGTAGTGCAGAATTTGTCTTTATTGCCGGTGGTGATCAGTCTGACTACCTGAACCAATGGCAGGGCACTAAGGTGCAGGATGCGCTGGTGCATGTGTACAACAAAGGCGGCGCGGTTGGCGGTACCTCGGCCGGTAACCATGTGCTGGGCCAGTTTATTTACGATCCGGACGGTGTATTAGGCGCCATCAGCTCAGAAGCGGTAACTGATTTCTGCCATGAAACGGTCAATATCAGCACGAACTTCCTCAATATTCCGCTACTGAGCGGCATCATTACCGACACTCACTTTAAGCAGCGTGACCGCATGGGCCGCTCGGCAGTGTTTCAGGCCAAGTTAGGTAGCACGGGCCGTGTCGTGGCGGTGTCGGAGGCTACGTCACTGTTTGTTACCGCCGATGGTAACGGTGTGGTCGATGGCAGCCATGAGGTGTATGTGCTGCGCGCTGACGGCCAGACGCAGTACCAGCAAACCAGCTGTGGCCAACCGGTGATCATCAATAACCTGCTGCGTTATAAGCTGTTACCGGGCCAAAGCTATAACCTGCTGAATAACGCCAGCGCCGTAAGCCCAACCCGTTTAAGCATTGACGGTCGTAGCGGCAGTTTCTATAACCCATCTAACCCTTACTAAGGGCTCAGTTCAGCCGGCGGCAAAATTGATGGCGCCGGCTGAATTTATGCTTGTTCTGCAGGTCTGATGCTGACTTAACGATGAAAGATGCAGGGACAGCGATTCTTTGTCTGGTGTTATCAGCGCATTAGATGCTTTTTGGCGGGCTTACGGCCGACCAGTCTTATTGGCTTTGCTATTGCACGCCATGCTGCTGGTGGCGCTTATAAACGCTAAATTTCCCGCCAGGGTAACGCCGCCTCTGTCTGAAGCGGTGCTGTCTTATTTGTACCAGCCGCCTCCGGCTCCAACAACACCAGCGCAACTGCCAGAGGATGAAACGACCACCGGGGCAAAAGCTATGTCGCCTCAGCCGGTAAATACCGCGCCATCTGCCACCACAGCACCACAACAGGCTGCCGACGAGCTGGCTGCCGCCACAGCGGTATTGCCAGATACGCCAGCACAGCCAGAGCCGCCAGCACCGGCAGAGTCGCAAGACACCCTGCAGGCGATCGTTGTGCCACGACAAAGCCTGGCGCAGCGTGCCCTAAACCAGGCTGGTACGGTTGCCCCTGTGGCAATAGCGCAAGCAGCTGCGACCAGCTATCAGCAGTTATTACAGGCACAGCAACAGCCGAAAATAACGGTAGAAAATCGCCATCAGCAATTAACTACTGATCCGGCCGGGCAGGTGTTTGCGCAACTTAACGATGGCAGGCAGTTAATCAGGGTGAAAGGGGGCTGTCGAATAGCCGATCCAGGCAAAGAGGGTTTCGACGCCTTAATGGCTGCCAAAGTGGTGCCCTGCGGCGATGAAGAAGATAGCAGCGCCTTACTAAAACAGGCGCTGGAAAAACATATCAAACGCTAGTTAAACTTGTGTTATATGCTGCTCTAAGCGGGCTTTTAACTCGCCTTCAATGGCTACCGCTTTACCGGTTTTCTGATCCAGACAAACAAAGGTCACCTGCGCATCAGCGGCAACGGCATCTTTACCGGCAATACGCACTTCCTGCGTTACCACAGCGCTTTTACCGCCCACTTTACTAAAGCGGGTAAACACTTCCAGCGTATCGCCCATGGTGGCGGCCACGCGGTAATTAATGTTGATGTTAACAATCACCCAGGCCAGGCCATGTTTAGCAAACCATTCAATGTCACCGCTATCTTCCAGGTAGCCCCAGCGTGCTTCTTCTAAAAACTCCAGATAACGGGCGTTATTAACATGCTGGTAAATATCTAAATGGTAACCACGTACTTTTATTAAGGTTTTATGTGTCATCTTGCTGTTCTGTGTTTAATTCTGGTGCGCCGATTGTGGCATATCTCAGCTGGCCAAACCAGTTTGGCGTTGAGCTTTCTGCTTGCTACAAGTTATAAACAAATTTGCAAAATGTAAGAATTTAGGTAAAGTCATTAGCGTTAAACAATTACAGGATGCAACAATGAAAAAGTGGTTAGCATTGGCGTTGTTATGCAGTAGCGCAGTACAGGCTGATATGCTGGATGCGTTACAGGCCTATGAACAGAAAAACTATGTTGAGGCGCGCCAGCAATTTGCTGAGTTATTACCATTGGGAAATGAGTTGGCCGCTTTTAACCTGGGCGTGATGGCTTATCAGGGCGAAGGACAAGCGCAAGATTTAGCCAAGGCTCTGGCGTTTTTCCAATTGGCGGCAGACTTAGAGCACGAGCAAAGTGCTCGCCTTATTACGCAATTGTCCGTCAAGGCAACCGAACAACAAAAACAGCATGCCACCGATTTTTATAAGCAGTTAAAAACGCAGGTTGTCATTTCGCCGACGGATTTGACACAGCAAACAGATGACATTGCTTTGACGCCCATCAAACGGGTCGAGCCTAAGTATCCGGTAGATGCTGCCCGGAAATTACTATTCGGTTACGTCGCTGTGCGGTTTTTAATTGATGAAACGGGTGCAGTTACTGCCGTTGATACCATGGATGCTTTTCCGGAAAAGGTCTTTGAAAAAGAGACGGTAAGGGCTGTTAAAAAATGGCGTTATGAAGCCACCGGCAAAAAGCATGTGCAGCGCGTCCGCATGGATTTTTCTATTGGCGGGGATATAGAGGTCGCTCAGTTTGATAAAGTGATTAACAAACTGGATTTATGGTCTTATGCCATCGCTGGGTCGCCTTCACACCAGATGGTGTTAGGCACTGTATTGTCGCTGGCACAGGTGCAGGGCGAAAACCAACTGGAATTTGATGCAAATTTGCCGTTGTTATCCCAGCCGGACTACAGCATTTTTAACAACACCACACAGCTTAAACCGGCATTTGATGATTTTTGGGGCCGGGCAACGGTAAAGGTTGACGAGAACGGTATTATTACCGAGCAGGTTTCCGCTGAGTTTGAACCCGAGAATGAATTGCCAACATTGGTTGGACAGCGTTTTAACGGTGACGTGATTGCTGGCACATACCGGGTTAGTCGTTATGACCGTAATTTTATGCGCAACTATCAGGTTACGCCGGTGCTTAAGGTGTCAAATGCGATGTCAGGCAAATTCTGGTGGGAGCAGGCAGCCAAAAATGGCAACTTGGAAGCGCAGCGTATCATGGCCGCCTATGACAAGCAGTGGGAAAATTATTTGCTTAGTCAGCAAGACGGTGAAGTGATGGCTTGGGCTGGTACCCGCTTAATCCTGGAAGGCCAGCGCGAGCAAGGCATGCAGCTACTGGAGCAGGCCATAGCGAAAAACTATGCACCCGCCAAAGAAATGAAACAGCAGTTTATGTAATGGCTTCACCCTCGCCATAATGAACAAAACGCCCGTTAAGGGCGTTTTTGCTGTCAGATATAAGCAAAAGCATCAGCAAACATATGCTCACGGTGGGCGCCTTGCTCAATAAAGGCGTTACGCACCACACCGGCCATAGCAAAGGGGCCGGCGACATAAATATCGTAAGCTTCCAGTGAGACAAAATCGTCCAGTACCGCCTGATGCACCATACCGGTTCTGCCTTGCCATTGGCTGTCTGGCTGCTGCACCACCGGAATAAAACGGTACTTGCTGTTTTGCGCCGCCCACTTCTGCATTACGCTGGCATGATAAAGCGCGCTTTGCTCGCGTACGCCCCAATAAACAAATACCGGCCGGTCCAGCTTAGCGGCGGCAATACTTTGCGCAATGCTATACACATAAGAGAAACCAGTACCGCCGGCAACTAAAATCACCGGCCGCTCGCTGTCAGCGCGAAACTGGGCATTACCCAGGCCAATTTCGGCCTGTACCGGCTGCTGCAGCTGATGCTGTTGCAACAGGTGCGCCAATGCCTGGCTGGCGTACTGATCATTCACACTGCCGCCAATATGCAGCTCCAGCTGGTTAGCGCCGGGAATGCTGGCAATCGAAAACGGCCTTTTATCGCTGTCGGTTAAACACAGCTGCAAATACTGGCCGCTGCTAAAGCTGACCGGCGTAGCAGGGGTTAACAGCACCCGGTTAACGGTGGGCGTTAAGGCTTCAATGATATCTACGGTACACAAAGTTGTTGTCATAATGCTCTCAGCGTGGGCTTTAGCTTAGCCACGGATAAAAGGATGGTGCAAAACCAAATCGGTACAGGGATAGGCTAAACAACAGTAGGTAAACTGCTGTTGTTTGTCCAGTTCAGTCAGCGGCTGGGGTTCGTTATAGCGCACCTCACCACTTTTTAGTTTACAGACACAACTGGTGCACACGCCCTGGCGGCAGCGATTAGGGAAATCGATACCACTGCGCAGCGCGGCCTCCAGCACAGTTTCACCCTCATGCACGGCAAAACTGAGCTGGGCCGGAGCTATGGTTACCAGGTGGGTCATTATTTAGCGTCCTTGGCCGGCAGTGGTATGCCTAAACTATCCCAAAGATTGTCTACCCGTTGCTTTACCGCCTCGTCCATCACAATAGGTTCGCCCCATTCGCGGCTGGTTTCGCCCGGCCATTTATTGGTGGCATCCATACCCATTTTGGAGCCTAAGCCCGATATCGGTGAGGCGAAATCCAGATAATCTATTGGCGTGTTCTCAATTAACGTCGTGTCACGCGCCGGATCCATCCGGGTGGTAATGGCCCAAATTACATCCTGCCAATCGCGGGCGTTAACATCGTCATCGCAGACAATGACGAATTTGGTGTACATAAACTGGCGCAGAAAAGACCACACGCCCATCATCACCCGCTTGGCATGGCCGGGATACTGCTTTTTCATTGTTACTACCGCTAAGCGATAAGAGCAACCTTCCGGCGGCAGGTAAAAGTCGGTAATTTCCGGAAATTGCTTTTGCAAAATCGGCACAAATACTTCGTTCAATGCCACGCCCAAAATAGCGGGTTCATCTGGTGGCCTGCCAGTGTAGGTGCTGTGGTAAATCGGATCTTTGCGCATGGTAATGTGCGTGACGGTAAATACCGGGAAGTTATCCACTTCATTGTAATAACCAGTATGGTCGCCGTACGGGCCTTCCGGTGCCATTTCGCCCGGCGCAATATAGCCTTCCAGCACAATTTCAGCACTGGCCGGTACCTGCAAATCATTGCTGATGCATTTGACCACTTCGGTGTTATCGCCGCGCAGCAAGCCGGCAAAGCCGTATTCCGACAAGGTATCCGGCACCGGCGTTACCGCGCCCAAAATGGTGGCCGGGTCCGCGCCCAGCGCTACCGACACCGGGTAGTTTTGCCCCGGGTTGGCTTTTTGAAACTCAAAAAAGTCCAGTGCACCGCCACGGTGTGACAACCAGCGCATAATCAGTTTGTTTTTGCCCAGCACCTGCTGGCGGTAAATGCCTAAATTCTGCCGCTCTTTATGCGGGCCCTTGGTTACCGTTAAACCCCAGGTGATCAGTGGCGCCGCATCGCCGGGCCAGCAGGTCATAACCGGCAGCCGGGTTAAATCGACCTCATCACCGCTTAGTACAATTTCCTGACAGGCGGCTTTTTTCACCTGTTTTGGCGACATATTCAATACCTGCTTAAAAATAGGCAGTTTGCTAAAGGCATCTTTTAAACCTTTTGGCGGCTCTGGCTCTTTTAAAAACGCCAGTAACTTGCCCACTTCGCGCAGTGCACCTACGTCTTCCTGGCCCATACCCAGCGCCACCCGCTGCGGTGTGCCAAACAGGTTCGCCAGTACCGGCATGTTGTGGCCTGTCACGTTTTCAAATAGCAAGGCAGGGCCGCCGGCACGCAGTGTGCGGTCAGCAATTTCGGTGATTTCTAGCACCGGGCTTACCTCGGCTTTTACCCGCACCAGTTCGCCACGCTGTTCCAGCTGGGCAATAAAATCGCGTAAGTCTTTATATTTCATGCTCGCCATCAGGCCCTTTAGGTCAATGCCGGCTATTATACAGCTCTGTGCCCGCCATGCCAGTTTTAGCCTGCTAAGCGGCTGGGGCTGGTGGGCACAGCGTTTTATAATAAGCCGGTGTAAATTAAAACAGCGGCTTATACGATGGCAGAGCAAGAAGGGGTCATAAAATTTCAGCTGCAGTATCAGCAGCAGGCGGCACTAACCGCAGAGGATGTGGCAGAGCTAAATAGCTGGCGCACTGTTATGCTGCAGCTGGGTATGCTGGGCCAAACGCCCACGCGCTATGACAACTATGGTTTTGGCAATATCAGCCAGCGTTATGGCAGTGGCAATCAGTTTGTTATCAGTGGCAGCCAAACCGGTGGCATTGCCAATATGACCGCTGCCGATTACGCGCTGGTCACCCAGTGTCAACCAGCACAAAACCGTATCGTGGCGCTAGGTGAAACCAAGCCCTCGTCTGAGGCAATGACCCACGGCCAGCTGTACCAGCTAAGCGGCGATATTCACTTTGTCATTCACGCCCATTGTCCGGCTATTTGGCAGCAGGCCGGTGCATTGGGCCTAGCGCAAACCAGCGCTGACGTACCCTATGGTACTGTGGCAATGACCGAAGAAGTGGCGCGTTTATTTGCCCACAGCAGCGTATTGCAGCAGGGCATTTTTACCATGGCCGGCCATGAAGATGGTGTCGTAGCCTTTGGTGTAACGGCCGTCGCTGCAGCCCAGCGGTTAATAAGCTGTTATGCCAGCGCACTTAAGCGCGGTGGCCGGCCAAATTAACGCAATAAGCTGATAAAAACTGGCAACTTAGGCGCAGGGGCGCTAAAGTCGATGCAGTGTTTGCTTAACTCAGCTTTTCCTGTATGCCATTTCCAGACAGTATCAAGCAACAAACCTGCAGTGATTGTTTAAGCGGTAAAGATTTAGGCTTTCAAATCCGCATGGCTTTTCAGCCTATTATCGATTGGCAGAGCAAAAGCATTTTTGCTTACGAAGCGCTGGTACGTGGGCCACAAGGTGAGGGCGCGGGTTGGGTGTTTTCGCATATTAACGAAACCAACAAATACTACTTTGATCAGGCCTGCCGGGTAAAAGCGATAGAAACTGCAGCCAAGCTGGGTTGCAAAGCGTTTTTAAACATCAACTTTTTACCTAATGCGGTGTACAACCCGGAAACCTGTATTAAAGCCACCATCGAAGCTGCTGATCTGTATGGTTTTGATTTGACCAAGCTGATTTTTGAAGTGACCGAAGGTGAACAAATTCCGGATAAAGACCACTTAAACCGCATTTTCAGAAGTTACTCCAAACGTGGCTTTCAAACGGCGATTGATGATTACGGCTCTGGTTATGCCACCCTTGATTGGTTAATGGAACTAAAGCCCGATATTTTAAAGCTGGATATGCAGCTGATCCGTAATATCGACCAGCATCCGGCGAAGCAGTTTATTGTCGAGCAAACTATTGCCCAATGTGAGTTACAGGGCACCAAAGTGCTGGCCGAGGGCATTGAAAGCAAAGCCGAGCTGGAGTATTTAAGTTCGGTGGGTATCCGCTATTTTCAGGGCTATTACTTTGCCAAGCCACAATTAGAGTATTTGGCAGCACCTGACGAGTTGACAGTATTGCAGTAAAAAGGCGCCATTTGGCGCCTTTTTACTTTAGGCTGTATTCAGAAGTTATAACTGACTTTACCGTATACCAGCCTGCCTGAACGACCAAACGGCGAGTAGTTAGAAAACGGCGTATTACCGGTGCCGTTTAACACTACCGGGAACGCATCGGGGTACTGATCAAACACATTGTCCATACCCAGCGCTAAGCGCCAGTTGTCGGTAATATCAATGCGGCCTTCAATATCCACCAGCGTTTTCGCACTTAAGGTAAAATCGCGCTCGGCTGAAGTGCCAGGGGTTAACACTTCACCGTAACGGGTGGCTCGCAGCGTTACACCCAGGTTTTCCCTGTTCCAGTTAACAATGGCGCCGAGTTTGTTCTTCGGTGTCCCTTCTTCAAACGTCAGCACATTAATGCGGCCAAACAGCTCCGGCGCCGGGTCTAATGCTGCCAGCTCTGCCGTTTGCGGTATTGCGGTGACATCGGTGGAGTTAACGTTTGCCACCAGCGTTAAATCGAAGTCACCGCTGTCTACCGTAGGCAGATTCCAGTTCACCACCACATCAACACCTGTGGTCTCGGTGTCCACACCGTTAATAAAGAAGCGGCCACCGCCAATACCGACAAATCCCTGGTCCGACAAATAGTCGCGTACATTGTCAGCGGTGAGGTTTTCTGACAGCACGATACGATCATCAATGTCGATGCGGTAACCGTCTATGGTAATGGAGACATCGCCCAGTCGCAGCACAGTACCAATAGAGAAGTTGGTCGACTCCTCAGCATCCAGCGGTTTTGCCCCCAACGCCACCGCCACCGGATCGTTAACCGGGAAGGTAGTGATATCAAAGGGCACGCCATTGATAAAGTTGGTTGAGGTGCTGGTAAAAAACTGCTGCTGCAACGAAGGCGCCCTAAAGCCGTTTTGCACCGAGCCACGCAACGCAAAACTGTCGCTGATATCGTAGCGCAGCGCCAGCTTGCCGGTAAGGTTGCTACCAAAGTCGGAATAATCTTCTGCCCGCACAGCGACCGAGCCTAACACCTGATCAGTCAGGTTGGCTTCTAAATCGACAAACACGCCCACGGCAGTACGATGTTCATCGACCTGATTCGCCGGGCGAAAGCCGGGGAATACCTGAGCACCGCTTTGGGTTGGGTTGCCATTGGGCAGCAACACACCGCCGTTGCGGTACGAGTCAGGCTCACCGGCAAAAATGCTGTAATTCTCGCGGCGCCACTCAGCACCCATGGCAATATTTACCGGCGATGCCAGTGCCGCCACATCAAAAGACGTCACTGCCGAGAAGTTACCCACCAGCTGGTCGTAATTAAAGCCACCGGCATCAAACTCGGTTTTACTGGTTGGGCCAATTGAGCGGTTAACGGTGTTTTCAATGGTAAATTCCATCTGGTTAAAGCCATACACCAAAGACGCATCAAAGCTCCAGTCGCCGCTGTCCCATTCATAGCCAATGGCCGAGCTGGTATCGGTCACATCGGGCGCGATAATCGGCAAGAAACCGTCCGGGTGCACTTCTATAACATTGCGGTCATCCAGCGCCCGGCGATAAAAACCACCTGATTTAGCCGCCCTGTCCTGATAGCTAATCCAGCTGTAAAACTTACCTAGGCCTATATCTATACCGGCAGTAACGAAAAGTGTTAGCTGCTCAAGTTGCGGCTCGCCATACCAGGCATTAAAACGGTTAATCTCCTGCTCGCGTGGGTCAAACTCACCGTTTACCAGCGGATACTGCTGGCGAAAATCCCAGCCACCGCGTTCGGTGCGCTCAGCATCTTTATACTCGGCCGATACGGTGACATAGCCCTGGCCAGCCAGATCAAAGCCTTTCCAGCCGGAAAAAGTCACAGTTTCACCATCAGTAACCGAGCGTGAAATGGGGTTAGGCGCACTCCAGGTTGCCCCTTCCGGCGGCGTGCCGGTGGGTGTGCTGTAGTTGGTATCGCGGTAACCATAAGAAACCGTAACATTACCGCCCTCACTGGCCTCGCGCAGCCGCACGTTTAACACCCCGGCAATCGCGTCCGAGCCGTATTGCGCCGACGCACCATCGCGCAGCACTTCAACGGCGCTGATGGCCGCAGTGGGTATGGTATTTAAATCTACCGCCGAGGCACCCCGGCCCACGGTGCCGTTAACGTTCACTAACGAGGCGGCGTGGCGGCGTTTTGAATTCACCAGCACCAGTGACTGATCGGGTGATAAGCCGCGCAAGGTCGCCGGTCGTATCGTGTCGGTGCCATCAGCCAGGCCCGGCCGAGGAAAGTTAAACGACGGCAGCGCCACCGACAGCGCCTGGTTAAGTTCAGTATTACCGGCGCGCTCTAACGCATCAGCACCGACAATATCAATCGGCACGGCGGTATCTGACACCGAGCGGCCCGCTACCCGGGTGCCGGTTACCACAATTTGTTCAATTTTCTGCTCTTCACTGGCTTCACTGTCGGCCGCTTGCTGCGCCCAGGCATAAGGAGCGTTAAGCGCCGTTGCCAGCGCTAAGGTCAGTGCTGCGGGTTTAAAGTTGCGCATAGTGTTCTCCATTTTTGTTACCCTGGATATTGTTATGGTGAACCACTCTCAGCCGGTGCATTGGCGGCTGACGACAGAATGATGTTATAAACTGTAGCTCATGCTAGCCATTTTGTTATAGCATGGCCATCCAGATGTCTTATATGCGACCTTAGTCGCCTTAGTTCAGCCAATAGGATAAAAAATGAAGCGCGACACCAAGCTGATCCATGCCGGCCGGGCAAAACAGTACACCGGCAAGGTGGTTAACCCGCCGCTGGTAAGGGCCTCGACTATCGTGTTTGACAGCTTTGCCGAGCTAAAGCACGCCACGCTTAACCGTGGAAACCGGGTGCCGTTTTATGGCCGGCGGGGCACCGACACCCATTTTGCCTTGCAGGAGGCAATTTGCGAGCTGGAAGGCGGGGCTGGTTGTGCGCTGTATCCGTGCGGTGCCGCTGCTATCAGTGGGGCCTTACTGGCGTTTTTACAAAGTGGCGACCATCTGCTGATGGTCGACAGCGCCTACGAGCCTACCCGTGCGCTATGCGATAAACTTTTGGCTGGGCTTGGCATTGAAACCAGCTATTACGATCCGCACATCGGCGCGGCTATTGCTGGCCTGATAAAGCCCAATACCAAAGTCATTTTTCTTGAATCGCCAGGTTCGTTAACCTTTGAAATGCAAGATATTCCTGCAATCACGGCGGTGGCAAAACAACACAATATTGTCACCATTTTAGATAACACCTGGGCCTCGCCCATTCTGTGCCAGCCGTTTACGTTGGGGGTAGACGTGTCTGTGCAGTCGGCCACTAAATATATCGTCGGCCATTCCGATGTGATGCTGGGCACCGCCAGCGCCAACGCAACACACTGGCCGCGCCTGCGCGAGCACAGCTATTTACTCGGTTATTGCGCCTCGGCCGATGATGCCTACACCGCACTGCGCGGCCTGCGTACCCTGGCGGTACGGTTAAAACAGCATGAGCAAAGTGCGCTTAGCATAGCCAACTGGCTGGTGCAAAGGCCTGAGGTAGAAACCGTACTGCACCCGGCGTTACCTAGTCACCCCGGCCATGCCATTTTTAAACGCGATTTTTCCGGCAGTAACGGCTTGTTTTCTTTTGTGTTAAAGCAAGGCAGCCAGCAGCAGGTAGAGGCCTTTATCGAGGGCATGGCGCATTTTAAAATGGGTTTTTCCTGGGGTGGATATGAAAGTTTAATTACCGCTACCATGAAACTGCAAAACTTGCGCAGCGCAACAACCTGGCGCTACAGCGGGCCGTTAATCCGCCTGCATATTGGCCTGGAAGACGTTGAAGATTTACTTGCCGATTTAGACGCGGCTTTTGTGCGGTTTCATCAGGCGGGTTAGGCATGCTGGGCATAGCCTGTTGCTGCAGCGGCCGTTGCTGACTGGCCTTGTTAAGCATTTTCCCGTTTACTGCTGCGAACTAAAAAGTAAAAACACACAGCCAATAACAGATAACGCGGCAGCGTTGTAACGATGTTATTGAGCATCTGAGGCTGTGATTGCGCTACAAAGTACAGCTGCAATAGCACCAGAGGTGCGAGCAATAGCGCGTAAAAAGTGAAATCTGGTTTGCTGATTACCAGCTTACTGGCGAAGGCCACTATTAAAAATGCCGCTGCCAGCGGCACTGCGATAGTGAATAAGTCGACCAGCGTAAAGGCAAGCAAGCCTGATACTTGTGCAACCGGTTTTAAAATGTCAGCCGGTATTGCTACTGCGGCACCAATGCCTGCAATAGCAATTGACGCATAAGCTAGTGCAACACCTAAAATGATGGCAATTACTCGATTTTTGATTTGATCCATCTACTTTCTCCTTGTTTTGCCAAACGCCCGCAGCACAGGCAGAAACCCGCGTAGCGGTTGAGGTCCAGGCCACGTAGTGGCCGTTTGTGACTGCGCTTGTTAGGCATTTACTAAACCTGAACTTTTTGCAGCTTGCCTGCCCAACGAAAAACCAAACAAAAGGGCAATAAACATAGTTATATAATCAATTTGCCAACCGCCCAAAAGAACCTCACCAGATAACAAAAACAGAATACATGATGCAATTAAAGAACTGAGTAAAACAACTATAAGTGCATGTATAAAAGCAAATTTTTTCTGGTTCTTCACTAGAAAATAAATGATCGTTGCTTCAACAACCATAGAAAGGAAAATAAAGCTCCAGTAAATTGCGCTCGGAATCATTTCACCAGCTGAATCATAGCGCCCAATAACATACCCCAATGGCACTCCCGAAGCAGTCGAACAGATAAAGTAAACAACTGTGTATTTAGCAATTCGTGCCCAGTTCACGTAACGTCCTTTTAAATGCCTAACGCTCAAAGCAAGCGCGCGGTACGCGTCGCTTTGCCTTTGTTTGTTAGCAAATTTACCAGCCCGTGCTCAAGTAATACGTGTAAAGATACCAGAATCATAGGGGCACCAAACTCAAAAACTGTG
>JBFMHG010000017.1:0-29139 GCA_040752955.1 Pseudomonadota bacterium
TGTAGCATTCGCTATGCGAGAGTAGTTCACCGCCAGGCACCCAAATAAACAAGCCCTTCGTGAAAACGAAGGGTTTTTTTATTTGTATTACCCGATGGTTATCTGCCCGAGCGGGCGAACGCTATGCGACAAAAATGTCTGGAACATTTTTGGACAGCAAACGGCTGGTCCCGCAGGGACGAGGCGCACGATGCGCCGAGCAATGTAGTTCACCGCCAGGCGCCCATTCCGAACCCCGCTCTCAAGAGCGGGGTTTTTGTTTTTTTATCTCGGTTAAATTTCACTCTGGCGAAATCGGCTAGTTAGCTGCTGTAAATCAGTTAGTATCAGACAACACCTATAACAAAAATGTCTGGATACCAAGATGAAACTAGCCCGTATAACAAGTGCAGTGTGTTTAACCGCTGCGCTGCTGTTAAGTAGCCCGCTACAAGCTGCTAAACCCTTGCAATATGACGATGTGTTTGAGCTGGAGTTTGTCTCTGATCCTCAGCCTGATAGCAGTGGCAACAACATCGTATTTGTACGTAATTGGATGGATCGTAATACTGACAGACGCCGCTCAACCCTATGGTTAAGCACTGCCGATGGTAAGTCGCTGCAAGCGTTGACCGACAAAAATACTGATGCCAGTTCGCCGCGGTGGGGGCCTGATAACAATCGCATAGCCTTTATTGCTGACGGCCAAATTCATCTTAAGTGGCTCGATAGCGGCCGCACTTCTCAGCTAGGTCAATTGCAGCAGCGCCCGGCTAATTTAAGCTGGTCGCCTGATGGTAACTGGCTGGCTTTTACTATGTTTACCCCCAAGTCGGTTAAGCCGCCGGTAGCCTTACCCGGCAAACCTGAGAAAGCTGACTGGGCTAAAGCGCCGGTTTACATTGATAGTAAGCAGTACCGCGCCGATGGAGCCGGTTACTTAAAAGCTGGCTATCAGCATATATACTTGATGCCTGCCAATGGTGGTTCAGCTATCCAGCTGACTGATGGTGATTTTAATCATGGCGGTGCAGTCAGCTGGGCCCGGGATAGCAAAGCCATTTATTTCTCGGCTAATCGCCATGCTAACTGGCAGGCCAAACCGTTGAACAGTGAAATATTCCAACTGACTCTGGCTGATCGCACCTTAACGCAGCTGACCGACCGTAACGGTCCGGATGCTCAGCCCCAGCTATCGCCCGACGGTAAACTCATTGCTTATGTCGGTTTTGACGATCGTAAACTGGCACATCAGGCGAACCGGCTTTATGTGATGAATGCCGACGGCAGTAATATCCGTAACCTTACGGAAGATCTGGACCGTGCTATTGATGATTTCCAGTGGCAGGCGAATAGCAAAGCACTTTATATCGCCTACGACAACGAGGGTAAAGGTGTGCTGGCGGAGCAGGCTGTCAGCGGTAAGCGTACAGTGCTTACTGAAGATCTTGGCGGCAGCTCTTACAGCCGGCCTTACAGCGGTGGTCAGTTTGCTGCGGCCGACAATGGCCTGATAGCCTATACCCAGATGAATACACAGCGGCCAGCTGAGTTAGCGGTGATCAACAAGCGTAAAAAGCAAACCCTGACCAGCTTGAACGACGATCTGCTGTTTGCCCGTGATATTGGTGAAGTTGAAGAGTTCTGGTATGGCTCATCGGTTGATCAGCGTAAGTTGCAAGGCTGGCTCATTTACCCGCCCAAGTTCGACGCCAGTAAAAAGTATCCGCTGATCTTGGAAATTCATGGTGGCCCGCACACTGCCTACGGCCCGCATTTTGCCATGGAGTTGCAGCTGATGGCCGCTCAAGGCTATGTGGTGCTTTATACCAACCCGCGTGGCAGCACCAGCTATGGCGAAAATTTTGCGAATCTTATTCATCATAATTACCCCAGCCAGGATTTTAACGATCTGATGGATGGCGTCGATGCTGTACTGGCCAGAGGCTTTATTAACGACAAAGAACTGTTTATTACCGGTGGCAGTGGTGGCGGTGTACTTACAACATGGAGCATTGCCCATACTGATCGTTTTGCCGCAGCAGTGGCGGTAAACCCGGTTATAAACTGGTTTAGTTTTGTGTTAAATGCCGATATGTACAGTTACTTTAGCCAATATTGGTTTCCGGCACTGCCGTGGGAGATGCCGGAGCATTATTTAAAGCATTCTCCGATCGCCCATGTTGGCAAAGTTAATACACCCACCATGCTGTTTACCGGTGAGAGTGATCACCGTACGCCTATTTCTGAAACCGAGCAGTATTATCAGGCATTACAATTACGCGGCGTGGAAACGGCGATGGTACGGGTGCCCGGCGCATCGCATGCGCTACATACCCGACCTAGTAATTTGATGGCCAAACCGGCTTATATAGTGTACTGGTTTAATAAATACCGGCAGAAAACGACGCCTTAACGTCATGCTTGCCCGGTAGGCAGACTACCGGGCTTATGTTAGGCTGCACTTATTATCAGGTCGCAATGTTCGTTTTCTATGCAGTTGATTCTAATTTCACAGCTTTTTGCTTTACCTTTAAGTTCGCTTTTGTATAATGGCGCGACCAGCTACAGGGGCATAGTTCCAATTGGTAGAACAGCGGTCTCCAAAACCGATGGTTGGGGGTTCGAATCCCTCTGCCCCTGCCACTTCTCGTTATGACTAATCTTACTTACTCACAGCAGCAGCTGCTAAATACACTGCAAATAACGCCGTTGGCATTAAATGACGCTTTTCAGCAGCCTGTTTTGCTAGCTGAAACCGGCGATGTTATCGCCAGTACACGACAAAAACCCGATCTAAACCAACCTCTGGCACAGGATATTGCCTGTGCGTTACCCGAGGAAGTTAACTGGTATATCCAAGCTAATGCCCCGTTGTCGCTTGAACAGCAGCAACTGATCACTGCTGATTTGATCACATTACGCCAGGCAGAGCAGAAAAAAGCACTGTGGGCATTGCTGAGTAGTCTGGATGAAGATTGAATTTGCCAGTGCAGCAGATGTTCCCCAAATGCTGCAGATTGAACGTCAAGCTAATAAATACCCGTGGACAGAGCAGGCCTTTACCAGCAGTTTTGCCGATAGCTATTTTAGCTACAAACTGCTCGATGAAGCCGGTGTTATGCAGGGGTTTTATATCGCTCAATTAATACTGGAGCAGCTGGAGCTGTTTAATATTTGCGTGGCGACTGACGCGCAGGGCAAAGGCTATGGTAAAGCGCTGCTGCAGCACTTTTTAACAGAAGGACAAAGTCGCGGCGCTACTGAGGCTCTGTTAGAGGTCCGTAGCAATAATCACGCACCCATTGCGTTGTACCAAAAAGCGGGTTTTAGTATTAACGGCCTGCGTAAAGGCTATTACGTCAGCGCAGAGGGTAAAGACGACGCCATTTTAATGCACAAGTGGCTATAACTACACCACTGCATTTCTGCTTTGTGCCTGCAGCTATCAAGCTGCTATAATCGCGCCCATTATTATTGACCCCCGGCGTTTAGCCCCACACCGTAGCCGGATGCCTGCGGTAAAAAACTATTGGATATTATGAGCACAGATAACTTTTTAGCCGAAGTAAACAGCCGGCGCACCTTTGCGATTATCTCGCACCCGGATGCGGGTAAAACCACCATTACTGAAAAAGTATTGCTGTTCGGACAACTGATCCAAAAAGCGGGTACAGTGAAAGGCAAAAAGTCTGGCCAATATGCTACATCAGACTGGATGGAGATGGAAAAAGAGCGGGGCATTTCGGTAACCACGTCGGTGATGCAGTTCCCCTATGCCGATTGTTTGGTTAACCTGCTGGATACACCAGGCCACGAAGACTTCTCGGAAGATACCTACCGCACGCTAACGGCCGTGGATTCATGCCTGATGGTTATTGACGGTGCTAAAGGTGTAGAAGAACGTACCATTAAACTGATGGAAGTTACCCGGCTGCGTGATACGCCAATTATCACCTTTATGAACAAAATGGACCGCGATATTCGTGATCCTATTGATTTGCTAGATGAAGTTGAAAGCGTACTTAAAATTGCCTGTGCACCTATTACCTGGCCAATTGCTTCAGGTAAGGAATTTAAAGGCGTATATCATATCCTGCGTGACGAAGTAATTTTCTATAAATCCGGTATGGGCCATACCATTCAGGATGTGGATATTATCAAGGGCATTGACAACCCTGAGCTGGATAAACGTATTGGCTACTACGCGCAGCAGCTGCGTGATGAAATGGAACTGGTACGTGGCGCAAGCCATGAATTTGACCAGGAACTGTTTTTAAAAGGTGAGTTAACGCCAGTATTCTTTGGTACAGCTTTAGGTAACTTTGGTGTAGACCATATGCTGGATGGTTTAACCGAGTGGGCACCAGCGCCGCAATCACGAGCAACTGACAGCCGTACAGTGGCACCAACAGAAACTGGCTTTACTGGCTTTGTATTTAAAATTCAGGCCAATATGGATCCGAAACACCGCGACCGGGTGGCATTTTTGCGCATAGTTTCCGGCAAGTACGAAAAAGGCATGAAAGTGCGTCATGTGCGTATTGGTAAAGATGTGCTCATTCCGCAGGCCCTGACATTTGTCGCTGGTGATCGTGAGCACCTAGAAGAAGCTTACCCTGGCGATATTATTGGTTTACATAACCACGGTACAATCAAGATCGGTGATACCTTTACCAGTGGCGAAAACATGCAGTTCACTGGTATTCCAAACTTTGCACCGGAACTGTTCCGCCGTATCCGCCTGCGCGACCCGCTAAAGCAAAAGCAGTTGCTTAAAGGCTTGGTGCAGTTATCCGAAGAGGGCGCGGTACAGGTGTTCAGGCCACTGGATAATAACGATCTGATTGTTGGCGCGGTCGGCGTGCTGCAGTTCGATGTAGTCGTACATCGATTAAAGTCAGAATACAACGTAGATGCGCTGTATGAAGCAGTAAATGTGTCTACGGCGCGTTGGGTTTACAGCGATGATGCTAAAGCACTGGATGAGTTTAAAAACAAAGCCAGTCAGAATTTAGCACTGGATGGCGGCGATGCGCTGACTTACATAGCACCAACCATGGTGAACCTGAATCTGGCCATGGAGCGTTATCCGAAAATTAAATTCCACAAAACACGTGAACACTAACAGGTAAGCCGGATGAATATTAAGCAATTACTCACTGAGAAAACACAAAGCGCCTTTGTGGCGCTGGGCTTACCTGCCGATTCCAATGCTGCCGTTACGGTAAGTACCCGGCCAGAGTTTGGTGATTATCAAATAAACGGCGCTATGGCCGCGGCAAAATTATTAAAAACCAATCCGCGCCAGCTGGCCGAGCAATTAGTGCAACAGCTAAATTTGGCCGGTATTGCCAGTAAAACTGAGATTGCCGGCCCAGGCTTTATTAACGTTACGCTGGATAAAAACTGGCTGGCGGCGCAGCTGCAGCAAGCTACTACCGATAACCGCTTAGGCGTAAGTGCCAATAACACCCCGCAAACAGTGGTAGTGGACTACTCCGCGCCTAACCTTGCAAAAGAAATGCACGTTGGCCATTTGCGTTCAACCATTATTGGTGATGCCGTAGTGCGTACGTTGGAGTTTTGGGGCGACAAAGTGATCCGCCAGAACCATATGGGCGACTGGGGCACGCAGTTTGGTATGCTGATCGCGCACTTAGAAGATAAGCTGGCGGCAGGGATTGATCTGGAATCAGTCGCGCTTGCTGACTTAGAAGATTTCTACCGTGAGGCGAAAAAGCGCTTTGACGACGAAGCTGGCTTTGCCGATAAGTCTCGTGATTATGTGGTCAAACTGCAAAGCGGCGATGCACATTGCCAGAAACTGTGGCAGCTGTTTATCGACACCTCGGTGAAGCACAGCGAAGAAGTGTATGAAAAACTTAACGTCACGCTAAGCCACGCCGATATCAAGCCGGAAAGTGCTTATAACAGCATGCTGCAGGGCATAGTGGATGATTTAAAAGCCAAGGAATTGGCGGTAGAGGATCAGGGCGCGCTGGTGGTATTTCTGCAGGAGCTGGCCGATAAAGAAGGCAACCCATCACCGTTTATTGTGCAAAAAACCGGTGGCGGCTTCCTGTATTCGACCACCGATTTAGCCGCTTGTCAGTATCGTAGCCATGAGTTAAATGCCGATCGTATTGTGATCTTTACCGATGCGCGTCAGGCGCTGCATTTTAAGCAGGTTGAGTTAGTAGCGCGTAAAGCGGGCTATCTGCGCGATGCAACCACTTATGATCACTGCCCGTTTGGCACCATGATGGGTGAAGATGGCAAGCCATTTAAAACCCGTACCGGCGGAACGGTAAAGCTGGCCGAATTACTGGAAGAGGCCGTAGTACGCGCTAAAGCCGTGGTGCAGGAAAAAGCTAGCGACTTATCTGATAATGAAATCGCTGAGGTGGCACGTAAAGTCGGTATAGGTGCAGTAAAATTTGCTGACTTATCAAAAAACCGTACCAGCGACTACATTTTCAGCTGGGATGCGATGCTGAGCTTTGAGGGCGCGACCGCACCTTACCTGCAATATGCTTATACCCGGGTACGCAGCATTTTACGCCGCGCCGAAATTGCAGAAGGTTTCAGTGCAGCGCTGCTGATTGAACAAGAGCAGGAAAAGCAATTGGCGGTTAAACTGCTGCGCTTTGAAGAGGCTCTGCAGCAGGTAATGAAAGATGCACAGCCGAATCTGTTGTGTAATTACCTGTATGAGCTGGCCAGTTTGTATATGGCGTTTTACGAGGCTTGCCCAATACTTAAAGACGGCGTTGAACCAGCGCAGCGTGACAGCCGTTTAATGCTGAGTATTTTTACCTCTAAGCTGTTAAAGCAGGGTTTAGACTTGCTGGGTATTGAGGTTATGGAGCGTATGTAAACTATGAAAATCGACGATATCCGCCGCAGTTACACTAAAGATAAGTTGGATTTTGATAAATTAACTGCCGACCCTATAGCGCAGTTTGAGCTATGGCTTAAAGATGCTATCGCGGCAGAATTACCGGATCCAACCGCGATGTGTGTGGCGAGTGTCGACGAGCAGGGGCAGCCGTCACAGCGTCTGGTGCTACTTAAAGACGTAAACAGTGATGGCTTTACCTTTTACACTAACCTGGGCAGCCGCAAGGCGACAGAACTCAGTAGCAACCCCAAGGTGAGCCTGCATTTTCCCTGGCACCCACTGGAGCGGCAGGTCATTGTTTACGGCACTGCAGACCGGGTAAGCTCAAGCCAGGTTGCCAAGTATTTTTTGTCACGCCCCAAAGAAAGTCAGTTGGCGGCTTGGGCATCAGAGCAAAGCCGGCCGGTATCAACCCGCTTAGCGCTAATGCAGAAATTTGCTGAAATAAAACATAAGTTTGAACATGGCGAAGTGCCGCTGCCGTCGTTCTGGGGCGGTTTTTTAGTGCGGCCACATAAAATCGAGTTCTGGCAAGGGGGCGAGCACCGTTTGCATGACCGTTTTATGTACACTAAACAGCCCGATAACAGCTGGAGTATTGAGCGGTTATGCCCCTAAGTGGGCAGCAAGACCACGGCAGCCGCTTGCGGCTGTTTGATAGCCATTGCCATCTTGATTTACCTGAACTTAACGCAGACCAACTGACACATTGGCGAAACGCCCAGCAGGCTGGTGTGGAAAAGCTGCTTATTCCTGCTGTAGAGCAAGCGGCATGGCGTAACCTGCTGCGCTTGCATCAACAACACCCTGATTGGCATATCGCTTTGGGTATTCACCCCTGGTGGGCAACAAAGGCCGCGCCTGACGCATTAAATGAACTCGATGCACTGCTGACAAAGCACAGCTCGCACATTGCAGCGGTAGGTGAGATTGGCCTGGA
Organism: Pseudomonadota bacterium; assembly: GCA_040752955.1. Classification (GTDB taxonomy): domain Bacteria; phylum Pseudomonadota; class Gammaproteobacteria; order Enterobacterales; family Alteromonadaceae; genus Alishewanella. The sequence goes on from JBFMHG010000017.1 coordinate 7,824, forward strand.
TTTCGCGTTAGAGGCCGACAGTTTTCATGTACAGGCAAAGCTGTTTAGCCAGCAGCTTGAGCTTGCAGGTAAATACCACAAGGCGGTTATTCTGCATCACCGTAAAAGTCAGCCGCAGCTTTTGGCTGAGCTTAAACAGCAGCAGTTTGCTGAGGGAGGTATCTTACACGCTTTTTCTGGCAGCCAGCAGCAAGCCAAAGCCTTTATCGACCTGGGCTTTAAGCTGGGGATTGGCGGCACTATTACTTATGAGCGCGCAGAAAAAACGCGTCACACGGTAAAAAATTTGCCGTTAAGTTGCTTTGTGCTGGAAACCGATGCGCCGGCTATGCCACTCAGTGGTTATCAGGGGCAGGTAAATACGCCGGCTCAGCTGGCGTTGGTGTTTGCAGCCTTTTGTCAGCTAAGAGCTGAGCCGCCCGAGCAAATTGCTGAAGCCTTGTGGCAAAACAGCGTAGCAGCTTTAAGGCTTAATCTTACGTAAGCGCAGTGACTGCCGCGACAGCCGGGCAAAGCCCCTGCGCAGTAAAAAGCCTATTACGCCAGCCAACACTAACATCGCCAGCAACTGCTGCATTAACTGCTGCCAGCGAATAGCGACTGGTGTCACTGAGGCATCAAGACGCAAACTCAGTTTAATATAGCCCAGTAGCTGCCGATCTTTAGTAATCGGCTGTACCATCGCCTGTAATTGTTCGCTGTGGCTTGGCCCGTATAATAACCGCGCTGGCGCGCTACCCTCAGACCAACTCATGCGTACGCCGTTAGCGTCATACACCACCACATCGTGTAAGTACGGGCTGGCGGCAATATGTTGTGTCAGCTGCTCCAGGCCGTCCAGTTGATCGTTTTCAATCAAATAGGCTGCTGTGTGCGATAACGCCGACAGTGTCTCTCGCATTAATTGGCTGCTTTGTTGCTGAAGCAGCGCTTTACCCTGCTGCTGGGTGTGAACCCAGGCTTGCAGCAATAGCCAAATACCCAGCACGGCTAAGGCTATTTGCACAAGTTTAATAGTGCTTGATGTCGTATCTGGTATTGCGATATCGTTCTGCATATTTTCCATCAGCGCCAGTCATGCCTGCCCGAAAATCGGTAGCATGCCATGGTAAACCGAGCAAGTATAGGTATCTCATTGTCGTTTTTCTATCAGCTTTCTTTATCACAAGTCGGGCAAACCACTGCACTGCTGCCGTTGATGCCGCTGCAAACTTACGTGCTGCAATGCCAGGAGCAGCAAATGCTGCTGCACAGTGCTATGCCCATGCCGTTAACGCCCGCCGAAGCATTTGCGTTACCGGATAACACTATCGTCGCGAGTGTACGGTTGTTTGGCTCTGGCCTAAGCTTGTCCGTTTTGGCGCAGCTGCTGCAGGCACTATGGCCAGAAACCGCCATTAATTGCCAGTTATACCAGCCACATCCGACTCTGGCTGTGGCGGTGAAGTTGCAGCTGACACAGCCGCTAAGCGCGGCACAGCAGTTACAGTTAGCCCAGTTAGCAGCAGAGCTACAGTTGGAGCAGGTGTATTTAACTGCTGCGCCTAGCTTGCGACACCCCGGCGTGTTGGTCATGGATATGGACTCAACTGCCATCCAGATCGAATGTATTGATGAAATTGCCAAGTTAGCCGGCACTGGCGAGCAGGTGGCGGCAGTAACGGCCCGTGCCATGAATGGCGAGCTGGATTTTGCCCAAAGCCTGGTGGCGCGCGTTGCAACCTTAGCCGGTGCACCCGAAACAATACTGCGTCAAGTGCTGGATGCAGTTCCGCTGATGCCGGGGTTAACCGAGCTGGTGGCACACTTACAACAGCAACACTGGCAGGTAGCGATAGCATCAGGCGGATTTACTTATTTTACTGACGCATTAAAACAGCAGCTTGGGCTAACGGCTACTTTTGCCAATGTGCTTGAAATCATCGATGGTAAATTAACCGGTAAGGTACTGGGCAATATCGTTGATGCGACGACCAAGGCCCAGGTTGTGGCTAAACTGGCGGCGCAATATGGTATTTCACACGGCCAGACAGTGGCCATTGGCGATGGCGCTAATGATATCCCGATGCTAAATGCTGCCAGTCTGGGCGTAGCTTTTCATGCAAAACCCAAGGTACAGGCACAGGCTAAAGCCGCTATTCGTCAGGGCTCGCTGTTACAGCTGCTGTACTTACTGGATTAAGCATGAAGCATCAGCAAAGCTCGTTTTATCTCGATTTAGAGCAGTATCAGCTGCATTTGCGTCGTTTGCTGCCGCTGCAACACGGCATAGCACCTGTGTTGATGCTGCATGGTGCTATTGAAAACAGCCGTATCTTTTACAGCCAATCTGGTAAAGGCTTAGGCTGTTACCTGGCCGACCATGGTTTTATGGTGTACTGCGCTGACTTTGCCGGCCGCGGTTTATCAAGGCCTCATGTGTCTGAAGGCTTTAACCAAAGCCAACAGCAGATGATTAACCATGATATCCCGGCATTGATTGAGCATGTTTACCAGCTACATCAGCAACCGGTAATTGTGATTTCACACTCTTGGGGCGGCGTGGTAGCCAGTGCCAGTCTGGCACGCCAGCCACAGTTAGCCGAGAAGGTGGCTGCTAAGGTCTGTTTTGGCACCAAGCGGGTGATAAGCGTTAACAGCCTGGAGCGCAAGGTTAAAATTGATCTGGTGTGGAATACGCTGGCGCCTTGGCTTAGTCGCAAGCATGGTTATTTTCCGGCACGTAAATGGCGCTTTGGTGCAGATGATGAGCCGGCGCAGTTTTTACACGATACGGTAAAGTGGATAAAGGGCGCCCCTTTTACCGATTTAACGGATAATTTTGACTACGCCGCTGCCAGCAGTAAACTGCGTTGGCCGCCAGTGTGGCACTTTGCCGCGCAGAATGACCGTTTGCTAGGGCATCCGGCTGATGTACAGGCGTTTATCGCTGAAACCGCACCGCAGGCGCGGTTCAGTTTACTGGCTAAAGCGCAGGGTTATCAGCAGGATTATGACCATATCTCTATGCTGACACACCCGGCGGCAGTGCAGGATCATTTCCCACAATTACGTGACTGGCTGTTGCAGCTTGGCAAGTAGCGCTAGCCGGCGCTGTTCATGTTGTTCGCTGTGCTCTGCAGATGCGCCGTAGCGCCACAGCACTTCAGCGGAGATGTCTATCGCATCTATAACACCCGCGACACTCCACAGTTCTTCTTCCAGTTTTTTAGCTTTATGAATGGCATAAGCACTGATGTAATTGAGCTCAGTGGCAATGAAATCGATATCAGGTCGGCCGGTGCGTGACAATAACAAACGATAGCAAAACAGGCTGCCGCTGCTACTGGCATTTAACACAAACTGCTGTTTGTGTTGCTCATTGCCAAATTCGTAATCATAGCGGCAGGTGAGCTGTAACCCCTGGGTGCTATCTTCTTTAACCTGAACAAACAGCTCAAAAACGCGCGCATTATCAAGCCGCTTCATATGTTTAAGCTGTTGGGCAAAATATAAACTGGCGGCGTTGTTCTGTAACAGCGGCGATAGGGCAATATTATCGTCATGCTTGGGTTGTGTTAGCAACAACTGCAAGCTGATCGCAGCGTTGCCCTGCGCCAGCGTATTAATTTCATAGCGAATACCTTTTCGGTGCACAAACAACACAAAATGGTTTTGTGCGCTCAGGTACATGTTACGCAGTGCTACTGACAGGCCAGGATATTTCGGGCTTTCTTCTGCCGGCGTTAACTTGGCGCGGTTATTTTGAATTAACTGCTGAAAGAACAACCGGCCAGGATGCGGCTCTGTACCCTCTGCAGCACGCAAGTTCATGATGGTACGGCTTTTACTGACCGCCATTATCTCGTAAGGCAGGCCGCTTAAGCTGTATTTATTGCTTATTTTCTGCATGTCCGGCAGGTTTAACAGCACCACATCGCCCTTGTTGTACCGCACCGGCAGTGTGGTTTCGAGCTGCATACCTTTAGATGAAAAATCCCGGCTGTGGCCGTTTAATTCGCTCTGCTGTTCAGGATCGGTAATAGTGACACTGGTTTTGTAAAGGTAACGCGACTCTGAGCGTAAGTTAACATACTGCACCGCCACAGCTTCGCACTGGGGCTGTTGAGCCAGCTTTTTATGACCAAATACGGCCAGTAGCTTTAGCTGCTGTTGATCCACCGGGTAATTCTGATACCAAAACGCGCTTTCGGTCGCGGTAATATCGGTCAGGCTGACAATGTAGCGCAGATCCTGAATAAACTGTTTGACCAGCGGCGTTAACCCTGCGGCAGGTTTGCTGTTGTCGGTCTGGGGCACGGTTGATGGCATTTCTGCTGTTGCAGGTGACGTGCGCTGTAGGTTTAGGTGAAACACCCGCCAGCTGGCCTTAGATGCGCCAAAGCCAAGAAACAGTTGTCGCGCCTGTTCATTTAGCGCCAGCTCTTCACGGGTAGCTGAGTAAAAAAACAGCTTTCCTTTTACCGCATGGGTAAAGCAGTACAGTATGGTGGACTTGTCAGGGGTATTCTGTTGCAGTAGCGCCTTTAATCGCTTGGTGTGACAGATGTTGATAAACATCGCCTGATGCTGCTCATCAAGAAAATACTGCCAGACACTTTTGTTGTAATCTGTGGTCAGCGCACAGACCGGTATGGGCCTGTTGTCTTTAACCGCGACAAAGACCGGTAAGCTCGCGCTGCGTGGCAGGTAAAACTGCTCATAGCCTTTACTAAGCAGACTTTGGCTTACGCTGTCGAGGTTAACTTTATAACGTCTTTTATTCCCGGTAATAAAGCGCTGTAAAAAGTCTGCAAACTGGGTTTCATTTTCATCCGGTAAACGCTTAAGGCGCAGGTAAAAAGCATTGGCTTGCTGCTCAGTGTCGACAACGGTGTATGATACCCCTTGCGCCAGACCCAGCATAAACTCTTGCTCCAGCCCGGTGAAATGCAGCTTAATAACGCTGTCAGTGGCTAAGGGTAAGGCGCTGTTAAGTTTGAGTTTACAGCCCGACACCGATAAGTCTGAGGTGCTGGCCTTGATGCGCTGCTGGTTAAACTCCAGCTCAACATCGATACTAAAGTGCATCCGCTCGTCACGCCGGGCGGTATAGTTACCAAACCGGATTAATTTAGCCCATTGGGTTGGCGCGGCAGGTGCCTCTGCTGCGGTTTCTGCGGTGCCTGGTGGTTGCTGCAGGGCGTTACGTACGCGCTCTTCCGTTTGCTTGCGGTGCATTACCCGAAAATTGTTCTCGGTATTAAGCACTTCTTCATATAACCCCAGCGTATAGCCGCCGTATTGTTTTAAGCCGGCTTCAAATACGCGGATAGCGTTGTCGTCCATGTAATGTGTTTTGCCCATGTATTCATAGGGCTTTACTTCACCATCGACATGACCACGCAAATCAATGAAGAAATTGCATGGCTGTGCCATGCGTTTTAATTCCATTTTTAGCAAAAACTGTTTTGACTTCGGCAGATCTGAAGTTAACAGGCTGAATACCTGATCAAAGTCTGCGCTGTTAAGCAGGCTTTTCATCCGGTCAATTACACCAATATGTTCCTGTAGATCGGTCGCTGTCATAATTCAGTCAGGTTAAATGCCAAAATACCGGCATCCTATAGTTATAATCTGTAGTACGCTACGTTGTTACATTTTGAAAAGCAATATCCATGCCTTTCATTTAGCTTGAGAAAATAAACTATGGCAAAAGTTAAAACTGCATATGTTTGCAGCGATTGTGGGGCCGATTTTGTCCGTTGGCAAGGTCAATGTACCGAGTGTGGCGCCTGGAATACGGTGAGTGAAGTCAGGCTTGGTAGCAACAGTAAAAGCAGTCGTCTGGAAGGCTATGCCGGGGCGGCGGTGGCAAAAGTCATGCGCCTGGACGAAGTGGATTTACAGGACGTGCCGCGCTTTAGTAGTGGTTTCGCCGAGTTTGACCGTGTGCTGGGCGGCGGCATAGTGCCAGGTTCCGCGATTCTGATTGGCGGCCACCCTGGTGCCGGTAAAAGTACCTTACTGCTGCAAATTATGTGTGGTTTGGCGCAGCAGGGCGGTGCACTTTATGTTACTGGTGAGGAATCATTACAGCAGGTGGCGATGCGCGCGCAGCGGCTGGGCTTACCCACCAACGCGCTAAAAATGTTGGCCGAAACTAATGTCGAGACCATCTGCCATCTGGCGCAGCAGGAAAAACCACGCATTATGGTTATCGACTCTATTCAGGTGATGCATCTGGCAGATATTCAGTCGGCGCCGGGCAGCGTGTCGCAGGTGCGCGAAAGTGCCGCCTTTTTAACCCGCTTTGCCAAGCAACATCATATTGCCATTATCATGGTGGGCCATGTTACCAAAGACGGCTCGCTGGCGGGCCCTAAAGTGCTGGAGCACTGTATTGACTGCTCGGTGATGCTTGATGGTGATAGCGATAATCGCTATCGCACTTTACGTGGGCATAAAAACCGCTTCGGACCCGTTAATGAGCTGGGCGTATTTGCTATGACCGGCCAGGGCATGAAAGAGGTGAAAAACCCATCGGCGATTTTTTTAACCCGTGGCAAGGAAGATCAATCCGGCAGCATCGTCATGGTGTTGTGGGAAGGTACCCGACCATTGCTGGTGGAGATTCAGGGGCTGGTCGACTATTCGCCGCTGAATAACCCGCGCCGGGTTACCCTTGGTATGGAGCAAAACCGCATTTCAATGTTACTGGCGGTAATGCACCGTCATGCCGGTATTCAAATGGCCGATCAGGATGTGTTTGTTAACGTTGTCGGTGGTGTAAAAGTAAATGAAACCAGTGCCGATCTGGCCACCTTGCTGGCGCTGGTGTCCAGTTTCCGTGATAAACCTTTGCCCAATGACCTGGTGGTGTTTGGTGAAGTGGGGCTGGCGGGGGAAATACGGCCGGTACCCAGTGGTCAGGAGCGGTTAAAAGAGGCAGCGAAACACGGTTTTAAGCGCGCCATAGTGCCAATAGCCAATAGCCCGAAAGAGCCGATTGCCGGTATGGAGGTAATTAGCGTGGCGAAGCTGGCAGAAGCGCTGGAAGCGATTTAGCAGTCAGAAACCTTAGGTCAATAAAAAGCCCCGCTGCGGCGGGGCTGTTCAGTTTAAAACTTGTTGTTCTGCGGAAAATTCAGTTTCAATACCTGGTAGGTGTCTTCTTTTAACTTGGTCAGCCCCAGTTTGTCATAGCTTTCTACCATCACTTCCAGCGCCTGCTCTACCAACGGCGAGTCACGGTAAAACTCGACAATGTATTTACCCCGGTTGGCGGCGGCTAAAAAGGCACCACGGCGCATGTAATAATCGGCAATAATCAGTTCGTGGCGTGCCAGTGTATCCTTAATGCTCAGCATGCGCTTTTTCGCTTCAGGGGCATATTTACTCTGCGGGAAGCTGCTGACTAAGGTTTTGAAATCATCAAACGCCTGGCGGGTGCTGGCTAAGTCGCGGTCTGCCCGATCTATGCCCAACATATTGTGCAGCGCGTTTTCATCGGCTTTCAGGTTACTTAAACCTCGCATGTAGTACACATAATCCAGCTCAGGGTGGTTTGGGTTTAAGCGGATAAAACGATCAATACCGGCCAGTGCCTTGGTAATGTCGCCTGCCTGATAATAAGCATAAATTAAGTCCAGCTGTACCTGACGTGCTAGCGGGCCAAACGGATAACGGCCTTCAACAATGGTTAACAGCTCTATGGCGCGGTTGTACAGGCCCTTATCTAATACATCCTTGGCTTGTTGATACATTGTTTGCGCGGTTTGGGTATTGCCTGCATCCGCCTCTTTTGGCTTGCCGGCGCAGGCAGTTAAGGTCAGTGCCAGCAGAGAAATCAGTATAAAATTCGCTTTCATGTAAAAATCCGTTACTACTTGAGCTAAATGGCTGTCTAGTCTGGGGTAAAATCGCTAAAATACCGTTATTGCGATTCTACCCCAGACCTGCCGGGGTTGCACACAGGATAACTGCTTCCGTTATGACAAAACAGCTAAAACTTTCAGAAATTGTACCAGACCATCTTTTTGGTAAGCGCTTAGATCAGGTGCTGGCTGAAATGTTCCCGGATTATTCGCGTTCACGCATAAAAGAGTGGATCCTGGCTGATGCCGTTAGAGTCAATGGTGCAGTGCAAAACAAACCGCGCGAAAAAGTACTGGGCGGTGAGCAAATTGATATTCTGGCCGAGTTGCCTGAAGATGAGCGCTTTGAAGCTCAACCGATTGATTTGGATATTGTCTACGAAGACGAACATATTCTGGTAATTAATAAACCAGCCGGTTTAGTGGTGCACCCGGGCGCAGGTAACAGTGACGGCACTCTGCTAAATGCGCTGTTGCACCATTGCCCCGGCATTGCCGAGGTACCCCGTGCTGGTATTATTCACCGGTTGGATAAAGACACCACCGGCCTGATGGTGGTAGCGAAAACGATACCGGCCCAGACGCATTTGGTTGAAGCCATGCAGGCGCGTGAAATTACCCGTGAATATGAAGCCGTTTGTCATGGTGCTATGACCGGCGGCGGTACTATTGACGAGCCGATTGGCCGTCATCCAACCAAACGCACCCACATGGCGGTAAGTCAATCAGGTAAACCAGCCACCACCCATTTTCGGGTGATGGAAAAATACCGTGCTCATACCCGCTTGCGTCTGCGGTTAGAAACTGGCCGCACCCACCAAATTCGTGTGCACATGACCTACGTTAACCACCCGTTGGTGGGCGATCCGGTGTATGCCGGGCGGCCTCGTCCACCGCGTAAAGCCGGTGAGCACTTACTCACAGTGCTACGCAACTTTAAACGCCAGGCACTGCATGCGGCTATGTTACGTTTAGCCCATCCTATTACGCTGGAAATTCTGGAGTGGCATGCGCCTATTCCACAGGACATGGTCGAGCTTAATGCGGCACTGCGTGCCGACACCGCCGAGCATGGCCTGGACTACGTATAAAGCCAGCCACAGATGACTCGCTTACTGCGCCCTGACTGGCCAGCCCCGGCGAATGTGCATGCAGTGTGCAGCACCCGCTTAGGCGGCTGTTCGGTTGGGCCTTTTGCCAGTTTAAATCTGGGCGGCCATGTCGGCGATGATCCGGCAAAGGTGGCGCAAAACCGCCGGCAATACCAACAAGCGGCCGCAATGCCCAATGCGCCTGTTTGGCTAAATCAGGTACATGGTGTGACAGTCGCGACACTCACCCACAACAGCCAAAGCGGTATAACCGCAGATGCAGCCATCAGTCGCCAGCCTGATATAGTGGCCACAGTGATGACGGCTGACTGCCTGCCACTGTTGCTGTGTGACATCACAGGCACTCAGGTGGCGGCTGTGCATGCTGGTTGGCGTGGTCTGTGTGATGGTATCATCGAGGCGACACTGGCCAGCTTTACACCAGGCGCGGCGTTGCTGGCCTATTTAGGCCCGGCCATCAGCCAGGCGGCGTTTGAAGTTGGCACTGAAGTGCGCGACGCCTTTATTGCGCACGACCCTTCTGCTGCTAAGGCGTTTACACCGGGTAAAGCCGGTAAATATCAGGCAGATTTATATCTGTTGGCGCGCCAGCGTTTAGCTGCCTGTGGTGTTAGCCAAGTCTACGGCGGCAACTACTGTACCTACCAACACAGCGAGCTATTTTTCTCCTACCGACGTGATGGCCAAACCGGCCGTATGGCCAGTTCTATCTGGTTAAGCTGATCTAAGTCAAATTTTTGACGTTCGCTGCTTGAATTTCCAGCAATAGCGCCCAATCTTAAAGCACATCGAGGTTGTGCTTGTAGGAGAGATGCATGCGACTAGACAAATTTACCAGTAAGTTTCAGGAAGCGATTGCCGATGCGCAGTCGCTGGCGCTGGGACGTGATCAGCAATATATCGAGCCAGTGCACCTGATGTTCGCCCTGTTAAACCAGGAGGGCGGCACAGTGCGCGAGCTGTTAAACAAGCTGGCCATTAATTTTAATGAACTGCGCTCCAAAGTGAGCCAGGCCATAGATCGCTTACCGCGGGTTGAAGGCGAGGGCGCTAACCTGCAGCTATCCAATGCTACCGCTCAGCTGCTGCAACAGTGCGACAAGCTGGCGCAAAAGCGTAAAGATCAATTTATTTCCAGCGAATTGTTCGTGCTGGCCGCGACTGAAGACAAATCTGACCTTGGCAAAATTCTGCGTCTGCTTGGTGTGAGTAAAGAGGGCGTTGAAGCGGCTATTGAACAGATGCGTGGCGGCCAGAAAGTAGACGATCCTAATGCCGAAGATACCCGTCAGGCATTGACCAAATATACCGTCGATTTAACCGCCCGCGCTGAGGCCGGTAAGCTTGATCCGGTGATAGGCCGCGACGAAGAAATTCGCCGCTGTATTCAGGTACTGCAGCGACGTACTAAAAACAACCCGGTATTAATTGGTGAGCCAGGCGTGGGTAAAACCGCCATTGTCGAAGGCCTGGCGCTGCGTATCGTCAACAAAGAAGTGCCGGAAGGCTTAAAAGACAAACGCGTATTGTCGCTGGACATGGGCTCTTTATTAGCCGGTGCCAAATACCGTGGCGAATTTGAAGAGCGGTTAAAAGCAGTTTTAAACGAGCTGGCGAAAGAAGAAGGCCAGGTGATTCTGTTTATCGATGAAATTCATACCATGGTCGGCGCCGGTAAAGCCGATGGCGCTATGGATGCCGGCAATATGCTAAAACCGGCATTGGCGCGCGGTGAGCTGCACTGCCTGGGTGCCACCACCTTGGATGAATACCGCAAATACATTGAAAAAGATGCTGCGCTGGAGCGGCGCTTTCAAAAGGTACTGGTGGAAGAGCCCTCAGTGGAAGACACCATTGCCATTTTGCGCGGCTTAAAAGAGCGTTACGAGCTGCATCACGCGGTAGAAATTACCGATCCTGCAATCGTTGCTGCAGCAACCTTATCACATCGTTACGTGTCCGACCGCCAGCTGCCGGATAAAGCCATCGACCTCATTGACGAAGCGGCATCCAGCATCCGTATGCAGATGGACTCGAAACCGGAAGAGCTGGACCGGTTGGAGCGGCGCATTATCCAGTTAAAACTGGAAGATAACGCGCTGGCAAAAGAAACCGATGAGGCAACGAAAAAGCGCCGCGATATGATTCAGGAGCAAATTCGCGAGCTGGATGCTAAATACAATGAGCTGGATGAAGTGTGGGAGTCGGAAAAAGCCGCCCTGCAAGGTACGCAAAATATTAAGACCGAACTTGAACAAGCGCGGTTAGATTTAGAAGTGGCCCGCCGCGCCAGTGATTTGCAGCGTATGTCCGAGCTGCAGTACGGCCGCATTCCGGAGTTGGAGAAAAAGCTGGATCTGGCCTCACAGGCAGAAATGCATGAAAACACCTTGCTGCGCAATAAAGTGACCGAGCAGGAAATTGCCGATGTGTTATCCAAAGCCACCGGCATACCGGTAAGCAAAATGCTGGAAGGTGAGCGTGACAAACTGCTGCGCATGGAGCAGGCGCTGCATGACAAGGTGATTGGCCAGGACGAAGCGGTGACTGCGGTGTCGCACGCCATCCGCCGCTCGCGCGCTGGCCTTGCCGATCCGAATAAACCGATAGGCTCTTTCTTGTTTTTGGGGCCAACCGGGGTGGGTAAAACCGAGCTGACCAAGTCACTGGCGAATTTTTTATTCGACAGCCCCGATGCCATGGTTCGCATCGACATGTCAGAGTTTATGGAAAAACATGCGGTATCGCGTTTAGTCGGCGCACCACCGGGTTATGTTGGTTATGAAGAGGGCGGTTATCTGACCGAGGCGGTGCGGCGTAAGCCCTACTCGGTGGTACTGCTGGATGAGGTAGAAAAAGCCCATCCTGACGTGTTTAACATCTTGCTGCAGGTGCTGGACGATGGCCGTTTAACTGACGGCCAGGGCCGCACGGTAGATTTTAAAAACACCGTTATCATTATGACGTCGAATCTGGGATCTGATCTTATTCAGGAACATTACCGTGAATACAGCTACAGTCAGATGAAAGAGATGCTGATGGGCGTGTTAAGCAAGCAGTTCCGGCCGGAATTTTTAAACCGGCTTGATGAGACCGTAGTGTTCCACCCGCTGGACAGCCGGCAAATTCGCAGCATTGCGCGTATTCAGCTGGCCAGGCTGGAGCAGCGGTTGGCCGAGCGGCAGTATCAGTTTAGCATTAGCGATGCGGCGCTGGATAAACTGGCTGAAGTAGGCTTTGACCCGCTGTATGGCGCACGGCCGCTAAAACGCGCCATTCAGCAGCATCTGGAAAACCCGCTGGCGCAAGCGCTGTTACAAGGCGATGTGCCGCCGGGCAGCACAGTGGCGCTGGACCATGATGGAACTAAGTTTGTGGTCAGTAGTCACTAAGTGTTGTAGCTGATGTCGATGATAAAGTGACCGCTTCGGCGGTCACTTTTTTAGCAAAGGCTATCCATGCCAGGGTATGTCCCTTATAATCTGGCGTAATTTACTTAACAGAAGTGTGTTATGACTGATTCAAAAACGACTGACAGCAGCCCGCGTAAAGGCATTTACTTACTGCCAAACTTATTAACCACCGGCGGCTTATTTTCTGGTTTTTTCGCCATAGTGGCTTCGATGAATGGCCGCTTTGAAGCTGCAGCTGTGGCTATTTTTATTGCGATGATTTTCGATGGTCTTGATGGCCGCGTAGCCCGCTTAACCAATACCCAAAGTGAGTTTGGTGCTCAGTACGACAGTATGTCTGATCTGATTGCCTTCGGTATGGCGCCGGCGTTAGTGGCCTATAACTGGGGCCTTGCTGATTATGGCAAATTCGGCTGGTTGGCCGCCTTCATTTATGTGTCTTGTGCTGCGCTAAGGTTAGCGCGTTTTAACGCCAATTTAGGCGTGACCGACAGTCGGTTCTTTCAGGGGCTGGCAAGCCCGGCCGCAGCCGGTATTATCGCCGGCATGGTGTGGGTTGGCAGCATTTACGAGGTAAACGGCGACAAGTTGGGCTATCTGGTTGGCTTATTAACCATAGCGGCAGGCTTACTGATGGTGAGCAACTTCAGATATAACTCGTTCAAAGATTTAAACTGGCGCGATCGGGTGTCGTTTTTAACTATACTTATCGTGCTGCTGGTGTTTGTCGTGATTGCCTCACGCCCAGCCGAGATGCTGTTTGGTATCTTCTTTATTTATGCCTGCTCCGGTCCGGTAACCACAATTCGCAGCGTACGTAAATTAAAGTTGGAGCATGTCGTAGGCGATTCAGACGATGCTGACTTTGCCGAAGCGGGTGTTGAACCGATAACTGGCGCAAAAGAAAAGGCTGCAGATAAAGCCGTGCCCGACAAAGAATAAAACGTTTAACACCATAACCCCGCTTCGCGGGGTTATTTTTTTGCTCATGTCACTGAGCTTGAACTCTCAGGAAAGGCTTTTGGCCTAAAACAGCATTGTTGCCAGTGAAAATACAGGCTAAATTGAGCGCTGGTCTTGAAGTTTGCTGTGGCGCCCCAATTTCCTGCCACAAGCGTCTTGCTAATTAAGGAACTCTCTTGGGCTCAACGATAAATCAACGGCTGCAACAGTTAAGCAGCCTTAACCCTAAAGCCGTAATGGGTATTTTGCATGGTATAGAGCGCGAGACGTTAAGAGTGAATCAGGACGGCAGCCTGGCATTAACACCACACCCGCAGGCGCTGGGTTCGGCGTTAACCCACCCGTGGATCACTACCGATTTTTCTGAATCGCTGCTTGAATTTATCACGCCCGTTAGCGACAGCATTGATACCACCTTAGCGCAGCTGAACGACATTCATCGTTTTACTGCAGCAAATATTGCAGATGAGCAGTTTTGGGCCGCCAGCATGCCGTGTTTTATCAGCAAAGAGCAAAGCATCCCTTTTGCCCAGTATGGCAGCTCTAACGTTGGCCGCATGAAAACCCTGTATCGTAAAGGCTTGCATAACCGTTATGGTAGTATGATGCAGGCAATCAGTGGGGTGCATTTTAACTTCTCTTTGCCTGACACTTTCTGGCAGACATATCAGCAAGTATTGGGGCAGCACGATGAGCTGCAGAGCTTTATTTCTGAGCAGTACCTTGCGCTGATTCGTAATTACAAGCGTTACGTCTGGTTAATTGTCTACCTGTTTGGCGCTTCACCGGCGATGTGTAAGTCTTTTATAGAAGGGCGCAGCAGCCGTTATCCGTTTCAAACGCTGGGCAAAGGCTCACTATATTTGCCTTATGCCACCTCACTGCGTATGAGCGACTTAGGCTACACCAACAGTGCCCAGTCGAGCTTAAATGTGACTTATAACAGCCTGGCTGAGTATATCACCGGCTTGCATGCGGCTATTAGTATGCCGTCAGAAGAGTACCGCAATATTGGTGTTAAGGTTAACGGCGAGTATCAGCAGCTTAATGCCAACGTTTTGCAGATAGAAAACGAGTTCTACTCAACCATCCGGCCTAAGCGCACTACCCAGTCTGGTGAGCGGCCAACCTGTGCTTTAGCGAAGCGCGGCGTTGAGTATATTGAAGTGCGCGCACTGGATGTAAATCCGTTCAGTGCGGTGGGCATTACCGCCGAGCAGATGCACTTTCTTGATGTGTTTTTACTGTATTGTTTGTTAAGCGATAGCCCGTCGCTCTCGGCAGCCGAGCAAAGCATTACCGAGCAAAACTTACGTAAAGTGGTCACTGATGGCCGGCGTACTAACCTCGAATTGTTAGACAATAACCAGCCGCGATTAATGCAGGACTGGGCCGAAGAGCTGTTTGCTGACATGATGCCGATTGCCAAACATCTGGACACTGCCTACGGCAATGAGCGCTATACGGGGGCCTTAAAGCAGTTTTATTTAAGCCTGCTCGATCCGGCGCAAACCTACTCGGGTAAACTGCTGAACCAGCTACTGGCTAAACAACAGGATAATGGCAGTTTTATTTTGCAGTTATCTAAACAGTACCGTGAGCAGTTATTAGCGCAGCCCTATCAGTTTTATAACGAGTCGCAATTTGTGCAGGCAGCGGCTCAGTCAATTGCACAGCAGCAGCTGATAGAGCAGCAAGATAGCCTCAGCTTTGAGCAATATATTGCTCAGTATTATGCTGAAGTACCCAAATGTGATGGTGCGGCGTAAAAAAAGCGGCTACCCGAAGGTAGCCGTAATAGTAATCCAGGGAGATAAAACTTGGTTGCATCCATGCACCTTGTTAGAATCAGCCGGATGAAAAAAGTTCAGATCACTCCAAAACCGCTGTTAGTCGCTGTTTCTGCTGTGTTTTTAATCAGCAGCTGCGCTACGCCACCGCCTCAGAATGTGTCTAATCTGTGTGAAATTTTTTATGAGCACCGCGACTGGTATGACGCAGCGGCCAAAGTTCGTGACAAGTGGGGCGTGCCTATCCATGTGCCAATGAGCATCATGTATCAGGAAAGCAGCTTTAAACACAACGCCCGGCCGCCAATGCGCTGGTTTTTGGGTTTTATTCCTTATGGTCGTGCCAGCAGTGCTTACGGCTATTCTCAAGCGAAAACGGTAACCTGGGACGAATACGTAAAAGAAGCCGATCGCTTCTGGGCCAGCCGGGATAACTTTGACGATGCTATCGACTTTATGGGCTGGTATATCAGCAAAAGCCAGCGTTTAAACGGCGTATCCAAGTGGGATGCTTACAACCAATACCTGAATTATCACGAAGGTTGGGGTGGTTATAAGCGTGGCAGCTATAAGAAAAAGGCCTGGCTGGTGCAAACCGCGAAAAAGGTGGATAGCCGAGCCAGAACTTATGCAGCACAGCTGAAAACCTGTGAAGAAGATTTACAGCGCGGTTGGTTGTGGCGGCTGTTTTTTGACTAAGTAATTACAGGCAAGAAAAAACCGGCAGCGCCGGTTTTTTTAATTCTGCTTCAGGTGCGGTAGAAGCCGCACTGTCTTGATCATATTGTCCTGCACATCGACCACTTCCATCGGGTAACCGGCCAAACGGATACTCAGGTTGCCTTGTGGAATTTCTTCCAGGTGTTCCAAGATCAGCCCGTTTAGGGTTTTCGGTCCGTCAGTGGGCAGCTCCAGCTGCATTTCGCGGTTTAAATCGCGCAGGTTAATACCACCATCAATCAGGTAAGAGCCGTCAGGTTGTGGCTGAATATCCTCGTTGCCCTGATCACTGATGTCAGTGGTAAATTCGCCTACCACTTCTTCCAGAATGTCGGCCAGTGTCACCAGCCCCTGAATATCACCATACTCGTCTACCACCAGGCCGATACGCTCTTTAGTGCGCTGAAACTTCAGTAGCTGGGTATTAAGCGGGGTGCCTTCGGGAATAAAGTAAATTTCGCTTACCGCGCGCATCAGACTGGCTTTGGTCAGTTGCTCTTTGATCAGTAGGCGCATTAGCTCGCGCGGGTGCACAAAACCCACCGCATCGTCGATATTGTCGCGGTACAACAAAATGCGGCTGTACTGCATATTGGCCAGCTGGCGCTCTATGTCCTTCCAGTCGTCGTTAATATCAATACCGACAATTTCATTGCGCGGTACCATAATATCTTCCACGGTGGCATTTTCTAAATCCAGTACACCTACCAGCATGCTTTGGTGTTGCTCGGGGATCAGTGCGCCGGCCTCATGCACCACAGTGCGCAGCTCTTCAGCACTTAAACTGTTGCCCTGATGTTTTTCCGGGCTGATACCCAATAGCGCCAAAATGCCATTGGTGACGAAATTGACCAGCCACACTAGCGGGTAAAACACTTTTAGCAGCAGCTGAAGCAACGCCGAGCTTGGAAACGCGATACGCTCCGGGTGCAATGCCGCTATCGTTTTCGGTGTAACTTCAGCAAACACCAGCACCACCATAGTCAGCGCTACCGTGGCGATAGCGATACCGACATCACCGTATAACCGCATACCGATAATAGTGGCAATTGCAGAAGCCGCGATATTGACCAGGTTGTTACCGATAAGGATAAGGCCGATTAGACGATCTGGCCGTTTTAGCAGTTCACTTACCCTAATAGCGCCCTTGTGATTCTCGTTTGTTAAATGCTTTAAACGATAAGGGTTTACAGACATCATGCCTGTTTCTGATCCCGAGAAATAGGCAGATATGAATAGGAGCACGCCTAATATAATAAACAGCGTACCCGTCGATATGTCGTCCAAGAGTTAACTACCTGCATTACCAAACACCTGTACTTGATATTACGAAGCGTTGGTTGAGTCAAGAATTAAAGTGTATTCAGCAACACTTCGCGCACAAAGCGGCTGCCAAAATAGCCAAGTGTTAATAGCACTGCGCCAATAATAGTCAGTGTATTAGCAATTCTGCCGCGCCAACCCTGTTTAGCGTGGCCCCAGCACAGCACAGCAAACACGACAAAGCCGGCAAAGCTAAACACATTTTTATGCAGGTTTTCTTTGGCCAGCCAGTTGTCCATAAACAGCGCCGCAACCAGCAGCGCCAGCGCCAACAACATTGTGCCGGCCAGCAGTATTCTGAACTGCAGCACTTCCGCCTGCACCAGTGGTGGCATATAACGCGTCATGGCGGCGAAATTTTTTTGCTTAAGTTTATTGCTGATATAGCTGACCTGAAAAGAATACAACATAGCCATAATCAGTACGGCATAAGCTAAAAATGCCAGCATAATGTGCGCTAATAAGCCTGGGCTATGCTCAAAATGTTGCAGCTGCACGCTATGCGGCAAGGCCAGCACAGCCAATTGCATCAGGGCGGCAAAGCCATACACCACAGGTAGTAACAGCACAACGGGTGAGCGCAGTGATGTAAGCGTTACTGCCACAGTAATCAGCCAGCATACTAAAGAGCTAACGTTCAGCAGGCTAAAGTTTTGTCCGTTTGTCGTGAATAACATGCTGGTTAATACCAACATGTGCAGGACTAAGCCTACTACGGCAGTGGCAAAGGTGGTTTTAAAATGCGGCCCTTGCGGGTGGAAAATGCGTAATAACACCGAGCCGGTAGCTACCAGGTATGCAAGTAACGCCAGTATGGTTAATAACGCATCAGTCATCTGCAGCAGTTCCTTTCAATTCGATGGCTTGGTATTGTATTGCAACTTTAAGGCTAAGCCCAGCACCGCAAGCAACAGTTTCTTAACGGCTGCTTCTGGCGCTGTGGTTTGTTATAATCGGCGCCATCATCGCTGTAGAGTGAGCAATCATGTTTGAAAATTTAGCTGACAGGCTAAGCGCCACCCTGAAAAACATCACCGGGCGTGGCCGGCTGACTGAAGACAATATTAAAGACACCCTGCGTGAAGTGCGCATGGCGCTGCTGGAAGCGGACGTGGCGCTACCGGTGGTGCGCGACTTTGTCGCTAACGTTAAAGAACGCTCAGTTGGGCTTGAGGTAAGTAAAAGCTTAACGCCGGGGCAGGAGTTTTTAAAAATTGTCCGTAAAGCCTTAGAAGAGGCGATGGGCGAGGCCAATGAAGAGTTGGTGTTAAATACCCAGCCACCAGCAGTTGTGTTAATGGCCGGTTTGCAAGGTGCGGGTAAAACCACGTCTGTAGCCAAGCTGGCGAAATTTTTAACCCAGCGCAAAAAGAAAAAAGTCTTGGTTGTTTCTGCTGACGTGTACCGCCCGGCAGCAATTAAACAACTGGAAACACTGGCAAAAGATGTTGGTGTAGAGTTTTTCCCCAGCGACATATCACAAAAGCCGGTTGATATTGTTAATGCCGCCATAGCGCATGCCCGCACACGCATATTCGATGTACTGCTGGTCGATACCGCCGGCCGTTTGCATGTCGATGCCGACATGATGGACGAAATTAAAGCCCTGCACAGCGCGGTAAAGCCAATAGAAACGCTGTTTGTGGTTGATGCCATGACCGGTCAGGATGCCGCTAACACCGCCAAAGCCTTTAACGAAGCATTACCGTTGACTGGCGTTATTTTAACCAAGGCTGACGGTGATGCCCGCGGCGGCGCGGCGCTGTCTATCCGCCATATTACCGGTAAGCCAATTAAATTTATTGGTACCGGTGAGAAAACCGATGCGTTAGAGCCGTTCCATCCAGACCGTGTCGCCTCGCGCATTTTAGGTATGGGCGATGTGCTTAGTTTAATTGAAGAGCTGGAGCAAAAGGTCGACAAAGACAAAGCGGCGAAAATGGCGCAAAAGGTGATGAAGGGTAAAGGCTTCTCACTGGAGGATTTTCGCGAGCAACTGGTACAAATGCGTAGCATGGGCGGCATGATGTCGATGCTGGACAAATTGCCGGGGATGAAAAACCTGCCAGCTGGTGCAATGAATCAAATGGGTGATAAGCAGTTTGTCAAAATGGAAGCCATTATTAACTCCATGACACCGAAAGAGCGAGAGTTTCCTGATTTGCTAAAAGGCTCACGTAAAAAACGCATCGCAGCAGGTTCAGGCACTCAGGTGCAGGACATTAACCAGTTGCTGAAGCAATTTACCCAAATGCAGAAAATGATGAAACAGATGTCAGGCAAAGGTGGGTTAATGAAGATGATGCGCGGCATGGGCGGCAAAATGCCGCCGGGTATGCTGCCTCCACGTTAACCACGTTGACAAACCCGCCTACAGGCGGGTTTTTTATCCTGCGCTTAGTGTGGCCAAGCCGCGAAATACCTTGCATTTGGCCGGTAAATCAGTAAAATGCTGCAGCCCTTCAGTCTGACTGGGGGCTTTGTTATTTTTGATAAAACCTGAACGATAAAATTAGAGGGCCTTATGGTAACTATTCGTTTACAACGTGGTGGCGCGAAAAAGCGTCCATTTTACCAAGTTGTGGTAGCGGACAGCCGTTTTGCTCGTGATGGCCGTTTTATTGAGCGCGTGGGTTTCTTTAACCCAATCGCCAGCGGTACTGAAGAGAAACTGCGTCTGGACCTGGACCGCGTTAATCACTGGGTAGCACAAGGTGCTTCATTAAGTGAGCGCGTTGCAACTCTGGTAAAAAATGCTAAGAAAGCAGCTGCTTAATTAGCAACAGGTTGGTGGAGTAGTCAGCTTGAGTGAGAAAGATTTAGTCGTTCTTGGCAAATTTGGTGCAGTTTACGGTATCAATGGCTGGCTGAAAGTAAATGCTTACACCGACTTCCCGGAAGGGATTTTTGATTACACACCCTGGCAGGTAAAATTTCAGGGTAACTGGCAACCAGTGCAAGTTTCCAGTTGGAAGCGCCATAGTAATGGCCTGATAGCGAAACTGGACGGCATTAATGACCGGGATTTGGCACAGCAGTATGTGAATGCTGAAATTGCCGTAGCAAGCGACGCGCTTCCTTCATTAGAAGAGGGCGAATATTACTGGAAAGACCTGATGGGTATGGCAGTAGTAAACGAAGCAGGCTACCACTTAGGTGAAGTCACCGACATGATGGAAACCGGCTCTAACGACGTTTTAGTGGTTAAAGCCAACCGTACCGATGCATTTGGTCAGAAAGAAAGGTTGTTGCCGTTTTTAATGGATACTGTCATTAAAAATATCGACTTAACCGAGCGTCGCATTATCGTAGACTGGGACCCGGCGTTTTAATGCCTGAAAACAGTAAATTGTGGGTAGGAGTGGTAACACTGTTTCCGCAAATGTTTGAAGCAATAACGCAATATGGGGTAACCGGCCGTGCTGTGAAGCAGGGCATTATGCAGTTGCAATGTTGGAACCCGCGTGATTTCACAACGGACAAACATCGCACTGTCGATGACCGGCCTTATGGTGGTGGCCCAGGTATGCTGATGATGGTGCAGCCGCTAAGTGACGCGATACGCGCCGCCAAGCATGCTGCAGGGGAAGGAGTACACACGGTGTACTTGTCGCCGCAAGGCCGCAAGTTAGACCAGCAAGGTGTAGCCGAACTGGCGCGATATTCTAAGCTGCTGTTAGTGGCTGGCCGGTATGAAGGCATTGATGAGCGCGTAATAGAAAGCGAAATTGATTCTGAGTGGTCAATTGGTGATTACGTGTTAAGTGGCGGTGAATTGCCCGCGATGACGCTGATAGATGCAGTGTCGCGCTTAGTACCTGGTGTACTGGGGCATGAACAGTCGGCAGAGCAGGATTCTTTTGCATCCGGTTTGCTTGATTGCCCACACTACACAAGGCCGGAAGTGTTATCAGACAAACAGGTTCCCGCAGTATTACTGAGTGGAAACCATGAAAATATACGACGCTGGCGTTTAAAGCAGTCTCTTGGGAGAACCTGGCTTAGACGACCGGATATGTTAAATCTCCTGGCTCTGACTGAGGAGCAACGACGGTTACTGGCTGAGTTTCAACAGGAACACCAGCAAGAGTGCCGGACGGGGCAGCAAGAAGACAGTTAATTCCAGGTAAAGTGAGATT
>JBFMHG010000018.1:0-26971 GCA_040752955.1 Pseudomonadota bacterium
AGCACATTCGAGACGAAATTCCGGGCTGAATGTGGGTCTTGTTTTTTTGTTCATCATGTCACCTAATGTCATACGAGGTGGATCATAACACCTCTAATCAGGTGGCCAAATTCAGTGTGCCACTACACAGGGAAAGTTCGTCAATTCGAATAGATGAAGAGACAGTTAAATCTGAGATTGGGATGCGTTTCCTGACTGACCCATCCTTTACTTGTACGGTAAACGGCTCAAAGGTTACTTTCTCACACATACCTGAAGAAAACATTGAGCATCATCGTATTGATTGTGGTTCAGGAAATATTGTTGATATTACGATAATAGATACTAATGATGCAGATAAAACTACTAAGCAGCATGGCATTGCATGGCATGTAAATGGCCGTTTAGTTGGTGAAGCGGACTGGAAAGGTTATGGTTTCGATCAGATTATTGATGGCAGATCTTCTGAAGCGAAAAGACACACATTTATAGTTAAAGCTGATTTTCTAGGTAGTACTAACTCAGTAAAAAAAGACTGGACTGGTTTTAATAACACCCCTGAGTTTATCTCTGTCAGAGATAATGTTTTTGACTTTGTGAAAGCTCATATACTTGGACAAACAAAGCAAAAGCGAGAACGCGTATTATCTAATTTAAAAAAAGCTCATGAGAATGAACTCACTAAATTAACTCCCTTAAGAGTCGAGAGATGGGAGGACTTTCTAAGTGAAGTGCAAACGGAGTGCACGAGCTTGAATGAAAAAGATCTACTCAAGCTTTCCGCTGTTCTAATAAAAATGGAACAATCCGACACTAAATACTCGCTTATCAACAAGCTTCATGAGCTCAACCCTGACCAAATTGACAATCTACATAATATCTTAGCTGATTGGAGTCTAGATCTTGCCAAGGAAGTCCTAGATGAGCTGCAAATCAGGTTAAAGCTTCTTGATGAGTTAAGAGAGCGGGTACTGGATGTAAACACTAAGGAGGTACAGGATCTTCAACCTCTTTTTCATCAAGGGCTTTGGATATTCGGTCCTGAATTTGAAACAATTGAGTTTACGTCGAATGAGGGCATGACAAAAGTCATTCAAGGATTGTTCAAATCGGACACTAAAGGTAGTAGGAATAGACCTGACTTTGCCATTTTGCCAGATAGCACAGTTGGCACCTACTCATACCATCGATACGATGATGATGGTGGTGAGATTGGTATTGATAGGCTTGTTGTTGTGGAACTTAAAAAGCCTGGCGTACCAATTAGCACTGAAGAAAAAGGGCAGTGCTGGAAATACGTTAGCGAACTATTAAGAAATGGCTTGATAAGCCGTGATACTAAAGTAACGTGCTTTGTATTGGGAAGTGAAATAGATCCTTTTGAACGTGATGCAAGAAAAGAAAACAATGACAGATGTATTATCCAACCTATGGATTATCAAGTGGTTATTGCCAGAGCGAAAAGCCGACTTCTCAAATTGTATGACCGAGTCAAGGGAGCTCCTTTTTTGGAAGCTCAGCGACGCAATAATGATATAAGTAAACAGAATATACTTGAGTTTGGGAAACAGGCATAAGTGTAAGCTGGAATACAAGCTAGAAATCTACGAATTTTATAAGTTGTATTTTATTTCATGAGTTTATTAGCTCTCATATGGATGAAAAGTAAGATAGGAATGAATATTACATGCCAGAAAATATTACTTTTAGAACGCAGTTGATTGGCGGTGTAACTGAGTTTTGTCAAGAGAGTCAACTCCAGTTTCTTTCAAATGCGTTGCATCTTGTTGAGCTAATAGTCATGCTTGCTCATTATAGAGAAGAGGGGGTTAGTTTATTTCCAAAGGTTTATCTAACAAACGATAAACACACCTTAACTGCGATGCTTCCTGATGGAGAGGTATTGAAAATCGGGTCATCCGATCCAAATGTGAATGGTATTAAAAATGCGGTTAAAAAATGCGCTCCTTTAGCAACTAATGGTTGGTTAATCTATATCGAAGCGACAGATAATTGCTTAGAGTATGGAGTTTTCAAAGGTTCAGGGAACCCAATTTCAGTTCTAGTTGATGATGTTTTAATGACGGAAAGTGATGGTTTATTTGTTGTAAAAGCATCGCAGGTAGCTGATGATTGTGTTGAGGTGCAGTCAAATCGCGGTGGGCGGCACTACATATTTTTGAATCACAGAAAAGAAAGTAGTCCTCCACCTCTTCAATACCTTGGTAAGTTGATTAAATCTATTACAGAAAAATCCCCCGAAGAAGATAGAGAGCCAACTATAAGCTTTCTTAATAGATTATTTGTTAGTGCATTAAGAGAATCTCATGGATGCATTATTGCAGTTACAAATATGCCTAAACCTCCGAAGTTCCTATCTGATGATGGCGTCATACTAGAAGAGCCAATAGATTTTTCGAGTCTTGTTTATGAACTAAAAAAAGAGAGAATTGAGCCTAATCATTTGGAAAGTAAAGGCTTTCTCTTGAAGGGCATGCTTAATTCAGATGGAATTATATTATTTGATAATAAAGGGCGTCTGCTTGGTTACAACTGTTTTGTGAAGGTCAATAATAAAAATAATGTATTAGGTGGAGCAAGAAAGCGCGCGTTCGCTAGTTTAAAAAGCAAAATTGGGCGCGGATTATCGGCAGTGTTTATGCAATCACAAGATGGTTGGACAGATTTTGAGGATGCAAATCATGAGTAATATAGTGCTTTGGCAGCCAGAAAGCGGTGAGCTAATTCCTGCATCGGCTAGAACTCCTTCTGAAATTTCAAATTATGCCGCTCAGCTTAGTATCAGGGACAAACAGCAAATTGTCGCTGCATTTGAATCTGGCCACTTTGAAATGGGCATGAATTACCTTTGGGGTAAAACAGCCACAGCCCTGAAAAAGGAGCTTTCAGCCGTAGGAGTAGGGCTACTAGGGGAAATGTTAGGTAAAGCAGATGTAGATGAAGATGATGACGTTGAAGATATTATAACAACTAAAGAAGCCATTATTTTGGCAGAAGAGCTAGGTATAGTGTCGTCAACGGACGCGATGAGATTAAAGCACACCTACGAAATAATTACTCATTTTTCTCGTCTCGAAATAGAAGAAAGCGACTTTGAACAAATCGATGAATCGGAGGCTCTTTCCTCGTTAAAAGCGTGTATAAAAGCTGTTTTAGGACGGCCGAAAGTTGAAGTCGCCAAGAAATTTGTTGAGTTCCGTGAGGCGTTGGAGGGGGAATCATTATCTGAGAATGATCCTCGTGTTGATATGCTAAGGAGTTCGCCATATTTTTTTAACAAGTTGACGGTTAGCGTGTTAATGAACGCGGCTAAAAAGAACACAGGTGCAAACCTTGAGCATGCTCTTGCGAATATTAATGTTCTGATACCTGCGATTTGGTCAAAACTTAGAGATTCCGAAAAGTGGCAAGTGGGGCATGCATACGCTGAGGCGTTTGCTGATGGTAAAACTACCTCCGTTGGTGGTCTTAAAAGTGCTCTACTCAAAGTTAAAGGTTTTGATTACGTTCCAGAAAACCTCAGAAGTGACACCTTTACTAAAGCTGCAGAAGCTATTTTTAAAGCTCATGACGGTTTGAATAATTTCTACAATGAACCAGCGCCTGTAAAGAACCTGGCTAAGCTCGGTACTACTATTCCGACTCCTGCATTACCTGTTTGTTTTAGTGCTCTACTGTGTGTGACTTTAGGAAATAGCTATGGAGTGTCATGGGCTGCGGAAACAGAAGCAAAAAGTCTATTGAAAAGCTTATCATCAGATCGGTGGGTCTATTATCTTAATAATGTGCTTCCCAGTGATACTAGAATATTAAATAAATTAACCTCTTCTAAGCCTTTGATGCTTTGGATGAATCTAGTTTCTGAATTCAAATTGGATGCGTTAGAGATTAAAAATAATACTGTATCAAGATTAATAAAAGCTTCGTCAGAGAAAAGTCAATCACGGATTCAAGCGGCCAGAGAGAAGTTGCTTGAAGAGTTTTATGGAAAAAAATCATAAATATCTGATTTAATATATTATTTTAGATAAGTCCATAAGCTTAATATGATATTTTTCAGTAAGGTATAGCAGATGATTAAGAATGTCTGAATGACATGATCGACATTTCTTTGAGTTTCAATGCATTGATTTTGAGCTAAGTCAGCCGCTTTACCATCTCATCTATTGCCAGGCTGCAAATTTGCCTTAGCATTCTAAGCTCACCGGCTGTGCCGTTATGTGCTGGCTGGCTTTGCACTTGCTGCAGTAATTTTTCTGCTTGTACCGGCACTGTGGTTAACAACTGCTGCAACTCGCGTTTGGCCAGGGCGGGGGCGATATTTAGCTCGCTGGCAAAGGCCATAACATCAGCCTGGGTTAGCTCACCAAAGGTGCTGGCGTTACCCATTGGTTGCGACAGGTTCTCGTGCAGGTGTTTACCGATATCGGCGTAAATAATGGTTGATAGCAAATCATAGTGTGGCATTAAGGTGATGCCATCCAGATTGATATGAAAAGACAGATTTTTCAGATGGGCATCGCCGTTACCGACTAAAGCGTTAAACAACGCCCAACGGAATATCGCCAGCCGGGTGGGGCCCTGGCGTAGGCAATGTTCTGACAGTTTTACCAGATGTTGAACGTCGCTGGCACGATACTTTTCTGCAGCAGGAATGCCGAGTAACTGGCAACCATCCATCATATGCAGCCGGCTATGCTGCGGGAAGTCACCGCTGCGGTCAAAGCGTTTTACGATATAAGCCGCTTGCGGCACATAGATAATATCAACTGGCGGCACAGGTAAGCCGCAACGGCTTGCCAGTGTCATCACAAACCATTCATTACGGCAGGTGAAAGGGTATAGCTCGGGCTGTGAGTGCTCGGGTTTTAAAATATGCGTCGATGGCATCTGGCCGGCGGGCTCCAGCAACTGGCTCTGATGATAAATCACCAGCATTTTATGCTGCGCACCGGCTAATGACATGCGTTTGCGCTGTCGCTGATTAAGCGGTGCCTGCGGTAGGTTATCAATCCGACTGCTAAGCTCAGCAGCAGTAAGCGGTATAGCCTCTGCTGTTGTTAGCGAGTGTTCGGGCGGCAATAAGGTTATAGCGCCTGCCGATTCGGCACCGACAGCCATCAGTAGTGCAAAACTGTCTCCGGCAGAGACTTTGACATCTTTAGCCAATATGGCTCTGGCATTCTCCTCCGGCAACAGATTATCGAAAAACCATTGTATAGGCCGTTCGGTGGCAGCATCCCATTGGGTTTTGTCTGTCAACATCAGGCCGTGAATCACTTGCAGACCATTGCAAATGCGTAGCCAGTCTGGCGAGTATTGAAAGCCCCAAATACCAGACTGTTCTAACAGCTGGCCAATAAGTTGCTGCTCCAGATACACATCCAACCGGCGCATTAGCGTGTCGCCCGTTTAGCGTGCAATGCCTCAAGCTGGCTAAACAAGGTGTCGGCATCCTGTACTGGCAAGGCATAGGGATCTGCGCCCAGCGCAGCCGGTAGTTGGTATCTGGCTGTGGGCTCAGCAACGATGGTTTTAACCTTGTTATCGGGCTTAACATCTGCTGGCAAATGCTGCGCAATATAGTCTGCTACCTCTGGCGGCAGCGTTAACTCCAGCCGGATACCCAGGGTGGTTAGCACCTGCAATACCTTGCCAATTTGCGCGGTGTCTTTGCCGTTTTCCAGATGGCTTAAAAACGACTGGCCGGTGCCGGACAAGCCAGCCGTAGCGAATTGATCCAGGCCCTGGCCTAAGCGGGTTAACTTAATGGCCTTGCCGATTTGAGCTGTACTGTTAATGGCGATTTTCATAGCACCTCTGGCCGTAAGTTAACTTATTCGGACGAATAAATTACGAGCTAATCTTCCGTAAAGATAGCCTAATATATTAGATCGCACAAATTAATTGTTATTGCCGCTGGCAAAAGGATAATTTATCTGAACGCACAAATTAATTCGCTTAGCCAAGGCAACTGAACCGGCTTATTGAAAATGCTCCGCCCCTTCCCGCGGTTACTAAATAACTGCGATCGCGGTTAATTCATTTTATCTGGCCCTAATGTGATAAAAACAACTGCGTACGCAGTCAATTGAGTGGCAGTAGGCTTGGTTTTAATCAGCTGCTTGCGGTGCAAACAGGTGTAACCACAGATCATCGCCGGTGCCGTTGTCGTTAATGGCATGCTCAAATTCGGCTTTCGGGTAGCGGATATTCTTCCCTGACACGCTGGTGTCGTAACTGCCGAACTTGGTCAGATCCCATTTACCGTAAGGGTCATGTACGGTGTAGTACTCGCCATCATAGCCGGTGACTACCAAAATATGGCCAGGCGGCGTAAACCAGCCATGCACTATGGCCGGCAGGCCTTTGCTAACGTGTTGCTGTAACTGGGTAAAGGTACCATTGGTAAGCCCGGTAGCGCGGGCAGTGCTGCCTGCCTCCAGCGCCAGTTGATTAAAGGCGCCGGACAGTACCGGTACATCCTGTAGCAAGCCATAGCGCTGGTAAAGCTTGTCGGGCACCCGCGCAGTGTCAGGCGGCTGCGTAATACCAAAGAAATCGGTCACCATCGCCAGTGAGGTGACACTGCAGGTTGATGCAGGCTTATTCTGGTTTTCCAGCTGACTGTAATAAGGTATCGGTGTGGTACTGCTGGTATGGGTGTTAGTTGTAATGTTGGCGATAGCCGCCGTTTCCTGATGTGGCGCTGTATCAGCATTCGGGCTACTACAGCCGGTCAGTGTTAAAAGCACTAAAATGTAGCCAATGCTAAGGTGGCGGATAAGCGGCATACCAGGGCTCCTGAAAGTGTTTCAGTTACCCTAGATGCAGTGGTTAAATAATTGAAATGATTTACTATCGGCTGTGGCGATAGAACAGACTGGGCGCTATTACTGACATAACTCCGGTTTTAAGCGCAGGCCGGCCTGAAAATCGGCTTGCGGTATCGGTTCTATCCGCACATAGCCTTGATTGGAGGTCATGCGGTGGATATAGTTACCATCGCCGGTAGCAATGCCCACATGGGTGATTACGCCTTTATTCCAGTTACCGTAGGTGTTTTGTAAAAATACCAAATCACCCTGTTGCAGCGCAGTGATACTGGTAATTTTAGTGCCAAATTCATCGGCGGCGAGTGAGTCAGCATGCTCGGGTTTTAGCGCATCATCCGGCCCAAGCTGGGCTAAATCCCACGGCTGTTGGCTTTGCAGGCTGGAAAATTGGTCGCCGCAGGCTTGCTGTAATACCTCGCGGGTCCAGTTCATACATTGCTCGGCCTTGCCCTGCGCAAAGGTTTGGTTTTGCCAGGGCAGAGCCGCCTGCATAATCTTATCGGCAGGGGCAGCATCAGCGCAGCCTTGTTGCAACAGACAGCCCAGTAACAGGCCGGAAAATAAGTGACTTTGGCGCATAGTGTTCTCCTTAAGCGCAGATACTGTTTGCAGGCAGCGCATCTTGCTGGCGGACTAAATGCCCCTCAGCATAAAGATCGTCAATGGTCAGTTCAATCGCTTTGCGCAAGGTGACAACAATCTCATCAATTTGCGAGCGACTGATAGTCAGCGGTGGCGACATCACATTTAAATGCACTATCGGCCGTACTATCAGCCCCAACGTCTCGGCGTGATCGGCAATGCGCTTGCCAATATCCAACTCCTCCGGGAACAATGCCTTGGTTTTTTTGCAGCGCACATTCTCTACACACACCATCAGTTGCATACCACGCACCTGACCAACAATAGGTAAATCTTCCAGCGTTTTCATCTGCTGCTGAAAATAAGGTCCCAGTTGCTGTACGCGTTGCAGCAACTGTTCACGCTGGATAATTTCGATGTTCTTTAGCGCTGCGGCGCAGGCTACCGGATGGCCGGAATAGGTAAAACCGTGGGCAAAACAGCGGCCATGGCCGGGTTCACTGATTACCTTGTGGATGCGATCTGAATAAATACAGGCACCAAGTGGTTGATAGCCCGAGGTTAAGCCCTTGGCGCTGATAATAATGTCCGGCTCAATATCAAACACTTCTTTGCTGGCAAACCAATGGCCAAGGCGGCCGAAGGCGGTAACCACTTCATCGGAGACATATAGCACATCGTACTTACGGCAAATAGCAAAGGTGCCCTGATGATAACCCTGCGGCGGCACGATAACGCCGCCGGCACCCAATACCGGCTCGGCGTAAAACGCCGCTACCTTGTCCGGGCCAATGCGCAAAATGGTTTGCTCCAGCTCATCGAGTAAAAAGCGAAGATACTGTGCTTCGGTTAAACCCTGGGGCGCTCGGTAGTAGTTCGGGCAGCTGATGTGGTGAATCGTATCGCTGATAAAATCAAACTCCGGCGGATGATCGCCGGCTTTGCCACCAATCGACATCGACAGGTAGGTTGAGCCGTGATAAGAATTTTTGCGCGAGATAATATGTTTTTTCTCTGGCTTACCACGGCAATTCTGATAGTACTGGATCAGCCGGTACGACGAGTCGACCGCAGTAGAGCCGCCACAGGTAAAGATAACATGGTTTAAATCGCCCGGTGCCAGCCCGGCCAGTTTAGCTGCCAATAAGGTGGCCGGCACATTGGTCATATCGACAAAAGGGTTGGCAAAGGCCAGCTGGCGGCACTGCGCAGCGATGGCATCAGCCATTTCCGTACGACCGAGGCCAATGTTGGTGCACCAGAGGCCGCCCACCGCATCCAGGTAGCGGCGGCCGTTGGTATCTTCAATATAACAGCCCTCGCCAGAACTTATCGGTAAGGCGCCCTGTTCAGTAAACACATCAAACACGGTCCAGGGGTGAGTAAAATGTTGCTGGTCGAGCCGGGTTAATTCGGCAGTATCAAAAGGCTTGTGCATAAGGTACTCCTGTTTCAGTAGCACAGGTTGTACCGCAGTTAACGCTGGCGCAGCCATTCCCCGTTCGGGCGGATTGGGGTAGCTTTACCCCCGTTTGTGGGTGCTGGCTTGCTTAAATGTTAGCTTAGCGCGCCGCTTTGCTTGCTAAAAGCAATGCCTTGCTCTGTCAGCGCATTCAACAGCCACTGCATGCCTTGACCAACCGGCGTTTCGCTTTGCCACACCATATCGACGCAATGCGGAAACGACACCGCCTGATGGCTGGTGGGCAGTTTAACCAGCTCGCCACCTTGTAGCTGGCGCTTTATCAAATGCAGCGGCAGCTCGGCCCAGCCTAAGCCGGCTGTTACTGCATCAATCAGCAAGGTAGAGCTGTTGGTGAACCAGATATTGCTGGATAAATCTGAGTCAAAGCGGCGAAAACCGCTGTCGGCATCGGTAATGCGCAAATGGCGGTGCTGCGATAAATCGTACGGCGTTACCTGGCTTAACTGCGCCAACGGATGCTGGCTACTGACCACAGTACCGTAATGTACATGCGAGATGCCGCGAAAGGCCACGTTTTCCGGGTAGTCATCCTGGCTGATGGCAATAGCAATATCGACCTTGCCCTGCTTTAGCAGCTGGTAGCCCTGCTGATGGCTGGCTTTTAGCAGCATCAGCGAGGTATTGGCGAAGTGCTGTTTAAACTCTTCGGCCACTTTTAGCATAATGGGCACCGGCAAGGCTAAATCATCAAAGGCCAGGCTAATTTCGGTTTCAACATCTTTGTTCAGGTTCTGAATGCGGCTTAGCAGGTTGTTATAACTTTTAAGAACCGATTTTATATCGTTAAGCAAAGCTAACCCTTCGGCTGTCAGCGGCGGCGTGCGTTTGCTGCGGTCGAACACTTCAAAGCCGGCATCTATCTCAAGATTGCTGATCAGACCACTTATTGACGATTGTGCCTTCCCCAGTTTACGTGCTGCGGCCGAGAAGCTGCCGGTCTCGACTGTGGTTAAAAACGCCTGCAGCTGTTCAAAGGATAATTGCATCTTGTATCGCCTCAACCGATGGTTAGCAACTGTACTTAGCATAAAAAAGCTTTTATTGATGCTAGTGTACAAGTTCTGAGCAAATAATTTAGCAGGATTACCAGACTTGTAAATTAAAAATAATAACGGGAACAGGAAGGAAACTTTGCATGCTACCTTTTACTAAACACAGGTTAAGTCTGGTAATTTCAGCAGTATTACTTAGTGGCGCCGTGCAGGCACAACAGCAACAGGCGCCAGACAGCGAACAGGCCAAAGATGAAAAGCAGATAGAAGTGATTACCGTCACAGCGTCTGGCCGGCCGCAGTTAGCATCGGAAATTCCGATGAATATTAGTGCCATGACCGAAGCTGAATTGCGGGAAAAGCGCATTGGTAACCTAAAAGATTTAATTGCCGATAGCGTGGAGATTAGCGCACCGGGTAACAGTGCCCGTTTTGCCGATTCAGTATCGGTGCGTGGTTTAAACGTGTCGGGGGTAAATGCCAATAATATTCAGCAGTTTATCCGCACCACCATGGCATATTATTTGGATGCAACGCCGCTGCCGAACATAAACTACCGTATTAAAGACATTAACCGGGTAGAGACTCTGCTGGGCCCACAGGGCACCCTGTACGGTGCCGGCAGCCTTGGCGGTACCATCCGTTATATCACCAATCAGCCGGTGCTGGATGATTTCCAGTTCGACTTTAATACCAGTCTGTATCAAACCAAAAATGGCGGCGTCAGTAACGATACCGATATCGTCGTAAACGTGCCACTGGGCGAGCGGGTGGCTCTGCGTGCCTCTCTGGCGAATTTGAATGAAAAAGGTTACACCGACCGTCAGGTCAACCCCAGCTGGCTGGCAGAGGGCGAAGGTTTCCCCGGCAACCCTAACCCGAACCAGACGTTATACAAAGACGACGATTATCAGTACGTCACCGGTGGTAAGGTGGCGCTGTTGTGGCAGCTAAGTGATGATGTAAAACTGACCTTTAGCCATATTCAGCAGGATCAGTTGGCGCACGGTACTAACGGTGCGGCGCGCTTGCCGGTGGACCGGGCCTGTGAAGGCATTGCCGATTGCGATCTCAGCTCGTTTGAAACGCCGTTTCAGTATAACGACCACACTATCGTCGCGCGTTTTGAAGAATATGCCGACCGTGAGCTGACGATGGATACGCTGGACTTAGACTGGCAGTTATCGGGTATGAAACTGCACAGTACCACCTCGTACTATAAAGACAGCAGTATCGGCCAGGCCGATTACGCCTCACAGGGTGATGCGTATTACGGTTGGATCCCGGGCTTAGCGCTGGATGATGGTAACGACTCTGCCTATATGACCTTTGATAACACCTACAAAGGCCTGACGCATGAAACCCGCTTAACCTCTGACACCGACAGCCGCTTAAGCTGGATTGCCGGGGTGTATTACACGGATCAGAAGCGCAATTTTCGTTTCTCCGAATGGTTTGAGCAATTGGATGACATTGCCTCAGAAGTGGGCTGGCTCGGTTTTGACCGCGCCGCTGTCGGCGGTGTGCCGGGCCAGGGCTACGAGGAAGATCTGGGTAGTAAATACAAAGAACTGGCGCTGTTTGGTGAAATTGGCTACGACATCACCGACAAGTTAAATGTCACTGTGGGCGCGCGGGTATTTAACTATGAAGATACCGGCCTGGCGCTTATTCGTGATTACTTAGGTACCACCGACTCTAACCGTGAGTTTAGCAATAAAGAAAATGGCGAGAGCTTTTATAAATTTAATGCCTCTTACAAATTCAGTGATGAAGTCTTTGCCTATTTCACCTATTCGCAGGGCTTCCGTCGTGGCGGGACTAACGGCTTTCGTGATGAAGGCGGCCAGCTGGTGGCCGATGATGTGCAAAACTATGAGCCGGATTCTACCGACAACCTGGAGCTGGGTGTAAAAGGGTATCTGGCTGATGGCTGGTATGTACAAACCAACGTCTATCAGATTAACTGGAATAATGTACAAACCTACTTCTCGCAAACCATTGACGGTATTTTTCCGGTTAACGGCACTACCAATGGCCCGGATGCGGTAACCCGTGGCTGGGAGTTAAACAGCCGTTACTATTTAACCGACAATATTACGCTAAGCTACGCCACCGCCACGACTGAGGGTAAGTGGGATGAAACCTTAACCAAATGTGTGTACCAGGATGTAGCGCAAGCCGATAACGAATGCCGCACCTGGAACAAAGGCGGTTTACTGGGCGGCTCGCCAAAATGGCGGCATAATTTTGGTGTGCGTTATGACACTGACTTTGACAACGGCATGACAGCTTATGCGTCGTTAAACGGCCGGTATGTCAGCAAAGTGCAGAATGACCGCCAGGACGACCCAACGACACCGGTATTTGAATACCCGTCATACACGACTTTTAGTGTCAATATTGGCTTTGGTAAAGATAACTGGGACGTGGCAATTTGGGCACAAAACCTGACCGATGAAGATGCCATTGTATCGAACTTAAATGGCGGTGTACTGGGCCGGCGCACTATAGCGCTGACGCCACGCACTATTGGTATTAATTTCTCCTACAAATACTACTAACAGTATTGTAGGCTTGGTAAAAGTGAGCCGGTTCGCCGCGCTCACTTTTTCTGCTTTAAGGAGCCGTAGATGCAGGAATTGTCCATGCACGCCGAAGTTAAGCCTACCGGCTACTGGGCCGAATATGCCGGTCTGATGCTGATTGCCATGATGGGCGCAGCGGTGACCAACTTAATGCCACTTATCGTCGGCGCCTTTTCTGATAGCGGGCTATTCAGCACCCAACAGGTAGGCTATCTGGCCGCGGCTGATGTGGCCGGTATTTTACTCTCTACCACCTCTGCTTTCTGGTGGGTGCGTAGGGTGCCCTGGCGCCCGGCAGTACAGCTGAGTTTGCTGCTATTTATAGGCGCTAATCTGCTTACCAGCCTGGCAGAGGGCTACAGTGCGCTGCTGCTATTGCGCTTTGCCGCAGGCATCGCTTGCGGTGTCAGTTACGCCATCGCGTTGGCGGCACTGGGTGACTCACAGCGGGTAGACAAAGCCTTTGGCGTGATGGTAACGATACAGGTGGTGTTTGGCACTGTCGGTTTTATGCTGCTGCCAGAGCTGATTGGCCGTTTTGGCTACGCTGCCATTTATCAGAGTTTTAATCTGTTTTTGCTGGCCGCCTTATTGCTAAGCTTCGTGCGTTTTGCGCAAAACCAAAAGCCGCAGCACAGTGTACGCTTTGAACTCAGTGGCCGCTTAGCGCCGGCATTGTGGGTTTTTTGTGGTGTCGTGCTGTATTACTTTGCGCAGGGCGGCGTCTGGGGTTACCTCGAGCGTTTAGGTGTCTCAGCCGGGCTAACTATGGCTGAAGTCGGCTATGTGCTGGGGTTAGGCTTTGCCATTAGTGCGGTAGGTTCGCTTTTATCCGGCACCTTTGTTGGCAAGTATGGCCGCACTGCAGCGCTGTGGCTAACGGTAGCGGTGCAGTTACCCTGTTTACTGGCCCTGGGTTTGTTAAGCAGCGGCCCGGCCTGGCTGATTTATGCTGCAGCGACCATTGTGTATCAGATTTTCTGGAGCTTTGTGGTGCCGGTCATGATGGGCATTTTTAATGATGTCGACCCGTCCGGCCGCTTAATTGTGTTTTGCTTAAGCGCCTTTAAAGTGGGCTTAATGCTGGGGCCGCCCATTGCAGCGCTGACGATCAGTACCTTTAGCTTGACGGCGGTGTTGCCACTGGGTGCAGCAGCGATAGTGTTAAGTGCGCTGTGCCTGCAGCTGGCACAGCGCAGGGGTTAGTTACTCAAACCGGTGCAGCCATAAGTCATTGCCGCTGCCATTATCGTTAATGGCATATTCAAACGCCGCTTTCGGGTAGCGCACGCCCTTGCCAGATTTACTGGTGTCGTAGCTGCCCCATTTTTGCAGGTTCCACACACCATAGGGGTCGTTTACCGTGTAATGGGTGCCGTCATAACCGGTTACTACCAGTATATGGCCCGGCGCGGTAAACCAGCCGTGCACTATAGTGGGTTTGCCGGCACTGGCCAGTGCACGCAACTGTGTTAAGGTGCCGTTGGTGACACCGATATCGCGCAGCGGGCTGCCTTTTTCCTGCGCTATGGTATTAAAGCCCCAGGCCAGAGAGGGCACATCCTGCAATACACCAAAGCGGCTGTTTAAATAATCCGGTGTGCGCTGGCCCAATACAGCCGGGTCGGTTAAGCCAAAGTAGTCGGTAATCATCGCCAGCGAGGTAATGCTGCAGGTGCCATAGGGGTTAACGGCGTTAAGCTTCTGATCCCAATACGGCACAGCTTGTGGTGCCGGCGGCGGTGGTGTCGGGCTGCCGGTCAGATAGTTTTTAAAGCTGTTATTGCCGGCTGAGCAGTCGACATCGTTATCAAAGCTGCCACGCTGCCAGTTCACATTGTTCCAGTCCTGCCATACCGCTTGAGGTACAGAGCCGCCAGGCACGCGCCAGATACTGGCATTGGGGCCGGCTACATTTAAGAAGGTATTGAGCTGTGCCGGGCTGATAATATCGTACTCGGTAGACACGATATGCCAGATCGGTTTATTGGCACCTAAAGCGCGGTATTCGCAATTACCGGCTTCTATCCAGCGCTTTGGGTCGGCCATATAGCTGCTGCCCCATACTTCCAGATAGGTTTGTGGCATATGAAAATCGACGTACTGATCGATAATATCTACCCGCATACCCTGATCAGCCGGGTTGCTCCAGGTCGTCGCACCGAGCGGGAAATCGCTACGGGCATAGCCATCGTTAATGGCGCGGGTGCGGGCGGCGCGAAACGCTTGAAACAAATTATGTAGCTCAGTGGTTTTATTATTAAATTCCACTTCGACATCAGAGACAAAACCGACATAGCCATAGCGGGCCGCCTGATATAGCGCATCGGCCTGAGCGGCATTATTGCCCGGATAGTTATACGACCAGGCCCAGGGCTCGATGCCTTTGTTTTTGTAAATGTTAGTGGTAGTAGTAGAGCACGCATCGACAAACAGCGAGCAGGCGGCAGCATCGTCAGCAATTTTGATAAAGATGCGCTTTACGCCCATAGCAGCAAGCTCATTAGCCAGCTGGGTGTGGGTTTTGTTTACGCCCGCTTCGTCGATATACCACAGCCAGGCACCAAATTTGTTTACCCAGCTGCCGGGCAGGGTAGTGTTTTTTACACTGGTGTAAAACTGCGCTGACCAACGGGTCGTCAGGCAAGCCGTACCGCCTTGTAAATACTGGCATTTTGCTACTTCGTCGGCAGTAAAATTGCCATAAACATTGTTCGGCGTGCCGTCATTGCGCTGCTCAAAACAGTGGTTGCCATATTGTGCTGAGCGCACTGCACCATCGGGGCAACTGCCAGTGCCGCGCAGGTTAGTGGTAAAGGCCCGCGACCAACGCAGTACACTGATATTGGTGCCGTTAACACTGACGGTTCGCGGCGTGGTACAGGCGCTGCCACCGCCGGCACTAACACAGCGGTCGGTCATGGTTTTGGTAAAGGGGCCGTAGACATCGCTACTGTTGGCACAAAAGCTTAAATTATTATCAAAGCTGCTGCCATCCGGGCAGAGTGCCAGCGCATTAAATGAAGCCAGTGCTGATAGCAGCAACAGGCCAGATAAATATTTCATGGTGTTCTCCAACTGTTATTTTTGTCGTTGTCCGTCTTGTTATCTCACTACTCCTTGTAGTGGCGATGGCACGGTACAGCTGGGCCATTGGCAGACTATAAAAACGATAAAACAGCTTGGGAAAATGGTTAGCATCGGCTGATGCGATAAGTTGTTTCATTTTTGTGAAAATAGAGATAAAAAAACAGGGCGTCGAGCGCCCTGCGGTAAAAATAATACCAGGAGGTAAGTTAAACGCAGGCCGGGAACGGGAGTGTTCTGGCCTGTAACCCGAGGCAGTAATCACCACCAGCCTCAGATTAGGCGCTAATTACTGATAATAAAAATGAGCCATCATCGGTTAACACGATAGAAAGAGGCTTTTTGCTACCGGGTAATGAGATAGCAGGTGGTCGCGGACTCGTGCTCATTCTTGTAAGTGCTGAGCTTTCAGCAGGCGTTGCAGTATACCCAGGGCCAGCTGCACCTTAGCGCTGTCGCGGGGTGTTTGTTTGCTGACAATAGACTGATTGAAAGGATACTGATATTCAGCCGCTTTCAGATAACGCAACTGACCATTATCTATGTAAGGCCGGGCAATCTCTTCTGGTAGAAAGCCGATATAGGCACCAGAGAGTAACAGCGCAAGCCGGGTATCAAACTGATAGGCGCGGGCACCGGTCTTAAGTTTCTGTAATTGTTTGCGCCCTTCCGGGTTAATGTCGACACCCGGGTGAATGGCCGGGTATTGAGCGAGCAACTCATCATTTATAGCGTCATCAGCTACGCCAAACAGCGGGTGTGTGCAAGCGCAGCATAAAAAAATCGGTGTGCTAAGCACGTGTTGATAGTGTAAGCCATCAATCTGCCGGTAGCCTGGCATCAGGGCCAGATGGGCCTGATCTTTTAGCAGCGCCAGTTCAATTTGGTGTAGGGGTAACACATCCAGCGCCAATGTTAATTGCGGTGCCTGTTGTTGCAATGCGGCGCACAGTCTACTAAGTAAGTTTAGCCGGGAACGGTCCAGCTGATCGGCGGTTAAAATAACCAGCTCGCCACTTAATGAATCCGTCAGGCTGGCGACCAGCTGGCTAAACTGCTGATGTGCCTGCTCCAGCTGCGCTATGGCGTTATAAACCGCCTGGCCTTCCCGTGTTAACGAAAAGCCTTGCCGGCCGCGCTGACATAAGCTCAGGTTTAGCCGGTGTTCCAGATTGGCGATATAAATACTGATGGTCGAGCGGCCAATATTCAGCTCCGTTTCTGCTGCGGTAAAACCACCACAATCCACTACCGTCTGAAAAATGCGCAGCAGCTTAATATCATGCTGCGTCAGGTTTTTTGGTAATCTGGCCATAAAGTTGAGTATTTTCAAACTAAGCGTTGAATGTTTGGTATTTAATCCGGTCTGCTAAGCTGGTGCAATACCCCCAATGGTGTGGAGATAAAGATGACCCCAGACACAACCAACCCTTTACTGAAAACCAGCAGTTATATCAATGGCCGCTGGTGCGATGCCGGCAACAGCTTTGCCGTGCTAAACCCGGCCAACCAGCAGCTGCTGGCCCGGGTCAGCGATGCCGGTGCAGCCGAGGCCGAGCAAGCGGTACTGGCAGCCAGCGCAGCCTTTGCCAGCTGGGCGGCATTGCCGGCAGCTAAACGTAGCGAGTTGCTGCAGCGCTGGTATCAGTTGGTGCTGCAATATCAGGATGAACTGGCGCGGTTGCTGACGCTGGAGCAGGGTAAACCGCTAGTTGAAGCGAAGGGCGAAATAGCCTATGGCGCGTCTTATTTACAATGGTTTGCCGAAGAAGCCAAGCGGCTGTACGGCGATACCATACCGGCGCCTGCCAACGATAAGCGCATTATTGTGCAGCGACAACCGGTCGGCGTGGTAACGGCCATTACGCCGTGGAATTTTCCCAACGCCATGATTGCCCGTAAAGCCGCTGCAGCCCTTGCTGCTGGCTGCACCTTTGTGGTGAAACCGGCGCAACAAACGCCATTGTCGGCATTGGCGCTGGCAGAGCTTGCCGATCAGGCCGGTATTCCACCTGGCGTATTTAACGTGGTAGCGGGCGGTGATGCCAAAGCCATCGGCGCTGTGCTGACCCAGCACCCTAAAGTGGCCAAGTTTAGCTTTACCGGCTCTACGGCGGTGGGTAAGCAGCTGCTGAAACAATGTGCCGACGGCGTAAAACGGGTCACCATGGAGCTAGGTGGCAATGCGCCTTTTATCGTGTTTGATGATGCCGACTTAGATGCGGCAGTGCAGGGCCTGTTGGCATCGAAGTTTCGTAATGCCGGCCAAACCTGTGTCTGTGCCAACCGCATTTTAGTACAGCGCGGCGTGTATCAGACCTTCGCCGATAAGCTGGCGATTGCCATCACCCAACTTAAGGTCGGCGATGGCTTAAACAGCGACAGCCAAATAGGCCCGTTAATTGACGATAACGCGCTGCAGAAAGTCAGCAGTTTAGTGCAAAGCGCAGTAGCAGAGGGTGCCCGTGTATTGCTCGGCGGTAAAGCAGACAGCGCCGGGAAACAGTTTTACCAACCCACCTTGTTGTGCGATGTGCGCGCTGATATGGGCATAAGCCGCGAGGAAATTTTTGGCCCGGTGGCGCCACTGATGGCATTTGACACCGAGCAGGACGCCATTGCGCTGGCCAACAGCACTGAGTACGGCCTGGCAGCTTACTTTTACAGCCGCGATATTGGCCGGGTGTTTCGGCTGGCACAACAACTTCAGTTTGGCATGGTGGGTATTAACGAAGGCATTATCTCCAATGCGGCCGCGCCTTTTGGTGGCGTAAAGCAATCGGGCTTTGGCCGTGAAGGTTCTAAACATGGCCTGGATGATTATACCGACGTTAAATACCTGTGTTTAGGTGGGCTCTAACCGAGCATATTTAACAGGCAGCAGCATGAGTAATCAGCAGTTACAACAGCGTAAGCAGGCCGTATTCGCCCGTGGCCAGGGTAACCTGTATCCGGTGTATGTGCAGCGGGCAAAAAATGCCGAAGTGTGGGATGTCGAGGGCAACCGTTACATCGACTTTGGCACCGGCATAGCGGTGTGTAACACCGGCCATGCGCATCCCAAAGTGGTGGCGGCGGCACAAGCCCAGCTGGCCGATTTTAGTCACAGCTGCCTGATGATTAACCCTTATGCTGAAGCGGTCGAACTGGCCGAAAAGTTGACCCAGCTAGCGCCTGGCTGCAGCGCGAAAAAAGCCATTTTTGTCAGCACCGGCGCTGAAGCGGTAGAAAACTGCATTAAAATTGCCCGCGCCTATACCCGCCGCCGCGGTGTTATTGCCTTTAGCGGCGGTTTTCATGGCCGTACCAATATGACCATGGCGTTAACCGGTAAGGTGGCGCCCTATAAAACCCTGTTTGGCCCCTTTCCGGCCGATATTTACCATCTGCCCTTTCCGATAGCGCTGCATGGGGTCAGCACAGAGCAATCATTGGCCGCACTGCATAAGTTGTTTAAGGTGGATATCGCGCCTGAAGATGTCGCGGCCATTATTATCGAGCCGGTGCAAGGTGAGGGCGGTTTTTATCCGGCACCGCCTGAGCTGCTAAAAGCGCTGCGCCAGGTTTGCGATCAACACAGCATAGTGCTGATTGCCGATGAAATTCAAACCGGCTTTGGCCGCACCGGTAAGCTGTTTGCCATGGAGCATAGTGGGATTGAGCCAGACCTTATCACTATGGCCAAGGGGATCGCCGGTGGCTTGCCGTTGGCGGCTGTGGTAGGCAAAAGTGACATTATGGATGCGCCGTTACCGGGCGGTTTGGGCGGCACCTATGGCGGCTCGCCGGTAGCCTGCGCTGCAGCACTGGCGGTACTGGAGGTGATTGAACAGGACAAACTGTGCGAGCAGGCCAATCTAGTTGGTGAAGCCTTTGCCGCACGCTTAGCCGCACTGCAGCAGCAGTTTCCAAAGCGTATTGTCGAGGTACGCCAGCTCGGCGCCATGATCGCCATTGAATTTATGCGCGAAGGTGAGCCTGATATGGCGCTAACCCAGCAGATCATCGCCCGCGCTGCTGATTACGGCCTGATTCTATTGTCCTGTGGTTTTTACGGCAATGTGCTGCGCTTCCTGCCACCGCTGACGATAGAAGCCGACATCCTGCAGCAGGGGCTGGACAAGCTGGATGTATTGCTACGCTCGGCGCTAACTGTTTAATAATTTGCTTTTTTGTTAAATTTTTGGTTGGTGTCTACACTTGGTGTTTAGCATAAGGATAGCTAAACATGTTTAAAAATGTGCTTTTGTCGTTGTTGTTGTGTTGGACGCCCCCTCTGATTGCCGCCAAACCCGAGCTGCTGTTGGCCGAAACATACAACAATACGGTGGATGTGCAGCAGTACTGGGTAAGCGAAAAGCTCGATGGTGTGCGTGCTTATTGGAATGGCACGCAACTTATTTCACGCGGCGGTAATATTATTGCGGCACCCGCCTGGTTTACTGCCGGCTTTGGTGCCCAGCCCTTAGATGGTGAGCTGTGGCTTGGGCGTAATCAGTTTGCCGCAACCTTAAGTATTGTCAGTAAGCAGCAAGCTGTTGAGGGCGAATGGCAGCAGCTGCGCTACTACATTTTTGAACTGCCAGCTGCGGCCGGTAACTTTAGCTCACGTATAGCAGCCATGCAGCAGTTGGTGTTAAAGCAAAACAGCCCTTACCTTAATATGGTGCCGCAATTTAGGCTGGCCAATGCGGCAGCGTTACACGCCAAGCTGGCAGAGCTGGAGCGGGCCGGTGCCGAGGGCTTAATGTTGCACCATCAAGACGCTTTGTATCAAACCGGCCGTAGCAGTGCGTTGTTAAAACTGAAATCGTATCAGGACACTGAGGCTGAAGTTATTGGTTACCGGCCAGGCAAAGGCAAGTATCTGGGTATGGTAGGGGCTTTAGTTGTTAAAACGCCAGAGGGCAGAACCTTTGCACTGGGTAGTGGGTTAACCGATGAGCTACGGCAAAACCCACCGGCACTAGGTACAGTAGTAACCTACCGCTACAACGGAGAAATCAGCACCGGCTTACCACGCTTTGCTCGCTTTTTAAGGGTGCGTGCGGGCTTTTAGTTCAGATTATTCGATGTTTTGGATCTGCTCTCTCATCTGCTCAATTAGCACCTTCAGCTCCACCGCCGCATTGGTGATTTCGGTGCTGATGGCTTTGGACGACAGCGTATTTGCTTCGCGGTTAAATTCCTGCATCATAAAATCTAACCGCCGGCCGCAGGCGCCGCCTTTTTTTAGCGTGTGGCGGGTTTCTTTAATATGAGCATCAAGGCGGTCGAGCTCTTCAGCGACGTCTGATTTTGAGGCTAAAAACGCCATTTCCTGCTCTAACCGGCTTTGATCTAAATCGGCTTTAATTTCATTTAAGCGGTTGATAATGCGGTCGCGCTGCCACTGCATGGCTTGCGGCAGGTGCGTGCGGACAAAGGCCACCTGCTCTGAAATTGCCGTTAAGCGCTGCTGGATCATTTCTTCAATGGCATCGCCTTCACGGCCACGGCCGGCTAAAAAGTCTTGTAAGGCAGCATCAAAACCAGCCAGCAGTTCAGCTTGTAAGCTATCTACATCTTCGCTTGGTGTTTCCATCACGCCAGGCCAGCGTAGAATGTCGGCGATATTTAACTGGGCTTGCGGCGCTTTTTGCAGTAACTGCTGGGCTTTTTGCAGCAATTGCTCGGCAAAGACTTCGTTTAACGTCAGCTCGCCGGCGGCCTGGTTGGCATGGTAGCGCAGGTTAACTTCTATTTTGCCGCGCTGCAGGGCATTGCGGAGTTTGTCGCGCAGCAGGCTCTCTAAACCACGAAACTGCTCGGGCAGGCGGAAGTAGGATTCCAGGTAACGCTGGTTTACCGAGCGGATCTCCCACTGGGCGGTGCCCCAGCTGGCTTTGGTTTCGTGGCGGGCGAAGGCGGTCATGCTGTGGATCATAATGATTTCTCTGGCGACAAATAAACACCGAGTATACCGCAGGAACACGGAATTTGGCGAATTGCTCGCCCTCAAACGGGATCCACCCTATAATAACCGCCATTGTTAATTTCAGGAGTGCAGCTATGCGTCCAAGTGGCAGAACCGCCAGTCAGATCCGTCCCCTTACCTTTACCCGTCAATTTACTGCCCATGCTGAAGGCTCAGTGCTGGTGGAATTTGGTAATACCAAGGTTATTTGTACTGCCAGCGTGATTGAAGGTGTACCGCGTTTTATGAAAGGCCAGGGTAAAGGCTGGGTGACGGCCGAGTACGGCATGCTGCCACGTGCGACCCATACCCGTAATGACCGCGAAGCGGCACGCGGTAAGCAAGGTGGCCGCACCATGGAAATTCAGCGCCTGATTGGCCGTGCACTGCGCACCGCGGTCGATTTAAAACTGTTAGGTGAAAACACCATTACTATCGACTGTGACGTGATTCAGGCCGATGGTGGCACCCGCACCGCCTCTATTACCGGTGCCTGTGTCGCCTTGGTGGATGCGCTGAATTTTATGCGTGCCAAAGGCATGATTAAAACTAACCCGCTGAATTTTATGGTAGCGGCGGTATCAGTAGGTATTTATAAAGGCACAGCCGTGGCCGATTTAGACTACGCCGAAGACTCTAACGCCGAAACTGATATGAATATCGTCATGACCGAAACCGGTAAAGTGATTGAAATTCAGGGGACGGCCGAAGAAGCGCCGTTTAGCTTTGAAGAAATGCAGCAAATGCTGGATTTAGGCAAGCATGCTATCCGCGAAATTATTGACGAGCAAAAGCGCGTACTGGCTTAACTTTTACAGGTAATCTTTGAAGATGAAACCGTTTCAACGTGAATTTATTGAGTTTGCGCTGTCGCGTAATGTACTGAAATTTGGCAGTTTTACGCTGAAATCCGGCCGCACCAGCCCGTATTTTTTTAATGCTGGCTTGTTTAATACCGGTGGCGATTTGGCCAAGCTGGGCCGCTTTTATGCCGCGGCATTGCAAGATAGCGGCCTGGCGTTTGATGTGCTGTTTGGCCCAGCCTATAAGGGTATTCCTATTGCCACCACCACGGCTGTGGCGCTGGCAGATCATTACAACCGTGACGTGCCGTACTGCTTTAACCGCAAAGAAGCGAAAACCCATGGCGAGGGTGGTAACTTAGTTGGCTCGCCGTTAAAGGGCCGTATTATGCTGGTGGATGATGTAATAACCGCCGGCACGGCCATTCGTGAATCGATGCAGCTTATTCAGGCGCAGGGTGCTGAGCTTACCGGGGTGTTAATTGCACTGGACAGGCAAGAGCGTGGCCAGGGTGAGCTGTCAGCCATTCAGGAAGTGGAGCGTGACTTTAATACCAAGGTTATTTCGATTATCAGCCTGCCGGATCTGATAAGCTACTTAGCTGATAAGCCTGAGATGGCACAGCACCTGGAAGCAGTGAAGGCGTACCGGGCGCAATATGGTGTGAATGCTTAAGGATTGTCGGGCGCCAGAGAAGGGTGCAGTGTCAGGAAATGCTTTCTGCACCGGCTTCAAGGATCACATCCCTGTGCCCTCTCAGCCTGCGCGGCATCCATGCCGCTGTTCCGAAAGCACACCTGACCCTGTACCTGACATTTTAGTGGCAGCCCGAATATACGCAGCGAAGCAAGGATAAAGAGATGTTAAAACCAAACGGCACCGGCTTAGGGCGTATTATCAAAGCGGCAAAATGCTCAATGCAGGGCTTTGC
The DNA here is from genome assembly GCA_040752955.1 of Pseudomonadota bacterium. GTDB lineage: Bacteria > Pseudomonadota > Gammaproteobacteria > Enterobacterales > Alteromonadaceae > Alishewanella. The sequence goes on from JBFMHG010000018.1 coordinate 23,263, forward strand.
TGCCAGCTGGAAGTTTGAATCAGCCTTTCGCCAGGAAACCACTTTAGCCGTAATCTCGGTGCCATTGGCGGCTTGGCTTGCCACTTCGGTTAGTCAGTTTGCGCTGTTGGTCAGTGTTTGGTGTTTGGTGCTGGTGGTGGAACTGCTAAATTCGGCTATCGAATCACTGACTGACCGGGTAGGGCTGGAGCGGCATGAACTGTCGGGCCGCGCTAAAGATATGGGCTCGGCGGCGGTGTTTGTTAGCTTAGTGATCGTGGCGCTGGTATGGGGCGCCGCACTCTACGAACGCTTCGTTTAGCTGTTAACTAGCCGAATCTACTGATTCTGGTTAAGGAAGGGATTAGGTGTGCTTCGCCGCGTTGGCGTAAAGCAGTGTGGCTGGAAATGCTTTCTCCGCCGGCTTCAAGGATCACATCCCTGTGCCCTCTCAGCCTGCGCGGCATCCATGCCGCTGCTACGAAAGCACACCAGCCACGCTGCTCTCACGTTATGTTTTAGCTAAACAGAGCAGTTTGTAGTTGTGCCCACTGATTAGCCCAGTGCTGGGTGGGCAGCCGGGTGAAACCAGAGCGGACAAACTGGCTGAGCTTACCCTCTACTGTGGCCAGTAGCAGGTTGGCAAGCTCGCCTTCGTCGATATTGAAGTTTTTACCTTCGCGCAGTTTACGCTCACGCAGACACTGCTTTAATTGGGTTTCCAGTTTTTCAAATAGTTGGGCCACCCGTTCTAGCAGCCGTTCCTGCTCACCCTGCAGTGCATCACCGGTAAGAATGCGGCAAATACCTGGGTTGCGCTCAGCAAATACCAGAATTAACTGCAAAATAAGCTCAGTGCGGCTGGCGGTGTCTTTGTGCTCATCCAATATCACGTTAATACGTGATAGCAGGGTGTCTTCAATAAACTCGATTAAGCCCTCAAACATCCGCGCTTTGCTGGGAAAGTGGCGGTATAGCGCAGCCTCGGATACGCCGACCTTTTCTGCCAGCGCGGCCGTGGTAATACGCTGACCGTTATTGCTTTGCAGCATCGCGGCTAAGGCTTGCAGGATATCTTCTTTGCGGTTTGTACTGCGTGGTGCCGGCATTTATGCTTTTCCTGATGAACCAAAACCACCTTCGCCGCGCGCTGTCTGCTCAAAGCTGTCAACGATGTTAAATTCAGCCTGCACCACTGGCATAAATACCAGCTGGGCGATACGATCACCCGGTTCAATGGTAAAGTTGTCATGGCCGCGGTTCCACATCGATACCATTAACGGGCCCTGATAATCCGAGTCAATTAAGCCCACCAGATTGCCCAACACTATGCCGTGCTTATGGCCCAGACCAGAGCGAGGCAGGATAGTCGCGCACAGGTTAGCATCGCCAATAAAAATCGATAACCCGGTTGGGATCAGCACAGTTTGCCCTGGTGCCAGGGTTAAAGTGGCATCTAAACAGGCGCGTAAATCTAAACCGGCAGAGCCCGGTGTCGCATAAGCGGGCAATGGAAACTCGTTACCAATACGCGGGTCAAGAATTTTTAAATCGATGGCTTTTTTCATTTACGGCATAGCTCTTCTATCAGGTTTAAAATTAGTTGGCGCTAAACAGCTGCTTAATTTGCAGCAAAATGGCAGTAGCCAGGGCGGTTTTGCTTTGTACCGGTAAGCTGTGCTGGCCATGTTGCCATAACAAAGTGACAGCATTGTCATCGCTGTTAAAACCTAAATGCTGCACTGATACATCGTTGGCGCAAATCAGATCCAGCTTTTTGCGCTTAAGTTTATCCTGGGCGTACTGCAGTACATTTTGTGTTTCAGCGGCAAAACCGACAGTAAAGGGGCGTTTGGTGGCTAATGCGGCGACGCTGGCGATAATATCCGGGTTTTGTACCAGTTTAAGCTCAAGTGCGCTGTCGCCTTGCTTTTTCATCTTCTCATCAGCGACGTTTGCCACTCGGTAATCGGCTACGGCAGCACAACCAATAAAGATATCGCTCTGCACTGCCTGCGCCATAGCAGCGTCATACATTTGCTGCGCGCTGGTGACGTCAATCCGCTTTACGCCAGCAGGTGTTGCCAGCTGCACCGGACCGCTGATAAGCGTGACCTCTGCGCCCATAGCGGCTGCTTGAGCTGCTAAGGCAAAGCCCATCTTGCCGGAGCTATGGTTAGAAATGTAGCGCACCGGATCAATGGCCTCACGGGTGGGGCCAGCGGTTATTGTAATTTTAATGTTATTAAGTTGGCGTTCAGTACTAAAATGCTTTTCTAGCGCGCTAACCAGCTCTAATGGTTCCAGCATACGGCCTGCACCGGTGTCGCCACAGGCTTGGTCGCCTACACCTGGGCCGCAAATGTAAAAATTATATGAACTTAACCTGGCTAAATTTTGCTGGGTGGCTATGTTTTTATACATCTGCTGGTTCATAGCAGGCGCAACAGCCACCGGCGCCGCTGTGGCCAAAATGCAGGTGGTGAGTAAGTCGTTCGCCAGGCCATGGGCAATACGGGCAATAACATCGGCGCTGGCCGGGGCAACTAATACCAGATCGGCCCATTTTGCCAGTTCGATATGGCCCATAGCAGCTTCTGCGGCCGGGTCGAGCAGGCTGGTGCTAACCGGGTTGCCAGACAGCGCCTGTAAGGTAAGCGGCGTAATAAAGTGCTGAGCGGCGTCGGTTAAAATAACCCGTACCTCAGCGCCACGCTCTTTTAAGCGGCGTACTAAGTCGGCACTTTTATAAGCGGCAATGCCGCCACTGATACCCAGTAAAATGCGTTTATTGGCAAGCGTTTGCTGCATAACATAGCCACCGGCAACAGAAAAAACTGGCGCTAAGATAGCACGGAAACACTAATTCAGCATCAATTCAGGGAGTGATTGCATGAGTATTCGACACTGGCCCGCCACCGAGCGGCCACGGGAAAAATTGCTCGACAGAGGGGCTACGGCACTGTCGGACGCTGAGCTGCTGGCAATATTTTTACGCACTGGCATCGCCGGTACTGATGCGGTTACGCTGGCGCGCCAATTACTTGGCCAGTTTGGCTCGTTAAGGCGCTTACTGGGTGCCAGCCAGGCCGATTTTTGTGCCGCCAAGGGGCTTGGCGAGGCGAAGTTTGTGCAGTTACAGGCGGTGCTGGAGCTAAGCAAGCGTTACTTACAGCAGCAAATGCAGCGCGAAACCGTGTTTACCGAGCCTGCCGCAGTAAAACGTTATTTGCAGCACGCAATAAGCGGCGAGCAGCGCGAAGTGTTTTTATTATTGTATTTAGACAGTCAGCATCGGCTAATTAAGGCCGAGCCGTTGTTTGCCGGTACAATAGACGCCTCTCCGGTGTATCCGCGTATTGTAGTTCAGCAGGCTTTAGCGCATAATGCCGCCGCTGTTATTCTGGCGCACAATCATCCTTCTGGCGTGGCCGAACCCAGCCGGGCGGATAAAGCGATAACTGAACGTTTGGTTCAGGCGCTGATGTTGGTAGATATCAAGGTGTTGGATCACTTTATAGTGGGCGATGCCGATGTGATCTCCTTTGCTGAGCGTGGCTGGCTGTGATGATCTGCGAAGATCCACGGCGGATCCTTGCGCGCGGCCGAAAGATTTCGCTTGAATAAGGCGGCTTATTCGTGTATAAATTGCGCCCTCTTGTTTTGGGGCAACCTTCTTGGCCGGAAGGGTGATGACAGCTCGAGCTGATGTAATTTTGGAGAACTATTG
>JBFMHG010000019.1:0-11767 GCA_040752955.1 Pseudomonadota bacterium
GGGGTCGCGGGTTCGAGTCCCGTCCGCTCCGCCAATTTTCGATACACACCGGAGCGGTAGTTCAGTCGGTTAGAATACCGGCCTGTCACGCCGGGGGTCGCGGGTTCGAGTCCCGTCCGCTCCGCCACTGTGTCGAATAAGCTTCCTGATCCGGAGCGGTAGTTCAGTCGGTTAGAATACCGGCCTGTCACGCCGGGGGTCGCGGGTTCGAGTCCCGTCCGCTCCGCCACTTCAGTAAGTTACCAAAGAGCCACAAGCTCAGTCCAGCGCGGAGCGGTAGTTCAGTCGGTTAGAATACCGGCCTGTCACGCCGGGGGTCGCGGGTTCGAGTCCCGTCCGCTCCGCCACTTTAAGCCAGCATTATGCTGGTTTTTTGTTTTAGACAGCGGTAGTTCAGTCGGTTGCTCTCTGTTAAGAACTTAGCCGGCCTGTCACGCCCCAAGCCAAAAGTGCTCGCGGGTTCGAGTCCCGGGAGCGTAGCCACTTTAAACCAGCATTATGCTGGTTTTTTGCTTTTTTAATTAGCAAAATAACTTAACTGCTCCCTCCTGGCATGCTCGGTAAGTTTGTCATTAATATAGCTTTTGTGTGCTGATTGCTCTGAGATCACATAAAACGCATCGATATGCTCCAGCAGCTGGCATTGGTAGTGTTTGGCGAATGGCAGGTTATGCTGTTGCAGGTAATGGTCAAACGGCGCTTCGTAGGTCAGCAGCGCACTGCTGCGTGCTTTAATAAACATTTCAACCGCACTGATGCTGTCGGGCAGATCGATAAAGGTATAGCCTTTATCGGTTAATACCTGACGCTGGCCGTGGTAGTCAAAACCACGAATGGCGGCGATAGTAGGGGCTTTATCGCGTGCTACGGCCGCACCGTGTGTCAGTAACACTAACGACAGTTGCACATAAGGCGTGGCGACAAAGCTGACATTATCGGGCAAGGCTTTGGTTTGCTTAATATTAATAGTTAGGTCAACTTCACCGTTTTGCAGCATCTTGTAGAGTCTGGCCGGTGTCGCGCAAACGGTAGTCAGTTTAATGCTGTCTGTTTGCAGTAAATTACGGGTCAGCTCTACCGCCTCACCGCCACAGTTTTCGTTATCTGTCATAACAAAATAAGGTGGGAACTTATGTACTCCGAGGCGGATTTCACTGCCGCTTGCTAAGTTGCAGCACAGCAGTAAGCCTAGCACTAGTAAGATACGCATACAGAGCCTTGTATTAACACTTAGCTGCATCTTAGCCTAAAGACGGACGCTTAAAAACCGGGCCATCGCAGCTAACTGACTGGTCGGATATTTGCCCGATACACCTCAGGCCCGTTTTTTCACCAACTGGGCAATATCATCAGCACTGCTGACGACTTTGATATCGCTGGTCGTTTTGCGTGGCCGTAGTTTTTCACCCAAGACCAGCATGCAGGGTGTTAAAAACAGCGTCAGCACTGTGGCGAAGGTTAAGCCGCCGGCAATGGCGCTGGATAGCTGTGTCCACCATTGGGTGGAAGGCGCGCCAAAGCCGAGGCTTGGCTCAAGCAGGTTAACGTTAACCGCCAGTACCATCGGCATTAAACCCAAAACCGTGGTAATCGAGGTTAGCAGCACCGGGCGCAGGCGTAAGCAACCGGTTTCCAGCGCGGCATCGCGGGCAGACAGGCCGGCATCGCGTAGCTGATTATAGGTGTCGATAAGTACGATGTTGTTATTCACCACTATACCGGCCAGACCAATAATGCCCATGCCCACCATCACTATGCCGAAGCTCTGGCCGTTTACCAGCAGCCCCAGTAACACACCGGCGGTAGAGAAAATAATCGCTGATAAGATCAGCAGGCTTTGATACCAGCTGTTAAATTGCACCAGCAATATCATCAGCATCAAAAATATCGCCGTAGCAAAAGCGCCGAGTAAAAAGGTCATCGCCTCTTGTTGGTCGGCACTTTCGCCAGCGGTTTTGACCAATACATTGTCCGGCAGCTTAATATCGCTACCCAGCAGTGCTTGTAAACGCTCACTTACCTGAAAGCCTTCTGCTAAATCGCTTTTTATCGTCACGGCCCGATTGCCATCAATGCGTTTGATGACACTGGTCTTTGGCGCTGGCACCAACTTGATAAAGTTACTCAGTGGCACCTGACCTCGCTGAGTTTGAATGGTTAAACGCCCCAACTGCTCTAAAGATCGCCAGTTTTGTGGAAAACGCACACGGATATCGACTTCGTCACTGGCATACTCGGGGCGGAATTTGGCCAGCAGCAAGCCATTACTGATCATCTGCACCGCATTACCCACGGTCAGCACATCGGCACCGAAGCGGGCTGCGGCGGCGCGGTCGACTTCAATACGCCATTCTATACCGGGCAAACTGCGATCATCCTCAATATCAACAAAACCGTCCAGCTGACGCATCTGGTTGATTATTTGGCTTACCGCTTGCTCTGTGGCGGCACTTTCCATACTGCTAACCTGCAGTTCTATCGGTTTACCTGCTGCCGGGCCTTCCTGCTGCTGGCGAAACTCAAGAATGACGCCGGGAATATCAGCAGTAAGCGCTCGCATATCGTCTAAAATCGCCGCGGCACGGCGTCTGTCGTGCCAGTCGATAAACTGAAACTGCAAGGTGCCTACCACATCGGGTGCCAACTCGCCGCCAGCACTTGCCATTGAGCGCGCGTATAAGGCTTTAACTTCAGCTAAACCCAGCAAGCGCTGCTCGACCTTTTGCAGCAAGGCGTCTTTTTCGTAGATGGACATATCGCCCCGTGCCCGCACCCATACCTGGGCCGATTCTGGCTCTACCGATGGGAAAAACTCCAGGCCATGGTTGTACTTACCATAAGCAACAAAAATCAGCAGCATAGCGCCCAGCATGCCGGCAAAGGTCAAACCGGGACGGCGCAGCAAACGGCCAAGCAGGCTGCGGTAAGCTTTACCGGCACCACTTTGCTGTACCTCATGCACTGGTGGGCGTGCTTTACTTAAGCCGCCCATTACCGGTAAGAAGATTAGCGCCATCAATAATGACGCCAGCAAACACAAAATGACGGTAGCGGGCAGGTACTTCATAAACTGGCCGACTACACCGGGCCAAACCAATAACGGCATAAATACCACTATGGTGGTGGCAGTTGAGGCAATAATCGGCCAGGCCATACGGCCGGCGGCATTAGCCCAGGCTTGTTTCGGCGGCTGGCCTTCAGCCAGGTTGCGATCTGCCAGTTCACTCACCACGATGGCGCCGTCTACCAACATGCCTGCGACTAAAATCAGCGCAAACAGCACGATGATATTCATGGTATAACCCAGCGCTGCTATCATCAGAATGCCAGCAAAAAAAGCACCGGGAATGGTAATACCCACCAGCACTGCCGAACGTACGCCCATAGTGGCAACAATCAGAATAAGCACCAGCACCACTGCAGTTAACACGTTATTCAGTAAGTCTGACAGCATGTTTTTAACTTCTTTGGACTGGTCCATAATGTAGTTAATCTGCATACCGTCCGGAAACTGGCTACTGGCCTGCGTAATTAACGCCTTGGTTTGTTCAATGGTGGAGATAATATTGGCGCCGGCGCGCTTTTTTACCTCTAACACCACGGCAGGTTGGCCGTTAATGCGGGCAAAACCGAGTGGATCTTTGAAGCTGCGGCTAATGGTGGCGACATCACCAAAAGTAATGACGGTATCGCCGTCGGTTTTGATCGGCATCGACAGCACATCGTCTAAATCTTCAATTACACCAGGCACTTTTAGTGCCATGCGCCCGGCGCCAGTATCTAAACTACCCGCGGCGACCAGGCGGTTATTGTTGGATACCAGGCTAAACAGCTGCTGGTAGTCCAGACCATAACCTTCCAGCACCTGTGGGTCGACGACGATTTCCAGTAAGTCTTCACGGTCACCACCGATGTCCACTTCCAACACTTCTGGTATAGCTTCGATATTTTCCTGCAGCTGACGGGCAATAAATACCAGTTGGTTTTCTGATACCGGGCCGGATAACCCCACCGATAACACCGGAAACAGGCCGACATTAATTTCGTTTACCGTAGGCTCGTCAGCTTCGCTTGGTAGCTTGGAGCGGGCGGCATCTACCTTCACCCGCACATCGGCCAGCGCTTTGTCGGCGTCAAAGCCGGCGTCGAATTCCAACATCACCGAGGCGTGACCCTCGCTGGCGGTCGAGGTCATTTTTTTAATGCCTTCCAAAGAGCGCAGCTCGTGCTCCATCGGACGCACCAAAAGCCGCTCGCCATCTTCCGGGCTGATGCCATCCAGCGACATTGATACATACATCATCGGAATAGCGACGTCGGGGTTAGCTTCTTTGGGTATTGATTGATAAGCGCTGATACCGGCAATAAATAAAAACACCAACAGCATCATGCTGGCGCGGCTACGGCCTATAGCGGCTTGGATCAGCTGGTTCATTTTGCCTCTCCGCCCAGGCGTACTGTGTCGCCGCTGTCAACAAAGCCCGCCCCCTGGGTGATAATATGGGCGCGCTGTGGCAGGCCGCTCACCCAGGCACCATTATTATCTGCCGTTAATATCGTTACCGGGTAAATCGCCACTTGCTGCTGCTCATTCACTGTGGCAACGGTCAGTTGGCCATTATTATTCAGGCTAAGCAGTGCGGGCGAAATGCGATGCGCCTGGACACTATCAAGCTGTATTTCAACGGTAGCGCTGGCGCCGGCGATACGCCATTGCTGTGGGTTATCGACGGTTACTTCTATGTAGAAACTGCGGGTTGCAGCATCGGCGGCGTAGCTGATAAAACTCAATTCGCCTTGCAGGCTGCGCCCGTCCAGTAAGCGAATGTTAGCCTGCTGGCCTGTATGCATCGCCGTAATATGTTGCTGTGGAATTTGCGCGGTGACTTTAAGTTTATCTATTTGTACCAACTGTAACAGCTCGCTGCCGTTTTGTACCAGATCGCCTACTTCAACATGCCTGCGGTCGATTACGCCGGCAAAAGGCGCTTGCGGCACCGTCTGACGCACTGTCAGGCTGGCGGTTTGCATTTCTGCCTCGGCTTTGGCTAATTCACTTTCCAGCCGGGTAAGCTCTGTGGCAGACAAAAACTGCGCTTTACCCAAAGTTTTGGCACTACTCAATTCAGTTTGGCGCAAGGTTAAATTGGCTTTGGCCTGGGCAAGCATGGCGCTGCGGCCTTCATCGGAAATCCGCAGTAAGTCATCTCCTTGTCGTACCAGGTCGCCTTGTTGTTTTATCAACGCCTCGATGCGGCCGGCCTGTTGCGCTTTTATACTGACACTGCGCCAGGGCAATACCTGACCCTGAGCAACCTGGGTTGCCTGATAAGGCTGTGCTTCTGACCAGCGGGTTTCTACCTGCGGCAGTTGTTTTTCTTGTACTTGCTGTGCTGCCGGTGCGCTTTGCTGCGCACTGTAATGGTCGCCGCTTAGCAACCAAAGCACTAAGGCGACAGCGAGAACAACGGCCAGAATAACAGGAGAGCGGGGCAGAGTTTTCAGCATAAGGCATCCTTGACGGCAAAAGGGGAACGGGTGGTTTTACCACGGAAATAAATATACCTACAGGTCTGAATGTCAGCAAGCCGCTAACTGTAAGCAAATATGGCGGGTTGAACAGAGTTTGCACTCTGTTCAACCGGTATAATGCAATTACGATTGGCTACGGGCAAAGCGACCTAATTGCTGCTGGGTACGGGCGGTGCCGGCCAGCAGATCTTTTGCCGCCTGATCTATCGACGCCATCTGGCTGTAGGCATCGCTGGTGACCTGTTCAATAGCACTCAAATGCTGATGGGTTTGTTGGTAGCGCTGCTCTAACTGCAGCACGGTTTGGTTAATATTCTGAATGCCGCTTTTTGCCTGTTGTAGCTCCTGCTGCAATTGCTGAAATTCGTCACTGGTGTTGGCAATCTGTTGCTGAGCTTTTTGTGCCTGCTGGTTCAGGCTTTGCGACTCGGTGCGGGTTTCGCCGACTAGCTGCTCCATTTCATTCAAAAAGCCGGAAATTTGCTTGGTAGCGTCATTAACTTTGGCGGCCAGGGTGCGCACCTCATCGGCCACCACGGCAAAGCCGCGGCCGGCATCACCGGCACGCGCCGCTTCAATCGCGGCGTTTAATGCCAGCAAATTAGTTTGATCGGAAAAGGTTTCTACCATGACCAGTATTTGCCGTACATTTTCAGAATTTTTGTGTAAGCCGGTAATGGTGCTGGCAAAGCTGTCCAATAATTTCACAATGCCCGACAGCTGAGCGCTTAACTGTTGCATCTGCCCGCTGGCAACGGCGGCTTTGTCTACCGCTATACCAGAAACCTGATTCACTTCGTCACCGTGTTGTACAATATCCGCCAGATCTTGCAATACCAGGTCACTTTCGCGGCGAATTTGTCCGCTGCGCTGTTCGGTATCTTGCAGATGGCTGCGGGTACTTTTTACTGCACTGGACACCTGCTCGTTCACCTGATGGGTTTCGCGGGCTTGCTGGTGAATGTCACCGAGCAACACACCCAGCTGGCTGACAAACTGATTGTACTCCTCAGACAGGGTGCGAAACTCGTCAAAGGTAAAAGCCGGCAACCGATGGTTTAAATCGGTTCCTTTGCGGTTGGTGTCGTGCAAAGCGCTAACCAGGGCTTTGACTGGCCGCACAATCAGATAGTGCATATAGCCAATGGTAAAGATAAAAGCACCAAGGCCGAGCAAGGCTAATGCCCACCAGGCACTGCTGGCACCGCCTTCAGGGTAGGCTAAATACAGCGCAAGGATAAAGAAAAGCGCTAAAAAACTGATATTACCAATAATTTTACGGCTTAAGGTGGCAAAAAAACTGCGTTCAATAAACAGGTAAACAGAGGTGAAAGCCGTCATAAGGTCGCTCGTCCTGATAAGCTAAACTGAGTAAAATCAGCATAACATAGCCAATAACCGCCCGCGACCTCGATACCATATAACGGCTTGATCTGTAGCAAATGCAGCTTAAATGGGTAAGCGGCGGCTGATAAACCAGCCAGCTACCATAGCGCCAATAAAGGCCAGCGTGCCAACACTACCCGAGCTTATCGCCGCCAGTGCCGGCCCCGGGCAATAACCCACCAGGCCCCAGCCGGTGCCAAACAGCAACGAGCCGATAACAAGCGGTTTATCTAAATCTTTTTTGCTGGGTAAGCTAAAGTGGCTGGCAAATAATGGCTTGTCTTTTTTGGCAAATAACCAAAAACCGGTGCTGTAAACGGCCAAACCTGCCGCCATTACCAGCATCAGGCTGGGGTCCCAGTTGGCATTGAGTGTTAAAAAACCGAGTACTTTTTGCGGGTCGATCATCTGCGAATAAGCAATACCGACTGACATCAGTAAACCGGCAACAAAAGCAATAATAATAGGCATACTTATCTCCTTAGCGCAGTAAGGTGGCAACTATCACACCACTTAACATAAACAACAGGGTGGCGGTAACAGAGCGGGGCGATAGCCGGCTTATGCCGCAAATGCCGTGGCCCGAGGTACAGCCGCTGCCCCAGCCGGTGCCAATACCGACCAGTAAGCCGGCAACAATAGCCTGCCAGCCAAGCTCTGGCGTGCTGTAGTTAAAGTCAGTCACCAGAAGGCCAAGTAGTAGCGGGCCGGCAACCACACCTGCGACAAAAGCCAGTCGCCAGCTACGCCCTTCACGGGTAAACAGCGCCGAGCTGGTGATGCCAGAAATGCCGGCAATACGGCCAGAGAAAATAAACAATATAATGGCACCCAGGCCAATCAGGCCGCCACCGATTACAGCTTCAAACGGGGTGAAGTTCTCCATGCGGTGCTCCTGTTACTGTTTTGTCGCCAAACCGGCATCCAGCCAGGCTTGCATACCACCGGCCACTGAGTAAACCTTGCCAAAGCCCATACGTTGCAGTGACTCCGCGGCCAGTGCTGAACGTGCACCAGAGCGACAAATCAGGTACACCGGCTGTGTCGCCAGCTGACTTAAGGCAACTGTAGGCTCACAGCCACTGGCGGCTACTTTGGGGTGATTATGAATATTCATTTCCAGTACGCCGCGCGGGTAATTTACCGCGCCGAAGATATGCTGCTGGCTAAACTCGGCAGGCTCGCGTACGTCTACCAGTACGGTTTCACTGTCTTGTGTCAGCGTTTGTTGTAAGTCATTAATGCTGACTTCCTGTATCACAGCTTTTGCTTCAGCGACCAGTTGTTGAGCGGTTTTCATTTGAGCCTCCCGGCATACGTTAAATAACAGATTGATAAATGACCACGGCGGCCATAACAACTAAGAAGACGGCAAAGGCACGCTGCAGCTGTTGTTTCGGTAAACGTTTACCCAGCGCTGAGCCGGCAAAGCTGCCAGCAATGCCGGCCGCAATCATTAAACCGATGGTCGCCCAGTCAAACACCGCGCCCTGCGCTGCCATCACCCAATAGTATTTACCAAAACCAACGAAAGACTTCATGGCAATTACCACCAGGCTGGTTGCCACGCCTACCGGCATGCTTAAACCGCCCAGCAGTACCAGTGCAGGTACGATTAAAAAGCCGCCACCCACGCCAACAAAGCCGGTGATAGCCCCTACTGCTAAACCATCGATGACAATTTTTACCGGTTTAAACGCTTTACCATTACCCAGCTCGCTGACTTTGCTGCGCCACATCATCACGGCAGCGACCAGCATCAGTAACGAAAACACCAATAATTGCCAGCGGGCATCCACCAGAGTGCCGAGCCAGGCACCGCCATAGGTACCCAGCATGCCGGGCAGGCCAAACCACAATACGTGGCGCCAACTGATTAAACCTTGTAAACCATTACGCACTGAGCCAAACAGGCTAATGCCCGCGACAATCAGCAGTGACGAGGCAATGGCTAATTGGGGTGGCATGTGCAATAAATACAACAGTACCGGTACGGTCAAAATTGAGCCGCCAGAGCCAAACAGCCCCAGACTTAACCCGATAACAATGGCACCCACTAAGGCTAACATAATGACTTTACCTTATATAACCAATAAGAATATGCTTATAACCACATTTGCATTCTAGTTTGACTTTGGTTAAACTGCAATCAAAATTTAGCATGTCCTAATGTAAAAGGGCTTTAAATCCGACGAGGTGAGTATGGTCGCAACTAAGGCATCAATAGAAATGTTTTTTGATAAAGACAGCTCTACCTTCAGCTATGTGGTAGCGGATGTCAGTAGCGGTATGGCTGCGGTGATTGATCCGGTGCTGGACTATGACGCTGCCGCAGGCCAGGTGAGCACCGCAGGGGCGGATGCCATTCTGGCTTATCTTGCCGCGAATAAGTTAACGCTGCAGTGGATTTTAGAAACCCACGCCCATGCTGATCATTTGTCTGCTGCGCATTACCTGAAAAACAAAACCGGCGCGCCGGTAGCCATAGGCGAGGGGATTAAAAAGGTACAGCAAACCTTTAAGCTGGTATTTAATATTGGTGATGATGAATTGCTGGCCAAGGGCGATTATTTCGACAAGCTGTTTGCCGACAATGAAACCTTCAGCATTGGTGGCCTTGAAGCCAAAGTGATTAACACACCGGGCCACACTAACGACAGTGTTAGTTATCTTATTGCGGGCAATTTGTTTGTCGGTGACTCACTGTTTATGCCCGATGCCGGTACCGCCCGTTGTGATTTCCCCGGTGGCGATGCTCATGTGTTGTACCGCTCTATTCAGCGCATTTATCAGCTGCCCGACGACACGCAAATTTTTATGTGCCATGACTATCAGCCAAATGGCCGCGAGCTGAAATATCAAACCAGTGTGCTGGAGCAAAAAACACAGAACATTCATGTCAAAGCCGACACGCCTGAGCAGGAGTTTGTGCAAAAACGCGAAGCACGCGATAAAACGCTGGCGGTACCACGGTTAATTTATCCCTCAGTGCAGGTGAATATCCGTGGTGGCCAGCTGCCTAAAGCAGAACAGAATGGCGTTAGCTATATCAAGATCCCGTTAAAACAGCAGCAATAAAAAAAGGCCGGTCAGGGGTTGGGGCGCTGACCGGCAGAATGCAACAAGAGGTACTAAACGAAATGCAGTGTAACGCGCCTGGCAATACACTGATTTGATATAACGCAAGGTTAAAGGCTTTGCCGGTAAAAGGGCGTAACAAAGTGTAAGCGGTTATGACGGCCTGCTTAACCCGGTTATCGCCTATGAGCTATTTCGGCAGAGCCTATCGGTCATTGTCGGTAATGCACTTAGCCAACAACCGGCTTTGTCGCTGCACTCTGGTTTGTATTAGGTAAAAAACATTTTTGTCAGTTAAACAACAGTTGCGCTGCTTGCGTGGTTAAACGCGCTGAGTCATGCCCGACACCATTAACCTGATACACTTTTACGTTGCCTGGCAAGCCATAACGCTGCGCCAGGCTGTTCATTGCATTGGCCCAACTATTGGCAAATTCAATGCGGTTTTTACCGATGTGTGCAGGTCTATTATCTTGTGTTTTGGTATCGCGACTGCCGATAACGATCTGTACTTTAGCAGCAGCTTTCGCGTAGTTAATCAGTTGAGGGCTAACACGCTCCTGCCGGATGATGCTGCCTTTGTCCCAACTTATTTTTTTGTTCAGCCTGCCTGCGCCATAGGGCCAACTGGTGCGGTCATCTGGGTATGAATAGCGTCCTGCTGCACTGATAACCGCTTTAATAATCCGATCGGGGTGTGTCACGCTATAGCGGCCGACAAATTGCCCGCCTGCTGAGTGGCCGTATAAATAAAACTGTGCTGAAGCGGTAGTAGTGTGGTGGCGATATTTCTCAACCAGCCGGTGAACAAATTCGTCAGCGCCAATGTATTTGCCAAACAGGTTGCGATAGCCGCCATAACCCTGCGTTAGATTACCAAAACGTTCGTCATCAAACACCGGGGCAATGACAATTAAGCCATGTTGCTCGGCATAGGGTATCCAGCGCTCTGCGTAGGTTTTAGCCTGAGCCGCGGCGCTTTGGTTTTTGCTAAGCATGCCATGGGCAACAACTAAAATATGCCTGGCAGGTTTTTGCGGCAGGTATAGTTGGTAGTCGCCTTCCATACTGCGGTGCAGAGTTACGTCGGCCAAAACAGGCTTGGCGAAAAAACAGAAAAGCAATAGAAACAGTGATATTTTAAGATGCTGTTGCAGCATAGCGTTGAATTTCCTTATTCATTTTATGTTGCGGATATTACCACGGAAAAGGCCAGCCGGTGTCACGATAGCGGCAGAGGTTACGGCATATCAATGACACTGACCTCTTTGATTTTAGGCTCCTACGGATAAATGGATATCATACTGATTAATTCGCTCATTGTTCTGGCAGCAAGCAGCTTTTCTTCTAAACTGCGTTCTGTCTCATCATATTTTTTATACCATTCTGGATTCTTAAATAGAAGACTAAGGATCTCTTCTCTAGCAGTATCAATATTCTGTAACTCGGGTTTGGATAATTCTAAACTTACCCAAATAGTGCGGTATGCTTTGAAAAGATTCCAAGGGCTCAACGTCCATTTTAGCTTTTCAGCTTTTAATACACGATATTTGCATCCTGATGAATCAAGAATATAGGTGTTATTAAAACAGCCGCGCTCGTAGTTTAGCTCACCAACAACTAATAACTCCTTAGGAGATAAGATTGTAGTGGTCAACTAATTTTGGCCACATCTTTATAGCCAAGCCAATATCTGCGCTCGGTTTCGTTTGGAGCCAAACCACCGTTATAGTGATGTGGCCTGAGCTGGCTGTAATAGCCCAGCATATAT
>JBFMHG010000020.1:0-11040 GCA_040752955.1 Pseudomonadota bacterium
AGGTTGTGGTATGTTTTAATTTTAGCCATTAATCCGCTGTATTAACAGCTTAGTGTGCAATAATTACAACAAGATCGAGCTCAAGGATGCAGGCATGCTGAAAAAAATTGCAACTGTCGTCACTCTGTTGGTTATGAGTGGCTTTTTTAACGTAGTAGCGGATGTGTTAAAAATTCGCGACGATGCTCCTGCGAGCTATGTAGTGAAAAAGGGCGATACCCTATGGGATATCTCTGCCCTGTATCTGAACGAGCCTTGGTTATGGCCACAGCTATGGCAGATGAACCCGCAGGTGGATAACCCACACTTAATTTTTCCGGGTGATACCTTAACGCTCACATTCGATGCGCAGGGCCGGCCCCGGTTAAGCGTGAATGAAAACGTTAAGCGCTTGTCACCAACTGCCCGCAAAACCATGAAAGGCGGCGATGCCATTAGTACTTTGCCGCTTAGTATGATCAGGCATTATCTGACCTTTGAGCAGGCATTAAGTGACGAGCAAATAGCCGCACTGCCATATATTCTTGGCTCGAATGCCAATGTGAAAAACTCGGTTAGCGATCATATAATCTATGCCAAGGGCGTACTGGAAACAGGTGCGTCTTACGGTGTATATCGAAAAGGCAAGCCTTACATCAACACTGAAGATGGTGAAGTACTGGGTTATGAAACCAGCCTTATCGCCACTGCCCGTGCATTCAGGCCTGGACGCGACGCGACGGAAGAGACCCCCACTGAAGCGGCGTCATTAAATGTGCTGAGCGTAAAGCGCGAAATCAAACAGGGCGACCGGTTGATGCCAGCGCTGGAAGGCCAGGCCTTGCCTGCGTTTTTTATCATGCAAAAGCCCGAATTTGATATCAGCGGTACCATTATTGATACAACGTCTAATTTGCGCGAGTTTTCTAAATGGGACATCGTAGTATTAAACCGGGGCAGTTTTAACGAGCTTAAAGCGGGCCATATGTTAGGCATTTATCGCAACTCACCTACCGTAATCGACGGTAAACACGGCCCGGTATATGTTGAGGATGCCAATAAATTGCAAAAGGCATTTAAAAACTTTGGTGATAACAGCATTACGTTGCCTCGGGAAAAAGTGGGCGAGTTAATGATATTTAAAGTGGCTGAGCGTTTAAGCTTCGGCATTGTCACTAAAACACAACAACCTATCCGGGTGGGCGATACGATAGCCAACCTGTAACATTCTGCATGATGGAGCCAGTTTGCCATGGAAGACCTTCGCAACTGGCTCGCTTTAGCCACTGTGCATGGCCAGGATGGCCTGAAGTTCCAACGTCTGAGCGAGCATATCTGTTTAGCTGAACTGGTAAAGTTGCCGGCCAGCACGCTAAAAAATATTGGCTTTACGGAGCGGCAGGCATACCTGCTAACCCAGGAAGCCTCCCCAAAAGTAGAAAAAGCAATACGCTGGCTGGCGCAAAGCGACCAGCATCATGTTATCACTTACCAGGATCCGCGTTACCCGCCGCTGTTAAAGCAAACGAAGCAGCCGCCTTTAATTTTGTTTGTCAAAGGCGATCCAATGATCTTATTGCAGCAACAGTTAGCAATGGTTGGCAGCCGCACACCGACACCAACCGGGCGCAAGGTGGCGCAAAGTTTTGCGGCTGAGCTTTCGCAGCAAGGCTATGTGATCACCAGTGGTATGGCTCGTGGCATTGACAGTGAAAGCCACAAAGGCGCCTTAGGCGCTGGAGGGTTAACGGTAGCCGTGCTGGGGCACGGGCTAGAGCATGTTTATCCAACATCAAATAAAACCTTGGCAGAGCAAATAACTCGGCAGGGTGCACTGGTGTCAGAATATTTTCCTGATGTACAACCGCGGGCGGAATGGTTTCCGCAACGTAACCGGATTGTAGTTGGTTTAAGTATTGGCACCATAGTGGTGGAGGCTGGGCTTAAAAGTGGCACACTGATCAGTGCTAATTTAGCGGCAGAATACAGCCGGGATGTATTCGCCGTACCAGGCTCTATCTTCAGCCCGCAGTCGTCGGGGTGCCACCAACTTATTCAGCAAGGCGCTAAACTGGTGACCAATGTGGCCGATATATTGGAAGAATGGCACTTTTTTTCCAAAAGTTGTCTGAAAGGTGAGGCAGAGGCAGAAAAAAGTCAGCAATCAGACTTGTTTGCCGGCCAGTTGTTGGCTAACGTAGGAGATGAAGTTACCGCAGTTGATGTTATTGCTCAGCGCGCCGGGATGGCGATTGCCGATGCAAATATAGCGCTGCTACAGCTGGAGTTAGCTGGTGAAGTAGCGGCAGTTCCTGGTGGCTACATAAAAGTGAGGAGTGCCTGAGTATGTTTGATATCCTCGTTTATCTGTTTGAAAACTATATTCACAACGAAGCCGACATTTACGTTAATCATGCTGACCTTACCAAGGAGTTAAGTCGGGCAGGTTTTCATGACGACGATATCTTTAAAGCGCTCAAATGGCTCGACAACCTGTCTGCGCTGCAGGAAAGTCACGTTAAGCCGTATTTATCCAAAGGCATTTCCAATGCCACCCGCATCTACAGCTTACCAGAGCAAACCAAGCTGGATGTAGAGTGTCGCGGTTTTCTGCTGTTTTTAGAGCAGATCAACGTGCTGGATGCGGTAACCCGCGAGATGGTTATTGACCGGGTAATGGACCTGGACAGCAGCAGTATTAGTCTGGAAGACCTGAAATGGGTTGTGTTGATGGTGTTGTTTAATGTGCCCGGGCATGAAAACGCTTACGCCCAGATGGAAGATTTAATTTTTGATGAACCTGAAGGGCCGCTGCATTAAGCGGCCTTCAACCTTATGAGTGACCGTTCTGCATTATTTTCGCTGCCACATCAGCAGCAGCTTTGCCCTTTATGTCAACAGCCTCTGGTGATGAAGTCGTCCAAAAGCGGCCCTTTTCTTGGTTGCAGTGCTTATCCGGCTTGCCACTATACAAAAGCGTTACATCAGCATGAAACCACGATAATCAAAGTGTTAGATACTGAGGCTTGCCCGCAGTGTCATCACCCGCTGGCGGTGAAAAATGGTCGTTACGGCATGTTTATCGGCTGTACGCACTATCCTGAGTGCAATTTCGTGGTACATGAACAGGATGAGCAGCCAGCAGCTGAAAAGCTGGCCTGTCCAAAATGTAAACAGGGACAGCTGATTGAGCGGGTAAACAAGTTTGGCAAACATTTCTGGGGCTGTGATAACTACCCGAAGTGCAAGTTTTTACTCAATGACAAGCCGGTTGCCAGGCACTGTGTAACTTGCCATTTTGGTTTGTTGGTTGAGAAAAAAGGTCAGTTATTTTGTGCGGATAAAGGCTGCGGTGTAAAGCAGCCGGCGCCAGAGTAGCGCCGGTCAGCTGTGTTAGTTCAGCCTGGCAGCCATTTTTTCCAGCTCAGGAAAGGCCTGCTCTGGTAGCAAACTAATTAGCTGCTCAAAGCGAGCTTTTAGTTCAGCATTGGTCGCGCCAGACAAATTGATATGGCCCATTTTCCGGCCGGTGCGCTTGGTTTTACCATACCAATGCAGATGCAAGCCCGGAATTGCCAGAATGCTCTGTGGCACCGTGTCTTCACCAAGAATATTCACCATCAGGCTGGGGCGTACCAGAGCTGTACTGCCCAGTGGTAAGCCGCAAACGGCGCGTAAGTGCTGCTCAAACTGACAAACATCAGCGCCTTGCTGCGTCCAGTGGCCTGAGTTATGTACCCGCGGCGCAATTTCATTTACCAACAACTCACCGTTAACGTCAAAAAACTCAATCGCTAATACGCCGACATAATTTAGCTGATTAGCAACGGCCGTGAACATGCTTTGCGCTTGTTTTTGCAATTGCTCATTCCCGGCAACCGCCAGCGAGACGCTAAGCACACCGTTAACATGATGGTTTTCAGTGAGTGGAAACACCTGCACATCACCATTAGCACGGCGGGCGCCAATTAATGAGACTTCGCGCTGGAATGGAATAAACTGCTCAGCGACAATGCTTTGCTTGCTGTCAGCTTGTAAAAAGGCACCGATTTCTTGCCATAAGCTGGCGGTATCTTCGGCTTTTTTCAGTCGCCACTGGCCTTTACCGTCATAACCAGCCAGTGCACTTTTAAACACCAGCGGCAGACCAAGCTTGCTGATGGCCTGATGAAAATCCTGCTCCGTATTTACAATGTGATAGGCCGCTGAGCGTACACCTGCATCATCCAGTAATTGCTTTTCCAGCCGGCGATCACCACCGGCTTTAATCGCCGTTTCGCCGGGTAAAAATTTACCGCTTTGCTGACACTGCGCCAATATCGGTAATGGTATATGTTCAAACTCTGCAGTTACAACATCAGCGTCAGCTATTGCATTATCCAAACCTTTACCCAGTGGCTGCTGGGTTAATGGGTGTACGATATTATCGCTATTTACATCATAAGCACTGATGCTGATATTAAGTGGTGCCCCGGCCAGCGCCATCATGCGGGCTAATTGGCCGGCACCAAGCACTAATACCTTCATAACTGCACCTGTGATGGATCAGGTTGACTTAATACCATATCAGTCTGTGCTTGGCGAAAGGCATCAATCTTGGTCATTAGCTCCGGGCTATGTGTTGCCAGGATCTGCGCGGCTAATAAACCGGCATTGGCAGCACCGGCATCACCGATGGCTAAGGTGCCCACTGCTACACCTTTGGGCATTTGTACGATCGATAACAGCGAGTCCAGCCCTTTTAATGCTTTAGATTGCACTGGCACACCCAACACCGGCAGGCTGGTGAACGCTGCGGCCATGCCCGGCAAATGGGCAGCGCCGCCGGCGCCGGCAATAATGACTTTAAGGCCCCGGCTGGCGGCTGTGCTGGCATAATCGGCCAGTAACTGAGGTGTGCGGTGTGCGGAAACAACTTTGGTTTCATAGGCAATACCGAATTTATCCAGCATATCAGCGGCGTGCTTCATAGTAGGCCAGTCAGACGTCGAGCCCATGATAATGCCAACTTGCATCTATTGTTTCCTTATCTACGAGATGAACTAAGCGCGTGAAGGCGCTATTATAGCCAGTTGCAGCGCTGAAGAAAATTTTAACTGCGTTTTTCCTGTGTTTAACCTAGGTGACGAGCCATTATGTCTTTGTATCACGCTGTTATTGACGCGCTAAATGCCGGTGGCGTTATTGCTTATCCCACCGAAGCGGTATATGGCTTAGGCTGTGACCCGGATAACGAAGCCGCAGTGCTGGCACTGCTGGCGATAAAGCAGCGGCCGGTAGAAAAGGGCCTTATTTTGGTGGCAGCCAATTATTCGCAGCTGCTGCCCTATGTTGATGACAAAGCGATACCGCTGGAAAAACGTTATAAGATCTTTTCCAGCTGGCCCGGCCACGTCAGCTGGGTGCTGCCGGCCAGCCAAACGGCGCCTAAGTGGATAACCGGGCAATTTGATAGCATAGCCGTGCGCGTCAGCGCGCACCCGGTGGTGCAGCAACTCTGTTTAACCTATGGCAAGCCTTTGGTATCGACCAGCGCCAATTTATCCGGCCAGCCCGCCATTACCAATAAAACCGAGCTTGAACAAAGCTTAGGTACTATGCTGGCGGCTATCGTGCCAGGCGCCTTGGGTGGTGCCACTCAGCCCAGCCAAATTCGTAACGCCCTGACCGGTGATATTGTAAGGAGTTAAAGTGACAACGAACCAACCGCAGCAGCATCTGGCCGTCGTGCAGCAGTTTTTGCAGCAATTGCAGGATGATATTTGCCAAGCACTGCAGAGTGCTGATGGTAAAGCGCAGTTTGTCGAAGATGCCTGGCAGCGACCTGAGGGTGGCGGTGGCAAAAGCCGTGTACTGACCGGTGGAGCGGTATTTGAACAAGCCGGCGTCAATTACTCCCATGTGTTTGGCGCCAATATGCCAGCTTCAGCCACGGCACATCGGCCAGAGCTGGCCGGCCGTAGTTTTAATGCCTGCGGTGTGTCGTTAGTGATACACCCCAATAACCCGTATCTACCTACTACCCATGCCAATGTGCGCTTTTTTATTGCCGAAAAAGCCGGCGAGCCAGCCGTGTGGTGGTTTGGCGGTGGTTTTGACTTAACGCCTTATTACCCGTTTGAAGAAGATGTTATCCATTGGCACCAGACCGCTAAAGCGGCGGTAGAACCTTTTGGTGAGCAATATTACCCGGCGTATAAAAAGTGGTGTGATGAGTATTTTTACCTGAAGCATCGTGGCGAAACCCGGGGTGTTGGCGGGCTTTTTTTTGATGATCTTAACCAACCTGGTTTTGAACAGAGCTTTGCATTAATGCGGGCTGTCGGTGAGGCCTTTATACCGGCGTATTTGCCAATAGTAGAGCGACGTAAAGATACACCCTATGGCGAGCGTGAGCGACAGTTCCAGTTATACCGCCGTGGCCGCTATGTTGAATTTAATCTGGTGTATGACAGAGGCACCTTGTTTGGCTTGCAAAGTGGTGGTCGCACTGAATCCATTTTGATGTCGATGCCGCCTTTGGTGCGATGGCAGTATGGCTACCAGCCAGAAGCGGGTAGTGCAGAAGCAAAGCTATACGACCGTTACCTGAAGCCACAGGACTGGCTCAAATGAAACCACTGATTATTGTTGTAGCTGTTTGGCATTAATGCTTTTAATACAATGCTGTAAAGGCCCGGCAAGTTAAATTGCCGGGTTTTTTCTTTGTAACTGCTGAAAATAAGAGTCACATTTTTCATAGTCGCACCGTCTTGTTATTAAACAGGAGAAAAAATGCATTGAGTGGGTTTAGTAAAGAAACAGCAGTGGACGTTGTAGCGCTTGCCCAGCGGGGTGATGTCGCGGCATTTAAAAAGCTTTATCAGGAATATGGAAATGCTGTTCTTCGATTAACCTGCGGAATTCTTGGTTCGGTCGAGGATGGTAAAGATCTTACCCAAGACATTTTTATTAAAGTGTTTAATAAATTACCTGAGCTCAAACAAGCGGAAGCATTTGCTGGCTGGTTAAAACAGCTCAGTATCAGAATGGCAATTGATCAGTTAAGACAACGACAGTATTGGGTAACGGACGATGTGCTGGAGTCGTTTGAGGCTGAACCAGACTGGTTACAGATGACAACAGCGCTCGCCAATTATGGAGAAGATATTACTAACCTGCTGCAAGGCTTGACCGAAACAGAGCGCGCTATGGTGTGGCTACACGTGGTAGAGGGTTACCAGCATACCGAGCTGGCCACCTTGCTGGATTGCTCTGCCGATGCGGTTCGACAACGCTACCGGCGGGCTATGATAAAACTCAAAACAACTTTAGGTGAGTCGGCAGAAAATGAACAACGAACAGCAATTTAAACAACAGCTTGCCGAGCGTCTGATGAACAGCAATACGGCACAAGTAGATAACGCAATGTGGCTGAAAATTGAGTCAGAGCTGACTACGCAGCCCTCTCGCATGAAAAACTATTGGCTTATTGCTGCAAGCATTGTTGCGTTAATGGTTATTGGTATGCAGTTGCCATTACCCGAGAGGGAACAGACTGTGAAGCTTTCATCGGAGCTCTATCAGCTCGATGTCGAGTTGCAACAGGCAATTATCGATGACATTCGCTATGACGCACTGTTACAACAACGGCAAGATATTGAACACAACCAAACGGGAAGGTACCAACTATGAAAAATCGCTTTTTAGTTTTGTTATCGCTATTTGTGCCTATGCTCTCAGCTGAAGAAGTTGATGTTGAAAAGCAAGTCGAGTTGGTGCATGAAGTCCGTAAAGCACTTATGACCGCACAGATTAAGCCTCAGAACAATCTGACTATTGAAGAGCCTGCCCGCAGTTTTTATCACTTCGGTGCAGTGTTAGATAAATCGTTTACAGTTATTGCGGTAACTCCGGGCTCTGATGCACAAGTAGCCGGTATAAAGACGGGTGACAGCTTAATATCAGTTAATAGTCAGATATTTAACGATGCTGAAATCGCCCAGGTACTGGCTTATATGAATGACCTGCAGGATGGCGATGTCATATCTGTACAAGTAAAACGTGGCGCAGATGAAATGACATTTAGTAGCAAAGTGAAGCGTCAGACACTGCCAGCCTGGCGTTTACAACTAAACCCAGATAGTGCACAAACGGCTGCTGACGTTACTACCACTGATTGTGGTTATGTGTCAGTGTTCTTGAGCCCACCACTTAGTCTACATCGACATGCGTTAGGCATTAACGAAATTAAAGCTATCAATTTTAAAGGCGGCTTGTTTTTCCGCTCACAAGAGCATGTTTTAAAAGTGCCAACCGGCGAAATAGAACTGACAGTTCAGGAGCTTATCAGTCCTGATGCGATAAAGCGTTATCGCAGTGACCTGCAACGGCGTAAAAGCAATGCTACGAAAACGTTCACGCTGAAAGTAGAGCCGAACACGGTTTATCATTTAGCAGCTGAATATTTCGCAAATAAAAGTGAACGTCAGGACAAAGATGAATATTGGCAGCCGATAGTTTGGAAAACATCAGCCCGCAGTTGCCAGTAGTCAGGATTTAGCAATTAATCATATGACTCGCCAGTTGGCCTATCGACTGGCGAATGCCTTCACGCAGGGTTTTATTTTCTACCACCTCATCCAGCGCTTTATTCATACAAAACATCCACTGATCGCGTAGCTTTTCGTCTACCGGAAACGGCAAATGCCGGGCGCGCAGGCGAGGGTGGCCATATTGTTGTTCAAACAATGGCGGGCCGCCTAGCCAGCCAGATAAAAACTGAAAAAATTTCTGTCGTATGGTATCCAGTGGCAGTGGGTGAATGGCATAAAGCTCAGCGGCTTCTGGTGCCGTCTCCATAATATCGTAGAAGCGATTAGCCAAACGGCGCACGGTATCTTCACCACCCATCAAGTCATAAGGCGTTTGTTGCGGTGTCGGGTGCGCCTTGCTATTTGCGCCGGTTTTATTAACAATCATCTGCACTAACTTCTTTATGGGCATGTGTTGTGGATCGCTATGCTGTATTCGGTAACCCGATAAACCATTCCAAGTCACCGGTCATTCATCGGCAGTTTGCGCTCTCGCTTGGCGAACAACTGCAGTACGACGCCATTTTAGCACCGCTGGATGGCTTTGCCGACTGTTGGCAACAGTTTGTCGCTGCCGGCGGCAAAGGCGGTAACGTGACTGTGCCATTTAAAGAACAAGCTTATCAGTTAGCGGATGTGTTAACCGCGCGAGCCAAACACGCCGGTGCCGTGAATACCCTTTATATAGATAGCGCAGGACGGCTTTGCGGTGACAACACCGACGGCATTGGTCTGGTGGCTGATTTACTCCGCTTAGGTGTTAATTTGCAGGGCATAACGGTATTACTACTTGGCGCCGGTGGTGCCAGCCGTGGCGCTATTGGCCCCTTACTCGATGCGGGTGTGGCAAAGCTGGTATTGGCCAACCGCACTGTGAGTAAAGCCCAAGCGATAGCAAAGAATTTTGACCACAAAGTGACAGCCTGTGGTTATGATGATATTCCCAGTCAGGCATACAAGTTAGTGATTAATGCCACCTCTTCCGGTTTAAGCGGTGAGCGCCCTGACATTGAAGCCCGGCACCTAGAGCACTGCCAACTGGCGTATGACATGTTATATGGCGCTGAGCCAACGCTGTTTTTGCAGTGGGCGCAGCAACTAGGCGTGCCACAGCAAGCCGATGGTTTAGGAATGTTGGTCGCGCAGGCGGCAGAAGCTTTCTATATCTGGCGCGGCAAACGACCCAATGTGACGCCGGTACTGGCATTATTACAACAGCAGTTACAAGCGGCATGAACCAACAGCTGATCTTTAATAATGACTTTGCCTTTGATGCAACCAGACAAGCCGTTAGGTTTAGCTGTCTGGTCGGTGGGCTAAAAGTGTGCTGCTTTATTCCGGTCTCAGCACAGTTGCAGCCCGACACGTTTTTACAGCAGGTGCGCGCAGAGGCATTTAACTGGGAAGACGCTGCTGAGCAAGCCATAGCCGAAGACGGTTATAACAGTGCGGGTGAGATCTGGCTTTAAGCTTCTGCCAGATACTCGTTTTTCAATATGACATAGTTCGCGGCCGACTCCGCTAAAAAGGC
Organism: Pseudomonadota bacterium; assembly: GCA_040752955.1. GTDB lineage: Bacteria > Pseudomonadota > Gammaproteobacteria > Enterobacterales > Alteromonadaceae > Alishewanella. Next base: position 10,084 of record JBFMHG010000020.1, read on the forward strand.
TTTTTCAGCATCGTTTAGCGGGCGTGCCTGTTTTGCCGGGCTGCCAACATATAAGTAGCCGCTTTGCAGCCGCTTACCCGGCGGTACTAAGCTGCCAGCGCCGATAATCACCTCGTCTTCTACTATCACGTCATCCATTACGATAGCGCCCATACCGACCAGAATGCGATTACCCAGGGTGCAGCCGTGCAGCATTACTTTGTGGCCAACGGTAACGTCTTCACCTATTACCAAGGGTGAGCCTTCAGGCTTACCTTTGCTGGGACGGGATAAATGCAGCACCGAACCATCCTGAATATTAGTGCGGGCACCTATGCGGATGTAATTAACATCACCGCGGGCGGCAACCAAAGGCCAAATACTGACATCTTCTGCTATTTCTATATCGCCAACCAGCACACTGGATTCATCTACATAAACCCCATTTGCCAGTTTCGGCATTACACCTTTATAAGCTCGTATCGTCATAATGTCCTCCAATGCTGAGTTATTATGCAGTAAATGTACTAAAAAAGCGCGTTTCGGCCAATTTTTCTGCGAACGATCACAAAAACACAGGTTTTCTCACTTTAGCGCTTGCAGGCTAATTAAAACGCCCTATAATGCGCGCCATGCCACGAGGTGCTGCGGTTTGGGTGCTTCGGGTGAGTTAAGTCAGGTTGCAAAAATCTTTTAAAAAGACGCTTGACAGCCTGGTTTAAATCACTAAAATGGCGCCCTCGCTTCACGGTGGTGGTTAACGCGGTGAAATGAGATAAAAAGCCTGGTGTGAAGAGTATTTTGGTAAATAGAATTCTCCTCACGCTTGACTTAAAAACTGGGAAGTGTAACATACGCCTCCCGCTTCAAAGTGAAGCACGCTCTTTAACAATTCGCAATCAATCATCTGAGTGGGCACTTACGATAGATTTTGGCAACGAAATTAAATCGGTTAAGTGACTATTACAGATAATGTTT
>JBFMHG010000021.1:0-2043 GCA_040752955.1 Pseudomonadota bacterium
GAGGCTTTGATACATGAGTAATCAAAGGATTCGCATCCGTCTGAAAGCGTTCGATCACCGTTTGATCGATCAGTCAACTATGGAAATCGTTGACACAGCTAAGCGTACGGGCGCACAGGTTCGTGGTCCTATCCCACTTCCTACTCGCCAGGAACGTTTCACTGTATTGATTTCTCCTCACGTAAACAAAGATGCGCGTGATCAGTACGAAATCCGTACCCACAAGCGTTTAATCGACATCGTTGAGCCAACAGAAAAAACTGTTGATGCGCTGATGCGTTTAGATCTGCCTGCTGGTGTTGACGTTCAAATCAGCCTGGGCTAATCAGACAGGTTTATAGAGAGGTTTAGGAAATGGCTATCGGTCTAATCGGTCGTAAAGTGGGAATGACCCGCATCTTCACTGAAGATGGCGTATCAATTCCAGTAACCGTAATCGAAGCGACACCAAACCGTGTAACTGCAGTTAAAACTGCAGAAACTAACGGTTACAGCGCACTGCAAGTGACTGCTGGCACAGTTAAGGCAAGCCGCCTGAACAAGCCAGAAGCCGGTCATTTTGCCAAAGTAGGCGTTGAAGCGGGTCGTGGTCTGTGGGAATTCCGCCTGGCAGACAACGAAGGCGCTGACTTCACTGTTGGCAGCGAGATTACGGTAGAAATCTTCGCAGAAACGAAGAAAGTTGATGTCGCTGGTACATCAAAAGGTAAAGGTTTTGCTGGTGCTATTAAGCGCTGGAATTTCCGTGCTCAGGATACTACTCACGGTAACTCGTTATCACACCGTGCCCCTGGTTCAATTGGTCAAAACCAATCACCAGGTAAAGTATTCAAGGGTAAGAAAATGGCTGGTCACTTAGGTGCTGAGCGCGTAACCGTGCAGTCACTGGAAGTGGTTCGTGTAGACGCAGAGCGTAACCTGCTGTTAGTAAAAGGTGCAGTACCTGGCGCTATCGGTGGCGACGTGATCGTTAAACCAGCTGTTAAAAGCTAACGTCTGAGGAGATAAGTGATGGAATTAGCATTACGAGACGCTCAAGGCGTTCTTGAAGTTTCCGAAGCTACCTTTGGACGTGAGTTTAATGAAGCTTTGGTTCACCAGGTCGTTGTAGCTTATGCTGCCGGCGCCCGTCAGGGTACCCGTGCTCAGCTGACACGTTCTGAAGTACGCGGTGGCGGCAAGAAGCCATGGCGTCAAAAAGGTACTGGCCGTGCACGTGCTGGTACAATCCGCAGCCCAATCTGGCGCGGAGGCGGTGTGACATTTGCGGCTAAGCCACAAGATCACAGCCAGAAAGTAAACCGTAAAATGTATCGTGGTGCGATCCAAAGCATCCTGTCTGAATTAGTGCGTCAAGAGCGTTTAATCGTAGTGGAAAACTTCGCTGTCGATACGCCTAAGACCAAAGATTTAACTGCAAAGTTAAAAGCAATGGACTTAAAAGATGTGTTAATCGTGACTAACGAAGTGGATGAGAACCTGTTCTTATCTGCACGTAACCTGTACAAGGTAGACGTGCGTGACGTACACGGTATCGACCCGGTCAGCTTAATCGCATTCGACAAAGTGTTAATGACTGCTGCTGCAGTTAAGCAACTTGAGGAGCTGTTAGCATGATCCGCGAAGAACGTTTACTGAAAGTAATTCTGGCACCACACGTATCTGAAAAGAGCACTGTGTCTGCTGAGAAACACAATACAGTCGTTTTCAAGGTAGCCACTACTGCGACTAAAGCTGATGTGAAAGCAGCAGTTGAAAAACTGTTCGAAACAGAAGTAGTCGGTGTGCGTACTGTTAACGTTAAGGGTAAAACCAAGCGCACTGGTATGCGTGTTGGCAAACGTAGCGACTGGAAAAAGGCCTACGTAACTCTTAAAGAAGGCAGCGAAATCGATTTCGTTGGCGGCGCTGAGTAAGAAGAGGAGTTAGGAAATGGCACTTGTAAAGTGTAAACCTACGTCACCAGGTCGTCGCCACGTATTAAAAGTGGTTAACCCAGACCTGTACAAAGGCAAGCCTTATGCCCCTTTGTTAGAGAAAAAT
>JBFMHG010000021.1:2143-6221 GCA_040752955.1 Pseudomonadota bacterium
ACTCGTTCAAACAAGCGTACTGATAAACTTATCGTACGTCGTCGTGATAAATAATTTGTGAGGAATTGCCATGCCACGTTCTCTCAAGAAAGGTCCATTTATTGACCTTCACTTGCTGAAGAAGGTAGAGAAAGCGTTGGAAAGCGGTGACAAGAAGCCTATTAAGACTTGGAGCCGTCGTTCAATGATCATACCTGATATGATCGGTTTGACCATCGCTGTCCATAATGGTCGTCAACATGTACCTGTGTTCGTCTCTGAAGAGATGATTGGTCACAAGTTAGGTGAATTTGCACCTACTCGTACCTACCGTGGTCATGCAGCCGACAAAAAGGCCAAGAAGCGCTAAGGGGTAAATGATGCAAGCATTAGCTAAACACAAATTTGCCCGTTCTTCTGCACAGAAAACTCGTCTGGTTGCTGACCAGGTGCGTGGTCTGCCAGTAGATAAGGCGTTGAATGTATTAACTTACAGCCCGAAGAAAGCTGCAGAGTTAGTCAAAAAGGTTCTTTTATCAGCCATTGCTAACGCGGAGCACAATGAAGGCGCCGATATTGACACGCTGAAAGTTAAGACCATCTTCGTTGATGAAGGTCCGTCTATGAAGCGTATCAAGCCACGTGCTAAAGGTCGTGCTGACCGTATCGTCAAGCGTACCAGCCACATCACTGTGGTTGTAGCTGATAACTAGGAGAGAGAAATGGGACAGAAAGTACATCCTAATGGTATTCGCCTAGGTATCACTAAGCCATGGAGCTCTACCTGGTTCGCGAATACGAAAGACTTCCCGGATTTCTTAAACGGTGACTTTAAAGTTCGTCAGTACCTGACAAAAGAACTGAAAGCCGCGTCAGTAAGCCGGATCGATATTGAACGCCCTGCGAAAAGCATCCGTGTGACTATTCACACTGCCCGTCCAGGCGTAATCATCGGTAAAAAAGGTGAAGATGTTGAAAAAATCCGCAAGCAAGTTGCTGCCATCGCTGGCGTACCTGCACAGATTAACATCTCTGAAATCCGTAAGCCTGAGCTGGATGCCAAATTAGTTGCTGATTCAATCAGCAGCCAGTTAGAGCGTCGTGTTATGTTCCGTCGCGCGATGAAGCGTGCGGTACAAAACGCCATGCGTATCGGTGCTAAAGGTATCAAAGTTGAAGTTAGCGGCCGTTTAGGCGGCGCGGAAATCGCTCGTTCAGAGTGGTACCGTGAAGGCCGTGTGCCTCTGCACACCCTGCGTGCTGACATCGACTACAATACCTCAGAAGCACTGACTACTTACGGTATCATTGGTGTGAAAGTGTGGATTTTCAAAGGTGAGATCTTAGGTGCTCTGCCATTGAACAACAACACCAACAACGCCAACAATAACAACCAGCCTAAAGCGCCGAAAAAACCGGCACGTAAGGCTAAGTAGGGGTATTGAGCGATGTTGCAACCAAAACGTACAAAATTTCGTAAAGTGCACAAAGGTCGTAACCGTGGCTTAGCCCAGGTTGGCGACAAAGTATCTTTCGGTACTTACGCACTGAAATCTGTAGAACGTGGTCAAATGACTTCACGTCAAATCGAATCTGCACGTCGTGCTATGACGCGCGCTGTTAAGCGTGTTGGTAAAATCTGGATCCGTGTGTTCCCAGACAAGCCAATTACTGCTAAGCCGCTGGAAGTACGTATGGGTAGTGGTAAAGGTTCTGTTGAGTACTGGGTATGTCAGATCAAACCTGGCAAAGTACTGTACGAAATGGACGGTGTGTCTGAAGAATTAGCGCGTCATGCTTTTGCATTAGCTGCTGCTAAACTTCCATTTAAGACAACCTTTGTAACGCGGACGGTAATGTGATGAAAGCCAGCGAATTAAAAGCGAAAAGTGTTGAAGAGTTAAACACTGAATTACTGGGCTTGTTACGTGAGCAGTTCAACCTGCGCATGCAATTAGCTACCGGTCAGTTAGCTCAAACGCATTTATTTAAGCAGGTGCGTCGTGATATCGCGCGCGTTAAGACCATCTTAACCGAGAAGGCAGGTGCGTAATGAGTGAAACTAATACCCGTACACTGCAAGGTAAAGTGATCAGCAACAAAATGGACAAGTCTATTACTGTTGCGATCGAGCGTTCTGTAAAACACCCAATCTATGGGAAGTTCATCAAGCGCACTACCAAACTGCACGTACATGACGAAAACAATCAGTGTAAAGAAGGCGATGTAGTCACTATCCGTGAATGTCGCCCACTGTCTAAGACCAAGTCTTGGACCCTGGTTGCAGTAGTCGAATCAGCATCTTAATTCGTTAAGATCTGAAAAGCGGCTCCTTCTGGAGCCGCTTTTATTTTGCGCTACCCTTTTGCCAAGAGTGCTGTTATAATCACGCGCCCTCTTGTCAGGGGGTATTTATTGTAAGCAGCGTAACCCGTGAGGGTTATTTAGTAGAATAGCGGAGCACTAAGATGATCCAGATGCAATCTATGCTGGAAGTCGCAGACAACAGCGGCGCGCGCAGCGTAATGTGTATTAAGGTCTTAGGTGGTTCGCATCGCCGTTATGCTGCAATTGGTGACGTCATCAAAGTTACTGTGAAAGAAGCAATTCCTCGCGGTAAAGTGAAAAAAGGTGACGTTCTAAATGCAGTGGTGGTGCGTACAGCAAAAGGCGTACGCCGTCAGGACGGGTCATTAATCCGTTTTGATCGCAATGCAGCAGTGTTGTTAAACAGCAAGCTGGAACCGATCGGCACTCGTATTTTCGGGCCTGTTACACGTGAACTTCGTGGCGATAAGTTTATGAAGATCGTGTCTCTGGCACCAGAAGTACTGTAAGGAGTCACCATGGCTAGTAAAATCCGTCGTGATGACGAGGTTGTTGTTCTTACCGGTAAGGACAAAGGTAAACGTGGCAAGGTTACTAAAGTTTTGGTAGCAGAAGGCCGTGTTTACGTTTCTGGCGTTAACCTGGTTAAAAAGCATCAGAAGCCTGTACCGGCTCTGAACCAGCCAGGCGGTATCGTTGAGAAAGAAGCCTCAATTCATGTTTCAAACGTAGCGATTTTCAACCCTAAAACGGGTAAAGCTGATCGCGTAGGTTTCCGCCTTGAAGATGGCAAAAAAGTCCGTTTCTTCAAGTCGAATAACGAAGTAATTTAATTGCTATTGGAGTAATACGATGGCGAAACTGCATGAAATTTACAAAGACACCGTAGTCCCAGAACTGTTTAAGCAGTTCGGCTACACCAGCGTCATGCAAGTCCCTCGGATTGTTAAAATCACGCTCAATATGGGTGTGGGTGAAGCCGTAGCTGACAAAAAGATCCTTGAAAATGCGGTAGCAGATTTAACTGCTATCTCTGGCCAGAAGCCTCTGGTTACTAAGGCGCGTAAGTCAGTTGCTGGTTTTAAAATCCGTGAAGGCTACCCTATTGGCGCAAAAGTGACCCTGCGCGGCGAGCGTATGTGGGAATTCTTAGAGCGTTTAGTCTCTATTGCAATCCCGCGTATCCGTGATTTCCGTGGTGTAAACCCGAAATCATTTGATGGCCGTGGTAACTACAGCATGGGTGTACGTGAGCAAATCATTTTCCCAGAAATCGAATACGATAAAGTAGACGCAGTACGTGGTTTAGATATCACTATTACAACTACGGCGCGTACCGATGACGAAGGACGTGCTTTACTTGCCGCGTTTAACTTCCCATTCAAGAAATAAGGTGTAGGGTCATGGCAAAACAATCAATGAAAGCACGTGAATTAAAGCGTGCACAACTGGTAGCCAAATTCGCTGCAAAGCGTCATGAACTGAAAGATGCGATTGCTAATCCAGCGACTTCTGACGAAGACCGTTGGGCAGCCGTTCTGAAGTTACAGGCGTTGCCGCGTGATTCAAGCCCTTCGCGTCAACGTAATCGTTGTCGTGTAACTGGTCGTCCACACGGTTACCTGCGTAAGTTCGGCATGAGCCGGATCAAGGTCCGTGAAGCGGCGATGCGCGGTGAAATTCCTGGCCTTCGTAAGGCTAGCTGGTAAGAATCACGGGAGTAACGAGCTATGAGTTTGCAAGATCCAGTAGCGGATATGTTTACTCGCAT
>JBFMHG010000022.1:0-4917 GCA_040752955.1 Pseudomonadota bacterium
AATATATGCTGGGCTATTACAGCCAGCTTAGGCCACATCACTATAACGGTGGTTTGGCCCCAAACGAAACCGAGCGCAGGTATTGGCTTGGCTATAAAGATGTGGCCAAAATTAGTTGACCACTACACTGACAAAGATTTTCGTTCCTTTATCCCGTATGTATGCGGATGGAGAATGTTTAACTAACGAGAACGGTGATTCTCCACTTCCTGGCCTTATTTCGAATTCTATATGCTCACCATTTTTGTTCGAAGCAACAAAATAAGAACCACCAAAACAAAAGCCTGCGAATCTACCTACACCGTTTCTACCAAATACGGTTCGTACTCTAGTATCAACTAAAACGGTGCTTCCTTGATTACCAATCCTGTCATAAGCAAGTGTGCGCCATCTAGAACTAAACTCGTTTTCAGTTAAACCAACACCATTATCTTCGATAGAAAAAAATTGCTCATTTTCTTTGGTCGGCCAAATTACTTTAACTTCTGTCGCACCCGCATCCCACGCATTAGCTACTAATTCAACTATTGCAATTTTAGGGTCATGCAGTATTGCTTTTCCGACCAGCTTTTCTAAAAAATTGGGGCCGAACAGACATGATTGTTCCACTTAGAACTCCTCCTGAGTTGCAGTGCAATTTTTTCGGCAAATAGTTAGTACAGATAACGACAACCGAAATTTGTAAATTTATTGTATTCACATTACCTCGCATCATGCACTTTTACAACCAGTTACAGGTACAGCTAGTAATTATTTGCCTCAAAATTTGGCATTTAATCATGTAAAGATCAGAAAATCCTGCCCGCTGTCATCGGTCAACATTTAACCAAATTGCTGAAGTAATGCAAATGCATTACACTGTGTGCATATTTCAACCAATGGAGGTTGTTATGGCCAAAGCTGCTGTAGTTACTGAGTCTACGCTGACTGATCGCTTTCAAACTACCGTACCTGCTACGGTGCGCAAGGCATTGCAGCTGAATAAACGCGATAAATTGCAATTTACTGTATTGGATAACGGCACTGTTGTGCTGTCCCGCGTGGCAGCAACAGAGGCTGATCCGGTATTAGGCAGTTTTTTAGCTTTTCTTGAGCAGGATATGGCGTCCAGGCCGCAGCATATTCTAGCACTTAGCGCACAAAGCAAATCTAAAGCTGATAAGCTACTGGCCGGTGTTGATATCGATCTTGATGCGCTGCTTAGCCCGGAGGATGATTAGGCTTTGGCGGCTAAACAGGCAAAACAGTTGCTGATGGTGGTTAACGGTTGGTCCCTGTATGGCCATGCCTGCTTTTTAGAGCAATACACGGCTCTGCTGCAACAGGTTGAGGCGCAAAAACAGAGTCAGCCTGATACTTATCAAAACAAAAACGCCACTAAACGCCTGGCGGCAATTCATAAGCTGATTTATGAAGTGATACCACAAGACCCGAAGCAGCCAGAGTATCGCCAGGGCACAACGTTAGGCGATGACTTCAAACACTGGTTTCGCGCTAAGTTTTTTCAGCAATACCGGCTGTTTTTTCGCTACCACGAACCATCGAAAACCATTGTTTATGCCTGGGTAAATGACGAGCACAGCAAGCGTGCTTATGGCAGCAAAACCGATGCCTACAAGGTATTTGAAAAGATGCTACAAAGCGGCAGGCCGCCAGTTGACTGGCAGGCACTGCTAGAAGATGTCGATAAAAGCTAAATAACCTAAGCGCTTATTTCTGCTCTTGAACGCTTTGTTATCAGCATGCTTGAGCCCACCGCCGGCTTTGCCTACAATGATGCACTTTTTGAACATTAAGGCACTCGCCATGAACGATACCACGCAAGATGCAGTAAACAATGAACAAGACCGCCCGGCATTACCGGATCGCCTGTCGGTTAACCCGCGCAGCCCGCATTATATGAAAGAGATTTTTCAGTACGATGTCGGTATTAAACTTAACGGTAAAGACCGCTTTGATGTGGAAGAATACTGCATTAGCGAAGGTTGGGTAAAAGTAGCTGCCGCCAAAGCGCTGGACCGCCGCGGCCAACCACTGTTAATGACACTAAAAGGCAAAGTAGAAGCCTTCTACCGTTAATTAGCGCTAACCATCCGGTTAAACATGGCGATAAACATGCTGCTTTATCGCCGTTTATTTTTAATCTGCCTGTTTAAGGCTGTTATTGCTTAAATCGGCATCGGCTAACACCATCAATTCAGCCTGCAGCAAAGCCGCTGTCGGGCGTTTAACCTTTACACGAGTTTGCTGATTATCTAAGCGCCAGCTATCGACCGGCAGATGTCGCTCAACCGTGCTGCCATCGGCAAAGCTCAGCTTCAGTGAAAACGGCATCACAATGCCGCCTCGATTAGCAATACGCACGCTTAGCTCACCTTGCTGCTCGTCTATGCCTGCCAGCGCTAAATCCACATGCTTATTGCTGTAAAACCAGCCGCTCCAGAACCAGTGCAAATCCTGGCCGGTTTTGGCATGAAAAAAGCGGATAATATCGGCAAACTGCGCCCTTTTGCCGCGCCAGTGGCGGACAAAATCGCGTAATGTTGCATCGAACAATTCAGGCCCGATAAGGTGCTGGCGTAATATGACCCAGGCCACTGCCGGCACATGGTAGTGCGAGTCGAGCTTGGCGTTAAAATGGTCAGCCCGGCGCACCGGTGCGGCATAGGTGGCTTGATGCATTACCGCGCCAACCTCGCTTGGGTCGCCATAAAAGCTTTGAAAATCGGTACTCCAGCTTTGCTCCAGCAAGTACGATAAAAAGCTGACCACGCCTTCATCAAAGAAACCTTCCTGCCGCTCATCGGTATTAACCAGCATCGGGAAATAGCTGTGCGCCACTTCGTGCATAATGCCGCCTAACACATCATGTTTTTCAGTGCGGCTATAGGCCGGCGCGGGGCCGTTAACCGGCGCATCCGGGCCGCGAAAGCCGACAAAGGTAATGCCCGGATATTCCATGCCAATACCGGCAATATTCACCACGTTCATCACAGAAAACGGAAATTCACCGAAATACTCTGCTAATTGCTGCACCGAATGCCTGGTGCTAGCCAGGGCATATTTGTGCCACAGCCAGCGGCCATTGTCCGGGTAGGCTACATTTAGCCTGTGCCAGCGGCCGTTAAGCTTAAGTTGCTCTGTATGCCAGATAAGCTTATTACCGGCGGCAAACGCAATGTCGCGCACATTTTGCGCCTGAAACCGCCAGCTTTTCTTGCCCGAACCACTCTCCGGCTGCACTTGCAGTGTTTGGCTGCCACCCCGCTGCTGCCAGGCCTGGTACTGCGTTTTGCTTAACACCTCGGCGGCGTTTTGCAGCTCGCCGCTGGCCAGCACTAAATAGCCGTCTGGCACGGTGATATTCAACTGATAATCGCCCAGTTCAGTGGCAAATTCGGCATCTTTAATAAAAGGGCTTAACGCCCAGCCGCTGTCGGTAAAGGCCACTGCGCGCGGAAACCACAGCGCCACGCCAAATAGTTTACTGCCATCACTAAAACGCTCGACACCGGCCCGCGGCCGGCGCGGATCGATGCGTTCGGGCAGCTGTAGCTGCCAGCTAACATTTAGCCTGGTGCTGGCACCGGACGCCAGCGGCTTTGGCAGACTGACACGATAGAAAGTATCCTGACGCAGCAACGGCAACGGTTGTTTTTTGGCGAAAAATGCAATTTGCCTAACACCGGCACTGCCTAAGCCCTCGCCATGCAAAGCGGTACTGATGCTATCGGGCAAAAAGCGGTTAAGCGGCAGCTCAAACCACAGCTCGGTTAACGGCTGTGGCGAGTTATTGTGGTACTCAATGTCGGCACTGGCGCTGAGTGTGGCTGAATCCGGCAGCAGTTCAGCCTGAATGCGGTAATTGACCTGCTGTTGCCAGTACTGCTCGGATGGTACACCGGTGCTACTACTGCCTGCGGGTAACGTCAGTGGCAAGGGTGCAAAGAGATCGGCCGTGACGCTAAAAGCGCTAATAAGTACGAACAGTGCACTGATTAATAGCCGGTTTTTCGGTAAAACGCTCATGTATACCTCTGGTGCAGTGCAATGGCCGAAGCCGGTTTGCTCACAGCAACACGCCGTAAATACATCCCTGTAGGCTCGATTCGCCCATCCAGGGCTGCAACGGTTGCTTTAGAGCAAACCGACTTTGGCCCGGCAAATATTGGTATTAGTCTGTTTAACCGGTGCGCTTTAACTCTGCGGCAGCCGCTACCAGCAGCAACGGATCGCGCAGCACCGGCGCATCTGAGTTAGCCAGCAGTTCAATAAACAATGCCAGCAGCTCCGGGTGCGAGCTGATGCCCAGCTTAGCGTACAGGTTTTTGCGGTGCATTTTCACCGTTTCCAGCCCTAGTTTTAGCTGGCGGGCAATGGCTTTAACGCAATGGCCCTCCAGCATCAAATTCAGCACATCGCGCTCCCGTGCGGTGCACACCTCACTGCCAAAACAGCGCTGAAAATCATCCACCAGATAACCGGTAGCGTATGGCCTTGGCTCGTCGGCATGAAACAGTTGCTGATGCTGCAGCACCAGCTGCTCAACCAGACAAAACAGCGCCTGCCACTGGGCAATCACCTCCAGCCGGAACAGCTCACTGCCGGCAATTTGCGCCAGTTCAATATGCACAAAGCCCTGATGCAAGCCAAGCGGAATAATAAAGCCAACTTCATCCTGAATTTTCAGATGCCGGAAGTAGCTGTTGTAATACTGCTCGAACTCGGTGTAGTTTTCCGGCGCAATATCACTTAAGCGCCACACCCCTTTATGGTTGCCACGTAAGCCAAGGCGGTAGAACGGGTCCAGCACATAGGCCGACTTCAGGTAACAGCCAAAGTTATCACCGGGCAAAGGCGCACGCTGATACAACAACTGCGGCGGCTCAGCCGGGCGAAACAACAGTACCACACATT
>JBFMHG010000023.1:0-3667 GCA_040752955.1 Pseudomonadota bacterium
AGACAATTAAAGTAACCCAAACGAAGTCAAGCATCGGTCGTTTACCGAAGCATAAGGCCTCGTTAACCGGGTTAGGTTTACGCCGCATCGGTCACACTGTTGAAGTTGAAGATACACCTTCAGTTCGAGGTATGATCAACGCTGTGTATTACATGGTTAAAGTGGAGGAGTAACAGATGTTATTAAATACTCTTGCTCCGGCACCTGGTGCTAAGAAAGAAAAGCGCCGCCTTGGCCGTGGTATCGGCTCTGGCTTAGGTAAAACCGGTGGCCGTGGCCACAAAGGTTTAAAATCACGCTCTGGCGGCGGTGTTCGTCCAGGTTTCGAAGGCGGTCAAATGCCTCTGAAACAGCGTTTGCCTAAATTTGGTTTCACTTCACAGAAATCTCTGGTTTCTGCTGAAGTACGTCTGCACGAACTGGCAGCGGTAAATGGTGATGTAGTTGATCTGGCTAGCCTGATGGAAGCTAACATCATTGCCCGTACAGTTAAGTTCGCTAAAGTTGTGCTGTCTGGCGAGATCTCTCGTCCGGTAACCGTAAAAGGTTTAGGCGTAACTAAAGGTGCACGTGCAGCGATCGAAGCCGCTGGCGGTAAAGTCGAAGAATAATAAGGATAGTACGCGATGGCTAAACCAGGTTCGGACTCAAGAAGTGCAAAAGGCGGTTTCAGCGAGCTGAAAGCCCGTCTGTTATTTGTACTTTTGGCCATAATCGTATTTCGGTTAGGCTCCTTTGTGCCAATTCCTGGAATTGACGCCGCCGTGCTGGCTCAGTTATTCGAGCAACAAAAGGGCACCATCGTTGAAATGTTTAACATGTTCAGCGGTGGCGCACTTGAGCGTGCTTCGGTATTTGCGCTGGGTATTATGCCCTACATCTCAGCCTCTATTATTGTTCAGTTGTTAACGGTGGTTCACCCTGCCATGGCTGAATTAAAGAAAGAAGGCGAAGCAGGTAAGCGCAAAATTAACCAGATGACGCGCTACGGTACTTTAGCATTAGCAACGTTACAGGCCATTGGTATTGCCACTGGCCTGCCTAACATGATGCAAGGGTTAGTGATTAACCCGGGCTTTGCATTTTACTTCACTGCGGTAATTAGTTTGGTTACCGGTACCATGTTCTTAATGTGGTTAGGTGAGCAAATTACAGAGCGCGGCATCGGTAACGGCATTTCGTTGTTAATCTTTACCGGTATTGTTGCCGGCTTCCCGTCTGCCATTGGCCAGACGATCGAGCAGGCACGTCAAGGCGATTTGCACTTTTTACTGTTGGTAGCGATAGGCGTGATCGTAGTGGCGATTACCTGGTTTGTGGTGTTCTTTGAGCGCGGCCAGCGTCGGATTGTGGTCAATTATGCCAAGCGTCAGCAAGGCCGTCAGGTTTTTGCCGCGCAAAGCAGCCATTTACCGTTAAAGGTGAACATGGCTGGCGTAATTCCGCCGATCTTTGCTTCTAGCATTATTCTGTTCCCTGGAACGATAGCCAGTTGGTTTGGTTCAGGTGAAGGCGTAGTAGCTAATTTCCTACAGGAATTGGCATTAACATTATCTCCGGGACAACCGTTGTATATGATGTTATACTCCGCGGCCATTATTTTCTTCTGCTTCTTCTATACCGCGTTGGTGTTTAACCCGCGTGATACAGCAGACAATCTGAAGAAATCTGGTGCCTTTATCCCTGGTATTAGACCGGGTGAGCAGACATCAAAATACATTGATAAAGTGATGACGCGGTTAACCTTAGCAGGTGCACTATACATTACCTTTATCTGTTTGGTTCCTGAGTTCATGATGGTAGCGTGGGATGTACAGTTCTACTTCGGTGGTACTTCACTGCTGATCATCGTTGTCGTTATCATGGACTTTATGGCACAGGTACAGACGCATTTGATGTCGCATCAATATGACTCTGTGCTTAAAAAGGCAAATCTTAAAGGCTTTGGCCGTTAAGATAGTTTGCGGAGTTAAGTTATGAAAGTACGAGCTTCCGTTAAGAAGATCTGCCGTAACTGCAAAGTGATCAAGCGTAATAACGTAGTTCGCGTAATTTGCAGTGAGCCGAAGCACAAACAGCGCCAAGGCTAATAGCAGAACCAAGATGATACTGCGGGCTGAACTGATTGGTTTAGCCCCTTTATCGTTTGCAATATAAGCGCCATTTGAGTATCCTTACGGGCTTTTCAAATTGGCATCTTTAAACTCTATTAAAGGAGAACGTTAGTGGCCCGTATCGCTGGCATTAACATCCCCGATAATAAGCATGCGGTTATCTCATTAACCTATGTTTATGGTATCGGTAAAACCCGCGCTAAATCGATTTTAGCTGCAGTGGGTATCGAAGAAAGTACAAAAATTGCTGCGTTAACCGACGCTCAGTTAGATACGCTTCGTGATGAAGTCGCAAAATACACCGTTGAAGGTGACTTGCGCCGTGAAGTTACATTAAATATTAAGCGTTTAATGGACCTGGGTTGCTACCGTGGTCTGCGCCACCGTCGCAGTCTGCCGGTTCGTGGTCAGCGCACTAAAACTAATGCGCGTACCCGTAAGGGCCCACGTAAAGCGATTAAGAAATAAGGTGATTCAACATGGCTAAAGCACCAGTTCGTACTCGTAAACGGGTAAAGAAGCAAGTTTCAGACGGCATGGCTCATATCCATGCTTCTTTCAACAACACCATCGTGACGATCACTGATCGTCAGGGCAATGCACTGTGCTGGGCAACTGCCGGCGGTTCAGGTTTCCGTGGTTCACGTAAATCTACTCCGTTCGCAGCTCAGGTAGCGGCAGAGCGTGCAGGTACCGCTGCACTGGAATATGGTCTGAAGAACCTTGAAGTGTTTGTGAATGGCCCAGGCCCAGGCCGCGAATCAGCGATTCGTGCCCTGAACGCCGCTGGTTACAAGATCACAAATATCACCGACGTGACGCCTATCCCACATAACGGATGCCGTCCACCTAAAAAACGTCGCGTGTAATAACAGCGCTTCACGGATTATTGGAGAAAGAAGATGGCAAGATATTTGGGTCCTAAGCTCAAACTGAGTCGTCGCGAAGGTACAGATCTGTTCCTGAAGAGCGGCGTTAGAGCAATCGATTCAAAGTGTAACTTAACTACCGCACCTGGTCAGCACGGCGCCCGCCGCGGTCGCTTATCAGACTACGGTTTACAGTTACGCGAGAAACAAAAAGTACGTCGTATGTACGGCGTATTAGAAAAGCAGTTCCGTAACTATTACAAGGAAGCTGCTCGTTTGAAAGGTAATACCGGTGAAAACCTGCTGCAGTTGTTAGAGTCACGCTTAGACAACGTAGTATACCGTATGGGCCTGGCCAGCACTCGTGCAGAAGCGCGTCAGCTGGTAAGCCACAAAGCCATCATGTTAGATGGTCGTGTGGTTAACGTTCCATCACACGCTGTATTACCTGAACAAGTGATCTCTGTTCGTGAAAAAGCGAAAAAGCAAGCCCGTATCGGTGCTGCGCTTGAAGTCGCTGCACAACGTGAGAAACCAACTTGGATCGAAGTAGACAACACGAAGCTTGAAGGCGTGTTCAAACGTCTGCCAGAGCGTTCAGACCTGTCTGCGGACATCAACGAACAGTTAATCGTCGAGCTTTACTCTAAGTAAAGCTAATTGTTAAGAGAGGATACAATGCAG
>JBFMHG010000024.1:0-2243 GCA_040752955.1 Pseudomonadota bacterium
CGACGAAACGGTCCAACAACATATCTAAAATAGGTTTTGGATCCGGCTCGTACAGGTAATCCCAGTTATGTGCTTTTTGCTCAATATCTGCTTTTGGCAAAGGTAAGAGTTGATCGATCACTGGCTCTTGCTTCATGGTGTTAACAAACTTGTTGTACACCAGGAATAAACGGTCGATGCGGCCTTCGTTAAATGCTTGCAGCATCACTTTTACCGAACCGATCACATCAGCCAAACGTGGTACGTCACCTGAACCCGCCTGTTGTGCTACTACCTTACCGCCAAAACGCTTGAAGAAGGCGGTGGCTTTATTACCGATAACGGCAAACTGCGCATCAACACCTTTGTCTTTCCAGCTTTTCAGCTCCAGGGCAACTTTCTTAAACTCGTTGGTATTCAGGCCACCGCAAAGACCACGATCAGTAGAAATGACAATGTAGCCAACCCGCTTTACCTCGCGATCCGCTAAATACGGATGGCGGTATTCCAGGCTGCCATTGGCAAGGTTACCAATCACTTTGCGCATACCTTCAGCGTATGGGCGAGTTGCAGCTACGCGGTCCTGCGCTTTACGCATTTTGCTGACCGCAACCTTTTCCATAGCACTGGTGATCTTGCGAGTATTATTAATACTCCCGATCTTACTTTTTATCTCTTTACCACCGGCCATGACTGTATCTCCGATTCATTCAACGAATGGGGTGGGCTAGCCACCCGCATTGATTACCAGGTCTGCGTTGCCTTGAATTTCTCAATGGCAGCTTTGAACGTAGACTCGATTTGGTCGTTGTAGTTACCGGTTTTATCGATCTCAGCCATCAGCTCAGCGTGCTCTGCTTTCATGAACGCGATCAGGGCAGCTTCAAAATCCAGGATCTTGGCTACGTCGACGTCTTTCATAAAGCCTTTTTCGATAGCGAAAATAGATACGCCCATTTCAGCAACAGACATCGGGCTGTACTGTAACTGTTTCATCAGCTCAGTAACCTTCTGACCATGCTCTAACTGAGCGCGGGTCGCATCGTCTAAGTCAGACGCGAACTGCGCGAACGCAGCCAGTTCTGAGTACTGTGCTAATGCCAGACGAATACCACCACCTAACTTCTTGATGATCTTGGTTTGTGCCGCACCACCAACACGCGATACTGAAATACCCGCGTTCACCGCAGGACGGATACCGGCGTTGAACAAGTCAGTTTCTAAGAAGATCTGACCGTCAGTAATCGAGATTACGTTTGTAGGTACGAATGCAGAAACGTCACCGGCTTGAGTTTCAATAATTGGTAATGCGGTTAAAGAACCGGTTTTACCTTTAACTTCACCGTTAGTGTAACGCTCAACATAGTCCGCATTTACGCGAGATGCGCGCTCCAGCAGACGTGAGTGTAAATAGAATACGTCACCCGGGTAAGCTTCACGACCTGGTGGACGACGTAACAGTAACGAGATCTGACGGTAAGCAACAGCTTGCTTAGACAGGTCATCGTATACGATCAGTGCATCTTCACCGCGGTCACGGAAGTATTCACCCATAGTACAACCAGCGTAAGGTGCCAGGAACTGCAGTGCAGCCGCTTCAGAAGCAGACGCAACCACCACGATAGTGTGGGCCAGGGCGCCGTGCTCTTCCAGCTTACGTACTACGTTAGCGATAGTAGAAGCTTTTTGGCCTACGGCAACGTAGATACACTTAACACCAGTACCTTTCTGGTTGATGATGGCATCGATTGCTAATGCGGTTTTACCGGTTTGACGGTCACCGATTAACAATTCACGCTGACCACGACCGATAGGGATCATGGCATCAACAGACTTATAACCGGTCTGCATTGGCTGGTCTACTGATTGACGGTCGATAACGCCAGGGGCGATTTTCTCTACCGGCTCAAAACCCGCAGCGTCAATTGGACCTTTACCGTCGATAGGCGCACCTAAGGTGTTAACCACACGGCCTAACAGCTGTGGGCCAACCGGTACTTCTAAAATACGGCCAGTGCTTTTTACTTTAGTGCCTTCAGTTAAGTCCGCATAAGGACCCATTACTACGGCACCTACTGAGTTGCGCTCTAAGTTCAGCGCGATAGCATAACGGTTGCCAGGAAGCTCAATCATCTCACCTTGCATACAGTCGGCAAGGCCATTGATACGGATGATACCGTCAGTTACCTGAACGATAGTACCTTCGTTACGAGCTTCACTGACCACTTCGAACTGAGCAATACGACTTTTGATCAGTTCTGATA
>JBFMHG010000025.1:0-1827 GCA_040752955.1 Pseudomonadota bacterium
TAACGAGCCTGTAGAAAAACCTGTTGTACACACAGCATTTCTACTCCGGCCATTCTGTTTATTATTTGTTACGAACTTTGCATGCTTTTGGTAGGAATTTCAAGACAAGAATTACTTGATGACATGTCACTTAAATAACCGCTATAGCTGGCGTTATTGGGTGCAATCGACAGACTGTTTACCCTAACTTACCGTACCGGCTTACCTTCTCCAGATTATGCACCATACAGTACAACTGCCATTGGCCCTGCACCTTGGTTTTGCCACGCAAGCTAAACCGGTTTAGCCTTTTATTCGCGCCGATATTGCCAAACACCGGCTCTACCACCGACATGCGGTGGCTGTATATTTGTTTACCGGCTTCGCTGTCTACCCGCTGTTTCATCCAGTCGGTGTAATTCGGGGGCGCATTGGCTTTGAGTAAAAACGATACCTGACGGCCACTCCCTTTTCTATGACTCGCCGACTCAGGCTTTATCATGCATTGCTCTTTTAAATAACAATGCCGGCACTGCAACAACCGACCACCGAACAAGGCGCGTTGTTGGCCATCTGGCTCTGGCCTGGTACCCCGACAGGGTAACGATTTTCCCGCCGGGCAAATACAGGTCATGGCTATCGGGTCAAACTCAAAAACACTGGAGGGGAAGATAGGCTTTTGCCCCTTTGCCTTGTCCTGATGCCGCTTGCCGTATTTTTGCTTTTGCTCGCTGAATTTCGGGTCACGTTTTCTAAACTGGTTATCCGGCACATAGCCGTTTATTTGCTGCTGATACAGGTAATGGTTGTTAGCCTCATTAGCAAAGCCAGTGTCGGCCGTCACGATAGTTTTACCGGCAAAGATATTCTCGCTTATCCCCATACGTTTATAACGCTGCTTTATCTGGTCCAGTACCGGCACTAAGGTGTGGTGCTCTTGTCCTTCACCAAAGGCTTGCGCATCCACTATTATCTGATGCTTCTTATCCACCGCCGCCACACCGTTATAGCCCTGTATGGTGCCTTTGCTGGTGGTCATTTTGGCTGACTGATTATCGGTGATGTTACTTTTCACTTCCTTGCTGCGTTTGCCCTGGCCCATCCGTGGACTGGCGGTCTTTAAAAAATCAGTAATCTTGTCATGCGCCTTATTCAGCGTATCGATACTCTGCTGATGCCTGACTTTACGCGCTTCATCGGCCGATTCCCGCTCATCCAGCTTTTTATGTTGCTCCAGATGGTAACGGATTTGCCGTTTTAATTTATCCCGCTTGGCACTCAGTTCTTTAAAGGTTCCCGACCATTCTTTAGCGGCATTCGAAGACATTTTGCAGCCATCTATCGCAAACAGTTCATTACCCAACAATCCCTGCTGATGGCACACCAACAGTACCTGTTCAAACAACTGGGCAATTTGCACCGACGAGCTACTGACAAAGGCGGCTATCGTCGTAAAGTGCGGCACCGTGTCGCACGACAGCGCTTTAAAGATGATATTGGTTTCACAGCACCACTGGATTTCTCGGCTGGAGGTAATGCCTTTGGAGTACGCAAACAAGATAATCTTTAACAGCACGGCCGGGTCATACGCCGGGCGGCCGTTGTCTTCATTCTGGTATTTGCAGTGAAATATCGACAGGTCGAGTTTGTTATCAATCAGATAATGAATGGCGTGTTCAAAGGAGCCAGGCTGCAGTTGGTCGAGATAATTAATTACCACCATGGCACTTTGGTTGTAATCGTATGGGATGTATTTAGGCATTAGGCGTTGTCCATTTTTTAATCAGACAACGCTATTTGATCACAAACTTGATCAGCTGAAAAGAGGTTTTTCTACAGCCTCAACGC
>JBFMHG010000026.1:0-1645 GCA_040752955.1 Pseudomonadota bacterium
TCCATCATGACCCACCAAAGCGCACAAACTAAAGTTATCGAAGTGGGTCATTAGCTCAGCTGGTAGAGCAGCGGACTTTTAATCCGTTGGTCGATGGTTCGAATCCATCATGACCCACCACTTCGACACCACCTGTTTGGGTCATTAGCTCAGCTGGTAGAGCAGCGGACTTTTAATCCGTTGGTCGATGGTTCGAATCCATCATGACCCACCACTTTATCTTGTTTTTCCTGCATGGGTCATTAGCTCAGCTGGTAGAGCAGCGGACTTTTAATCCGTTGGTCGATGGTTCGAATCCATCATGACCCACCATGCCTTGATACTGTATTTTGCTTTCATGCAGCGTTATAATGCCGGCCTTTTACAGCCAGCGGGTAAGCGCTATGGAACAGACGTTGTATTTCACAGAGCAAGACTTTGCTTTTCCGAAAAAGCCGGTGCCGCTTAGTAACGATGATAAGCAAGCATACAAGGCACGCATTAAGGCATTATTACAGCAAAAAGATGCTGTGCTGGTAGCGCACTACTATACCGATCCGGAGATTCAGGCGCTGGCCGAAGAGACCGGTGGTTGTGTATCAGACTCATTAGAAATGGCCCGTTTTGGTAACGAGCACCCGGCGAAAACGCTGATCGTCGCCGGTGTTAAGTTTATGGGCGAAACGGCTAAAATTTTAACGCCAAACAAAACCGTGTTAATGCCAACGCTGGATGCTACCTGCTCACTGGACTTAGGCTGTCCGGCTGAGCCGTTCTCGGCGTTTTGTGACGCGCATCCAGACCGTGTAGTGGTGGTGTATGCCAATACGTCGGCTGCGGTTAAAGCCCGTGCTGACTGGGTGGTTACTTCGTCTATCGCGCTGGATGTCGTCGACTACTTAGATAGCCTGGGCAAGAAGATTATCTGGGGGCCGGATAAGCATTTAGGTGCTTATGTGCAAAAGCAAACCGGTACCGACATGCTGCTGTGGAACGCGGCCTGTATAGTACACGATGAGTTTAAAGCCAAGGCGCTGGTCGAGCTGAAAAAGCAATACCCGGGCGCTGCTGTATTGGTACACCCTGAATCACCCGATAGCGTAGTGCAATTAGCCGATGCAGTAGGCTCAACCAGCCAGCTGATTAAAGCCAGTCAGACGCTGCCAAACGACACCTTTATCGTCGCTACCGATAAGGGCATCTTTTATAAAATGCAGCAGCAGATGCCGCATAAGACCTTTATCGAAGCCCCAACCGGCGGTAACGGCGCTACCTGTCGCAGCTGCGCGCATTGCCCCTGGATGGCGATGAACGGCTTAAAGGCGATAGAAGCGGCGTTAACCGACACCAGTGGGCATGAAATTTTTGTTGACGCTGCGCTACGCGAAAAGGCCTTAATCCCGCTTAACCGCATGCTAGGCTTTGCCGCTGATATGAAAAAGCAGGTAAAAGGTAACGCTTAATCCCGGTGTCGGTAAAACTGGATAAAATTCCGCCAGTAGCAGGCCAGCAGCACAGATAACAGTTGCGCCTGCTGCCGAATTTCCCTAGTATAGCCGCGCTTGCAACGCAAGTTCCGGAGAGATGGCTGAGTGGCTGAAGGCGCACGCCTGGAAAGTGTGTTTAGGTTAACCCCTAACGAGGGTTCGAATCCCTCTCTCTCCGC
>JBFMHG010000027.1:0-1487 GCA_040752955.1 Pseudomonadota bacterium
GAGCCAGTGATCGATCAACTCTTACCTTTGCCAAAAGCAGATATTGAGCAAAAAGCACATAACTGGGATTACCTGTACGAGCCGGATCCAAAACCTATTTTAGATATGTTGTTGGACCGTTTCGTCGAATCGCAGGTTTATCAGGGGGTGGTAGAGAACTCTGCCAGTGAGCACGCCGCACGGATGGTAGCCATGAAGGCTGCAACCGATAACGCCGGCAACCTGATGGACGACCTGAAACTTGTGTATAACAAAGCACGTCAGGCCGCGATTACCCAGGAGCTTAGCGAAATCGTCGCAGGTGCGGCAGCTGTAGGCTAAGGTAAACAGTTTTGAGAAATTTGAGGAAACATCATGAGTCAAGGTAAGGTCGTCCAAATCATTGGCGCCGTTGTGGATATCGATTTTCCACAAGATGCGGTACCTGGTATCTATGACGCGTTAAACGTGACCGACGGTGATCTGGCTGGTTTGGTGCTGGAAGTTCAGCAACAGCTGGGTGGCGGTACTGTTCGTACTATCGCATTAGGTACAACTGACGGTTTACGTCGCGGCGCAGCTGTGGCGAACACTGGCAAAGCAATTCAGGTTCCGGTGGGTAAAGCCACACTGGGCCGTATTATGAACGTTCTGGGTGAGCCAATCGACGAAGCGGGCCCAATCGGTGAAGAAGAGCGTTGGTCTATCCACCGTTCAGCACCTTCATACGAAGATCAAGCAGCATCAAACGCGCTGCTGGAAACTGGTATCAAGGTTATCGACCTGGTATGTCCGTTCGCCAAAGGTGGTAAAGTGGGTCTGTTCGGTGGTGCCGGTGTAGGTAAAACCGTTAACATGATGGAACTGATCCGTAACATCGCGATCGAGCACAGCGGTTACTCAGTATTCGCCGGTGTGGGTGAGCGTACCCGTGAAGGTAACGACTTCTATCACGAAATGAAAGACTCTAACGTACTGGACAAAGTATCGTTAGTGTACGGTCAGATGAACGAGCCACCAGGCAACCGTTTACGCGTAGCGTTAACCGGCTTAACCATGGCGGAAAAATTCCGTGATGAAGGCCGTGACGTGCTGTTCTTCGTTGATAACATCTACCGTTACACACTGGCTGGTACTGAAGTGTCTGCACTTCTGGGCCGTATGCCATCAGCAGTAGGTTATCAGCCAACGCTGGCAGAAGAGATGGGTGCGCTGCAAGAGCGTATTACCTCTACTAAGACGGGTTCAATCACGTCAATCCAGGCCGTATACGTACCTGCGGATGACTTAACTGACCCGTCACCAGCCACCACGTTCTCGCACTTAGATGCAACCGTAGTACTGAGCCGTAACATCGCGTCACTGGGTATTTACCCGGCGATCGACCCACTGGATTCAACGTCTCGTCAGTTAGATCCACTGGTAATCGGTAAAGAGCACTATGAAGTAGCACGTGGCGTACAATCTGTACTGCAGCGTTACAAAGAGCTGAAAGACATCATCGCGAT
>JBFMHG010000028.1:0-1191 GCA_040752955.1 Pseudomonadota bacterium
GCTTGGTTAGCGCGCGAATACCTGCTGCGCCCAGGGCGCGAAACTGCTGATGCCCTACCGCCAGGATAACCGCATCATAGGCGCCCTGCTCTGGCTGGCTTAGTGGCGTTATGCCGTATTCGTGCTGTGCCTCTTCGACATTTACCCAGGGGTCAAATACGTCTGCCGCTACGCCGTATTCTTTTAGCTCAGCTAAAATATCTACCACCTTGGTGTTGCGGATATCCGGGCAGTTTTCTTTAAACGTCAGCCCCATCACCAGCACTTTAGCACCGGCCACATGGATACGCCGCTTGACCATCGCTTTTACCAGCTCGCTGACCACATAACGCCCCATGCTGTCGTTGATGCGTCTTCCTGCCAGTATCACTTCAGGGTGATAACCAATCGATTGCGCTTTATGCGTTAAATAGTACGGGTCTACCCCGATACAGTGGCCACCAACTAAGCCCGGCCGAAACGGTAAAAAGTTCCATTTGGTGCCAGCGGCTAACAGCACTTCTTCAGTATCAATGCCCAGTTTGTTAAAAATCACCGCCAGCTCGTTTATCAGCGCGATGTTTAAATCACGCTGAGTGTTTTCTATCACCTTGGCCGCTTCCGCTACCCGGATTGAGCTGGCTTTATAGGTGCCAGCCGTAATAATGCTGCGGTATAAGCCATCGACAAATTCAGCGACTTCAGCGGTGGAGCCCGAGGTGACTTTTTTAATCGTCGTGACCCGGTGCTCTTTATCGCCCGGGTTTATCCGCTCCGGGCTGTAGCCGGCAAAAAAGTCCACATTGTATTTAAGCCCTGATACCCGCTCGATAACCGGGATGCAGTCTTCTTCAGTCGCGCCCGGGTAAACTGTAGATTCATAAATGACCACGTCGCCGGCTTTTATCACTTTACCTAAGGTTTCTGAGGCTTTAATCAGCGGCGTTAAATCTGGCTGGCGGTGCGCGTCTATTGGTGTGGGCACAGTGACAATAAACACATTCGCCCGGCGTAAATCAGCTATATCCGCGCTGTAGCTAAGATGAGTGGCCTGCACCAGCTCGGCGCCGCTCACTTCCAGCGTATGGTCTTCGCCCTGGTTAAGCTCTTTTATCCGCGCCTGGTTGATGTCAAACCCCAACGTGGGGTAACGCTTACCAAACTCGACCGCCAGCGGCAGACCGACATAGCCCAGGCCAATAATGGCGATAT